>NZ_CBDRMZ010000026.1:0-900 GCF_965345345.1 Microbacterium sp. bgisy189 | reverse complement strand
GGGGTCGATCCAGGTGGGTGGGGTGAGCCAGACGGTCGCGGTCGTGCCGGTGCCGTCGACGCGCAGGTTCCAGCCGTCGTCGTGGATGCGGTGGTGGCAGGCGGTGCACAGCAGCACCCCGTTGGTGAGGTCGGTGGGTCCGGTGTCTCGTTCCCACCAGTCGATGTGGTGGACGATGCACCAGCCGGGTGGCGCCCCGCAAGAGACGCAGCCGCCGTCGCGTTCGATGAGCGCGAGTTTCTGGGTGGGCGTGAAGAGGCGTTTCGTTCTGCCCCAGTCGAGGATGTCGCTGTCGCCGCCGAGGACGCACGGGATGACCTGCGCGTCGGCGGCCATCCGCCGGATCGCGGCGGCGGGGACGGGCTGGTCGATCCCGTCGATCGTCGCGACCCCCGCCGCGTCCGTGGCACCAGCACCGACCGCCCCGGCGTCGTCGACGCGGCGGAGCAGGTCGTCGAGGTCCATGCGGACGACGACGGTGGTGACGGGCCCGGTGGGGACAGTGGTGCAGCCGATCGCGTGACGGCAGAGGTCGGCGAGGGCGTCTGCTTGCATCTGCCTGACGGATCGGTCGTCGCGTTCGGCGTCGTCGGCGTGTTCGTTGCGGCGCAACGTCTGGGTCACCATCGCTTCGATCGCGGTCTTGATCGGGGCGGCGGTCTCGACGTCGAGTTTCGCGGTGAGGTGGACCATCCCGTCGCGTTCTTGAAGGATCAGCGATCGTTCCGCGCGCGCCTGGTCGTGTCTCGGTTCGACACCAGCGGGGTCGAGGTCGGCTTCGGCACGGGCGAGGAGCCGGTTCAACTCATCCGCCCGCAAGCCCGGCGCCAACTCGACGAGTTCACGTTCGGCGGCATCCAGCCTGCCGGGTGCGACGCGGAGTGCGACCCGGTCGAGGAG
>NZ_CBDRMZ010000025.1:0-1280 GCF_965345345.1 Microbacterium sp. bgisy189 | reverse complement strand
GGGCGTGAAGAACGAACTGGTGACAGGTGTGGTTTAGGCCGCGAGGGTGAGCGGCTCGGTTAGCTTTGCTTCGAACTCGATAGGCGTCAACCCGCCGAGGGCGTCCTGTGCTCGCTGGCGGTGATACTTCCGCTCGATCCAGACGACAATCGCGAGGCGTAGGTCCTGCCGGGTCGCCCATCGCTGCTGATTGAGGACGTTCGTCTGCAACAACGACCAGAACGACTCCATCGCGGCGTTGTCTCCCGCGGCGCCGACGCGGCCCATCGACCCGACCATGTCGTGACGGCGGAGCTCACGGGCCATGGCGCGGCTTCGGAATTGGCTGCCTCTGTCGGCGTGCAGGATGCATCCGGCGACGTCGCCGCGGCGGGTGACGGCGTTGCGGAGCGCGTCAACGGCGAGTTTCGCGGTCATCCGATCGGAGATCGAGTAGCCGACGATCCGGTTGGAGTGGGCGTCCTTGATCGCGCAGCAGTAGAGCTTGCCTTCACTCGTCCAGTGCTCCGTGATATCGGTCAACCAGACCCGGTTCGGGGTGTCGGCACGGAACTGCCGCTGCACGTGATCGTCGAACACGGGCGGGCCGGTCTTCTTGCCCTTCCCGCGCCGGCGGCGTTGCGCGGACGAGAGGATCCCGGCCTGCGAGCACAGTTTCCACGCAGTCCGTCGGCTCATCCGCCACCCGGCCCGGCGCGCTTCGTCGGCCAGGTATCGGTAGCCGAACGTCGGGTCTTCAGCATGAGCGTCGTGCAGGGCATTGATCCGGTGCGCGCGGAGCACGTCGGCGCTGCGGATAGGGTCGTTGCGCCACCGGTAGTAGGGCTGGCGGGCGAGCTTGAGAACCCGGCACGACACCGTCACGGGGATCCCCGCGTCGGCGAGCTCAGCAACGAGCGGGTATGTCATTTTGGGGAGCCACCGAGTTTCAGATTCGCCTGCGACAGATACGCCGCGGCCTTCCGGAGCACCTCGTTCTCCTGCTCGAGGAGACGATTCCGGCGCCTGAGCTCCCGTATCTCGGCAGCCTCATCCGCGGTCTGACCGGGACGCTTGCCTTCCTCAACATCTGCTTGGCGGAGCCAGTTCTGCAGCGTCGCTTCGCTGATACCGAAGTCGACGGCAATCTGCTTGATGGTGACGCCACTCTCGCGGCGTCTTGCGACCGCGACGACGTCTTCGCGGAACTCTTGGGGATATGGACCGGGCATGATGACATCCTTCCCGTCAGCGCCTCCCAGCACTAACGATCAGTTGTCACCGATTCGTTCTTCACGCCC
>NZ_CBDRMZ010000024.1:0-1417 GCF_965345345.1 Microbacterium sp. bgisy189 | reverse complement strand
CCTGGAGTCCCGCGGGGTGGTGGTCTTTCGGGCCCGCGGCGTCGTGACCGCGACGGGGTGAGCCATCGTGCGATGGTCAGTGAGAACGACCAAGAACTCACACAGAAAGACGACACCGCACGATGGCTCTTGACCAGTCTGCCCTCCTCGAGCTGCTCGGGGAACTGAAGCTCACCGGCACCACCGACCGCATCCGAGCCGCGACCGAGCGGCTCTACCAGGAGCTGATCGACGCGGAGACAGCCGCATTCATCGGCGCCGCCCCCTACGAGCGCACGAGCGAGCGCACGACTACCCGCAACGGTTCCCGGCCGCGGGTGCTGTCGACCACGGCTGGGGATCTGGAGTTGCGGATCCCGAAGTTGCGGCAGGGGTCGTTCTTCCCGTCGCTGCTGGAGCGGCGCCGCCGGGTCGACCAAGCCTTGTTCGCGGTCGTGATGGAGGCCTACCTCCACGGCGTCTCAACCCGGAAGGTCGATGACCTCGTCAAAGCGCTCGGCGCTGACACTGGCATCTCGAAGTCCGAGGTGTCCCGCATCTGCCAAGGGCTCGACGCCGAGGTCGCATCGTTCCGCGACCGCTCGCTGTCTGACATCGCCTACCCCTACGTGTTCCTCGACGCGACCTACTGCAAGGTCCGCATCGACCACCGTGTCGTGTCCCAGGCGGTCGTCGTCGCGATCGGCGTCGCCGCTGACGGGCGGCGGGTCGTGCTGGGCTTCGATGTCGGAGACAGCGAGACCGAGGAGTTCTGGAAGCAGTTCCTGCGCTCGTTGAAGACACGAGGTCTGGGCGGGGTGAAGCTGGTGATCTCCGACGCCCACGCCGGACTGAAGAAGGCCGCAGCGACCGTGTTGCAGGGCGCCGCCTGGCAGCGCTGCCGCGTCCACTTCATGCGCAACGTCCTGACCGCCCTCCCGAAGGGCCGGCAGGAGATGGTCGCCAGCGTGATCCGCACGATCTTCGCCCAACCCGACGCCGAGCACATCGATGCCCAGTTCGACGAAGTCGTGCGCATGATCGAGCGCGTCCACCCCAAGACCGCCGTGATGCTCACCGACGCCCGTGACGACATCCTCGCGTTCAAAGCGTTCCCCGCCCGGCATTGGCGACAGATCTGGTCCACGAACCCGCTGGAACGCCTCAATCGGGAGATCAAGCGCCGCACCGACGTCGTTGGCGTGTTCCCGAACAACGCCGCCCTGCTCCGCCTGGCCGGCTCCGTCCTCGTCGAGCAACACGACGAATGGGAAGCCGCCGACCGCCGCTACTTCTCCGAAGCCTCCATGACCGAGCTCACCGCGACCACCCCCACCATCGACGAGGCGGTGATACTCCCCGAGATCACCGCCGCCTAAACTAACGACAGCTGATCATCGCAACGAAGCGAAAGACCACCACTCAAACGGACGCGGCC
>NZ_CBDRMZ010000023.1:0-1451 GCF_965345345.1 Microbacterium sp. bgisy189 | reverse complement strand
AGGGCCCCGTCACGGTGCTTGGGCGCGAGCGGCCGGGTGCGCCTCGGGGGTCAGGCGTCGTCCCGCCCGGCGGCGCGGTGGACGAACTCGATGAGGGAGTTCTCCATCTCGGCGCGGGTCTCGGGCTCGTTGTGAACCTCGTGGCGGACGTCGGGGTAGATGTGGAGTTCGACGTCGTGGCCCTTCTCCTCCAGGCGCCGGGCGACCTCGCGCGCACCCTCGCCGTAGTTGGTCACCGGGTCCTCCGCGCCCGCGAAGATCGCGACGGGAACCTGCGGAAGGCGGTCGAAGAAGTCGTCGCCGTTGGCCTGGTCGTACACGTCGACGAAGCCCTGCAGGAACCGGTTGCTCAAGGGGGCGCCGAAGTTATTGAAGGGGTCGCGGCCGTGATCACGGACGACGTCCGCGTTGCGCGCCACCCAGTCCGTCGGGCCGAAGTCCGGGCCGAGGCGGTCGTAGAAGCCGTCGAACAGCTGGCCCACCAACGCATCCGCAGCGGGGGCGGAACCGTCGGCCGCCACGGCAGCCTTCAGGGCCTCGCGATCCAGCGTCGACTCGACACCGCGCATGCCCACGGCGATACCGCCCAGCGCGAGCCCGTCGACCTCGACACCCGGCTGCAGCACCAGCGCCCGCGCGATCATCGACCCCAGGCTGTGGCCGAACACCACGTACGGCAGATCGGGGAACAGCTCCTTGGCCTTCCGGTACAGCGTCACCTCGTCCTGCACGATGACCGTCGCCGACTCGTCACCGGCGTCACCCCACGTCCCCGACTGCATCGCCGTCCGACCGTGACCCGCGTGATCGTCCGCGACCACGACGAACCCCGCATCCACCAGCGCGGCCGTCATGTGCAGGTACCGGCGGGAGTGCTCGCCGAGACCGTGGATGAGCTGGACCACCGCCACCGGCGTGACCGCCGGTTCGTACACCCAGGCCTGGATGGTGTCGGTGCCGTTGTGCGACGTGAACTCGAGTTCGCGCAGAGCCATGCTGACCTCCTCGTCATGCCCCCCGGGCGGGGAGCTCGACGGGCATGACCATACCGTACCTGCCGACAACGGGATGTCCGGCCCCCGACCTCCGTCGCCCACTCGCGGAACTCCCTGTCGCGGGCGCTGAGAGCGGCAGGTACGCGCCCAGCCCGTCCCGAGAGCCGCGTGACCGGGTCCGGACCCGGCGGCCCGGCAGGGTCACCCCCGGTGGGGGGGCCGCGTCCCGCCCGGATCATGTCTGCCGGCCCGCCCCGTGGCACTTCGGACGCTCTGTGCCGGCGCCGGGCGTGCCCGTCCACGCCCGGACGGCCCGCAGAACGTGGACCAGGCCTCGGCATCGCGGCTAAGGAAGGTGAGGCCGGGGTCGATCAGACAGGCGACACGGGACATCACATGGAGAAACGGCGTCCCCGCTCCGGTGCTGCGTGTACCCGACGACGGCCCCCCGGCCGA
>NZ_CBDRMZ010000022.1:0-1515 GCF_965345345.1 Microbacterium sp. bgisy189 | reverse complement strand
CGGAAAGTGTCAAGGCGGGTGAGACAGATTCCGTCAGGCGGTCTGTATGAGGGCCTCCTGTGAGGGCTGGTTGATCCAGGCGGCCTCGGGCAGCTTGGGCGCCTGGGGTCGGCGGTGGCCGAAGCGCTCGGGACGGGCGGCGTAGGCCGCGTCCAGGGTGGCCTGGCGCTGGGCGCGGACCTGCCCGGCGGTGCCGAAGTGGACGCTGGCGGGGGTGTGCAGCCCGATCCCGCAGTGGCGGTGCTCGTGGTTGTAGTAGGCGAAGAACTGCTCGGCGAACGCGCCGGCGTCGGCCAGGGACCCGAAGCGCTCGGGGAAGACCGGGGCGTACTTCAGCGTCTTGAACGCCGCCTCGCTGTAAGGGTTGTCGTTCGACACGTGCGGGCGGGAGTGCGACCTGGCCACCCCGAGGTCGACGAGCAGCTGAGCGACCGGTTTGGAGGTCATCGAGGTCCCGCGGTCGGCGTGGATCGCCTCCGGCACGCCATGGATGCCCATGGCGTGCTCGAGCAGGTTCTTGGCGATCTCGGCGTCCTCGCGGGCCGCGATGGTCCAGCCCACGACGAACCTGGAGAAGATGTCGAGCACGACGTACAGGTCGTAGTACACGCCCCGCTCCGGCCCCTTGAGCTTTGTGATGTCCCAACTCCACACCTGCCCCGGCGCCGTCGCGACGAGCTCGGGCCGGGTCCGGGGCGGGTGGCTCGCCTGCCGGCGCCGTTCCCCGGCCATGTCGTGCTCGCGCAGGATCCGGTGCATCGTGGACATCGAGCACAGGTAGGTGCCCTCGTCCAGCAGCGTGGCCCAGACCTGGGCGACCGACTTGTCCGCGAACCGCTGGCTGGTCAACACGGCCAGCACGTGGGCCCGCTCGGCGGCGGACAGCTTGTTCGCCGGTGCCGGCCGCGGTGTCCGTGGACGTGGCGGTGGCGGGTTCTTGGCCCGGTAGTGACTGGCGCGGGAGCGACCCAGCAGCGCGCACGCAGCCGCGGTGCCGACGTGCTCGGCCAGCCCGTCGACGGCCGGGTTGATCACCGCGGCGACCGCGGCGGCTTGTCCGCGCTCTCGGAGAGCGTCTCCAAGAGCGCGTGTGCTTTTCCCATCAGGTCCAGCGCCGCCCTGGTCTTGGCCAGCTCGGCCTCGGCCTTCTCCGCCCGGGCCCGTAGCGCCTGCAGCTCCCGCTCGCGCCGGTCCCGCGGCTTGCTGCCCAGCCCGGACAGCGAGCCGGCGGCCGCGGCCTTGCGCCACTCGATGATGTGGGAGGTGTACAGGCCCTCCCGGCGCAGGATCTCCCCACGCCCAGAGCGGTCCGCGGCGTCGTACTCGGCCAGGATCGCCGCTTTGAACTCGGCGGTGAACGTCCGCCTCTTGGGCCGGTCAGCACGAGGAGCCATAGCCCCATCATCGGTGCCGACGTCAGCAACCGTCATCGTCATCTCAGTATTGGTCCGTTCTCGCCCCGTGCAGTGCGAAGGTCAGCAGTGCTGGTGTCTCACCCCATCCTGACGCACAGGG
>NZ_CBDRMZ010000021.1:0-1729 GCF_965345345.1 Microbacterium sp. bgisy189 | reverse complement strand
AAGGATGCCGCTGGACAGGCCATTGCCGACCCCGAGCACCGCGGCGAACATCGCGAACCACATCGCGGCCTGGGGAAGATCGTGCGTGAACGCGAGCGCCAAGAACCCGGCGCCCATCAACAGCATTGCGGGAAGCGCCGCCCAGAGCCTGCCGAACCGGTCCATCACCTGACCGCTCGCGTAGAACAGTGCGAAGTCGATGGCCCCAGAGATGCCGACCACCAGCGCGATCGTCTGCGCGTCGAGCCCGATCGAGACGCCCCACAGCGGCAAGACCGTCTGGCGCACCGACCGCACCGCCGACAGCGACGCGGCGGCGAGTCCGAGTCGGGAGAGCACATCGCGGTGCCGCCACATGGTCGCGAACACACCTGCGCGACCAGGAACCCGAACCGATCCCGTGACCGGCTCGCCGGTGTCTTCACTCACCCTCGGATCGCGAGTCGGCGCGGCCACCCGGGTCTCCGGATCTGGACCGAGCAACACCAGCACGATGCTCGCGAGCAGGCACGCCGCGAAGAACCAGACCGACGCGTGTTCGTCGCCGAAGATCGACAGCAGCGCCGCAGCCACGAACGGCCCGACGAACATGCCCAGGCGGAATGTGCCGCCGAGCAGCGACAGTGCCCTGGCGCGGTAGGCGAGCGGAATGCGGGTGGTCATGAAGGAATGACGCGCAAGGCCGAACACCGCAGCGCAGAAGCCGATGACGAACACGGAGACGGCGAGCACGGGCAGCGACGGAGCGAAGACCAACCCGAGCGCGCCGACGAGTGCGACCGCGCCGCCGCCGGCCATCGCGGCCCGCTCGCCGATGCGGGCGACGGCCCAGCCGGCGGGAATGTTGCCGCACAGCTGCCCCACGACGAGGGCCGCCGCGATGAGGGCGGCCGTGGCGATGTCGGCACCGAGTTCTGCGGCGATCACGGGCAGCAACGGCAGGACCGCGCCCTCGCCGAGTGCGAACAGCACCGTCGGACCGTAGATCATCGGCGCCAGGCGCCACAGCATCCGGCCCAGCGCGTCTCCGCGTTCTGCGGGGGAGTCGCTGGCGGTCACGCTTTCCACGTTAGTCTGGAGTGTCATGCTCGAGTTCGATCCGTCTGCCGACATCCAGGCCCTGCGCTCCACCTTCGCCGACATTAAGGCGGTGGTCGACGTCGACGCGCTGCGCGCCGAGATCGACCGACTGTCCGAAGAGGCCGGCGCCCCAGACCTCTGGGACGACGTCGAGAAGGCCCAGAAGGTGACGAGCGCGCTCAGCCATCGCCAGGCCGAACTCAAGCGCGTGACCGATGTCGAGCAGCGCCTCGACGACCTCGATGTGCTCGTCGAGCTCGCGCTCGAGATGGACGACGAAGACACCGCTGCCGAAGCTCGTCGCGAGATCGAAACGCTGCAGGACGTCATCGGCCAGCTCGAGGTGCAGACACTCCTCGACGGCGAGTACGACGCGCGCTCCGCGGTCGTCACGATCCGATCGGGCGCAGGCGGCGACGATGCGACCGACTTCGCCGAGATGCTCATGCGCATGTACCTGCGCTGGGCCGAGCGTCACAAGTACCCCGTCAAGGTGATGGACACCTCTTACGCCGAGGGCGCCGGCATCAAGTCGGCCACCTTCGAGGTCGACGCGCCCTATGCCTACGGCACCCTCTCGGTCGAGGCGGGCACGCACCGTCTCGCACGCATCAGCCCGTTCGGCTCGGCCGACAAACGGCAGACGAGC
>NZ_CBDRMZ010000020.1:0-2116 GCF_965345345.1 Microbacterium sp. bgisy189 | reverse complement strand
GCCGTGAGGATCGTCTCTCGGCAGGGCCACGTCGGTGATGTGAGGTCTCAGGCCATGACGGGACGCACGCGTCGCCCAGCGAGGGGCTCGTCCATGGTGACCTCGCGAAGCGGAGGATGTCGCCGCTGTCCGATGACAGTGATTTTGTCGTCTGCGCCATTGATTCTGTGTCGAGAATCCGGAGGTTCCCGTCGACCGCGCCGAATCCCAGCAACCCGTCTGCGCCGGTCCGTGCCATTGAACCTGTAGTTTCTCGGAGCCGCGACGCGAACTCGGCGACGGGACTCCCCGAATCTATCGGGGCGGCACTCAGCCGCTGAGTCAGGAAGACCGCTGCGGGACTCCAACCGCCATCATCACACTCAGCCGCGGTTGCCGACCACGAACGTCTCGCCTGCGCCTTCGCCGGCGTCCGGGAGCTCGGAGAACCCGCCCGGCAGCGTCACGGCGTCGCCACCGGCTAGATCGTCGCATCGATAGCTGACGCTGTCATCCCAGAACCCGACGGCCAGAAGTGGCATGGCAAGCGCCGCGGTTCGCGCGGCGGGCGGCGACAGGTAGGACTCGATGCCGCCGACTACAAGAGCCGGAACGCGATCGAATGCCGCCTCTGCCGCCTCAAGCAACGGCGAGGCATCGCCACCCGATACCGTCTACCGCGCCACCATCGTCCTCAACGCCGTCATCGCCTGGATCAAGGCATTGTCAGACATGTTCTAGGTGGGATTCATTTCAACGTGGGTGACGGTGTACTCCGTCCAAGGTTGCGTCCGATGCGCTGAAGAGACGATCGTTGCTCTGTCGAACTCAAACGCGTCGTATCTGGTGTCGCCGAGAACGATCGATGTGCCGCCGATACGCTCACCGTCAAAGCTAGCCGTCACGGCGTCCGAGGCGGATCCGCGTGCCTCAACATACACCTTCCCATGTGCTCTTCGCACAGCGTCTGGCCGGGTCAGCCCGAGACTGTTGACATAGTGTTCAACCGCGAATTCATAAAGCATCTCAATGCTGAAGTTCACTACCGACGTTACGATTTGGTGTTGGCAGCTAATGCCTCGTCGGGCACACGCTTGATGCCAGTGATAGACGATTCCGCTCCGAGGCGAGGGTGCGTCAAGCAGTGAACTTCGATGACCGTTCAGCCCGATTCCCACTGCTTCGTACGTGCTCGGCTCCCTGCCGAGAACGAGCAACCCACGAAGCGCCGTCGCCGCCATTCGCACCTGCAACTCCCCGAACGGCGGCAATGAGCGCCGGACCGACTCGAGCAACAGTGGATTCATCCTCACGGCGGCCATTCTGGGCCATAGGCGTAGCACACCCATCCCGATACGGTGAACACCGTACCTTGAGTGACGGTTGCATACAGGGGTGTCCCGGATTCAACTATTGTCCGACTCGCGGACCACTGAGACTGACCCCAGGGTGGGAATCCTCCCAGATCGTAGTATCCGGCTCCATAGACGGTGTCGACGAAGACCTCCCAAGTATGGCTGACTGGCAATCCGTAGGTGCTCGACTTAATGCTGTAGCCGGTGAGGAACGTCTTGTTAGCAGTGCTCACATAAATGTATGACGACCCACAGTTTCCCGCCACCGAACCGAACGGCGAAATGCTCTCGTTGGCGACGACCGCTTCACCGCCACTGGACGCCTTGGGGCCAGAGTAGGGAGCATCGGCCGGAGTTCCAACCGGGACGGAGTACAGCAGTCCGCTGTCATCAGCTCGCAGTTCGTAACCGTTTGCAGCTGCCACATCAGCATCAAGCGCAACCGCAACGAGTGGAAAACTGAGCGTCTCGACCTCGACTTCAGTGGTGGCATTGGCTGGGGTTCCGCCTAACACGAATACTCCAGCCAGAAGTACCGCAGCGAGCGATGCGGCAGTTCGAATTCTCAGCGCTGAGCGCTGGTAGCCCCCTGGAATTCTCTTAGCGACTTCGTACACCCACTTCTCGCAACATGTCAAGCGCGCGACGTGCCTCCGAGGGGCCTTGGCCCTCGATGGTGAACACGGTGTCGGTTCGGTTAGGCCGCTTCCGCGAGGGGAGCGGAAATGGCGGGCGCGTAAGCCGCTTCGTGGCTCTTCGGGGTGATCTGGTCGTTGGCTGAG
>NZ_CBDRMZ010000019.1:0-2292 GCF_965345345.1 Microbacterium sp. bgisy189 | reverse complement strand
AGGCCGAGGCGTCGATGCCGAGCACACGACGCTTCACGCCCGTGAGCTCCTCGTCTTCGAGCGCCGCGAGGGTGTCGGGCCGCTTCCGAGAGTGATCGGGTCGCGCTGATATTCCGCGGAAGGCATGGGCGTGATCGGATTGTTGTCCTCCTGAGCCGTGCCGCGTCGAGCGCCGATGCGAGGATGTGTGCATGACACGCGCATGGGGGGCCACCGTTCTGATCAGCATTGCCGCGCTCGCTTTGGCGGCATGCGCACCGACCACCACCGGAGCCGATCCGACAGGATCATCGACGGGCGACCCGTCGCCGAGTTCGACACCGTCAGCGACCGAACCGGCATGGACGGTCGCGTTCGACGGCGACTGCGACGCACTCCTCTCTCCGGAGCAGCGTGAGACGATCGTCGCGCCGAACATGGTGGAGCGAACCGAACTCTGGGAGAAGTACACGCAGGCCTCGCAGCCTGCCTCGGTGCAGCTTCCGTCGCCCGGCGCTGAGGGCACCGCGGGCGGCCTGCGGTGCAAGTGGGGCGAAGACGTCGGCAACGACTACGAGGGTCAGTGGCTCGAGGTGTTCGTCTTCCCCGAGTCGCTGGTGGAGGCGTCCGTCGCCGGCTCGTACGCAGAGCCGACGTGTGAGGCCGCATATGGCGGATCGTCGTGCCGCCTCGCCGCGACCGCAGGGGGTGCGTGGGTGCTCGTCACGATGGGCCCGGACGCTGCGACCACCGAGGCTCCGGCTTCGATGACCGCAGTGCGCGATGCGGTGCTCGAGAACCTTGCAGCGGCCGAGCCCCCGGTGCCTGCGACGGCGACCGACCAGTGGTGGCCGATCGTCGACTGTGCGGCGCTGGCTGAAGACATGCAGCTCGGCGAGGTACTCGCCGACTACGGGACCGGCCGATGGGAAGGTGCTCCGTCGCTCGAGCAGACGATTCTCGAGAACGTCGGGGCGGAGCAGTACTGCGAGTACGTCGCCGATGACGTCGCGAACGCGGACTGGTTCCGCATGTCGATCACGACCGCACCCGGTGGTGCTTGGCTGTGGGATCGCACGGCGGTCCTGCTGCCCGACACGGTCGACGTCGAGGGTGCCGAAGACGCGGTCCGTCTCACCGTCGAGGGCGAGGACGAGACAACCGACGTGCTGGCCGCCACCGATGGGACGAACCTCATCTGGGTCACGGTCGACGGGCTCGATGTCGCGCCCGAGGTCGCCGCGCGCGCGCTCGGCACGCTGGCCGCCTCGGAAGACTGATCCGTCGATGAATCGCTGTCGACGCGCTGCGGTACTCGGCGCGATCACCGTAGCGATGCTGTTCGCGGGATGCACGGCGACAACCGCGCCCGCTCCCGCGAACACTGGCAATGCGACGGCGAACTCGACGACGGCTCCGACCCCGACGCCCGAAGTGGTGTCGGAGCCGACGATCCCGTTCGCGGGTGACTGCGCGCAGCTGCTCACCGACGGACAGCTCGACGACCTGCTCGGCGCCGGCTGGGTGCCTTTCGAAGACCAGCTCCTCGTTTGGAACCCGGACCGGATCCCCGTCGCTGAACCGGATGCCACAGGCACGCTCGGCGGGCTCACGTGCGCGTGGTGGTCTGAGGGGGAGGACGAGCTCGAGAAGCTGGAGGTGATCGTGCTTCCCGCCGCATCCGTGCCGGCCGACTTCGTAGCGGACTTCTCCGAGACCCGTTGCGATCCCTCCTACGACGTCACGCTGTGCCGGCTCGCTGCCGAAGTCGGTGACGTGTGGGTCATGGTCACTGCCGGTCGCGACTTCACCGAGCCACCGGCGCAGAAACTGCAGGCGACGATCGACGCTGTCGCGGCGACGGCGGTCGATTCGTTCGACGGCGTCTCCGCAGATGTCACCGAGGGATGGTGGCCGGTGCCGGACTGCGCAGTGCTGTTCGAGGCGATCTCGCTCCAAGAGATCATCGGCGACTACGTGAACGGGTACTGGGAGGGGAACGTGCAACCCGAGGAGACCCTGCTCCGTGACACCGGTGTGCAGGCACTCTGCCCGGCGAGCACCAACGGTGATGCGCCCGATGGTGGGCACTACATCATCATGCCGTCGGTGTACCCGGGCGCGGCCTGGCATTGGGACGAGCTCGCGGCGACCGAGGGGATGGCTCCGGCCGATATCGGAGGAGCCTCGGCGGGATTGTCGTTGGCGGGGGTGGGATTCAACGCGCTCTACGCGACCGACGGCGTGAATGTCGTCATGATGACACTCGACAAGGACGAGCCGGTCGAGGTCGCGCACGAGATCCTGGAGCGT
>NZ_CBDRMZ010000018.1:0-2974 GCF_965345345.1 Microbacterium sp. bgisy189 | reverse complement strand
ACTCGTCTGGCGCTTGTCGGCCGAGCCGAACGGGCTGATCCGCGCGAGGAGGCCGCTCAACTGGAGCTCAGCGCGCCCCGGACGATCGAGTCGCCGGAGTGACCGGGATCGCCGTCAGCGCTCTCCTGCGAGATGTCGACGACCGTGAAGGCATCGAGATCGACGTCGTCGGGCACCGGGAACACGCCGTCTTCACCCTCCAGGATGCCGAGACTCACCAGGTCGGATGCGTCGGCGGTCAGCAGCCACACCTCGCGATAGCCGTCGTCGGGAACGCTCGCGTCGAGTCGCACGACGACCTGGCTGTGGCCGTCGACCCGCTCGAGAGCGGCCTCGCCGTTCGCGCCCTGCCATTCGGGGAAGCCGTCGAGGGTGGCCTCCGACACGACGTCGGCGCGCGGCACGATACCGCCCGAGGCCCAGACACCCACGACGATGACGGCGGCCGCGGCGACGGCGCCGAGCGCGAGGAACATCGGACGACGGCGCAGGCGACGACCCGAGCCCCGCGCGACGTGATGGCCCGCTGCCGCATCCGCCCCTCCGGCCGGAGAGTGCTCGAAGGAGAGTTCACGGGCGATGCTGTCCCACACATGGGCGGGCGGGGCGAGGAGCGTATCGGACGAGGCGGCACGGCCCGCGACCACGGCGCGCTGGAAGGCGTGGACCTCGCTTCGGCAGTGTTCGCAAGACTCGGCGTGCGCGAGGTCTTCGGGCGCGATGCGCTCACCGAGGGCGAGGAGCGCAGCGACATCGGCGTCAAGATGCGACATGGGCGGCCTCCAATCGGGTTCGCAGGCGGGTGAGACTTCGGCGGAGATGACTCTTCACGGTACCGAGTGGCAGGTTCAGCCGCTCGGCGATCTGACCGTGGGTGAGATCGTCGTAGAACGCAAGGGTCACGACGGCCCTCGCATCGGGTTCGAGGTTGGCGAGCTCGTCGGCGACGAGGATCGAGTCGGTGACGTCGGGAGCGTCGACGACCGGTTCGGGCGTCACCGCCATCACCGCCTGCTCCAGGCGGGCCGCGCGGGCGCGCGCCTCATGGGCATCGGCGATCCTGCGCCGCGCGATGGCGACCAGCCATGCGCCCAGCGGGGCGCGGTCGGCCCGGTACGAGGAGCGCGAGGTCCACGCGGAGACGAAGGTCCGCTGCGTGATGTCCTCTGCTTCGGCCGGGTCTCCGGTCGACCGGACGGCGAGGGTGTAGATCACCCGTCCCCACCGGTCGTACATCGCTTTGAGCGCGCTCTCATCCCCCGCGGCGAAACGCTCCGCGAGCTCCATATCCTCGTCGACGACGTACTCCTTCGATACCGGTCGGACGGATGCGCTCGCGATGATCATGAAGCAGCCCGAGCAACCATCACCACGTTATCGCTGTAGCTGCGGGTTTGGGCATCGAATGAGCCTCCGCAGGTGATGACGACGAGCGTGGGCTCGCCATCCCGGACGAAGAGGTCTTCGACCGGCAGCTGCGCGCGCGGGATGTAGGTCACCGTGTCGATGACGTAGCGGGTGCGTACGCCGTCGGCATCCGTCACCGTCACCTCGCTCCCGGGCTCACTCTGTCGCAGCTGTGCGAGCGGGCCGACGCCGTATTCGCGGTCGTCCACATGAGCGGCGAGCACGGTGGCGCCGGTGGCGTCGGAGGGAGCCTTCCCGAACCGGTACCACCCGGCGATGGAGGGACGCTCCGGGATCTCCATGCTCCCGTCGGCCTGCACGCCGACCGGGACGATGGGCATCTCCACGTCGAGCGCCGGGATCTCGAGACGCTCCGGGGCGACCCTTTCGGCGACGGGCTTCGGTGTCGCGGGCGAGACCGGCACCGACGCGCGGGGCGAGGGTGCCGGGCCCGCGGGCGCGGGCTCCTCAGTGCGCAGATCGGGATCCTGCGCGCTCCGCGCCGGTGCCTCGGAGGCCGGTGTGGGGGCACCGACCTCCGAGGCGGGGGCGCATGCCGTCACCATCCCGACGGCCAGGACGAGCGCGGCCGCGAAAACGGATCGAGACGACATGATCATCACTCAGCGACGAGCGGTCGCGGTGCGAGCGGCCATCGCGCCACCGGCGACGAGGGCGGCCACGAGGCCGGCGCCGCCGGCGATCAGCCAGCCGTTCGTGCCGTTCTCGGCGACGAGACCGGCCGAACCGGTGTTCACGCCGTCAGGGCCGGAGTGCAGGCCCTCGACCGTCTGCACGGCGAGCTGGAGGTTGCCGTCCTCAGCGCTGCCCCACGCGTAGACCATCGTCAGGACGCCTTCCTGGACCTCGACGTCAGCCGGCCCGATGACCGGTTCCGTCGTGCCCTCGAGGGCGACGGCGGCGCTCACGGTGCCCGCGGCCAGGTCGAGGGAGGCCTCCTCCGGGTTCGCGAGGCCGGTCATGACGGCCTCGCCGCCCGCGAGGATGTCGACGGCGGGAGCGGCGGCCACGTGACGGACCGTCAGACGGCCTTCGCCGGCGGCGGTCTCGGAGGTGTCGTTCGTGAACAGGTTGGCCGTCGGCTGGCCGTCGGCGTCGAGGTGGGCGACGGCGGTGTAGTTCATGCCGCCTTCGAGGGCGAGGTCGATGGGGCCGAGGACCGGCTCGGAGTCGTCTTCGGCGTCGGCTGCGGTCAGCGCGACGGCGTAGGTGCCGGCGGGAAGCTCGAGGGGCCCACCCAGGTCGCCCGGCTGGAAGTCGTCGATCGTCAGCTCACCGTCGACGTAGACGTCGACCGGGGTGTCGGGGATGCCGTGCAGCACCGAGAGATCGGCGGTGTCGCTGGTCGCAGCGGTCGCGGGAGCGAACGCGGTGAACGCGACGGCGGCACCGAGGGCGATGCCGGCGGAGAGTGTCTTGCGCATGAGGAACTCCTTGCTGATTCGGCGCGACCTGTTCGCGCTGTCACAGAGGTATTCCGACGCACACCTTCATTTGGATGCACCTGAATGAAAAAACTTTTGAAATGGATTCTCAGTCGTCGTCG
>NZ_CBDRMZ010000017.1:0-7463 GCF_965345345.1 Microbacterium sp. bgisy189 | reverse complement strand
GAAGACCACGGCCTGCTCACTCGCACCGTCTACCCCGAGGTTCCCGCTCGCGTGGAGTACGAACTTACTGACCTCGGACACAGCGCAGCCGCCCCGTTGAAGCATCTGCGCGACTGGGTTGAACACAACGTCGGAACCGACCAGTAGCGACCCCCTCGGCGCTACATCGAGCCAGGAGTCCCGGCCTCCGCGTAATACCGCGTCAACACAGACGAGGCGTCGCGGTCGCCGTCACCGGACACGACAGAGTTCAGCAGGTACCGGTACCCGTCACCGGTCGTCATCACCCTAATTGATAACGTCACACCTAGAAGGTGCGAAGTAACCGACGCGCGAGCACAGGAGCGCTTCTGTCATTTCGAAGGCGAGACTTCGCGCGATTGGGATTCGCCGGGCCATCCTTCTTCTCTTTCGTCGAACGTCACCGCAACACCGTGTCGCTGGGGTTCGTGAAATCTTCTTCCGGAAGCGAAACCCAGGTACTGCGCCATGAGGAACTCGCCGCAGCGATGCACAGGCGTTCGACAGTTCGGTCGCACGAACCGATCGTTTGTTAACGGACGGCACTGTACGTCGATCGAAAGTCGCGCCGACACCCCCTGCGAATTCGCGTCGCGGGATAGTTTGCCAGGATCCGGCGATCAGCGTGGTGCGCATCAAGGAGGTGCGCAGCGGCCTCAGCACGAGGAGCCTGCCCGCGAGGCCGACCACCCCGCCCCTAGGAACGGTAGGAGTGCGACGTCGGGGCGAGCTGGGGGCCACCCCCCCCGAGACCGAAAGTAGCACCGCAGCGACGATAAGCGCCACGCCAACCAGGGTGGTCGTCAGCTCCCCGACCAACGAACCGATCCATCCGCGTTCCTGGAGGTCTCGGAACATCCTTATGCTCAGCCCGAACGTTCCGTTCGAGCTGCGAACCGATCGTCTCGATGCGTCGTGGCAGACGCCTCAGCTGTCCACCGATGACCTGGAGTTGCACGCGGCCGTCGGCGAACATCTCCCTTGAGTCCATCGCCAGACGTATGAAATGAGGAGTTCGAGCAAGGGCCCGATCGACCAAGTCGTAGTCGGCAACGAGCTGGCACAGCGTTCCCTCGAGTGACACGAAGGAAACGACTGGCGTTCTCCTCCGCTGTTGGGGACGTCGGGTCGGCTGAAATAATGGCCGGGACGATACGGTGGCGAGTCAGAGCGCCGTGATCCACCGCGCGATCTCGTCAGCGATCTCGTCGCTATTGTCTTCGACCATCAGCATGTGGCCGTTCCCAGCGAGAAGAGGCAGTTCGGACGACCAGAAGGTGACGGCGGCGCCCTGATCGGTGAGCCAGGCCACGATGTCCTGATCCAGCTGCGAGGGGTGGTCGGTATCGGCTCCACCCGTGAAGACGAGAATCGGCTTGTTCGTGAACGCGTCGGTCGGCCCGATCCTCATTTGGCTCCCACCGATGTTCTGACGCTGATAAAGCATCCGGGCCGGGATCGGCCGAAGGGTGCGGCGGAACACCTCGATGCACTCGCGGGGGAACCGCCGGCTGGGTCCGATGGCCTTGTCGTTCACGAAGGCGCTTGTGGGTTCCCAGAAACCCATCTTCGGGATGGTCCAGTCGATGGCCGCTCCACGGATGGAGACCTCCTGGTCGGACTCCCTCACGATCTCGGGCACCGCCTGTATATTTCCAGGCGGGCCCGGAGCGACGGCTACGAGCCCGTCGATGAGATCGCCATGCGTCTCTAGGAGGCGGAAGCCAATCGGACCTGCCATCGAGTGCACGACCAGCACGACGTTCCGGCCGAGACCAGAGAGGAACACGCCCATCCCTCGGCACACGCTCTCATAGTCCAGCCGCGCAGACGCCGCACGATCATCGACGTGTTGGGCCGCCTCATAGGACAACCCCAGCCAGTCCACCACCAGCACACCGTAGCCAAGCGATACGAATCGTGCCGCCCAGCCCTGTCGGCCGTCGGGCGTCTCGAGATAGTACTCGTTCGAGGCACCACCCCCGTGCACGAGGACGATCCACCGAGCAGGCGCACCCGACGGCGCCAGTTCGGTGTACGAGATCGGCGCGACGTCGTCTGGGCGTGAAATCGAATCCATAGCTTCCCCAGGCCTGTTAGGCAATGACGGCGTCGAGGGCCCGTGCGAGCCTCTCCGGATGCGTGAGCATCACCAAATGGCTTCCGTCGATCTCGATCGTGCGCGGACTATCAAGCCGCCCGGCCGCGGCCTGGTAGATCTCAGCGGGAACGGCCTGGTCCTGAGCGAGGAACACATAACTTGACGGGATGCTGCTCGCCCAGAACCGGTCGAGGCGGATCGGCTCATCGGACCAGCCTGCCGGCGATGGGACGAGCCTCGGCTCGAGCGCGGCGAGCTGCTGCTGCTCGAACGGGGACATGTCCTGCATCATCGCGGCCCAGAGCTCAGGCGGCATGACCATGGTGTTGTCGTCGGACTGACTCGCAAGCGCCTTCATCGCTGCGACCAACGGATCGGGGAACACGTCGTTAATGCTCTCGCCGTCGCGCAGCACCCAGGCGTCGACGAAGACGACCCGGCCGATGCGCTCGGGCATCGCCTCAGCGACGAGTTGGATGAGCGGACCTCCGCCGCTATGACCGACGAGCACGATGTCGAGCTGGGTGAGCTCTCTTACCTGATCGATCAGATCGCGCGCCATCATGCTCATCGTGACGCCGGAGCGGTCCACGTCACCGTCTTCGAGACCGCGCAGCGTCGGCGCGATCACCTCGTGCCCCATTCTGCGCAATTCGTCGGCGACGCCGTCCCACGCCCAGCCGCCTACCCATCCGCCGTGCACCAGTACGATCTGCATTGATCATCCTCTTCGCATATTTATCTGCTGAGCAGAACTTGTTCCTAACTAGAAGACACAATAGCTTGCGCGGCGCCAACAGTCCAGCATGGCTCGAGCTCTCTTCAGAACGCGCCGAACGACCCCTGCACCAGGTCGCAGGGGAAAGAGACGACGAGCCTTCAGGAGGTCAGGTCGGCCAGACGTACGGCTGCCTCATCGAGGAGTGCGACGAGGGTCTTCACCTTGCGGGGAGGCAAGCGGAACACCGGGGCAGATGCGTTGATCGCCAACCGCAGCCCGCTCGCCGAGGGAACGGCCACGGCCACCGAGGCCACGCCCTCCTCGCTCTCCTCCCGGTTCGTTGCATAGCCCTGCTTCGCGACAAGATCCAGTTGTGCGAGGAGCTCGGTCTTGGTACGGATCGACTGCGGAGTCACCTGTGAGAGTTGCTCGTCGGGGTAGAGACGGTCCAATTGTTCTCGCGGGAGCTGCGCCAGGAGAACCTTTCCCGTGGAGGTGCAATGGGCCGGCATCTCCTTGCCCAACCGTGAAGCGACTCGCACCGCGGTCGTCGGTTCCGAGACTGCGAGAAAGCGAGTGGAGTTGCCGTCGAGCGTGCCGAGGTGAACCGTCTCGCCGGCTTGGTGGCTGAGTTCCTCGAGGATCGGTTGCACGATCTGCGGGATGTCCATCTTTCTCAGCACCGAGAAGGCGATCGTGGTCAACGACGGCCCTGGCCCGTATGTCTTCGTTCGCGGGTCTTGCCGCACGAATCCTCGCCATTGAAGCATCGCGAGGATGCGATGCGCCGTTGAGGTCGCGACACCCAGGTGCTTGCTGGCGTCCGTCAGTCGAAGTTCGTTCTTCTCACCGAGCAGGAGCAGGAGTTTCAGGGCATTGTCGACCGACTCGATCGGTATTGCGGAGCCGCATCGACTCCGTCGGCTGCTCTATTTCTCTGCACAACAGAAACTGTATCGTTCCTGCCGGCCCTCAGGGCCGCCATCAAGGGCAAGGCGATCCCGTCCAGGTCTATCCGGACGCCGATTCGAGCAGCCGGCCCAGTCGTACACGAACGTCGGAAAGCGACGATCCCGCTGCGATGGACCGGCGGACTTCGACGAGAGCGCGGGGCCAATTCAGTACCACTGCCCCGTCGAATGACAGACCATTCTGAGAGTACAGAGACGCGATCCGGTCGGGTGTTCGAGGGTCCGTCACCATCTCGGGGTTGACTGCCGTCGTGCGACCGACGATGTGCAGCTTCCAGTTGAACTGGTCACTCCAGACATACTCGACAGGCAGATATGAGCGTCGGTCGTCGGGATGAGCGATGTTGTGCGCGACACAGCGCGCCTGGTCGACCGCATTCGTCCAGTGCTCAAGACGGGTGAGATCGCCGCGAACCGGATGCCGCCACCGCGCAACATCGCCGATCGCATGGATTTCCGGGGCGCCGAGTGCCGTGAGGAATTCGTCGCAGACGAGACCGTCGTCGATCTCGAGCCCTGAGTCCTCGAGCCATTCGACGTTCGGCACTGCCCCGATGCCGATGACGACGACATCACCGTGGAGCTCGGAACCGTCATCCAGGAGCACGCGGAAGTCTCCCTTCGCACCGTCGATCTGCGCGACCGTCCGTCCGAGAACCGCATGTACGCCATGCCGGGAGTGCTTCTGCGAGAAGAGGGCGCCAATCTCGTCACCGAGCCGGCGTGACATCAGGTCGCGTGTCGCCGAGACCAGGGTGACATCGACTCCGAGCCCAAGAGCGGTCGCGGCGACCTCGGCGCCGATGAAGCCCGCTCCGATGACGATGATCCTGCGATCGGGAACTAGCTCGGCGCGCAGCCGGTCTGCGTCGTCGAGTGTCCGCAGCACATGGATTCCCTCGCCTTCACCCCACGGCGACGGCCGCGCGCGGACGCCGGTCGCCACCACGAGGTCATCGAAGCCGACCCGCCGTCCATTCGCCAGCCGGAGCTCCGACAACGCACGGTCCAGACCTACCGCCGGCACACCGAGACGAAGGTCGATGTTAAGCTCGAGCGCCTCCGCCGCCGTGAGGAGCGTGACCTCGGCTGCACCTGCACCGACGAGGTATCCCTTCGACAGCGGCGGCTTGTCGTAGGGCAGCACGGGCTCGGAGCCGATGAGCACAACGTCTCCGCGATACCCCTCTGCCCGAAGCGCCTGCGCGGCCCGTACCCCCGCGATCGACGCACCGACAATCGCTGTCGTCATTCGTCTTCCACCCGGAGCGCGGAAACCGGGCAGCTGTTCGCCGCCTCGGTGACCCGTTTCCGGTCGGCCTCGTCGACCTCTGTTCTGAGCAGGATCACGACGCCGTCGTCATCGAGATCGAAATAGTCTCCCGCGGCCATGATGCAGTTGGCGTAGCCCTGACAGAGCCCGAGATCCGCTTTCACGACAGGCATGTGTCACTCCTCTCCTGCTTCTTCAGGCGTTATCTCAGGGAACATCGGTGCGAACGGTTGGGCGATCATGGCGGAGAACGTCGCCGTAGTCTGCCAGGTCAGCGCCTCGAGCTCGAGCGGATCGAGAGCGACCCACTGCCCGGATCGCGGCGACTCGATCAGGAGCCGGGAGCCGTTGCGTGTCTCCACGCGAGATACCCGGATCTCCGAGAACTCATTGGCGATCGAGATCGGAGCCCCTACCCGCTGGTCTTCGAGCCGCTGACGTTCGTCTGCTGCTGCGATGGCCGCGATGCGGTCGTCCTCTTCGCCTTCCCATTCGAGTTTCATAGGAAGATCGCCAGATTCTGTGTGCGCAAGACCGACTCGTCGACCGTGATGGTTCGGCGTGCGAGCTGCAACCCGCCGCCGACACGTCGCAGAACGTCTTCGCGGCCGGCCGAGATCACCGCGGGCTCGTGCACGTCGCCGCGACTGCGGAAAAGAAGCACCGCAGAATCGACGACGACCTCGCCCGGGACGTCGCTCTCGAAGGTGCGCACGTTCGTGACGAAGTGACGGAGCCGGGAGGGCGGATCCTCTGTCCAGGCGTGTTCCGTGAGGAAGCGGGCGACCCGCCGGCTCAGGGAGTACTTGTTCTCGTCCCAATGCGCCATGCCCGGAGACGTCGAGTACCCGGCGCCGAGCGCGGTAGTGACCTGCACGGGCATGATGTAGTGCACATCGTCGGCGATGAGGTCGAGCCAGTCCTCGTACCGCTGCTCGTCGAGGATGTATGCCTCTTCGACGAGCCACCTGTGCGTCTCCAGATGCAGGCCGTCCGAGAACGACAACGAACTCCCCACCCGCGTGGCTTTGGTCGTATGTGCTCCGAGCGGCGACTCTTTCAGTCGAACCCAGCGCGCCTCGGTCATGACAGCCCCTCCGGCATCCCCACCGACGAGATGATCAGCGCGGTCGGCTCCGTCTCGAGGTAGTCCGCCCAGCGCTCGAGCAGATGCCGCTGGTTGTACTCTCCGTAACCGACGTGGGCCACGCCCGGGCCAGAGAACGCGTCCGGTCCGAGCGGCTCCACGACGAATCTGCCGTCTTTCAGCACGCCCATCCGGCTGTTCAGCAGCAAGCGCCGCGCCATATTCCCTTTCGCGGTGTTCGTAAGGGACACCCAGTTCTCCACATCGTCCTGCTCGAACATCCCCGTGCTGCCGAAGCACATCAGGTACGCCTTGTACGACAGAGCCTTGAACTCCTCCGGTGCCGCTGCGTCGACGGCGAACCAGGAAAGCACCTCGGTCTCGTTCTCGCTGATCGGCTGCCAGGTACGGATCGAGATGAACGGGAGCACGTCGTCGCCGTCTTCCACCTTCGGCCAGTTGTGCACGAAGCTCATGTTCGGGAAGATCGAGGCCGCCGAGATCATGAAGCCGTTCTCGCCGATCACATTGAGCTGGTCCTGGGACCAGACCTCCTTCATCCGGTCGATCATCTCGTCGGGGTAGCCCACGTAGCGCAGCCGCTCCTCGAGCGTTCCCTCCGGAAGCTTGTAGGTCGTGCCTCCGCCGTTGCCCGCCCAGTACGTGTTGCCGTCTTTACGCTTCTCCGCCTTCGGTTCGCGGAAGAGGCCGATCTCGACCACCGAGGTGTGGGTCTGTGGCGTGTGGTACATGTCGCCGGCGAAGTTCTCTGCGCCGATCTTCCAGTTCGCCTTCACCCGCCAGCGCTGCGGGCCGCGGAGCTCGATGCCCGAGGAGCTCTGCTTCGTGTAGTAGTCGAGATAGAAAGCGAAATCGCCGAGGTAGTCGATCAGCGGTGGCGCATCCGGATCCATGCTGATGAAGATCAACCCGTTGTAGCTGTCGAGGCTCGGCGCCGGAAGCAGGCGGGCTCCCTTGCGATTGAAGCCAGCCTCGCCACCGTACGCCTCTTCGTGGAACGGCAGCCCCACGATTCGTCCGTCGTTGCGGTACGACCAGCCGTGATACGGGCAGCGGAAGTGCGAGGCGTTGCCCATTTCCGCCCGGCACACCTGCATTCCTCGGTGCAGGCACATGTTGAACATCGCCTTGACGGAGCCACTCTCGTCGCGCACCACGATGAACGAGTCGTCGAGCACTCGCCGCACCACGTAGTCGCCGGGCTGAGGGATCTCTGATTCGTGACCCACGAAGATCCACGCGCGACTGAACAAGCGCTCCCGCTCGAG
>NZ_CBDRMZ010000016.1:0-33765 GCF_965345345.1 Microbacterium sp. bgisy189 | reverse complement strand
CCCCCCCCCTCCCCCCCCTCCCCCCCCCCCCCCTCCCCCCCCCCCCCCCCCCCCCCCCCCCCCCCCCCCCCCCCCCCAACAGCTCAGTCCTCGCGCAGGTGCTCGTACAGCGCGGTCGAGAGGTAGCGCTCGCCGAACGACGGGATGACAACGACGATGTTCTTGCCTTCGGCCTCGGGGCGCGCAGCGACCTGGAGGGCGGCCCAGACGGCGGCACCCGAGGAGATGCCGACGAGGATGCCTTCCTTCGTGGCGACCTCGCGCGCGGTGGCGATCGCGTCGTCGAATGCGACGTCCTGCACCTCGTCGATGACGCCCTGGTCGAGGATCGGCGGGATGAAGTTCGGGCCGATGCCCTGGATCTTGTGCGGTCCGGGGGTGCCCTTGGTCAGCAGCGGCGAGTCGGCCGGCTCGACGGCGACGACCTTGGCCTCGGGGATGCGGTCCTTCAGCACCTGGCCGACACCGGTGATGGTGCCGCCGGTGCCGATGCCGGCGACGAAGTAGCCCACGTTGCCGTCGGTGTCGCGGATGATCTCCTCGGCGGTGGTGGTGCGGTGGATCTCGACGTTCGCCTGGTTCGCGAACTGCTGGGCGAGCACGGCGCCGGGGGTCTCGGCGGCGATCTCCTCGGCCTTGGCGACCGCGCCCTTCATGCCGAGGGCGGGGTCGGTGAGGACGAGTTCGGCACCGTAGGCCTTGAGCAGCAGGCGACGCTCGATCGACATCGACGAGGGCATGCTGAGGATGACGCGGTAGCCGCGCGCGGCGCCCACCATCGCCAGGGCGATGCCGGTGTTGCCGCTGGTGCCCTCGACGATCGTGCCGCCGGGCTGCAGGGCCCCCGATGCCTCGGCGGCGTCGACGATCGCGATGCCCAGGCGGTCCTTGACCGACGATGCGGGGTTGTAGAACTCGAGCTTGGCGAGCACGGTGCCGGGCAGGCCCTCGCTGACACGGTTCAGACGCACCAGCGGCGTGTTGCCGTAGGCGCTCGTGATGTCGGCGTGGATGCCGTGGGTGACCGGTGCGGGCATGTCATGGCCTTTCGGGTGGGGTCCTGTGGTGGTCAACAAGCCTAGGTGCGCGGTGCATTCCCGCATCGTTTGTGACGTTCTGTCACGACTATTCTGGTCTGCGGCCATGAACCCTCCTGACGACTCCCGAACCCCCGCCCGCCTGTCCGAGCTGCTGCGCCTGATCGCCGAACGACTGGCTGCTGCAGGCGTTCCGACGCCTGACGTCGACGCCGAACTGCTCGCTGCGCATGTGCTGGGCGTCGGTCGAGGCGCGCTGTCGGCTGCGGCGTTGCGCGGCGACACGGTCGACGCGGCGCACGAGCAGCGCCTCGAAGAGCTCGTCGCGCGACGCGAGGCGCGTGAGCCGCTCCAGCATCTGACGGGCACCGCACCGTTCCGTCATCTGGAGTTGGCGGTGGGTCCCGGCGTCTTCGTGCCCCGACCGGAGACCGAGATGGTCGCGCAGCTCGGTATCGACGCGCTTCGCGCGGCAGCGACGGCGACGCCGATCGCGGTCGACCTCGGTACCGGGTCCGGGGCGATCGCGCTCTCGCTTGCGACCGAGGTGCCGCATGCGCAGGTGCACGCGGCGGAGAACGCGGTCGACGCGTTCGTGTGGGCCGCGCAGAACTTCGAGCGCGTCGGTGCCGACAATGCCCGGCTCGCCTTCATCGACCTCGAGCACGCCTTCCCCGAGCTCGACGGCATCGTCTCCGTCGTGGTCTCCAACCCGCCGTACGTGCCAGACGATGCGATCCCGCGCGATCCCGAGGTGCGTCTGTGGGATCCGCCGTCGGCCTTGTACGGCGGTGCCGACGGTCTCGATGTCGTCCGCGTCCTCTCCGCCGTCGGGCGGAGGCTGCTGCATCCCGGCGGCACGCTCGTCATCGAGCACGGGGAATGGCAGGGCGCACCGATCCGCGAGTTGCTGACCGCCGAAGGGTGGCGCGCAGCCGCGACGCATCCCGATCTCACGATGCGCGATCGCGCGACCACCGCGATCCGCCCCTGACGCGGCGCAGGCCCTCAGCGCAGGCCGCGGTGGGCCCGCCGTAGACTGGAGTCGACATGTCCGACCTCTTCGACAGCCGCGATCCGGCGCAGTTGCTGCCCGGGATGCGTCAGGCGCGCCACGCGATCGGCCGCGGGCAGCTCATCGTCATGCCGACCGACACGGTGTACGGCGTCGCCGCCGATGCCTTCAGCGCTCCCGCGGTCGCAAAGCTCCTTGCAGCCAAGGGGCGCGGGCGTCAGTCGCCGCCGCCGGTGCTGGTGGCGGGGCTGACCACGATGCGGGCGCTGGTCGCTGAGGTCCCCGAGCCCGTCGAACGTCTCGTCGAGCGCTTCTGGCCGGGCGGACTGACGATCGTCCTGCCTGCGCAGCCATCGCTGTCATGGGATCTCGGTGACACCGGCGGCACCGTCGCGGTGCGCATGCCCGATCACCACATCGCGCTCGAACTCCTCGAGGAGTGCGGACCGCTCGCGGTCTCATCGGCGAACCTCACCGGCCGGCCCGCGGCCGTCGCGATCGACGACGCGATGGACATGCTCGGCGACAGCGTCGCTGTCTACGTCGACGGCGGACCGTCCGATCACGGCATCGCGTCCACGATCATCGATGCGACGGGGCTCGTGACGGGGGAGCGGGGTGTGCGGGTGCTGCGCGACGGCGCGGTGAGCCGTGACGAACTGCAGGACGTGCTCGGCGATCTGCTGGAGCCTGACGAGCAATCCGACGGTGAGCCCGAAGCGGCCGACGAGCCCGTCGACGCCGGCGGATCTGCGTGAAGCACTACGTCTTCGTCGTCATCTTGACGGCGGTCATCACCCTGGCGCTGTCGTGGGTGGTGTGGCGCATCGGCCTGCGCTACCGCATCTATCCGGCGATCCGTGCGCGCGACGTGCATGCGCGCCCGACGCCCCGTCTGGGCGGCGTCGCGATGTTCCTCGGTGTGGTCGCGGCGTTCGCGCTGTCGACCCAGGTGCCGTACTTCGCGACGTTCTGGGAGGAGCCCGTCCCGATCTGGGCGCTCCTCGGTGCGACGTTGATCATCGTGCTCGTCGGACTCGCCGACGACCTGTGGGACCTCGACTGGATGATCAAGCTCGGGGCCCAGTTCCTGGTCGCCGGAATCGTCGTCGGCCCCGGCGGATTCCAGATCTTCGCCCTGCCGCTCGGTGGGCTGATCGTCGTCTCCAGCTGGCAGAGCTTCCTCCTGTCGGTGCTCGCGATCGTCGTCGTGATGAACGCGATCAACTTCATCGACGGACTCGACGGACTCGTCGCCGGCGTGGCCCTGATCGCGAACCTCGTCTTCTTCGCGTACACGTACCTCCTCGTGCGCGATTTCGATGTGACGAGCACGAGCTATGCGAACCTCGCATCCTTCATCGCCGTCGTGCTCGTCGCGGTGTGCCTGGGCTTCCTTCCACTGAACTGGAACCCGGCCCGCATGTTCATGGGGGATGCCGGCGCGCTGATGATCGGGCTGCTGATGGCCTGTGCGGCGATCGCGATGACCGCAAACCTGCCGCAGAATCTCCTCGGCAACAACGATCTGTTCGGGCGCTCCCAGTTGCTCGGTGCGTTCATCCCGATCCTGCTGCCGGTCGTGGTCGTGCTGCTGCCGCTGCTCGATTTCGGCATGGCCGTGATCCGCCGGATGGCGCAGGGCAAGTCGCCGTTCAGTGCCGACCGAAAGCACCTGCATCACCGCATGCTCGACATGGGGCACAGCGACCGCGATGCGGTGCTCATCTTCTACGCCTGGACCGCCGTCGTGAGCCTGGCCGTGCTGCTCATGTACATCGGCACGACGCAGGACCTGCCGGGCGGCTACTGGCCCGGCATCGTCTTCCTCGTGCTCGGGGCCGCCGCCTGCCTGGCCGTCACCCTTCTGCCCGCCCGAACCGCTTCCCGCGCGCCCCTCGAGGTCGACGTGGCCCACGAGAGGATTCCCACATGACCCGCCCCACCGTCTCGAGCACCCCCGTGCTTCGCACCACGCTCGCGTGGTCGGCGATCGCGACGGTCGTCCTGATCGTGGCCGGCGGCGGGATCGGCTTCGCCGTGGGCGGTGCGGAGGGACTGTGGAGCGCGCTGGTCGCCGTGCTGTTGGGCGCGCTGTTCCTCTCACTCACCGGCATCAGCATCCTCGTCGCCAACCGCTGGTACGGCGACGCGCTCTACGTGCCGATCTTCTTCGGCCTCGTGATGGGGGCGTGGGTCGTGAAGTTCGCGGCGTTCATCATCGTGCTGCTCGTGCTGCGGGATCAGCCGTGGCTCAACGGCACGATCTTCTTCGTCGCGCTCGTCGCCAGCGTGCTCGTCTCGCTCGCGATCGACGTCGTCGTCATGCTCAAGATGCGCATTCCCCACGTCAGCGACGTCACCCTTCCGACGACTGCGGATGCCGAGGCCGCAGACGGCGGGCAGGCACCCCCTCCGACCGGCGGGGATGACCGCTGAGGTTTGATAGGCTGTCCTCAGAGCCCGCCGCCGCTCCTTGAGCGTGCGCGGAGTCACGCTCACCGACCATCGTCGCCTCGGTTCACGCCGATGCCCCGAAGCTGGAGCCAGCGCTGTTTACTCAAGCTGCGACCCTGATCGCCACCTCTGCCGAAGAAGGCCCGGTCTTCCACGGCCCGTCGATCGATGAGTTCTTCCCCGAAGCGGTCTTCCAGATCGGTGATCTGGTCATCAACCGCATCCATCTGATCCAGATCGTCGCGACGCTCGCGATCGTCTTGATCTTCTGGCTCGGCACGCGTCGCATGACGGTCGTGCCGGGTCGATTCCAGAGTCTCGTCGAGATGGGTCTCGACTTCGTTCGCAAGAACATCGCCGAAGACCTGCTCGGCAAGAAGGACGGCCAGCGGTTCCTGCCGATCCTCACCACGATCTTCTTCATGGTGCTGTTCATGAACCTCACGGGTGTCATCCCGTTCATGAACATCGCAGGCACGAGCATCATCGCCGTGCCGCTGCTGCTCGCGATCGTGAGCTACGTCACCTTCATCTACGCAGGCATCAAGAAGAGCCCGAAGAATTTCTTCAAGAACGCGCTCTTCCCGTCGGGTGTGCCGCCGGTGCTCTACCTCATCGTCACGCCGCTCGAGATCATCTCGACCTTCATCATCCGTCCGGTCACGCTGACCCTCCGACTGCTGATGAACATGATCGTCGGGCACCTCATGCTGGTGCTGTTCTTCGCCGCCACGCACTTCTTCATCGTCGAGATGGGCGGCTGGTGGTCGGCACTCGGTGCGGGCACGCTCGCCGCCGGATTCGCCTACACGCTGTTCGAACTCCTGGTGGCCTTCCTCCAGGCGTACGTCTTCGCTATCCTCACCGCGGTCTACATCCAGCTCGCGGTCGCAGAAGAGCACTGATCGGGACGGCAACTGCCGCCCACAACCGAAAGGAAAAACCCCGTGGACGCAACTACGGTTCTCGCCGCCCTCGAGGGCAACGTCGCGACGATGGGCTACGGCCTCGCCGCAATCGGCCCCGCCATCGGTGTGGGCATCGTCGTCGGCAAGACGATCGAGGGTGTCGCTCGTCAGCCTGAGCTGGCCGGCCGCCTGCAGGTCCTGATGTGGATCGGTATCGCCTTCACCGAGGCGCTCGCCTTCATCGGCATCGCGACCTACTTCATCTTCCAGTAAGCACCCGCCACCAGTTCCGAAGGAGACAGGATGCTCAACGCTCTTGTCGCGTACGCGGCGGAGGAGGGCGAGGCCCACAACCCGCTCATCCCCGCCTGGTACGACATCATCTGGTCGGCGGTCTGCTTCGTCGTCATCCTCTTCGTCTTCTGGCGCGTCGCGCTCCCGAAGATGAAGGCGCTGCTCGACGAACGAGCCGCTGCCATCGAGGGCAACATCGCCAAGGCCGACGAGGCTCAGCGCAAGGCCGAAGCGGCGCTCGAGGAGTACAGCGCGCAGCTGGCCTCGGCCCGCAAGGAGGCCGGCGAGATCCGCGATGCCGCTCGCGAGGACGGCAAGAAGATCGTCGCCGAGGCGAAGGAGACCGCGTCCGCAGAGGCCGCGCGTCTGACCGCGACGGCGCACACGCAGATCGAGGCCGAGCGTCAGACGGCGCTCGTGTCGCTGCGCAGCGAGGTGGGCACCCTCGCCCTCGACCTCGCGGGCGGCGTCATCGGCGAGACGCTGTCGGAAGACGCGAAGGCACAGGCCGTCGTGGACCGCTTCCTGGCGGACCTCGAGGCTTCCGAGAAGGCGAAGTAATGGGCAGCGCGACCACTCAGGCACTGGCGGCGACCACGACGGCGCTGCGCGCCGCGTCCGGCGTCGACCTTGACGTGGCCCGCGAGCTGTTCGCGGCGGCCCGGGCACTCGGCGACTCGTCGCCGCTGTCCGGGGCCATCGCTGACGCTGCAGCCGACCCCGCAGCCCGTCGCAAGGTCGTGGGAGCCGTCTTCGGCGCCTTCAAGCCCGCGACCGTGTCCGTGCTCGACGTCGCGGCCGGCCAGCGCTGGTCCTCGCCCGCCGACCTGGTCACCGGCATCGAAGAACTCGCGATCCGCGCAGCGGCCACGGCGTCGGCAGACGTCGACGTCGAGGGCGAGCTGTTCGGCGTCGCCCGCACCGTCGCGGCGAACCCCGAGCTCGAACTCGCACTCGGCAGCCGCCTCGGCGACGCGTCCGCGAAGGGTGCGCTCATCGAGAAGCTGCTGAACGGCCGTGCCAGCGACGCGACGACGCTCGTCGTGTCGTCGCTCGTGCAGCAGCCGCGCGACCGACGCGTCCGCGCGCTGCTGAGCTGGGCGATGCGACTGGTTGCAGACCAGCGCGGCCGTAGGGTCGCGACCGTCTACTCGGCCATCGCGCTCGGCGACCAGCAGCGCGGCCGCCTGCAGGCGCTGCTCGCGCAGCGAACCGGCGGCGACGTGACGCTGAACGTCGTCATCGACCCGACCGTCGTCGGCGGCATCCGTGTCGAACTCGGCGACGAGATCATCGACGCCACCATCTCCTCCCGCCTCAGCGACCTGCGTCAGCGGCTGGCGGGCTGACACTTCCCGCTCACCGAGCGGATACGCGGGCGCCACACCCGCACCCGATTTCCACAACAAAGGAAGACCATGGCAGAACTCTCCATCAGCCCCGACGTCATTCGGGACGCGCTGAAAGACTTCGTCGCGGCCTACGAGCCCACCGGGGCCGCCGCGACCGAGGTCGGCACCGTCATCGACGCCGCCGACGGTATCGCCCACGTCGAGGGTCTGCCCGGCGTCATGGCGAACGAGCTCGTGCGCTTCGAGAACGGCGTCGAGGGCCTCGCGCTGAACCTGGACGAGCACGAGATCGGTGTCGTCATCCTCGGCGACTTCGCCGGCATCGAGGCCGGCCAGAAGGTGTCGCGCACCGGCGAGGTCCTCTCGGTCCCCGTCGGTGACGGCTACCTCGGCCGCGTCGTCGACCCGCTCGGCAACCCGATCGACGGTCTCGGCGAGATCGCGTCGGAGGGTCGTCGTGCCCTCGAACTGCAAGCGCCCGGCGTCATGCAGCGCAAGAGCGTGCACGAGCCGATGCAGACCGGCATCAAGGCCATCGACGCGATGATCCCCGTCGGCCGCGGCCAGCGTCAGCTCATCATCGGCGACCGCCAGACCGGCAAGACCGCCATCGCGATCGACACGATCATCAACCAGAAGGCCAACTGGGACTCGGGCGACGTCACCAAGCAGGTCCGCTGCATCTACGTCGCCATCGGCCAGAAGGGCTCGACCATCGCTTCGGTGAAGGGCGCGCTCGAAGAGGCAGGCGCCCTCGAGTACACCACGATCGTCGCGGCTCCCGCATCCGACCCCGCCGGCTTCAAGTACCTGGCCCCCTACACCGGCTCTGCCATCGGTCAGCACTGGATGTACGGCGGCAAGCACGTGCTCGTCATCTTCGATGACCTGTCGAAGCAGGCCGAGGCCTACCGCGCCGTGTCGCTGCTGCTGCGCCGCCCGCCGGGCCGTGAGGCCTACCCGGGTGACGTCTTCTACCTGCACTCGCGTCTGCTCGAGCGTTGCGCGAAGCTCTCCGACGAGCTCGGTGCGGGATCGATGACCGGTCTCCCGATCATCGAGACCAAGGCCAACGACGTGTCGGCGTACATCCCGACCAACGTGATCTCGATCACCGACGGCCAGATCTTCCTGCAGTCCGACCTGTTCAACGCGAACCAGCGTCCCGCGGTCGACGTGGGCATCTCGGTCTCGCGAGTCGGCGGTGACGCCCAGGTCAAGTCGATCAAGAAGGTCTCGGGAACGCTCAAGCTCGAGCTCGCCCAGTACCGCTCGCTCGAGGCGTTCGCGATGTTCGCCTCCGACCTCGACGCAGCCTCGCGTCGTCAGCTCGACCGCGGTGCACGCCTGACCGAGCTGCTCAAGCAGCCGCAGTACGACCCGTACCCCGTCGAGGAGCAGGTCGTCTCGATCTGGGCCGGCACCAACGGCAAGCTCGACACGATCGAGGTCGAGGACGTACTCCGCTTCGAGCGCGAGCTGCTGGACTACCTCAAGCGCAACACGTCGATCCTCGACACGCTGCGTGAGACCAACGTCCTCTCCGACGAGACGGTCGCCGAGCTCGAGAAGGTCACCGACGCCTTCACCCTGGAGTTCCAGGGCGGCAAGGGCCAGGCCATCAACAAGCCGGGTCACGAAGAGCACCAGGCAGCGGATGTCGATGACGTGAACCAGGAGAAGATCGTCAAGGGCCGCCGCGGCTGAGGCCGCCGGTTCCGCAACTGAGACGAAGAACTTATGGGCGCACAACTCCGGGTCTACAAGCAGAAGATCTCTTCTGCTCAGACGACCAAGAAGATCACGAAGGCGATGGAACTCATCGCGGCTTCGCGCATCCAGAAGGCGATGGCGCGCGTGCGCGCGTCCTCGCCCTTCGCGCGGGCCGTGACGCGTGCCGTCTCCGCCGTGGCGACGCACTCGAACGTCCAGCACCCGCTCACCACCGAGCGTGAGGTCATCCGCCGCTCCGCCGTCGTGATCTTCGCCTCCGACCGAGGACTCGCGGGCGCTTTCAACTCGCAGATCCTCCGCGAGGGCCTGCAGCTCGGCGAGCTGCTGCGCTCCGAGGGTCGCGAGCCGGTGTACTTCCTGGTCGGACGAAAGGCGGTGGGCTACTTCCAGTTCCGCCGCATGTCGTCCGCAGGGGAGTGGACGGGTGACACCGACACGCCGCACTTCAACACGGCCGAGCAGGTCGCCAGCGCGCTGCTGGACGCCTACGACCGTGGCGGCGAAGACGGCGGCGTCGACGAGATCCACCTCGTGTACAACCGCTTCGTCAGCATGATGACCCAGACCCCCGAGACGGTGCGCCTGCTGCCGCTCGAGGTCGTCGAGGCATCCGATGACGAGCCCGCCTCGAACCAGGTGTACCCGCTGTACGAGTTCGAACCGAGCCCCGAGGTCGTGCTCGACGCACTGCTGCCGGTGTACGTGCAGAGCCGCGTGTTCAACGCGCTGCTGCAGTCGTCGGCCGCGAAGCACGCCGCGACCCAGAAGGCGATGAAGTCGGCCAGCGACAATGCCGACAAGCTCATCACCGACTACACCCGCCTGCGCAACAACGCGCGTCAGGCCGAGATCACGCAGCAGATCGCCGAGATCGTCGGCGGCGCCGACGCCCTGGCATCGGGCAAGTAAGACCACACGAAAGAGAAGACAATGACCACCGTCACTGCCGAAGCCACCACGGCCACGGTCGTCGGTCGCGTTGCGCGCGTCACCGGCCCCGTCGTCGACATCGAGTTCCCGCACGACTCGATTCCCGACATCTACAACGCACTGAAGACCACGATCACGATCGCGGGCGAGTCGACCGAGATCACCCTCGAGGTCGCCCAGCACCTGGGTGACGACCTCGTTCGTGCCATCTCGCTCAAGCCGACCGACGGCATGGTCCGCGGCCAGGAGGTGCGCGACACCGGCGGCCCCATCACGGTCCCCGTCGGCGACGTCACCAAGGGCAAGGTCTTCAACGTCACCGGTGACGTGCTCAACGCGGCCGAGGGCGAGACCATCGAGGTCACCGAGCGCTGGGGCATCCACCGCTCGGCTCCGAGCTTCGACCAGCTCGAGTCGAAGACCGAGATGTTCGAGACCGGCATCAAGTCGATCGACCTCCTGACCCCCTACGTGCAGGGTGGAAAGATCGGCCTGTTCGGTGGTGCCGGCGTCGGCAAGACCGTCCTCATCCAGGAGATGATCCAGCGCGTCGCGCAGGACCACGGTGGTGTGTCGGTGTTCGCCGGTGTCGGTGAGCGCACCCGTGAGGGCAACGACCTCATCGGTGAGATGGAAGAGGCCGGTGTCTTCGACAAGACCGCCCTCGTGTTCGGCCAGATGGACGAGCCGCCGGGGACGCGTCTTCGCGTGGCCCTGTCGGCGCTGACGATGGCGGAGTACTTCCGCGACGTGCAGAAGCAGGACGTGCTGCTGTTCATCGACAACATCTTCCGCTTCACGCAGGCCGGTTCCGAGGTCTCCACGCTGCTGGGCCGCATGCCCTCCGCCGTGGGCTACCAGCCGAACCTGGCCGATGAGATGGGCATCCTGCAGGAGCGCATCACCTCGACCCGCGGTCACTCGATCACGTCGCTGCAGGCGATCTACGTCCCCGCCGACGACTACACCGACCCGGCTCCCGCGACCACGTTCGCGCACCTCGACGCGACCACCGAGCTCTCGCGTGAGATCGCGTCGAAGGGTCTGTACCCCGCGATCGACCCGCTCACCTCGACGAGCCGCATCCTCGACCCGCGCTACATCGGTGAGGACCACTACCGCGTGGCCACGGCCGTGAAGCAGATCCTGCAGAAGAACAAGGAACTGCAGGAGATCATCGCGATCCTCGGTGTCGACGAGCTCTCCGAAGAGGACAAGATCGTCGTCTCGCGCGCGCGCCGCATCCAGCAGTTCCTCTCGCAGAACACCTACATGGCGAAGAAGTTCACCGGTGTCGAGGGCTCCACGGTTCCGATCAAGGAGACCATCGAGTCGTTCGACGCCATCGTCAAGGGTGACTTCGACCACGTCGCCGAGCAGGCGTTCTTCAACGTCGGTGGCATCTCCGACGTCGAAGAGAAGTGGGCGCAGATCCAGAAGGAGAACAGCTGAGATGGCTCTGACGGTCACCCTCGTCTCCGCCGAGGAGGAGGTCTGGAGCGGTGAGGCGAGCCTCGTCGTCGCCAAGACCGTCGAGGGCGAGATCGGTTTCATGACCGGTCACGAGCCCGTTCTCGCGATTCTCGCCGAGGGTCAGGTCCGCATCACGCAGACCGACGGCTCCAAGGTGATCGCGACGGCGAACGACGGCTTCCTCTCGATGGAGGGCGACGAGCTCACCATCGTCGCCGGCCACGCCGCGCTGCAGTCCTGAACGACCCGACGATCCATCGTCACGCAACCTCCCGCCCCAGACGCCACGGTGTCTCGGGCGGGAGGTTGCGTTTGGGAGAGATGACACCCGGATGCTGATTCTGCTGCCCCCGTCCGAGACGAAGCGTCCCGGCGGCACCGGCGCGCCCCTGCGCCTGGACGCACTCGCTCTTCCGACGTTGGCTGCGCCACGGACCGCCGTCATCGATGCGCTTGTCGCGCTGGCAGCCGACGAAGACGCAGCCGCCCGGGTGCTCAAGCTCTCCGAGCGCCAGCGCGGCGAGATCGCCGACAATGCGGCGCTGCGTACCGCGCCGGGCATGCCGGCCGTCGACCGGTACACCGGCGTCCTGTTCGACGCGCTCGACGCGGCAACGCTCGACGGCACCGCCCGGCGTTGGCTCGGCGCGCACGTGCTGATCCACTCCGCGCCGTTCGGGCCGGTCGCGGCCCTCGACCGGATCCCGCCGTATCGCCTCGCGGCAGGAGTCTCACTGCCGGGGCTCGCGCCACTGCGTCGTCATTGGGCGGGCGCGGTGACCGAGGCGCTCGCGGCGGCGGCACCGCGGTTCGTGCTCGACCTGCGCTCCGAGGCGTACGCCGCCCTCGGTCCTGTCCCCGCCGGGGTGCCGACGGCCTACCTCCGTGTGGTCACGGAGGGTGCCGACGGGACGGCACGAGCCCTCAACCACTTCAACAAGCACGCGAAGGGAGATCTGGTCCGAACGCTCGCCCACGCGAGGCCACGGATCGCATCGGCCGCCGGCTTCGTGAAGTGGGCGACGGATGCCGGTCTGACGGTCCGCCCGGGGGCGCCGGGCGAACTCGATCTGGTCGTCTGAACCGATCAGTCCCGACGGGTGTTCTCGGCGGTTCGTTCGGTGTTCTCGGCGATCGCGATCAAGGCGACCACGCCCTCGATCGCGAACCGCAGCACGACGACCGCGAGGAACGCTGCGATCGGCACGACGATGAGCGTCGTGACGATGAGCGACAGGCCGGCGCCGACGTTCCACCACAGACCCGAGATGCCCGAGATGAGGCCTCCGACGAAGTAGACGATGAAGGCGATGCCGATTGCGATCAATCCGACGACGTAGAACGCCGACGCGAGTCGGCGGGTGATGAACGTGCGGAACGAGATGTCGAACAGCGCTCGGATGAATCCGACGCTCGCATCACCCAGGTCGCCGCCGGTCGACGTCGGCACACCGGTGTTGTCGGGATCCGTCATCGGGGCGGCCGCGGCAGCTTCCGCTGCGGGCTGTGAGGGCGGCGGGGGTGGGGTGCGGCCGTCGTCGGTGCTCATGTCGATCCCTTCGTGACGCGTCGGTGCTGAGGGGGCGGCGCGTACCGTCAGGCTAGCGCCCCGCCCGTACCGGCCGCAGTGCGCGGCGCGCCCGAGTCGCAGGATTTCCTCGCGCAGCGGGCCGTTCTCGCTAGGCTGAGGGTCGCGGGGCCGCCAGAGCCCTGTGCGGGGGGGACCCGCAATCGATCGATCCTGGAGGTCCTCGTGGGCTATACAGATGACAGCGCCGCAGTCGCGATGCTCGCAGGCTTGGCTTTCTTCTTCTTCTTCGTCGGCATCCTCGTCTACGTCGTCGTCGCCTTCTTCCTCATGAAGGTGTTCGAAAAGGCGGGCGTCCAGGGCAAGTGGCGCGCGTGGGTGCCGATCTACAACTTCATGATCTTCACCAAGCTCGGTGACCTGAGCCCGTGGGTCGCTCTCATCGCGTGGGGCGCGGCAGTCGTGCTCGGCGCCGTGCCGGTGCTCGGCCAGATCATCGTCCTGCTGCCGGCCGTCGTGATGGCCATGGCCGCGTGGCGCGTGGGTCTCAAGCTGCAGAAGGAGACCCCGTGGGTCATCCTCTGGATCTTCCTGTCGCCCGTCTGGCTCGGCATCAACGCCTTCGACAAGTCGACCTGGAACACCGCCGTCCCGGCCGCTCCGTGGGCGGGCAACGGCTTCCTCGCCGACAGCACCGTCTGGGACGGCGTTCCCTCGCAGGGCTCGACGGGTGCCGCTCCGCCGGCCGGCTACCAGCCGCCCGCCGCCTACCAGCCCCCGGCAGCGCCCGCTGCCCCGGCCGAGCCCGCGAGCACGACGCCGCCGGCGCCGCCTGCAAACCCGGCACCGCCCGCACCGCCGGCATCCACTCCGCCGGCCGCTGAGCCGCCGGCCGACCCCGAGGCCCCCAAGGCCTGAGTCCCCGCGTCGAACCCCCGTCCCCGCTCTGCGCCGACGGGGGTTCGTGCTTCCCGTCCCCGCTCGCTTGCGACGGTAGAGTGGGGGAGCGCCGCGCCGACGACAACGAGGAGGGTGATCGCGTGCCCGAATCGGCCACCCGCTCGCGGACCGTCCCTCTGGGGGACGGAACGCTCGAGCTGCAGTGGTCCGAGGTGACCCACCGGGGTCGTCGTCGTGACATCAATCAAGACGCCGTGCTGGCAGAGTTTCCCCTGTTCGTCGTCGCGGACGGGATGGGCGGACACGTCGGCGGCGAGATCGCGAGCACCAGCGCGGTCACCCGCCTGCGCGCAGTCGTCGACGAGGGCACGATCACGCCCAAGACCATCGAGAAGGCGCTCGCGCGCGCCGTCGACGACATCGCGAGCCACCCCGAGTCCACCGACGACGGCACCGGCACGACGGTGACGGGCGTCTACCTGGACGACAACGGTGACGAGCCGACGTGGGTCACCCTCAACATCGGCGACTCGCGGGTCTACCTGTTCCGCGACGAGGCGCTCGCCCAGGTGACGACCGATCACTCGGTCGTGCAAGAGCTCATCGCTGCGGGACGGCTCAGCCCCGAAGAGGCAGAGAACCACCCGTACGGCAATGTCATCACCCGCGCCGTGGGGCCGAGTGACGGGGTCGTGCCCGACTACGTCCGGCTCGAGATCGTCGATGGCGACCGATTCGTGGTCTGCAGCGACGGGCTGACGAAGGAGCTCACCGACTACGGCATCCTGCACTTCCTGCTGCAGCATGAAGACCCCGCCGAGGCGGTCGATGCCATGCTCGAGGCCGCGCTCGAGAACGGTGGGCGCGACAACGTGACGATCATCGTCATCAACGCGCACCTCACCGCCTCCTCCACAGCCGCCGACTGAGCACGGTTCTCCGCAGAACATGCCGCGCGGCGCGTCACACCGCCCGCGGGCCGGTTTGCTGGGTGGATGTACGCTCTCGACGCCGACGAACCGATCCGTCTTCCGGACCCGCCGCCCGAGCCGCAGCGGCCCCCGCTGCCCGTGCTCGCCGCGATCGCGCCGGTGATCGGCGCCGTCGTTCTGTGGCTGATCACCGGGTCACCGTTCGCGCTCTGGTTCGCGCTGCTCGGCCCGCTGCTCGCCATCGCATCGATGCTCGACGGCAAACGCGGTGTTCGACGACAACGTCGTCGCGCCGCGGTCGAGCAGCGTCAGGCACTCGAGGAGGCCTGTGCCGAACTCGATCGCAGGCACGACGTCGAGCGGACTCGTGCGTGGGGGAGGACGCCGGGCGTCGCCGGGTACCTGCACGATCCGAGCGAGATCTGGCGAAGCGTGCCAGGCCGCTCAGGCACGCTCGTCGTGGGCGCCGGCGCCGGTCCGAGCGCGGTCCGCGTGACCGGCGGTGACGACGCGGATGCCGCCGGTGGGCTCCGCCGGCGCGCCCGTGTGCTCGAGGCCGCTCCTGTGACGATCGACCCCACGGTCGGGGTCGCAGTCGTCGGCCCCGCGGTCGCGACGGCGGCGGTCGTCCGGGCCCTCGTGCTGCAGTTGTGCCTCTCGCACCCGCCCGGCGCCGTCCGACTCGCCGCCGTGCCCGAATGGCTCGTCGCGGCGCCGCATGCGGCTCGCGCCGACGGTGCGCTCGTGCAGGTCGTCGGCGCAGGCTCAGCCCCCGCCGAACACGCCGACATCGTCGTCGTGCAGGTCGAGGCGGGCGAACCGCCGCCGCCCCGCTGCGGCGCCGTACTGACCCTCGGCGATGCCGGACGCGCACGGCTGGATCACGCGGGAAGCACGCTCGAAGTCGATGTCGAGGCGCTCTCCGTCGCGCAGGCGCACCGCATCTCGCAGGTCCTCGCCGTCCGCGCGAAGGCGTCGTTGCGCCAGGGTGAGGATCGCTCGGTCACGATCGACGAACTGCAGGCGGCGCCGGCACCGGGCGCGCTCGGGGCCGTGATCGGCGCGACTGACGGGTCGCCGGTTGCCGTCGACCTCGTCGAAGACGGACCGCACGCGATCGTCATCGGCACGACCGGGTCGGGCAAGAGCGAATTGCTCACCACTTGGGTCGTCTCCCTTGCGCGGAGGCGCTCGCCCGATGAGGTGTCCTTTCTGCTCGTCGACTTCAAGGGCGGTCGCACGTTCGACCACCTGACGGCACTGCCGCACGTCACCGGAGTGTTGACCGACCTGGACGAAGCGGCCGCGCTCAGGGCCGTCGAGAGTCTGCGCGCTGAGATCAGGCTCCGCGAGCGTGTGCTCGGGGATGCAGGGGCCCGCGATGTCGCAGAGGCCGAGGGAGCGCTCGGTCGGCTCGTGATCGTCGTCGACGAATACGCTGCGCTCGTCGCCGCGCACCCCTCGTTGCACGAGATCTTCGCCGACGTCGCGGCGCGTGGGCGGGCGCTCGGTATGCATCTCGTGCTGGCCTCGCAACGCGCCGCAGGCGTGTTCCGGGATGCACTGCTGGCCAATGCGCCGCTCCGGATCGCGTTGCGGGTCGCCGACGCGGGGGACTCCCGTGCCGTGCTCGGCACGGCGGCCGCTGCCGAACTGCCCGGCACTCGTGAGGCGCGCGGCGTTGCGCTGGTGCGACGACCGGCCGACGACGCACCCGTGCGGGTGCGCATCGCGACCACTGCCACGGCCACGGTCGCCGGTGTCGCTGCCGGCTGCACCGCACCGCGCGCGCGGGCGCCGTGGCTGCCCGCGCTGCCGGCGATGATCCCGCTCGCCGATCTGCGGGCACGGGTGGCGCCCGGAGACGCCGAGGAGATCGTGCTCGGTGTCGCCGACGAACCGGATCGCCAGGCGCAGCCGCTGGTGACACTCCCTGCCACCGGGCTCCTGATCGTCGGAGCGGCGGGCACAGGGCGCTCCGCAGCGCTTCGCACGATCGCCGCGCAGGCGACGCGCGCCCACGTCGTCCCCACCGACGGTGAGGCCGGCTGGGACGCCCTGGAAGGTATCGCCGTGCTCGCGCGCGGCACAGTGGTGCTCATCGACGATCTCGACGTCCTCCTGTCGCGGTGGCCGGAGGAGCACCGAGCCGCCGCACTGAGCGAACTCGAAGCCCGTGTTCGCGAAGCCCACGGACGGGGGATCCGTATGGTGATCGCCGTGCAGCGCGTGACGGGCGGTGTCGGGCGTATCGCAGACCTGCTGCCGCACCGCGCGCTCTTGGCACTCGCGAGCCGCGCCGACCATGTCGCCGCCGGTGGCGAGGGCGCTGACCACCTCGACGGCGTGACGCCGGGTCGCGTCCGCCTCGGACGCCGACTCGTGCAGTTCGCATGGACGGACGAGGGCACGCCGACGCCGCATCGGTCCGCTGACGCCCCGACGGCGTCAGCACGCCCGGACGGCCCGCGTGCATTCGTCCTGCCGCCGGGGCCGCGTGGGCGCGCACTGGCTGCGCAGCACGGGTGTGTGGCTGTCGACGACCCCGCGGCGGCGGAGGCCCCTGCGGTGTGGGGCACGCCGGAGATGTGGCTCGCGCAATGGCCGCTGCTGACCCGAGCGCGGGCTGAGGCGTCGCTCATCATCGACACCGCATGCGCCGGCGAATACCGCACCGTCACCGGACGGCGCGAGCTGCCTCCCTATGCCATGCCCGGTGCGGGACGGGCATGGCTGGCCGAACCCGATGAGCCGGCGCGTCGCATCCGGATCGACGGGTGATGCACCGGCACCGCGGCCTGTCAGGCGAGCGCGTCGGCCGTCGAGACGGCCGCGAGCCCGTGTGCCGACGCGACGCCCGCGTTGGCGACGACGCCTGCTGTCGTGTTCAGACCGCCCGCGAGTCCGGCATCCGCCCGCAGCGCCTCACGCCACCCGCGCCCGGCGATCGCACGCACGTATGGCAGCGTTGCGTTCGTGAGCGCCGACGTCGAGGTGTTCGGGACGGCGCCCGGCATGTTCGCGACGCAGTAGAAGACGCTCTCGTGCACTGTGAACGTCGGGTCGGCGTGGGTCGTGGGGCGGGTGTCCTCGAAGCAGCCGCCCTGATCGACGGCGATGTCGACGAGCACCGACCCCGGACGCATGCGGCTGACCGTCTCGTTCGTCACGAGCTTCGGCGCCTTCGCTCCGGGGATGAGCACCGAACCGATGACGAGGTCGCTGGCGATCACGGCGCGATCGAGATCGAGCGGGTTGGATGCCGCCGTCTTCACGCGCCCCTGGAAGTGGTCGTCGAGGTACCGCAACCGGGCGACGTTCGTGTCGAAGACGGTCACATCGGCACCCATGCCGACCGCGATGACGGCCGCGTTCGACCCGGCGACACCGCCGCCGATGACAGTCACCGTCGCCGGTCGCGTCCCCGGAACGCCCGACATCAACAGTCCGAGTCCACCGGCAGAGCGCATCAGGGTGCTCGCGCCGACCATCGGCGCCAGGCGCCCGGCGACCTCGCTCATGGGCGCCAGCAGCGGCAGCCCGCCGCCCACGCCCTGCACGGTCTCGTAGGCGATCGCCGTCACGCCATCGGCGACCAGGCGCTCCGTCAGGGGTCGATCGGCGGCCAAGTGCAGGTAGGTGAACAGCACCAGGTCGTCGCGGAAGTGTCGGTACTCGCTCTCGATGGGCTCTTTGACCTTGAGGAGCAGTTCCGCCCGGGCCCACACGTCGTCCGCGCCGTCGATGAGTTCGGCACCGGCCGCCGAGTACTCGGCATCCGTCATCGACGAGCCTGTGCCCGCCCCGGACTGCACGAGCACCTCATGCCCGGCAACGACGAGGTCGTGCACACCGGCCGGTGTCAGGGCGACCCGGTACTCGTTGTTCTTGACCTCTGTAGGAACGCCGATCTTCATTGATGGTCCTTTCTGGCCCTTGTGGGGCGGCTACACCGTCGGCCGGATCGCGCCGACATCCTGCCCGCCGCCGGAGATCGACAGCGGAAGTCGGGGAAGCATCTGTGCGACGTCGGCCGCCCGGAGGGCGCCGGCTCGCACGAGCAGGGTGAGTGCGACCGCCGTGGCAACGCGGCCACTGCCGTCGAGGGTCTTCAAAGCGACCGTCGTGCCGTCGGGTGCGACCATCACCATGACGCCCTCGGCGCCGCCCTTCGCGAACACGCCGAGCGACTCGATCGCGACGGTGTCGGGGCGATCGGGGCCGTCGATCGTCCACGGGTGCTCCCGCACCGTGCGCACGAGGGTCCCCGCGGCGCGGTGGAGCGCGAACGGGGAGCGCTCCGACGACGTGCCGATGCGGTGCACGGCTCGGGCGAGGGAGGACAGGCTCATCGTGTACACGGGCGCGCCGCAGCCGTCGATCGCGACGGTGGTCGTCTTGGTGCCGGTGAGCCGCTCGATCACCTCACGGATGTGCGCCTGCAGCGGGTGGGTCACGTCGAGGTAGGTCGCGGTGTCCCAGCCGTTCGCGCGGCATGCCAGCAGCATCGCCGCATGCTTGCCGGAGCAATTCATGCGGATTGCCTGTGGCTGACCGAGCTCGCGTACCATCTCGTCGCGCGTCGCCGTGTCGCCGGGCCACGCTGCGGGGCAGCCCAGCGCGGACTCGTCGAGATCGGCGAGGTCGAGGATGCTGCGGACCACCGAGACATGGCGATCGGTGCCGGAGTGGCTCGCCGTCGCGAGCCCGAGGCGCTCGCCGTCCAGCTCGGCGCCGGCCGTCAGACAGCCCAAGGCCTGCAGGGGCTTCAGGCTGGAGCGAGGCAGGATCGGGGCCTCGACGTCGCCGAGGGTGCGCTGTACGACGCCGTCGGCATCCAGCACGATCGCGCTGCCGCTGTGACGGGACTCGACGAAGCCGCTGCGTTCGACGACGGCGAGTTCGACTGCGTCGGGTACGGAGAAGGTCTGCGCCACCCGGCCAGCCTACCGGGGAGGCCGGTGTCGTGAACCCGTGCGAGACTGTGCGCATGATCGGGGAACACCGCTACGCCGTACAGAGTGTGTGGACCGGCAACCGGGGCACCGGTACGAGCGGCTATCGCGACTACGATCGGTCGGTCACGATCGCGGTAGACGGCAAACCGCAGCTCGAGGCATCGGCCGATCGACCATTCCGGGGCGACCGCGAGAAGTGGAATCCCGAGGACCTGCTCATGGCGGCCCTGTCGGAGTGCCACCTGCTGTCGTATCTGCACGCGTGCGTCGAGGCGGGCGTCGTCGTCACCTCGTACCGCGACGAGGCGACCGGCACGATGATCCTCGACGGTCGGGGTGGTGGCGCCTTCCGTGAAGTGGTCCTGCGTCCGCGTGTCACCGTCGCCGACCCGTCGATGATCGACGCCGCCGTCGCCGCACACGCGCAGGCGAACGCGTGGTGCTTCATCGCGAACTCGGTGAACTTCCCGGTGCGCCACGAAGCCGAAGTCCTCGTCGGCTGAGGGGCGCGTTCAGCGTCGCTCGTGGGGGAGGACCTGCCGGAGCCGGTCCACCGGATTCTGCGCGGGAACCTCGTTGTACGTGTTCGCGAGCTCCTGGCCCGACAGGGCGTGGATCGCCGCCATGATCTCGTCGGTCGCGCCGCGCCGTGCGCGTCCTGACGAGGCGGGACCGTGGTGGGACAGGTCGAGCGGCTCGCCGTAGCGGATCGTCACGCGGGGCGACATGCGCGGCCATTTCGCACCCACCGGCATGATCTCGTTCGTGCCGCTGAGGCCGACCGGCACCACCTTGGCACCGGTCTCGAGCGCGAGGAACGCGACCCCCGTGCGGCCCTTGTAGAGGCGACCGTCGAGCGAGCGGGTGCCCTCAGGGTAGAGCGCGATCGCACGCCCGGATGCCAGGATCCGCCGCTGCTGATCCAGCGCGTCCAGCGCCGCCTGTCCGGCTCCTCGCTCCACCGGCGTCGCGCCGATCGCCGTGAAGAACTGCCTGCTGATCCAGCCGCGCATCCCCTTGCCGTCGAAGTACGACGACTTCGCGAGGAAGTAGACCGGGCGTGGGGCGAACATCGGGATCGCGAACGAGTCGATGAACGACAGGTGGTTGCTGGCGAGGATCACCGGTCCCTTGCGGGGGATGTTCCGGCGACCTTCGATGCGCGGGCGGTAGAACAGGCGGGCGAGGGGGACGAGCACGCCGCGGCTGATGAAGTACGTGGCACCGACGCCGGAGATGTCTGCCTCGGGTGTCGACTGCTCCTCGGGGGCGGGCGTCGGCTGCTCGGTCACTCTGACGAGGGTACCCCCGAACCCATGCGTCGCCGCGCATGGGCCCTTCACAGCGCAATCTGAAGGAACCTACGGCAGGATGGGACGACACCACCCCCATCTTTGCGAGGTATCTCTGTGCGTCTTCGTCGCCTGACCGTCCTGTCCGTCGCCGCCGTGTCGGCCCTGCTCCTGGCGGGCTGCTCGGGAACGACCGAAGCCCCGGCCGAGGAGACCTCCAGTGCGCTGTGCGCGGGTCAGGCCGCATCGGGCGAGGCGTCCGAGTCGGTCACCGTCGAAGGTGCCGTCGGCGAGGCGGCGACGGCGACGTTCGAGGCGCCGTTGGAGGTGTCCGAACTGCAGGTCACGACGCTCGAAGCGGGCGACGGCGACCAGATCGCGGTCGGCGACTTCATCGCGTACACCCTGACGGCGTACGACGCCGAGTCAGGCGAGGAGCTCACGTCGATGGGCTACGAGCCCGGCCAGATCCTGCCGACGCAGATCACCGAGGGAACCGTGTTCAGCCAGGTCTTCGGGTGCAGCACGGTCGGCAGCCGCGTGGTCGCCGCATTCCCGGCCGACGAGACCGTCGCATCCGAGGTCTACGTCCTCGACCTGCTGTCGGTCGTGCCGACTGCTGCCTGGGGTGAGGAGCAGGAGCCCGTCGAGGGCATGCCGACGGTCGAGCTGGCCGAAGACGGCACGCCGACGATCACGGTGCCCGAGACCGACGCGCCGACCGAGACCGAGATCGCGGTGTTGACGAAGGGCGACGGCTACGAGGTGCAGGAGGGCGACAACCTCCTCATCCAGTTCCGTGGTGCTCGCTGGTCGACCGGCGAGGTCTTCGAAGGCGGCGACACGTGGGAGAGCGGCAGCCCATACATCGGCCCGATGCAGTTCATCGAAGGCTTCCAGCAGGCGATCGTCGGGCAGCCCGTCGGCTCGCAGGTGATCGTCGTCATCCCACCGGCTGCGGGCTACGGCGAGGGTGAGATCAACGCCGACGACCTCGTGGGCGAGACGCTCGTCTTCGTGATCGACATCCTCGGCGCGCAGACGGCGACACAGACCCAGTGACGGCACAGGCCCAGTGACAGCCGTCGCGGACCGGCCTGTGGCTTCGCGTCGCTAGGCTGGCCTCATGCGTCGCGTCCTGATCCTCGGCTCCACCGGTTCGATCGGGACGCAGGCGCTGGATGTCATTCGTGACCGACGCGACCGCTTCGAGGTCGTGGGACTCTCGGCCGGCAGCAACGCCGACGCCATGGCCGCGCAGGCAGCCGAGTTCGGCGTCGAGCACACCGCGCTCGGCGCCGACGAGGCCGAGCAGCTGGTGCGCGACGTCGACGCCGACGTGGTGCTCAACGGCATCACCGGTTCAGTCGGACTCGGCCCCACCCTCGCGGCACTCGAGTCCGGGCGCACACTCGCGCTCGCCAACAAGGAGTCGCTGATCGTCGGCGGTGACCTCGTGACGGCGCTCGCCGCGCCCGGGCAGATCGTGCCCGTCGACTCCGAGCATTCCGCACTTGCGCAGGCGTTGCGCTCGGGAACCCGTGACGAGGTGCGACGCCTCGTGCTGACGGCCTCGGGCGGGCCGTTCCGCGGTCGCCGACGAGACGAACTCGCCGCGGTCACCCCGGCCGAGGCGCTCGCCCACCCCACGTGGGACATGGGCCGCGTCGTCACCACCAACTCGGCGACCCTCGTCAACAAGGGACTCGAGGTCATCGAGGCGCACCTGCTGTTCGACGTGCCGTACAGCGAGATCGACGTCGTCGTCCACCCGCAGTCGATCGTGCACTCGATGGTCGAATTCTCCGACGGGTCGACGCTCGCGCAGGCCTCACCGCCCGACATGCGACTGCCCATCTCGCTCGGCCTGGACTGGCCGCACCGCGTCCCCGGCGTCGGGGTGCCGCTGGACTGGACGGCGGCGACGTCGTGGACGTTCGAGCCACTCGATGACGAGGCGTTCCCCGCGGTCGCGCTGGCCAAGCAGGTGGGTTCGGCCGGGCGCACCTACCCCGCCGTCTTCAACGCGGCCAACGAACAGGCCGTCGACGCGTTCCACGAGGGACGGCTCGGCTTCCTCGGCATCCTCGACACGGTCGCCGCCGTCGTCGACGCGCACGACGCGCCGGCGTCACTCACCCGCGCGGCGCTGTCCGACGCCGAAGCGTGGGCGCGGCGCACCGCCGACCAGCGGATCGCCCGGCGTTGACGAGCGCAGCCCGGTCGTTGAGCGAGCGCAGCGAGACGAAACGCGTCGTCAGGCGGGGCGTTCGGGGTCCGACGACGGCGTGATGTCGTCGGGGTACGGCACCGGCCACGACGGCTCCGGCACTGACCAACCTGCGTCGCGAAGAGCGCGACGGGAGAGTTCGCGGGCCGAGTACGGCGTGCGGACGCCGCGGATGTCGCGGTAGTCCTGGTGGCCGGGACCGGCCCACAGGATCGCGTCTCCCTCACCGACGAGCTTGACGGCCTCGATGATCGCGCGCTCCGGGGGCGAATACTCGTGGATCTCGGCATCCGGTCGGGCGCGCCGTGCACCTTCGAGCAGGGTCGCGCGGATCGTGTCGGGGTTCTCGTGGCGCGGGTGGTGATCGGTGACGATGAGGATGTCGCTGCCCTCCACAGCCGTGCGCCCCATGTCGTGCCGCTTCGTGGCATCGCGGTCGCCGTCGGCACCGAACAGCATCAGCACGCGGCCCGGCGTCACGCGACGCACGGCAGCGAGGGTCTTCTCGAACGCGTCGGGGGAGTGCCCGAAGTCGACGTACACGGCGGGGCCGTCGTCGCCCGAGACGCGTTGCGTGCGTCCCGGCAGGTGCGCGTCGATGCGTCCACCGTCGAGGGCTTCGACGAGGCGCTCCCAGCTGTAGCCGCCCTCGAGCAGCATGAGGATCGCGAGGCCCGAGTTCGCCGCCATGTGCCGGCCGATGACGGGGACGGTCGTGGTGAGCGAGCGCCCGTCAGTGTGACGCAGGGTGAACTCGGTGCCGTCCTGCCGTTCGTCGACGATGTCGACGGTCCAGTCTGCGGGAGTCTCGGGGTGGTCGGCGATCGCCGGCGTGATGATCGTGATCGCCGGCACTTCGGACCGCGCCGCCACGTCGACACCCGCGGCGGAGTCGAGGCAGATCACAGCGCGACGCGACCGGTCGGGCCGGAACAGCGGCATCTTCGCCTCGAAGTACTCCGCCATGTCGGCGTAGTCGTCCAGGTGGTCGTGGCTGAGGTTCGTGAAACCGGCGACGTCGAACACGATGCCGTCGACCCGGTGACGCGAGAGCGCCTGCGCACTCACCTCGACGGCGACGGCCTCGACACCGCGCTCGCGCATGAGCGCGAGGAGCGCGTGGAACTCGGACGCCTCGGGCGTCGTGAGCCGGGAGACGATGACCTCGCCGGCGATGTGGCGCTCGGCGGTGGATGACAGTCCCGAGACCACGCCCAATTGGTCGAGGATGCCGGAGAGCAGGTGCGACACACTCGTCTTGCCGTTGGTGCCCGTCGTGCCCAGCAGCAGCGGCAGATCGACATCGGTGCGGTACACCCACGCCGACAGCGCGCCGAGTCGTGCCCGCGGGTCGTCGACGACGACCACGGGCACACCGCAGCCGGCGGCGAGGGTGGCGCCGGCTGCGTCGGTGATGATCGCGACAGCGCCCTTCTCGGCGGCGGTCGCAGCCAGTTCGGCGCCGTGACGGTTGACGCCGCGGATCGCGACGAACGCCTCGCCCGGACGCAGATCGGCGGTCGCCAGCGTGATGCCGGTGAGGGTCACATCGGTCACGTCGCCGTCGACGTGCAGGGCGAAACGGTCGACGAGTTCGGCGAGCGATCGCTGCGGCGGGTGCTCGGGACGGAGCACGGGCGGCAGGTGCGGGGAATCAGTGGGCATGGCCCATCCATCCTCTCACCTCCTGCCGTCGCGGCCGGGAGGACGCCGCCGCCTCCCGGCCGCGATCGATCAGGCGCGTCGGCGCAGCAATGCGACGACGAGCGCCGCAAGTGCAGCGACGAGCGCTCCACCGGCGAGCCAGCGGGCGACGGGGTCGTCCGTCGTCGTCACTGTGTCTGCTTGGTGCGTCTCCGGCGTCGCTTCCGCATCGCCGGAGTCGTGGCCGTGTCCTTCGGTGTCTTCGGCGACCGCGCCGACGGCGACCACGGGTGCCGGCGCCTCGAGGTCGTCGGCATCCTGCCCGTCTTCGGCGACCTCGACCCAAGCCGTCTGGGCATCGCCGCACTGCTGCGTAACGGGGAACGGCACGCCGGTGTCGGCTGCTGACTGCGGGAAGATGACATCCATTGCGACCGAAGCGGCCACACCGTCCTCGACGGGCGTCGCGGCGGTGTAGACGACGCGGGTCGGGATGCCGTCGTCACCCAGCTCACGCGAGATCGTCCACGCGCCGTCGAGGACGGGGGTCAGGCCGTCGACGATTTCGGGGACGTCGACGATGATCGCGGTGGTCGCGGCGCCGTCACAGCCGTGACTGAACGAGAAGTCGAGCCGGGTCGTGGCGCCGGCCGGGGCGTCGCCCGGGGCGACGTGCACGTGGGCGGACGCTGCCAGTGGAGCGGCGGCGGCGAGGGCGAGTCCGGCGACGGAGCCGGCGATGAGGCGGGCGCGCGAGCGTGTGCGGGTGGTGGTGGTCATGCGTGTGCTCTCTGTCGGGGTGGGCGCGGTGAACGCGCCCGAAAGGGGTGGGTATCGCTCAGCAGGCGTGAGCGGGCGGGCCCCGACGAGAGAGTGCGGACAGGTGGACCCGTGCGGCCGTGCGCAGAAGCGGCTCGGGCGCGGAACCAGGACGAGGCGTGATGTGCGGCGCCGGGATGACGGGTGCTGTGACGAGGCGTCGCAGTCCCCGGGCGATCGCCGCCGCGATGCGCTCGCCGTACACGACGGTGGCGGCGGTGATGAGCGCGGCGACGACGTGTCCGAAGACCATGCCTCCGTCCGGAACGACTGCGGCATGGGCTGCAGCGGCCGGAATCGTCGTCGAGCCGTGCGCGTGCAGAGCCGTGGTGGCGAGCACCGGTGATGCGTCGCCCACGACGGCGAACGCCGTGTGCAGCACGGCCTGGGCGAGGGCGACTGCGGCACCGGTTCCGAGCGTGGAGGGTCGGCGGCCGACGAGCCAAACGGCGACAGGGCTCGCGAGGGCGATGACGGTCACGACGAGCCACGGCGGCGGCACGTGGCCGCCGGAGAGGGTGTGGGCGGTGGCCGCGAGCAGAGTGGCCACGACGGTCGCCGCGACGCCGCGCAGTGCGCGCGTCTGACGCTGCGTCATCCGATCCACGCCCACGAGCCTAATCGCCGCCGAAGCTGAGCGAACTCAAAGGCGCAGCCGCTAGCGTGGCCCCTTGTGACCGTGCTCGCTTTCATCATCGGCGTCGTCGTCCTCGTCGTGGGACTCGCCGTCTCGATCGCGTTGCACGAGATCGGCCACCTCGCCCCGGCCAAGGCGTTCGGCGTGCGGGTCGGCCAGTACATGATCGGGTTCGGCCCGACGCTGTGGTCGAGGAAGTTCGGCGAGACCGAATACGGGTTCAAAGCGCTGCCGCTCGGCGGCTACATCTCGATGTCGGGCATGTACCCGCCGTCGCCGAAGCGCGCCGACGGAGAGGGCCGCGCCGGCGGCGGCTTCTTCGCCACGATGGTGCAGGACGCGCGTGACGCGAACGACGAGACCCTCGTCGCCAGCGACACCAAGCGTGCCTTCTACGAGTTGCCGGTCTGGCAGCGGGTGATCGTCATGCTCGGCGGCCCGCTCATGAACCTGGTGCTGGCGATCGTGCTGTTCACGATCATGCTGAGCGGGATCGGCGTGCAGACGGCCACCACGACGATCGCATCGGTCAGCGAGTGCGTGCTGTCCGCCGGCGCCGATCGCACCGAGTGCACGGCCGACGACCCGGCATCGCCGGCCAAGGCCGGCGGCATCCTGCCCGGCGACGTGCTCGTGTCGGTCGACGGCATCGAGGTCTCCACGTTCGCCGAGGCGTCGGCGATCATCCAGGACGCGCCGGGCCGCAGTCTCGAGATCGTCGTCGAACGCGACGGCGAGTCGGTGCCGCTGCAGGTGACGCCGACCCTTGCCGAACGCGAGGTCGCTGCGGAGGACGGCACCGTCACGACCGCCGAGGTCGGCTTCGTCGGGATGACGGCCGTGAGCGCGTATGAGCCGCAGCCGATCTGGGAAGGGCCGGTCGCCGCGTGGGAGCAGACCGAGCGGGTGGCAGGCATCATGGTGCAGCTGCCGGTTCGCGTCTACGAGACCGCCGTCGACCTCTTCACCGGTCAGGACCGCGACCCCAACGGACCGCTGTCGGTCGTTGGTGCCGGACGCATCGCGGGTGAGGTCGCCGCGATCGACGCGCCCATCCTCAACCGGGTCTCGGCGATCCTGGGTTTGCTCGGGTCGCTCAACATCGCGCTGTTCGTCTTCAACCTCATCCCGCTGCTGCCGTTGGACGGCGGCCATGTCGTCGTCGCGCTGTGGGACGGCATCAAGCGTGCCTGGGCGAAGCTGTTCCGTCGCCCGCCGCCGAAGCCGGTGGATGCCACGAAGCTCGTGCCGGGTACCTTCGTCGTCGTCATCGCCCTCGTCGTGATGGGCGGCATCCTGATCCTCGCCGACGTCTTCAACCCCGTCGCACTGTTCGGTTGACGCTCACGGCCGTTGAGCGAGCGAGCGCAGCGATCGAGACGAAACGCGCTCAGGCCAGCGCGTGCGCGATGAGCCGCTCGAGTGTCGTGAGTCCGTCGCGCGAAAGGATCGACTCCAGGTGGCCCTGGATCGACGCGTACCCGTCACCACGCAGGGCGTAGACGTCGCCTGAGGCGGCGTCGGCTGCGACCTCGGTGCCGTCGACCGTCGTCGTGCCCGGGGCGACGCGCGCCGTGAACGTGTTGTAGAAGCCGATGGATGCCGGCTCCCCGAACACGTCGACCTGCTTCTGCAGCCCCTGGTGCGGCGCGGCGAGCGGTTCGAGCGCGATGCCGAGGCGGTCGGCGAGCATCTGATGGCTCAGGCACACCGCGAGCAGGGGTGTGCCGGCATCCAGTCGCGTGCCGACGACCTCGCGCATGCGCGCGATGCGCGGGTTCGAGCCATCGCGCGGGTCGCCGGGGCCGGGGCCGGCGACGACGAGGTCGGGCCCCGTGACGTCAGCGGCTTCGCTCCAATGGGCGATCGTGACGTCGAAGCCCAGGTGGCGCAACTGGTGGGCGAGCATCGTCGTGAACCGGTCCTCGGCGTCGACGACGAGCGCAGACCTGCCCGCGAACCGGCCGGCCGAGCCACCCTGCTCTTCGAGCCAGAACGGTGCGAGGCGGGCGTTGCGCGAGGCGAGCAGCTCGGCGACCTGCGGGTCGTCGGCGAGGCGTCGCGGCTCGGCCGCCGGAGCGTCCTCGTCGTCCGCGGTGGTCGGGATCACATCGCGCTCGACGGCGCCGATCGCACCCAGCACGCCGGCCGCCTTGCCGTGGGTCTCGCTGACCTCGCCGTACGGGTCGGAGTGCCGCACGAGCGTGGCGCCGACCGGCACCCGGAGCGTGCCGTCCTGCAGGTAGGCGGTGCGGATGAGGATGGGTGCGTCGAGGTCGTGCGTGCCGTCGGGGCGCGGCGTGAACAGGGCAGCGACGCCCGAGTAGTAGCCGCGCGGGGAGCCCTCATGGCGGGTGATGACGGTGCACGCGTTCTGCATGGGGGAGCCGGTGACGGTCGGCGCGAACATCGTCTCGCGCAGGATGTCACGCGGGTCCATCGTGCTGTGTCCGCGCAGCATGTACTCGGTGTGTGTGAGCCGCGACATCTCTTTCAGATGCGGCCCGGTGATCCTGCCGCCGTCTGAGCAGACCGCCGACATCATCTTGAGCTCTTCGTCGACCACCATGAACAGTTCCTCGGTCTCCTTCGTTGAAGAGAGGAATTCGGTGAGCGTCTCTGCCGTCGCACCTCCGGCGGGGTGGCGGAAGGTGCCCGAGATGGGGTTCATCGTGACGACGCCATCTTGCGCGCTCACGTGTGCTTCGGGGCTCGCGCCGACCGCGACGTGCCCGGGTGTGACCACGAGGAATGTCCAGTACGCGCCGCGCTCGTGCTCCAGCAGCGCGCGGAACCACGTGAGCCCGGCTGTGACGGGGTCGGTCGCGACGTCGGCGGTGAAGTCACGGCGGATGACGAAGTTCGCGCCTTCGCCACGACCGATCTCGTCGGCGATGACGCGGCGCACGATCTGCGCGTAGTCGTCGTCGGCGATGTCGAAGCCGGCATCCTGCAGCGCAACCGGTGCGCTCGGCAGCGACACGAGGGCATCGTCGAGCGGGACCGAGGTGTGCTCGCTGACCACGAGGCAGCGCAGCGGCGCGTGGTCGTCGTGGCACTCGAAGCCGCGCTCGACGACCTGGCGGAACGGGACGAGCGCGAGCACTTCGCGCGCGGTGCCATCCGGTGCAGTGAGCGGGATGTCGGCGAGCAGGTCGACGTCGACCACATCGCCGGTGAGCACCTCGACGGTGCTGCCGTCACGGGCGAGCAGGGCGAACGGGGCGTCAGCGGCTGCGAGAGAGGCCAGCAGCGGGGAACCGGTCATCGTCGGTCTTTCGTCAAGGCGGCCTCGATCCACAGGCCGCCGGGGCGGTCAGTGTCGAGTCGTCGCGAACACACCGCCTATGCGGTGAGCCACCAGGTGAGGTTCGCGGACATGCCGCCGAAACTATCACAGCGGCGCGCGGGCCAAGGCTGATGACAGCCCGCCTCCAGCCGTGCGGTCGTAGGCTAGGAGCGTGCCAGCAGTCAACATCGGGATGCCGAAGGTCCCTGAAACCCTCGCTCCCCGTCGCAAGACGCGTCAGATCAAGGTCGGCAGTGTCGGGGTCGGCAGCGACTCGCCCGTCAGCGTGCAGTCGATGACCACGACGCCGACCCACAACATCAACGCGACGTTGCAGCAGATCGCCGAGTTGACGGCATCCGGCTGCGAGATCGTGCGTGTGGCCGTGCCGCGTCCCGAAGACGCCGACGTGCTGCACATCATCGCGAAGAAGAGCCAGATTCCGGTCATCGCCGACATCCACTTCCAGTCGCGGTACATCTATCAGGCCATCGACGCCGGGTGCGGCGCGGTGCGGGTGAATCCCGGCAACATCCGCGAATTCGACGGCAACGTCGGCGCGATCGCGAAGGCTGCCAAGGATGCCGGAGTCTCGTTGCGCATCGGCGTCAACGCCGGCTCGCTCGACAGGCGTCTGCTCGAGAAGTACGGCAAGGCGACCCCCGAAGCACTCGTGGAGAGCGCCGTCTGGGAGGCGTCGCTGTTCGAAGAGCACGACTTCCACGACTTCAAGATCTCGGTCAAGCACAACGATCCGATCGTCATGGTGAAGGCGTACCGGATGCTCGCCGAGCGGGGCGACTGGCCGTTGCACCTCGGCGTCACCGAGGCCGGGCCCGCCTTCCAGGGCACGATCAAGAGCGCGACCGCCTTCGGCATCCTGCTGTCTGAAGGCATCGGTGACACGATCCGTGTCTCCTTGTCGGCGCCGCCCGCCGAAGAGGTGAAGGTCGGCCACCAGATTCTGCAGTCGCTGAACCTGCGTGAGCGCAAGCTCGAGATCGTCTCGTGTCCGTCCTGCGGCCGTGCGCAGGTCGACGTGTACACGCTCGCCGACGACGTCACCGAAGGCCTCAAGGACATGACCGTTCCGCTGCGGGTGGCGGTCATGGGCTGCGTCGTCAACGGGCCCGGCGAAGCGCGTGAAGCGGATCTCGGCGTCGCCTCCGGCAACGGCAAGGGTCAGATCTTCGTCAAGGGAGAGGTCATCAAGACCGTGCCTGAAGCTGAGATCGTCAAGACGCTCATCGAAGAGGCCAACCGCATCGCCGACGAAATGGGACCCGACGCCCCGGTCGGAACGGCGCAGGTCGTCACCAGCTGACAGGCTCCGCGCGAAGACAGGAGATCTCACGAGAACAGGAGGATCCGGCCCCGATCGTCCTGTTCTCGTGAGTTTTCCTGCGTCGGCGTCACGCGAGCGCTGTTGCGGCAGCCGTCGTCGCGGTCGTGTGCGCCGCGTCGAGTGCCGTGGCCAGGTCGGCGATGAGGTCGTCGACGTGCTCCAGCCCGATCGACAGGCGCACGATGTCGTCGCCGGGCTTCGCGTCGGTGGCAACGGGGCGGTGCGTGAGCGCCGCGGGATGCTGGATGAGCGAGTCGACGCCGCCGAGCGAGACGGCGTGGGTGAACAGGCGCGTCGCCTCCGTCACCTGGGCGGCTGCCGCGAAGCCGCCGTGCAGGCGTGCCGCGATCATCGCGCCGCCGCCGCGCATCTGCGTGCCGATGAGCGGTGACCCGGTCGTCCCGGGATAGAAGACCTCCGCGACGCCGGGGTGCGTGCTGAGCCACGCGGCGATGCGCGCCGCAGAGGCTTGCTGCGCCCGAACCCGGACGGGCAGGGTCGGCAGGCCGCGGTGCAACAGGTACGCCGAGAGGGGATGCAGCAACGCGCCGGTGATGGCTCGCACGCGCCGCAGCGCAGCTGCCGTCTCGTCTTCGCACGCGATGACGCCGCCGACGACATCGCCGTGCCCACCGAGGTATTTGGTCGCGCTGTGCAGCGACATGGCCGCGCCGTGGTCGAGGGGGTTCTGCAGCACGGGGGTCGCGAAGGTGTTGTCGACCAGCACCGGGACCGCGCCGGCCGCAGCCACGACGAGCGAGATATCGACGAGGTCGAGAGTGGGGTTGGCGGGGGTCTCGACGACGACCAGCCCGGTCTCGGGTCGAAGAACGGCCGCCACCTCGTCAGCGGTGCAGAAGGTCGTCTGGGTGCCGAGCAGCCCCGAGGCGAGCAGATGGTCGCTGCCGCCGTACAGCGGGCGGACGGCGACCACGTGCGGACGGCCGACCGACGTGGTGTGGGCGAGGATCGCCGCCGTGAACGCGGCCATGCCCGACGCGAAGGCCACCGCCGCGTCCGCACCCTCGAGTTCGGCAAGGGCGTCCTCGAAACGGGCGACCGTCGGGTTCCACAGCCGCTGGTACACCGTGCTGCCGCCGGCGAACGGCACACCTCCTGTCGCGAGCGTCTCGTAAGAGTCACCTCCCGACAGCAGCCCGGGCAACGGAGCCGTCGACGACAGGTCGATCGGCGGTGCGTGCACGCCGAGTTCGGTGAGGTCGGCCCTGCCGGCGTGGACGGCTACGGTGTCGGGGTGGTGGTGCGCGTTCATGCGGACCAGAATGAGCGAGAACGCAGAAACTCACCAGGGCTCATGTCGACTTTGTGCCAGGAGATCTTATGGATCTGCGGATTCATCAGAATCACACCCGACGAAGGGCCCCATCTTGCCGGATCCTCAATCACCTGCGGGACTCGACGATCTCGACTTGCGGCTGCTCTCGGCGCTCGTGCGAGGGCCCCGGCGGTCGAATGCTGCGCTCGCCGCAGACCTCGGCATCCCCGAATCGACGTGTGCGTATCGGCTGCGCTCGCTGCGTACCCGCGGCGTGCTCACCGGCGTTCGCATGGGCATCGACCCGGCGGCCCTCGGGTTGCCGCTGCAGGCGGTGATCCGCGTGCGACTGGGCCGTCACACCGAAGCAGGAGTGGATGCGCTCTTCGACGCGCTGGTGCGAACGCCGGGCGTGATCGAGGTCTTCCACGTGGCGGGTGCCGATGACTTCCTCGTCCATGTCGCGGTCGAGGATGCCGTCGCCCTCCGTGACGTCGTCCTCGAGCACATCACCGTCCACGAGGTCGTCCTCACGACGGAGACGCATCTCGTGTTCGAGCGACGTGAGGGGGTCGGGCCGCTTCCGAGGGTGATCGGCGCGCCTTGATATTCCGCTGACGGCATGGGCGTGATCGGATCGTTGCTTCCGCGCGCGGTGATTCCGGGCGCGGCCGTGTCAGCATGGGGGCATGAGATGCCGACACCTTGCCGCCGCCCTTGTCGCCATCGCTGCTGCGGGCCTGTTCGCGGGGTGCGCCTCGGCGCCCGCGCCCGCGCAGACCGGTACCGACACCGCGCCGAGCGCGACGTCGACGCCCACGCCGACGGCCGAGGTGGTGCGGGAACCGACCGTCCCGTTCGGTGGGGACTGCACGCAGGTGCTCACGGACGCCCAGCTCGACGAGCTGCTCGGCGCGGGGTGGGTGCCGTTCGAGGAGCAGCTCCAGGCGTGGGACCCCCAGCAGGTGCTCGTCGCGGAGGTCGACACGGTGGGTACGCTCGGCGGACTCGAATGCGCATGGTGGTCGGAGGGCGAGGACGAACTCGAGAAGCTCGACGTGATGGTGCTGCCCGCAGCGTCGGTGCCGGACGACTTCGCCGCAGACTTCTCCGAAGCGCGATGCGATCCCTCCTACGACGTGACGCTGTGCCGCCTCGCTGCGGCCGTGGACGACGTGTGGATCATGGCCACCGCTGCCCGCGACTTCGACGAGCCTCCCGTACAGGTGCTCGAAGCGACGATCGACGCCGTCGCGACAACGACGAGCGGCTCGTTCGACGGTGTTGCTGCGGACAGGACCGAGGAATGGTGGCCCGTGCCGGACTGCGAAGCGCTCAACGACGAGATCGCGCTCCAGGAGCTCATCGGCGCGTACCGGAACGGCTACTGGGAGGGCAACGTGCAGCCCGAAGAGACGCTGTTGCGTTCCGCCTCCGTGCAGGCGATCTGTCCGGCGAACACGAGCGATGGTGCTGCACCCGACGGTGGGCACTACATCCTCACGCCCGTTGTCGCCCCCGGCGCTGCCTGGCAGTGGGACGCACTGGCTGCCGTCGAGGGGATGGAGCCCGCGACGATCGCGGGTGCCTCCGAAGCGCTGCAGTTGTCGGCCACGTACTCGACGGCGCTCTACGCGACCGACGGCGTGAATGTCGTCATGATGACACTCGACAAGGACGAGCCGGTCGAGGTCGCGCACGAGATCCTGGAGCGC
>NZ_CBDRMZ010000015.1:0-37126 GCF_965345345.1 Microbacterium sp. bgisy189 | reverse complement strand
GCTGGTCCATGTCCGCGGCGGCGCGGGAGGTGGGCGTCAGCCGGTCTGCAGCGAACATCTGGAAGAACGGCACGACGGTCCGACGCAAGGATGGCACCGTCAAGATCGTGCCACCGCTCGAGCCGCTCTCCGTCCGTGTCATCTCGCCTCGGTTCCTCTCGGAGGAGGAACGGGTTCAGATCGCCGATCTTGCATCGCGCGGCGTGGGTCCCACGGCGATCGCGAAGATACTCGGGAGGACTCCGTCGACGATCAGTCGTGAGCTGCGACGAAATCTGCATTCGTCGGGGCAGTATCGACCGTTTCACGCGCACGCGACCGCCGCGAGCCGGCGTCGGCGAACGCGACCGCGACCGCTGAAGCTGATGACCGACCCGATGTTGCGTTCGTTCGTGGTCGCGCGGCTGAGGGAGCGGTGGAGTCCGCAGCAGATCTCTCGAGCGTTGCGGCGCGCGCATCCGGAAGAACCCGCACGGCGGGTCGCGACGGAGACGATCTATCAGGCGATCTACCGCCCCGCCACTGGCATCCTCCGGAAGCCGTCGACCTCGCCGCTACGGACTGGGCGTGATCACCGACGTGGTCACACCCGTCAGATCCGCGCCGGACGCCGGTTCGCGCAACCGATGCTGTCGGTTCATCAGCGCGGCTTCGACCCCACCGACCGTTCCGTGGCGGGTCATTGGGAAGGCGACCTGATCGTCGGCCCTCACAACCGCTCCGCGATCGGCGCGCTCGTGGAACGGCAAACCCGCTACGTGAAGCTGCTGCACTTGCCGGCGTTCAACTCCATCGAGATGCATGCGGCCCTCGTTCGCACCCTCGGCGCACTGCCGCCGCGGTTGCGCCGCACGCTGACGTGGGACCAGGGCACCGAGATGGCCAGGCACCTCGACGTATCGGCCGACACAGGAACCCGTATCTACTTCTGCGACGCCGCGAGCCCTTGGCAGCGAGGCAGCAACGAGAACGCCAACGGCCTGTTGCGGCAATACTTCCCGAAGTCCACCGACTTGTCGGTCCACAGCCCTCGGGACCTCGCCCGGGTCGAGCTCGAGCTCAATCGGCGCCCCCGAATCACTCTCAACGACCGAACGCCCCACGAGCTATTCCACGCTCTGCTAGCCTCCGAGAATCATCCCTCGTTGCGATGACTGCTGGAATGCAAGACGCCGAAAACGTTCAGAATTCGAGCGCCGCCGACAACGGGAACTCAGGAGTTCCGAGAGAGGCTGTGCACCTTTACTCGGGGCGCGCCGCGCCGGCGTCGCGGTGACCGACCGGCTATCGGTACTCCTGAAAGGGCGCTTGGCGCCAAACTGCTGATGTCGGTGTACGCGGGAGACTCTACGCATGGGAGAACCCGCGGGATAGGTCCGCTTCTCACGCTATGAAACGAATTGCGCGGGGAAGTATTCGTCTGGGACCCCGTCAAGGTCCAACTCGGCCTCGCGATGTTGGGCGGTTTGCCGAACCCTGATCAGGAGTGGGGTGGTTGAGGGCATCCGCTTCCCGGTGAGCTGGGTTGTGTTCTCATTGGCTGCCACCCAGAGCCCTTCAGCGCTGGCGTGATCTTGTGCGGCGACGGCCGCGACGAAGCTGCGCACGAATGCTTCGGTCGGTCCCGCCCGGTCGGCTTCGGCGAGGTGCGCATTTCGGCCGTAGGCGGCGAGGATGCGGGCGAGGGTGTAGTCCAAGAGCATCGCGTTCCGTCGTAGCCACTGCTCGCCGGACGCTTCCTGCATGCCCGCGATCTCGTGTTCCCATTCGACCAGGTTGGCGTTCGTGGCCAGACACATCACCGCCTTGGTGAGCATGTAGTCCTGGATCAGGTGGTAGTCCTCCTGCTGAAGGGGGTGCTTGCCTTCCGTCACCATACCGATCTCCAAATCTCACGTCACGGAAGATTTTACGGTAGCAGGATGGCCATTGGCTGGATCGGGCACCGGGTGCGGCCGAACGGTCAGCGGCGGCCGAGTTGCTCGAGGAAGTCGTCGGCGGCTTCAAGCTGAGCCCGCAAGCGATCACGACGGCCCGCAGCTTCGGCACGCACCAATTCCAGACGATCGCGCAGCCTCTCGTCGCCGGGGTCCTCGGCAAGCGCGTCAATGAGCTCGAGAAGCTCTCCCGTTTCTTCGAGGGAGTAGCCGAGGGGTTTCATGCGACGAATCAGGAGGAGTCGTGACTCGTCTTCGGCGGTGTAGAGGCGAAAGCCGCCCTCGGTCCGCCCGGTGGGCTTGAGGATGCCGATCTCGTCGTAGTGGCGAATGGTGCGCAACGACAGCCCGGTCCGTTCGGCGAGCTCTCCGATGTGCATCGTCGTCGTAGCGGTCATGGGTGCGGCTCCGTTCGATTGGCGACCAACTCTCACGTTACGGTAGTCTTCGTCACGTTCGATCATTTCTTGGTCGTGCTCCCCAATTCTCTCCCGCCGAGAAAGCTCGGCAGTTCCGCGCACCGGTGCGCTCTCATCCGGCCGTCACCGACAGCCCCCTCTCCCCGTTTGGAGTGCCATGACTGACGTCATCCCCGTTCAACACCCGAAAACCCGTTACCGCATCGAACCCACCGTGATGCAAGCGCTCCGCAGCCCCCGCATCCTCACCCGTGAAGTCCTCGCCGGGCTGGTGGTGGCGATCGCGCTCATCCCCGAAGCCATCGCGTTCTCGATCATCGCCGGTGTCGACCCTCGCGTGGGCCTGTTCTCGTCCTTCGTGATGGCTGTCGCGATCTCGTTCCTGGGTGGGCGACCCGCCATGATCACCGCCGCGACCGGCGCGATCGCCCTGGTCATCGCCCCCGTCGCCCGCGAATACGGGATGGACTACTTCATCGCCACCGTGCTCCTGGGTGGCCTCATCCAGGTCGTCTTCGCCGCGCTCGGCGTGGCGAAGCTGATGCGATTCATCCCCCGCAGTGTGATGGTCGGGTTCGTCAACGCCCTCGCCATTCTGATCTTCACGTCCCAGTTCCCGCAGCTGATCGACGTGCCCTGGCTGGTCTACCCGCTCGTCGTCATCGGCCTGCTCATCATGTACCTCATGCCGTTGATGACCAAGGTCATCCCCGCGCCGCTCATCGCCATCGTCCTCCTCACGGCCGCAGCCGTCACCTTCGGACTCAACGTCCCCACGGTCGGCGACCAGGGAGACCTCCCGCAGAGCCTTCCCGAGCTGTTCATTCCGAACGTGCCGTTGACCTGGGAGACGCTGCAAATCATCGCCCCCTACGCGGCAGCCATGGCCATCGTCGGCCTGCTCGAGTCCTTGATGACCGCGAAACTCGTCGACGACATCACCGACACCCACTCCCGCAAGACCCGCGAAGCATTCGGCCAGGGCGCCGCCAACCTTCTCTCCGGCGTCTTCGGCGGCATGGGCGGCTGCGCCATGATCGGCCAAACCATGATCAACGTGAAAGCCTCCGGCGCGCGTACTCGCATCTCGACCTTCCTCGCCGGCGTCTTCGTGCTCATCCTCGTCTTGGTCCTCGGTGACATCGTGGCCGTCATCCCGATGGCAGCCCTCGTCGCCGTGATGATCGTCGTCTCCGTCGCCACCTTCGACTGGCACAGCGTGCGACTCTCGACGCTGAAGCGGATGCCGAAAAGCGAGACCGCGGTGATGCTCATCACCGTGGTGATCACCGTATGGACGCACAACCTCGCCGTCGGCGTCGGCGTCGGCGTACTGACCGCGATGATCCTGTTCGCCCGCCGCGTCGCGCACTTCGTCAGCGTCACCCGCCACATCGACAAAGAAGCATCCGTCCCCACCGTCCGCTACACCGTCAACGGAGAACTGTTCTTCGCCTCCAGCAACGACCTCACCACCCAGTTCGAATACACCCACGACCCCGAACGGGTCATCATCGACATGTCCCAATCACACATCTGGGACGCCTCCACCGTCGCCGCCCTCGACGCGATCGTCACCAAATACGAGCACCTCCACAAATACGTCATCCTCGAGGGCATGAACGAAGCCACCACCAAACTCCACGGACGACTCACCGGCGGACTCGGCGCCGGCCACTGACCCGCACACGTATCTCGCTGAGCCCCACTGTTCAAGGCGCTTCACTCCGCTCGACAAGGATCGGGTGTTTCGGGTGCACGGCTCAACGCCGCACGCGCCCTACTCGATGACGCTTACTTCCTTCCAGAAGGCCACGTACCCAGAGAAGTCGCGGCCCACGCGCTCGATGGACCCCGGTAGTGGGTCAGGGTATGACCACGCGCGATCTTTCAGGACGACTTCGCCGGCGTTGACGGTGAGGTACTGGCACGCACCCTTCCAGGCACACGCGTAGGGCGTAGGGCTCGAGACCAGGTGTTCGAAGTTGACGCTGGATGGCGGGAAGTACCAGTTCCCCTCGATCGAGATCAGGTCGTCGCGGTCGGCTTCGGCGAGAATCGTGTCGCCCAGTACTGCCTTCATGGTTGCTCCTGTCGGTTCGCTCTTCGGCGATCGGGACATCACCGTACGACGCCTGCGAGGGGCGCGACGGTGACCCAGATCACTGTCGCGGCCAGCGTGGTCGTGGTGGGATCGGGGACGGACAGGTGCGGCGACGACGGGAGTGCGAATGCGTGTGACGCGGTGGCTTAGCGAGTGGGAGTTCGCCACACGCCCGATCCATCCGGCCAGCCGAGCTGCGCTCGATCGGCGCTGGGCGGACCTGCCTGATCATGTGAAGACTCCCAACCAGCTCCTGGGCCGCAGCGCGATCGGGTGCGAAGGCACGCATGGTGTGTTCCCGAAGTGCGATCTGACCTGTTCGCCGTGTTACCACTCGGCGGACGCGAACAAAGTCCGGATCGACGGCGATCACACGCTCGAGCAGATCGACGCGCAGATGAGGTTCCTGCGCGAGCTGCGCGGGCCGAGGGCGCACGCGCAATTGATCGGCGGGGAGGTCAGCCTCCTGTCTGCGGCTGACCACGCCGCGGCGCTGGCGACGATGCGCCGCTACGGGCGTGAGCCGATGTCGATGACCCACGGCGACTTCGACGACGAGTACTTGCGCGACGTGGTGCTCGATGAGGACGGCAGTCCGAGGTTTGATCGGGTGTCGTTCGCCGCGCATTTCGATTCGCTGATGCGGGGGCGGCGTGGTGCTGTGCGTCCGCGGTCCGAGGCGGAGTTGGATCCGTTCCGAGCTCGGTTTGCGCAGATGTTCGTCGATCTGCAGCGCGATCACGGTGTGCGCTCGTATCTGGCGCACAACATGACAGTGACGCCGTCAAATCTCGGCGAAGTCGCGTCGACGACGCGGGTGGTGCTGGGGATGCCGTTCGACATGCTGTCCTTTCAGCCGGCGGCGTTCGTGGGCGACGATCGGCGGTGGAAGGAGGACTTCGCCGAAGTGTCCATCGACCGGGTGTGGGCGCAGATCGAGGAGGGCGCGGGGCAGCGCCTCCCCTGGCAGGGGACGCAGTTCGGTGACCCGCGCTGCAACCGGTACGCGACCGGGATGCGCGTCGACGGCCGATTCGCCGCTCTCATCGATCCTGACGATCCGCGCGATGTCGCAGCTCGCGACCGGCTCCTTGCCCACCATGGTGGTGTGGTCTTCGGCGGCACGCGGGCGGCCGTGCTGGCGGTGAAGATCCTTCGGGCGATCGCCCGTCACCCGGGCGATCTCGCGGTCTTCGTGGGACAGGTGCGGCGGATCGTTCGCCGGGCCGGCGGTGTGCGGCGGACGGTGCGGGCGGCGTGGCGGCGCCGGATCCGATCCACCAGCTTCGTGGTGCACAACTTCATGGACGCCGCGCAGGTCGCACCCGCCTGGGAGCTGATGGAACGCGGCGCGAGCAGCGACGATCCACTGCTCCTCGAGACGCAGGAGCGGCTCGGAGCGTGCATGTATGCGATGAGTCACCCCGAAACGGGACGACTGGTGCCGGCGTGCGTGCAGCACTCGGTGCTCGACCCCGCCGAAAACGCGGCACTGAGGCGACTGCTGCCGTTGGCGGGAGCACCGGTCGCGATTACAGCGCGGCCGAGCGGTCTCACGACGGTACGACAGACGGGGCGCCCGGCGCGAAGCTGAACACTGCTTCGAGTCCGGCGATCACCCGCAGAGTCGTGCTCTTGCCGGAACCGCACGGCCCGAGGATCGCGATGCGGGCACCCGTGAGAATGTCGAGGTTGACGGCTTGCAGAGCCGGAGCAGACCCGGAAGTGAACTGCTTGGTGACATCATGACACGGGCTACTCATCGGGCGGGTTTGGGGCTTTTGTGACGGGTGTCTGGGAGATGATGTGACAGACATCGGTATCGGTGCAGTCAACCGGATTCAGGCCGTCGCTGCGGTTGATGAGCGCTTCCAGCTCTGCTTCGAGGGCTGCGAGTTCCGCACGTCGCGCGCGGACGTCGCGGAGCTTGGTGGAGAGAAGATCGCGGACGTGGAGGCAAGGCATGACACCGTCCCCCCGCATGTCGAGGATGGTGGCGATCTCGACCAGGGTGAGTCCCGCGCCCTGTCCGCTGCGGATGAACTGCAGTCGGGGGAGGATCGGGTCCTCGTAGGCGCGGTAGCCGTTCGGGTCACGCTGAGGTGGGGGAAGCAAACCCCTGCGCTCGTAGAAGCGGATGGTCTGGGGATCGACGCCGGCGGCGGCGGCGACTTCTCCGATGCGCATGCCTGTGATGATACGCGCTTGACCTTGTACTAGGGTGCAAGGTTTACAGTGGCGGGATGGACGTGACCTTGCTTTACTTCGACGGATGCCCGAACTGGAAGATCGCGGACGAGCGGCTACGGTTGTTGGCTCTCGAACGCCCCGACATCACGGTAAGACGCCAGCTGGTCCGGACACCTGAGGAGGCCGAACAGGTCGGGTTCCTCGGATCGCCCAGCATCCAGGTCGACGGCATCGATGTCTTCGCCCAGCCCGGCTCGCCGGTAGGGCTGACGTGCCGCATGTATCCGACTCCGCACGGGTATGCCGGAGCGCCCACCGTCGAGCAGCTCCGCACGGTCTTGGCCGATGCGTGACCTGATCTTTGATCCGACCTTGCGAAAGGACCATTCATGAACGAGACCTACGATCTGATCGTCATCGGCGCGGGCATGGCCGGCATCGCCGCCGCGAAGAAGTGCGCCACCCACGGTTGGAGGGTCGCGATCGTCGACTCCCTTCCCTATGGCGGAACGTGCGCGCTGCGCGGGTGCGATCCGAAGAAGATCCTGCGACGCGGGGCCGAGATCATCGACAGCGCCCGACTTATGCACGGAAAGGGCATTGATGACATGGGGCTGTCGATCAACTGGGCGGACCTGATGGCGCACAAACACGGCTTCACCGACCCGGTCCCCGGGCGCATGGAAACCGACCTGGCGCGCAGCGGCGTCAACACCCTGCACGGGCACGCGCGTTTCACCGGCACCCACCAGATCGACATCGACGGCACCCGCTATGACTCGAAGCGTTTCCTGATCTCGACCGGAGCCCGACCGCGACCGCTCGACTTCCCCGGTGACGAGCACCTCATCGACAGCACCCAGTTCCTGGACCTCGACGCCCTCCCTGCACGGATCCTGTTCGTCGGCGGCGGTTTCATCTCGTTCGAGTTCGCGCACATCGTCGCCCGCGCCGGGAGCGCGCCGGTGATCATCGACCGCGGCGCCCGCCCCTTGAAGGGCTTCGATCCGGACCTTGTGGAACTCCTCATCGACCGGAGTCGGAGTGTCGGCATCGATCTGAGACGCCAGACACACATCACCGCTGTCGAGAAGGATGGCCCGGTCTATCGAGTGGTCGTTGAACGCGACGGTGTAACCGAAACGATCGAGGCCGACCTCGTCGTGCACGGCGCGGGGCGCGTCGCCGACCTCGCCGGCATGGATTTGGATGCCGCCGGTGTGGAGTGGAGCGACCGCGGCGTCCGCGTGGACGGCCACTTGCAAAGCCCCACGAACCCGGCCGTGTGGGCTGCGGGTGACTCGGCTGACACCGCCGGGATGCCGCTGACTCCGGTCGCGGTCTCCGAAGCGAAAGTCGCCGCGTCCAACATGATCAAGGGCACCACCACCACTCCGGACTACACTGGGATCCCCACCGCGGTCTTCACCATCCCGGAGTTGGTCCGCGTCGGCTTGCTCGAGACCGAGGCCCGCGAGCAGGGCATCGATTTAGATGTTCGCTTCACCGACACCAGCGACTGGTACTCGAACTACCGGGTCGGCGAGCACACTGCTGCCGCCAAGATCCTCATCGATAAGTCCACCGGCCTGATCGTCGGCGCCCACCTGCTCGGACCCGAGTACGGCGAACTGATCAACACCGTCGGCCTGGCGATCAAGCTCGGGCTCACCGCCCCGCAACTCAGGTCCGCCACGGCCGCCTACCCCACGGTCGGATCAGACCTCGGCTCCATGCTCTAGATCGGCGACAGTCTGCTGTCACCAGCCATCGAGGATGCTGGCTCTCGTTTGAGCTAGGACTTGCGAAGCGGGACGTTGATCAGAACGGGAACTTTTCATTCCCGAGCGACCAGGTCGGCGATGCCCAGTAAGAGAATGAAGACGAGCTTACGACGGTACGACAGACGGGGCGTCCGGCGCGAAGCCGAACGTGACTGTGGCGCCGACGGGCGCCTCGACCCCCGCGGGGAGGTCGGCGGTGACCAGCGCCGATCCGCTGCTCATCACGAGGGATCGGCGGATGCCGGTGCGGGTCACGCCCTGCACTGTGGCGGTGTGCGTGGGTTCGCCGGGTCGGGTCTCGTGCGGCGATGCGATGATGCGCACCGCTTCGGGACGCACGACCAGGGTGCCGGGTCCGTCGGGGGTGCTGGCATCCACCGGAATCGACCCCAGGTCCGAGTGGTGCCGGGCGCGCTGCACTGTGCCGGCGATCTCGTTGCGTCCTCCCATCAGTCGCGCGACTGCCAGGCTGGTGGGTCGGTGGTAGATCCGCTCGACGGTGTCGTGCTGCAGCAGGGTGCCGTGCTCGATGACGGCGATGTGGTCGGCGACCGCGGCGGCCTCGTCGCGGTCGTGGGTGACGATCACCACGGTGGGTGGCAGTTCGGTGCGGAGGCGTGTGAGCAGGGCGTGCATGTCATCGCGCAGGGCGGGATCCAGTGCGCTGAACGGTTCGTCCAGGAGCAGGATCGTGGGTTTCGCGGCGAGCGTGCGAGCGATGGCGACGCGCTGCTGCTGCCCTCCGGAGAGGGAGGACACGCTGCGCTGTTCGAATCCGGGCAGCTGTACGAGGTCGAGGGAGGGATGCGCCGCCTCTCGGGCGGCCCGGCGGGAGAGGCCGGCGGCGCGGAGCGGGAAGGCGATGTTGTCGAGCACGGAGAGGTGCGGGAACAGCAGGGGCCGTTGGAAGACCATCCCGATGCCGCGCCGCTCGGGAAGAACGCCCGTGACGTCGCGTCCATTCAGGAGGATCTGTCCGTCGCTGGGGTCTTCGAGCCCGGCGATCATCCGCAGGATCGTGCTCTTGCCCGAACCGCTCGGTCCGAGGATCGCGGTGCGGGCGCCCGAGAGGATGTCGAGGTTGATGCCGCGCAGTGCCGGCGCCGACCCGGCGGTGAACTGCTTGGTGACTGACTGGAGTGTGATCGCGGTGCTCACGGCGTCATCCTCCGGTCTCCACGAACAAGGACGAGCAGTAGCAGCACTGGGGGGATGACTGCTGCAAGCGAGAGGGCGGCGACGAGTGCGTCGTTGCCGACGCCGGAGGCCGCAGATGCGGTGATGAGGGGAAGGGTGACGATCTGCCCGCCGCCGACCATGACGGTGATGATGTAGTCGCTCCATCCGACGAGGAAGGCCAGGAACGCCGACCGGGCCAGAGCCGGGGCGAGGAGCGGGACGTGCACCTGCCAGAGCACCCGCGCCCGGGACGCACCGAGGGTGCGGGCCTCCTCCTCGTAGCCCAGGTCATGCGCGGCGTACGCGGCCCGCATCGAGAAGGTCGTGTAGGGAAGGGCCATCGCGACGAGCACCAGCACGAGCCCCGCCAGCGCGGGCACGTGGGCGCGAAGGAGGAGCACGTTGATGCCGAGCGCTGCAGCGAACGGTGGAAGCAGGACGGGCGCGAACACCACCGCGGTCACCAGACGGGGTGCCGGTGCCCAGCCGAGGGCGAGGGCGCGGCCCAGGATCGCTCCGAGCGGCGTCGCGATAGCGGCGACGACCAGGCCCAGCAGCAGCGACCTTCCGAAGGCCGCAGCGCCGCCCTGCGCGAAGGCGGACGACAGCCCGCCCACCCCCCACTCCTGCGGAAGCACCGACGGAAACGCCCACCGGTCCGCGAACGCCCAGACAAGCAAGGGCACGAAAGGCAGCGCGAACCAGCCGAGCAGCAGCAGCGCCATCCCGCGGCGTGCCGCCCGGGATGCACCGCCCGGGGTGGTGAGCGGGCGCCCGGGATCGCCCGGGAGTCGCCCGCGATGCGAGGCGACAGGCGCTGGGAGGTCTCGGACGGAGAGGGTCATCGCCACACCGCCGACCGTCGCAGCAGCAGGAACGCGATGCCCGCGCCGAGCGCTGCGAGGGCGATGATGACCACGGCGACCGCGGCCGCCTCGGGACGCGACGACAGACTGACCTCGCCATAGAGGCGCACCGCCATCACCGAGAGCGGTTCAGGGTAGGTCCGCCCCAGCAGCCACGCGACCTCGTACGAACCGAGTGTGTAGACGAACGTGATCGCTCCCGCAATGATCAGTGAGGGCAGCGCCAACGGGATCAGCACCAGCCTCAGCCGCGTCACCCGCCCCGCGCCCAGCATCGCCGCAGTCTCATCGAATCGGGCGACCCGGGTCGCCAAGGTCCCGGCGACCACCAGCGCCACGAACGCGGACTCCTTCCACGCGTATTCGATGATCACCGCCGCCCACCATGGACCGCCGACGAACGACGGCCACCCCTCAGCGGGCACCTGCAGCACGCGCGCGAGGACTCCGGAGTCCGCCAGCAGCAGCCCGATCATCGCCGCCCCGATCAGGTGCGGGACGGTCACCGTCGCAGCGCTCAACCCGATGAGGCCGCGCGCGAGCAGCCCGCCCGAGACGATCAGCACCGCCGCGGCACCGCCGATGACCACGGCGAGGAGAGTGGATGCCGCAGCGATCCCGACCGAGACCCCTGCCGCGACCGGAACTTCTGCCGCGACGGTCACGAACGCGTCCGCGCTGAGACGGGGTGACCCCACCAGCGGCATCAGTCCGACGCTCTGCAGCGCTGTCGAGCCGAGCCCCCCGATGACCACGACCGCCGCGGGTGCGATCGCGACGAGGACGAGCAGCCGCTGTGGGGTGGTGATCATCGGCCGGCGGGAATGCGGGTGCGCCAGCCCTCGTCGAGTTCGGGCACCCAGGCTGCGGCAAGCTCAGGGTTGGCGTTTTCGGACAGGACATCGAACGCGGGCACGACGGGGGATTGCGGAAGTGCGTCGAACGCGGCACGGTCGGCGTCGCTCAGACGGTCGTCGTCGAGGACGGTGAACTGCCCCCACGTGCCCGGGTTCGCCTTGGCGACCTGCTGGGCGACGGTGAGCGCGGTGTCGGCGACGACCATCGCACCTGCTGTAGCTGCGGCGTTGGCGGGAATGGCGAGGAAGCTGGCATTGCCGAGTGTTCCTTCCTCGAGGGTGAGTACCTTCGTGCCGGCCGGGTAGGTGCCGTCGGCGACGAGCTGCGTGAGGGTCGCGGGACCATAGGTCATCGTGAAGTCGACCTGTCCGTCGGCATACAGTTTATTCAGCTGCTCCGAATCGGCTGGGTAGGTGTCGCCGCCCCGCCAGAGCGAGGGCGCCACGTCGGCGAGGGCGTCGTAGAGGGCCGGGGTGAGCTCATCGAACGCGGTAGGGCTGAATGCGGCCGGCACGTTCTCCCAGCCCCCGGAGGTGCTGTACAGGACGTGTCGGACGAATGCGGACCCGGTGAAGTCCGGCGGCGCCGGATACGTGAACCTTCCGGGGTGCTCCTTTGCCCAGGCGAGCAGTTCGGCGACCGTCGTCGGCGGATCGGTGACGGCATCGGAGTTGTACGCGAACGTGAACTGCGCTTTGCTCCACGGCGCCTCGCAGCCGTTCACCGGCGTGCCGAAGTCTTCGGTGAGCAGCGGATCGGCGGCATCGACATTCGCCATCGCGGGCAGCAGGTCGGTCCAGTCGCACAGCCACGCGTCGGCTTCGACGCCAGTGCGGAAGTTGTCGCCGTTGACCCAGATCAGATCGACGGTGCCGTCATCCGTTCGGCCAGCCTGCAATTCGGTGAGCACCCGGTTGAGCGCTTCCCCGGTGTCAGCGATCGGCACCCGGTTGAGCGTGACACCGTACTCGGCCACAGCCGGAGCGAGCACGTCGTCGATGTACGCGTTGCCCTGTTCGTCGCCACCCCACATCCACAGGTCCACACTCTGCCCGTCGGCATCGGCGAGCACCGCATCCCAGTCAGAGAACGTGCCTTCTGCCCTGGGTGCCGCACCATCGTCGCCGCCTGCTGGCCCGCCACTCGCGCACGAGGTGAGGATGAGAGCGCTGGCGGCACCCATCGCCGCGGCAGTGAGCGCGGTGCGCAGGCGGGAGCGGGCGATGGGCCGTGAGGTGAACAGCACGAATGAAGTCCTTCAGGTGGGTGACAGGTCGTGAGGAAACCCTAGGTGCCGAGCGCTCCGCGGTCAGTGATCCACAACACAGACCGGCGGTGCGGTGCTGTCTACGATGGGGACGATGCGATACCTGACGCCCGCAGTGACCTGGCGGGCGGCCGCGTTCGTTGTGTTCGTGGTCGTCGCCGTCATCGTGGGGGTGCTCGTTCCTCTGCCCAGCGTGGAGGACGTGCGCGCGGCCGCCGAGTCGGGCGGGCTGTGGGTGGCGGCCGGATTCTCGGTCGCCTATGCCGTGGCCTCGCTGACCCCGGTGCCGAAGAATGTCGTGAGTATCGCGGCGGGGCTGGTGTGGGGGCTGCCGGTGGGGTTCCTGATCGTCTACGTCGGGGCGGTGCTCGGTGCGTTCCTGGCGTTCGCCGTCAGCCGGTTGCTCGGGCGGAGCATCGTGGAAAGACTCACCGGAACTCGTGTCGCCCAGGTCGACCGGCTTCTGGCGCAGCGAGGGGTCGCCGCGGTGATCGGTGCGCGCCTGGTGCCGCTGGTCCCGTTCACCGTGCTCAACTACACCGCCGGGCTGACGAGCGTTCGGCTGCGCGACTACACGATCGGCACGACGGTCGGCATAATCCCCGGCACCATCGCCTACGTTGCTGTCGGCGCGTACGGGCTGACGCTCGGCTGGCCGTTCTTCATCGCGATGGGCGCGCTGGGCGTGCTCACTCTCGGCGGGGCGATCTACGCTGCCCGCGCCCGCCGCCGGATGCGCGACACGGACCGCTCCGACCACGCCGGCGACGAGGAACAGGATGCTCCCTCATGATCGATGCCCCGATGCGCCGCGCACTTTCCGCCCCGATCGGCTGGGGAGCGCGCCTCCTCGACATCCGCTGGATCACACCGAATCGGCTGACACTGGTCGGGATGCTGGTCGGCCTGAGCAGTGCGGTGCTCGCCGCCATGCAGCTGTGGTGGCCCGCGCTGGCAGCCTGGCTGCTCTCGCGGGTATTCGACGGTCTCGACGGCGCACTGGCCCGTCGACGCCGCGCCGCCGACACGGGGAGCTCCTCGAGTGAGGTGGGCGGGTTCCTCGACATCATCGCCGACTTCGTGGTCTACGGGACGACGGTTGTCGGTGTCGCGGTCGGCGTCACGATCGCGTACGACGCACCATGGTGGCCGTTCATGCTGGTGCTGCTGGCGTATTACCTGAACGGCACGGCGTTCCTCGCGTTCTCCTCGATCGCCGAACGCACCGGCCGCCAGATCGATGACGGCCGGTCGCTGTCGTTCCTCGGCCGGATCGCGGAAGGCACCGAGACGATCGTCGTCCACAGCCTCTGGCTGATCCTGCCCGCCTTCGCATGGCAGATCGCGCTCATCTGGGCAGCGTTCGTCTTCGTCAGTGCCGGCCAGCGCATCGTCAGCGCGATCCGCATCCTCCGCTGACCGCGCGCGTCACGCGACGCGGCGTCGGCGAATCCGCCGCAGCACCCGGATCGCGCGAGCGACGACTCCGCGGCCGAGTCGGTGCCGGACGTCGGCGACGGCGGTGTTCCACAGCGGATCGTTGTACGTCGGGTAGGCGTGCGTGGTGCCGGCAAGCGTGCTGGTGGTGAGCCGCGCCTGGACAGCGAGGGTCAGCTCCCCCAGCGTCTCCCCTGCCCGGGGGCCGACGATCGTGCCGCCCAGGATCGTGCCGCGGCGGTCGACCACGATACGGGTGTAACCGGTGGTGTCGCCCTCGGCGATCGCGCGGTCGGAGTGCGCGTGGTCCCAGGTCACGACCCGGTGGCCGCGGCGGTCCGCGTCTGCCGGCGGTAGCCCGACGGCGGCGACTTCGGGTGAGGTGAAGGTGACCCGTGGGATGACCCGCGTCTCGGCTCTTCGCCGCAATCCGAGGATCGCGTTGGTGGCCGCGACACTGCCGTTCACCCCGGCGGTGTGGGTGAATTTCGGAAGGCCTGTGACATCGCCAGCCGCCCAGATCCGCGGATTCGTGGTGCGCAGCATCCCGTCGACCGCGATATATCCCTCTGCATCGGTGCGCACTCCGGCGAGGTCCAGGCCCAGCACGTCGGTGTGCGGAGCGCGACCCAGCGCCGCGACCAGCACGTCGAAGTCGATGGTCGTGCCGTCATCGAGGCTGAGGACACCCGACTCGCCGTCGCGTGAACGGAGCGCGGCCGCTGTGCGGCCGGTCCGGACCTCCACCCCATCCCGGAGCATCGCGACATGGACGATGTGGCTGGCATCGGCGTCCTCTTTCGGGAGGATGCGGGCGCCGCGGTGCACGATCGTCACCTGTGACCCGAGCCGGGCCATCGCCTGCCCGAGCTCGCAGCCGATCGCACCCCCGCCGAGCACGACCAGACGTTCGGGGAGTTCGCGGAGATCCCAGAAGCTCTCACTCGTGCGCATGCGCACCACGTCGCCGGCGATGGCAGGGATTACCGGGGAGGTTCCCGTAGCGATGAGCGCCTGACGGAATCGCACCTCGGCGCCGTCCACGCTCAGCGTGGCTTCCGACGTGAAACGGGCATCCCCCATCAGCACCGACACGTTCTCCGCCTCGAGCGCATCGATCGAATCGACCGGTGCGATCGTCTCAATCGCGCGCTGCACCGACACCATCGCGGAACGGAATGCGTCCGCCTCCCACTCTCTCGCGCCAGTCCAGCCGGCATCGCGGACCATGGCGGCGCGGTGACCGGCAGCGATGAGTGCTTTCGAGGGCACGCACCCCGTCCACAGGCAGTCCCCACCCAGCCGTTCACGCTCAATGAGGAGCACTTTCGCGCCGAAGCCCGCCGCCGTCTTGCTGGCAACCAGCCCCGCGCTTCCCCCTCCGATAACGACAAGATCCCACACGATCGGCTCCGGCATTCGTTCCCTCTTCGCCCTGTTCACGTCGGCACGGCCGTGCCGCCCGCCCAGCCGGGCGTGACTTCCGTTCTAGTCGGTCACGGGCGTGGGAACCGTGACCGAAGTCACATACGTGGGAAGTGCGTGCAGGGCCGCATCGCGCGCCCGCAGCACATGGGTCGGATCACCGGTCGTCTTCACAGCGGCGATCGCCCCGTCGTAGAGGTAGAGAATCGCATCGATCGCTGGGGAGTGAGGATCACCGACGAGCTCACCGACGTGCGCGGTGATTCGGCGGCGGTACTCGTGCACCACCGTCATCACGAGCTCGCTCTGCCGCATCTCGACGGCCGCGTTCGTGAACGGGCAGCCACGATAGTCGGCGCTGAGCGCATCAGCGGCCAGCACCTCGAACAGAATGCTGACCCGCTTCGCAGCGCCCGCTGCAGGGCGATCGGCGACCGCTGTCGCCGCCGCCCACGCCTCCAACTGGCCCCGTAGGCAGGCGGCGACGAGCTCTTCCTTGCTGCGGAAGTTGTTGTACAGCGTCGGCTTCGTCACCCCGGCTGCGGCGGCAACACGATCCACCCCGGTCGCCGTGATGCCCTCGGCGTAAAACAGGGCACTGGCCGCAGCCAGCAGGCGCTCCCGCGCGGGCGCAGGTCGAGCGACGCCGGTCATCGGGGATGAAGATGTCATGGTGTTGATTTTACAGATCGGTATGTACAATAGCCAGATATACCGACCGGTATGTATATCCAAGGAGAGTCATGACCGAGAAGAACAAGATCGCTGTCGTCATCTACGAACCCATCCCCGGGGATACATCGCGGGTCTATCGCGGTTTGAAGACGGCGGCTGAGTTCGCCGCGGCCGGGGACGATGTCGTCGTCCTGTTTGACGGGGCCGGAGTCGAGGCCCTCGCTGCGGTGAGCGACCCGTCAAGTCCGATGCACGCCCTCATCGGAGGGATCCGGCCGACCGTGCTCGGGGCCTGCAAGTTCTGCGCGACCAGCCACAAGGTCCGGGACCGGATCGAGGAAGCCGGGTGGGCGCTGATCGACGACAACGCGGGCGAGGCGAGCATCCGCGACCTCGTGAACCAGGGGCGCCAGGTCCTCAACTTCTGAGCCAGGCCCGGGTGCAGCTCCGCATCGGCACTGCACCCGAGCCTGCGTGATCTCGCACACAGAACCCGGACGGACGCCAGGCATAGAGTGACCGCCATGACCGAGCACCGACGCCCACCGGCAACCTACGACGACCTGAAGGCCGTGTTCATCAACTGCACGCTCAAGCGCAGCCCCGATCTCAGCCACACGCAGGGGCTGATGGATCGCAGCATCGCGCTGATGCGCGCGCAGGGTGTGACCGTGGAGAACATCCGGTTCATCGACCACGACATCGCCACCGGCGTGTATCCCGACATGCGCGAACACGGGTGGCCCACGGACGCCTGGCCGGAGGAGATCTGGCCGAAGATCGACGCCGCCGACATCCTCGTGATCGGCGGCCCGCTCTGGCTCGGCGACAACGCGTCAATCACCCGTCAACTCATCGAACGGCTCTACGCCATGAGCGGGCTGTTCAATGACAAGGGTCAGTACGTGTATTACGGCAAGACCGGCGGTGCCCTGATCACCGGGAATGAGGACGGCGTCAAGCACGCCGCGATGGCGATCCTCTACAGCCTGCAGCACATCGGGTTCACGATTCCGCCCGCTGCCGACGCCGGCTGGATCGGCGAGGTCGGCCCGGGACCCAGCTACCTCGACCCCGGGTCGGGAGGCCCGGAGAACGACTTCACCAACCGCAACACGACGTTCATGACCTGGAACCTGCTGCACACCGCACGAATGCTGAAAGACGCCGGAGGCATCCCGGCATACGGCAACCTGCGTCAGGCGTGGAATGACGGAGAGCGGTTCGGGTTCGACGCAAACCCCGAGTATCGGTGACCGACCGCGCCGCGTACGGCATCGGCGCCGGCGTCTACGACCTCCTCGCCGGAGAGGCGATCTACCGCATCGGGCGTGTGGAGGGCGTGCGGATGCTGGGCCTTCGGCACGGTGACACCGTGCTGGATGTCGGCTGCGGCACCGGGCTCAACCTCGCGCTCCTCGCTGACGCGGTCGGTCCGACCGGGAGCGTGATCGGGCTGGACCGCAGCGCCCAGATGCTCGGCGTTGCGAGACGCCGCATCGAGAAGGAGCGCTGGTCGCATGTCCGACTCGTCGAGGCGGACGCCACGGATTTCCGTCTGGACGCGATCGGCGGGCGACCCGTCGACGCCGTGATCTCGACCTACGCGATGAGCGCGATCGACGCCCCGTCCGCCGCGTGGACGCGCATGCGCGCCGCGCTGAGACCGGGCGGACGAGCATGCATCGTCGACATGCGGGTGCCGACGGGTCGCGCCCGAATCTTCGCGCCGCTTGCGCGGCTCGCTTGTGCGATCGGAGGATCGGACATCCACGCGCACCCCTGGGAGCTGCTTCTCGCCGACGGTCAGGATCTGGACACCCGAGATCTCCGCGGCGGTCACATCCAGGTGGTCGCCGGCACCGTCCGATGACAGATCAGCCGCGCGCAAACAGCGCGGGTGCCAGGACGGAGCGCAGGTCAGCGACCGACGGCGCTCCCGCGAACCGACCGTCGACACGGTAGACCCGGCACGCGAGATCTGCTGTTGCCCCGTCGGAGGGGAACGCGTCGACACCGTCGATCAGCACCGTCGGCGAGCCCGCGAAAGGCCGTGCGGCGGCCTCTTCGACGGTGGAGAGCAGGGTGAACGTCACGGGAACCACCGGCGCCCCCAGCTCCTGCAGCGACTGCCGGACACGAGCACCCGCCTCCTGCCAGTTCGGGCATTCGTCGATGTGCAGGATCTCGATTTCCATGCGTTCCAGTGTGCCCCCAAGACATCGCGGTGCTGTGTGTCCTGGGTCGCAGAACTCCACAAACCCGCGGGAATACCGTCAGTCATCGATCCTCTCCAGAAAGGAAGAATCATGACCACCTCAACCTCGTCCTCCACCCTGCTCGGCACCCGCGGCACCGCCACCTTCTGGCAGCGCGTCCTCGCCGGCGTCGTCGGCGGCGTCGCCGGCGGCCTCGTCTTCGGGATGCTCATGGCCGTGATGGGCATGCTCCCCATGATCGCCATGATGGTCGGCTCCGATGTCGCGGCGGTCGGGTTCGGCATCCACATGATGATCTCGATCATCATCGGCCTCGGCCTCACGGTGCTGTTCGGCAACCTCCTACTCACCGGGTACCTCCGCGGACTCATCGTGGGAATGGTGTATGGAGCCATCTGGTGGGTACTCGGCCCGCTCGTGATCATGCCGATGATGATGGGGATGCCGCTGTTCACCATCGACTCCACCGCGCTGTTCTCCCTCATGGGTCACGTCATCTACGGCGGCATCCTCGGTGTTGTTGCTGTCGCGGTGCTCGCCCGTCGTCGATGATGGAAGAGTGCGCCATGGACGTCACCGCAGCGCCGATCGCAGAGCGGCGCCCGTGGGCACCCCAGCGACGGGAGGCCAATCCATTGACCCCGACCAGTGACGAGCTCTTCAGCTGCCTCAGCGAGGTCGACCTGTTCGCCGATCTCACCCCCGAGGAGATCGCCGCGTTCGATGAGATGGCTCCCGCGCGCAGGTTCCGCAACGGCGAACTGATCTTCAGTCAGAGCCAACCGATCACGGCGCTGTTCATCCTCAAAGCGGGACGGGTGCGGATCTTCCGGGTCACGGAAGACGGCAAGGCGCTGACCATGGCCATCCTCGAACCCGGCGCGGTGTTCGGGGAGATGCTCCTGGTCGGCCAGCGCATGTATGACAACTATGCCGAGGCCATCGAGGACACCGCGATTTGCCAGCTGAGCGTACGCGACGTCGAACGGCACATGCTCTCAGACCCGAGGATCGCGATCCGCATCTCCCGAATCCTCGGCGAGCAGGTCGCCCGGCTCGAAGAACGACTCACCGACCTCGCCCTGCGACCATTGCTGGCACGAGTGGCCAGCACACTCGTGCGACTGGCCGAATCGCAGCGCCGCTCCCGTGTCGGGCACGTCACGATCCGGCTGACTCACGATCAGCTCGCCGGACTCCTCGGCGCCACCCGCGAATCGACGAGCAAGACGATGGCGGACCTCGCCTCCCGCGGGCTCATCCGACAGGCGCGCGGCAGGATCGTGCTGCTCGACCTCGACCAGCTCACGATCCTGTCGAAGAAGATGGCGTGACATGAGCAGCCGCCTCGCCGACCAGAAGCTCATTGAGTTTCCCGGCACACACGGACACACCCTGGCAGGTCGGCTCGAGTCACCTCCCGCCACGCCCGTCGCATACGCTCTGTTCGCGCATTGCTTCACCTGCGGCAAGGACTCCGTCGCGGCCGCTCGAATCTCACGGGCACTGACAGAACACGGCATCGCGGTCCTGCGCTTCGATTTCACCGGACTGGGACAGTCGGGCGGCGAATTCGCCGACACAACCTTCACGTCCAACGTCGGCGACCTCATCGCCGCCGCCGACCACCTTCGTGTCCACTACGCCGCTCCCAGCCTTCTGATCGGCCACTCCCTCGGTGGCGCCGCCGTACTCGCCGCCGCCAGCCGCATCCCCGAAGTAACCGCCGTCGCCACGATCGGCGCCCCCGCCGACCCACGCCACGTACTCCGATTCGTCGACGGACACACGGCCGAAATCGCCGCGACAGGCTCAGCGTGGGTGGACCTGGGCGGGCGACCCTTCCGCGTCGGCAACGACCTGCTGCGAGATCTCGCCGATCAGCAGCAGCGGGGTGCCATCAACCAGCTCGATGCCGCTCTGCTGGTCATGCATTCTCCTGTCGATCGCATCGTGCCCGTCGAAAACGCCCGCGAGATCTTCGACTCAGCCCCCCATCCCAAGTCATTCGTCGCCCTCGACGGCGCTGACCACCTGCTGACAGCGCGACGCGACGCGGAGTTCGCCGCCGGAGTCATCGGAGCCTGGGCCAGCCGCTACGTCACAGCCCCGGCCAGCATCGTGCATCCGTCGCCCCGCCCCGCGGACAAATGGCCCGAACAAGGGGTCGTCCGCGTCGCCGAGAACGGGCACGGCCCCTACGGTCAAGCCGTGAAAACGTCGCGCCACGAGCTGACCGCCGACGAGCCCGAGCCGATCGGCGCAGACTCCGGCCCATCCCCCTACGAATATCTACTCGCGGCTCTGGGTGCGTGCACGTCGATGACCCTGCGGATGTACGCAGAACGCAAGCAGTGGTCCATCGGAAGAATCAGCGTGGAACTAACCCACTCGCGCATTCATGCCGAGGACTGCGCGAACTGCGCCACACAAACAAGGCACGTCGACCACATCACCCGAACAATCTCGATCCAGGGAACGCTCACCCCCGCACAGCACGACTCGCTCCTCACCATCGCGGATCGCTGCCCGGTCCACCGCACGCTGCACGGCAGCGTCGCCGTAACCACCACCCTCGCCACAAGTCTCAAATCAGCAGCCTAGACAGGCGCCCCCTTGCGCGCTCGTTTGATGATTCGGTCGATCTGGTCACCAACCAGCTGTCACGGACGAAGGCAATCCCCGAACGAACCATTCACGCTGAGGGATCCGCTTGCGGACGCTCGTCCCAAAGGGGAAGTGGACATCTTCACGCAACGATGACGCTGCAGCACGTGGACATTTCTCGAGTCGATAGCCGGCTCTGACGTGCGCGCGGTGGACAAGTCGCGCCGTTCCCTACAGCGGCGGCGGCGGTGCGCGTGAGCGCCCCAACGGTGGGGTGTGGGGCGCTCACGCGGTAGATGCCGCTATGCCTTCCAGACGCCCTGCCAGGCGTCGGGGAGTCGCACGCCGTGTTCGCCGTGCTCGTCGGTCTGGTGCAGGTACACGAGAACGTCGCCGGGGTCAGGATCGGCCTCGTAGATCGGCAGGGTGCGCTCGGTGGGGTTGATCTGGCCGACGCTGTTGTAGCGCACGTCCACGTCGATCGCGCGCAGGTAGCCGTCCTCGACGTTGACGTGCTGATCGCACCGCGGGCACCACAGCACGGTGCGCTCGCCGTAGTCGGTCGGCTCGTCGAGCTCGACGATGCGCAGCGCGGGGAAGTCGGCTGCTTCGATCTCGTGCATGAGGCTCCACAGCCGGTCGATCAGGTCGTCGGCGGGGATGCGGGCCGTGGCGGTGGCCGCGGTGTCGGTGGTGGTCATGGTGTCCTCCTGGATGGTGCGCGCGGGCCTACGGCGAGCGCGCGGCGGGTGTCGATCTCGAGTCCCTCCCGCCGAGGGGAGTGGCAATCGCCGGCTCCCCTCGGGGTGGGGTGGTGCTCGCCGCCGCCGGGGTTGTGTGCGCGTCCGGCGGCGGCGAGGGGTCAGACGGCTTCGACCAGTCCGGGGCTGACGCGCCAGCCGTTGGCGAGCGTGTACGTCTTGGGGTTGGTGCGCACGATGATCGTCTCGACTCCGGCCAGCCCGTCGCGGGTGGTGCGGGGGTTGGTGACGATGCGCACGCGGGCTCCGGGGGTCAGGGTCGGCGGAGCGACAGCGGATGCCTGTAGTGCGGCGGCGAGCGCGTCGTCGCTGTGTCCAGTCGGCTCGACGGTCGCGGTGCGGGCGAGCGTGTAGACCTTGCCGGGGTCAGCGGCCGGGGCGATCTTCGCCTTGGTGCGGGCGAAGTCGATCAGCACGTACTCGGTGCCGCGGAACCGGAACGTGTCGCCGGGTGTGCGGGTGAGCAGGGTGGTGGGTTCGGTCATGGCGTCCTCCTTGGACTCTCGACGGTGAATGTGACATTCACAGGCTACGTGTGGCCTCCGACATTGGCCGGGCGGGCGGCGCCGATGGGTGCGCCCGCCCGGCGGACTCACTGACGGGCGATCGCCGCGGTGATCTCGGCGGTGACGCGCTCGCGCTTGGCATCGGCATCGGCCCCCGGCTCGAATCGGCCGAATACTGCCAGGTACGTCTCGATCTGCCCGCGCAGGTACTCGGTGTTGTTGGCGGCGGAGTTGAGGTCGAGGATCGCGGCGCGAGTGGCGCTCGCCGCTTGCCTCCATGTGCGCTCGGCGGTGTTGGTGCGGGGGCAATCCTCGGGGAGGGTGCAGGGGTGCTCGATCTGGCCGTCGCGCACGGTGTACCGGGAGACGGTGCGGTTTGTGACCACGACGACATCCAGGTAGTCGGGGTCGCCTTGTCCGCCGAGGGGTACCCAGATTCGGGTGTCTCCGTTCGGGTGGTCAGCCTCGATACGGGCGAGCAGGGTCGGCATGGCCGGGTCGAGGGTGAACGGGTCACTGAGGCTGTAGTCGTCCCATGCCTGCCGCAGCTCGTCGGGCTCGATCGTTGTCCACCCGGCATCGAACTCGGCGCGCAGCGGCGCGTGGTGGCGCATTGCGCGCTCGACGGCTGCGCGGATGTCGTGGACGTTGTTGATGGTGTCGGTCATGGTGTCCTCCCGGAATGTTGGCTAGTGAATGTGACATTCACAGGATACGGGCGGCCTCCGACATCGCGCGGGGACATCGCGAGTGCGGCACGGTGACAGGGGAGTGCCCCGCCGGGATGCCCGGCGGGGCACTCGGTGCGCTCAGCGGGAGAACGCCCAGTCGGGCAAAACTGCTGCCGAGCAGAGGGTCGCGACGATCTGGCTCATGCCGTGGTCGGGGTCGATCGCGAGGGCGCGGTCGGTGTAGACGGCGGCGTGAGTGGAGCGGCCCAGCGCCCAGGACAGCCACGCGGCGGCGGCGAGCAGGTTGGGGCGCTGCTGGTCGTCGGCGTAGGCGGCAAGGTGGCGCACGAGCGCGAGGCCCGCCGTCAGCCGGTCGGCGTCGGGACGATCGCCCTGCCCGTAGAGGGTGCGGGCGATGCTCTCGGGGACGGGTGCGCCCATGATCGAGTGGCCGATCTGCGCGGCCAGGGCACGGGTGCCGTTGCCGCGGTCGGTGGCCCACTGGATGAGGGCCACGTCACGCCACAGCGGGATGCCGATGCCGGTGAGCAGGATCGCAGCCTGGCGGGTGTCGAGGTCGGCGGGGTCACCGGTCAGGGCGTCCTCCGCGACGGCGACGAAGTCCGCGAGGGCATCGTCGTCCATCCGCGCGGCCGCGAACGCGATCCGGGCGGCACGCGCCGGGTCGGCGTCGGGGATGCTCGCCCCGGCGGTCTGGGATGCTGCGACCTTCTCGCGCAGCGCGTCCGGGGTCGCGATCTCGGCGACGGGGCGCGGTGCCTCGCCGGTCAGGTGGCTGCCGTAGCCGTCGCTGGCGACGTAGAGCACGTCCACCAGGTGCAGTCCCTGCCGGTCGGCGACATCGGCGATCTGCTGGCCGAGATCGCGGGTGCTGTCGGCGTCCTCGGCGGCGTAGATCACGGCGGCTACCCCGGTCACGCGCGGCACTCGGCAGACCAGCCCGAGGCTGGTGTGCGCGAGCGTCGCGGCATCCGCGTCGAGGTCGAGTCGCATCGCCCCGATCGTGCGCGACGCCTCGAAGGGCACGAGCACGAGCGAGTCCTGCGGGGTGAAGCCGAGCAGCGCGGGCACGAGGCCGAGGAAGTCGCGCGGGGTGCCCGCCTTGATGGTGGTCGGTGTGGTGGCCATGGTGTCCTCCCGGAACGTTGGCTAGTGAATGTGACATTTACAGGCTACGGGAGGCCTCCGACATTGGTCGATGCACGCCAGGAGCCGACTCCCGACTGGCTCGTCGAAGGAGCAACCCTCGGAGAGCTCGCCGGGAAGATCGACGTTCCCGCCCAGGCGCTGGCCGAGACGGTCGCGCGATTCAACGAGCACGCCGCCCGTGGGGAGGATCCGGACTTCCACCGCGGTGCGAGCGCGTACGACCGCTACTGGGGAGACGAACAGAACCCGTATCCCAATCCCAGCCTCGCACCGCTCGAGCAAGGCCCCTACTACGCTCTCGCCGTGGTGAACGGCTGCTTCGGCACCAGCGGAGGGATCGCCACCGACGGCCTCGGAAGGGTCCTCGACGCAGACGGCGATGCCATACGCGGCCTGTTTGCGGTCGGCAACGCCTCCGAGAACGCCTTCGCCGCCGGCTACCCCGGCGCCGGCGCCACGCTCGGTCCGATCATGACCATGGCCTACCTTCTCGGGCGTACCGCCAGCGGCGCGTCGATCGGCGACCTGAGCCTTGCCGACGGAGCCGGGGCACGATGATCCGTCACGTCGTGTTCTTCTCGTTCGCAGCGAACCATGATCCTGCCGTGCTCGAGGAGTGGCGCGACCTGCTCGATGGTCTGCTCGGAAAGATTCCCGGCCTGGTCCGACTGTCACACGGCCCCGACGTGATGCGCAGCGAACGCGCATGGGACTATGCACTCGTCGCCGACTTCCGCACCCTCGACGATGTCCGTGCCTACGCGACGCACCCCGCGCATCTGCCGCTCTTCCCTCTCTCCGGAGCGATCTCGGAGCAGATCGCCTCGGTCGACTTCGAGATCGACGAGCAGTAGAGGAAGTACCCAGGCGCCGTGAAGAGCGAGGATGGTTTCTCGATGCCCCGAGTACGTGCGGTCACCCCCACCGTGGCAGAGGAGCTCCGCGACCTGAAGGCACGCTATTTTCACTACGTCGACCTGAAGCAGTGGGACGAACTGCGCGGACTCTTCGTGGACGACTGCGTCTTCGAAGGACTGTGGGCCGCCGCGCCCGACCCCGACACGTTCGTGGAGAACCTGATGCGCAACATGACCGAAGAGGTCGTCAGCGTCCATCACGGGTTCATGCCGCAGTTTCGGCGGATCGATGACTTCTCGGCTCGCGGGCGCTGGGCCATGACCGACTATCTGACGTGGCCACGCGGGTCACGAGGGTATATGGGGATCACCGTGCCGGAACAGAGGGGGATGCGGGGATATGGCTACTACGAGGAGCTCTACCGACTCACCGAGTCCGGCTGGCGCATCGCCTTCATGCGACTGAGCCGGATCCGCATGGATCCCATCGTTGGCGACGCGCCTGCGATCGACTACCCGGTGGTTCCCGCGGTCCCCGGCTGGCTGGACTGACGCCGACCCGCGGGTGCCGCACCCTCTGGTCCGAACCGTGAGCGCCGGCTCAGGTGAGGGTGTGGAGGGGCCAGCCGGTGTATGCCTCGGCGAGGAAGCGGCGGCCGGCTTCGGACTCGACGACGGATTGGAGCTCTCCGAGCTGGCGGAGGCGGTCGAAGTCCCTTGCATCGGGGGCGACGTGAAGCATGCTGGTCATCCACCAGGAGAAGTGCTGGGCCTTCCAGATGCGGTGCAGCGCCGTCTCGGGGAAGGCCTCGACGAGGCGGCTGTCCCTCTCGAGCAGAAGCGCGCGCAGCGCGCGCTCGAGAACGAGGACGTCGGCTACGGCAAGGTTCATGCCTTTCGCGCCGGTGGGCGGCACGGTATGGGCGGCGTCGCCGATGAGTGCGAGGCGGCCGCGAAGCAGTTCGAGGGCGACGAAGCTCCGGAATCGCAGCACGTCGCGTTGGAAGACGGGGCCTTCCTTGAGCGTCGTCCCCGGCACCCGCTTCTGCAGTTCTTCCCACAGTTGCTCCTCGGTGAGGGTGCTGGGGTCGGTGCGGGGATCGCATTGGAAGTACATGCGCTGCACGGTGGTGCTTCGCTGGCTGATGAGCGCGAAGCCATCGGGGGAGTTGCTGTAGATGAGCTCGTCGGCGCTGGGCGGCGCCTCGCAGAGGATGCCGAACCAGGCGAACGGGTACTCGCGGAAGTGCCCGCCTGTGTGGGAACCGGTTACGGCCTCCCGCACGACACTGCGTGACCCGTCGGCGCCGACGACGAACTCGGCCTCGATCTCGAGAGGCGATCCGTCTGCGCCGGTGGCGATGACGCGTGGGCGGTCGGACGCGGGGTCCTCGATACGATGCGCCGTCACGCCGAAGCGCAGGTCTTGGCCACTGGAGAGCCGCGCGGCGATGAGATCCTTCAGGACTTCGTGCTGCGGGTACAGCCACACACCGCGGCCGACGAGGTCGGCGAAGTCGATGCGGTGTCCGCTGCCGGCGAAGCGGAGCTCGATGCCGTCGTGGCGGTCTCCCAGGGTGCGGGCGCGGCTGAACGCGCCGAGCGTGTCGAGCACCTCGACGGTGCCCTGTTCGAGGATGCCTGCCCGGATCGTGGTCTCGATCTCTTCACGGGAACGCTGATCGATGACGACTGACTCGAGGCCGGACGCCGCGAGCAGATGCGACAGCAGCAGTCCGGCGGGTCCAGCGCCGACGATGGCGACGCGGGTGCGGATGGTGGACATTGGGGCGTCTCCTTCGACGTGACAACGGATGCCTCGCTCAGTGTGAACCCGGTTCAGACGGTCGAACGCCGCATTCCCGTTGAACGGGAGACGCCGACTATCGGGGGGACCGCAGCGTGGCCTCGATGCCGGTCACGGCTTCTCGCAGAGCGATGATCGCCGCCGTGTGCGGCGCTTGTCGTGGTAGCACCACGGAAAGCGCGGCGACGACTTCACCTGCGTCGCGGATCGGCACGGCCACGCCGGTCGAGACGGATTCGATCGAACCTTGCGCGATCGCCACGCCATCGCGACGCACGCCAGCGAGGAGACGGCGTAGACGTCCGGGATCGGTCACCGTCTCGGGTGCGAGAGCGCGCAACGGCTGGGCGAGCACGCGTTCGCGGAGATCGGCGGGAGCGTGCGCGAGCAGGACGAGGCCCGACGAGGAGGCGTGCAGCGGTAGCCGCCCAGCGATCCGTGTGATGTTCGCACCGGCGTCGGGGTGCGAAAGGCGTTCGAGGAACAGTGCTTCGTCCTGTTCGAGAACGGCGAGTTGGGTGTGCTGGCGGATGTGCGTCTGCACGCGCTCCATATAGGGGAGCGCCGCCTGGCGCAGACGTAGCGCGGTCGACCCGCGGAGGGCCAGTTCCCACAAGCGCATTCCCAGGTGGACGCGGCGGTCCTCGTCGCGTCCGAGCAGTCCGGCGTCGACCAGCTCGTCCACGATCCGGTGCGCGGTGGACGACGGCAGCGCCGCTCGGCGCCCGATCTGACTGGCCGACTGCACCGAACGATCAGCTGTGAACGTCTCGAGGACGCGCACGATGCGGTCGATCATCGAGTCGCTGGAGGGCGAGTTCGCCATGCGCTCAGGATGACACGGCTCGCGTCGACGGTGTTGCGGCGATGGTTGGTCCCCTGCCTGACGCGACGGCGGTAGCCTCGGCTCATGGTTTCTGTTCCGGATGCTGCAACGGCTTGGGAGCCCCTCACGCCTCATGCTGTCGCTGAGCTCCTTCGGGTCGGTAGCGCCCGCTGGTGGCTGTCGGGCGGGGTGGCCCTGGAGCACTGGCTGGGCCGGACGATCCGCGAACGGCCGAACACGGACGTGAGCACCACCCAAGGCGGGCTGCCGCAGCTGGTCCGGGCGTTGCCTGCCGGTTTCACCGCCTGGGCGCCTGCGGGGGAGGACGCCGTCATCCCCTGGGCCGACGCGCCCGACGATGCCGATGTGCAGCCGGTGCGGATTCAGGACGAGCGCTCCGGCGCCTGGGTGCTTCAGGTGAACGTCGAGGATGGGACGGAACATGCCTGGCTGTACCGGCGAGACCCGCGGCTGCAGTTGCCGTGGGATCGCGCCGTGCTCGAGGTCGACGGCATTCCGACCGGTGCGCCCGAGGTGCAGCTGGTCTGGAAGGCGTTGCGGCCGCGGCCGGAGGATGACCTCGACAAGGACGTGGTGCTGCCGCAGCTCTCGGACGAGGCCCGGTCGTGGTTCGAACGGGCGATCCTCTCCGTCCACCCGCACTCGAACTGGTCGATCCACGTGCGCAGCCCTTTCGCGCCCGCGAAGGCAAGCTGGAACCGCAAGAACGGCTAGGTCGGCCGGTGGTCGTCGGCGGCCACCGCATCCAGCACCACCGATCGGAACCACGTCTGCGCGGGAGACATGCTCAGTTCGCGTCGCGTGTAGAGCGCGACCGGGGTGCTCTGGCCCGGCCACGGCAGCTCGGCGATGCGCAGACCGGGGAACCATCCGCAGAACACCTCGGCCACGTGTCGCGGCAGCAGCACGACGAGATCGGTCGCCTCGAGCACCGCGGGCACGGTGGCGTACTCCTCGACCGTCAGCGTCACCTGCGGCATGAGTCCCTGTTCGATCATCGCCTGGAGCGGGTACACGTGGCCGCCGCGGGAGGACACCCGCACGAAGCGGCGCCCGACGAACATGTCCGCGGCGGTCGGAGGCAGCGGATGGGCACGCGAGGACAGCGCCACGTACTCCACGTCGCGCACCGGTGTGCGCCACAGCCGCGGCGAGTCCAGCAACGACACCGTGATCGCCAGGTCGATGGTGCCCCGGACGAGCCCGTCTTCCACCTGATCCGCGTCCAGCCGCCGCACCTGCAGGTGAAGGTCCGGCGCCTCCTTCGCGAGCACCGGCATGATCGGCGGCAGGAAGGTCTGCTCGCCGATCGAGGTCAGCGCGAGCGAGAGCTCCCCGCCGAAGCTCGCGGGATCGAAGGCGTCGGGCGCGCTCACCACGGCATCGATGCGCGACAGTGCCTCGTGCAGCGGTCCGAACAGCTGCCGGGCACGCGGGGTCGGCACCATCTCGTTCCCCTGGCGGCGGAACAGGTCGTCGCCGAACCGCTGCCGCAACCTCCTCAGCGTGTAGCTGACCGTCGGCTGCGTGACGTGCAATCGCTCGGCGGCGGCGGTCAGACTGCGCAGCTCGTACAGCACGACGAAAGTGCGCAACTGGTTGAGATCGGTGAGCGACATCGCATTGATCCCATCTATACGGTTCGGCTCCTACATCTATTGGACCATACCCATAGAGCGAACTAGAGTCAGGGTGACAGCACCGGCACCGCTGCCGACGTGGCACGCACCACCCGGCACCGACCCGATCACAGTGACGAGGACGCACGTTGATCATCGACATCCATGGCCACTACACCACGGCCCCCGCGCAGCTGGGAGCGTGGCGCGATCTGCAGATCGCGTATGCGGAAGGCGCGGGCGAGGCGCCCGACCCGGCCGCGCTGCGGATCAGCGATGACGACATCCGCGAGACCATCGAGGCGAACCAGTTGCGGCTGATGGACGACCGCGGCAGCGATGTCACGGTGTTCAGTCCCCGTGCATCGTTCATGGCCCACCACCTCGGCGACCTCGCCGTCAGCGAGACCTGGGCGCGCATCTGCAACGACCTCGTCGCGCGGGTGTCGCAGCTGTTCCCCGACCGTTTCCTCCCGGGCGCGATGCTCCCGCAGTCGCCGGGCGTCGACCCGAAGACGACCCTCGCCGAACTCGACCGGGCGGTGAACGATCTGGGCGTCGTGACCGTCAACATCAACCCCGACCCGTCCGGCGGACTGTGGACCGCCCCGCTGCTGACGGACAAGAGCTGGTATCCGCTCTACGAGAAGCTCGTCGAGTACGAGCTGCCCGCGATGATCCACGTGAGCACCTCGTGCAAGCCGCAGTTCCACACCACCGGCGACCACTACCTGGGTGCCGACACGACGGCATTCATGCAGCTGCTCAAGGGCGACCTGTTCCGCGACTTCCCCGACCTGAAGCTCGTCATCCCGCACGGCGGCGGCGCGGTGCCCTATCACTGGGGACGCTTCCGCGGCCTGGCGATGGCGCTCGGCAAGCCCGAGCTGGAGGAGCACCTCCTGGGCAACGTGTACTTCGACACGTGCGTGTACCACCAGCCGGGCATCGACCTGCTCACCGGGGTCATCCCGACCGAGAACATCCTCTTCGCGAGCGAGATGATCGGCGCCGTCCGCGACGTCGACCCGCGCACGGGCCACTACTTCGACGACACGAAGCGATACGTGGATGCGACCGGGAACCTCACCGACGAACGACGCGGACAGGTCTTCGAAGGCAACGCCCGCCGCGTGTACCCGCGCCTGGACCGCGCCCTGCGAGCCCGCGGCCTGTGACCTCACCCTGGAGAACCCGATGACTCAGCGACTGAACGACCTCGGCATCGTCCGCACGCGCATCGAGCGGCCCGACTCCGCCGACGTCGCGCGGCTCTCGCGGTTCGGGGTCGCCACGATCCACGAGGCGATGGGCCGGGTCGGCCTGCTGCGGCCGTACATCCGCCCGGCGTACAGCGGGGCGACGCTGTGCGGCCCGGCCGTCACGGTGCTCCTGCAGCCCGGCGACAACTGGATGTTCCACGTCGCCGCCGAGCAGGTGCAGGAGGGCGACGTCATCGTCGCCGGCTGCACCACGGAGAGCGAGGACGGCTTCTTCGGCGAGCTGCTCGCCACCTCCCTCACCGCCCGGGGCTGCAAGGGCCTGGTCATCGACGGGGGCGTCCGCGACGTCGCCGACCTCGAGAAGATGGGCTTCCCGGTCTTCTCCCGCGCCATCAGCGCGAAGGGCACCGTCAAGGCGACGCTGGGCTCGGTCAACATCCCCGTGGTCGTGGCGAACGCCGTGGTGAACCCCGGCGACGTGGTGGTCGCGGATGTCGACGGCGTCGTGGTCGTCCCCCGCGAGCTCGTCGGCGCCGTCGCCGACGCCTCGCAGAAGCGCGAGGACAACGAGGAGGCCAAGCGCCAGAAGTTCCGCGAGGGCGTGCTCGGTCTCGACATCTACGGCATGCGGGAGCCGCTGGCGGCCGCGGGCCTCGAGTACGTGGAGGATTGACGATGGCTCACGCACAGGCGATCGCGCACGGCGACACCAGCGGCGGCTTCGAGAAGACGCCCGGTTGGCTGGACTGGTACGACGGCCCGACGACCCCGACGTTCCGGCTCCCCGCCGGCGCTGTCGACGCGCACTGCCACGTGTTCGGCCCCGGCGCGGAGTTCCCCTACGCCCCCGAGCGCAAGTACACGCCGTGCGACGCGTCGGCCGCGCAGCTGTTCGCGCTGCGCGACCAGCTCGGCTTCGACCGGAACGTCATCGTGCAGGCGACCTGCCACGGCGCCGACAACCGGGCGCTCGTCGACGCGCTGCGCCGCAGCAAGGGGCGTGCCCGCGGGGTCGCGACGGTTCGTCGCGACGTGACCGACGAGGAGCTCGCCGAGCTGCACGAGGCCGGTGTGCGCGGCGTGCGGTTCAACTTCGTCAAACGCCTCGTCGACCGGGTGCCGACCGACTCGCTCGACGCGATCGTGGAGAAGATCGCCCCCCTCGGGTGGCATGTCGTCATCTACTTCGAGGCCGAGGACCTTCCCGACCTCTACGACTTCTTCTCGGCGATCCCGACGGACGTCGTGGTCGACCACATGGGGCGTCCGGATGTGACGAAGGACCCGGAGGGTCCGGAGTTCGAGCTGTTCCTGCGCTTCATGCGCGAGAACCCCAACGTGTGGACGAAGGTGTCGTGCCCCGAGCGGCTCAGCGCCACCGGTCCGCGCGCGCTGAATGGCGAGCAGCACGCCTATACGGATGTCGTGCCGTTCGCCCGTCGCGTGGTCGAGGAGTTCCCCGATCGCGTGCTGTGGGGCACCGACTGGCCCCACCCCAACCTCAAGGACCACATGCCTGACGACGGGCTGCTGGTCGACTACATCCCACAGATCGCGACGACCCCCGAACTGCAGCAGAGGCTGCTCGTCGACAACCCGTCGCGGCTGTACTGGCCCGAAGGAGAATGACCATGGCACTCGACAAGCCGTACAAGGACATCCCCGGCACGACCATCTTCGATGCCGAGCAGGCCCGCAAGGGCTACCACCTCAACCAGTTCTCGATGTCTCTCATGAAGCCCGAGAACCGCGAGCGCTACCTCGCCGACCGCGAGGCGTACCTCGACGAATGGCCCCTCACCCCGGTGCAGCGTCAGGCGGTGCTCGATCTCGACCTGAACACCTGCATCGCCGAGGGCGGCAACATCTACTTCCTGAGCAAGATCGGCGCCACGCACGGTCTGAGCTTCCAGCAGATGGCCGGCTCGATGACCGGGATGTCGGAGGCGGCGTACCGCGACATGATGGTCGGAGGTGGCCGACGTCCCGAGGGCGTGCGCCTGAAGGATCTCGACGGGTGGACCCCGCCCTCGAACGAGAAGTCCGAGGTGATGCGCCCGGACGCCCCCGCGAAGTTCACGTCGGCGCTGTTCACGTCGCACGTGCCGGCGATCGGCGCCGCGATGGACCTGGGCAAGACCGAGGAGCCGTACTGGAAGAAGGTCTTCGACGGGTACCAGTGGACCCGGAAGTGGGCCAAGGAGAACACGCCCGACGTCATCATCCTGGTGTACAACGACCACGCCACGGCGTTCGACTCGAACATCATCCCGACCTTCGTCCTGGGCACGGGCGCGCACTATCCCGTCGCCGACGAGGGTTACGGCCCGCGCCCGGTGCCCGACGTGAAGGGGTATCCCGAGCTCGCCGCGCACATCGCCCAGTCGGTCATCCAGGACGATTTCGACCTCACCCTCGTCAACGAGATGGTCGTCGACCACGGCCTGACCGTGCCGCTGTCGCTGGTGTTCGGCGACGTCGAGGAGTGGCCGTGCCGGGTCATCCCGCTTCCGGTGAACGTCGTGCAGTACCCGGTTCCGTCCGGGCGTCGGTGCTACGAGTTGGGCAAGGCGATCCGTCGCGCGCTGGACAAGTGGGACGGTCCCGAGCTCAACGTGCAGATCTGGGGCACCGGGGGGATGAGCCACCAGCTGCAGGGCCCGCGCGCGGGACTGATCAACGAGGAGTGGGACAACGCGTTCCTCGACCACCTGATCGCCGACCCGCTGGGCCTCACCGAATGGTCGCACATGGAGTACGTCGACGAGGCCGGATCCGAGGGCATCGAGCTGGTGGACTGGCTCATCGCCCGTGGGGCGATGGACGACCAGTTCGGCGGCGGGGCGCCCGAGGTGAACCACCGGTTCTACCACGTCCCGGCGTCCAACACCGCCGTCGGCCACCTGGTCGTCACCAACCCCGTCGCGCCGCGGCCCGTCGAGTCCGAGAGTGTGAGCCTCCCCCTGGAGGAAGTCCACGCATGAGTGACAAGGTTCGCGTCGCCGTCGTCGGCGCCGCCGGCGCCTTCGGCATGAAGCACCTCGACGGCCTCGCGAACATCCCCGACGCCGAGGTGACCGTCGTCAGCGGCACCAGGCCCGAGCCCACGGAGTCGGTGGCCGAGAAGTACGGCGTGCCGAATGCCGTGCTCGGTCTCGACGCCGTGCTCGAGCGAGACGACGTCGACGCGGTGATCCTCGCGACGCCGACGCAGCAGCACGCGGATCAGACGCAGGCGGTGCTCGCCGCGGGCAAGCACGTGCAGGTCGAGATCCCGCTCGCCGATTCGCTGGCGGATGCCGAGGCCACCCTGGCCGCGGCATCCGCCTCCGACCGGGTCGCCATGGTCGGGCACACGCGGCGGTTCAACCCGTCGCATCAGCTGGTGCACAACCGGATCGCGGCCGGCGAGTTCGCGGTGCAGCAGATGGACGTGCAGACGTACTTCTTCCGCCGCACGAACACGAACGCGAAAGGCGAGGCGCGGTCGTGGACCGACCATCTGCTGTGGCACCATGCGGCACACACGGTCGACCTGTTCGCCTACCAGGCGGGTCGGATCGTGCAGGCCAACGCCATCCAGGGCCCGATCCACCCCGACCTCGGCATCGCGATGGACATGTCGATCCAGCTCAAGAGCGAGACCGGCGCGATCTGCACGCTGTCGCTGTCGTTCAACAACAACGGACCGTTCGGCACGTTCTTCCGCTACATCGGCGACACCGAGACCTACATCGCGCGCTACGACGACCTCTACAACGGTCGTGACGAGCAGATCGACGTCTCGCAGGTCGCCGTCAGCCTCAACGGCATCGAGCTGCAGGACCGGGAGTTCGTCGGCGCGATCCGCGAGGGCCGCGAGCCGAACTCGTCGATCCGCCAGGTCATCGACTGCTACCGCGTGCTCGGCGCGCTCGAGGAGCAGCTCGCGTGAGGCTTCCCCGCATGGGGCTCGGGTGCATGTCCCTCAGCCATGCCTACGGCACCCCTCCGTCTCTCGAGGACGGAGTGGCGCTCGTGCGTTCCGCGCTCGACGACGGCGTCCAGCTGCTCGACACCGCCACGCTGTACGGCGGCGGCCGCAACGAGGAGCTCGTCGGGCGCGCGATCGCGGGGCGTCGGGACGAGGTCGTGCTGGCCAGCAAGGGCGGCATGGCGCTCGTCGACGGCGTGAAGGTCATCGACGGGCGCCCCGAGACGCTGCGCGCACAGGTCGACGCCTCGCTGCGGCGGCTCGGCGTCGAACACATCGATCTCTACTACCTGCACCGGTGGGACAAGAAGGTGCCGATCGCCGAGAGCGTCGGGGCGCTGGCCGAGATGGTGGCGGCGGGAAAGATCGGCGCCATCGGGCTGTCGGAGGTGTCGGTGGACCGTCTCCGGGAGGCGCTCGCGGCGGCGCCCATCGCCGCGGTGCAGAACGAGTACTCGCTCTGGAGTCGCAATCCCGAGCTCGGCATCCTCGACGCCACCCGTGACGCCGGGGTGGCGCTGGTCGCGTTCTCACCGGTCGGACGCGGGTACCTCGCCGACTCCATCACCGACCCGGAGCAGTTGCCGCCGAAGGACATCCGCCGCGCGATGCCGCGCTTCCAGCCGGAGCACTGGGCCGCCAACGCCGCGTTGCTGCCCGCGTGGCGAGCCCTCGCCGCCGAGGCCGGCCGCACGCCGGCACAGCTGGCCTTGGCGTGGCTGCTCTCCCGCGGCGATCACGTCGTGCCGATCCCCGGGAGCACGGATGCGCACCACGTGCGCGAGAACCAGCGCTCTCTCGGCACGGTCGTCGATCCCGCGGTGCTCGTGCGCGCGGGCGAGCTGATCGACACCGCCACGGTGTCGGGGCCGCGCTACAACGCCACCGGGACGAGCGAGGTCGACGCCGAGTCGTTCGAGGCGGCCGTGTGAGAGCCATCTCCTCCATGGCGACGCGTCAGGTCCTCGCCGACCTGGCCACGGCGGCAGCGGACAGGGGGTTGCCCCTCGTCGAGATCGAGTCCGTCGGCGGAGTGGACGCCGCCCAGCGCGTGGCCGGGGGTGAGCAGCTCGATCTGGTGTTCCTCGCCGCCGACGCTCTGGACCGGCTCTCCGGAGACGGCCACGTGGACGCGGCGACGGTCACACCGCTCATGCTCTCGCGCGTCGCGGTCGCGGTTCCCTCGGGCACGCCCTCGCCCGCCGCCCGCCCCGACACGGCGGCGTTCGCGGACGCCCGCGGGGTCCGCGAGGCCCTGCGCGCCGCCGCTCGCATCGGCTACTCCACCGGCCCGAGCGGCACGGCGCTCGTCCGCACGATCGACGACTGGGGCCTCACCGGCCAGGTGGGCGATCGTCTCGTGCAGGCGCGACCCGGCATCCCGGTCGCCCGGCTGCTCGCCGACGGCCAGGTCGACCTCGGCTTCCAGCAGCTCAGCGAGCTCGTCGGTCAACCCGGGGTGCGCATCCTCGGTGTCCTGCCTTCGGACTGCGCCATCGAGACCGTGTTCTCGGGCGCCGTCGCGACCACCTCATCCGACCCGCGACGAGCCCGCGACGTCCTGGCGTTCTTCGCGTCCGATTCGACGGCATCCATCAAGACAGAGCACGCCTTCAGCCCGCCTGCACGACGGGACTGACCGGGATTCGGCGCCGCTTCGCCCGGTGTGCCGGATGGCTCACGCGGCCGTCAGGCGTCCGGCGTCTGCTCGGGGCCGAACCGGGCGGTGAACTCGTCGACGTCGAGAACGTTGCGTCCGAGCCGGCCGGACACCTGGTTGTAGGTGCCGGTGATCTCGAGGTCGCGGGCGCTGCGGAGCGTGCCGACGTAGCGGGGCTGCCAGCCGGTCTGCGCCAGCAGCGGGCGGACCTGCGCGGATGTCTCCGCCGAGTCGGCCAGGTACGGCAGGACCGCCTTCGGGCTCGCCTCGGCGATCGCGGAGCTCGCGACCGCGGCGGTGGCGAGGTTCGAGAACGCCTTCACGTGTCCCACGTTCGCCGGAAGGAGCGACGCCAGGTACTGCCCCGCAGACCCTTCCACGGGTCGCCGCAGCTGCACGCCCGTGGGCGTGACGTCCAGCGGGTTGGCGACGTCGATCAGGATCTTGCCGTCCAGGAGGTCCCCGAGTGCAGAGACCACCGCCTGCTGCGGGGCGCCCCAGAGGGTGGTGAGGGCAAGGAACGGGGATGCCTGGGCGGCTTCCTCCAGGGATGTCGCTATGTCGATGCGGGCATTCCGCGCGATCGGTCGGAGTCGCCGGGCGGCGGCCTCAGCCTTCGCCGGCTTGTAGTGGAACAGGCTGATGTTCACGCCGTGGGAGGCGAACAGGCCTGCGATCGCTGTGCCGTGCCGACCGGGGCCGATCAGCGTCAGCGTCGGCGTCTGCGTCGTGGACATCTGGTCACGCCTCCTGGGGCAGGTGCGGGTTGTCGGAGAGGTCCACGACGGTCTTGCCGACGGCGTGGTGCGTGTCGAGGATCCGATGGATCTCGACGATCTCGCTGAGCGGGAGACTCGTGACCGGCATACGTACCGACACCAGCCACCCCGAGACCGCCAGCCAGAGGCACGCACACCGCACCCAACCGGAGGGCCGCGCAGCGGCCCGACCCCGCGCGCAGCGCCCGGCCTGCCGGGAGATCGGAAGAGCACACGTCTGAACTCCAGTCACTCGCTAAGATCTGGGGGGGGGGGGTGTGTGTGGGGGGGGGGGGGGGGGGGGGGG
>NZ_CBDRMZ010000014.1:0-43754 GCF_965345345.1 Microbacterium sp. bgisy189 | reverse complement strand
TGGACCAGCCCTCAGCGAGAAGCTCCATGAACCGCTTCCGAGCCAACGACTTCGGCCTACGACCCGGCCCCTTCCGAAAACGACGAGACGACATACGAGAACCCCTTCCGGATGGTCCTCGTTGCGATGGTCACTGGAAACCACCGCGCCGCAACTGTCCAGTTTTCGAGCGCCGTCGACACCCGTAGCACCTGCCCGGTTTGAATTCGCAGCTGGGTGCGTCAAACGCATCACGATGCGCTGGCGACGAGACCCGCTTGGACGGCCGCCCAAGCCGTCCGTCGACGCCCGAAATGTCCATTTGGACATCGCGTGGACATTTCATCTGCGAAAGAGACATTTCAAAAAAATCCCTACAGCCGCCATCGTCGGCAATGTCTCACCCTCTCGCTAGGCTGTGAATGTCACATTCACTAGCAACCGTCCGGGAGGACACCATGACCACCTACATCACCTTCGGCCCCGACCACGCCAACCTGCACCCGCACGTCGGCACGCAGCTGAACCGCGGCTACGTCGCCGTCAGCACCGGCAACCGCGAGCGCGACCTCGCCGCGGCGTTCGCGATCCTCGGTGAGCAATGGGCCTTCGACTACCAGGACGCCGCCGCGCTGGATGCCCGATACCCGGACGGGGAGATCGCCCGCCTCACCCTCATCGACGAGGCCGCGCAGAAGGAGATCGCCGGTCTGATCGAAGCCACCTTCGCCGCCGCCGAGGGCGACAGCAACGACGACGAGATCGAGGTACTACAGGCCGCGCGTGACCGGCTCGCCGCGCTCATCGACTACATCCCCGCCCACGAACGGGACTGGACGCCGATCGACGCGGCCTGACCGCCAGCGGTGCCCTGCCGGACGACCGGCGGGGCACCGTCGCGCTCGCCGCGAGCGATGTCGGAGGCCATCCGTAGCCTGTGAATGTCACATTCACCAGATCACGGAGGACACCATGACCACCAGCGAGTGCACCCACACCAACGTCGAATGGCTCTCCGGCACCCCCGGCGTCGTCGTCACCCTCAACGGAGACACCGCCGCCCGATGCCTGGACTGCGGGGCGACCGCCACCATGGACACCGACGACGAACCCGCCGCGCCCCTCGCCCATCAGTGGCAGAGCGGCCGCTTCACCGGCACGACGACCTGCCAGGCGTGCGGCCTGTTGCCGCTCGACCAAGACGACATCGACACGGAGTGCCCCGGCGGATAGCCGGCCCCTGGGGCGGTGCCACGCGGCGACGGTCGCGGGGCACCGCCCTGCCATGTCCGCGAACCACCGAAACCGAGGCCTATACCCGTGGGCAACTCCAATGTCGGAGGCCACTCGTAGGCTGTGAATGTCACATTCACTAGCTAACGATCCGGGAGGACACCATGGCAAACCGCACTCGATTCATCACGATCGACACCCGCCAGTACACCGAGGCAGCGGGAGAGATCGCCAGCAACCGCGCTCGCCAGCAGCGCGAGGAAGACCTGAACGCCTACGGCACACAGGGCTACGCGCTCCTGTCCACCGTCACCATCCCCACCCACGACGGTCTGCGCATCGTCGACACCCTCGCCCGCACCGACGAGGGCTACTGACCCACCGACAGCGCCCCGCCGAGAACGATCCGGCGGGGCGCTGTCGCGCGCTCACCCCAACGTCTGACACCCTCTCTAAACTGTGAATATCACATTCACTACCTAGCAACTCGGGAGATATCCATGACCAACCAGAGCGGATCGAGCACAGGGTCGAAAGCGATCCCAGTGAGCCTGCCCGCCGACGCATGGGGCGCTATCGCGGGAGTGATCGCGGCCTACGGCGAATCGCACAGGGACGGCGCGATGATCCTCGCAGCAGAAGAGATCAAGACTCAGGTCACCAGCGCACTCTCCCCCCAGTAGGCGCGCAACACCCACCGACAGCGCCCCGTCGAGAACGATCCGGCGGGGCGCTGTCGCGCGCTCGCCGCAATGTCTGACCCTCCCCCTAGGCTGTAAATGTCACATTCACTAGCCAACGATCCGGGAGGACACCATGGCAACCAAACCGATCAGCGAGATCGTCGCCGAGACGATCGCGCTCAACTACGAGGACATCGACGGACTCACCCAAGCACTCGGCCAGGGCGACGTGGACGCCGACGCGATCCGCGCGCTCGCCGAAGGTGCCGCAGAGCGAGCCGTCGCCGACCACGCCGGAGAGGCCGCGGGCATCGACGTCCACGGCTACGTGTCCCTCATCGACGGCGCAGCCGTCGCGCAGATCGACACCACCGAGGGCACCAGCCACGTCCGCGTGTTCCTCAACGACGGCACGATCTACGACGGCAACCCCGAGCAGGACGACGCACCCGGCCAGGTGTACACACTCCGCGATCTCGACGGCACCGACGATGCCGCCGACTGGATCACCGCCGGGCACGTACTCGATGCCCAAGAGGCCGACTGGCTGCGCTCCCTGCGGGTGGTGACCCCGTGACCGCGGCGAGCGCGACCCGGCGCAACCCGATCATCGAGGCGTTCCGCGACTGGGCCTGCCTTGAGACGTTCCCCCTCACCGCGTGGGCCTGCGACGAGTGGGTGCACTCGATCGACCGCGGCGACCATGACGCGATCAGCACCCGCGATCAGATCGCCCGCGCTCGCCGGGCGCTCGACCGGCTGCGCACAGCGCTGGAAGCGATCGAGGGCGAGCGGCCGGACGACCCGGAAGCGGTCATCCACACGCGCAGCTTCGACCCGGCAGCGCGGACGATCACCGAGACGTGGCGACTGTTCGACACGCAGTACGCCGCCCCGTGGGGAGGGCCGGGCTTCGTGGCCTTCCAGATCATCACCCGCCACGCCGACCGCGCCTACCAGGGCACGGCACGCCGCATCCTGACCGGCAGCACCCCGCATCAGGCTCCCCCTCGCGACCTGCACCCGCAGACCGTCGCTCCCCTGCCGACGCGCCGGTACGCGGCGAGCGCGCTGCACATCGCCCACGACGGCATCGCGGCACGCTTCGACCTACCGCGGGCGCTGTACTGGGCGCGCGGCATCCGCAGCTGAACCCCCGAATGGTGCCCCGCCGAGATCATCCCGGCGGGGCACCGTCGCGCTCGCCGCAGCCAATGTCTGACCCTCCCCCTAGGCTGTAAATGTCACATTCACTAGCCAACGATCCGGGAGGACACCATGGCAAACCCCACCACGCAGCTCGAGCTCGAGATGAGCCGCGAGCTGGACAACCGCACCGAGACCGACACTCTGCGGCGAGCGCAGTTCCGCATGCACACGCTCATCGCGGCCTGGTACGACGACGAGCCGAGCGAGCCGGATCAGGCGATCCGCGACGTGCTCACCGATCTCGTGCACCTGGCCGACGCCCGTAGCGTCGACATCCACACCGCGCTCGACCGGGCCGTGTGGATGGTCGACCAGGAACGAGCCGACTGGGGACTGGGGAAGGTGCAGCGATGAGCAGCGGCACGATCCCCGACCTCGCCGTCGTCGCGGCCGCGGCCGACATGATCGGCGGGTGGCACGATGATGTCTTCGCGGCGATCAACATGACCGAGGCTCGCATCCTCGCCGACCTGTTCGACGAGTTGGGTCACACCGGCACAGCCGACCACATCATCCGCGAGACCTGGCTGGCCGAGAGCGACGGTGACCGCGACCCGCTCCCCTGGGCGAACGGCCACGGCTCCCGGCTCAGCGAGGACGAGTACGTGGCCCGCAGCGACGACCTCGCCCACAACGAGGCCCGCGAGCGGTTCCACTTCGACCCCCGCCTGGAATGGTCGGAGGACGAGGAATAGCCGCACGGTGCCCCGCCGGGATCAATCGGCGGGGCACCGTCACGTCTAGGCCAGATAGCTCGCCACGTCGAAGCTCTGCAACGGCCAGGCGTAGCGGGCGCGTGACGGATGCCGGGGGTGCCCGCTCTTGAGCAGATCGCCGATCGACACCCAGTCACAGCCGGAGGCATCCGTCACCGAGGCGATGCCCTCAAGCATCTGCGGGAGGTAAGGGCGGGATCGGATCAGCTCGCCCCACGCGGCGACGATCGTGAGCTGGCGTCCGCCGATGAGATCGGCGATGTGTCGCTCGTTATCGGCTTGCAGCTGGGGGTCGTGCACCAGGTGCATGCCCTTGGGGTCGGTGGCTCTCTGCGGGTAGAGGTTCAGCATCACCCAGCTGTCGAACCCGTTTCGGGCCGCGAACCCCATGACCTTGCTGACGGTGCGATCCGGGTCTCCCGGCGCCGCGGTGCTGGGGTTCACACCGACGCACACGAGAGGGTTTACGCCCACCGTCCCCAGCACGAAGCGCGCAGAGTTGTCCGCCGTGCGCTCGTAGATCCACGTCTCAGTCATGCACGCCGCCGTCTCCCCATCGTCCTGCGCTCACCCGCCGGCCCCAATGTCTGACCCCTCACTTAGAGTGTAAGCGTCACATTCACTAGCAAGCGATCCGGGAGGACACCATGACCGAGCAGAGCGAGAACCCGTTCAAGGGCGCAGAAATCATCGCCGTCTACACCGCAGAGGAGGCCGTCGCAGACGGGCTGCTGCTGCACTTCAACCCCGCCACCGCCCTCGAGGCCGGATACCGGCTCACGGTACTGCTCACCCGCGCCGCCTACGAGGCCGCGGTGCAGTGGACCCGCGAGGGCGACTGGCAGAGCGAGGACGCCCGATTCTGGGACGTGCTCAACGTCATCCGCCCCACCGCCCGCCAGGTCGCCGGCGATCTCGTCCCGCGCGAGACCTACGTGCTGCGCGTGCCGAACGCCACCCGCTCCGGCAACCCGAGCACCGCCACCACCGCCAGCCGCCAGCGACTCCGCGTGAGCATCGAGGGGTACAACCTCACCGGCCAGGCCTGCATCATCATCGCCCTCCCCGGCGAAGACTGACCCCCACCAGCGCCCCGCCGGGATCTACCGGCGGGGCGCTGCCGCGCTCGCCGCAGCAATGTCGGAGGCCTCCCGTAGCCTGTGAATGTCACATTCACCGCCTACGTTCCAAGGAGGACACCATGGCACCCACACCACTCACCGTCGACGAGATCTCGCGGACGATCCTCGAGCGGATGACCAGCAACCACGGCGGCTCGCTCATCGAGGCAATCGACGACGGCGCGTTCGTCGTCGACGACCAGGCCGTCGCCTACTGGGTCGGCCAGGCCGTCGAACTGGCCCGCCAGGGCATCGACGACGACACTGAGACCGACGCCCCGCCGGTCGGGTACTCCTGCGCCGAGTGCGGCGTCCAGGACGCCCACAACTACGTCGTCACGATCCTGGACCACGAGGACATCCGCCACACCCGCACAGAGGTCTGCATCCCCTGCGCCGTGACGGTCTCCGCCGAGTCCGTCGACAAGATCATCGCCGGGCTGCTCACCCACTGACACACACCGGGGGCGGGCACCGCGCCCGCCCCCGGCGCTCTGACGAAAGGCCCAGCCATGACCACCGCACTCACCCCCTACGACACCGGCCAGCGCGCCGAGCCGGCTACCTGGACGCCGAGCAACTCCCACCTGTACTCGATGCCCGTCGACGACCGAGCCCGCATCCTCGCCCACCACGGCGACGACTTCGGCAAAGTCGACTTCGACAACCCCGAAGGACAGGCGATCGCCACCGTGTGGGCAACCCCGACCGGCGACGGCTGGACGCTGCACATCACCGAGCACGGGGCACCCCTCGCGCTCGCCGCAGACACCGACCGACTGCGCGAGCTGACCGGCGCCGCGCAAGAGGCGATCGAGGAGGCCGAGCGCTCCACCGAGGCCGACACCATGGATGCCGTCTTCGATGCCCGTGACGGGGCTGTGGACGCCCTCAGAGCACTCCTCGCGGCACTCACACCACCCGCCAGCTGAACCTCCCCCAGTGCCCCGCCGCCCCTCACGGCGGGGCACTGCCGCGCTCGCCGCAGCAATGTCGGAGGCCTCCCGTAGCCTGTGAATGTCACATTCACCGCCTACGTTCCAAGGAGGACACCATGGCAACCACCACCAACATCGAGTTCGCTCAGGGCCAGCTCGACATGCCCGCCCCGGTCACCGAGCGGCGCGGCGCCTACGTCGGAGAGATGGCCCGCACGCAGGCCGACCTCGTCGCCGCCCAAGCGCAGGCCGCGGATCTCGCGCTGACCGTCGAACGGCAGCAGCGCGAGATCGACCGGCTGCGACTGCCGATCACCGACGCCGCCGACGACCGGCTCGCGGCGATCTGGGAGAAGGGCGAGCAGATCGCCAACGATGAGGGCTTCTGCTCCGAGTACGACCGGCTCGTGGAAGCGATCGGCGGCACCCCGCGCGAGCGCGACTTCCGCGTGACCCTCTCCGTCACGCTGACCCAGCGCGTCACCGTCTCGGTCACCGCCCGCACGTCGGACGAAGCGGAAGACCTCGCGACCGAGGCGTACACCGTCGAAGACGTGATCGAGTCGCTCCGATCCGACAACTACGTCGCCGACTCGATCGACGCGGAAGTCACCGACTGGGAGCGCGAGTAGCCCAACCAGGCGGGGTGGGCACACCGCCCGCCCCGCCCCTCGCGGCGCTCGCCGCAGCCAATGTCGGAGGCCACCCGTAGCCTATGAATGTCGCATTCACTAGCAATCCGGGAGGATGCCATGACCACCAACCGCACCGTACACGCTGTCTGGTTTCAGTCCGTCGACCCCGAGGAGGCCTGCATCGGCGGGTGCCAGTGGCACCCCGACACCGCGCAGATCGACCGGTTCATCGAGTCGGAGCGCGCCTGGCGCAACGAGGTCGACTTCGAGTACCTGCGCAAGACCCTCACCCTGCCCGACGCGATCCTGCCCGGCCTCGCCGTCGACCAGCTGACCGAGGCGCAGCGCGCCGACGTCACCGACTGGGTCGACTCGCTCACGGGTGAGGTCGCATGGGACCGCCGCGTCGTGCTGCTGGGCAGCACCCACCCCGGCGGCGAGCGGCGCCGGATCGACGCCGAGCTGGCAGCCGCACGAGGCTGACACCCCAACGCTGGGCCCCGTCGACGAACGTGGGGCTCAGCCCAGCCCATCCAGTTTGTCCAGACGGGTCGCGACGTCCTCTGCCCAAATGTTCTTCGACGGCCATGAGCGAACCAACGCCTCGGTCGCCTCCGGGAGGGTGTAGTCCCGACCTCCGGGATATTCGCCACGTCCGCCATCGGCGTGAGCGCTCAGGATGTTGCCTTCACGGTCAAGCCACACGACAGGCCAATAGTCGACTTGAGTGTCGTCTTCCGAGTCGACGTCGAAGTGGACCGAGTAGTCTCCCTCCCTTCCGACGCAAATGGCACTCGGCGTGACGGCATAGCTCATCTGTCTTGGGGTATTCCAGGGGAACGCCTTGGGGAATGTCTCGAGCAGCGCAGAGTACATCTCGTGGGTGGGCAGCGGGCGGGCGATAATGGCCCTCACCTGATCCATGAGCGCCCGCGCGTCATCGACCGTAGGCCCCTCCACGGACACCGCTAACCCGCGCTTCATGCCCGACGCGATCTCGGTCTCGAAGTATGGGCCGGGATAGCTGCGCCCCTCGAAGGGTCGCTCGTCATAGAAGCGCTCAAACGCGCCAAGTTCCACGTCCTCAAACCTGTCTGCCCTCATGGCCGAGAGCGTACACAGGCCCGCGGTAGCAACCTAGATCCCCGGCGAAACCCCTCTCATCAACCGCCTGCCCTCATCGCTTCCGGTTCGCGAACGGCCAGCGACCGAACACGTCAGCGAACGCGGCGCGGTAGCGAACCTCCACGTCCTCCGCGGACTCCTCCGGCGTCGTCACCCACGCAACGAGCAGCTCGTCTTGATCGGCCAGCTGCCAGATCGAACGCCCGCCCTGGTGGCTGGCACCCTTCCGCGCGAACTGCCCCAGCCGCTTGCGCAGCCCGCCCACTTTCGCCTCTGCCTTGCCGATGTACAGCACCGGCGTCCCCGACACCCACCGAGCCGCGAGGTCATCCAAAGGGTAGGCGGATCCCGCCCGCGCTCGCGTCAGCTCGAGCAGCTCCGGCGACGTCGCCGCCGGACGCAGCACCACGTAGATCCCCGCCTCAGTCGGCACCCTCGCGGCCGCAAGATCCGCGAATCGAACGAACCCCACGAACCCGACCGCCTCGAGCGAGGCCCGATCCCACACGGCCGGCATCCGCAGCCCACCCGCCTCGCCGTCGCGATGGGTCGTCTTCATCGACGCATCGTCTCACGGCACCACAGGCGATGTCCCGGCTCCGGGCAACAGACCCCTCGGCTATGGTCTGAGCTACAGACGCCTGATGAGGAGACTCGTTCATGCCCAACGTAGACAGCAGCGGCCGCGACAGTTTCGGGCGGCGTGTAGAGACAGGGCTGGCAGCTGAACTCTTCAAGCAGCTCAAGCCGCTGCTTCTCGAAAGTGACATCGACCTCGACAGCGGCAAGGCCTACACAATCGACGAGATCAACGATGGCCTACAGGTGGCGATCCAACGTCACAACTTCATCATGGCGGTGCCTACAGGTGAGGCTCGAAAAGAGGCGTTCCGCGCGATACGGCTCGCTGCAGAGTACTTGTGGGAGGCCGACTACGAAGACTTCTCCGACTTCCTCACCGGGATGACCCCCGACGAAGAACCAACCCCCGCGCAGATCATCGGGACGACGCTCAGCCTCCTGGATTCCTGGTTCGAGGACGAGGTTCTCACCGGGGCAATCGCGCGCCCATCCTTCACCGAACGCTGGGACGAGGAGTCAAGCAAGATCATGTACGAGATCTTCGAGCGAGCCAGAGAGCACAGAGCTTTCGACTCCTACTCGGAGTTCATCGGCCGTTGGGGCGGACTCGTCGTGATGACGTTTGCAATCGGCGTGGTCTTCGAGGGCCTCTACGCATGGAGTGAAGACGACGACTACTTCGTCGATGTCGCTGACGAACTTCTTGACCCCGAGGCCTGGTAGCCCCTTCGCTCTCCCCCGAGCTCGGCCCCGCGCTCGCGCTCGCCATCCCGCCGCCGTCGTTGTTGCTGTCACGTCGGCGATGTCGGAGGCCTCCCTTAGCCTGTGAATGTCACATTCACTAGCAACCGAGGAGGACACCATGGGTGCCACATCCACTCACAAGACGGCCGGCGTCAGCGTCAGCGACTACTTCGCGGACTACTTCACCAACGCCACGATCATCGCCAGCGGCACCCGCCGCGACCCCGACTACATCGGCGGGAGCTACGACTGGCCCTACGAGTTCTACGCCGCGGTGCGCTACAACGACGGCCACCCCCACGCCGGGGAGGTCTTCGCGTTCGTCGTGCTCTACTCCGTCGCCCCGTCCAGCTACTACAACTTCACGTACAAGGACATGGACGAGACGGTCGGCCCCGGCGCAGTCCACGCACCCCGCCGGGTGCTCGAGGCCCTCACCCCGACCGACCACGAGTACGCCAACCAGTGGCGCGCCGCCTGCTGGGCGAACCTCGAGCTCGAGGAAGCCAAGCCCCGCGTCCGCCGCGGCGACCACATCCGCTTCGCAGAGCCGTTCACCTTCGGAGGAGGGCTGCAGACCACCACGGAGACCGTCTTCGAGGTCGAAGGGCGCGACGTGCTCCGCGTGATCGACCACCACGGCGTGCGCGTGCGCATCCCCCGCTGGCGGGCACGCAGCTACGCGCTCGCCGCAGCCAGCTGAGCGAGTGCGGGGCGCCCCACACAGGGACGCCCCGCAGTCCTCACCGCGCAGCTGCTCACGCGCCGGGGCGCCGGCGCCAGTGACCGGCGATCTCCCGTCCTGCGCGCGTGTGCTCCGGCACCCACACCATCCCCCGCCCATCCGGGAGCGCGACAGGCTTGACCAGCCCATCTAGGGACTCCTCGAGCATCAGCGCCGCCGTATGGCGATCGCCACCCGCCGCGAGGTACTCCTGGCCTCCCGCGGCGTCGAAGACCCGCTGACGCAGCTCCGCGGGCGCGTCGAGGCTGTCTCCCCGCAGTCGCCGTGCAACGGCATCCATCCGAACCTCTTCACGGATCTCCGATATCCTGCCCGCGCCCGTGCGCAGCTGCCGCCGGAACCGCGACAGCTGCGCATCCCGTCGACGCGCCAATGGCGACCTCGCCCGCCACGCCTCGAGCGCCGCCTGATCCAGCGGTGTGTACTCCGCCATGACCCGCTTCCGCGCGCTCACCGCCCGTTCCCGCTCGAAGAACTCCCGCGACTCCGCCTCATGCGCTCGCCGCTCTGCTGCCGGGGACCGACGCACGCGCTTTGCCGGCAACCCCAACGACTTGAGGCGGCGAGCCAACCGCTTCGACTCACGGTTGGACTGCAGCGCCCGCTCATACACATCCGGGTTCTCAGCCCGATACTGCCGCTGCCACTCGGTCAGGTGTTCCCGGTTGCGCTGCTGCCAGTCCCGCGCCGACGCCTTCACCTTCTCCGGGCTCTGATCTCGACGCTGTCTCGCCCTGGCCAGCACCGCGTCACGGTTGCGCTCGTAGTAGCGCCGCGAGTACTCCGCCGTCTTCTCTGGGTGCTCCGCATGCCACCGCCTGATCGTCTCGCGCTTGCGCTCACGGTTAGCCTCGGTCCACCGCCGCACCCGCTCGCGGTCCTTCTCGCGCCGCTCCTTCTGCGCTCGCATCTTCCGCGACCGCTCCCGCATGTACTCCCGGTTCTTCCGGTTCACTTCGTCACGGTTCTCCGCGTGATACTTCGCCCGGTACGCGCGGATCTCCTCGCGATGCTCCTCGCGATACCGCTTCGCGTAGTCCCGCTTCGGATCGGCCGCAGCGCTCGCCGCAGCCGACTGCTCCTGCTCGGCGCGCTTCGCCTGCTGGCGTGCCCGACCCGCTCGCAGCCATGCCGCATGAGGGTCGGTTGGTCCGCCAACCGGTCGCGCCGACGAGTCGTCGACGCCGGCGGACATTACGACTCCGCGGGCGCCAGCTCGAGCAACGTCTGGAACAGGGCGTACCGGTGAGCTGTCGGGTTGGTGATCGCCAGGCCGACCGCCTCTCGCAGCGGGGCGCGTTGCTCATCGGTCAGGTCGGTCACCGGCTCGAGGCACCAATCAACGTCGGTGTCGACGGTGTAGTCCGGCTCGTCGATGTGAATCTCTGGGTAGTACGAGATCGCCGCCAGCCCCACGCGCTGCAGGACGTCGTCTACCTCTTCGCGACTCGGCATCGCTCCTCCTCTCGTCGCGGGCTTGTGCCCGTCTGAGGGGTATAGGCCGCATCCCGGCTGCTTCGCGGACACAGAGTGCATCGCTCGCTCGCCGGCGCAATGTCGGACCCCCACCGTAGCCTATGAATGTCACATTCACCACCTACTACGGAGGACACCATGAAACTCACCCTCAACTTCGGGCACCGCCAGGAAGAGATCGACCTGGGCGAACCCGACGCCCGCGACGGACTCTTCGACAACGGCGAGATCGGCGCCTACGCCGGGAACATCTACCTGTACGTCGACGGCCGCGAGTACGGATCGCTGTTCATCCACCACGACGACCAGGGGCCGATCATCGAGCTCGGCCAGTTCGACGAGACCGCCGACGAGTGGGTGACCCGCGCCGCGCTACGCGCCCTGCCGGCACACGTCGCGCAGCCGCTCGAGAACGCCGGCGCATGACCGGCCACGAAGGCGGCTCCAAGACCGTTGGCCGGTGGTACGTCGAGGTCAGCCCCCTCGGTGTGATCGCCGGCCCCCTCGAATCCGGGGCCACCTACACCACGACCACCATCCGGTTCCCCATCGGATGGCGCGTCGGAAAGGTGTGGAGCAACGGCGTCGCGTCCGGCCCTCCCGAAATCTTCGGCATCCCCCGTCGAGTCGTCAGCGCCGCAGCCGGCATCGCCAGACAGATGCAATAGACCGAGCTGAGGGCGGCGGCAACTCCGCCGCCCTCAGTGACGCACTCGCGATGTCCCCCAGCGATGTCCGACCCCCTCCCTAAGCTGTGAATGTCACATTCACTAGCCGACGATCCGGGAGGACACCATGGCAACCATCAACCAGCACCCGTCCGGCGTCGCGGACTGGGCCACCATCTGCGCCTGGATCCACGAGAACCGCCCCGACCTTTGGGAAGGGCTCGGCCCCGCCGACGAGGACCGCGCACCCGCGAGCTGATCCAGCAGATGCAGGCCAGATCGCCACTTGACCTCCGGGCAGGAAACACCTACCCTAGTAAATGTCACATTCACTACTAACTGAGTAGAGGGAGAACCCACAGACCCACAACCAGGGGAACCGCGCAACGCCGTTCCCCTCCCAGGGACAGGCGCCACACCGCAGCCTGACGAGCGCTCGCCGCGCTCGCCGCCATGTCCCTCCCGGCGACCCGCCGTCCTCCCAACCAGGTCGCCGCCGCGGGGGCGGCTCCGTGACACAGCCGCCCCCGCCCCTTCCCCTTCATGTCCGCGAAGAGAACGATCCGCGGCCTATACCCACAGACGAACCGGAGGATCCCATGGACAGCATCGACACCACCGCACCGGCCGATTGGCACGACTTCTACGTCGACCCCTTCCCCGGCCGCAAGGGCTCCGAGCGGATCACCGACACCTGCGGCAAGTGCATCGGCACCGGCCTGTACACCGCGCCGACACATTTCACCGATGGCCAGGGGCGCCCGATCTGCTTCGACTGCCGCGGCACCGGCACCCGCAGCCGCCTCGTCAGCAGCGCCCGCGCCACCGCACGAGCCCACGCGAAGGCACACGCCGAGCACGTCGACACAACACGGGCGATCACCGCCCGCCGCGCCGCCTTCGAGGCCGAGCACCCCGGCCTCCGCGACCAGCTCACCGAGGCACACCTGAGCATGCGAGACGGAAACCCGCTGCGCGAGAAGATCGGCTACATCCTCGACTCCCTCGAGGACTACACCGGCACCCTCGACGACGACGAGGTCCGCACCGCCCACGAGCTGCTCGAGCAGTACGAGCTCGAGCTGGCCGCGCGCCGCCCGGTCCCCACCGGGCGCACCCTCATCCAGGGCGAGATCCTCGCGACCAAGACCACCGACACTCAGTGGGGAATCACCGTCAAGATCCTCGTCCAGGGCGAGGGCTGGCGCGTATGGGGCACCAAGCCCTCCGAGATCTCCACCGCCGCCCGCGGCGACGTCGTCGCGTTCACCGCCACCGTCTCCGCTTCCGACGACGACGACAGCTTCGGCTTCTACTCCCGGCCCACCAAGGCACACATCATCGCCGCCGGCATCCGCCGCACCGCATGAACGAGCGCCTCATGAACAGCCGCACCAGCCTGACCATCTACCCCGCCCACGACGAGAAGTCTCTGCTCCCACCGACGCCGATCCTCGTCGACGAGCACTACTTCGTGCGCGCCGGGCTCGAGCAGCTCCCCGCACGACTCATCGGATTCAGCCCCGCCGGCGCGCTCGCCATCACGGCATGGGTTCACGACGTGTTCCGCACCCCCGAGCTCGCACGCGACCTGTACCCGATCTTCATCATCGCCGGCCACGTCCAGGCGTATCCGATCCCCGCAGCCAGAGTCACCGTGCGCGAGCCATCCGGCGTCGTCCAGGTCGTCATCACAGACCCCCGCGGCAAGCGATACCGCCCGTACCTCGGAGAGGACCGCGACGTCGCCGACCGCATCGCCGCCGCCTGGGGTTCCCACCGCGGCTACTCCGCCACCGTCCAACCGATCACCCCGGCAACAAGCGCCTGACCACGCGAACGGAGATCACCATGCGCTGCCTTATGTGCGAAGAGCCGACCACCATGTACATCCCCTCCGACGACGTCGACGGGATCGGGCTGCACAGCTGCGGCGCGTGCGGCTTCGAGATCGAAGCTCCCCGCGACGAGCCCGTGCGGATGATTCCCGTCAACGAGCGTCGAGAGCGGCCCGTCGACGTGACGACGACGACGGTTGCGAAGACCCTGCAACCTCTCTAGTATCAGTGAATGTCACATTCACTACTTTCTTACTGATCCGAGGAGTGCTCCCCAATGAGCGAAGAGGCAGCGACCGTCACCGAGGAAGTCGTCTACGTCGGCCGCAAGGCCGCGAGTAATGGAAAGCTCGCGCACTGGTATCGGACGCTCGACGACGGTGAGCTCACCAGCAAGGAGCTCGGCTCGTACAAGCCGTACACGTCGGCTCCGGTGGGCGCGATCATCACGATCACCCGCCCCGCCGGCGAGCCGACCGTGCTCTACACGGGCGGACAGTACACGCCACGGATCACCGGCAGATACGCCGACACAGCCGCCACCGACGAGTGGCGCGTGGCCGATCAAGCGGAGGCGCAGCGGGATGCGAATGAGCGGCGCATCAAGCGGGATCTCGACGGTCTGCCCGAGGAGTTCACCACGGCGCTAGACACCGTTGGTGCGCACTTCTCACGGCTCAACGCCCCGCAGCGGGCAGCACTGTTGACCCTGGTCACCGCGAAGCTCCTCCGCTACTGAGGTCGACCGTCATGTCCACCCTCGATCTCCTCGACGACCGCTTCCCGCACGGTACCCCGGACGGGTACCGCCACGGATGCCGCACTGCCGCGTGCCCCGCGCTGATCCCCTGCCGCACCGTCCACACCCGCTACGTGGGCGACTACTCCTTCGCGAAGCTCATCGACGCCGGCACACCGCTCGCCGAGATCCTCGAGCGCGACGAGGCCGCGCGTGCCGAGTCGCGGCAACGGGACAAGATCGCCGCTCGAGAAGAGCGCCGTGCCGCCGTCGAAGCCACACGCCCCCGTCGACCCAAGCCGACCCCCAAACCGAAGCCGGCGCGCGCCAACACACCCAAACCCCCGCGCATGCCGAAGGAGGCGCCGGCGCCGGCGCCGACCGCACGGCCTCGCCCGTCGACGCCGCGGCCGCGCACCCATCCCGGCTACCAGTGGCTCGACAAGGCACGCAGCGACGCCGAGAAGCTCCCCGCAGAGCTCGCCAGCGCGTTCTCAGAGGCACTCGACGGCTACGAAGCGGACCTCGATCGTCACGTCGACGAGCTCGAGCAGTGGCGCAAAGACCACCGAGAGCTGCGCGGCCAGCTGCGCGCCGCGGCCGAGACCCTCAAGACGGCCACCATCGCCGCCGGCACCGGCCTCTCCGTCGGAGGGGTGATCGAGAGAGCGCTGCAGGAGGCAACCCTGCGGCACCAGTCCGCCGTCGACGCCCTCGCAGACCACGATCGCCCTTCCCCACCGGCCAGGCCACGCACACCGCGACTTCGGACCGCGCGTGCTGCCCGAACCTCGCAGCCGAGGCAGCTGCAGCCGCACGGCACCAACGCATGCCGAGCGCGCGGCTGCGACCGCCCCGAGTGCATCGAAGCCGGCCGCGAGTATCACCGGCAGTGGATGGCGAACCGGAAGGCGCAGAGCATCCCGCTCGAGCACCACGGGACCGCCTACGGCTACCAGCTCGGCTGCAAGGACCGCGACCACTGCCCCGCGGAGATCTCGTGCGCCGATGCGTCACTGGCTGAGGAACGGCGCCGACGCCGGGAGGCCGGCATCGCCCCGCAGGCCCCGCGCGTGCCCGCCGAGCCGATCCGACAGCACGTCCGCCAGCTCATGGCATCCGGCATGACCGTCCTCGAGATCGCCGACCAGGCACAGGTGTCCAAGACCGGCGTGAAGATCCTCCTCTACGGCCGCTCAGGCACCCGCAAAGGAGAGCTGCCCCGCGAGATCGAAGCAGAGAAAGCACGACGACTGCTCGCCCTGCAGCCGACTACCGCAGCCACGAAGTTCGCCCGCTCCGCCTGACACCAACATCAGGAAGGCCACCATGAACGACCGCACCACACCTACCACCACCATCACGATCCAAGTGCCCAGCACCGCACCCGAGGACGTGATCTCACGAGTCACCGCGCTCGGCGCGGAGCTCGGCGCCCAAGGCGGAATCGACCAGGTGCTCCTCGAGCTCGTGCGCACCTGTCACGTCTGCGGCTGCACCGACGAGCGAGCATGCTTCGGCGGCTGCTGGTGGGTCAACGACGACGGCACCCCCGACCTCTGCTCGAGCTGCGAGGACAGGCCCCACCAATGACACAGGAAAGCACCGCCCGAACCTGCCTTGCCACCGCCACAGGGCAACGCGGCTACTGCGGACGCAAGACGTCATCGGCAGCCACCACGATCGCCGACGTGACCTGCAAAGACTGCGGCGCAGCCGTGCGTGCAGACCAGCAAGCCGGCATCCTCACCCCCGAGCTGACCGCGGCGATCGCATGCTGACCGCCAGCTGGTCATCATGGACTCCCGGACGCCCAGGAGGCGCGCTGCGCGGCGTCATCGACGACGTCGCCGACAAAGACACCCACCAGTCCGGCGAACGAGTGTGGCGCTGCGCCCACCATCACACCACCGAGGCCGACGCCACGCGATGCGCCACCACCGAGCTCAAGCGCCGCCAGAACGCCCGGCCGCTGAACTGGTCCCAACGAGTCACCATGCGGATGATCGCCGATGGCCGATCACTCTCCGGCGGCGCCAGCTACCTCGACACGACAGGCCTGGGGATCCCCGGCGGCACCATCCAGTCCCTCCGCAGGCGAGGACTGATCGAACGCTACTCGTGGGTCGAACCCGGCTGGGTGCTCACGAAAGTCGGCGTCGACGCCATCAACAGCGGCGCGTGCGACGAACCCGACAGCGGCCCCGACGACTGACCGCACCGACCTCCACAACCCGGATGTCCGCGAACACCCCCAACATCGGCCTATACCCAGCAAGAAGGGCCTGCAGCAACACCATGCACGGGGGTTCCCCCACCGGGCATGCAGGCGTATAGTCAGTGAATGTCACATTCACTGTTCGATTGAGGAGAAACGCCATGACCATCACCCAGACCGCCGCCCCCACGGGCACCGCGGTCACCATCACAGGAACCATCCGCACCCCGCTCACCCTCGTCCGCCGCCTCCCCGACCGCCGAGCACGAGTAGGGTTCCGCGTCGACACCGACGCCGGCCCCTACAACGTCCACGCCAACGGCGCCCTCGCCGAGCTGCTCCGACTGACAACGCACCGCGGGGACCGCGTCACCGTCCACGCCCCCGCCGCCACGTTCAGCCACCCTGACCAGACCATCCCCGACCTCGAAGCCGACAGCGTCGAACTCGACCTCCACTGACCCGCGACGAAGATGGACACCACCGACGCACTACCAGGGAGCACCATGACCCGCATCTTCCACGTCAACGGCAAGCCCGTCGACGTCACCGACGCCGCGGCCGTCCAGGCACTCACCCCGGACGAGTACGCCGACCTGCTCACGCAGACCCTCAACGACACCGACGCGAACGACACCGAGATCATCGGACTGCGCCAGGACCAGCCGCCCACCGGCACAGGGTTCATCATCATGAATCCGCCCACAGAGGAGGCCGAGCATGCCTAACCCCGCCCCCACCACGACCGGCACCGACAGCTCCCTCCTTACCCCCATCCAGCGCCAACGCGCACTCACCCTCTCCGACGCACTCTGGCGCCTCCGCACCGGCCAGCACGACGCCGGCGACGACATCACCCTGACCATCCCCGCACCCGCCATCGAAGGCATCGAGAAGATCCTGTTCGCCCTCGCCGAAGGGGATCTGCGGTTCGCGTCCGTGCGGGCCGGTCAGCTGATGGATGGTGTCAGCGCGGCGCTGCGCGATCGCGCAGTGGGGGAGCAGTGGCGGGCGGCGTTCGATCACGCCCGCCAGGACGGACACAACGAGGCCGAGGCGCGTGAGTTCGCCGACGAGTACGCCGCCTACGTGGAGGACCGGCAGTACGAGCTGCGCGACCCCGACCTGCCGATCCCCTCACCGAGCGAGTACACCCGATGACCGGGGCTGCGCCGTCGTCCGTCACTCTGGATGTGCGCGCGACGATCGTGCGAATAATCCAGCAGCACACCGACGAGCCTGACGAAGAGGCAGGTTTCATCGCCGACGACATCATGGACGCGCTGAACCTGGGCAGTGAGCTCACGGTCGCCGTCCCGAGGCCGCGGCGCCGCGGCGAGCATGAGTGGCCGTGCGCGCTGTTCTACACCGGCAATTGGAAAGGCCAGCAGCCACGCGCCCGATGCAGCTGCCCGCCGGTAGCGGATGGGTCCGTGTCATGAAGGATCCACGCCAGCTCTCGCAGGCCGAGCTCGACGAGTACCTCGACCAGCTCATCAATGAGGGGAACGATGACAGCCCCGAGTTCCACCGCGCGTACCAGGTCTGGGAGGAGCTCAACGGCTGACCCAGACCTCGACCGCACTCCTCGGGGCCCCGCTCACCGGCGGGGCCCGATTTCTGTCCGCGAACACCCCCAACACCGGCCTATACCCAGCAGACGAACGGGAGAGGCCATGTGCGACGACATCGACCACGGAGGGCGACGGTGCCCGTCGTCGACAGCCGCAGGGCAGCGGCGTCGGCGTGCAGAGAAGCGTGAGCAGAACGCCGAGAAGCAGCTCGAGGCCTTCATCGGGGCAACCCCGTTCCGGCCGGTCTCTGGCGAGCTGATGCGAATGAGCTCCCGCCCCAGCTACTACGACACCGACGAGTGGATCGAGTACGAAGACACCCTCCGCGCCGCCGCGGAACGCCACGGCATCGAGATCTCGGAACTGCAGCACGCAGACGGGCTCTGGGAAGGCGCATCTGAACCAGCCGGCGCCTACATCGTCCGTGCGGACAGCTTCGAGCAGGTCACCGACTGGGCGGGAGAGCTCGCAGGACGGTATGAGCAGGACAGCATCATGGCCGGGTACTTCGACCCGGACGGACCTGACCGGGTTTACAGCTTCGCCGCCGACACCGGCTCGCAGCTGCAAGTCCAGGAGACTCTCGACATCCTCCGCGCCGCCGGCGCACCAGGTGGCAGGCTCTACGACGGCAAGCTCGAGATCGCCGAACCCGCCGAGTACCCGCTGCCGGCATCCGCCGTGAACGCGATCGCCGCACGTCTCGGCACGTCGCCCACCTTCGCTCGAGCGCACGTCGCGTTCGTGCCAGGCACCGACAGCTACCAGCGCCACCAGCCCATCAAGGAGATCCAATCGCTCAGAGAGCGATACGCCGACGCGCACGGGTTCCCGCAACGCAAACCCATCCCCCGGCTGACCGAGCTCGACGACATCGCTGCAGCGCGAGCCTACGCGGCCGCAGCGCACGAACCCACCCACCCACAGGTCGCCCGGTCTTACCGAAGCCTGCGCCAGCACATCGGCGCGCAGTGGGACATGCTCACGGAAGCCGGCTACACCTTCGAGCCCTGGCACGGAGAGGCCGAGCAGCCCTATGCCGACTCCGCCGCGATGCTCGACGATCTGCGACAGAACAAGCATCTGTTCTACTTCCGCACCGAGGTCTCGCAGCACACCGAAGGCGCTCTACCGCCGGACCACCCGATGGCACGCACCGTGACCGTCACCCTCCCCTCGGGAGAGCGCGCGCCGATGCTCGCCAACGACGTGTTCCGCGCTGTCCACGACGCAATCGCCCACAGTGAAGGGCACCAATTCGGCCCCTACGGGGAGAAGCGCGCCTGGTGGACGCACCGGGCATGTCTCCCCCGCGAAGCGCGACTCGCGCTGTGGTGCGAGACGCGCGCACAGAACTGCTGGACCAACGCTGGCCCACACATGACTGCTGAGACCGAGCCCGGACACCCGCGCCTCCTCCGCCGAGGAGAAGAGGGCTGGATCCCGTTGAGTGACCGTCCCTACGCGCAGCAGAAGTGCTGCCGCGTGGACACCGCGCTCCTCTAGCGCGTCAGAGACCTCGGGCGATCTCGTGCGCCAGCGCCGAGGGGAACACCTCATAGTCGTCTGTACCGACCGCGAGGATCCTCACGGTCGCATCCTCCTCGAGGAAAGCGGCATTGTAGGTTCCCGCTCGAGATGGCATGAACCCCTCGCGATTCCACGGTAGTTGGCAACGGTTTCAGGGCCAGGATTCCACGCGAAATGGCATTTTCCTACAGTTGGTCCGACTCAACTCAGATGCCCGCTTGCGGCAGGCAGATCGACCTAGAGTGTGTTAACGAGTGAGCAGCCGCGCCGTTCAGAGGCGAGGGCGATCGCCGACGGGGCGGCTCACTCTTCTCCTCATCCCGGTGTTGCTCAGCGCGACCGGCGTCCTCGATCTCCGCATTCCTTGGCCGTGGCTCCATGGCGAGTCCGCGGGGGATCGTCCGGTCGAGCACTCACCCCTGAGAGCCCTGTCAAGGTGAGCTGGACCGGGACAGCCGCTGGAGTGCTCTATCTCGCGTGGCTGGCGTCCGCAACCCTGCGCCCCGGCGGCAACGGGCTATTCGAGACACAATCCCACGCGCGCGACTCCCGGTCGAAGCTGTTCCGGATGGGGCTCGTCACCAACCTGCTCAACCCCAAGGCCGCTGTCATGTAACTCGCGATCATCCCGCAGTTCATAGATCACGGGCAGGGAAACACGACCGCTCAGGGATTCGTTCTCGGCGGAGTTCAGATCATCGTCAGGATGATCGTCAACTCCCTCATCGTGCTGGGCGCCGGCACAATCTCCGGATTCGTGTCGACGCGACTCACATGGATCCGGCACCCCGCTCGGCGCAGTGGCGGTCACGCTGGCCAGAGAGGTCCCGCAATGCATCTCGCCCCTGAACCGGGCGATCATGCTGCAGGACCTCCGTGAGACGCCGCTCAGATAGACCGTCCTCCGGAAGCTCGACGAGTACGAATGACCCTTTCTGAAGGGATTGAACAGGACTGTTGTTCTGCACAGATTCTGCTAGGTAGAGTGGGATTCCATCCGACGGAACCCGCCGTCGGTGAACAAAGGAGTTCCAGAATGCGCATCGTCTTGGTTCATGGAGGTTGGCAGGGTGGTTGGGCGTGGGACGGCGTTGTCGCTGAGCTCACGAAGGCAGGCCACGAGGTATGGGCCCCAACCTTGCAGGGTCACGGTGACAACGACGACCGTGCAGGTGTCACGCTCTCGACCATGGCGGACAATCTCATCGGCCGGATCGCCGACAAGGGGTGGGACCGGTTCGTCGTAGTCGGCCACAGTGGCGGCGGCCCGCTCATCCAACTCGTAGCTGAGGCGATGCCGGAGCAGGTGGAGCAGGCGATCTTCATCGACGCGTGGGTACTCGCCGACGGCGAGTCGATCAATGCGATCCTCCCCGCCGAGTTGGCGAATTTCGCCCGTGGCACAGCCGCGTCCTCGCCCGACCAGAGCGTGCCGATCCCGCCGCAGCTATTCATGACGGCTTTCTTGCAGGACGGATCGGAGGAGCTTCACGCGCAGGTCGAGCCTCGTCTGGTGCCGTCGCCTGGCGGTTGGCTCGACGAGCCGATCCGTCTTCGGACGGCCGGCACCGGTGACGTGCCGAGCGGCTACATCTTCCTGCAAGAGGATCGGGCTGTGCCGCAGGAGTTGTACCGCGCATCAGCAGACCGGCTCACGAACCCGACGACCGCGAGCTCGCCGGGGAGCCATCAGGCCATGTTGACGCGCCCGGTGGAGCTGGCAGCAGCCATCGTCTCCGTTATGTCGTGACGACGTTTCGCTCTTTCGCGACTTCCGCTGGGACCGTCGCTTACGCCGAATGGCTGCCCGGCGGCCCCGCCCGTGCGACGGTGCTGCTCGTTCACGGCGGGGGGGTGGGCCCCGGTGGCTGGAGTCGAGCGATCGGCGGGCGACCCGGGTGGGCACCCCGTCTCGCCGAAGCCGGATACCGCGCGGTCGTGATGACGTGGCCTGGGTTGTCGGCTGGCGGCGCATGGGACCCCGACACGCGGCTGGATGGGGCGGCGGTCGCCGGCGCGATCGTCGAGCTAATCGCTGCGCTCGGCGGCCCGGTCGTCCTCGTGGTCCACTCCATGTCCGCCGCTTTCGGCTATCGGGTCGCTTTCCACCATCGGGATTCACTGATCGCCCTAGTCGCGCTGGCACCCGCTCCCCCCGGGGACATCCAGCCCGAGCCCGCCGTGCTGGAAGAGGACGCCGATCACATCGTCGTCCAGGGACGCCCGCTCACCTGGAGGCTTCCCCGTCGCGGCTGGTGGCATCCCGGACCAGAGTTCATCGAGGCGAAGCTGGTCGGTGCAAGCGAGCAGTTCCCACCCGGTCACCTGGACGAGCTCCGTTCGCAGCTGGTGCCAATCCCAGCCGGGCTCCTCCTCGAGCGGCAGAACGTCCGCGGTGCGCAGGTCCATATCGGCGACAGGGAGTTGGACGGCCTACCGACCCTCGTGATGGTCGGTACCCACGACACCGATCATCCGATCGAGTCGGACCGCGCGACTGCTGACTGGCTCGCCGAGCGAGGCGGCGATGTCAGGTTCGTCGCGTTGACGGCAGCGAACGTGGCTGGCAACGGCCACATGCTGATGCAGGAGTCGAACAGCGATGCGGTACTCACCCTGGTGACGGAGTGGCTCGGTCCAAATGTGCGCCTGCGGCGGTGAGGATGGTGCAGTTGATCGCGACCCGGGCTCCGGACATCTGTGATGGCCCGACTACAGCAGGAGCCGTTGCTCAGCAAGTTCCTGCAGCAGGAATCGCCAGAGATGCCCGTCGTTGAATGCGTCACCCAGGTCGGGCAGGTCGGCGAGATCGTCGTCATCGATCGGCATAGGCTCGGCCCCTGCCTGCAGAACGGCGAGGTGCACGCGAGCCAGGCTGTCGACATTGATCGCGCGGATGACGGCCTGCGGGACGCTCTCGCCGACGGCCGTGAGGCCGTGACCGCGCAGGATGCCGACCGGCCGCGTGCCGAAATCGTCCGCCATGGCCGTCGCGCGTGCGTGGTTGCGGATCAGCGCAGACGAGGGGTGCGCGGGGATGCCGCCGCGCGCCATCCGCATAGCGGGGATGTTGAAGGCACCGACAATCGGTAGCAACGTCCGTCCGGTCAGCGAGAACGCGACGACAGCCGGCGGATGCGCGTGGACGACGGATCGAGCCGCAGGATTGCGGCGCAGCAGCTCAAGATGCAGAGACAGCTCGTTCGGCGCCCGGTACCCGCCGGCGAGCTCGAACGATCCCTCAAGGGGCACGGCGAGGATGTCGTCGGCGGTGGTGAACCGCAGCCCCCGCTCCTGCGGTCCGCGGGCTCGGATGAGGACGGTGTCGTCGTCGACCCGCAGGCTGACGTGCCCGAGGATGTCGTCCACGAGCCCCCGGACCGCGAGCACGCGGCAAGCATTGGCGACGAGCATGCGTTCGTCGACGTAGTCGTTCATCATCCACTTCTCCTTCGAGGCGTGATCTCCGATTGCGAATTCCTGGAAAATCTAGCAGAATCAGATTCTGTCTTAAAGAAAACCGGTCTCGACCGACATCATCTTCAAGGCGCGGAATAGGACTCTGACATCAGGAAGCAGCGACCCAATGGCGAGCAAGACGACGATCTTCGAGGACGTGCGGCGCGGCATGATCCCGGCGCACATCTATAACGACGAGGAGATCTTCGAGCAGGAGAAGAGCAAGCTCTTCAGCCGCGCGTGGATTTTCGTCGGACATGAATCCGAGATCCCTCAGCCCGGTGACTACGTGGTGCGGCATGTGCTCGACGACTCGTTTATCGTCGTGCGCGATGAGAGTGGTGAGATTCGGGCGCACTTCAACATGTGCCTGCACCGCGGGATGCAGGTGTGCCGCGCCGAGGTCGGCAACGCCTCCCACTTCCGTTGCCCCTACCACGGGTGGTCATACCGCAACGACGGCCGGATTATGGGCCTCCCGTTCCACGAGGAGGCCTACGGGGGTGAGGCAGGGTTCAACAAGAAGGGTGCACGACTGCTCCCGGCGCCGAACCTGGACACATACAACGGTCTGATCTTCATCAGCATGGACCCGAACGCGCCGACCCTGCGGGAATACATCGGCGACTTCGCGTTCTACCTCGACTACTACACCGGGCAGAGCGCCAAGGGCATCGAGCTGCGTGGCCCGCAGCGGTGGCGCGTCAACGCGAACTGGAAGATCGGCGCCGAGAACTTCGCCGGCGACATGTATCACACGCCCCAGACCCACACCTCGGTCGTCGAGATCGGGTTGTTCCGTGAGCCGAAGGCGGAGAAGCGCAAGGACGGCAACACGTACTGGGCCGGCAACGGCGGCGGCACGACCTACAAGCTCCCGCCGGGCAGCCTCGAGGAGCGGCTGCGCTACGTCGGATATCCCGACGCGATGATCGAGCGGATGAAGGAGCAATGGTCGCCTGAGCAGCTCGATGTGATTGGCCGTGACGGGTTTATGATCTCAGCGGCATCGCTCTTCCCGAACATGAGTTTCGTGCACAACTGGCCGAAGGTGGAGGACGGGGACGACGTGCTGCCCTTCATCTCGATCCGTTCGTGGCAGCCCATTAGCGAGAACGAGACGGAGGTCTACTCCTGGTTCGCGGTCGATGCCGAGGCGCCGGAGGAGTTCAAGGAGCTCTCGTACAAGGCCTACCTTATGTGCTTCGGTAGCACGGGAATGTTCGAGCAGGACGATGTCGAGAACTGGGTCTCGCTGACCACGACTGCCAAGGGTTCGATGGCTCGACGGCTCCTGCTCAACAGTCGGATGGGGACTCTCAAAGACGACACTCCGGTCGTCGCTGCGCTGACGCCTGAACAGTTCGCCGGTCCAGGCGTCGCGCACGTTGGTTACGGCGAGTACAACCAGCGTCATCTGCTCGATCGCTGGGCCGACTACCTCGACACCGATGACGAAGTCGAGGTGCAGGTCGCGAGCATCGGTACAGGCATCACCAACAACGGGGAGGCACCCGCATGATGAACACCGAGACCGGTGTCCAGATATCCGAGCAATCGCCTCTCGGCGCCCACGCCACGCGCGCCGATCGAGTCGGGCGGTCCCTACTGTTCTCCGACGAACTGCATCTCGAGGCGCATCGTTGGTTGATTGAAGAGGCTTACACCCTCGACGAGCAACGGTACGAGCACTGGCTTGAGACGCTTACAGAGGATATTCACTACATCATGCCGGTGCGTCAGACGACGGCTCTCGGGTCTTCCTTCACGACGGCGAGGGGGATGTCGCACTGGGACGAGAATAAGTACTCGCTCAGCCGCCGGGTCGCGCGATTCCTGACTGAACACGCTTGGACGGAGGACCCTCCCTCACGCCTGCGTCACTACGTGACGAACGTGCGCGTGTTCCTGTCCTCGGTCGAGGACGAGCTCATCGTCGACTCCGCCGTCCTGCTGTTCCGCAGCCGGGGAGACGTCAACGAGCCGTCAATCATCTCCGCTCACCGCGAGGACGTATTGCGTCGCGTCGGTGACGACCTGCAGTTGGCACGTCGGGTGATCATGGTGGACGAGTCGGTGCTCCGCACCCAGAACCTGGCGATCTTCCTGTGAGCGGCCTCGACTGGGAGGGTGCCGACGTCGATCGTGATGCCGCGGCGGCTGCGGCGGCGGAGCGCGAGCGTCTTATTGCCCGCACCGTCGGAGAGCCGCTCGTCATCGCCAACGAGTTTTCGGAGATCGAAGTGCGCCGCGTGGAAACTCACAACGGCACGAGGCTACTGATCGACGCCCCGAAAACTGGCCAGTGGATCGCGATCGACCCCATGGAACTCGAGGCCCTGACCTGGCAGACCACGCAGACGTTCTCCGAGATGATCGCGCGGCCTGACCAGCCGATGTTTCCCGAAATGCGACCGCAGTAGAAAAGGAGAGACCGATGGCACGGATCATCGCCGACCGCAGCGCCTGCCAGGGCTACGCCAATTGCGTTGTCGCCGCGGGCGACTACTTCGACCTAGATGACGACGCCCTAGTGATCGTTCTGCGCGAGGACCTGCCCGACAGTGACCGCAAGCGAGTAGAGGAGGCGGCGCGCAGCTGCCCCGTCTCCGCCTTGGTTGTGGAGGACTGACGTGTCGCGGGTCGTCATCGTCGGCGCCTCTGTTGGTGGGCTCAAGACCGCCCAAGCCCTTCGAAGCGAGGGATTCGAGGGCGAGATCGTCCTGATTGACCAGGAACGCCATCCCACCTACGACAAACCTCCGCTCTCGAAGAAGTACCTCACCGGTGAGACGGCGCGACACGAGATCGAGCTTCTCTCCGAGCACGAGACGCGGGGGATCGGAGCCATCTCAATCTTCGGCACGCCCGCGGCATCCCTCAACCTCGAAGGCCAGGTTGTGACGCTCGAGGACGGTACAGCCGTCTCATACGACACACTCGTGATCGCCACCGGGTCACGCGCCCGTCGCTCTCCGTGGGGTGAAGGTGAGCATATTCACTTGCTGCGTACCAGCGGCGATGCCGAGCGCTTGCGGGATGAGCTGGCCACAGCGCGGCACCTTGTGGTCATCGGCGCAGGCTTCATCGGGGGGGAGGCTGCCGCAACGGCGATCACGGCGGGCGTACGGGTCAGCATGGTTGACCCGTTCCCGGCGCCGATGTCGCGGGTGCTCAATGCCGAAGTCGGCCAGATCTTCAGCCGCAAGTATGCCCAGGAGGGCGTCGAGGAGTACTTCGGAAGGACAGTCGAAGGCGTCGAACAGACGGCAGACGGGGTGCGCGTGGTGCTCGATGGCGGCGAGATCATCGAGGCCGATGCAGCTCTCGTCGGTATCGGAGCTGTGGTCAACACAGAGTGGCTCGAGGGTTCCGGCATCGAACTCGACAACGGGGTGACCTGCGACTCTGGGCTGCGGGCCATCGGGCATCCTGAGATCTTTGCCGTCGGCGATATCGCACGTTGGGCGAGTGCGTCGCGCAACGTCTCGCTGCGCCTCGAACATTGGACCAATGCCGTTGATCAGGCTCGCGTCGTCGCACACAACATCGTCCACCCTGATGATTGCGAGGACTACGACACGACCGAGTATGTCTGGAGCGACCAGTACGACTGGAAGATCCAGATCGTCGGGCATACCGGATCTGATCACTGGACGATGGTGGGCGACCCTGCGCAGGACCGCTTCGCCGTCGTGTACGGCGAGAGCCAAGGGCAGGCCGAAGGTGCCGTCATCGTGAACTGGCCGCGTGCCCTCGTCGACGCCCGCCGCTCGGTCGCCTCGCGAGCGAAGGCGGACGAGCTGATACATCGGCTGCGCGCCCTCCTCGAGCCCTCGAGCACGGCTCCGGCGAAGGCGGCCGCCCGATGAGAGCTGACGACACCACCCTCCCCCTCCTGCACGGTCACCGCATCCCGCGAATCGGGGTGGGCACGTGGCCACTCACGGGAGACGAGTGCGCAACGATGGTCGAGAAGGCGGTCGGCTACGGTTACCGCCTGTTCGATACGGCGTACAAGTACGCGAATGAGGAGGCCGTCGGTGCCGGTCTGCGTGCATCGGGCATCCCTCGTGACGAGGTCTTCATCACGAGCAAGTTCAACAAGGAGGACCACAGCGTCGAGGGAGTGCAGCGCGCGTACGACCGATCGCTGAAGACCCTTCGCGTCGACTACCTCGATCTGTTCCTGATCCATTGGCCGGTTCCGGCCCTCGACCGATACGTCGAAGCGTGGAAGGGTCTGGTGAGACTGCTCGAAGAGGGACGAGTGAAGGCGATCGGCGTCTCCAACTTCAAGTCTCACCACCTTCAGCGCGTCGTCGACGCGACCGGTGTCGTCCCCGACGTCGATCAGATCCAGCTCAGCGTCGACATCGCCCGTGTCGAACAGCGCAGCTTCCAGCGCGCTCACGGCATCCTGACCGAGGCGTGGAGCCCGCTCGGACGCGGAGGAGCCCTGCTGTCCGATCCCGCGGTGACCGCGATCGCGTCGAAGTATGACAAGTCGCCCGCACAGGTCCTACTGCGCTGGCACATCGAGGAAGGGATCGTTCCCGTCCCGCGCGCCGGCGATGAGAAGCATCTCGCGCAGAACATCGACGTCTTCGATTTCACGCTCAGCTCGGAGGATATGGCGACGCTGAGTGGGCTGGATCAAGGCGAAGAAGCCGCCCGCGACCCGGACGATCCGGCCAACGGGCACTGAGGCCCACGGCGGCGGGTCGGTCGCTCCCGCAGCCACGCTCATCAGCGGCGTGTTCGCGTGCGCAGCGCATCCATGGGCGCTACGACGACCCGGGCCGGTTCACCCCAACAGTTCGGCGAGGCGGATCGCGGCGTCCCGCAGTGACCGCGCTAGGGACTTGACCTTGCCCGGCGGTAACCGCTGCACGGGCGCGGAGGCGTTGATCGCCAGTCGCAGTCCCGACGAGACGTGGACCGGGACCGCGACGCTCGCCACGCCGTCCTCGCTTTCCTGCCGATTCACGGCATAACCGTCCAGTCGTGTCCGAACCAGTTCGGCGACGAGTTCGTCTCGGGAACGTATGGAGTTCGGTGTGACGATCTCGAGCTGCTCGTCCGGGTACAGCCGGAAGAGCTGCTCGTCGCTCAGCTCGGCAAGCAGCGCCTTGCCGGTCGAGGTGCAATGCGCCGGCAGGGTCTTGCCCAGTCTCGAAACCACGCGCACGGCCACATCGGGCTCGGCAACGGCGAGGAATCGGACATGGTTGCCCTCGAGCGTGCCCAGGTGGCAGGTCTCACCGAGGGCGGCGCTGAGGTCCTCGAGGATCGGCTGCGCCAGTCTCGGGACATCCATCCTGCGCAGCACCGAGAAGGCCACCGTCGTCAGCGCCGGGCCAGGGCCGTAAGCCTTGGTCACCGGGTTCTGCCGCACGAAGCCGCGCCATGCCAGCATCGCGAGAAGTCGGTGCGCGGTCGAGGTCGCCACCCCGAGGAGGGCACCGGCGTCCGTGAGCCGCAGCTCGTGCTCCTCACCCAGCAGCAGGATCAGCTTCAGCGCGTTGTCGACCGACTCGATCGGATACTGGGGTGGATCGCCCGGCGACCCGAGCTGTCGATTCTGCACGGCAGAAAGCTTACTTGCAACGTGGGCGCGCTCCTCCTGCACCGCGCGCTCCGATGCCGACCCGACAGGCGGGAGGATCGTCTCCGCGGTGCCACTGCAGCCCGTGCCACCCCACGCCGCCCGCGTGGCTCCCTGTGACGGCCCCGACGGCCCAGGCGCTCTACGGTCGGAGCAGGACCTTCAGGCTGCTGGACGCGTCGCGGGACTGCTCGAAGGCGGCGGCGGCATCGTCGAAGGCGAACTCGTGGGTCGCCAGCGGCGACAGATCGATCCCCTGGGCGTCGGACGCCTGACGATCGACTCGAGGACGGCCTCGTACTCGCGATGAGCGATGGCGAACGACTGCGGGTGCCACAACTGATAGATGTGTAAGCAGCGTTCCGGGTAGGAGTCCACTACCCGCCCCAACGGGATGTCTGCACGCGCGACGCAGCAGCGGAGGAACGCGTGGTGCGCCACCAGCCAGGCGTCCATGTCACCGACTGCCAGCGCCGCATCCATTAGCGTCCCGTACTCGCGCGAAGCGCCGATCTCGGAGCGCAGCATCCGTCCACCGTCCGGCGCGCGCCTAAGGACTCCAGCTGAAGCCGGACACCGTAGAGCTGGTCGACCTCTTCTACGTCCGGGTGATACACCGTCGCTCGGCGATGGTATCGGCCTCGTTTGAGCCTTTCTTCCCGCAGCAAGCGAAACGCCTCGTGCAAATGACCTCCCCGTCGATCCAGGTCTTTCAACTTTCCATCCTGCGTGAGGCGGCAGTGGCGGTGACACTCCACTGCTCGGAAGAGCACTATTTCGCGCTATTGATCCGGACCCCGATGGTCGGAAGCTGTTCAGTGCCGCGTCATCGGCGCAATACGCTGGGAGACGGGGCTTCCTCTGCCCCGGGAGGACACCATGCAACCAGATAACCTCACGGTCACGGCTCGGGTGGCGCGCACAGCCGTCCCCGGGCGGCTGGACGATCTCACCGAGTGGGCGCATGGTTTCACCGGCCGGGCCCAGTCGTTCCCCGGCTACCGGGAGTCGAAGGTCCGAGTCTCGGAACGGCACCGGCGCCAGGTTGTCGTCGAGATCACGTTCGCTTCCCCCCATGACCTCATCCGGTGGGAGGACAGTAAGGAGCGGCAGGCGCACCTGCAACAGGCCGTGCCGCTCACGATCGGGCAGGCCCGTCCACTGACTCCGGACGCCCTCACCGGTGCAATCCCGACGGCCGGTCCCGCGCGCCCGCGGTGGTGGACGGCGATTTTAGTGTGGATCGCGCTGGTACCGCCTGCCATGTTCAACGCCTACTTCATCGCTCCGCTCCTGACCGGCCTGCCGCCGTACCTCCAGATCCTATGTACGACGCCACTGACCGTCGCGTGCGTCATCTGGGTGATGTTGCCTCTATTGCACGCGCTCGAGGAGAGCATCCGCCACTGGCTCGCGTGGCGGCGCGGGCGCTGAGCGTCTGCCCCATTAGGCGCTGTCGCGGCGGGCAAAGCCCTCTCCGCTCCCTCTTGTCAATCTTGCCTACCTTGGTGAGGGGCATGTCGTCGACGGCGATCAGCCGCTCGGGGTGCTTATGCTTAGCCACCCCGGCGGACTCCATGGCGGCGCGGATCCGTTCGAGCCCGAGCGGGCCGCCCTCCTTGAGACTCACGTAGACGCATACCCGCTCGCTGAACACGGGGTCGAGCATCGCGACGGCGGCCGCTAGATCGAAGCTGTCATAGCGGTAGACGAGGTCCTCCACCTCTTCGCACGAAATCTTCTCGCTGCCTCGGTTGATCATGTCGAGATGTAGCCATCCTCGGTGAAGGACCGCGCGTTCGTCTCAGGTGCGCGGTAGCATCCGCGCGGGGTGTAGCGGATCGGTTTCCTGCTCGAGCATAGATCGACGGCTCATCAGATGCCTCCAGAGTTCTTTTCGTCGGTTATGTCGGTGTGGTGATCAGCGGCGGCGCTGGCGCTTGCCGCCCCAGAACGCGCGGACTGCCATGGTGATCGCTTCGTCTTTGGTGAGGCGATCACCACGGGCCGCGGCTTCGTCGCGTGCCTGGTTGATGTACTCGAAGACGTCCGGAGGTAGTCGGAAGGTCGCGGGGTGTTTTTCGATGCGCTGGACATTGTACGGGCCGCGCTTCTTGCCGGTGCGGGGCGACGTGTCACACCCCAATCAGGGCGGCTTCGACGTCGTCATCGGCAACCCACCCTACGTCAACCGGCGCGAGCTCAGCTACCGCATCACCGGCTTCGAGACAGACAACGTCGACGACATCTACGCCTCCTGCTGCGAGCGCTCGGCGCAGATCACGCGCCCGGATGGCCGGCTCAGCCTGATCGTTCCCATCCGCAGCCAGTTCGCCGATCGCGACGAGTCACTGCGGAAGTTCTACGAGCGGCGGTTCGATGCGATCTGGGTGAGCACCTTCCAGGAACGCCCGGCTGCCCTGTTCCAGGTGAAGGTGCGCAGCACGATCATCACCGCCGCCGGGTATGGCAGCGTCTCCGAGCTGCACACGACGCTCACCCACAGCTGGATCGAGGCGTTCCGTCCGCATCTGATGGCGACACTGCGGTATTCGCTTCGGCCCGCCGGCTCGCGGACCCCGAACTGGATGCGCGCCAGCAGCGACGCGATGTTCGAGCTGATCGACACGCTGCTTGCGAAGGGCACGATCTCCTCGACGCCGCTTGTCCGTGTGAGCGACTACTCCGTCGGTTTCAAGAAGACCGCCACGTACTTCCTGAGCACGTACACGGTGCCGCCGGTCACCTACGACAAGACCACGCACGCCACGGTGCCCCTCAACGAGGGGAAGCTGTTCGTTCAGAACCGGAAGGACCAGCTCGCGGCCAGCGCGATCGCGGCGTCGCGGCTGGCGTTCCTGTGGTGGACGTTCACGGGCGACTGCTTCAACGTCACCAAGGGCACGATGTCGCAGATCCCATTCTCCCCGCACGCTTACGGGCAGGACACGTTCGATGCTCTGGTGGAGCTCGGCGAGAGGATCGAGGAGGCGCTGCCGGCCGTGCGCTCCTGGGATCTCAACTCCGGGAAGTACGTGGGCGGGTACGCGATCCCCGAACTGCGTCATCTCACCGGTCAGGCCGACGAGATCATGCTGGAGGCGATCGGCCGCATCGATCTGCTGCCGGAGATCCAGTACGCCCACGCCCGGATGTACAAGAGCACCGGGATTTCCGCGACGACACTGCGAAAGTTGCCGTTCGAGGTCGAGGTGTGACGCGCGACATCCGCACGGGTCCTTTGCCCTCGAGCGACTGCGATCGTTCGTCCGGGTCAGGATCCTCTGAGTGATGGATATGACAGGTAGGCGCTACCGGATGAGTTGACCCATCTCCCAGTCGCCGAGAGGGATCGTCCGACAAGTTCTGTCAGCGGTCCAAGCGGGACGGTGGCGGTCAGGTTGATCATCGCCGCACAGCATAGAACGCGTTCTCGAACTCGATGGGCGGGACGACACACCGACAGCGGTGGGGTGCCTACCCTTCTCAGGCGGAGTCACGGAGCGAGGTGACAAGCTCCGCGGGGAGGGCAAAGACCTTCTCGAGCAACGGGAGAAGGTCCCGGACTGCCTCGAGGTGCTGCTCTTCGGTCAGATCGTCGATCGCCGGAGGCTCGTCGCCAGTCCAGCCGATCGCTTCCGCCACGATCGTCAGGGACCAGGAGTCCCACCTGAGCCGCCCCTCGGATCGCAGCTGCTCCCGGAACTGACCGAGCACGCCCACGGGCTGAAACGCATTGCGATCGCGCGCGAGCTCGTCGCGAACGTACAACATCGCCGTTTCGAAACCGAGCAGGAACGTGTGCACTCGCTCGAACGTGACGGGCTGCCCGATATACATTCCGGATCGCTTCACGAATGCCTCGGCGATCGAGTAGACCGGCAACTCGGCCGGCCCGTTAGTTTCACTCATCTCGACTTCCCTGCCAGCAGCTCAGGAGACGGTCATTACCCGCGGCGCCGTTTGCGGCCCCAGTAGGCGCGAAGCGCAACGGTGACGATCTCGTCCTTGGTGAGGCGGTCGCCGCGGCTGGCTGCATCCTGCTTGGCCCAGTCCATCAGTTCAAGCGCGTCGTCGGGGAGACGGATCGAGACGGGCTTCTTCTGGACGTAGACGACGTTGTAGGGCCCCCGCTTCTTCTTCGCCGGCGGTGGCGTCTCCGCCTCGGCCGACTCAGGAGGCGTCGCGCTCGCCGCTGCCGGCTTCTGGCTTGCGCGAGGTGCGCGTGCGGGTGCTTCGGACGTCGCTGCCTGGTCGACGTCGCTGGTGACTTCCTCAGCGGGGGGCGCGGCCTTGCGTGCGCGGGGCTTCGCTGCAGCTGTGGGCTTCTTCGGGGCGGCCATGGTCACTGACCACCTCCTCGGTTTCCACGGCGGCGAGCGCGGCGCTCCTCGATGCGCCGCTTCTCTTCCATGCTGATGAGCTCCGCCGGCGACAGCGAGCGGGGGCGGTGAGTGCGGCCGCGCTCGGCCTGCCTCTGGTACTCGGTCGTCTTGGCCGTGCTGACGACGTTGAGGGTGACGCCGGTGATGGTGTCGCGGCTGGTGTCGAGGTTCACGTATCGGTTCTTCGACTCTTCGCGGAACCAGCCGAGGGCGTCGCCGCCGTTCTCGTGGATGCGCTTGAGCATCGTCGAGGCGTTGTACGAGTTGACCTCCATCACGCGGCCGTTGGAGAAGGTCAGGTGGGCGGTGATCTGCTTCTGCTTGTCGTGGGACTGGCCCTTGGCGGCGTTGCGGACCTGCTTGATCAGTTCGGCGTTCGCCTGCTCGCGGCCCTTCGCGGTGCGGCCCTTGGGGATGCGCATCTCGATGTACCGGTCGCCCCCGGTGGCGTATGCCACGTCGACGCGCAGCCGACCACCCTGGCGACCCTCAACGTAGGTGCCGCTGAGGTCTTCGGGGATGACGGGCTTGGCGCCGGCCTTGCCTCGCACGGGGGCGATCGAGCCGTCCTTGCGCCGGCGCCGCGGCGGGACGTGGGTGAGGCGTCCGGTGTCAGCGAGCTCCTGGAGCGCCTGGCGGTAGAGGGCGCCGCTGGTTTCGCCGTTGAGGATCTTGCGGACCATTCGAGGCGAGCGGTGCAGCTCCTCGGCGATCTCGGCCGTGCTGATGCCCTTGCGCCGCAGATCGCGGATGAGGTCTTGGGCGGTGCGCTGCTGGTCAGCCATCAGCCCTTCTCCTCTGCCTGCTCGAGCGCCTTGGCGATGCCGGCCCGCTCGGCACGTGCTTTCAGCGCGTCACGCTGCCGCAGCGTCTCCGGCGTGATGAAGGATCCGTTGAGGTAGCCCTGCAGGCGCAGGCGCCCGGTCTTGCCGTCGTCGCCGCCGCCGATGAACCGGTCCGGCAGGGACCACGCCGGCAGCTTGGTCGTGTAGATCGCATCACCCTGGATGCCGATGAGCGTCGAGGGGTCGACCGTGAGAGCACCGGAGGTGTAGCCGCCGAGGGAGCTGGGGCCGTGGAGGACGCGAGCGCGTGCGCGACCCCAGACCTGGGCGGCGAGCTCCGGGTGGTAGAAGCTTCGGGTGCGGTCGTTCGGGCGCGACGGGATGCGATAGATCCAGAGGTTGCCCTGTCGCAGCATCTTGGCCCTGTACTCGGGCGGGACGTCATCGGGCGACGCGGCGACGCGGGTCTCGTCGCGGCCCGCGGCGGCGAATGCACCGATCGAGTGCAGCATGATGTTCCGCAGCGCGGCGAGCACAGCGCGGCGCAGGTCCGGGTGCATCTCGTCCTGCAGCTGGACTCGCTCGCGGGCGCGCGTCATGCGCTCGGTGAAGGTGTCTAGAGGCTTGGCCTTGCGGAACACCACGGCCTCGTGAGGGCGGATCTCCCACCCGTGCTTGAGGGCGACGTGGATCTCGCTGCCGTCGGCCCAGGTGTCGTGCACCGCTCCGGGCCGGTTCGGATAGAACCAGCCTTCGCGAACGTCCAGGTGCTTCACACCGAGCAGGCCAACGTGGTTCCAGCCCTGAGGGACGCGGAACCGCACGTGGAAGCGGGCGCGCGCGTAGGGGTCTTGCTCGAGCAGCTCGTACGCGGCGGCCTGGTTCAGCCGGATCGCGGGGCCGATACCGAGCTCGCGCCCGACGCCGGCGAACATGAACCGGCCGTCGACGTAGGCGAACTCGCTGATCTTCTTCGTCTTGGCCGGGTCGATCAGCGGGACGCAGTCCTCGTGCTTGGCGAACGACTCCCCCGCGACCAGGTGGTCGTAGTGGTGCAGGCCCGAGGTGAAGTGGATCTCCTGGGCGATGTCGTCTTCGACCGGCACGGGGTTGATGTTCTTCGGCAGCGACAGCGCCCACAGGTTCGTTCCGGTGGCGGCAGGGCTGTTGAACAGGCGCGCGTTCTCGTCGGCGTGGCGAATGATCGACGCGGTGACGTTCCAGGCCAGACGAGCCTGGGCAGGGGTCAGCGGCCCGTCGCCGAACCACTCCTCCGCGGTGCGGACTTCGATCTTGAAGCCGGTGACCGCGTGCTCGAACCGACCGGTGGGCGGGCCGTTGTTGACCCAGTGGGCTCCGGGCTTCCAGTTCGGGGTCTGGACGTACAGCCAGTGCCGCACGCCAGGCGCAGGCTCGGGGCGCTTCCCGGTCAGCATGATGCGGTTAGCGCCGTACGAGGCAGCCGTGTCGAGCAGGTCCGTCAGGTTGGGGTTCTTGCGGCGCTCGCCGATGACGGGGCGAACGGGCGTGCCGGCGTCGGTGACGCCTTGCCCGGTGGTCTGGTCGACCCAGATCGTGGGCACGTCCTTCGGCGTCCACGGCTTGGGTCGGTAGTTCAGCTCGTCCATCTCACCCCCTCATTCGTCAGGTTATATTAGTCAAGAGTGCTTGAAAATTGCAATCAGATTTCGCAGTCGACGGGCGCTCCATGAAGGTCTGGCGGGGTCGCTAGGACGCGAGGCGGCCGCCGTAAGAGCGCCCGCGTCCGTGGTAGGACTTCTGCGCCTTCCGCAGCCCTTCCTCGGTCATCCCCAGCAGGAGGGCGATCTCTCGCTGGGTCAGCTCGGCCGCGCGCGCCTCGTCGACGACTTTGCCGCGGCGTTCGCGCAGCTCGTCCGCTTGCGCGAGCTGCTGGCCGATGCGACGGAGCTCCTCACGGATGGCGTCCGCGTCCTTGTTAGCCATGCGCCCCAGCATCCCCAACCAAGTTGGGTCTGGTTGCCGCGGCGCGCCGTAACCGCGAAAGTGGTTATATTCATCCAGCTGAGAGGAGCGCTGATGACCGGACGGCACCTCACCACGGCGGACGTCGCCGAGAAGCTCGGCGTGTCCGTCGTCGCGGTCTACAAGATGCGCTCCATCAGCAACAAGCTGCGCAGAGCCGGCCAGGAGGGTCCTCTGCTCCCCGAGCCGGTTGCCATAGAAGGCAACTCCCCGCTCTACGACGAGGCCGCGATCGACGCATTCGCGCAGGAGCGCGCGCGCAGGGCGCCCTCGCAGCGCGGCCGCCGGCCGCGACTGATGCCGGGACTGGCGCGCGATGCGGCTTTCGCGGAGCGGTTGCGGGCGGCGATCGCGGACGGGGCGGGGGCGCCCGAGGTTCCCACGCAGGCGGCTCTGATCGACCTGCTCGGCTTGAACGTCGTCACGTTCGGTGAGCGGATGCGAGGGCGCACCCGCTGGACCGACGCCGAGCTCGAGGTGATCAGGCGCACCCTCGGTGTCGACACGACGGATGCGAACGAGGTCGTAGACCGCGCTCGCGCGGCCAAGCGTCAGGCGCGCGCGGCGAGATCCCACGCGGGTTCGTAGCGGCTTCACGACATGCTCCCGCTCTCGTCGCTGGCTTGCTGGGCAGCGCAGGTTGAGAGCGTGTCCACGAGCGCACCGCGGTCGGCTTCGTCGACCGCGAGGTGCCAGGTGTCGACGATCTCCGTGTAGCGGGCGACGTAGGTGCACACGTAGTCGGCGTTCGATGGCAGCCACAGGGCTGGCCCGTGGTCGTTCTTGGCCGCATTCGTGTTGCCATCGACGGCGACGATGTTGTCGAACGAGTTGGCGAACTGAATGCGCTGCTGCTCGGTCCACGCCCACGCGCCCCCGGCGTGCGCCGCCGAAAGGCTGACGATGTGGTCGATCTGGACGCCGGAGCTTCCCGGGGCTCCAGGGGCGGCGATCCGGTCGTGCTCGAACTCAATGCGTGTGCCCGTGTACGGATCGGGGTCGAGCACGCCGGAGAGCACCGTGCAACCGTCACGGACGACGTCCTGCAGCTGGACGGCGAGGAGATCGTCTCGCTGATCGCAGCCGTTTCCCTCGATGTCGATCCAGCGCTCGCCGAACGTGGCGCGGCGATACTCGGGAATCTCCTCGGTGGGATCGATCAGCGGCAGCTCCTGCGCGACTGCGGCGAGCGCGGTGTAGTCGTAGGTCGGGTCCGGGGCGGGTGCCTGCGGGCGCGTCCATGTGTCGATCCAGGAGGTGATGCCCAGCTGGTGGGCGCCGAAGCCGAGCGCGAGAGCTGCGACCGCGGCGAGGGCTGTGCTGGCGCGGCGGGTGCGTCGGTTCATCTGCGCTCCTTTGCCTGTGCGGTGTCGGCTTGGTCGAGCAGCAGTATGGTTCGGGCGATCTGGGTGCGTGCCTCGTCGATGACCTCGAGGGTTTCGTCGTCGGCGTCGAGCTCTGAGAGTGCGTGGCTCTGGCGGCGGAGCTGGTCGCCGAGGTGGAACATGCCGGCACTGAGGAGGACCTCGGCGAGCGCGGCCGCGCGGGCGCCTTGGTGGTCGGCGCTGACGGCGAGGTCGTCGATGATCTCGATGAGGGTTGCGCGGGATCCCATCGTTGGGTCTTCTCCTGGAGTGAGCTCGCGGAGCGCTTCACGGTTGAGCAGCGTCTGGAAGAGCCTGTGCATCCGTTGGGTGAGGGGGCGGCCGTCGCGGCGGGTGCAGTTGAGCGCGAACTCGCGGAAGCTCCATCGGACGGTGACGGGTGTGCCGGTCTGGATGGTCATGGCTTCCTGGAGGCGCACGGCGATGTCGGTCATCAGTGCTCCTCGGTTCGGCCCAGGTGGGGGATCTGCTTGAGGTGGGCGCCGCGGCCGTTGCCGAGCTGGGGGGAGATCGCGCAGCTGGGCAGGTGCAGTCTCGCGTTCGGCCCGTGGCCTGCTGCCGCGTGGGGTGTGGGCTGCCGCGTTGGCCGGGTGTGCCGGGCGCCTCGCTGAGTCAGCGGGAGGGGGTTGAAGCGCAGCGACAGGGCCCAGCGATGGCCGCCGAGCGCGCGGACGACCCGCAGCCACTCTCCCTCTTTGGTGGAGTCGATGGTGAAGGTGTTCGGCTGGTCAGACATCTGCGGCTTCTTTCGGTGCGAAGGGGCTGTTCTTGGCGTCGCGGAGCATCTGCCGGGTGATCGGCTCGGTCTCCTCGAGCGAGGCGAGCGAGAAGTAGTGGCGGCGGGCGCGGGCCGCTTCGGTGCAGGTGAGCAGCTGGCGGTTGCCGTGGTTCGGGCATCCTCCCTTGCTGCGGCATCCGGCCAGGTAGCCGGCGGTGGTGCCGTGCAGGGCGGCTTCGAGGATGTCGAGCGTCTTGCTCATCAGGCGGCCTGCCGGAGTCCGAGGTCGTCACGGTCGCGGTCGATGGTGCGGACGTCGACGCCGAGCAGGTCGCTGAGCTGGGTGAGGCTGAGTCCGCGTTCGGTCCCGCGTCGGGTGGCTTCGAGGCGCTCGTCTCGGGTGAGGCGGACGTTCTGGCCGGCGAGAGCGAGCTCGATCGCGATCTCGTCGAGCAGGGGTTCCTGCCCGGCTGTGGGCGGTGCCGGGTCGGTGTCGATGTCGTCCCAGGCCAGCGGCGGCAGCCAGCCGTGCCGGCGTGCGACCGTGAGTGCGTAGGAGCGGCCGACCCGCTGCGCTCGGGTGTGGGTGGGGGGCTGCTGGTCCCAGAGCTCGTCGTAGAGCGCGGCGATGTCGTCGTGGACACGGATGTCCACGTAGGCGCCTTCGAGTGCCTTGTTGACCTTCCAGCGCGGGTAGCCGAGTCGGCGTGCGATCTCGTGGTGGTTCCATCCGATCGCGGCCAGAGCCTGGAGGCGCCGGCGGGTGCCGCGGCCGTTGACTCGGCCCTGCGCGGCGAGAGTGCTGCTGTCGGGGGTGACTGCGAGGAGTTTGCGGGCGGTGGCGCCGGTGACGAACCGTGCCGTCTCGCTGTTGAGCAGGCGACGGACCGTGGCGCCGCCGACGCCGGCGCTGATGGCGATCCGTTCGGGGATCATCCCGGTGTCGACCAGTGCCTGCAGGTGCTGCCGGATCGGCTCGATGGGTTGGTGCGCGTCCTGGTATCGCCCGTAGGCCAGGAGACGGTAGCGGTCGCGGCGGCGGCGCGCGTTGCCGTCCATGCAGGCGCGGCACCCGCAGAGGTGGACGACGTAGCAGGTGGAGGTCAGCCCGTGCTTGTGGTCCGGCGGGCAGGTGTGGGTCCGCATCTTCTCCTCCTCACAGATGGTTATATTCCCGAATATAACCCGTTCCCGAGGGTTTGGAACCCCCTCACTGCTAAGGGGTGGCCCCAGAGGCTCGAAGTCGACAATCTGAACGAGCTACAACGTTTGTTGCGGTTTCTCGCTACACTGTGCGCATGGCAGGATCAACTTTCGCTCGTCTGGGCGAGCTCGCGTCACAGCGTTGGGGCCTGGTGACCACCGCCCAGGCGCTCGAGGCTGGCGTGGCGCGCCCGACCCTGACGCGCCTCGCCAACAGCGGCGCGCTCATCCGCGTCGCGCGCGGCGTCTACCGCCTCGCCGGCGCGCCAGAGCACGAGCAGGAGGCGATCCTCGCGACCTGGCTCGCCCTCGGCGGCGCCGACCGTCCCCGCACAGACACCGGCGTCCCGCCCGTCGTCGCCGCAGGCCAGACGGCCGCGCAGCTGCATGGCATCGGCGACTGGTTCCCCGGGCCACTCGAGTTCGTCGTTCCCACCCGCCGCGGTACCCGCCTGGACGGGGTGCGGCTCCGCACCCGCGAGCTCGCGCCCACCGAGGTGGTCTCCGTCGACGGGATGCCGACCATGAGCGTCGAGCGCACGATCGCCGACCTGATCGAGCAGTGGGTCGACCGCTCCCTCGTCGCCGATGCGCTCGCCGACGCCGCGGACGCGGGAAAGCTGCTCTCCCCCGCCCGCCTGACCGAGTATCTGGAGCCGCTGGCCAAGCCCAACAAGTACCCCTCGGGTGCCGCGCTCGCGGCTGATCTGCTCGCTCTTGCGGGCGTCGACGCGGTGGTGCCGGCCGATGCCTGAGCCCGACGGCTACAAAGACTGGACGGGGCTTGCGCAGGCGATCAAGGCGGCCGCGACGAAGGCAGCCGGTGACGGCGCGAGCGCGCTGGATGTGAATGCGCAGATCGTGCAGGCACAGCACGATCGTTTCCTCAGCCGGGTCTTTGCGGAGGGGGAAGAGTCCGAGTGGCTGCTCAAGGGCGGCACGGCGATGCTCGCCCGGGTGCCGAAGTCACGGTCGACGAAAGACCTGGATCTGGCCTCGACCGGCGCCGCCGATCTGGATGCCGCGCAGCAGGCGCTCGAGCAGGCAGCCGCGCGTGATCTCGGCGACCATGTGCGGTTCCAGCTCACCCGTGCCCGTGCGACCGGGCGAGGAGAGAACCAGCCGGGTGTCGCGACCCGGCGCCTGGTGTTCACATGTCTGGACGCGAACACCGGCCGGAGGATCTCCGACATCCCCATCGACGTGGTCGTCGGCCCTCCCCCGGTCGGCCGCGTCGAGACGATCGAGCCGTCGACGCGGCTGCAGCTGGGGCGGCCGGTCCCGTCGCACCCCTACCGGCTGTTCCCGATCTCCGATCAGGTCGCGGAGAAGGTCACTGCGACGATGAGCACCTACAACGGCCGCCCCAGCAGCCGCGCGAAAGACCTGGTGGACATCGTCACCATTGCACGCACGCAGCGCGTCGACCTGCGCGAGCTGCAGATGGCCATCGACGCGAAGCGTGCACTGTCAAAGCTCGACTCGTTCACTACGTTCACGGTCCCGGACGGTTGGGACGGTCCCTACCGGGTGCTCGCGGCCGGCACGCCCTCAGCCGGCGGGATCACCGATCTGGGTGAGGCCGTGGCTCTCGCGCGTCAGCTGATCGATCCCGCGCTCGCCGACGCGCCCGTGCAACCGGGGACGGTCTGGGTCCCTGGCTCAGGCTGGACACAGAACCCTCCGCCGCCGGAGCCGGGCGGCAGCGGATCCCCTTCGGGGGAGGTCCACGTGCGCGCGCACGTGCGCTCCGGTTATCCCGTCACGGAGCACTGGCGCGCAGCGCGCGGCTCAGCCCAGGAGTGACCGCGTCAGTGCGCCGCGTCGTACGCCTCGAGGATGGACGCGGGAACCCTGCCGCGATCGCTGACCTGGTGTCCGTTCTGACTGGCCCATTCACGCACCGTGTTGAGATCGGCCCGTCCGCCCCGCGACGTCCTCGCCGGACGCCGGGTGGCTGCGCCGATGCGGCGCGCGCTCTTGGCCCAGGCCTCGAACTCGAGATCGATCTCGAGTTGCTTTCCGTCGATCGCGAAGGTCGCGGGATCGAGCCGCTCGCCAGGTCGCGCACACCACCGCGAAGGGCGGCGTCATCGCGATGACGAAGTCGCTCGCTGCGGAGGGCGCCCGCTACGGCGTCCGCGCGAACTCGATCTCGCCTGGCTTCGTCAGCACCCCGGCGACGGACAAGGCGGTGGATGCGGAGGGCAAGGCCTGGCAGGTCGGCAACGCGCTCATTCAACGCCCCGGCACGGGCGAGGACATCGCGTACATGCCGCTCTACCTGGCCTCCGACGAGTCCTCTTGGGTGACCGGACAGAACTACAGCGTCGACGGCGGCGCGACCGCCGGGTGGCGGAACGACAGCGAGACGGACCGACTGGCCGCGAAGAACGGCTGACACGCGGGTCGCGGCGCGACCGGTGACGGACGTGAGGCACGGTGTCAGCTGACACCGTGCCTCCCGTCCGTCGTGGCCACCTCGTCTAAATCGCGAGGTACCCGCCGTCGACGGCGAACTGCGCGCCGGTCGCGAAGGCGGCCGCGTCGGAACCGAGCCACGCGACCATCTCGGCGATGTCGTGCGGCGTGCCGAGTCGGCCGATCGGGTGCTTCGTCAGCAGCGCGTCCTTGAAGCCGGGGTAGGTCTCCTCCAGCGCGTCTATCATTGGCGTCTGGATCACCCCGGGCAGCACTGCGTTCACGCGGATGCCTTTGTCGGAGTACTCCACCGCGGCGGCTCGGGTGAGGCCGATGACGCCGTGCTTCGACGTGACGTAGGCGGACTGGTGGGCGATGGCGACCTGCCCGAGGGACGAGGCGGTGTTGATGATGGATCCGCCGCCCTGCGCCAGCATCTGCGGGATCTCGGCCTGCACGCCGGTTCAATATTCCGCACAGAGGAAGTTGGCCCCACGGCGTTACTGCAGTCAATCGTTCTGTTGCGCAAGCCCCCGCAGGTAAGCACGTGCGTCGTCGAGGCTGACGACATCGCCGTACTTCGCGTCGATGTCAAAGAGGCTGGCCAGGTGCGGAAGGGCTGCCCGGTCGCCGACTGCCTCTTCGACGACGATGGTGTGGAAGCCGTAGGAGCAGGCGTCAACCGCCGAGGCGCGCACGCACCCACTGGTGGTGCAGCCGACGATGATGATGGTGTCGACACCCCGTGAGATCAAGCGTGCGGCGAGATCAGTTCCGAAGAAGCAGGATGCGTACTTCTTCACCAGGGTCATCTCGTGGGGCAGCTGGCCCAGCCTGCTGTCGACCTCCACCCATTCGCTGCCCTCCACCAACAGGTGGTTGGACGGGATCTTCTTGATCCAGAGCCCCGCCTCCTGCAATTCGGTGTCGTACGCGACCGTCGAGAAGAAGATGGGGATCTCGAGTTCACGGGCGGGGACGAGTAAGGCATTGGTGGCGGCCAGCTGTGACTCCAGTTCGCCTGACAGGGGCGAACGGCTGTCCGTGAATCCGGTGATCAAGTCGACGATCAGCAGCGCCGGCTTCTCGCCGTAGCCGATCCGGCCGCCCAATCCCTTGGCCTTGAACTCGTCGCGCAGCCGTGCGTACTCATCGATCAGCTCCGTATTCGTCACGAATCGGCTCTCCTGTTCCCCGTCGACTGATAGTGCGCCGCGATGGCATCGCTCGTCGTCACCCAGACACCATCGTGAGACGTGATGTGCTCGAGGGCCCGATCAAGGTAGCGGTGGCGGAACGGCTGGCCGACGATGAACGGGTGCAACGGCAGCGACATGACGCGACCCGAGTGCTCGGAGTCTGAATAGAGCTGATCGAACTGGTCGATCACCGCTTCCAGGAACTGCGGGCCGGTATAGCTCTTACTCACGAACATCGTCACATCGTTGAGTTCTATCGTGTAGGGAACGCTGAACATCCCGTCGACGTTCAGCGGATACGGCTGATCGTCGTTCGTCCAGTCCAGGACGTAGTCATACCCCAGCTCCCGAAGGATCCGCGGCGTCTCGAACGTCTCTGTGAGCGCCGGGCCAAGCCAGCCCCGCGGCCGTACTCCGGTGGCGGAGGCGATTGTATCCGTCACGTCTTGAAGGTAGGCGCGCTCCGTGTCAGCACCCATTCCAGCTTGGAAGGTGGAATTGTCGCGGCCATGCGCGAGCCACGCCCAGCCGCGTTGCCGGCCTGCCTCGAGAATCTGGGGGTAGTGCCGACAAACGTCGGAGTTGAGAAGCACACTTGCGGGCACTCCATGTCGGTCGAGGCTCTCGATCATCCGCCACAGGCCTACCCGCGGACCGTAATCGCGCCAGCCGTAATTGAGTGGATCCGGCTGCAGCATCGCGGTACCGCCGAAGATGCTCGTGGAGGGCTTGTCGATCTGATAGTGCTCGATGTTCAGCCCGACATAGAACGCCACTCGGGCCCCATTCGGCCACGAAATCGTCGGTCGCTCCGTGATCGGGCTGTAATCGAAG
>NZ_CBDRMZ010000013.1:0-69265 GCF_965345345.1 Microbacterium sp. bgisy189 | reverse complement strand
CGCAGCGAGACGAAACGCACCGACCCTGCAGATCCGGAGAGGGTCCGCGGATCGGCGATTGGCCCGGTCGTGGCGGCGATATCCTGAACCGATGAGCCGCCGCATCCTGGACCAGTCGTCGAAGCTGAAGGACGTCCTCTACGAGATTCGTGGCGCCGCCCTGGTGGAGGCCGACCGGCTGGAGGCCGACGGGCACACGATCCTCAAGCTCAACACGGGCAACCCCGCCATCTTCGGGTTCGAGGCGCCGTTCCAGATCGTGCGCGACATGATCGAGTCGGTGCCGCACGCGCACGGGTACAGCGACAGCCGCGGCATCATGTCGGCGCGTCGGGCGATCGTCTCGCGCTACGAACAGGTCCCCGGATTCCCGTCGTTCGACCCCGACGACGTGTACCTCGGCAACGGTGTGTCAGAGCTGATCACCATGACGATGCAGGCGCTCCTCGACGCCGGCGACGAAGTGCTGATCCCCGCGCCCGACTATCCGCTGTGGACCGCGATGACGAGCCTTGCCGGTGGTACCCCCGTGCACTACCGGTGCGACAACGACAACGGCTGGCAGCCCGACCTGGACGACATCCGCGAGAAGATCACGCCGAACACCAAGGCGATCGTCGTGATCAACCCGAACAACCCCACCGGCGCCGTCTACACGCGCGAGGTGCTCGAGGGCATCGTGCAGATCGCGCGGGAGCACGACCTGCTGCTGTTGTCCGACGAGATCTACGACCGCATCCTGTTCGACGATGCGCAGCACATTCCGCTCGCCACCCTCGCACCCGATCTGCTCTGCCTCACCTACAACGGGCTGTCGAAGACCTACCGCGTCGCCGGATACCGCTCCGGGTGGATGGTCATCACGGGCCCCAAGCGACACGCGGCCGGCTTCCTGGAAGGCATCCAGCTGCTGGCATCCACGCGGCTGTGTCCGAACGTTCCCGCGCAGTATGCCGTGCAGGCGGCGCTGTCGGGCGTGCAGTCGATCGATGCGCTCATCGGCCCCACCGGCAGGCTGCACGAGCAGCGGGATGCCGCGTGGGAGGGACTGCAGAAGATCCCCGGTGTGACCTGCTTGAAGCCGCAGGGCGCGCTCTACGCCTTTCCGCGGTTGGATCCCGAGGTCTACGAGATCCACGACGACGCGAAGCTCGTCTATGACTTCCTCGTGGCCGAGCATGTGCTGCTCGTGCAGGGGACGGGGTTCAACTGGCCGACGCCCGATCACCTGCGTATCGTGACGCTCCCCGAGGCGCGGGTGCTCAGCGAGGCCGTCGAGCGGCTCGGCAACTTCTTGTCGTCGTACCGCCAGTAGCGGTCACAGCAGGGCGAGCGAGGTCGCGCGCCAGCGGCCGTCCCAGCCTTCGAGGCGGATCGCGACGGCTCGCGTTCGCGCGGGGCTTGCGACGATGACGACCCCCTCGACCGCGCTGTCGGCGGGTGCGGAGTGGCGGATGCTGAGGATCTCGTGCACCGGACGTGCGACCGACTGGTTGCGGGCGCTTCGAGCACGGGCCGACAGGTTGGCGCGGGTGACGAGCTTGGCGTACGCGTCTTCGGTGAGCCACCGCGCAAGCTGCTCGACTTCACGCACCCCGGCGAGCACTTCGAGCACGCCGATCGTGAGGTTGTGCAACAGCGGCTCAGGGTCGGGCAGTTCGTCTGCGGTCGTGCGTTGTGGTGCGAAGTACTCGTTCAGCGCGAGCTGATCGGTCATCCGGCGGGCAGCGCGCGCTGGCGCGGCAGCGGTCGGAACCATGCGAAGGCCTCTCTCGAGCGGTCTCGTGCAACACAGTCGAGCACAGACGCGGAGCCCTCCGGATGAGAAAACTCCAACATGTGGATAAATGACGCGGGGGTGTCGAGGGTCGGGCTAATCTGCTCGCCGTGCGATGGGACCGATTCTTCGAAGACCTCGAAGACCAGCTCGACTCCGAGTGGGAGGCCGAGCGCGCCGCGCTCGACACCGAGGCCGAGCGGCTGCGTCTGGCCAAACTGACGCTGCGCGAACGCCTGTCGGCCGCTGCGAACGCCGAGCCGGTGATCGACTTGATCGACGGGAGCGCCGTGACCGGCCGTCTTGCAGGGATCGGCGCGGACTGGGTCGCCGTATCGTTGGGGGAGCGGGTGGTGCTCGTACCGTTCCTTGCGATCGTCGCGGTCGCCCTCCCGCACGTCGACGTGCTGCGCAGTGCGCGGCCGACGCCGGGCGCGCGCCTGTCGGAGCGGATGACGTTCGGCTACGCCCTTCGCGACCTCGTGCGCCGCAGATGCACCGTCGTCGTGCGAACTGCGTCGGGGCGGGAGGTCACCGGCACGATCGACCGTGCCGGCGCGGACCACTTCGACCTCGCGATGCACGATGTCGGCGCGCCGCGACGCGCGGCAGAGCTCCGCGGGCACCGCATCGTGCCCTTCACCGCGATCGCTTCGGTCGTGGTCGAGGGCGACGGCCTCCGGATCTGAGGGCCGCCGACGTCAGTCGCCGCGCCGGACCGGGCCGCGCCCCCACAGTTCGGGAAAGCTCGCCGCGTTCGATTCGCGCCACAGCGCCATGCGGCGGGCCTCCTCGGCTTGATCGTCGAGGTACTCCTCGACACTCGCGGTTTCGATGCGCCATCGACCGGGGGAGCCGACCTTGGCTCCGCGCAAGCGACCGTCGAGCACGAGCGCGACGACATCGTGGACGTCGAGTTCGAGCATTTCGGCCACCTGTGCCGGTGCGATCATGCGCACGTCGGACGGGGGGTTTTCGGGCATGTCGCCATTATGCGCCTGTATGAACGGGGGAGGGGCGGCGACGGGGCCCGCTGTGGATAACCCGCGGCGTCGAAGCCGCGGGTGCGTCACGATGAGGCCATGAGCAGTCCGACCGCCGCCCGTCCTCCCCGCGCCCGTGCATTCTGGGCGGACGCCCGATTCCTCCTCGGCATCGTCCTCGTCATCGCCAGCGTCGCCGGGGTCTGGTTCGTCGTGGCGGCCGCGCGGCAGACCGCGCCGGTGTTCGCCGCACAGTCGACGATCGTCGCGGGTGAGCCGGTCAGCGCCGACGACTTGCAGGTCGTCGAGGTCGCCCTCGGTCAGGTCGGCGGGGTGTACGCGGCTCCGGGCACACTCGAACCCGGTTCGATCGCGGTGCGCACGATCGAACGAGGCGAACTCGTGCCACAGAGCGCGGTCACGGCGTCCGATGCGGTGACGACGACGACCGTCGTGCTCGCCAGTGACGGCGATGTGCCGGCATCCGTCGAGAAGGGCGCGTCGGTCGAGGTGTGGCATGCACCCCGACTCGACCAGTCGAGCTTCGACACGCCCCGCATTCTCGTCGCGTCGGCAACGGTGGTCTCGATCGCCCGAGACGATGCGGTCGTCGGTGACGCCGAGGTTTCGCTGGAGGTCGTCGTCGAGCGTGCCGAGGTGCCCGCGGTCCTCGCGGCCGTCGCAGCGGGCGACAGCCTGTCGGTGGTGCCGGCATCCGGGAGCGGCTCGTGAGGGTGCTGATCGCCGTCGACGGGGCCCGTGGGCAGGCCCTCGCGGCGGACCTTCCCGATGTCGACGCCGAGGTCGACGTGCGTGGCGTGCTCGCGTCGGACGCACCCGCGGCGGCTGCCGCGGATGCGATGGCCGGTCCCGAGGCAGCCGAACTGCTCGGCGAACTCGCCCGCGCCGACGTGCTGATCGTCGAGACGGGGCGGGCGACGCTCACCGCTGAACTCGTTCGCGCCTGCGACAGGTTCGGCGTTCGGATCATCGCCTTGTGCGCCCGCGACGCCGATCGTCGAGTTGCCGCCGTCTTCGGGATCAGCGCACGCGGCATCGACGACGACCCGGCCGATCTGCTCGAACCGCCCGGTGAAGACGCGCCGCCTCCGCCCGCCGCGGGCCGCGTCATCGTCGTCTGGGGCCCGGGCGGTGCGCCTGGGCGATCCACGATCGCTGTCGAACTCGCGTGCGAACTCGCCCGTGACGGACGGCACGTGGCATTGGTCGATGCCGACTCGCACGCGCCCTCCATCGCCCTCGCGACGGGCCTTCCCGACGAGGGACCCGGGTTCGCGGCCGCGTGCCGGCAGGCTGGTCGCGACAGCCTTGATGCCGCCGAGCTCAGCCGCATCAGCGAATCGCTCGGGAACGTCGACGTGCTCACCGGCATCAACCGTCCCGGGCGCTGGCCCGAGCTCGACCGTGCGCGGGTGACGGGTGCGCTGAGCGCATGCACCGCATGGGCGGACGACACGGTCGTCGATGTGGCCGCGCCGCTGGAGCAGGACGAGGAGATCGTGAGCGATCTCGATGGCCCCCGCAGAAACGCGGCCACCCTGGCGGCGCTCGCGTGTGCCGACGTCGTCGTGGCTGTCGTCGCCGCCGACCCGGTGTCGGTCTCGCGGTTCGTGCGCGCGTACCCCGAGCTGCGCGCCGCTGCACCGAACGCGCGACTGCGCGTGCTCGTGAACAAGACCCGTTCGGGCGCACTGGGTATCGACGCCCGTGGACAGGTGCGACGCACGCTGGAGCGGTTCGCGGGTGTCGATGAGGTGTGGTTCGTGCCGTGGGATGCCAAGGGCGTCGATGCGGCGCTGCTCAGCGCCCGTCCCATCGCGCTCACTTCGCCCAGGTCGGCGCTGACCTCGGCGCTGCGGCGATTCGTGGGTGAGGCAATCGCGCCGCCGGTGCCCGTGACCGCTCCGCCGGCGCGGCGGGCAACGCGCCGGCGGGTTGGGGCGCGGGCGGCGTGAGCAGACGGCGCCGCTAGTCTGAGACGGTGTCGACGCTCAGTGATCTCGTCTATGCCCAGGGTCGTTCCAGTGAGGCCGACGTCGAGTGGCTGCACCGCCTCGCCGGTGACGGGCAACTGCTGGCAGACCTCGCGTTCGCCGACATCGTCATCTGGGTGCCGACGGCAGACGACTCGTTCATCGCGGTCGCGCACGCGCGGCCGAGCGGAGCTGCGACCCTGTTCTACCGAGACATCGTCGGCGACCTCGTGCGGCCGCAGTGGCGTACACAGGTGGTCGGGGCGTTCACGGACGGCCGGATCGTCGACTCCGCGTCACCGGACTGGTTCGAAGAGACGCCCACGCGCGTGCGTGCGGTGCCGATCGTGCGACAGCGCAGCAACGGTGATGCGCCGGCGACACCGATCGGCGTCCTGACGCGACACACCAATCTCGGCGAGGCACGTACGCCCTCTCGGCAGCAGATCACGTTCAACGCCTGCGCGGACGACCTGTTCGGCATGATCGCCTCGGCAGACTTCCCCGACCTGGCGGCACCCACCTCACCACGCCGGGGTGCGCCGCGCGCCTCCGACGGACTCATCCGGCTCGACGTCGACGGCATCACGACCTTCGCCAACCCCAACGCCCTGTCGGCGTTCAACCGGCTCGGGTTCGAGGATGAGCTCGAGGGGGAGCCGCTGATCGAGGTGGCGACGAAGATCCTGCCCGGCAATCAGCAGCAGTTCGACGAGTCGCTTCCGATCGTCATGGCCGGTCGGGCGCCGTGGCGCGCCGACATCGACGCCCGCGGTGTGACCGTCTCGCTGCGCACGATTCCGCTGCGCGACCACGGCACCCGTATCGGCGCGATCGTGCTGTGCCGCGACGTGACCGAGATCCGCCATCAGGAGCAGGAACTCATCACGAAGGACGCGACGATCCGCGAGATCCACCATCGCGTCAAGAACAACCTGCAGACCGTCGCGTCGCTGCTGCGCATCCAGGCGCGACGCACGCACTCCGACGAAGCGCGCGACGCGCTCACGCAGGCGATGCGACGGGTGTCGGCGATCGCCGTGGTGCACGACACCCTCTCGGAAGGACTCGCGCAGAACGTCGACTTCGACGAGGTGTTCGAGCGCGTCATCAAGCTGGTCGCCGAAGTCGCGGCGGCGCCGAACACCCGCGCGCGAACGCACAAGAAGGGCACGTTCGGCACGCTGCCGAGCGAGTACGCGACGCCGCTGGCGCTCGCACTGACCGAGCTCGTGACCAACGCCGTCGAGCACGGCCTCGCAGACAAGGAAGGCGACGTCGAGATCGTCGCCGAGCGTACGCTCGACCGCCTGGCGGTGCAGGTGCGCGACACCGGCGTGGGACTGCCCGAAGGGCAGGTCGGCCGAGGCCTCGGCACGCAGATCGTGCGCACCCTTATTCAGGGGGAGCTGTCGGGAACCATCGACTGGCACACAATGATGGGCAGCGGCACCGAGGTGACGATCGACATCCCGCTGCGCTACATCGACCGGTCGGCGGGGTGACGCCGGCTGATCAGGCGCACAGCGCGCCGGATCAGCGGGAGATCAGGAAGCGCGGCGGGCGCGGGCGGCGCGGCGCTTGAGCGCGCGACGCTCATCTTCGGAGAGGCCGCCCCACACGCCCGAGTCCTGACCGGTCTCGAGGGCGTACTGCAAGCAGACCTCGGTCACCGTGCATCGTGCGCAGACGGCCTTCGCCTTCTCGATCTGGTCGACGGCGGGGCCGGTGTTTCCGACGGGGAAGAACAGCTCGGGGTCGACAGTGAGGCAGGCGGACTTGTCGCGCCAATCCATAGGGATGCTCCTTGATGCGATTCGAATTGGGGGGGAGGTGGTGGGTCGGGACGCTTCGGGACGTCGAGTACCCTGGTGGAGTGCGAGCTGACGCTCGCCCCACTGCGCTGTGGGAGCACACGGCTTCTACCATCGTCCCATGCGCGCGGATGTGAATCAAGGGTTAACAGCGTGTTTCCTGTACAGGATGCTGTGCGTACGCTCGATGCGATTGAGTGATCTGCACAAACTCGGCACGCGGCGAGGAGTTGTCGGGTGACGCGGATCGCATCGAGCGAACGGACCGCCGCCGTGCTGGTCGGGCTCGAGGGCCTCGGCCTGGTCGTGCTTGTGGGGTGGCAGCTCGTCGCCCTCGTCAGCGGCGACACCGACTCCGTCTCGAGTGCGATCGCGCTGCTGGTGCTCACCGCCATCGGCGCCGCAGCGGTCGTCGCGTTCGCCGTGGCGATCGCCCGGGACGCCTCGTGGGGACGCTCGGGCGGCGTCGTCACACAGTTGCTCATCCTGGCCGTCGCGCTCGGCGCGCTCACGGGGCAGTACGCGCACCCGCTGATCGCGCTCGCGTTGGCAGCACCGGCCGTGCTCGGGTTGATCCTGCTGATCGCAGGGTCACGTGCCGCCGCACGACGACGCGGCGACCTCCCGACGAACTGACAGCGACGGGCGTTGCGTCACACGCCCAGCAGGCTGCGAACGCGCGCCACGTGCCCGGTCGCCTTCACGTTGTAGAGGGCGTGGGCGATGACGCCGTCGGCGTCGATGACGAACGTCGACCGGATGACGCCCTCGACGACCTTGCCGTAGTTCATCTTCTCGCCCCAGGCGCCGTACGCGGCGTGCACGGCGTGGTCGGGATCGCTCAGCAGCGGGTACGTGAGCGCATCGCGTTCGCGGAACTCGCGCAGCTTTGCCGGCTCATCGCGGGAGATGCCGAGCACCGTGTAGCCGGCCGCATGCAGCGGGGCGAGGCTGTCGCGAAAGTCGCACGCCTCTTTCGTGCAGCCCGGCGTCATGGCCGCAGGATAGAAGAAGACCACCACCTGCTGCCCGCGAAGATCCGTCAACGACACGTCGGCGCCGTCCTGATCGACGAGGGTGAAATCGGGAGCGGGGGTACCGGGTTCCAGGCGCGTCATGCCTCCAGCCTAGGTGTGAACCGGCCTCACCCGAACGTCGCGAGCAGTCGCTGCAGCGAATCGAGGCGTGCCGCGCCGCGCTCGCCGAGACGGCCGGCATCCACGGCTTCGACGATGGCGCAGTCGGGCGCATCGGGCAGGTGCGTGCACCCGCGCGGGCACTCCTCGGCGACGGCGGCGAGATCGGTGAACGCCTTGAGGATGTTCGCGGGGTCGACGTGGCCGAGCCCGAACGAGCGCACACCCGGGGTGTCGATGACCCAGCCCTTGCCGGCGTCGCCCGCGTAGCGAAGCGACACGGTCGAACTCGACGTGTGCCGGCCCCGCCCGGTCACCTCGTTGACATGGCCCGTCGCGCGCCCGGCGCCGGGCACGAGTGCGTTCACGAGCGTCGACTTTCCGACGCCGGAGTGCCCGACGAAAACCGTCGAATGCCCGACGAGCCGGGCACCGATCTCTTCGACCGGCATCGCATCGCGTCCACTCGTGAACACCTCGAGATCGTCGACGCCCTCGAAGTGGGTCAGGAACGGCGTCGGGTCGGCCACATCGGTCTTCGTCACCACCAGCATGGGATGGATGCCGGCATCCAGCGCCGCGATGAGGTAGCGGTCCACGAGGCGCGGGCGCGGCTCCGGGTCGGCTGCCGCGACGACGACCAGCATCTGGTCGGCGTTGGCGACCACGACGCGCTCGACCTGGTCGGTGTCGTCGGCGCTGCGCCGCAGCAGCGATGTGCGCTCCTCGATGCCCACGATCCGGGCCAGGCTGCCGTCGTCGCCGCTGGTGTCGCCGACGACGCGTGCCCGGTCGCCCGTGACGATCGGCTGCTTGCGCAGTTCCCGCGCGCGGGTTGCGAGCACCTGCCGCTCGGCGGGGGTGTCTTCACCGACGAGCACGGTGTACCGGCCGCGATCGACGCCGAGGACGCGCGCGATCTCGGCGTCGTTGTGCGCCGGGCGGCGCTTGGTGCGGGGACGGTTGGCCTTCGGGTTCGGCCGGACGCGGACGTCGGCCTCGTAGTCGGGCTCGTCGTCGTCGACGTCGTCGAGCCAGCTCACGCGGGCGCGGTCCCGTCGAGCATGCGCTGCCAGAGCTCGGGGAACTGCGGCATGGTCTTCGCGGTCGTGCCGATGTCGTCGACCTCGACACCCGGAACCCGCAATCCGATGATCGCCCCCGCCGTCGCGATGCGGTGATCGTGGAAGGCGCGCCAGGTGCCGCCGTGCAGGGGAGCGGGCGTGACGCGGATGCCGTCGGGCAGTTCCTCCGCGTCTCCGCCGAGGGCGCGGAGGTTCGCGACGAGTGCCGCGATCCGATCGGTCTCGTGTCCGCGGATGTGCCCGACGCCGTGGAGCGTGGTCGGGGCATCGGCGAGCGCCGCGAGGGCGAACAGGGTCGGCGTCAGTTCGCTCGCCGCGGTGAGATCGAGGTCGACGCCCGCGATCCGGTCGCCACCGGTGACGGTGAGCACACCACCGCGACGTGAGGACCGTCCGCCGAGCACCGTGAGGATGTCGGTCAGCAGGGCGCCGGGCTGCGTCGAACTGGCAGGCCACCCGGGCACCGAGACGTGTCCACCGGTCACGAGCGCCGCTGCGAGGAACGGCGCGGCGTTGGACAGGTCGGGCTCGATCGCCGTGTCGCGGCCGCGCAAAGGACTTGCCGGAACGAGCCACTCGTTCGGCTGCGGGTGCTCGACGTGCACCCCACGCCGCGCCAGCGCCTCGATCGTCATGTCGATGTGCGGCAGGCTCGGCAGCCGTTCGCCGGTGTGGATAAGGTGCAGGCCGACATCGAAGCGGGGTGCGGCCAGGAGCAGGCCGGAGACGAACTGGCTCGACGAGCTCGCATCGATCTGCACTTCGCCGCCGCGGACGTGGCCGTGGCCGTGCACGACGAACGGCAATGCCCAGCGTCCACCGTCGTCGATGTCGACGCCGACGTCGCGCAGCGCCTTGATCATGACGCCCATCGGACGGTGCAGCGCGCTCTCGTGCGCCGTGAGGGTGACCTCGCCCGTCGCGAGCCCGGCGAGCGGCGTCACGAACCGCATGACGGTGCCGGCCTGGCCGCAGTCGATGACGGTGTCGCCGCGCAGTCGCGCCGGCGGGGTGATTCGCAGGTCGGGGCCGAACTCGCCGTCGCGGTCGACCTCGTCGATGGTCACGCCGAGCGCGCGCAGCGCATCGATCATGCGCGCGGAGTCGTCGGAATGGAGGGGGGCGTGCAAGGTGCTCGGCGCGTCGGAGAGCGCCGCGAGCACGAGCTTGCGGTTCGTGAGGGACTTCGATCCGGGAATCGTGACGACGGCCTCGACCGGTTCATCGGCGACGGGCGCGGCCCAGGCCGCTCCGGTCGTGGAGGTGTGGGAATACCCGGCGGCGCTCATCAGGTTCTACCCTACTGAACCCTGCACGCCGCCGACCCCGAGGAGACGCATGATCGCCATAGCAGACGACCTCTCGCGCGACGTCTGGGACGGCGACATAGACTGGCGGGCGATGGAAGATCAGGTCGCCGCCGCCGATCCGCGCGCACAGTTCGAAGAGCAGGCACTCCCGTTCATGGACCAGCTCTACGCCGCCGCGATGCGCATGACGCGCAACCCGGCCGATGCCGCGGACCTCGTGCAGGAGACGTTCGTCAAGGCGTTCGCGTCGTGGGCGTCGTTCACGCAGGGGACGAACCTCAAGGCGTGGCTCTACCGCATCCTGACGAACACGTACATCAACACGTATCGCAAGAAGCAGCGGGAACCGTACCAGGGCACGATCGACGAGCTGGAGGACTGGCAGCTCGGTGGTGCCGAATCGACGACCGCGACGAGCGCCCGCTCGGCGGAGGCCGAAGCGATCGACCACATGCCAGCGTCCGTCGTGAAGGACGCGCTGCAGTCGATTCCCGAGGACTTCCGGTTGGCGGTGTACCTCGCCGACGTCGAGGGCTTCGCCTACCAGGAGATCGCCGACATCATGAAGACCCCCATCGGAACGGTCATGAGCCGCCTGCACCGTGGCAGGCGGATGCTGCGAGAGCTGCTGGCCGACTACGCGAAGGAGCGCGGCATCGAAGTGCCCGCGACGAGGAGCAAGAAATGAGCGATTGCGGCTGCGACAAGGCACGCAAAGACCTCGAGGAGTACCTCCGCAACGAGGTGTGCAAGACCCAGCACTCCGACATCAAGGAGCATCTCGAGCACTGCACGGCATGCCGGGACGAGGCACTCGTCGCGACGACCCTCACGGCCGTCGTGGCCAGGGCCTGCAAGGAGACGGCGCCCGAGCAGCTGCGCGATCAAGTGCTCGCCCGGCTGCGCGCCGAGCAGGCCACACACCATTGAGTCGGATCGGGGCAATGCCGCGCAGCGGCGTTGACGCGATCGCGACTCAAGGTCGAGTGCCGCGGCGCAGCCGCGGTGTATCGAGACACTCAGCGAATCAAGACGGCGCGAACACGCGCACTGCCGTCGGTACCGGGTCGATCGTGACCGGGAGCGGTCCGAGCGGGTCGCCGTCCGCGTAGGCGGTCACACCCGACCCGCGCAGCGTGACACGGCGGGCCCGCCAGGTCGTGGCCTCGGGAACCGTCGTGTGCGTGCCGCGATACACGCGCGGCAGTAGCCGGAGCAGCCTCAGCCGGCCGGCGGGTCGGATGAGGGTGACATCGAGCAGCCCGTCGGACAGGTCGGCATCCGGACAGATCGGGATGCCGCCGCCGTAGGTCGGGCCGTTGCCGATCGCGGTGATCACGTGCGGCCCCGCGATCGTGCGGACCGACCCGTCGGGCAGTTCGAGTTCCACGTCGATCGCGTTGCCCGTGAGGCGAACGAACTCGATGAGGATGGCGATGTTGTAGCGCATGGCGCCCCGCGGGCATCGCATCGCGTTCGCGCGGTCGTTGACCTTCGCGTCGAAGCCGCTCGCGAGGACGGTGCCGTAGAGGCGCGAGGTGCCGTCGGCGCGGGTCACCCGTGCGAGGTCGATCCGGCGGGTACGGCCGGCGGCCACCGCATCCGCGGCGCTGCCCGGATCGAGTTCGTGCAGTCCGATGGCCGTCGCGAGATCGTTGCCGGTGCCCGTCGGGATGATGCCGAGGGGCACGTCGGTGCCGGCCAGCTCCTGCAGCGCGAGCCCCACCGTGCCGTCGCCCCCGGCGACGAGCAGGGCGTCGGGCCCCGCAGCGAGCGCCGCGCGCAGCAGCGAGGTGGATTCGTCGGCGCTGCCGCCCGAGATCATCGCGACGCGGATGCCGCGCTCGCGCAGCCGATCGGCGACCGCTTCGGCGACGTGGCGGTGCGCGCCGGCGCGTGCGGTCGGGTTGTTCAAGATGACGACATGCATGGTTCCTCGGGCGTTCGGGCGAGGGGGATGACGAAGGGCGGATGCCGTAGCATCCGCCCTTCGTCATCGTCAAGATCAGACGGTGAGTGCCTTCTCGAGCAGGGCCGCCTGCTCGATCGCGTGCACCTTCGGCGAACCCGTCGCCGTCGAGGCTGCGGCGGCGCGTGAGACGCGACGGATCGTGCGCCCGTGCAGGTGCTTGACGATCTCGAGTGCGATGAACGGCCAGGCGCCCTGGTTCTCGGGCTCGTCCTGCACCCAGACGAGCTGGGCGTTCGGGTAGCTGTCGATGACGGCGTTGAGCTCGTCGATCGGCGCCGGGTACAGCTGCTCGACACGCACCAGCGCGATCTCGGGGTTCGGCTTCTTGTCGAGCTCGGAGACGAGGTCCCAGTGGATCTTGCCCGAGTGGAGCAGGACGCGCTTGACGGCCGACTTGTCGATGCCGCGGGCGTCGTCGATGACCGGTTCGAAACGACCCTTCGTGAAGTCCTCGACGGGGCTCGTCGCGCCGCGAAGACGCAGCATCGCCTTCGGGGTGAACACGATGAGCGGGCGACGGGGGCGCGCGTACGCCTGACGGCGCAGCAGGTGGAAGTACGAGGCCGGCGTCGACGGACGCGCGACGGTCATGTTCTCCTGCGCGCACATCTGCAGGTAGCGCTCGATGCGAGCCGAAGAGTGGTCGGGACCCTGGCCCTCGTAACCGTGGGGGAGCAGCAGCACGACGCTCGACTGCTGGCTCCACTTCTGGTCGGCCGACGAGATGAACTCGTCGATGACCGACTGCGCGCCGTTGGCGAAGTCGCCGAACTGCGCCTCCCACAGGGTGAGCGTGTCGGGGCGCTCGACGGAGTACCCGTATTCGAACGCCATCGCCGCGTACTCGCTCAGCAGCGAGTCGTAGACGTAGAAGCGGCCCTGGTCTTCGGCGACGTTCGCCAGCGGCAGCCATTCCTGACCGTTGGCACGGTCGTGGAACACGGAATGCCGCTGCACGAACGTGCCACGGCGCGAGTCCTGGCCGGCGAGGCGGACGTTCGTGCCCTCGATCAGCAGCGAACCGAACGCGAGCAGTTCGCCGAAGCCCCAGTCGATGGCGCCGTTGCGGCTCATCTGGTGGCGCTTGTCGAGCAGCTGCTGCAGCTTCGTGTGCACCGTGAAGCCCTCGGGCTTGTTGACGAACGCGTCACCGATCCGGTGCACCGTGTCGACGGTGACCCCGGTCGTCTCGGGCTCGCCGACGGCGACGTCGACCGTGCCCGTGTCGGTGTTCACGATGCCCGACGAGCCGGTCTCGGCCGCGTGGGTCTCGGCGAACGCGATCTCGAGACGGTTCTGGAAGTCCTGCTTGGCCTTCTCGTACTCGTCCTCGGTGATGTCGCCGCGACCGACGAGCGATTCGGTGTACAGACGACGCACCGACCGCTTGGCCTCGATGAGGTTCGTCATCAGCGGCTGCGTCATCGACGGGTCGTCGCCCTCGTTGTGACCGCGGCGGCGATAGCAGACGAGGTCGATGACGACGTCGCGCTGGAACTCCTGGCGATAGCGGAAGGCCAACTCTGCAACGCGGATGACGGCTTCTGGGTCGTCGCCGTTCACGTGGAAGATGGGCGCCTGGATCGTCTTGGCGACGTCGGTGGCGTACACCGACGTGCGGGCGTCCTGCGGCAGCGTCGTGAACCCGACCTGGTTGTTGACGACGACGTGCACGGTGCCGCCCGTGCGGTAGCCGCGCAGCTGCGACATCTGCAGCGTCTCGACCACGACGCCCTGGCCCGCGAAGGCTGCGTCGCCGTGCACCAGGATCGGCAGCCACGAGAACGTTCCGAACGGCAGGCGGTCCTGCTTGGCGCGGACGATGCCCTCGAGCACACCGTCGACCGTCTCGAGGTGCGACGGGTTGGCCGCGAGGTACACGGGCAGCTCTTCACCGGCATCCGACACGAACGTGCCCTCTGTGCCGAGGTGGTACTTCACATCGCCCGAGCCGCGCTTCGAACCGATCGCGACCGATCCCTCGAACTCGCGGAAGATCTGGCTGTACGTCTTGCCGGCGATGTTGGTGAGGACGTTCAGGCGACCACGGTGCGCCATGCCGATGGCTGCGCCGTCGAGGCCCGCCCCGGCCGCACCCTGAAGAATCTCGTCGAGCAACGGGATGAGCGACTCGCCACCCTCGAGGCTGAAGCGCTTCTGGCCGACGTACTTGGTCTGCAGGAAGGTCTCGAACGCCTCGGCCTCGTTGAGCTTGCCGAGCACACGCATCTGCTCGTCGTGACCCGGCTTTTCGTACTTGACCTCGAGGTTCTGCTGGAACCACGCCCGCTGGGCGGGGTCTTGGATGTGCATGTACTCAATGCCGATCGTGCGGCAGTACGAGTCGCGCAGCACGCCGAGGATGTCGCGCAACTTCATCGTGCGCTTGCCGCCGAAGCCGCCGGTGACGAATTCGCGGTCGAGGTCCCAGAAGGTCAGGCCGTGCGACTCGATCTCGAGGTCGGCATGCGTGCGCTGCACGTACTCGAGCGGGTCGATGTCGGCCATGAGGTGGCCGCGCACACGGTAGGAGTTGATGAGCTCCTGCACGCGGGCGGCCTTGTCGATCCGCTCCGCGAGGTCGACGTTGATGTCGTTGGCCCAGTGGATCGGCGCGTACGGAATGCGCAGCGCCGCGAAGATCCCCTCGTAGAAGCCGCGCTCGCCGATGAGGAACTCTTGGACGATCTTGAGGAATTCGCCGGAACCAGCGCCCTGGATGACGCGGTGGTCGTAGGTGCTGGTGAGCGTGATCGTCTTGCCGATGCCGAGCTCGATGAGCGTCTTGGCACTCGAACCCTGGAACTCGGCCGGGTAGTCGAGAGCGCCGGCGCCGATGATGGCGCCCTGGCCCTTCATGAGGCGAGGCACCGAGTGCACGGTGCCGATCCCGCCGGGGTTGGTGAGCGAGATCGTCGTACCCGCGAAATCGGCCGCGGTGAGCTTGTTGCCGCGTGCTCGCTTGACGAGGTCTTCGTACGCGGCCAGGTACTCGTTGAACGTGAGCGACTCGGCGTGCTTGATGGACGGGACCATCAGTGCGCGGGTGCCGTCGGGCTTGGGGAGATCGATCGCGATGCCGAGGTTGATGTGGGCCGGCGCGACGACGGCGGGCTTGCCGTCCTGCTCGGTGTAGTACACGTTCTGGCTCGGGAACGCCTTGAGCGCCTGGATGAGCGCCCAGCCGATCATGTGGGTGAAGCTCACCTTGCCGCCACGCGTGCGCGACATGTGGTTGTTGATGACGATGCGGTTGTCGATCATCAGCTTCGCCGGAATCGTGCGGACGCTCGTCGCGGTGGGTACCGTGACGGACTCGTCCATGTTCGACGCGAGGGTCTTCGACATGCCGCGCAGCGGTGTGATGACGTCCTCGCCGACTTCCTTCTCCTCGACGGGAATCGCTTTGGGTGCCTGCGCCGGGATCGGCTGCGGGGCAGCGGGCTTGGCGGTCGTGCGTGCGACGGGCTGTCCGCCGGTCGCGGCGGGCTGCGACGCGGTCGCGGGGGCGGCCGGTGCGTCGGCGACAGGGTTCTTCGCGGGGGCGGGCGCTGCCGGTGCGGCGGCCTGCTCCTCCGTCGCGCCGTGCCCGGCGTGATAGGCCTCGAGGACGGGCCACCACTCCTTGTCGACTGAGTTCTTGTCCTCACGGAACTGCTCGTACAGCTCGGCCACGAGCCATTCGTTCGCCCCGAATTCGCCTTCGCTCGAAGTTCCCACGCCGGTCACCGGACTGGACACGGATTCGCCTGCTTTCATCGATGAAATTCCGTCGGTGCGGGCGATGCGAGCTCGCGTGCGCACACGTTTCTCTAGGTTATCTCAGTTCGCGGGGGTCGATGCGGCCCGCCGGCGCTCTGCTGGGCGGTGCGTGGCCGAACTTCGGCGGCGTCGGTAGCGTGGGCCCCATGCAGTTCTCGGGCGAACGACCCACGGTCGACCTCACGTATTCCGACGTGTTCCTGACGCCTCGGCGCTCGGCGGTCACGAGCAGACTCGACGTCGATCTGTCGCCCCGCGACGGGACGACGGCGACCATCCCGCTCGTGTCGTCGAACATGAACTCGGTCACCGGGCCGCGACTGGCCGCGACCCTCGCGCGCCGCGGCGGACTCGGCGTGCTGCCGCAGGACATGCCGCTGCAAGAATTGGATGCCGCGATCCGCTGGGTCAAAGACCAGCCGGTGCCGTGGGACACCCCGCTCGTGCTGCCGCCGGACACGACCGTCGCCGACGCCGCGCAGCTGCTCCCCGCCACCGACGGGCACGGGATCGTGGTCGCGGCACACGAGTCGCCGCACGTCGACGACATCCTCGGCATCGTGCCCGCCAGCAGGCTCGGCACGGCTCTGCCCGACGCGAGACTCGGCGACCTCGCCCGAGGCCGCGCCGCATCCATCGACGCCGACGACGTCGCCGATGCCCGTCAGGCCTTCGACCTGTTGGTCGCTGCCGAGGCCGAAACCGTGTGCGTGCTGCACCACGGGTACCTCGTCGGCACGTTGTCGCAGCGGTCGGCGCTGCGCTCCACCCTCTACCGGCCGGCGGTGGACGCCGACGGCCGACTCATCGTCGCCGCCGCGATCGGCATCAACGGCGACGTCGCGGCGAAGGCCCGCGCGCTCGCCGCGGCCGGCGTCGATGTGCTCGTCGTCGACACGGCTCACGGCCACCAGGAGGGCATGCTCGATGCGCTGCGTGCGGTCGCCGAACTCGGGCTCCACGTGCCGATCGCGGCAGGCAACATCGTGACGGCCGACGGCGTCCACGACCTTGTCGACGCCGGCGCCAACATCCTCAAGGTCGGCGTCGGGCCGGGTGCGATGTGCACGACCCGCATGATGACCGCAGTCGGGCGGCCCCAGTTCTCAGCGGTGCTTGAGACGGCGCAGGCCGCCGCCGAGCACGGTGCGCACGTCTGGGCCGACGGCGGCGTGCGCTACCCCCGCGACGTCGCACTGGCGCTCGCGGCGGGGGCGGCGTCGGTCATGATCGGCTCGTGGTTCGCCGGAACGATCGAGGCACCGGGCAGGCTGCAGGTCGATGCGGCCGGCCGGGTCTACAAGGAGTCGTGGGGCATGGCATCCACCAAGGCTGTGCAGGGGCGCTTCGGTCGCCTCGACGCCTACGAGCGTGCCCGCAAGGAGCTGTTCGCCGAGGGGATCTCGTCGTCGAAGATCTACCTCGATCCGCTGCGGCCTTCCGTCGAGGACCTGCTCGACATGATCACCTCGGGTGTGCGCTCTTCGTTCACGTACGCCGGAGCGGCGACGGTGCCCGAGTTCCACATCCGTGCCCTGGTCGGGCTGCAGTCGGCCGCCGGCTACGAAGAGGGCAAGGCGCTCCCCGTCAGCTGGTAGGCCACTCGCTGCGCAAGATGCCCATGACCACCGAGTCGTAGCGTTCGCCCCGCACGACGCGCGCGTCGCGGAAGCGCGCCTCTTCGCGGAAGCCGAGGCGTCTGCCGACGGCGAGCATGCGCTCGTTGCCCGACCAGGTCGAATAGTCGAGCCGCACGACGTCTGTCGCCCTGAACAGGTAGTCGGTCCAGAGGGCGAGCGCGGCCGTGCCGACGCCGCGACCGCGCTGCTGCGGGTCGTAGACCGTGATGCCCATGCGCCGCCAATCCGAGACCTCAGACTCCCAGTGCCACGACACGGTGCCGAGCATCACGTCGGGCTCAGCGATCGTCGCGATGACGGCGCGCTCCAGCGGCGCACGTGACGCGTATGACCCGTCGGCGAGCGATGTCGCGAGCCGATCGCACACGCCGTCGACCTCGGTGGCGGAGAGCTTCGGAAAGTACGGCCCGTCCCAGCGGTGCCAGTCCTGATCGGGCTGCAGCCACTGCCGGTACTGGTCGAGGTCGCCGGGCCCGAACGGGCGGATGCCGAAGGTATCGTCACGGCCGATCCAATGCATGGGATCGATCCTCGCATCCGAGCGTTCTCATGGCGTCAGTACCGTAAACTCGTCGCATCATGGACGACCCTCCTAGTTGTAGACGCTCGCCCCACCGACCCTTCTTCGCCCTGAGCGGGGGTGACGCGTGATGGATTACGTCATGTTGGGCGTGGGGCTGCTTCTGACAGTCGGCACCGGGCTGTTCGTGGCGAGCGAATTCGCGCTCGTCAACCTCGACAGGGCCGACCTCGAGGCCAGGCAGGCCGCCGGCGAAAGCCGACTCTCGCTGACGATCGCGGCACTGAAGATCACCTCGACCCACCTCTCCAGTGCGCAACTGGGCATCACACTCACGACGCTGCTCACCGGTTACACGATGGAACCGGCGCTCTCGAATCTGCTCGCGCCGATCTTCAGTGCGTGGGGTGTTCCGGAGTCCGCATCGCGCGCGGTCTCCACGGTGATCGCGATGTCGGTCGCCACCGTCTTCTCGATGATCATCGGCGAACTCGTGCCGAAGAACTTCGCGCTCGCCGTCCCACGGCAGACCGCCAAGCTCGTCATGCCGTTCCAGGTCGTGTTCACGACCGTCTTCAAGTGGGCCATCGCGGCGCTCAACGGCAGTGCCAACGCGGTGCTGCGTGGGATGGGCATCGAGCCCAAGGAAGAGCTGTCGGGTGCGCGCACCGCCGAAGAGCTTTCGAGCCTCGTGCGCCGGTCGGCGAGTGCGGGCGTGCTCGAAGAGGACACCGCCTCCCTGCTGGACCGCACGCTCACCTTCGCGCGTCTCACGACCGCCGATGTCATGACCCCGCGCCCCAGCGTGCACGCCGTACACGTCGCCGACAGCGTCGAAGAGGTCGTGCAGTTGGCACGCCGCACCGGTCACAGCCGTTTTCCGGTCTACGACGACTCGATGGATGACATCACCGGCATCGTGCACCTCAAGCAGGCCGTCAGCGTGCCTCGCGATCGCCGCCGCGACGTGCCGGCGGCCGCGATCGCCGAGGAGCCTCTGCGGGTGCCCGAAGCGGTGCACCTGGATGCGGTGATGTCCGAGTTGCGCAGCCGTGGCTACCAGATGGCCATCGTCGTCGATGAATACGGAGGGACGGCCGGCGTCGTCACCCTCGAAGACCTCGTCGAAGAGATCGTGGGCGAAGTGCTCGATGAGCACGACCGCAACCTCGCCGGTGTCGTGCGTGCCGCGGGCGCCGTCATCTTCCCCGGCGACCTGCGACCCGACGAAGTGCTCGACCGCACCGGCATCCGCGTACCCGAAGGCGACGTCTACGACACGGTCGGCGGTTTCATGATGTCGTCGCTGGAGCGCATTCCGCTCGTCGGCGACGTCGTCGAGCTCGAAGACGGCACCCTGTCGGTGCAGCGCATGGACGGTCGTCGCATCGACCGTGTGAAGTTCGTGGCGCACCCCGTGCCCGAAGGAGCCTCGATCGAAGGAGGTGAGCGTCGATGAGTGATTGGGCAGGCCTGGCATGGCTGGTCGTGCTGCTCGTGGCGAACGCGTTCTTCGTCGGCGCCGAGTTCGCCGTCATCTCTGCGCGCCGATCGCAGATCGAGCCCCTCGCCGAGAAGGGATCCCGCGCAGCGAAGACCGCGCTGTACGCGATGGAGCACGCGACCCTCATGCTGGCGACGAGCCAGTTGGGCATCACGATCTGTTCGCTGCTGATCCTGAACGTGTCGGAGCCGGCGATCCACCACCTGCTCGTCTACCCGTTGGGGCTGACGGGCTGGGGCGAGGCCATCATCGACACCGTCGCGTTCGTCATCGCGCTGCTGCTGGTGTCGTACCTGCACGTCGTGTTCGGCGAGATGGTGCCGAAGAACCTCGCGTTCTCGGTTCCCGACCGCGCGGTGCTGCTGCTGGCGACCCCGCTGGTGTGGGTGTCGAAGCTGTTCTACCCGGTGATCGTCGCGCTCAACTGGATCGCGAACCACATCGTACGACTGTTCAAGGTCGAGCCGAAGGACGAGGCCGCGTCGACCTTCACGCTCGACGAGGTCGCCACGATCGTCAACCAGTCGCGCATCGAGGGTGTGCTCGACGATGCGTCGGGCGCGGTCGCCGCGGCGGTCGAATTCACCGACAAGAAGGCGCGTGATGTCGCTGTGCCACTGTCGTCGCTCGTGACGCTCCCCGAGGGGGCGACTCCGGCCGACGTCGAGCGCGCCGTGGCCAAGCACGGTTTCTCGCGGTACGTCATCATCGACGCCGAGGGGGCGCCGCTGGGCTACGTGCACCTGAAGGACGTGCTGCGTGAGACCGAGGGTGAGGATGCCGCGCGCGCGTTCGAGCCGATCAAGCCCAAGCGCATCCACCACATGGTGCCGGTCGCCGAGACGACCGACCTCGAGGACGCCCTCGCGCTCATGCGCCGATCGAGCCGCCACCTCGCGCAGGTGCGCGATGCGCGCGGCGAGATCACCGCGGTGCTGTTCCTGGAGGACATCATCGAGGAGCTCGTGGGTGAGGTGCAGGACGCGACGCGTCGCGGCTACTGACCCTCCGCATCTCCGCATGTAGACGCGAACTCCGCAGCATCCATCCCGGATGCTGCGGAGTTCGTCGCAGACTGCGGAGTTCGCGCGCGGGTGCTATGCCCGCCGCCGCGCTCGCACGTACTGGGCCGGCCAGATCTCGGCATCCTCACCGAGTTCGCCGGCGGCGCGGAGCCCGAAGTGGGGGTCGCGCAGCCATTCGCGCCCGGCCAGCACGATGTCGGCGTCGCCCGCCTCGAGCACCTGCTCGGCCTGCGGGCCGCTCGTGATCTCGCCGACTGCGCTGACGAGCGCGCCGGTGCCACGGCGAACGGCGGCGGCGAGGGCGACCTGGTAGCCGGGGCCCGTCGTGATCCGGGCTTCGGCGACGAGTCCGCCGCTGGAGATGTCGAACGCGGCCACACCGCGCTCGACGAGCCAGCGGGCAACCTGCACGGTCTGTTCGACATCCCAGCCGCCATCGACCCAGTCGGTCGCGGAGAGGCGCACGAGCACGGGGGTGTCGCCGACGGCGTCGCGCACGGCATCCACGACCCGCAGCAGCAGGCGCGCGCGGTTCTCGAGGGAGCCGCCGTACGCATCGGTGCGCTGATTGGACAGGGGAGAGAGGAACTGGTGCAGCAGATACCCGTGCGCGGCGTGCACCTCGAGCATGCGGAATCCGGCCGCCACGGCGCGCACGGCAGCCGCGGCGAAGGCGGATACGACCGCGTCGATGCCGTCGAGATCGAGGGCCTCCGGGGTGTCGTACCCGGTGAAGGCCACCGCTGAGGGCGCGACGGTCGTCCAGCCGCCCTGATCAGCGGGAACCGATCCGCTCTCGGGTGCGAACGGCGCCCACGTCGACGCCTTGCGGCCGGCGTGTGCGAGCTGCACCGCAGGGACGGCCCCGCGTGCCTCGATCGCGGCGGTGATCGGCGCCCATGCGTCGCGCTGTTCGTCGTTCCACAGCCCTGTGTCATCGGGTGAGATGCGTCCCTCGGGAACCACGGCGGTGGCCTCGGCGATGACGACGCCGGCGCCGCCTGACGCGAATTGCGCGAGGTGCACGTGGTGCCAGTCGTTGGGCACCCCGTCGGCTGCCGAGTACTGGCACATGGGCGCGACCCACAGCCGGTTGCGCACCGTCACACCGTGCACGTCGATCGGGGTGAACAGCAGGCTCATGGTCTCTCCAGCGGTCAGGGCGCGCGGCCGAGGTAGGGTGACGCCATGATGGGCGCGTGGACGGCGGACGACACTGCGGGCGTCCTGTCTGAGCCAACCGGCTCCGACGACAAGTATTCCCGTGGCGTTCTGGGGGTGCGAACCGGATCGGACCGGTACCCGGGCGCAGCGGTGCTCGGCGTCGAGGCGGCGTGGCGCACCGGCGTCGGCATGGTGCGCTACCTCGGGCCCCGTCGCGCCGCCGACCTCGTGCTGCACCGCCGCCCCGAGACCGTGTGTGCGGACGGTCGGGTGCAGGCGTGGCTGATCGGGTCGGGCACGGATGCCGCGGCCCGCACATCGGACGAGACCGCGGCGCTGCGGGAGATCTTGCGGGGCGATGTGCCGGTGGTGGTCGACGCGGGCGCCCTCGACCTCGTGGGAGACACGTCGGCGCCCGTCATCGTCACGCCGCACGACCGTGAGCACGACCGTCTGCGCGACGTGTTCGGGCTGGCATCCGTCGACGGTGATCGGGTGGATGCCGCGGTCGAGACCGCTCGGGTCGCCGGTGTCGTCGTGCTGCTCAAGGGGGCGATGACCGTCGTCGCCGACCCGCACGGGGCGGTGCACCGCATCGACGTCGAGACACATCGGCTCGCGACGGCCGGCTCGGGCGACGTGCTCGCCGGTGTCGTGGGCGCCCTCGCCGCCGCGGTGTCGACCGGCACGCCGCTCGCGCCGGTGGCGGCCTCGGGGGCGTGGCTGCACTCGCGTGCCGCCCTGCTGGCGGTGCGCGCGAACGGGGGCGGCCCGGTCACGGCGCTCGACGTCGCAGCGTCGCTGCCCGCGGCGATCGGGGCGGTTGCGGACTGAGTGCCCGTTTCGTCTCGGTCGCGATTCTCCCTCGCTCAACGACCGGGAACCAAGCCGCACAGGGGCCCTGCCTAGGATGAGAGGCGTGTCGAGACGGGGTGTGCTCTGGGTGGCTTTCGCCGTCGTGCACCTTGGCGTCGCGTGGCTCGGGTTCGTCATGCCGAACGAGCCGATGGGGGACGTGTACCGGGTCTACGAACCCTGGTCGGCCGACGCGCTCGCCGGCCGCACGATCGTCGGCATCGACAGCGGGTGGGTGTATCCGCAGCTCGCACTCGTGCCGATGGTGCTCGCTCATGCGTTCGGCGTGGTCGGGGTCGGCTACACGGTGGGGTGGGCGATGCTGGTGACCGCGGTCGACGCGGTCGCGTTCGCGATGCTCATCGGGCGGGCCCGATCGACCGGACGTTCGGTCGCAGGCTGGTTCTGGTTGACATCGATCGCGCTGCTCGGGCCGGTGGGGTTGTACCGGCTCGACGCGCTCACCGTGGCGCTCGGGATCATCGGCTGTCTGTGGCTGGTGGCCAGGCCGTGGGCGGCCGCAATGATCCTCGCCGCAGCCACGTGGATCAAGGTGTGGCCGGCCGCGCTGCTCGCCGCCGCCGTCGTCGCTGTGCGGCGTCGCGGCGCGGTCATCGGCGGCGCCGCCGTCGTGAGCGCACTGATCCTCATCGCCGTCGTCGTCGCGGGTGGTGCCGGTCACGCGTTCGGGTTCATCACCGACCAGACCACACGCGGGTTGCAGGTCGAAGCGCCCGTGAGCACGCCGTACCTGTGGGGGGCGCTCCTGGGCGTCGAAGGGTTCTGGGTGTACTACTCGACGGACCTGCTGACCTTCCAGGTGACGGGCACGTCCATCGACCCGGTGATCGACGCGATGACGCCGCTGTTGATCGCGGTGATCGCGGCCACCGCACTGCTCGGCGCCCTCCAAATGTGGCGCGGCGCCGCGTTCGTCGAGATGTTCCCCGCGCTGTCGCTGGCGCTGGTGACCGGATTCATCGTGTTCAACAAGGTCGGCTCGCCCCAGTACCTGTGCTGGATCGTGCCGCCGCTGGTCATCGGACTCGTGTTGCGCCGCGAACGGTGGTGGGCGCCGGCTGCGCTCGGTCTCGTGCTGGCCGGGCTCACCCAACTCGTCTATCCGATCCTGTACGGCGGAGTGATCGTGCCGGACGCGCTCGCCGTCTCGGTGCTGTCGGTGCGCAATGCGCTGCTGGTCGTGCTGTTCGTGTGGATGGCGGTGCGCATCGTCCGACTTCCTGTGCGCGATCGGCGCCCCGTCTCCGCTCCCGTCTGACCGATCGAAAGGAATCGCAGTGCTCATCGCCTTCTCCGTCGCCCCCAGCGGCACCGGCCGGGCCGACGGCTCGGTGCACGACGCCGTCGCCGAAGCCGTCAAGGTCGTCCGCGCCTCCGGCCTGCCGCACCGCACGACCAGCATGTTCACCGAACTCGAGGGGGAGTGGGACGAAGTGATGGCCGTCGTCAAGCAGGCCACCGACGCCGTCGAGCCGTTCGGCTCGCGGGTCTCGCTCGTGCTGAAAGCCGACATCCGCCCGGGGTACACCGGCGAACTCGACGCGAAGATCGATCGGCTCGAAGCTGCGATCGACGACGCCGAGGACTGATCGACCCCTCCCGCATCCCTATCGGACGAGGGAGCGGAGCCTGCGCACGGCGACCGAGATCGGCGCGAGCCCCGCCTCGGCGGGGGCATCGATCGCGCCCAGCGCCTCCTCGAGCGCGCGGGCGCCGGCGGCGCCGCCCTGGTCCAGCCACGTGGCGACCCGGACTGCCGGGTCGCCGGGGTCGGTGTGCTCGACCACCGACGTGGTCAGTGCGATCATCAGCGCGTAGATGTCGTCGCGCATCGCGGCGCGCGCCATCGCTCCCCAGCGTTCGTCCTGCGGCAGCCCGCTCACCCGCGAGAGCAGGTCGTCGAAGCCGACGCGTGCCGAGAGTTCGAAGTACACCTCGGCGAGCCCGTCGAGGTTCCACTCTCGGAGCCGGGCCTGCTCCACGATGTCGAGCAGGGCGTACGAGGCCAGCATCCCGGCGCCGCGGCGCGCGAGCGGGGCCGGGACCCCGGCATCTTCCCAGCGCTGCACCTGTTCGTCGAACCGCGCGAGTTCGTCGCCGCGCAGCAGATCCCGCAGGCGGGCCGAAAGGTTCGCAACCGGGCCGGTGAAGGCCTCGACGTCGGCGCCGATGTCGACGCCGTCGGGTCGGTGCTGGGCGAACCAGCGCGTGGCGCGGTCGAGCAGGCGCCGGAAGCCCAGGTACAGCTCGGTCTGCACGAGGGAGGGGATGTGGTTGTCGGTGGCCTCGACCGCCGCGACGAAACCGCCGAGGTCGAACACCTCGCGCACCACGACGTACGCGCGGGCGATCTGCTCCACCGGCGCGCCGGTCTCGTCCTCGGCCCGGTAGGCGAACGTGACGCCACCGCGGTTGACCATCGAGTTGACCACGGAGTTCACGATGATCTCGACCCGCAGCGGGTGCCCGGCGAGGTCGTCGGCGTACTGGTCTCGGATCGGTCCGGGAAAGTACTCGGCGAGCGCGCGGCTGAGCCACGGGTCGTCGGCGAGAGCGGATGCCGCCAGATCGGCCTTCAGCGCCAGCTTGGCGTAGGCGAGCAGCACCGCGAACTCAGGTCGGGTGAGGCCCCGATGCTCGTCGATGCGTTCCTGCACCTCGGCCGAGCCCGGCAGGAACTCCAGATCGCGGTCGAGTTCGTCCCGGTCCTCGAGCCACTGCATGAGCCGATCGTGCGAGGGCAGCATCTCGGCGGCGTTGGCGCGCGAGTTGCCGAGCAGCACGTTCTGCTCGTAGTTGTCGCGCAGCACCTGCGCGGCGACCTCGTCGGTCATCGATCGCAGCAGTGCATCGCGTGCGGGGCGGTCGAGCCGCCCGTCGCGCTCGAGCGCACCGAGCAGGATCTTGATGTTGACCTCACGGTCCGAGGTGCCGACGCCCGCGGAGTTGTCGATCGCGTCGGTGTTGATGCTCACGCCGGACAGGGCTGCTTCGATGCGCCCGCGCTGGCTCACACCGAGATTGCCGCCCTCGCCGACCACCCGCACACGCAGCTCGTCGCCGTCGACGCGGATGGCGTCGTTGCCGCGGTCGCCGATCTCGGCGTGCGTCTCGTCGCTCGCCTTCACGTACGTGCCGATCCCGCCGTTCCACAGCAGGTCGACGGGCGCCAGCAGCACGGCGCGCTTGAGCTCGGCCGGGGTGAGCGTGCGGACCCCGGCATCCAATCCGAGCGCTGTCGCCATCTCGGCGCTGATCGGAATCGACTTCGCACTCAGCGGGAAGATCCCGCCGCCTGCCGAGATCAAGGAACGGTCGTAGTCGTCCCACGACGAGCCGGGCAGGTCGAACAGGCGCCGGCGCTCGGCGAACGAGGCCGTGGCATCCGGGTCGGGGTCGACGAACACATGCCGGTGGTCGAATGCGGCGACGAGGTGGATGTGCTCCGACAGCAGCATGCCGTTGCCGAACACATCGCCCGACATGTCGCCGATGCCGACCACCGTGAAGTCGTCTGCCTGCGTGTCATGGCCCAGTTCGCGGAAGTGGCGTTTGATCGACTCCCACGCGCCGCGCGCCGTGATGCCCATGCCCTTGTGGTCGTAACCGGCCGACCCGCCCGACGCGAACGCGTCGCCGAGCCAGAACCCGGCGGCCTCCGAGATGCCGTTGGAGATGTCGGAGAACGACGCGGTGCCCTTGTCTGCGGCCACCACCAGGTACGAATCGTCGTCGTCGCGACGCACGACGCGCTCCGGCGCGGTGATCTCGGTGCCGTCGCGGTTGTCGGTGACGTCCAGCAGTGCGCGGATGAAGGTGCGGTAGGCGGCCTTTCCCGCCTCCAGCCACGCCGCGCGGTCGGTGGCGGGCGGGAGCCGCTTGGCGAAGAACCCGCCTTTCGAGCCGGTGGGGACGATGACGGCGTTCTTGACCATCTGCGCTTTCACGAGCCCCAGCACCTCGGTGCGGAAGTCCTCGCGCCGATCGCTCCAGCGCAACCCACCGCGGGCGACCTTGCCGAACCGCAGGTGTGTGCCCTCGACCTCGGGGGAGTACACCCAGATCTCGGCCATCGGATGCGGTTTGGGCAGGTCGGGCACGCGCTTGCAGTCGATCTTCATCGCCACCCACGGCTTCGGGGCGCCGTCTGCGGTGACCTGGTAGAAGTTCGTGCGCCAGGTCGCGTCGATCACGCCGATGATCCGCCGCAGGATGCGGTCGTGGTCCAGGCTCGACACCGCGTCGAGTGCGTCGAGCAGCGCGGCGCCCAACTCCTCGGCCTGTGCCTCGCGGTCACCGGGCAGGTCGGGATCGAAATGCACCTCGAACAGGCGCACCAGGTCGGCGGCGATCGCCGGGTTGCCGATGAGTGCCTGCTCGATATATTCGACCGAGAACGCCGACCCGATCTGCCGCAGATACATCGTGATCGCGCGGAGCACGACGATGCGGCGCCAGTCGAGCCGGCCCAGCAGCACCAGTGCGCCCAGCCGGTCGCTCTCGGCGGCGCCGGTCCACGCCGCGCCGAACGCATCCTCGAACGCGGCGCCCCAGGCAGGGTCGGCCCAGCGGGTCGTCTCGCTGCACGTCAATCCGAAGTCGGACAGGTGCCGGGTGCTGCCGTCGGGGAGAGTGAGCGTGTTCGGGCGCTCGTAGACGACGTCGACCCCCAGATCGGTCAGGATCGGCAGCACCTGTGTGAGCGGATACTGCTCAGAGGTGGCGATCGTGAGCACGCGCAGTTGCGGGTTGCGCTTCTCGGGTTCGTAGAGGCGGACCGCGAACGCCTCACCGCCGTCGAGGCGGTCCAGCAGTGACAGGTCGCCGAGCGCTTCGTGCGGTTCGACGAACTCCTTGTAGGACTCGGGAAAGGCGGCGCCGTAGCGACTGAGCAGGCTGGCCGCGGCATCCTCATCGTGACGGTGGTGCACCTCATCGACGAACGCCTGATCCCAGCTGCGGATGGCGGCATCGACCTGCGGTTGGAGGGTCGCCTCGTCGACATCGGGGATCGAGACGCCGCGCGGCATCCGCAGGACGAAGTGCAGCTGCGCCAGCGGAGCGTCGCCGACGCGAGTGGCGTGGTCGACGTGCTCGGCCCCGAACACGTCTCGCAGCAGCGCCTCCAGGCGCAGGCGCACCGTCGTGTTGTAGCGGTCACGGGGCAGGAACAGGAGCGCCGAGACGAACCTGCCGAACTCGTCTTTGCGCAGGAAGACGCGCGCCCGACGCCGCTCGTGCAGACGGGTCGTCTCGGTGGCGACGGCGAGCAGGTGTTCGGGCGAGTCCTGGAACAGCTCGTCGCGCGGGTACTGTTCGAGCACCTGCAGCAGGTCTTTGCCGGAGTGCGAATCCGGCGCGTGGCCCGAAGCCTGCAGCACCGCACGCACCTTGGCGCCGACGATCGGCAGCGTCAGCACCGACGCCGCATAGGCGACTGAGGTGAACATGCCGAGGAATCGCCGTTCGCCGGTCACCCGGCCCTCGCCGTCGAAGGTGCGGATGCCGATGTAGTCCAGGTACACGTCGCGGTGCACGGTCGCACGCGAGTTCGCCTTCGTGATCGTCAGGAGCCGGGGCTCGCGCGCGGTGCGTTGCGCTTCGGGGCGCAGGCGGGCCACGTCGGCGGTCGGCTTGCGCAAGATGCCGAGGCCGGAATGCGCGACCGGACGCAGTGCGTCTTCGCCGTCCACTTCGACGAGGAGCTGTTCGCGGTACCCCAGGAACGTGAAGTTGTCCTCTGCCAGCCAGTCGAGGAACTCGGCGGTCCGCGCCACTTCCGCCGGATCGGCGGTCGTCGGGGGCGCGGCGCGCAGGTCGGCGACGATGTCGAGGCACGCCCGTCGTATCGCCGGCCAGTCGGCGACGGCGGCGTGCACATCGGCGAGCACGGCACGCAACCGCGCTTCGAGCTCGGCTCGCCCCTCTTCGGTCGGCACGCGGTCGACCTCGAGGTGGATCCATGATTCGCGGTCGCCTCCCGGCGCGTCGAGTTCGAGCACTTCACCATCGTCATCGCGACGCACCGCGATCACGGGGTGCAGCAGCAGATGGACGGTCAGTCCGAGCCGGGCGACGGCGGCCGTGACGGAGTCGACGAGGAACGGCGAGTCGTCGGTGGCGATGTCGACGATGGTTCTGCGGGAGGCCCAGCCGTCCTCGCGCAGGGTCGGCGTGAACACCGAGACGAGGGTCTCGCCGGGTGCGCGGCGAGCGGCGAGCGCGCTGAGCGACGAGGCCGCGCCGACCACATCGCGGGGTTCGCGCTCGGCAAGGTCGTCGGCGTCGAGGTGCTCGAGCAGACGTTGGATGCCGGGGCGCAGTTCGGGTTCGACCCCGTCGACGATCGTGCGGAGGGATGCGAACGCATCATCGTCAGTCATGAACGTCATCGTCCTTGCCTCGCCGGTGACGCCGGCGCAAGGCGTCGAACCCAGCCTAGCGATCCGAGGTCGCGGCGTCGCGGGCTCGAATCGATTCGACACCGCTCTGGCGAATCGATAGCATCGCCTCCATGACCTCCTCGAATCGCTCGAGGGGGGCGGCGACGTGGGCGCTCCTCTCCCTCGCCGTCGGCAGCTTCGGCATCGGCATGACCGAGTTCACCGTCATGGGCCTGCTGCCCGACATGGCGCGCGACCTGCTGCCCGAACTGTGGGCCGCCGACGCCGAGACCGCGATCGCGCACACCGGCTGGCTCATCTCGTTCTACGCCCTCGGTGTCGTCGTGGGCGCACCGACGATCGCCGGGGTCGTCGCACGGTTCCCGCGTCATCGCGTCATGCTCGTGCTCGCCGCAGCGCTCACCGTCTGCAACGCACTCACCTTCGTGCTGCCGACCTTCGAACTCGTCGCGGCTTCGCGCGTGCTGGCGGGTCTGCCCCACGGTGCGTACTTCGGCATCGGGGCGCTCGTCGCCGCCGACGTGCTGGGACCGGGCCGGCGCGCGCAGGGCGTCGCCTTCATGCTCACCGGGCTCACGGTCGCCAACGTCGTCGGCGTGCCGGCCGGAACCTTCCTTGGTCAGCAGTTCGGATGGCGGGTCGCCTTCGCCGTCGTCGCCGGCATCTTCTTGCTGGCGGCGGTGCTCATCGGCTTGTTCGTGCCGGCGCACGAAGGCGATGCCAGTCGCACCCTGCGCGCCGAGCTGCGCGTCTTCCGCATCCCGCAGGTCTGGTTCACCCTCGGAGTGGGCGCCATCGGCTTCGGCGGCTTCTTCGCCGTCTACAGCTACGTCGCGCCGCTCGTGACCGAGGTGGCCGGGTCGCCCGAGTGGGTCGTGCCCGTCATCCTCGTCGTGATGGGGCTCGGCATGACGATCGGCAACCTGCTCGGCGGGCGCCTGGCCGATCTCGACCTGCGCCGGACGCTGGTGGGCGGGTTCGTGCTGCTCATCCTGGTGCAGGTGCTGTTGGCGCTCACGGCGCACTGGATCGTCGCGGTCGCCGTGCTCGTGTTCGCGGTCGGGTTCGCCTCGTCGGTGCTCAGCCCCGCCATCCAGACTCGGCTCATGGACGTCGCTGAAGACAACCAGTCGATCGCCGCCGCGCTCAACCATTCGGCGCTCAACATCGGCAACGCGATGGGGGCGTACCTCGGCGGTCTGGTGATCGCGGCAGGGTTCGGGTACGTCGCGCCGGTCTGGGTCGGGGCCGCGCTCGCTGTTGCCGGACTGGGCCTGGCAGTGACCAGCCTCTCGGTGCAGTCCCGGCGTTCGGCGCCGGCCCGTACCCTGGCGGGATGACGACGACGTCTCACAACACGCCCGCACGGCTGCCCGAAGCGGCGACCGTGGTGCTGCTGCGCGACGGCGCGGCAGGCATCGAGACGCTGCTGCTGGAGCGCCCCGACCGGGGCAGTTTCGCCGGCGCGTGGGTGTTTCCCGGCGGCAAAGTCGAAGCCGGCGACGCCCGGGACGACCACGACGCCACGCTTCGCGCCGCCGCGGTGCGCGAGACCGCGGAAGAGACCGGGATGCACCTGCAGGCGGGCGACCTCGTGGCGCTGTCGAGGTGGACGCCACCCGAACGGATGCCGGTGCGCATCCGCACCTGGTTCTTCCTTGCGGCCGATCCCGGCGGCGACCTCACGCTGCAGCCCGACGAGGCTGTCTCGGCGCAATGGCTCGGCCCCGCCGACGCGCTCGCGGCGCACGGCGCCGGCGCGCTCGTGCTCTACCCGCCGACGTGGGTGACGCTGCACGCGCTGACGCGCGTCGCCACGGTGGCCGAGGCACTCGCGATCGCTGACGGCGCGGGGGTGCAGCGGTTCGACACGGTGGCCGCCGATGGCGGCCTCATGCTGTGGCAGGGCGACGCCGAACACCCCGGTGAACCGACCGAGAACGGCATCCACCGTCTCGAAACGGCCACGCTGCCGTGGCGGTACCGTCGCACCGTGTGAGGAGGGCTCTGTCGCCGCCCGATTCGGCGACGTGCTCTGCCCTCGAGACCGTGCTCGCACCTGGGTCCGACTGCGAGGTGCGCCATCCCGCGTGAGGGGAGGGTCAGGCCGCCATGAGGCGGCGCAGGTGGGCGCCGACGGCCGCCGTCTCGATGAGGAAGCCGTCGTGCCCGAAATCGCTCGACAGCACGACCGCGCCGTCGTCGATCGTCGTGCGGATGCCGCGCGCGATGCTGTGCTGCCCTTCGATGGGGAAGAGGCGGTCGCTGTCGATGCCCAGGACGAGCGTGCGCGCCGTCACCAGCGCCAGAGCGTCGTCGACGCCGCCGCGGTCGCGCCCGACATCGTGCGAGTTCATCGCCTCGACGAGCGCGATGTACGAGTTGGCGTCGAAGCGGCGCGTGAACTTGTTGCCGTGGAAATCGAGATAGCTCTCCACCGCGAACCGCCCGCCGTGTCCGAGCGGGCTCTTGTCGGACTGCCACGACCGCTGGAACCGCTGGTTGAGCTCAGTGGGGCTGCGATAGTTCAGCAGGGCCATCCGGCGGGCGAGCGCGAGCCCCCGGTGCGGGCCGTCCCCGTCGCCCGCGTCGTAGTACTCGCCGCCGGCGAACCGCGGGTCGACCCGGATCGCGTCCAACTGCACCGAGTTGAGGGCGATCTGGTCGGCGGTGGTCGTCGGGGGCGACGACAGCACGGCGAGGCGCTGCAGTCGCTCGGGGTGACCGACACCCCACTCGAGGGCATGCATGCCGCCCATCGAGCCGCCCACGACCGCAGCCCACACCTCGATGCCGAGCGCGTCGGCCAACCGCACCTGCGCCGACACCTGGTCGCGGATCGTGAGGTACGGAAACCGCGACGCCCACTCGTAGCCGTCGGGCGCAATGCTGGCGGGCCCCGTCGAGCCCTGGCATCCGCCGAGCATGTTCGGGGCCACGACGAACCAGCGGTCCGTGTCGATGGGGGCGCCGGGGCCGACGATGTCGTCCCACCACCCTGCCGTGGGATGGCCAGGCTCGGCGGGCCCCGCCAGATGACTGTCGCCGGTGAGTGCGTGGAGGACCAGGATCGCGTTGTCACGCGCCCCGTTCAGCTCACCCCACGTCTCGTATGCGAGGCGGACGCCGGGAAGCTCGCGGCCGCCCTCAGTCGTGAACCGGCCGAACGAGGCGAAGCGGCGCCGCCCCACCAGGTCGCCGTCGCGCCACGCGCCCGTCGTGGGCGGGCGCCCGAGCAGCAGCCGCGCGTCGGCCTCCGTGATCGGCGCCGACGGCACCGTGTCTTCGGAGGTCTGCCAGTCCATGCGTCCATTCTCCCGTCAGCCCGCTGTCGGGGTCGTCGTATTACGGCTCGGTCGCCGATCCTCCTCGGCTTCGGGTCGTAAACGGTGGGTGCGGCGGGTTGCGCACCGGCGATTCGCGACCCGAACTCGGAGGGGGGAACGCCGAAGCGCCCCGGCCCGTGGAGACGGGGCGGGGCGCTTGTGGCCTTGAGGAGGAGGACGGTCAGGCGCGGGCGGCCTCGGAGACGCGTCGCGCGGCGGCCAGGGCCTGCTCGAGGTCGGCCTTGAGGTCGTCGATGTTCTCGAGGCCCACCGACAGGCGGACGAGGCCGGGCGTGACACCCGCGGTGAGCTGCTGCTCGGGCGTGAGCTGGGCGTGCGTCGTGGATGCCGGGTGGATGACGAGCGAGCGGACATCTCCGATGTTGGCGAGGTGGCTGAACAGCGTGAGCGAGTTGACGAACTCGCGCCCGGCTTCGACGCCGCCCTTGAGCTCGAACGACAGGACGGCGCCGACGCCCTTGGGCGCGTAGCGGTTGGCGGCCGCGTACCACGGCGATGACGGGAGGCCCGAGTAGTTGACGCTCGCGACGTCGTCGCGGTTGTCGAGCCACTCTGCGATCTCCTGCGCGTTCTGCACGTGGCGCTCAATGCGCAGCGACAGCGTCTCGACACCCTGGATGAGGTTCCACGCGCTCTGCGGCGCGATGGCCGAACCGAGGTCGCGCAGCAGCTGAACGCGAGCCTTGATGATGTAGGCGAGTCCGTCGCCGACCGCCGTCGTGTAGCTGGCCCCGTGGTAGGACGGGTCGGGTTCGGTGAGTCCGGGGAAGGTCTCGACGTGCTGGGACCAGGGGAAGGTCCCGCCGTCGATGACCACACCGCCGATCGTGGTGCCGTGGCCGCCGAGGAACTTCGTCACCGAGTGGACGACGATGTCGGCACCGTGCTCGAAGGGGCGGATCAGGTACGGGGTCGCGATGGTGTTGTCGACGATGAGCGGCACGCCCGCCTCGTGGGCGACGTCGGCGACGGTGCGGATGTCGAGCACGTTGATGCGCGGGTTGCCGATCGTCTCGGCGAACAGCAGCTTCGTGTTCGGACGCACGGCGCGCCGCCACTCTTCGGGGTCATCCTGGTTCTCGACGAAGGTGACGTCGATGCCGAGCTTGGCGAGCGTGTACTTGAACAGGTTGTAGGTGCCGCCGTAGATCGAGCTCGACGCGACGAAGTGGTCGCCGGCCTGCGCGATGTTGAGGATGGCGAACGTCGATGCGGCCTGGCCGCTTGACAGGACGAGGGCACCGGTGCCGCCTTCCAGCGCCGCGAGACGCTGTTCGAGGACATCCTGGGTCGGGTTCTGGATGCGGGTGTAGATGTTGCCGAACTCGGCCAGCGCGAACAGGTTCGCGGCGTGGTCGGCGTTGTCGAACACGTAGGAGGTGGTCTGGTAGATCGGCGTCGCGCGGGCCTTGGTCACCGGGTCGGGTGCGGCCCCGGTGTGGATCTGCTTGGTCTCGAAGCGCCAGTTCGCGTCAGCGGTCATGTCGGGTCCCCGTCCTGCGGTCTGCGGCCGACGACGGTCGCCGTGGCCTGCACCCGAGCGTACGGAGGCGGGAATCCGCAAACAACGGCGCGGAAATGTGACGTAACGCGCCGCGGGGCTAGCGTGGGGGCATGACTGACACCGAGGCACCCCGCACCACCGCCAGACGCGCCGTCGTGACCGGCGCCAGTTCCGGCATCGGCGAGGCGACGGTTCGCGCGCTGCGTGCCGCAGGGTGGGACGTCGTGGGCGTCGCGCGCCGGGCGGAGCGGCTCGCCGCGCTCGATGCCGAGGTCGGGTCGGCATCATTCGCCGCCGACCTGTCGAAGCAGGCCGACATCGACGCACTCGCGGCCCACTTGGAGCAGACGGGACCGGTGCACGCACTCGTGCACATCGCCGGCGGCGCGCGCGGCACCGACAAGGTCGAGGACGGCGACCCCGACGACTGGCGCTGGATGTTCGAGGTGAACGTGCTGTCGGCGCAGCTCGTGACGGCGGCGCTGCTGCCGCTGCTGCGCGGCTCGATCGGCGACGGCGGTCACGCTGACACGCTCTACGTCACCTCGACGGCCGCGCAGACCGCGTACCCGGGCGGTGCCGGCTACAACGCGGCCAAGGCGGGGGAGTCGATGCTGGTGCGCGCGCTGCGTCTCGAGCTCAACGGGGAGCCGATCCGGGTCACCGAGGTCGCGCCCGGCATGGTCTACACGCCGGAGTTCACCTTGAACCGGCTCGGCGGGGACCAGGTCGGCGCCGAGCGCGTGTATGAAGGCGTCGAACGGCCGCTGGTCGCGGACGACGTCGCCGATGTGATCTCGTACGCCCTGAACGCGCCGGGCCACGTGAACCTCGATCTCATCACGATGCGCCCCGTCGCGCAGTCCGCGCAGCACCTGCTGGCCCGCGGTCCGCTGCGCCCCCGCATCCCCGGGTCGCACTGACCCGCGTGCCGGAGGACGGTCAGACTGCGGACACGTCGGAATCGGCGAACGCGACCTTCGGCACGAAGAACAACAGGATCGCGGCGACGAAGCCACCCGCGGCGCAGATCGCCCAGACCGTCATGTAGCCACCCAGCGATGCCGCGGTCTGACTGGCGACAGTGCCGGCTCCCGCAGCGAGCACGACCCCGAACACGGCAGACGAGAAGGTGCCGCCGATCGTCTTGGTCGTGTTGGTGAGGGCTGAGGCGACGCCGGTCTGCCCGATCGGTGCCGCTGCCGCAGCGGCGGCGGGCATTGCGCCCACGAGCGCACCGCAGCCGAGCCCCGCGATCGACAGGTTCAGCAGCACCTGCCACAGCTCGAGGTGGAACGGCAGGAACAGCGTGTACCCGACTCCGACGAGCAGTGCAGCGGCGATGAGGACGATTCGCGGCGACGCGCGCCGGGACGTGACCGCGAACAGCACCGCCCCGACGATGAGCGAGACGAGATACACCCCGATGATGTTGGAACGTTCCGTGGAGTCGAGCCCCAGCCCGTAGCCGAGCGACGGATCGGTGCCGGCGTAGGTCGATAGGGGCCCCTGTGCGCCCAGCAGGCTGATGCCGATGAGGAAGGCGGTGGCCTGCACCGGCCACATCTCGGGCCGCCGCAGCACGCGGATGTCGATCCCGGGGTCCGCCTGCCGCAGTTCGTAGAACACGAACCACACCAGCACCGCGACGCCGGCGAGCAGCAGCGCCACGACCCACAACCAGGCACCCTCGCCCAGGTCGAGCTCGCCGATCATCCGTATCCACGCCAGCGCCCCGGTGACCAGCAGCAGGCCCCATGCGAGGATCACGAAGCCCCAGGTGTCGAGCGAGCGTCCGGGTTGCGGCGTCGACTCCGGTACGAACAGCCAGATCACGACCGCCACGATCGTCACGGCGACGGCGGGCACGATGAGGGTGACGGTCAGATCTCCCGTCGCCGCATAGATGCGCCCGGCGGCCAGCGCGCCGATGATCGCGCCGGCCTCGAGTCCGACGACCAGCAGACCGGCAGCCCGACGCGTCAACGAGACGCCGTGGTTCTGCCGGCGACCCCGCTCGAAGATGAGCGCGATCTCCAGGGGCAGCCAGACGACGTAGAACCCCTGCAGCGCCCAGGCGATGAGGAACGTCGTGAACGAGTCGGCGAATGCCAGCCACCAGGTTGCGCCGGCGGTGAGGACGGCGGCGATCAGCAGGATCTTCTTGTGGCCGTACATGTCGCCGAGCTTTGCCAGCACCGGCACGACGAGGGCTGACAGCAGCAGCTGGGCCGCCTCGAACCAGTTGACATCGGAGTCGTGGATGCCGAGCTCGATGACGATGTCGCTGAACAGCGGCACGTAGTAGCCCTGCAGGATGCCGGAGACGATCTCGACGAGGATGAACCAGCCGATGAGGCCGGCGGTGATGCCCAGCGCGGAGTCGCGCAATGCGGTTCGGGATGCCACGGCGTCAGTCTAGGAGTGCCGTGCGGGCGCACCCTCGCGGATCGCCGCGCGCCTATTGTGGTCTCGTGGCGGAGGAGGACCGGTGAGCACGCAGCGCGAGATTCTGACCTGGGACGGGTTCGGTGAGGCCAGTCGCGATCTCTCCCGCCGAATCATCGGCGACGGCTTCGTGCCCGAGGTGGTCGTCGCGATCGCACGCGGCGGGCTGCTGCCGGCCGGCGCGATCGCCTACGGGCTCGGGGTCAAGAGCTGCGGCGCGCTGAACGTCGAGTTCTACACCGGGATCGGCACCGTGCTCGATGCCCCCGCGCTGCTGCCGCCCGACCTCGACCTGGGATACCTGCCGGGTAAGCGCGTACTGCTGGTCGACGACGTCGCAGACAGTGGGCGCACGCTTGCGCTCGCCGTCGCGATGCTGACCGAGGCCGGTGCCGATGTCCGTTCGGTGTGCATCTACTCCAAGCCCGGATCGGTCGCGATGCCCGACTACGTGTGGCGTGAGACCGACCGGTGGATCGACTTCCCCTGGTCGGCACGCGGAACCGTGACCGAAGAGGATGCCGGTGTGAGCGGCGACGCAGCGAGCGCGTGATGCCCGCGACGCTCGAGGGACTCGCCGCTGCAGGCCTGATCGATCCCGGCTGGGCGAGGCAGCTCGAGCCGGTCGCACCGCAGCTTGCGGCGCTCGGCGATCGGCTGCGGGCCGAGGCCGCCGAGGGACGACCGTATCTGCCCGCGGGCGATCGGGTGCTGCGGGCGTTCGCGGAGCCGTTCGACGGCGTGCGCGTCCTGATCGTCGGGCAGGACCCCTACCCGACGCCCGGTCACCCGATCGGACTGTCGTTCGCGGTCGACGCCGACGTGCGCCCGCTGCCGCGCAGCCTCGGCAACATCTACCGCGAACTCCACGATGACCTCGGCATCGCACCCGCATCGCACGGTGACCTGTCGTCGTGGAGCGCGCAGGGCGTCATGCTGCTGAACCGGGTGCTCACCGTCGCGCCCGGATCACCCGGGTCGCACCGCGGCTGGGGCTGGGAGGAGATCACCGAGCACGCGATCCGCGCGCTCGTCGCCCGTGATGCGCCGCTCGTCGCCATCTTGTGGGGCAAGGATGCCGCCGGCCTGCAGCCTCTGCTCGGGCAGACGCCGATCATCACCTCGCCGCATCCCTCGCCGCTGTCTGCACGTCGGGGCTTCTTCGGATCGCGGCCGTTCTCGCGCGCGAACGACCTGCTCGCGGGGCTCGGCGCGCGCCCCGTGGATTGGCAGGTCGCCGGATGACGAGGGACGCGTAGGCTGGCCGCATGCTGGAGGAGGAGTACGAACGCGACCGGCGCAGGCTGCCGCGGCACCTTCGTCGAGCGCCCGAACCGGAGCGGCCCTTCAGCTTCGAGATCCGGCCCGCACGCAAGGCCGACATGCCCGATGTGCGCGAGATCTACAACTACTACGTCACCAACTCGGTCGTGACCTTCGACGAGAAGCGCTGGTCGCACGCGCAGTGGGTCGAGAAGTTCGAGTATCTCGAGAAGTTGAAACTGCCGTTCCTCGTCGCGGTCTCACCGACGGGGCAGATCCTGGGCTACGGGCTCGTCTCGCCGTGGACCGGCAAGAGCGGCTACCGCTACACGGTCGAGAACTCGATCTATCTGGGGCAGGCAGCGACGGGCAAGGGCCTCGGCAGTGCGCTGCTGCAGGCGCTCATCGTGGCGTGCGAGCAGCAGGGCATCCGGCAGATGGTGGCCGTCATCAGCGACAAGGGGGCTGAGGCGTCGGTCGCGATCCACGAGCGCCTCGGCTTCGAAGAGGTCGGTCGTATGGGGCGCGTGGGTCGAAAGTTCGGTCGCTGGCTCGGCACCATCTACATGCAGAAGTCGCTCAAGCCCACCGGCAAGCGCTCACTGTTCGGTCGGCGCTGACGGGGCTTCGCCGCCCGAGGTGGGTGGTTGCGGGAGAGCCGGCGCCTCGTCGTCGGCATCACGCACGGCATCGATGAGTTCTCGCCACGCGCCGGCGAGGTCGCCGTCGTCGATCTCGGCGGAGCGGGCACGTTCGTCCTCGATGGCATCGACGGTCCAGACGAACCGGTCGGCGCCGCGGGCGGGGGTGTCCGCTTCGGCATCCCACGGGCACTGTTCGATGAGCGTGATCCACTGCGCGGTGCCGTCGCCGCGGGCCGTGACCGACCAGGTCCGCGTGCGGCCCGCGATGCCGCCGGTGCGGGCGACGGTGATCTCGATGAGCGTCGCTGACGCGGCGGGTTCGCGGTCGTCGAGCGCGTCGTCGCGCGGGGCGCTCGGGTCATGCGTGTCGGGCTCAGGCGGTCGGTGCATCCTCGGTCACTCCGACGCCGATCCAGGCATCCCGGACGGCGGCGGCCTCCTCCGAGTCCTCACCGTACTCCTGCTCGGCGGTCGCTGTCGTGGCGGCAGCGAAGTCCGTGAACGAGGCTGTGCGCGAGAGGGTGCCGCCCGTGAGTGCGCCGTACCAGATGCGGCCGGCGCGCTCCCAGGCGTACCCGCCGAGCGTCGTGGCGACGAGGTGGAAGGCCTTGTTGGGGATGCCGGAGTTGATGTGCACGCCGCCGTTGTCGCCGGTCGTGACGACGTAGTCGCGCATGTGCCCCGGCTGGGGGTCTTTGCCGAGCACATCGTCGTCGTACGCCGTGCCGGGGGCGCTCATCGACCGCAGCGCCGTCCCCGTGACGACCTCGGTGAAGATGCCGGCACCGATCAGCCAGTCGGCCTGGTCTGCGGTGTGGCCGAGCCGATGCTGTTCGGTCAGCGCGCCGAAAACGTCGGCGATGGACTCGTTGAGGGCGCCGGACTGCCCCTGGTACTCGAGGCCGCCGGCGTGTTCGACGACGCCGTGGCCGAGTTCGTGCGCGATGACGGTGACCGATCGTGTGAAGCCGGTGAACACCTCGCCGTCGCCGTCGCCGAACACCATCTGCTGTCCGTCCCAGAACGCGTTGTCGTAGTCGACGCCGTAGTGGACGGTCGCGCGCAGCGGCGCACCCGCGCCGTCGAGCGAGGACCGCTCGAACGCCTCCCAGAAGAAGCGATGCGTGTACCCGAGGCCGTCGAACGCGTCGTCTGCTGCGGCGTCGCCGGTCGGCGGGTCGTCTTCTGCGCGCACCAGCACGCCGGGCAGTTCTTCACGGTTCTGCGCATCGGAGATGACGCGATCGGGCACCGGCGAGGCCTCGAACACGAGCGCGTCGCCTTCGACCGTGACGTCGATGACAGCGCGCACCGGATCGTAGGTGCGTGGCACCGCGAGCGTCGCGCGCGCCGCCTGTGCCGCGCGCGCGAGGTGAGGCTCGTCGGTGGCAGCGAGTCGGGCCAGGAGATAGGGAGGGACGATCGCGTGCATGTGCCACAGGCTACGCGCACCCTCCGACATGGGCGACGGGTCAGTGCCCCGACGGCGGACGAGGCGTCGCGATGACCGGGATCGACGCGAGCAGTCGCCGCGTGTAGGCGACCTGCGGTTCGAGCAGCACCTTCTCGGTCGGGCCCTCTTCGACGATGCGACCGTCCTTCATGACGATGACCTCGTCGCACAGGTTCTGCACGACGCCGATGTCGTGCGAGACCATCACGAGGGTGAGGTCCTGCGTCGCCCGCAGGTCGCGCAGCAGGTCGAGGATCTGCGCGCGCACCGTCACGTCCAGTGCCGAGAGCGGTTCGTCGCCGACGAGGATGCGGGGGCGGTGCACGATGGCGCGGGCCAGCGCGATCCGCTGCCGTTGACCGCCCGAGAACTCGTGCGGGTAGCGCTCGGCCATCTCGGGCTCCAGCCCCACCTGTCGCAGGACGTCGCGCACCCGCTCCCGGCGGTCGCCGTCGATCTCGAGCGCCCACAGCGGTTCAGCGATGACGCGGCCGACGCTCATACGCGGGTCGAGCGACGCATACGGGTCCTGGAAGACGATGCCGGTCTGGCGACGCAGCCAGTGCAGGTCTCGCGCGCGGGCCCGAGCGTCGACCTGTGTGCCGTCCACGGTGACGGTTCCTTCGTCGGGGACGTCGAGGCCGGTGAGCAGTCGCACGAGCGTCGACTTGCCCGAACCGGACTCGCCGATGATGCCGACCGCCGAGCCCGCACGCACGTCGACGTCGGCGTCTTCGAGCGCGGTCGTCCATTGCGCGGGGGCGAAGAGCCGCTTCGCCGGTGCGCGGAAGCGGCGGGTGAGCCCCCGTCCGGTGATGAGCGCGTCGCTCATGCGGCACCTCCCGGGCGCCACAGGGTGGTGGTCGCGTCGCGCAGGAGCCCCTGCGTCACGGGGGAGGCCGGCTCGGTGAGCAGGGTCGAGAGGGCGCCCTGTTCGACGACACGGCCGTCTTCGAGCACAACGGCGTGCGTCGCGATCTGCGACAGGACGGCGAGGTCGTGCGTGATGAACACGAGTGACATTCCGTCGTCTTCGACGAGGTCGAGGAGCAGCTCGAGGATTTCGGCCTGGATGGTCACGTCGAGGGCGGTGGTCGGTTCGTCGGCGATCAGCAGGCGTGGCCTGCATGCGAGTGCCATCGCGATCGCGACGCGCTGCCGTTGGCCGCCCGACAGCTGGTGCGGGTAGCGGGCGACGATCGACGCGGGTGCGGGCAGCCGCATCCGCTCTGCCTCCGCGACGGCCCGCTGGGCGGCTTCGCGCCGCGAGACGGGTTGGTGGATGCGGATCGACTCCGCGATCTGGCGGCCGACGGTGCGGATGGGGTTGAGGGCGGTCCGCGGCTCTTGGAAGACGATGCCGATCTCGTCGCCGCGGAGCTCTGCCAGCTCGCGGTCGCGCATGCCGACGAGTTCGCGGCCGTTCCAGAGGATGCTGCCGCTCGCCGTCGCGCCGTCGGGCAGCAGCCCGAGCAGCGCGAGGGCGGTGAGGGACTTGCCTGATCCCGATTCGCCGATCAGTCCCACGCGGGCACCGTCGGGCACCTCGAACGACACGCCGTCGACGACGCGCCGGTCGCCGATCGTGATCACGAGGTCGCGGACGATGAGGCTCATGCCACCACCGCCGGCGTGTGCGTGCGCGCAGCAGCGGTGCGCTGCGACAGGGTCGGATCGGTCGCTTCGCGCAGCCCGTCGCCGAGCAGGTTGAGTCCCAGGACGGTCAGGGTGATCGCGAGTCCGGGCCAGACGACCGAGAGCGGATGGGTCGTGATGTGCAGCTGCAGGTCGCTCAGCAGCACGCCCCACGACGGCTCGGTCACGGGTGCGCCGAAGCCGAGATAGCTCAGGCCTGCTTCGGCGAGCACGGCGACGGCCATGCCCCACGACAGCTGCACGATGAACACGGGCGCGACGTTGGGCAGCAGGTGACGCATGAGGACCTGCCCACCGGTGAGGCCGGACGCGCGCGCGGCGACCACGAAATCGCTGTGCAGCACGCGGCGCAGTTCGGGGCGCGTGACGCGGGCGACGTTCACCCCGAAGCCGATGCCGACCGAGACGATCACGACCAGGAGCGACCCGCCCCACACCGACGAGAGCATCATGGCGATCAGCAGCACGGGAAAGGCGACGAGGATGTCGACGAGCACCGCGGTCGATTCGCGCACCCACCGAGCGGTCAGGGCGCCGAGCGCGGCGAGCGCGAGACCGAGCAGCGTCGCGACGAGCCCTGCACCCGCGGCCACCCACACCGTCGTGCGCGCGCCGGCCATGAGCAGGCTCAGGATGTCGCGCCCCGTGTTGTCGGTGCCGAGCAGGTGCGGCCAGTTCGGGCTCTGCCAGGCACCCGGAATGTCGACGTCGATCGGGTCGAACGGGGTCCAGAACCGTGCGATGAGTGCCGTGACGCCGACGACCACGACGACGATGACGCCGAAGCGGCCCGATGCCGTGCGCCAGAGGCGACGCAGCCAGCCGGGGATCCTCATGCCGCCTCCCGCTGTCGGGGGTCGATCACGCGGTGCAGCAGGTCGACGAGAAATCCGATGAGCAGCACGATGCCGGTCATCACCAGCAGTTCTCCCTGCACCTTGGGCAGGTCGCGCAGGCCGACATCGGCCACGAGCATCCGTCCGATGCCGGGCAGGGTGAACAGCTGCTCGATGACGACGGCGCCGACGATGATGCCGGCCACCTGCAGGCCGAGCACGCTGATGATCGAGAGCCCGACGTTGGGCAGGCCGTGGCGCAGGAGCGCCTGCGTGCGGGTGAGCCCCTTCGCCGCAGCGGTGCGCACGTAGTCCTGGCCGATCGCCTGCAGGGTGGCGCTGCGTACGAATCGCATCAGCATGGCGCCCTCGACGATGCCGATCGTCAGTGCGGGCAGCACCAGCGAGCGCAACGCACGTCCCGGCTCGTCCCAGCCGTCCCGGGGAAAGCCTTGCGCGGGGAGCCAGCCCAGCCACACCGCGAACACGACGACGAGCATCATGCCCGCCCACACGACCGGCACGGCCGCGATCGCCTGAGCGCCCACCGAGAGCGTCGTGCCGTCGGCCCGGCCGCGGCGGATCGCCGAGAGCACGCCGAACGGCAACGCGATCAGCAGCGCGATCACCATCGCCAGCAGTCCCAGCGGCACCGTGACGGCCGCCTTCTCGACGAGCTCTTCGACGACGGGGGTGCCGGTTCGCAGCGAGGCGCCGAGATCGCCGCGGAGGACGCCCGTCGCCCACTGCACGTACTGCGTCGTGAGCGGCTCGTTCAGTCCCAGTCGCTCACGGATCGCGTCGACCTGCGCCGGCGAGGCGTTCGTTCCGGCGATCTGCTGCGCGACGTCGCCGGGCAGCACCCGAAGCGTGAGGAAGATCAGCACGCTGGCCACGACAAGCCCCAGCACGAGCAGGGCCAGTCGGGTCAGCGCGTAGCGGATCACCCGTCGCTCTTGGTGATCTCGGCGAGGTTGATGCGCGAGTTGACGTTGTCGGTGGGCATACCGGCCACATCGGGCGAGACCGCCACGACCGACGACCAGTTGTACAGCCAGTCGGCGGCGTGGTCTTCGGACACGATGCGCGCGGCCTGTGCCAGCAGTTCTGCCGCTTCGCCCTCGTCAGTGGACGACAGCGACTGCTGGTACAGGTCCTGCACCTCGGTGTTGTCGTACGTGAAGTAGTAGTCGGGGTTCGCCCAGTTCTCGAAGTCGCGGGGCTCGGCGTGGTTGACGATGCTGAGCTCGTAGTCCTTGTTCGAGTAGACGTCGCTGATCCACGTGCCGAAATCGACGGCATCCACCTTCAGCGTGATGCCGACGGCGTTCAGGTTCGAGACCAGGATCTGCTGCAGCGTCGTGCCGTAGGCCGACGGGATCGTGAGGGTCAGGTCGAGCTCTTCGGCATCCGCCTCGGCCAGCAGCGCCTTCGCGGCCTCGGGGTCGTACGAGACGACGTCGGAGAGGTCTTCGAAGCCCGGGTCGGGTTCGGGGATCGGTCCGTACAGGGTCTGGCCCGAGCCGACCGCCGCGACGATCGAGTCGTGGTCGATGGCCAGACGGATCGCCTCGCGCACCCGCACATCGGCCAGCGGCCCGCTCGTGCTGTTCATCGCGAGCACGCTCTTGTCGGTCGCGCTGCCGATCTCGACCGAGAAGCCGCTGCCCTCGATCTGCTCCGTGAGGGTCGCATCGAACCCGGTCAGCACGTCGACGTCGCCGTCGATGGCCGCGTTGATGGCGGCCTGGTTGTCGGGGATGAACGGGAAGACGACCTCGGCGACCTGCGCCACCTCGCCCCAATAGCCGTCGAAGCGGGTCAGCGTGATGCTGTCGCCCTGCTTCCAGTCGGTGAGGGTGAACGGACCGGTCCCGTTGGCCGCGGTCTCGTAGGTGACCTTGTCGTCCTTCTTCAAGACGATGCCGGCGCGGCCGGTGAGGTTCCACAACAGTGATGAGTCGGGCTCGCTCAGCGTGAGGGTGATGGTCTGCCCCTCCGCGGCGATGCGGTCGACGCGGGCAAGCCGGTCGGCGTCGCTCCACGTGTCGGAGTCCCTGCGGGTCTGCAGCGACCACACGACATCGGCCGCGGTGAGCTCCTGCTCGTCATGGAACAGCACGCCCTCGCGCAGCTCGAACGTGTAGGTGAGGCCGTCCTCGCTCACGTCGAACGATTCTGCGAGCGAGGGCACGATCTCGCCCTCCGCGGTGCGCGCGACGAGGCCCTGGTAGACGTTGTCGATCAAGATCTGGTCGAGCGAGACGCCGGCCGTCTGCCGGATGTCGAGGTTGCCGGGCTCGAGCACCAGGCGGATGGCGACGCTCGCGTTCGGGTCGGGTGTGCCGGTGGTCGCAGAGGGGGATTCGGCGGGTTCGCCGGTGCAGCCCGCAAGTGCGAGGATGCCGGCGGTCACGAGGGCCGCGGCGACGAGCGCTGTACGACGGGGCATGTGCGGGGGTCCTTTCACAAGGGGCAGGGAGGCGTCGTTGCTGTCGTGCCGCCCTGCGAACTCAGGTGCGGAGTACAGCCTAGGCTCCTGCGCGGACGGCGGGTGCATCCGCCGTCATGCAACGGCTTCGGGTCGTCAGCTGTTCCCGGTGCCGCGGGTTGCGGCATCCACGACGAGCGCGGCCAGTTCGGCGGGGCGCTGCTCCTGCACGTTGTGCGGTGCGTCGAGTTCGACGATCGTCGCCTGCGGCACGCGCTCGGCGAACGTGTTGCGGTCTGCGTCGGTGAGATATCCGCGGGTTCCGCGCACGAGGGTGAGGGGTGCGATCACCCCGGCGAGGTCGTCCCACCCAGACGCTGCGAGCACGCGCGCGACACCGTCCTGCTGCCGGTCGTGCTCCGCGGCAGCGTCCGCGTCGGAGGCGAGGGCGTTCGCGAGGCGCGCGAAGTGGTGCTTCCACTCGACGCGTCCGTCGGGGCGGACGCGCGAGTTGAGGAGGACGCCCTTCGTGGCCGCCTCACGCGTTCCGCCGAGCCCGAAGGCCAGCGCCCGCTCGACGAGCTCTTCGCGCGAGGCCCAGTCGGTTGGCCCGGCGAAGAACTTCCGCAGTTCGGCGGCGCCGCCGTTCGGGTCGATGCCGGGGGTGATGTCGACGACGATGAGTTCGCGGACGAGGTCGGGGCGCGATGCCGCGAGCGCCGCACCGGTGAGACCCCCGAGCGACTGGCCGACGACGACCTGCGGGCGATCGGTCCAGGCGGTGATCGCGGCGGCGACGTCTGGGGCCAGTGCGCGGCCGGTGTAGACGGCGTCGTCGCGCCACGACGAGTCGCCGTGGCCGGGCAGGTCGATCGCGAGTGCGGGCAGGCCCGTCGCGAGGATCGTCACGTCCCACGTGTGGGCGTTCAGCCCTGCCCCGTGCAGGAACGTGGCAACGGGCGGGGCGTCGCCGAAGCGCAGGGCGCTCACGGTGCGACCGTCGGGCAGCGTGTGCGTCAGGCGCTCGACCGGCGGCGCGGCATCGATGCCGAGGGCTGCGGCCTGCTCGGCGAGGAACTGGAATTCGCTCATCCGCACCATTGTGCATGAGCCGGTGCGGCGGTCGTCGAAATAGGCTGGGTGCATGACCACTGAGCGCCGCGTCCACCTGTCCCGTTCTGCGCGTCCGGCGTACGACGCGCTCGAGGAGTTCTCGAAGACCGTCGGCACGATCGCCGCCGACGCCGGCATCGACGACCGGCTCAAGGAGATCGCGCTCATCCACTCCTCGCAGCTCAACGGCTGCGCCTACTGCGTGCGGGTGCACGTCGACCGCGGGGTCGCGGCGGGACTCACGGCCGATGAGATCGCCCAGATCGCCACGTGGCGCGAATCGGGTGTGTTCACGGGGCGGGAGCGTGCGGCGCTCGACCTCGCCGAGCGGTACGTGTACATCCACGAAGAGGGCGTGCCGGACGACGTGTACGACCACGTCGGCGGCATCCTCACCGAGCAGGAGTACGTCGCGCTGAGCTGGCTGCTCGTCTCGATCAACGCGTTCAACCGCATCACGATCGCGGGCAAGTACCCCGTGCCGCCGCGCCGCGGTGAGCACGCATGACCGACGTTCCCGGTGCGCTGAATCTGCGTGATGTCGGCGGGCTCAGCGCCGGCGCGGGCACGACGCGGTCGGGCGTCCTGTTCCGCTCCGGCAACCTGGCACGTCTCGGTGCCGACGGAGAGCGGGCGCTGCGGGCGCTGGGGCTGCGTCGCATCGTCGATCTGCGCGACGACGCCGAACGCGCCATGGAGCCGACGGCGCCCGCCTTCGATGGCCTCACGGTGCGGTTGCCGCTGTTCGCAGGCTCTGCGGCGTCGTTCTTCGCCGAGGACCTCACCCTCGCCGACCTCTACCGCTCGCTCGTCGACGATTCGGGGGAGCGGATGGTCGAGGTGGTTCGCGCCGTGCTGGCCGATCAGCCCGTGCTCGTGCACTGCACCCTCGGCAAAGACCGCACCGGGGTGACGGTCGCGCTCGCGCTGGCCGCGGCGGGCGTCGACGACGATGCCGTCGTCGCCGATTACGCGCGAACGGAGGCGCTGCTGCCGCCTGCCCGCAACGAGCGGGTGCTCGGGTATCTGCGCCGCGCGTTCCCCGCGGCGCGCCACCTCGAGGAGCTCGCGACCCTGTCGCCGGCGTCGGCGATGGCGGGAATGCTCGCCGATCTGCGAGGTCGGTTCGGTGGCGCTGCCGAGTACCTGGCGGCCAATGGGCTCGGCGACGACGAACTGCGTGCGCTCCGCCGCGTGCTCGTCGCCTGACGTCCGCCTGCCGCGTCACCCGGTGTCATCTGAGGTAAGGCATACCTATCTTTGCGGGTATACTCGAGGCATGACCACGACCACCACGCACTCCGCCGCACAGACCGCCGCACACAGTGCGACCGCCTGCCGGGCGTCGAAGCATGCGCGCGTGCAGCATCTGGTCACCGCCGACGAGACGTCGCTCGCAGAGCTGCAGGCGCTGGTGGCAACGCTCCCGATCTGCTCGACCGGTCGCGTGTTCATCGAAGTGCCCGACGCGTCGTGGATCGGCGAGATCGCCGCGCCCGCGCGCATGACGGTGACGTGGCTCGATCGTTCGCAGCGCACCGGCGCACCCGGCAGCGGCCGCTCCTGCAGCGCCGGTCAGGCGCTCGCCCGCGCCGTCACCGGCTGGGCCGACGAGATGCTCTGCGCCGACGACCGCGGCACGCGTGTGCACCTGCTGGGCGGGTTCCTCGGCACGGCCGACATCTTCGACCACCTCACTGAGACGCTCGGCATGGATGCGGCATCCGTCAACGTGCCGGCTCGGTTCGGCCTCGTCTCGGCCTGAGCACTCCGCGACTGCGCCACTTCGCGGCACCCGCGCCATCGATCGGCGCAGCAGTCGTCGTCTTATGGCGCAGTCGTGGTGCTGGGGGTGCGGCGACGGCGCACGTAGTTGCCGTCTTCGAGCCCGGCGAGCACCTCGAACCGGTTCGTGAGCGGATCGCGACCCGCAGCCCAGTAGAGGAACGGCATGAGCGCGCCGTATCGACGCCACTGCCGGGCGTGCACCGCTTCGTGGCGCAGCAAGGCGTCAGAGATGCGGGTATCGCCGGTGAGGAAGCACCCGCCCACGCACACGCCGCCGCGACCGAAGGTCCAGTTCGGCATGCCCGAGAAGACCCACAGTCCGGCGCGACGTTGGACGCGACCGGTCGACCACAGGCTGCCCCACACGAACCCCACTGCCGTGCCCCACGCGTAGCCGATCGCGCTGATGGGGGAGTCGAGCAGGATGCCGGGAATGAAGCGGTCGAAGCGCTCGCCGCGCGCGACGGCGCGCTCGGCCCTGGCTTCCCAACCGGCCGTGGGCCGTGCGCTCACGCGAGCGCTCCGACGATGCGCAGAATCGCGCCCATGTCGTCGACCGCGGCCGCGGGGCTTGCCGGCGCGAAGGCAGCCAGTGATGCGCCGGCGAGGGGGAAGCGGGCTCGCAGCGCTGTGATCGCGGCGGTGAGTTGCGGCACCGTCATGCCGAACGGCACCGGGTCGCTCAACCCGGTGACCTCCGCCGGGTCGAGCACATCCAGGTCGACATGGAGGTAGACGGCGTCGGCGCCGGTGGCTGCGACGGCCTCGACGAACGCGTCGGGATCGGCGTCGACGCTGATCACCGTGATTCCCTCGGACGCGATCAGGTCGGATTCGGCGGGGTCGAACTCGCGGGCGCCCGCCAGCACGACGCGGTCCATCCGGACGGGATGCGGGGCTCCGAGCGCACCGTCGCCGGCGGCGGCGCGCAGCGCCATGCCCGCGAAGGCCCCGGACGTCGACGATGCGGCTGTGTGCAGATCGGCGTGCGCGTCGAACCACACGACCGCTGCGTTCGGGTGGCGGGCAAGCGCGTCCGAGATCGCGGGCACGGCCACGCCGCAGTCGCCGCCGACGACGATCGCGTCAGCGTCGGCGAGGGCCTCCGCCACGGCATCCTGCACACGGCGCAGACTGCTGTAGCGGCGGATGCCGGTGTCCAGCATCTCGCCGGCCTCGAGCGGCACGTCGATCGTGCGGCACGCGGCGCGCGGCAGGTCGCCCGCGATCGCCTCCGCGCCGTCGGCCTGGAGCATCGGCCGCGTGGAGGGGGAGCCCTGCCACTGCGGCACCACGAGGAAACGTGCCATCAGTCGGTCCTTCGGGGAGGGGGAGAAGACGACGGTGCGGCGCCGGAACACGTCCGACGCCGCACCGGTGCGATCACTGACCGATCGCGGGGGCGCTGCTGCCGCCGGTCTTCAGCGCGGCCAGGCGCGCCTCGACCTCGGTCAGCTCACCGATGTCCTCGAGCGCGTTGAACTGGGCGTCGAGCGTCGAGGCGGCGAGCTCCTGCTTGCCGGCCGCGAGCGCCTCCTGGCGGCGCACCTTGTCTTCGAACCGGCCCAGCTCGCTGGTCGGGTCGAGCACGTCGATCGACTTGACCGCGTCGTGCACCTTGTTCTGCGCCTCGGCGGTCTTGGCACGCGCCAGCAGTTCGGAGCGCTTCGACCGAAGCTGCTCCAGCTTCTGCTTCATGCCGTTGAGGCCGTCCTTGAGCTTCTCGACGACCTCGGTCTGCGACTCGATCGAGGGCCCGATGGCCTTGGCCTCGTTCTCCTCGCTGATCTGGCGCTGCAGCGCGATCTTGGCGAGGTTGTCGAACTTGTCGGCATCGGTCGTGTTGCCCGCGGTGCGCAGCTCGTCGGCCTTGCGGCTGGCGGCGAGGGCCTTGTTGCCCCACTCCTCGGCCGCCTTGACGTCCTCCTGGTGGTCGCGCTCGAGCAGGCGCAGGTTGCCGATCGTCTCGGCGATCGCCGCCTCGGCGTCCGCGATGTTGTTGGTGTAGTCGCGGACGAGCTGATCGAGCATCTTCTCCGGGTCTTCCGCGGCGTCGATGAGGGCGTTGATGTTCGCCTTCACCAGCGTCGAGATGCGGCCGAAGATGGACTGCTTTGCCATCGTGTTTCCTTTCATCGGGAATCTGTCGGATCGTGATCGTGAGGATCTGCGGAAGAGGCTCAGAAGCGTCCCCCTCCTCGGCGGGCGCGTGTGCCGCCGCCGCCGAAGCTTCCGGGGCGGATGCCGCCGCCTCCACCGCCGAACATGCCGCCGCCGCCGAACATGCCGCCGCCGGAGGAGCGTCCGCCACCTCCGCCGAACATGCCGCCGCCACCGAGGACGGAATTGAGCACAATGCCGCCGAGGACGGCGCCCATCATGTCGCCGCCACCACTCGAGCCGCCGCCGAACATGCCGCCGCCGCCGGAGAAGGCGCCGACGTCGTTCTGCGCGTGCTGAATGGCTTCGCCGGCAAGCTGGTGCGCACGCTGGGCGAGGCCGAGTGCCTGCGTCGGGTCGGTCTGGGCCAGCTGGCGGGCATGCACGAGCGATGAGCCGGCTTCGGCAAGCCGCGTGCGTGCGGTCGCGCCGACGGCGCCGCGGCGGGACGTGATGAAGTCCTCGGCCGCGGAGACCTGCGAGGCGGCCTGCATGAGCGTCTGATCGAGCATCTGGCGCGCGCGGTCGGCCTGCTCCTGCGCGGTGCGCACCCCCGCGATGGCCGCGTCGATCTCGGCGTTGGCCTGTTCGAGGGCCTGCAGGGTCACGAGCGGCCGCTTGGCCGCGCCGGACAGGTTCTCCCGTGCGGCGCCGACCTGCTGCCGCGTACCGGCGATGATCGGGGCGAGGCGCCCGTCGCCGTCGGGCAGCGCGGCCGCCGTGGCGAGATCCTTCTCGAGGTCGGCGATGAGGGCCTGCGCGCTCTGCTCACCGGCGGCGAGATCGTCACCGAGCTTGTCGATCGCGTCGTCGAGGAGCTTCGCCTGCCCGACCGCCTCCTCCGCGGCACGGATGCCGACGGCTGCCGCCGACCCGTCGCCGGCGCCGATCGCCTGCTCGGCGACCGCGAGCTGTTCGGTCGCGAACGCGAGACGGGAACGCGCCTGCGTCGGATTGTCGGCGACGGTCGCGAGCGCTTCGGGCGCGTAGCTCGCCTGCAGAGTCGAGAGCCGTGTCGCGGCGGCGTCCAGCCCGCCGCTGACGGTGGCATGCAGCTCCTGCACCCGGGCGAGGGCTTCGGGGGCGTTCTGCTCGAGCTGACGTAGCTCGTCGAACGACTCGGCCTTCGCGTCGAGTTCTTCATTCGCCGTCTCGGTCAGCTGCAGGATCTGCGTGCACCATTCACGCTGCTGCGCCTCGGTGTCCTGCGTGGCGTCATCGAGCTGCTGCTGCAACGAGAACGCGGTGTCGAGTGCCTTCTTCGCGGCATCCAGCACACCGGCGAACTCGGCTGTGGCGGCGTCCCCGAACTGGGCTCGCGCGAACCCGAGCTCCTGCTCACTGGTCTTGATGGCGTCGTCGGTCTGCACCAGCGACGCCTTCGCGCGCTTCTCGAGCTGTTCGAGGGGCTCCGCCGGCGCCTGGCCGGGAAGCTGCGCGCCGCCACCGGCGGTGCCCTTGCCGCGTCGGCGAACCATGATGATCGCGACGATGACGCCGGCGACGACCAGCACGCCGAGCAGGATCAGCAGACCGGTGCCGCCGCCGCTCGAGTCGGAGACTCCGCCGCTGCCACCGCCCGCGGCATCCTCGAGTCCGTCTGCCGCGGCGACCGCCGCACCCGCCCAGTCGTCGGCCGCCAACTCGGGTTGGATGCGCTGCTGCTCGATCGCGGTGAGCGCATCACCGTTGACCGGCCCTTCGGAGTCGCCTGACAGGTAGAACTGCCGACCTTCGGTCGAGACCGCGAGCAGGTATTGGTTCGTGCCGAGGCCGTTCGCGAGCGCCGTCGCGTTGGCCCACTCCTCGCTGCTGGTCGGATTCGTGAAGTCGTCGACATAGACGACCCACAGGTCGACGTCGGTCTCATCGGAGAGGGCGACCAGGCGATCCTGCACGGTCTGCTCCTGCGAGGCGGAGAGCACATCGGACGCGTCGAGGAACTGGTTCTCGTCGAGCGAGACGGGGCCGGTTGCGGTCGCGGCGGACGCGCTCCCGAGCACGACCGCGGCCGCAGCCGTCAGCGTCAATGCCCATCGGGAGCCCATCGGTCCACCCTTCATCGCCGGAGAGCCCATCCTTGCAGAGTGAGTCTATGCGTCCGCCGACATACGGCATAGGGAAGGGACAGGAAACAGCAGGGTGGCCGCGCGGGCGGGTCGCTGCGTCGGGCTTCGGCGAGTCCGGGCTAGGCTCACGCGGTCGGAGGGAACCCATGGACGACCGTTACGGATCCGATGTGCTGGCAGCCGGTTGGCGCGATGTCGGACGTCGGCAGACGCCGCGTGTCGAGGCCGAACGCGACCTCGTCGTCGAGGTCGCAGCCGACGGCTACTGCGGCGCCGTGGTCGGCTCGCAGTCGGGCATGGTCGAGCTGGAGGACCGCAATGGCCGTCGACGGCTGTTCCCGTTCGGCCCCGGCTTTCTCATCGACGGCGGGCTCGTCGAACTGGTGCCCGCGAAGCCGAAGGCCCCGCAGGGGCGCGCCCGCACGGCATCCGGGTCGTTCGCGGCCCCGCAGGAGCGGGCGAGGGTCGCGCGGGCCAGCCGTATCCTCGTCGAAGGCCGTCACGACGCCGAACTGGTCGAGAAGGTGTGGGGCGCCGACCTGCGGGTCGAAGGCGTCGTCGTCGAGTACCTGCAGGGTGTCGATCTGCTCGGCGACCTGCTGCGTGAGGACCCGCCCTCACCTGAACGCCGCTACGGGGTGCTCGTGGACCACCTCGTGTCGGGGTCGAAGGAGTCGCGCATCGCGGAGCAGATCCTTCGGGGGCCGCACGGGCGGCACCTGAAGATCGTCGGACACCCCTACATCGATGTCTGGGAATGCGTGCGGCCGTCTTCGCTCGGCATCGCCGCGTGGCCGAAGGTGCCGCGCGGCATCGAATGGAAGGTCGGCGTGAGCAGGGCGCTCGGGTGGCCGGCCGACGACCAGGCTGACCTCGCCGGCAACTGGCAGCGCATCCTCGGCGCCGTGAAGACCTACCGCGACCTCGACCCCGCACTGCTGGGCCGCGTCGAGGAGCTCATCGACTTCGTCACCACCGACTGACACCGTTTCGTCTCGCTGAACCCTTCCGGTGGTCGAGTGCCGCGGCGCAGCCGCGGTGTATCGAGACCCGGCACGCCGGCATCCCACCCGCTCGGTAGCCTGGAGACCATGCCGCAGCACGACCCGTCCACCTCCGCCGAGCCGCGCCGCTTCCGCGACACGCCCGTCTCGTTCGTGCGCCGCAGCGGCCGCATGAGCGACGGGCAGGAGCGCGCCTGGGCAGAACTCAGCGGGCACTACGTCATCGACGTCGAACGGGATGCCGCGGCCACCAGCATCCGCCCCGGCACCACCGTGGACCCGGCCGCCGTGTACGGTCGCACCGCGCCGCTGGTCGTCGAGATCGGGTCGGGGCAGGGGCACGCGATCGTGCATGCCGCCGCACACACACCCGAAACGGACTTCCTCGCCGTCGAGGTGTTCCGGGCGGGCCTTGCCCGCACGATGCTCGACGCCGACCGAGCCGGCGCCCGCAACCTGCGCCTCGTCGAGGCCAACGCCCCCGAGGTGCTCGAACACCTCCTGCCCGAGGCTTCGGTCGACGAACTGTGGATCTTCTTCCCCGACCCGTGGCACAAGGCCAAGCACAACAAGCGGCGCCTGATCGCACCCGCCTTCCCGCCGATCGCGGCACGCGCGCTGCGCGACGGCGGGCTGCTTCGGCTGGCGACCGACTGGGAGGACTACGCGCTGCAGATGCGCGAGGTCATGGCAGGCGCCGACGGCTTCACGCCGGCGTTCGAGGGGGAGTGGGCCGACCGGTTCGAGGGACGCGTCATGACCGCGTTCGAGCGCAAGGGCATCGCGAAGGGGCGGCAGATCCGCGACCTCGTCTACCGCCGTGCCCAGCGCCGCTCTGACCGGCCATGACCGCAGGAGGAACGCGCATGAAGACGGATGCCGCAGCCGCCCGCCCGGTCGTCTCGCTCGGCACGATCCCGGCGCTGCTGGTGTGTCTGGCGGCCCCGGCGTTCTTCGTGCTGCTGCTGCCGTGGCTCGGGTGGACGCTGCTGGCGGCCGGAATCGTGGCGGCGGCCGTCCTCGAGCGTCGCTCGGTCACGGCATCCGGTCCGAGCCTCACGCGCGACCTGTCACTCATCGCGATCGGCCTCGTGATCGTCAGCCTCATCGAACTGAAGGCTGAGCTCGACGATGCGGCGATGGTGCGCTTCACGCTCGCACTCGGGGGAGCGGTTGCCGTGCCGTACGTGATCTCGCGGTTCGTCTACCGCGATCACGCCATCCGGTTCCCGTGGCGCGGCGGCGGGCGCTGGTCGACGTTCCAGTGGGTGTGGCTTGCCGTGGTGCTCGTGCTCGGCTGGCTCATCCTGCCGTACTACTTCATCACCTCGGGCGTGTACCTGAACTGGCCCGTCGTCGACACCCCGAACCTCATCGCGCGCCTGTTCGTGGGGGTCGGCGCGGTCGGCATCTGGGACGAACTGTTCTTCATCTGCACGTGCTTCGCGTTGCTGCGCCGTCACTTCGCCGATGCCGCGGCGAACGTGCTGCAGGCGATCGTCTTCGTCTCGTTCCTGTGGGAGCTCGGCTACCAGGCGTGGGGACCGTTCCTCACGATTCCGTTCGCGCTGCTGCAGGGCTTCATCTTCTTGCGCACCCGCTCCCTCGCCTACGTGGTGACGGTGCATCTGCTCTTCGACGCCGTCGTGTTCGGCGTGCTCGTCCACGCGCACAACCCGGGACTGCTGGACGCGATCTTCCTCGTCTCGCCCTGACCGTGCCGGGGCAGCCGATCGGGCAGGATGGTGCGGTGAACACCGCGCGCATCGCCCTTGCCACCGCGTCCGAGGTCGAGGGAGGGCTCGACGCCGAAGGCATGCAGCTGCGCGATGCGCTGCGTGGCGCGGGGGCGGCGGCCGAACCTGCCGTCTGGGACGACGAGACCGTCGACTGGGGCGGGTTCGATGTGGTCGTCGTCCGCTCCACCTGGGACTACGCGCGTCGCCACGACGAGTTCATCGCGTGGACACAGCGCGTGTCGCAACTGACCCGGCTGCACAATCCTGCCGACGTGCTGGCCTGGAACACCGACAAGCGGTACTTGCGCGACCTCGCCGCCGCCGGGGTACCGACCGTGCCCACCGAGTTCCTCGAGCCGGGTGATGACCCGAGCACCCACGCCTTTCTCCACGAGGAGCACGTCGTCAAGCCCGTCGTGTCGGCCGGGTCGAAAGACACGCTCCGGTTCACGGCCGACGAACCCGAGCGTTCGATCAGCCATGCCGGCTCGCTCCTCGACGCAGGCAGGGTCGTCATGGTGCAGCCGTACCTCGCGAGCGTCGATGAGGTCGGTGAGACCGCGGTCGTCGTGATCGGCGGAACGGTCTCGCATGCCATGCGCAAGGGGCCGCTCCTCACCCGCGGCATGCAGCCGGCGGCAGGACTTTTTCTGCAAGAGGAGATGTCGCGGCGCGACGCCGCGCCCGACGAGCTCCTCGTCGCCGAGCGTGCGCTCGCCGCCGTCCCGAACGTTGCTGACCTGCTCTACGCCCGCATCGATCTGCTCCGCGCTCCGGACGGACCGGTGGTGCTCGAACTCGAGTTGACGGAACCGTCGCTGTTCCTCGACCACGTGCCGGGGTCGGCCGATCGGCTCGCCGCGGCGATCCTCGCCGCCGTCGGTCGCTAGGATCAAAGAGACGACAGCCTGGAGGTCACTGTGTTCATTCTGTACGCCCTGTTCTTCCTGCTGGGCATCTTCCTGTTCGGACTGGCGTTCACCATCCCCGCGTGGGGCGGACTGATCTTCGTCGGCGGCATCCTCTCGATCTCGCTCGCGCTCGCGCTGCCGTTCCATTTCGGCAGCCGCACCTGACGCGTCGCGGTCTGCCCAAGGTTTGATCAGGGCCGATCTGGAATCCTCGAAGCCGTCTGGGCGACCGCCCTCGGCACGTCCGAAGGCTTCACGAAACTCGGGCCGTCGATCGTCTTGGGCGTCTCGCTGATCGCGAGCATGGCGGCTGTGTGGTCGGGCTCAAGCTCGTCGGCCACGAATGGCCGCGCAGAATGATCGCCCCGAGGCTTCGGCCCCGGGGCGATCTTCGTGTGTCGTGCGCCGGAAACAGAAGAGGACCCGCGTATATGCGGGTCCCTCTTCACCGGTGTCGTGCCCCCGACAGGAATCGAACCTGCGACCTTTGGTACCGGAAACCAACGCTCTATCCCCTGAGCTACGGAGGCGTACCGACCGAGGATATCACCGCGGCGCCCGCCTCCCAGACGCGGCGGGCCCGTCAGAAGCGGGCGAGCAGCGCCGGGGCGAAGGCGAGCGCCGCGGCCAGCGGGACGACGGCGAGGGCGACGAAGGCGACACCGACCAGCACGATGTTCCCGGCGATGGCCAGCAGCGCCGCGACCGGCGCGGATACTTCGCGCGGGAGGCGGTCAGAACGGGGGAGCGGGACGGTCGCGGTGGCCATACCTCGACGGTACGAAGCCGCGCAAGACCCGCACATCGGCCGGTGGATGCACGAGCATCCCCCGCGAGGATGATCCGCGACTACTCGGAGAGCTCCGCGACCGCCTCGGCGAGCCGCTGCGCGAGGTAGCGGTGACCCGCGCTCGACGGGTGGTCGGCGCCGGTCTTGCTGGTGTCGATGACGTCGAGGTAGTTGGCCTCGGTGATCCAGCCCTCGCCGAGGGGAGAGATGTAGAACCAGCCCCGGTCGGATGCGAGTTCAGCCAGATCGCTGTCGATGCGAGACGTGGCGCGCTCGACGGGCAGCACCTGCGGGGCGGGGCCGAGGATGACAATGCGCGCGTTCGAGTACGTCGCGGCCAGGGTGTCCCACGCCGCGGTGACGGCGTCCTTGTAGCCGGATGCCGGGAGCCTGCGGTCGTTGATAGAGCCCTGCACGATGATGAGGTCGGGCGCGAGCGTCGGGTCGAGCTCGGCCATGCGGGTACCGAAGTCGGGGCCGTCGATGCCGGGCTTGAGGTAGCCGCTGCCGCGCACGCCGTCGACGATCGTGACCCAGCCCGCTGCCTCCGACACGATGTAGGCGTAGCCGAGCCGGGGACTCGCTGCGGCCGACCCGTAGGTCCACGAGTCGCCGAAGATGAGCACTCGGGGCGAGTCCGGAAGGTCGAGCGGCGCGATCTCGACCGCTGCTGCGACGTCGTCGGACCCGGCCGCGACGGTGGCCGCCGGAGTCGCCCACGGGCGCCAGATCGAGACGGCGATCACTGCGATCGCGGCCACAGCGAGCACTGCCTTGAGCCACGACGGCACGCGTGAAACGGTGCGGTCGGGTGCGGGCATGCGATGAGGGTATGTCACCATCGCCACACATCCAAATGATTCTTTCCGATCGACGTCGAAGGGTTCGGACGAGCGTGTCCGCAGCGGGCTCGCGGCATGCGAGGATACTTCGGTGCAACGCATCCTGACCGCTGAACTCGACCTGGAATTGGGGTCGTCCGTCGACCTGATCTTCCAGATCGCGGCGGCTCAGCCTGCGCCGATCGTGCGCGAGCAGCTGACGTTCTCGACGGGCGATCGTGTGTACACGCCGACTGAGATCATCGACCAGTCCGGCAGTCGTCTGCACCGCTTCTTCGGCGACGCGGGCTTGCTGCAGGTGCGCTACGAAGCCGCCGTCGAGGGGCAGGTGGCGGCGCGCGCGACGAGCGACCTCGAGGCCATCAGCTATCTGCGGCCGAGTCGCTATTGCCAGTCCGATGAGGTGTTCGCGCAGGCTCGCAGGCAATTCGGCGGCCTGCAGGGGCACGACCTCATCTCTGCCGTGAGCGAGTTCGTGACGGCATCCACGACGTACAGTCCGGGACTCAGCCAGGGCACCGATTCGGCCGTCACGACGCTGATGACAGGCCAGGGGGTGTGCCGCGACTACGCGCACCTCGTGATCGCGCTGCTGCGCGCGATGGACATGCCCGCCCGCTATGCCGCGTGCTACGCGCCCGGCCTTCGCCCCATGGACTTCCATGCCGTCGCCGAGGCGTACCTCGACGGGCAGTGGTACGTCATCGACGCGACGCGGCTGTCGAACCGCAACGGCCTGGTGCGCATCGCGACGGGGCGGGATGCCGCAGACTGCGCCTTCCTCTCCTATTACGGCGGTGGCCTGTCGCTGCGTCGGATGCGCGTGGACGCCGTCGTCTTGCCGGACGATGCTGCCGACGTCGAGGCGCTCGAGCAGGCGTCGAGCGCGTCTGATCCGGCCGCCGACGATCCGGCACTGCTGGTGCAGATCGGCTGACCGCCCGCGCAGGGTCATGCTCGCCCGCGACCGTAGAATTGACGGGCTATGAATCCTGATGCCCTCTCCGCAGCACTCCTCGCCGTCATCGCCCCGCTCGCCGAGGCGCGACGCCCGGGTTCGAGTGAGGGACTGACGGCCGCCGACCTGCCGCTGGAACGCCCGAAGAACCGCGATCACGGCGACTGGGCCTCCAACGCCGCGCTGAAGCTCAGCAAGGTGGTCGGCGCGAGCCCGCGCGAGTTCGCCGCAGAGATCGCTGCCGGGCTCGAGACGGTCGACGGCGTGGCCTCCGTCGAGGTGGCGGGTCCCGGGTTCATCAACATCCGCTTGGATGCCGCGGCCGCCGGCGCGCTGGCGAAGACCATCGTCGAAGCCGGCGCCGCATTCGGCACCAATGACAGCCAGCGGGGCAACACGATCAATCTGGAGTTCGTCTCGGCGAACCCGACCGGCCCCCTGCACATCGGTCACACCCGCTGGGCGGCGCTCGGCGACGCAATCGCCCGCCTGCTGCTCGCGAGCGGGGCGACGCTCGTGCGCGAGTTCTACATCAACGACGCGGGCGCGCAGATGGAGCGCTTCGGGCGCTCCGTGCTCGCCGCGATCAAGGGTGAGCCCACGCCGGAGGACGGCTACCCGGGGTCGTACATCGACGACCTCGCGCGCCGTGTGCTCGAGAAGGAGCCCGAGCTGCTGGGTCTGCCGGCCGACGAGCAGCTCACCCTCGCCCGCGACGCGGCCTACGCGTTCCAGCTCGGCGACCTGCAGGCGTCGCTGGAGCAGTTCAACGTGCATTTCGACGTGTTCTTCAGCGAGCGCGTCCTGCACGCGAAGGGCGAGGACGGCGCGCCGAGCCTCGTCGACGAGGCGGTCGACCGTCTTCGCGAGCAGGGGCATGTGTTCGACCAGGACGACGCCGTGTGGGTGCGCACGACCGACTTCGGCGACGACAAGGATCGTGTCATCCGCCGCTCCAACGGCGAGTACACCTACTTCGCCGCTGATGCCGCGTACTACCTCAACAAGGGCGACCGCGGCTTCGCGCACAAGATCTACCTGCTCGGTGCTGACCACCACGGCTACGTGCACCGGCTCAAGGCGCTCGCCGGCGCGGCCGGTGACGACCCTGAGAAGGACATCGAGGTGCTCATCGGGCAGCTTGTCTCGGTCAACGGGGCGCGACTGTCCAAGCGTGCGGGCAACATCATCGAGCTCGACGACCTGCGTGACTGGCTCGGTACGGATGCGTTGCGGTACTCGCTCGAGCGCTACCCGGCCGATTCGCCCCTGACGCTCGACCCCGAGATCCTGCGCAAGCGCACGAACGACAACCCCGTCTTCTACGTGCAGTACGCGCACGCCCGCACGCACAACGTCGCTCGCAACGCCGCCGATTCCGGTGTCGCCCGCGATGCGTTCGCGCCCGAACTGCTCGAGCACGAGACCGAGTCGGCGCTGCTCGGCGCATTGCAGGAGTTCCCGCGCATTGTCGCCTACGCGGCCGAGGTGCGCGAGCCGCACCGCGTGGCCCGTTACCTCGAAGAGCTCGCGGCGCTGTACCACCGTTGGTATGACAACTGCCGGGTCACGCCGCTGGGCGACGAGGAGGTCACCGACCTGCACCGCACCCGCCTGTGGCTCAACGACGCCACCGGTCAGGTGCTGCGCAACGGCCTGGATCTGCTGGGGGTGAGCGCGCCGGAGCGCATGTGACATGAGCGGCGACACGCAGCCGACCGCGCCGATCCCGCACCAGGACGCGCAGTGGGTGCTGTCGGCGCCCGCCGAGCCGAAGCGCACGCGACGACGGCGCTGGCCGTGGTTCGTCGCGCTGGGCATCGTCGTCGTCCTGCTCGCGGTCGGCGTCGTGATCGCCGAGCAGGTCGCGCGCAGCGCGACCGTCTCGACGGTGCGGTCGATGATCATCGACCAGCTCGACCTGCCCGCCGATCAGCAACTCGACGTGGAGATTCCCGGCATGGTGCTGCCGCAGCTCATCACGGGAACGCTCGGCGAGGTGCGTGTCGCATCAGACGACGTGTCGTTCGAGGGGCTGAGCGGAGCGATCGAAGTGGTGGCCAGCGGCGTGCCGATCCGCGGCGATGCCGCCGCCGATTCCGCGCACGCGCGGCTGACGCTCGACCAGGCGCAGTTGCGGAGCCTGCTCGCGCAGGTCGACGGCATCCCGGTCGAAACCGTCACGATCGACGATGACCGCGTCGGCATGCTCGCCGAGCTCGACCTGTTCCTGACGACCATCGAGGTCGGAGTCACGCTCGAGACCGAGGTGGAACAGGGTGACCTCGTCCTGTCTCCCGACACTCTGACCGTCGCCGGCGCGGAGCTGTCGGCGGGCGCCCTGCTCGAGCAGTTCGGTCCCGTCGCAGAATCGATCCTCGGCTCGTGGACGATCTGCCTCGCCGACCGCCTGCCCGCCGGGCTCACGCTCGAAGCGGTCACGGTCGAAAACGACCACATCGTCGCCGACGTCGACATCGACGGCGCGATCATCGTCGACGAAGCGCTGCAGCAGCCCGGCACCTGCACCTGATCTCGCAGGCAGGAGAAATCGCCGAGACAGGACGATGTTGCCGAATTCGGCCTGTCCCGGGGATTTCTCCTGTCACCGAGGGGACGTCACACCGACAGGCTGCCGTGCGGCGGTGCCCTAGACTGTGGGGACTGTCGGGGCGTGTCCATCCCGCCCCCAACACCCCACCTTCTTCGTTCGAATCGGTGATGCCCGTTGTCTGACCCCCGCCCGCTCGTGCCCGACTGGCTCGTCGCGCCGGGCGACGCCAACGCGCTCGTCGAGCAGGTGTGGCCCGCGTCCGCGACTCGCGACGAGCACGGTGTGCTGTCGATCGGCGGCGTTCCGGTGACGGATCTGCGCGACACCTTCGGCACTCCGCTCTACGTCTTCGACGAGCCGGGCGTGCGTGCCCGCGCGCGTCGGGTGAAGGCAGCGTTCGACGCGGCGGCTGCCCGTCACGGCGTGCGGGCCCGCGTCTACTACGCCAGCAAGGCGTTCCTTTCCAGTGAGGTGCTGCGGTGGGTCACGGCCGAGGGTCTGGCCGTGGATGTCGCCACCGGGGGAGAGCTCGCCGTCGCGCTCGCGACCGGGGTGGATGCCGCACGTCTCGGCCTGCACGGCAACAACAAGTCGGTTGCCGAGCTCGAACGCGCCGTCGACGTGGGCATCAGCTCGGTTGTCGTCGACAGCCCCATCGAAGTCGAGCGACTTGCGACGATCGCCGACCGCCGTGGCGTCGTGCAGCCGGTGCTCGTGCGCGTCAACAGCGGCGTGCACGCCGAGACGCACGACTTTCTCGCAACGGCCCACGAAGACCAGAAGTTCGGATTCGCGCTCGATGCTGCCCCCGGCATCGTCGCCCGCATCCGCGAGCTGCCGTCGCTGCAGTTCGTCGGACTGCACTGCCATATCGGGTCGCAGATCTTCGGCACCGCGGGCTTCGAGGAGTCCGCGTCGCGCGTCGTCGAGCTGCACGCGCAGCTCAGCGAAGACGCGCCGGTGCCCGTCCTGAACCTTGGCGGCGGCTTCGGCATCGCCTACACCTCGGTCGATGACCCGACCCCGATCGAGCAGCTCGCCGACGGCATCGTCGACGCGGTCGCTCGCGAGTGCGAGGTGCGCGGCATCCCGATGCCGAACGTCGCCTTCGAGCCGGGCCGATCGATCGTCGGCCAGGCGGGTGTCACGCTGTACGAGGTCGGCACGGTCAAGCCGGTGCAGGCCACCGATGACCTGCAACGCCTGTACGTGAGCGTCGACGGCGGTATGAGCGACAACGCCCGCCCTGCGCTCTACGGCGCGCACTACTCGGCGCGCATCGCCTCTCGCACATCCGACGAGGAGCCCGCGCTGGCTCGTGTCGTCGGCAAGCACTGCGAATCCGGCGACATCGTGGTCGACGCAGAGTACCTTCCCGGCGATGTCGCACCCGGTGATCTGCTCGCGGTGCCCGCGACCGGCGCGTATTGCTTCTCGCTCTCGAGCAACTACAACTTCGTCCCCCGGCCGCCGGTCGTCGCCGTCGGGGACGGGCGCGCGCGTGTCATCGTGCGTGGTGAGACCATCGACGACCTGCTCGCCCGCGATGAGGGGCTCCACGCCCCGACCACGGAGGACACACTATGACCGACTACCGCCGCCTGCGCGTGGCGCTGCTCGGCGCGGGAGCCGTCGGCTCCCAGGTCGCCGACCTGCTGCGCAAGCACGCCGATGAGCTGGCCGACCGTGCCGGCGCCGCCCTCGACCTCGTCGGCATCGCCGTCCGCAACCTCGACGCGCCGCGCGACGCCGACCTGCCGCAGGAACTGTTCACGACCGATCCCGAGGCCCTCCTGGTCGGCTCCGACATCGTGATCGAGCTGATGGGCGGCATCGAGCCGGCTCGCACCAACATCCTGCAGGCACTGAACGCCGGCGCCGACGTGGTCACCGCCAACAAGGCGCTGCTGGCCACCCACGGTCCCGAGATCTTCGACGCAGCCGACCAAGTGGGTGCCTCCGTCTACTACGAGGCGGCCGCGGCCGGCGCCATCCCGATCATCCGCCCGCTGCGCGACTCGCTCGCAGGCGACCGCGTCAAGCGCATCATGGGCATCGTCAACGGCACGACGAACTACATCCTCGACCGCATGGACCGCGAGGGATCCGAGTTCGCCGACGTCCTCGCCGACGCGCAGTCGCTCGGCTACGCCGAAGCCGACCCCACCGCAGACATCGAAGGCTACGACGCCGCGCAGAAGGCCGCGATCCTGGCATCGCTCGCCTTCCACACCGCTGTGCCGCTCGATGCCGTGCACCGCGAAGGCATCACGAAGATCGACAAGCAGATGATGGATGCCGCGCGCCACGCCGGCTTCGTCATCAAGCTGCTCGCCGTCTGCGAGCGCCTTGAGGGCGCCCCGCGCTACCCGGCCGAGCCCGCCGCCGAAGTAACTGCCGACGGCGAGGCCATCTCGGTGCGCGTCTACCCGGCGCTCGTGCCGCGCGACCACCCACTGGCGAGCGTCCACGGTGCCAACAACGCCGTGTTCGTCGAGGCGGAAGCCGCCGGCAGCCTCATGTTCTACGGCGCCGGAGCCGGCGGCGTGCAGACCGCGTCGGCGGTGCTCGGCGATGTCGTCTCGGCTGCCCGCCGCCACATTGCGGGCGGTGTCGGGGTGGGAGAGTCCACGCGCGCCAACCTGCCGGTCGTGCCGATCGGCCGGGTCACCACCAGCTACCAGATCACGCTCGAGGTCGACGACCGACCCGGCGTGCTGGCAACCGTCGCCGGCATCCTCAGCGAGGGCCGGGTCTCGATCGCAACGGTCGAGCAGACCATCGTCGCCGAACCCAACGGCGATGCGGGGCGTGCCCGCATCGTCATCGGCACCCACCGAGCCGTCGAACAGGACCTGTCCGACACTGTCGATCGCCTCGCCTCCAGCGGCGTGGTCGACCGTGTCGTCTCGGTGCTGCGCGTAGAAGGAGACTGACATGGCACACGTCTGGCGCGGAGTGCTCCGCGAATTCGCCGATCGACTGGGCGTCACCGACGCCTCCACGGTCGTCACGCTGGGTGAGGGCGGCACGCCGCTGATCCCCGCAAGGTCGCTGTCGCAGATCACGGGCGCGAACGTCTTCGTCAAGTTCGAGGGCATGAACCCGACCGGCTCCTTCAAGGACCGTGGCATGACCGTCGCGCTCTCGCGCGCCGTCGAGCACGGTGCGAAGGCCGTCATCTGCGCCTCCACGGGCAACACGTCGGCCTCGGCCGCCGCCTACGCGGCGCACGCCGGCATCACCGCCGCCGTGCTCGTGCCCGAGGGCAAGATCGCGATGGGCAAGCTCAGCCAGGCCGTCGCGCACGGCGGCACGCTCATCCAGATCCGCGGCAACTTCGACGACTGCCTCGAGATCGCCCGCGAACTGGCCGACAACTACCCGGTACACCTGGTCAACTCAGTCAACCCCGACCGCATCGAAGGCCAGAAGACTGCGGCGTACGAGGTCGTCAGCCAGCTCGGCGACGCGCCGGACTTCCACTTCATCCCGGTCGGCAACGCCGGCAACTACACGGCCTACTCCCGCGGCTACCGCGAAGAGGCAGATCGTGGCGTGTCGACGAAGGTGCCGCGCATGTTCGGCTTCCAGGCCGAGGGCTCGGCGCCCCTCGTGCGCGGCGAGGTCGTCAAGAACCCCGAGACGGTGGCCTCCGCCATCCGCATCGGCAACCCGGCCTCGTGGGAGCTCGCACTCGAGGCGCGCGACGCCACCGACGGCTGGTTCGGCGCCATCGACGACGACCGCATCCTCGCCGCCCAGAAGCTGCTGTCGAGCACGGTCGGCGTCTTCGTCGAGCCGGCGTCGGCGATCAGCGTGGCGGGCCTGCTCGACCGTGCTGAGGCCGGTATCGTCCCCGCGGGCTCGACCGTGGTGCTGACGGTCACCGGTCACGGCCTGAAGGACCCGCAGTGGGCCCTTCGCAACGCCGACGGCAGCGACGTGCAGCCGACCGTCGTCGATGCGACCACGAGCGAGGTCGCGTCGGTGCTCGACCTGGCACAGGGCTGACGGTGACGGCGGGGGCTGTGGCCGGGCGCACCGTCTCGGTGCGTGTGCCGGCCACGAGCGCCAACCTCGGACCCGGGTTCGACACACTCGGGCTCGCGCTCAGCGTGTACGACGAGCTGACCGTCACGGTGCTGCCCGAGCCAGGGCTTCGCATCACGGTCACCGGTGAAGGTGCGGACGACGTGCCCACCGACGCGTCGCACCTGGTCGTCCGCGCGATGTCGTACGCGTTCGAAGCCTTCGGGCGGGAGCTTCCCGGCATCCACCTCGACGCGCACAACGTCATTCCACACGGGCGCGGCATGGGGTCCTCCGGTGCCGCCGTCGTGGCGGGCCTGCTCGCCGCCAAGGGCCTGCTCGCGGGCGACGTCGACCTCGGCGACGACACCCTGCTGCGGTTGGCGACCGAGCTCGAAGGGCACCCCGACAACGTCGCACCCGCACTGTTCGGCGGTCTCACGATCGCGTGGATGGACGAGCACGGTCCGCAGCACAAGAAGCTCATCGTGCACCGCGGTGTCGCGCCCCTCGTCTTCGTGCCCGACTTCAAAATGTCTACGAGCGTCGCCCGAGGTCTTGCGCCGCTGCAGGTGACCCGTGAGGATGCCGTCTTCAACGTGTCACGGTCGGCGCTGCTGATCGCAGCGCTCACGCAGAGCCCCGAACTGCTGCTCGCGGCGACCGAGGACAAGCTGCACCAGTCGTACCGCGCCGCCGCGATGCCGGCGACCGACGCGCTCGTACGAGCGCTGCGTGCCGAAGGGCTCGCGGCGGTCGTTTCGGGTGCGGGACCGAGCGTCCTCGTGCTCGCAGACGGCCCCGGTCAGCGCCTGATCGCGGCCGAGATCGCGGGCCGGATGACAGACACTCCGTGGCAGGCCCTCATGCTCGCCGTCGACGTCAAGGGTGGTACAGTGAGGGACCATACGGAGGGTTCCACGGCATCGACGTGAATCTGGCCTCCATCGCAATTCTGCGAACCACCGCATAACCCCCGCTTCGGCACCCGCGCTCCATCATGGGAGCCCGACGGCGGCTGGGCGGCGCCGGGTGGACGGCGCCTGTGCGGCTGTGAACGTTTCCACTGTTTCTTACGAAGGAGTACTCGTGGAGTCCATCTCCGAGACCCAGACCGACGACACCGCCCGCGACGACGCGAGCGCCGAGCAGCAGGCTTCGGCCGTCGAGGCCCCGGCCGCGACCGACCAGGCTCCCGCCGCTGATGCGCCCGCCGCCGACGCGCCCGCCGCCGACGCGCCCGTCGCCGAGGCACCGGCCGAAGACGCCGCACCCGCCAAGGCGCCGCGCAAGCGCGCACCGCGCCGGGCCAAGAGCACCGATGCTCCGGCCGAAGACGCGCCGGCTCCCGCCGAGCAGCCCGCCGACGCGCCCGCCGCCGACGCAGCCCCCGCCGACGCGCCCGCCGCCGAGGCGCCCGCCGACGAGGTGGCCGAGGCCCCCGCCGAGAAGGCGCCCGCCAAGAAGGGGCGTGGCCGGGCCAAGAAGACGGTCGACGCGGATGCCGCCGCATCCGACGCACCGGCAGCCGAGGCGGCTCCGGCCGACGCAGCCGCCGAGCAGGCCGAGCCTGCGAAGGGCGACGACCAGGGTGACGCGCCGTCGGCCGGCGAGGGCGACAAGAGCGCCGAGACGGCCGACGCCGACAAGAACGACGCGGGTGAGGGTGACGGCGAGGGCTCCGGCCGCAGCCGCAGCCGTTCGCGCAGCCGCAGCCGCAACCGCAACAAGGGCGGTGACGGCACCCAGAACGGCGGCCAGAACCAGGGCGGCAACCAGCAGGGCGGCCAGCAGAACAACAACAGTGGTTCGGATGCCGACGACGACCAGTCGCAGGGCTCCGGCCGCGGCCGCCAGCGCAACAAGCGTCGCGGCCAGGGCCAGAACGACGAGTTCGAGACCGAGATCGGCGAGGACGACGTCCTCATCCCGATCGCGGGCGTGCTCGATGTGCTCGACAACTACGCGTTCGTGCGTACCACTGGCTACCTGCCCGGCCCGAGCGACGTCTACGTCTCCCTCGGCCAGGTCAAGAAGTACAACCTGCGCAAGGGTGACGCCGTCGTCGGCGCCATCAAGCAGCCGCGCGAGGGCGAGCAGTCGAGCCGCCAGAAGTACAACGCGCTCGTCAAGGTCGACGCCGTCAACGGCCTCTCGGTCGACGATGCCGCCAACCGCGTCGAGTTCAGCAAGCTCACGCCGCTCTACCCGCAGGAGCGCCTGCGCCTGGAGACCGCGCCCGAGAAGCTGACCCAGCGCATCATCGACCTTGTGGCCCCGATCGGCAAGGGCCAGCGCGGGCTCATCGTCGCGCCGCCCAAGGCCGGCAAGACGATCGTGCTGCAGCAGATCGCGAACGCGATCGCGCAGAACAACCCCGAGGTCCACCTCATGGTCGTGCTCGTCGACGAGCGCCCTGAAGAGGTCACCGACATGCAGCGCACCGTCAAGGGCGAGGTCGTCGCCTCGACCTTCGACCGTCCCGCTGAGGACCACACGACGGTCGCTGAACTCGCCATCGAGCGCGCCAAGCGCCTCGTCGAGCTCGGTCGCGACGTCGTCGTGCTGCTGGACTCGATCACCCGCCTCGGCCGCGCCTACAACGTGTCCGCGCCCACCTCGGGCCGCGTGCTCACCGGTGGCGTCGACGCGTCGGCGCTGTACCCGCCCAAGCGCTTCTTCGGCGCCGCGCGCAACATCGAGAACGGCGGATCGCTCACGATCCTGGCCACCGCGCTCGTGGAGACCGGTTCCAAGATGGACGAGGTCATCTTCGAGGAGTTCAAGGGCACCGGCAACAGCGAGCTGCGCCTGAGCCGTCAGCTCGCCGACAAGCGCATCTTCCCGGCCGTCGACGTGAACGCGTCCTCGACGCGTCGCGAAGAGATGCTGCTCTCGTCCGACGAGGTCAAGATCACGTGGAAGCTGCGTCGTGCGCTCGCGGGTCTCGACCCGCAGCAGGCGCTCGAGGTGGTGCTGGGCAAGCTCAAGGAGACCCAGTCCAACGTCGAGTTCCTCGTGCAGATGCAGAAGTCGATCCCGGCGCCCGCGCGCGACTCGCACGGCGGCGGACACAGCCACGGGCACGAGAACAACATCCGCTGATCGTGTTCGAGTCGGTCCAGGCGCTGATCGACGAGCACCGCGCGGTGCAGGAGGAGCTTTTCGACCCCGCGGTGCACGCCGATCCCGCCCGCGCCAAGCGCGTCAACCGGCGCTACGCCGAGCTGTCGAAGATCGTCGCGGCCCACGATGCGTGGGTCGCGGCGGGTGACGACCTCGAGGCGGCGCGTGAGCTCGCCCGTGAGGACGACGCGTTCGCCGAGGAGGTGCCGGTGCTCGAGGCCGGGCTGGATGCGGCGCAGGAGAAGCTGCGGCGCCTGCTCATCCCGCGGGACCCCGACGACGCCCGTGACGTGATCATGGAGATCAAGGCGGGGGAGGGCGGCGCCGAATCCGCGCTGTTCGCGGCCGACCTGCTGCGCATGTACCTGCAGTACGCGGCCTCGAAGGGCTGGAAGACGGAGCTGCTCGAGCGCAACGAATCCGACCTGGGCGGCTACAAGGACGTGCAGGTCGCGATCAAGGGCGCCTCGACAGATCCTGCGCAGGGCGTCTGGGCGCACCTGAAGTACGAGGGTGGGGTGCACCGCGTCCAGCGGGTACCGGCGACCGAGTCGCAGGGCCGCATCCACACCTCGACGACCGGCGTGCTCGTCTTTCCCGAGGTTGATGAGCCTGAAGAGATCCACATCGACCCGAACGATCTGAAGATCGACGTCTTCCGTTCGTCGGGTCCCGGTGGGCAGTCGGTGAACACGACCGACTCGGCGGTGCGCATCACGCATGTGCCCACGGGCATCGTCGTGTCGATGCAGAACGAGAAGTCGCAGCTGCAGAACCGTGAGGCCGGCATGCGTGTGCTGCGCGCCCGCCTGCTCGCGAAGCAGCAGGAAGAACTGGATGCCGCGGCATCCGACGCGCGTCGCTCGCAGATCCGCGGCATGGACCGCTCCGAGCGCATCCGCACGTACAACTTCCCAGAGAACCGCATCGCCGATCACCGCACCGGCTACAAGGCGTACAACCTCGACCAGGTGATGGACGGGGCGCTCGAGCCGATCATCGAATCGGCGATCAGTGCCGATGAAGAGGCGCGGCTGGCCGCGCTCGGCGGCAGCGACTGATCAGATGTAGTACTCGGGCGCCGTCAGGATCGCGCGGGTGTCTTCACCGGCGCGGCGGGGGCGCGCCTTGGCGGGGATGCCGATGAGCACCGAGTCTGCGGGGGAGTCCTTCGTGACGACGGCGTTCGCGCCCACCGCCGATCGGGCGCCGATCGTGATGGGGCCGAGGATCTTGGCGCCCGCGCCGACCAGCACGCCGTCTTCGAGGGTGGGGTGCCGCTTGCCGGCGTCGCGGGTGCGGCCGCCGAGGGTGACCCCGTGGTACAGCATGACGTCGTCACCGACCTCTGCGGTCTCGCCGACGACCACACCCATGCCGTGGTCGATGAAGAAGCGGCGACCGATCGTCGCGCCGGGGTGGATCTCGATGCCGGTCAGCCAGCGGGTCACCTGACTGATTGCCCGGGCGGGAAACCGCCAGCCGCGCTGCCACAGCGCATGCGTCGCACGGTGTGCCCAGATGGCGTGCAGCCCCGGGTAGAGCAGGGCGATCTCGAGGTCACCCCTCGCTGCGGGGTCGCGCAGGCGTGCTGCCGCGATGTCTTCGCGGATGCGTGCGGTGAACGTCTG
>NZ_CBDRMZ010000012.1:0-72900 GCF_965345345.1 Microbacterium sp. bgisy189 | reverse complement strand
AAGACGATCGGCAAGGCGGGTGTCGCCGAGATGCTCGGTTTAGTCGTAGAAACGCCGACCGCCCGGGCCTGGCTCATCCAATACCTGCAAACCTCGCCCAACTACGCGCACAACGGCGATCAGCAGATGAGTCGTTCCGCGCAGCGGCTTCTCCGACTCGCCCGCGCACAAGGGCACGATGTTGTCGTGCCGGCCTGCACACACTGTGATCGAGATCTGCTGCTCGGAGCCAATCACCCCGACGGCTCACGATGTTGTCACGGGTGCTATACCAAGGCGACACCGAAGATCTGCGGCCGATGCCACCTCCCTAAGATCATTCGACGCAGACTCGAAGACGGCTCGGCCGTGTGCGGGACGTGCTGGAGGAAGGATCCCGCCAACTACCGGCTCTGCACGATCTGCGATCGGATGCAGCCAGCGCACAAGCGAGTCGACGGCCATAGCGTCTGCGAGAACTGCGCGGATGGACGCATCGGGCGATGTGTCCACTGCCACAAGACCACGACCATCGCCGTCTCCTTCCTCGGAGGAGACACCTGCGAGTCGTGCTACCGGCACGCCAAGTCCACGAAGAAGAAGTGCCCCACCTGCTACACGAGTGCTCTGCTCGTCGCGGTGGACGAAGCCGGCAACCTGGTTTGCAGCACATGCGCCGGAACCCCACCCCGATACGCATGCCCACGTTGTGGCAACGAAGAGCCACGGTACGGCCGCATCTGCCATCGCTGCCACGCAACCGACTGCGTCAATGACCTCTTTGCCGAAGGAACCGCGCGAACGCGCTCGCTCCTCGCACCCCTGCAAGTGCGGCTACTCGATCACCCTGAACCCCAATCGATGGCGAAGTGGACCAAGCGAAGCCGCACCGCAGCCCTGCTCCGGAAGATGCTGCGTGAGGAGATCCCGATCAGCCACACTGCACTCGATGATCATCCAGCCTTCCAGCCTGCCAACCTACTCCGGCACTCGCTTACAGACGTCGGCATCCTCAAGCCGCGCGATGAAGGTGGAGTCCGGTTCGAGCGATGGCTCGACGCCTTCCTCAGCGACCGGCCCGACTCTGTCGCGCGACACCTCACACCGTTCTGCCGATGGGAAGTCACCGCACGCACCCGCCAGCTCATCAGGCAAAAGGGGATCACGGACGGGTCCTACATGCGGGCGCGACTGATCTGCCGCACAGCAGAGAGATTCCTCAACCACCTCGACCAGAACGGCATCGATCTCGGGACAGCGCCGCAGAGCGTCGTCGAGCAGTACCTCGACGACAACCCAAAGGAAGCCTCCTCCCTGCGAAACTTTCTCCGCTGGGCCGCGCGGACGGGCCGCGCAAGACGGCTCCGACCCATCAAGCATCCCAGCGGTCTCAAAGCGACCAGCTACCCACCAGACGAACACAAGAAGTGGCTCCAGAGACTGAGCACCGACGAGTCGCTGCCGCTGATCACGCGGATCACAGGTCTCATCAGCGGCCTCTACGGTCGACCCGCTTCCCACGTATTGCGCCTCACGCGCGCGGACATCATCGATGATGGCAACACCCTTCAACTTCGGCTTGGACAGACTCCAATCACCCTGCCACCGCCACTCCCAGAGCTCATTCGAAGCCAGATCGACGCGCCCCGACGATGGGATACCGATTCCGATTGGCTCTTTCCCTCCAAGCTCAGGGCGGGTGCGCATGTCGACTACGACCGTCCCGTGACCAGCCTCGAAGCGCTCGGCTGCAGCATTGTCGCGCTCCGAGGCTCCGCAATGCTCAACCTCGCCAGCACCATGCCGATCGGTCCTCTCTGTGACCTCACAGGCGTGGCGCCAAGCGTCGCCCGACGATGGCAAATCGCAGCCGCAGCACCATACGCAAAGTACCCCGCGATGCGACAACCTGCGCGACCGTGACAAAGCGGTGAGCAGTTCCCGGAAGCGTTGCACCAACAATCGATCCGAGTCGCCCGCCGACGATGGCACCGACGAGAAGACACCCGCCCGGACAAGGTCAAGGGCTCGCACGCATTCGGGCGGCTTGGCCGGTGAGCGCAACACCCGACTTACCCGGCATACCCTTGCCCTCGAAGCGATCTAGACGCGTGTTGGCGAAGCAGAACAGTCCCATAGTGTGCCGCGTCGGGCTGACTATGGGCCATCGAGCTGATCGTGGAAGCGAGTCCTGCTCGTGCCGCGGGTTGGTCCATCGCCTGGAGGAGCGCCACCGACGCCGTTGCGCCACTGCTACTGCTGGTCGATGCGGCTTCCTCATTCAGCCGCTCGACCAGCACGAGTGCCTCGGGCACCGTGGCAGCGACTCGTGCGAGGTGTCGTGCGAGGATCTGCGCTCGTGCTCGCGTCGTCTGGCCGCCGGGCTTGATGTACTTGCGTCCTTCGGTGAGCGTGGTTCGTGCTTGTTTGGCTGCCGGCGACATGCCGCTGCTGTGCTCGCTGAGGTACTTGGTCGCGAGGTTGGAGAGGTTCTTTCTGCTGAGTTCGTGCAGCGACTCCAGCGCGATTGCGCTTTCGCGCTCGGCCTGCGATAGCGCTAGATCCATAAGGTCGGCGAGTGATCGGGGCAACTCTGGAGCAGTTTCCGCGAACTGCGCCATCGCGCTCGTTAGCAGCGCGCGTCTCACGGCGGGGAACTCAGCGCCGAGATTGTCGAGATAGAGCTCACCAGCGAGTCCGGCACCGAGGGCGGTCAATGGAGTTTCTGCTGTGGTGGTGTCGTACTCGGTCACGATCTGTATGACTTCGTCTGTGAGGTGCTCGCGCCGCTTGAGAAGTCTTCCCGCGGCGAGGAGCCAGGTGTTTCGCCAGTGGCTAGACGGAATGAGCGTCTTCAGTCCGCCGAGCACGGTTGCGTCGTCGCCGTCCGTGAGGGCTCGCGCTGCCATGTACTCCTGCAGGGATCTGACCTCGAACTCATACTTGGCCGGCCTGCGTGAGACGAGCATGACGACCCGTTCGGTGGAGAGCCGAAGGAGTTTGTCCGCAATCGTCTCCGACTCAGTCTCATCGAATCCGGCCATGGTGAGACGCCTGCGGAGGATTCGACCGATTTCCGTCTTCGTCAGTACGGCGTCGGATTTGCCAGGTTGTTCGGTGCGTGCCTGCAGTTTGATGCCGGCTTGTTCGTGCAGGTGATCGATGTGTTGGCGGAGTGTCTTGAGTTCGGCGAACGCCTCGCTCTTGGCGAGCTCCCGCTCGTACACCACCTTGTAGTAGCGATCGAAGAGCTCGAACCGGTCGCTGGGAAGGTCAACGGCCTCCTCTGCAAGGGCGGTCATGATCGTCACCTGCAGGGGTGTCGTCATCAGTCTCTGCGTGACTCGTTCGTGAACAGCGGTGATGAGCCGCTCGGTGACCTGCGCGGCGAGGTCTGGGTCTTCCGACGTTCGGACGGCTGTGAGCGCTTCGGAGTAGCTCAGCGCTTCGCCTTCCGTGAACTCGAGCAACTCCAACTGTTCACACGGTAGAGCGTCGCCGAACTCTCCGCGGTACCCCTGCGGGCGAGTGGTGGCGACGACAAGAACGTCGGCGCGTTGAGCGCTGAGTTCGCTCACGAAGCTGCTGATGGCATCGATCAGCCTGCTGCGCACTTTCGCATCTGGAACCTCGTCGAGGCCGTCAAGGATGAGGCAGGCCGGCCAGCTGCTCATCCATTCCAGCAGGGCGCTCGGGTCGGTCGGGTTTCCCTCCACGAGGATTGAGTCAGCGATGTACTTGAGGAGCGAGAAGGCGCCTTCGTCTCGAGCGACCGACGTTCCTGCCTTGGCCAGCTCGACGACGATGGGCCAGCGTCGGCGCTTCGGGGCTGGGATCCCGGCGGTGGTGAGACGGTCGCGCAAGCCGTCGAAAGCGTGCTTCGCGTTGGCGCCGTATCGGGTTATGTCGGTGTCGCGGAGGAACGCTACCCGGTAAGCATGTGCAATCACCTGCGCGATGGTGCTCTTTCCTTGGCCCGGTCCTCCGATCAGGACCACACCTTGCGGGCCGGAGCCCCCAGAGCTGGACAATGCGCGATTGCCGATCGCGAGCGTTACGCGTGCAGCCATGCGTCGGCCTTCGGCCTCGTTGGCGGGCCCCGCGCGCCATACGCACGGGAGATCGATTGCAATGTCCGCCAGTCGGACCTTTGAGGTGTCGCTGTAGCCGGCGTCGCCGGTGCGAACCCATTGTCGGGTGATGAGTTCCGCGACAGCGTGACCCGCCAGCCTGTCGGCTTCAAGTGCGGTCCTCTTGGGCAGCAGAGACTCGAGTTGCACGAGGAAGTCGCCGGTCACGATCAGTTCGAGGTACCGCTGTCGTATCGAGGTGTGCTTGTCGAGCATCGTGCGGATCTCCGCGTAATCCCAGACGAACCAGCCGTCCAAACCCAGCTCGGCGGCCGAGTTGCTCATCAGAAGCTCAAACTGGTCCTTCCCTCCGCTGCCCTCCGTGCCGGAGAGCGCCACGTTCGTGGCGAAGAGGAGGTACTTCGGTGTCTTCTTGCCGAGACGCTTCTTGCCGAGCCAGCCGCGGATCTCGCCGCGCACCTCCTCGATGAACCACTTCCAGTCGGCGGTAGCTGTGGTTGGCTTCTCGTGGTGCTTCACCTGGATGACGCCGTATCCATTCCAAGAGCTCGCGCTGCCCACAGGGAAAGTGACCCGACCTTCAAAGGTTGCGTCGCGTTGACCATCCTTACCGGACCCAAACGGGCGTACACCATTGCCCAGCTCGGCCTTTGCGAGAGCTTGAAGCATGTGCTCGAACTGCTGCCAGCCCATGCGATTGAGGTCGTAGTGGCCCATCTGCTCCCTCTCTCCGGGCTGCCGCGTAGATACCGTACGAGTCCGCGACTGATCTCTCCGGAGATCATGATGCTGAGGTTACGAGACCACGATTCGCGCCTACGGCAGTCTCTCAGTGAAGGCTCTCCGCTGGTGGTTCCCGGGACGGTGCGTCGTGACGGTAGGGATGCCGCCCTCCGCTTCGGGTGTGCGGCAGTACGTATACGATCTGACAGACCGGCGGCTGATTGTGGGATCTCATGACCAACTGTCATGCGTGAACCCGCTGACCTGAACCCCTTGCTCGACCGGATCGACGCTGGCACCGATTTGTCTCATGAGAGCCGTCACAAACTGGCCCGATTTTGATCGGGCTGCCGTTCAATCCCACAGCATCGCTTTCCCTTGACACGGCTCCGCGGTTCCGCCGGCACATGACTGCTGCTCGCGATCAACACGATTCGTCACGGCGGGGCCACTGGCGGTCCAGCGCGCCGAGGAGGTCCTCGAGCGCGATCAGCAGTTCGTTGTATCCCATCTGGTAAAACAGGGCATCGGAGTTCGAGGTCTCGCTGGCGTCAAAGTCCGCGACGAGTTGACGGGCCTCACGGATCGTGACATCGAGCCACGGCTCGACGTCCGGCAGGTTGCGGATCCAGGCGTCGATGACGGTGAAGGGGATGGGCGCGTACCCGTGGGCGTCGACGCCGACGTGGAACTGGTGGCCGATGGGGCCGTGATCGCGTGCGTGGGTGTGGCCATGCAGGAGCGGGATCCCGTCGTCCCAGCGCGGCCGGTGCGTGGTGTGCCGGTCCGACTCTTGGGAGTCGCCCTTGTAGGGGTAGTGGGAGGCGAGGATCCGGTACCCGCGCCGGGTCCCTTCGATGACCTCCGGCAGGATGGTCCACCCGGCCGCCTCGTAGAGCGGCGCGAACCTTTCGATCGCCTTCCTCGACTGCGTCGCGGGCGACACCCGGTCATGGTTTCCGGGTACCAGGTATCGGCAACCGTTCAGCTGCGCGGTGAGGCCGATCGATTCTTCGATCGGTCCGAGTGCGACATCCCCGAGATGCAGCACCACATCGGTCGGGCTGACGACCTCATTCCAACTGCGGACGAGTTCGGTGTTCATGTCGTCGACGGTGGTGAACGGGCGTTCCGCGAGCTCGCTGATCCGCGCGTGGTCGAAGTGGGTGTCCGCAGTGACGTAGTCGACCTGGTCGAAGTCGAACCACGGATACTCACTCATGGCAGGCCTCTCGCAGGTGATGGATGCTCTTGCAGAATCTAGCGATGTCTAGCGTTTCGATAGACCCGGATAGATATCGCTAGAGTTCGTCGAGATCGATCCCGAACTTCCGAGCGAGGTCGGCCAGCGGGATGTCCTCACTGTCGGTGGGCCGTTCCCGGACGATGCGGGCGATCTCCTCGTTCTCGGCTGCGTCCGCCGCTTCCGCGATCATTGCCAGTTCCTCAATCAAGGCATCAACGGGTCTCCCGACGTCGGCCGCGCGGCGCCGGATCTCTGCGGCGGCGTGGGCGAGGGTGTACATACGCTCCCACGGGTAGTCGCCGTGCCGGGCGACGGCGACGGTGTCGCGGGTGTAGCTGCGCTCATCGCCGGGGACGAGCCACCGTTCGGCGCCGTCCGAGGTGAGGAAGAAGTCGACGTAGCAGTTCCCACACGGCATCCGGTATACCCCCGGCTCGGTGGGAGCAGACTCGGCGCTGCGCGCGATCATGCCGCGGATGACCTCCTCCCAGTCGACATCGCCATCATCGTGCGTCACCGGTGCCCCTTCCAAGCAGAACAGAGAAGTGTCCTACGGAAACGCGACCGACGCAAGCCCGCCTACACGGTGCAGTCCGCGGGCACATGGCGCAACAATGAGCGTGGCGAGATTCTTCGAGCTCGTCGGGCGCAAGCAAGACACAAGCAAGGAAAGAACTGATGAGCACTCCGTTTCGGGAGCTGGAAGTCGCATCGCTCGCGGCCATGACGACAGACGAGCGCGCACGGTTCGACGCCGCGCTCGAAGAGGAAGAGGCACGGCGCGCGATGGCAGAGATGGTCTATCAGGCGCGCACGGCCGCGGGTCTCAGCCAGGCGGCACTCGCAGATCGAGTCGGCTCGAAGCAGTCCGTCATCTCCGCCATCGAGAACGGATCTCAGCAGCCCACCCTCTCCACACTTCGACGAATCGCGCGCGCCGTCGACCGCCAACTCACCATCGAACTTGCCTCCGCTGACCGACCGGCGCGCCCTGGGGCGAGCGATCACTGTCCGTGATCGCGCGAGGGCGAGCCTTTACGCCCGATCGACAGGAAGGTGTGCGGGAGTCGGACAGCGATAGCAGTGTTCCAGCGTGAATAGCGACCCGACCGCGATCAGCTGGCGGCCGTCCGTAACGCCTCGCGTGAGGATGCCGGTGCGACAAGTCGACAATCCGCTCGTCCTGCTCGATCCGGGCCAGTAGCAACTCCACCAGCGTCGACGTTCCGGTCATGGCGACCTCCTCGAGAGAGACCTGCCGGGATCGCGCACCCCCAGACTTCGGCGTCGGAGTCGGAGGCCTGCTGCATGATGGGCATCGCCAACGATCCGTCCCGCACATAGGGGAGCCCCTCGCACCACAACCCACTATCTGGCGACACGCCGCTCGACCAAGCGGCACATGTACCCGGCAAACAATGCAGTTCTTATGCTAGCCTTGTCGGCGGAGGTGACTGATGGCGGATGCGGCGATCTCGATGATCACCCTGCTGCGTGAGGCGAAGGGCTGGAACCAGACCGAGCTGGCGCGAGAGGCGGGGGTCTCGCAGGCTGTCATCTCCCGCCTGGAGACCGGGGCGCTGGAGCTCACCCCGGATCGCCGGGACGCGCTCGTGAAGGCGCTGGACTGCCCGCCGGAGATCCTCGAGGAGCAGCCCACCGTCCCGGGCCTAGCGATCAGCTGCCTGCACCACCGCCGCCGGGCGAGCACGATGACGGTTCGCACGATGCGACGCATCGAAGCGCTCACGCACCTGACCAGGCTCACGATGGAGGGCCTGCTCACCGGGATCGCGCCGCAGCCGCAACGCACCCTGGTCCGTGACCCGATCGACCTGGACGGCGATCCCCGCGAGGTCGCTCGCCGGCTCCGGGAACGCTGGGACCTCGGCGACGGGCCGATCCGCAACCTCGTCGGCATCGTCGAGTCCGCCGGCATCATCGTGATCGAACGCCCCCTCTCGACCCCCGGGCAGGACGCCGTCTCCACCTGGCCCGGCGACCAGTCCCGGTTCCCGATGATGCTGGTAACCAAGGGCCTCGCCCCCGACCGGCTCCGGTTCACGGTCGCGCACGAGCTCGGGCACCTGCTGATGCACGACATCCCCGGCCCTGAGCAGGAGGACCAGGCCAACAAGTTCGCCGGCGAGCTGCTCGCGCCCGCCGACAGCATCCGCCCCGACCTGGCAGGGCTGCGCACCGGAGAGTTCCGGCGGCTGCTGACCCTGAAGGAGAAGTGGGGCATGTCGATCGGCGCGCTGATCCGCCGCGCCTACGACCTGGAGATCATCACCGACCGGCAATACCGCGAGTTCAACATGCGCCTCGGCCAGATGGGCTGGCGCAACAGCGAACCCGGCGACGTCGCCGTCGAGACCCCGTCCACCCTCACCCAGATCATCAACGCCCACAAGAACATCCGCCACCAGAGCGTCGCCGATATCGCACGGCTGGCGGGCATGACCGAAGACGGCTTCCGCCGTCACTACCTCGGGGAGAACCCTCAACCCGAGAACCTCGTTCCGATCACGTTGGGAGCCGCAACATGACCGACCTCGCCCCGCCCTCCGGTCACCATCCCGCCCCGGTTCCCGCCGGGACGGGCATCGACAGCGCCATCCTCATCCACGCACCGCAGTCCAAGGTCGACCGCATCGCCGCGTTCAGCCGCAACGCGGGCATCACCGCCCTCTACACCGTCGCCGGCGGCAACAAGACCGCCGCCGCCGACAAGCTGCTCACCACCCACCGCTCCATCGCCGGCCCCGAATCGCGCATCCTGTTCGACGCGAACCGCTACTCCGGCAAGAACCGCGCCACCGGCGACGCACCGCTCAGCCTCGAATGGGTCACCTGGCAACTCGACCACGGCGCGCCGGTCGCGCTCACCGACACCGGCTACATCAGCCTCGAGAACATCGCCCAGGTCGACCTCGCGCTCGGCCGCGGCGCAGACATCGCGAGCCAGGCTTCCGGGACTGTGATGACGATGCTGCCCATCGAGTCCCTCATCCTGAAGAACTCCGCCGACCAGCTGCGCACCGCGATCGACCGCGCCGGCGTCCCCGTCGCCCTCGCCCTGGGCCACAGCACCGACCCGTTCGGCGCCGTCGACACCGTCCGCGGCCTGCTGCACGTGCTCGGCTCACAGGTGAGCATCGCGCTGCTGCGCACCGACCTCTCCGCCGTCGCCGCGGTCGCCGCCGGCGCCCGGTTCGGCGCGGTCGGCACCAGCAGCACCCTCCGCCACATCTGGCCCTCCAAGGGCGGCGGCCGCAGCCCCGGCACCTCCGTGCTGGTCCCGCGGCTGATGTCCTACCACCTGCTCGAGCGGCTCCCGCTGGTCGCCGCGCAGGTCCCCGCCGACTACTTCTGGTGCGACTGCAACATCTGCGAAGGCGGCGCGGTCTTCGACCACGTCACCGAGCACACCGCACCCGAACACAGCATCGGCTCGATCGCCACGTTCGCGGCGAACCTGCTCTCCGGAACCCGCGAGGAGAACCTCAAGTCGTTCCGCGAGAAGGCGATGAACGCCCAGACCCTGCACTCCGAGATCCAGGTCGAGATGGAAGACGTCCGCTGGGCGCCTGCCCGCTCACTCGACTCCTGGGTGAAGGCCCTCGACGGCCGGTAACGCGCACGGCAGCGCATCCGACCGGATCGCCCACTCGAACAACCGCTCCTCATACACCCGACGCCACAACGGGCTCAACGCCGAGCCCGCCCGCACGCCGGCATCGCCGCCCACATGCACCTCGACGCTCGACTCGTCACACACCACCAGCGCCGTCCCCTGCGCGTCGAACTCCTCCGCGACCAGCGGCGACCGGCGCGGGAACACGGGAAACATCCCGATCGTCCTCGCCAGTGACCGCAGCGGCCGCAACGCCCGCCTCGTCGGCGTCGGCGCGCCCACCCCGACCATCGCCGCGACCCGCAGCACCGTCGGGCACCCCGCATCCAGCAGGTCACGCACGGCATCCGTCGACACCGCCGGGCCATCCATCCGGGTCAGCCGCAACGACAGCGCGCGCCGGTCCCAGACGACCACCGGATACACGTTCGCGTCCAGGAACGTCGTCAACGGCAACACCGCCGCGCCCGGCAGCAGCGTCGTAGTCGCGTGAGCGGCCGCGGCATCCCGCAGCCCGGGCTCACCCCACGCGCGATCGGCAGCAGTCCGACGAGGGGTCTGCAGCACGATCGAGATGCTCATGCTGCCCCCTCCAGCTCAAATTGCAGACGAGACCCGGCTAGGACCTCCACAACGGCGTCAGCCCGCGGCCGAGCATAGATCGCACCGCCCACACCAACCCCGAGAGTCTGCATCACCCACGGCGGAGTCACAAGCTGGCCCACCTTCGACACCATCTGAGCACCCTCCTCACCCTCCTCCGCGCGACGCACACACACCACCCCCTCGGCCACCTCGAACCGCACCCGACCCGGCACCTCGATCCCCGCCGACACCAGCACGCGCCGCGGGATAGACAACTGCCGACGCGCCCCGATCATCCGCGGCCCATGCACCAACAACCCACTCATGCCTTAACTTTAAGATGACTTTCGATCGACGTCCACCGGCCCCGCCGATTCGGTGGCACGCTGAGACGATGAGCAGCCCCAGCCAGCCGCCATCCAACGCCGACAGCGTCGCTGGCTTCGACCGCACCATCCCGCTCGCTGTCGAGGCCCTCGAGCACCGGGCGCGTGACGTCGAGAGCGTTGCTGGCGCCGGCGACGAGGCTGCGGTAGTCAAGGCATACGCGGCCGCTCGGTTCTTCATCGTCCAGATCGACGTCGACATGCGCGTGCTGCTGCGCGCCATGGCCGCAGACCCCGCTGCGCGGGTCACGACCGAGAAGCTCCTCGCCCTCGTCCTGCGCGAGAGCATCGAAGGCGTCTACAGGGTCCTGGGAGACCTGCAACGCACTGCACGCACGCAGACCGGTCGGTTCGCTGACTTCATCGACATCGAGGGGCTCACCGCGGGGCAGAACACCTACAAGGCAAGCGTCCGGGACATAGCCGATGACCGCTCCTTCAAAGAGACGCTCGTGAAGATCCGCAACGAGGTCGCCGCACACATGTTCAGCGACGACGTCGGCATCGAATCAGGGGCCGCCTGGGTCGTCTCTCGCTCCGTCATGCCCAAGACCGACGACGCCATGTTTGAGAGCCTGATCTTCAGCCGCTCGATCCAAGTCCTCCACGCGCTCCACACCCTCGATGAGGCACTCGCTAATATCCGCCGGATGTGATCGAAGCGGTCGCAAGTCAGCTGGGGAGCTCCAACGCGCCAGACTCGATGCGCGCCTGCCACGTATCGAGGACGAACTCCGCGATTGTCACGGTTGCGTTCAGAGCGAGACGGGCATGGCGAGCAAGCGCTGCGCTGCGAGACGATTGCCCATGTCCGATTCCGAGCTCGTTGCGCAGCTCGGCAAGTGAGCTCACAGTCGTCACGAGCGTTCGGAGGATCTGCTGAGAGGTCTGGCTGGCGCGAGCCGACTCGGGGACGGCTTCCGCATTCAGAGCTAGCAGCTCGGCGACCTTGCGATACAGGCGCGGCACGTCGTCGTTGCCGCCGTAACTCACGCCACTGCGGTCCAGGATGATCTTGAACAGGCTCTCGAGCAGGTTCTTGCACGAGGAGATCGCCGCCGCCGGGTCAGCCACCAGCCCGGCCCGGATCCGAGTGAGATGCTCCTGAAGCACCGCAGGATCCGTGAGCGGCCGCTCGCTCAGACGCAACTCGGGCGCTGAGCCGTGAAACGCGTCGAGTCGCCGCCAGCCATAGACAGCGTGCCCGCTAATCCAATCGGAGGCATACAGTTCATACCCGTCGCGGGCCAGCGCCTCGTTGAAGCCCTTGAGGAGCGCCGCGACCTCCGATTCGTCGGAACGAACGAGGGGATGCAAGATCTCGGCGAGGAACGCGAGAACTACATCGTCATCACCATGCGCGAGGTTGAACCGACTGTCCGAGAAGACCCAGTCGTCGTCCCAGTCGTAGTTGTTCACGCGGTGCTGCCAGATGTCTCCATGCGCATCGCGATACCGCGTATCCGCGCTCGGCAAGCTGCTCAGATCGTAGAGGCGCCCAAGGAAGTCCGGCTCCTGGAGACGGCCCGACCAACCCAACCCTGACAGCGCGATCGAATCGAACAGCTTTCGACGCGTGATGGCAGAGATGCGATTGCGAGATGCCGGCATGCCACCGATGCTATGCACTCCGCAAGCCCGGCCTCGAGACGGTCGGGCCGCGCCCTCAAGCTCACTGCGATTGAGCACTGCACCAGACGACCAGGCCCGAACTTCATGGCAAGTTCAATGTCCCATTGGGCGGCCATGGCACTTGCTCGGAGCGGTGCCGTGCCGCTCTAAGCGTCGTCGATACCCATCGCGCGTCGGGTGGCGGCGTCCAGATCTGCCTGCTCCTGTGGCATCTTCTGGAGCATGGCCTCTACCGTCCGCTGGGAGTAGCCCTGAGCGTCTACGGATTCGCCGTCCTTCGTGAATATGAATCGCTTGCCATCGTGACGACGAACGAACGCCGTAATCACCTTCGCCAGACCGTGCAGGCCGCCGGCGCTGCCGGCAGCTATGCCGAGCACCTTGACTACTTCGATCCAATCAGTCGGATCATAGGAATGCTCCATGGCTGTGTTGTGGTCGATACCGTGCTCGTCGAGAAGCTTCAGGATCTCGTCGCTGTGCTCCGACGGGAAACGCAGCTGCAGGCTGTCGTCGCCGAGATGTCCTAGCGTGACCAGTATGGGTACGACTTCCTTGTCAGTGCTCATGGAGCAAGTGTTCCAGACCGTGAACGCTGTTCGAGCGGTGGTCTCAGTCGCGCACGAACGCTCCGCCCAGGGGCACCGACGAATTAGGGGGAACGATGGCGATCAAGAAGCGCTCGGATACGCAGTTGCGCGCTGAAACTCCGGAGAAGCTGTTCCCGCTACTGCGGAAGACGGGGGAAAACTCAGACACGCTATGGCCGCAGCAGGTCGATCTGCTGCGCGAGTATGCCGAGAAGCGCGTGGGTGCCCGGGATCTTGCGATCGAACTGCCGACTGGTACGGGGAAGACGTTGACCGGCCTTCTTATCGCGGACTGGCGGCGCCGCGAGGGTAAGGGGCGCGCCATCTTCGTCTGCCCAACCAAGCAGCTCGTGCGTCAAGTCGTAGCGGCAGCGGAGAAGGAAGGTATCGACGTCGTCGATCTCTCGGGGTCTTGGAAGCAGTGGGATCCGTCGGCTCAAAGCAAGTACGAGCGTGCGAAGGCTACGGCCGTGGTCCCCTACAGCTCGATCTTCAACACGTCTCCGAAGCTGATTGAGGCAGACATCATCGTGTTCGACGACGCGCACGCGGGCGAGCAGTACGTGTCAAAGGCGTACACCGTCGAAATACCACGCCACCTCTACGGGTCGATTTGGAGCGAGGCGCTGGAAGCGGTCGCACCGATGCTCCCCCAGGAGCGGTATCAGCAGCTCATCGGGAACACCCCCGGCGCAGGAACCCGTGAACTTGTTGACGGTCTCGTCCTCGCCCAACGCGACGACGCACTGCCGGGACTTGCACGTGCTCTCGGCGCCTTCGCGCGCGTTGACCGCTCCGATCGGTTCGCAGCAGCACAGAAATTCGCCTTCGACGCAATAGGAGGCCACCTCGCTGCCTGCACGCTCTACGTCTCCTGGTCGAAGATCGAAGCACGACCCGTCACCCCGCCAACATTCGAGAACTCGCTGTTCGCCTCGGCAACGCAACGGGTCTACCTCTCGGCGACGCTCGGAACCTCTGGCGAGTTGGAGCGCGCCTTCGGAAGGCCATCCGTCGCACGCTTGCACCGCCCCGAGGGAGCACCAACCCCCACCTCCGGACGTCGCTTCCTCGTATTCCCGCACTTGGTTCCTAATGCGGATCCAGACAAGCTCACCAAAGAACTCATCAAGTCGGTCGGGAAGTCCATCGTCATCACCCCGAGCGAGAAGGAGGCGGAGAACGCCAGCACAACGATCGTGCCCAAGAACTGGACTGTGTTCCGAAAAAGCGACGTCGAGGATTCGCTCGACGACTTTGCCGCGTCGACCAAGTCGGTCGCTTTGCTCGCCAACCGCTACGACGGCATCGATCTCCCCGGCAAGGCCTGCCGATCAGTAACGATGGCTGGATATCCCGGCGTCACCAACCTCCAGGAGCGGTTCTACGCTTCCCGTGCGCGCGCGGCCGCCGTCTCAGCCGAACGGGTACGGAGCCGCGTGGTTCAGGGCATCGGACGGTGCACCCGCGGCCCAAGGGACTGGGCACTCGTCATCGTCGCCGATAAAGAGACCACCACCTACCTTTCCCGCGAAGAAATGCGCGCAACACTGTCGCCTGACTTGCAGTCCGAAATCGAGTTCGGTCTGGACCAGTCCGATACGTCGCTCGACGACGTTCGAGAGAACGTCGCGATGTTCCTCGAGCAGGGCAAGCAGTGGCGAAGTGACCCAGAGGAAGAGCTCGCGCGAATCAGGGCTGCTGCCGTGCAGCATGAGCCCGCGGAGGCACCCGGACTCGCGGAGGCGGCGAAGCACGAGGTTGAAGCGATGGAGAGAATGTGGAACGCGGATTGGAAGGCGGCCAGCGAAAAGCTGCACCTCGCGGCGACCGCGTTGACCTCGTATCCAGCGGTGCGGGGCTACCAAGCCACGCTGCTGTTCCGAGCCGCGGTCACCATCGATAAGGCCGCCCGCGATGCAAACGACGAAGAATTGGCCGTCAGGGCGGACGCGCTTGCCGCGCAGGCGGTCGATGCCGCCAAGCCCGCTACGTGGATGGCAGCGTTCCTTCCGTTCCAAGGCCGGCAAGCTCTCGCCCCGAGCGCACAGCTTCTGAGTGCAGCATCACGGCTCAGCACCTATATAGACGGGGTGGGAAGTCCCGCGAAGCTCAAGACCGCGTTCGAGAACATGCTCGATGGCCTCTCGCAGATCGACCACAAGGCCTACGAACCCGCGCTCACACAGCTCGGGCTGTTCCTAGGGGCGCACGCGTTCAAGCCGAAGGGGAACTCGCGGACCGATTCTGCTTGGTGCTGGGACGAGACACAGTGGATCAGCGTCGAGGCGAAGAGCGAACACAAGATCGACGGCGTTATTGGTGTGACCGACACCCTGCAGGTGAACGGGCACCTCGCACTTGTGGCGGAAGACAGAGCGGTCGCGGTCCCCGAGATTAGCGCAGCGGTTATGGTCACCCCGCGCACGCTCGTCCATAAGGACGCGATCGCAGTTGCCGGCGGAGACAGCTACCGCGTGACACCCGACGACATCCGCGCACTCGCGACAGATACCGAGCGGCTCTGGGAAGGTCTGCAGCTACTGCGGAACATCAAAGTGGCGAGCGAACGTACCGATGGAGTTGTGAAGTTGCTCGATCAGCACCGGTTACGGCCGGAAGACGTTCTCGACAGGCTTACTGTCACACGTATCGGGGAGGTCTGACGGCAGCCATCCAGCCCGACACCCGCCGCGTCCTCATCGTGACCGAAGCACTCCACGACCCAGCTCCCACCGATGTTGACACGCTACGAAACGACCCCGCAAGAGCGCTCAAGCAGCACTGGCAGCCCGCCACCGGTTGCATCTCACAGGTGAGTGTCGACATACCGCCCGAGGATGTAGAAGTTCGACCAAGCTGAGTCGCCCGGGGCGCCGCTCTCAGTCACGCTGACGACATCGATTCCCTCGCGGTTTAGGGCGTGTTGATCAAGTCATCTGCCCTTGTCTCGGTGAGCCTTGAACGGTGATGCGACACGAGATCTCTGACGAGGCGTGGGCCGTGATGGAGCCGTTGATGCCGACGGTTACGGGCCGGTCGAGGCCGTGGACGAATCATCGGCTCGCTGTCGAGGGAATGGCGTGGAAGTACCGCACCGGCGCTCCCTGGCGGGACGTGCCGGAGCAGTATGGGAAGTGGAACTCCATTTACAAGCGGTTCAGCCGATGGGCCGCGGACGGCACCTGGGAGAAGCTGCTCGCGGAGGTCCAGAGGCAGGCAGATGCCGCCGGGAAGATTGACTGGGTGGTCTCGATCGACTCCACGATCGCGCGTGTGCATCAGCACGGCGCGACCCTGAAGCGGGACACAGGGGGCTCTACCGAATGACAGGAATCCGTGGGTCGAGCCGCCGGATCACGGGATCGGACGCTCTCGCGGCGGACTGACAACCAAGCTGCACATGGTCTGCGATGGCCGTGGCCGGCCGTTGGGCATGCTGATCACCGGCGGCAACGTCAACGACACCACGATGATGACCGCGGTCCTCGAAGACATTCGCGTGCCCCGCGCCGGTAAGGGTAGGCCCCGAACCCGCCCGGACCGGGTACTTGCCGACAAGGGCTACCCTTCGAAGGCGAACCGCGCCTGGCTTCGCAGCCGCGGGATCGCTGCGACCATCCCGGAGCGTGACGACCAGATCGCGCACCGCCGGAAGCGGCCGGGTCGGCCGATCGACTTCGGCGACCAGCAGCAAGCTCGCTACAAGGGGCGCAACGTGGTTGAGCGGTGCTTCAACCGGCTCAAGCAGTGGCGCGGGATCGCGATGCGCTCTGACAAACTCGCCCGCAACTACCGCGCCGCGATCTGTCTCGCCGGAACTTTAATCTGGGTCAAGACCGGCGCGCGCTGAGCGGACTTGGGTGAGCCGCTTACACCTTCGTGGAGCGGGCGTGAAGTTGAGCGACGAACTCCTCGGCGGCGGCGAGTTGGATTCTGAGACGGTCGCGCCGCTCGAGCGCCTCCTGCCGGACACTCTCAAACCGAGCATCAAGTTCCGGATCGCGCGGGTTGGCGTTGACCAGATTGATGAGGTCGAGCAGCTCACGCATCTGGTCGAGGCTGTAGCCGAGGGGTTTCATCCGGCGGATCAGCATCACCCGTGCCTCGTCGTCGGCGGTGTAGAGGCGGAACCCGCCATCGGTGCGTCCGGACGGAGTGACGAGACCGATCTCGTCGTAATGGCGGAGGGTGCGCAGTGACAGACCAGTGCGCTCGGCCAGTTCACCGATGTGCATCGCCGCGTCAGTCATGATCCCCGATTTCCTTCAACCCTCACGTTACGTTAGAGTCTCGTTGTTCGCTCGCACCCTGTCGTGCAGCATCCATCCTCTCCCGAATCTCTGAGACTTCCCGGCGCAACGGAGCGCCTTCCTGCGGGCTTACATCCCCGCCGACCACGAAGGAGCACCGTGACCGCCGTCGTGCCCACGCAAGATCCCGCCGCCCGCTACCGGATCGAACCGACCGTTCTGCAAGCGCTGCGCAGCCCCCGCATTCTCACCCGCGAAGTCCTCGCCGGACTGGTCGTCGCGATCGCGCTGATCCCCGAAGCGATCGCGTTCTCGATCATCGCCGGGGTCGACCCCCGGGTGGGGCTGTTCTCGTCGTTCGTGATGGCGGTCGCCATCGCATTCCTCGGCGGCCGGCCCGCGATGATCACCGCCGCAACCGGCGCCATCGCGCTGGTCATCGCCCCTGTTGCCCGCGAGTACGGGATGGACTACTTCATCGCCACCGTGATCCTCGGTGGGCTCATCCAGATCGTGCTGGCACTTCTCGGGGTGGCGAAGCTAATGCGGTTCATACCCCGCAGCGTCATGGTCGGGTTCGTCAACGCCCTCGCCATCCTCATCTTCATCTCGCAGATCCCGCAGCTGCTCGGGGTGCCCTGGATGGTCTACCCGCTCGTGGTCGCGGGCCTGCTCATCATGTATCTGATGCCGCTGCTGACCCGTGTCGTCCCGGCACCGCTGGTCGCGATCGTTCTGCTCACTGCCGCCGCTGTCGTGTTCGGTATCAGCGTCCCCACCGTCGGCGATCAGGGCCAACTCCCGCAGAGCCTGCCCGAACTGTTCATCCCGAACGTTCCGCTCACCCTGGACACCCTCGGCATCATCTTCCCGTTCGCCGCCGCGATGGCCATCGTCGGGCTCCTCGAATCCCTCATGACCGCGAAACTGGTCGATGACATCACCGACACCCACTCCCGAAAGACCCGCGAAGCGTGGGCTCAGGGGGCGGCGAACATCCTCTCCGGCGCGTTCGGTGGCATGGGCGGCTGCGCGATGATCGGGCAGACGATGATCAACGTGAAGGCATCCGGAGCCCGCACCCGCATCTCCACCTTCCTCGCCGGCGTGTTCCTCCTCGTCTTGGTGCTTGTGCTCGGCGACATCGTCGCCGTCATCCCCATGGCCGCCCTCGTCGCCGTGATGATCGTCGTCTCCGTCGCCACGTTCGACTGGCACAGCATCCGCCCCACCACCCTCAAGCGCATGCCGCTCAGCGAAACCCTCGTCATGGTCGTCACCGTCGGCATCACCGTGTGGACCCACAACCTCGCCATCGGCGTCGGCGTCGGCGTCATCGCCGCGATGATCCTCTTCGCCCGCCGCGTCGCGCACTTCACCACCGTCACCCGCGAGATCACCGACCAAGACGGCCAGCCCACCGCCCGTTACACCGTCGACGGAGAACTGTTCTTCGCCTCCAGCAACGACCTCACCACGCAGTTCGAATACACCCACGACCCCGACCGCGTTGTCGTCGACCTGACCCGCTCCCACGTCTGGGACGCATCCACCGTCGCCGCGCTCGACGCCATCCACACCAAATACGAACACCTCGGCAAGACCGTCACCTTCACCGGCATGAACGACGCCACCGCCCGATTCCACGGCCGCCTCACTGGCGGACTCGGCAACGCGCACTAACTGGACTCCAGCGACCCCGGCACTAAATCAACACGCCCTAGGGAGTTCACGGCGGATTGAGGATCGTGTGCGTCGGTAACGGCTGGATGCCCGCTGAACCGCCAGCTTCCGGCATCCTTCATTGAGTGCCTGTCGAACCGGCCGTACACCAGCACGTTCCGGACCGCCTCGCTCAACTGCTCCTTCTCGAGGGCTTCGTGCTCGCCATCTATGTATGCGATCGAGTCCGCATCGTGTCGTGAAGGCTCGCGCTCGTCGGGGAGCCAAGTGTCGGTGATCGCAAACGCAATCCCAGGACCAACAGCCAGCTGAATCGAGATCTCATCCCGATCATCGCGGTAGCCCGAGACTGGCCAGACTGCAGAGCGCCCCGCGGCCATGAAGTCGTGCGCTGCTGTCTGAAAGGTCGAGGCCAACTGATCAGAGATGGCTATAACGATCGAGCCGTAGTGCAGGTGCTTCATGTGTGCACCATATCGGCGCACGGCGACCCGCTTGGCTCGTGGGTCGGCTCGGTAGCCTGGCTCAACAAGCAAGTGCAACCAGAATCGAGCTTCATCTTGATGAGCGACGAACTCATTCGAATCGCGCTGACCTGGCCAGTGAGCACAATCGACGGAGAGCCTTCACTGACAAGCGGCATGCTCGTCGTGCTCCGAGAACCCGGAGGCGACTTCCTCCTGAGCGTCAGTGCTGGGGATGAGAACTTTCCAGACTGCGATGAGATCCAGTTCCCGTTGTCCGCAGAACATGCGCGGCTCGTCCAACGAGCTCTCGCCGGGGAACAACTAGGCGACATCGAGGACTGACTCTGTCAGTCGTAGCTCTTGTTGCTACAGCGAGTGCCGTCGGCGTTGAAATTCTCTCTCGCAGCGGTGATGACGCGGAACCCTGGACACGTCTCGAGTTAACGGCCAGCCCTGACGCGGCATCGGTCTACCCGTCGTACCGTTCCTGCACGGTTCTCACGATTGCGCGTCGAAGCCTTGCTGAATCCGGCTACACCGCAAGTGAGAACTGATGAATAGTGCTCCCTGCAAGAAGGTACTTGCACCAGACGCCTTCCCGCTCGGCAGCAGCACCCAGCGCCGGCGCATACCGATCACGCTGCCTCGCACCGCGTACCCCAAGTCGGCCACCGACATTCTGCAGGGCTGACCGCCTCCCGCTGGCCCGCTCAGAACCGGTGTTGACGCATTGTCCGCCCACCCCTTAGAGTAGTGAATGTCACATTCACTACTTGTCCACTTTGAGGGAGGACTCCATGCCCACCAAGACCCGCCGTTCCAGCACCACCCGGCGCACCCCGGAAGAGCGCCGCGCGCAAGCCGAAGCGCTACACGCCCAGCTCACCGCCCAGGTCACCACACTCGCCGAGAGCGAGAACTGGAAGGCCTGGCTGCGGTTCGCCCGCATTGTCCGGCGCCGCTCATTCTCCAACCAGATGCTCATCCTCGCGCAGGGCGGCACCTACTGCCTCGGCTACCGCCAGTGGGAGAGCCTCGGCCGACACGTCGTCAAGGGCGCGAAGTCGATCAAGATCTTCGGCTACTCCACCAAGCGCATCGTCGAGGTCGACGAGACCACCGGCGAGGAGTCCACCAGCAGCCGGGTGATCTACCCCGTACTCTCCGTCTTCGACGTCACCGACACCGAGGGAGAGCCGCTTCCCGAGCAGCCCGCCGTCTACCTCGAGGGAGACGACGTCGCCGGGCTGTTCGACCAGCTCGCCGTCTACATCACCGGCCAGGGGTGGAACGTCGCGCTCGAGGACATCGAGCAGGACGGACTCAACGGGTACACCGATGGCCTCACCCGACAGATCCGCGTCGACGCGAAGATGGCGCCGGCCATGCGAGTCAAGACCCTCCTGCACGAGATCGGCCACGCACTCCTGCACTTCGACGAGGGCAGCACGCGCGAGCACCGCGGCGTGATCGAGACCGAGGCCGAGTCGGTCGCCTACTGCGCCGGTGGACTCCTCGGACTCGACACCAGCGCGTGGTCGATCGGTTACGTCGCGGGATGGGCCGGCGGCGACGTCGACCTCATCCGCAGCGTCGCCGGCAACGTCCTCCGCGCCGTCAACGCGATCGCCGACGCCATGCTCGGCGAGGAGAGCCAGGAAACGGCCGCGTAGCCGGATCCGGGGACGGGCCCGCCCATGCCCGTCCCCGGATCACCCCTGTCCGCGAACACCCCCAACCGCGGCCTATACCCCTAGACGCACTCACCCGGAGGAACCATGGATCTCGCCCTCAGCACCGCGCGCGACTTCGCTCCCCTGCTGCTGGGCAGTGGTGGTCTCGTCGGCATCCTCGTCACCCTCGACACCATCCGGCGCGCCGAGCGCACCGTGCGGCGCACCCTCAAACTCCTCGCCAGCCTCGCCATCAGTGCAGCCGCGCTCGTCGCGGCCGTCGTCCTCGGCGCCATCCTCTTCCTCTGAACGGACCACCATGACCCGCCGCACCACCCGCACCGCATCCGCCGCCGGCGCCCTGGTCGTCGCACTGCTCGCCGGCGCGATCGCCCTCACCACGCAGGCCGCCAGCAGCAGTCCCGCTGCGACGATCGAGACCCCACCCCCCGCATCCGCCGCACCGCCGGCAACGCCATCGGCTGACCTCACGGCAGAAGCCACCGCGAGCCTCGAGCAGCTCGAGCAGCTGGACATCGCCGAGGCTGACAATCAGGACACCTATCAGCGCGACGCCTTCGGGCAACGCTGGGCCGACATCGACCGCAACGGCTGCGACCAGCGCAACGATGCGCTCGCGGCCGCGCTCGAGGACATCACCACCAAGCCCGGCACCCACGACTGCGTCGTCCTCACCGGAACGCTGCACGACCCGTACACCGGGCTCACGATCACCTTCCAGCGCGGACAGGGCACCAGCGAGCTCGTGCAGATCGACCACATCGTGCCCCTCGCCTGGGTATGGCGCCAGGGCGCCGACGAATGGGACGAGACGCAGCGCGAACACTTCGCCAACGACCCGCTCAACCTGCAGGCCACGGACGGCAGCGCCAATCAGTCCAAGAGCGACCGCGGGCCCGCCGAGTGGATGCCCCCGGCCGCGGACTACGGATGCGTCTACGCATCCCGCTTCGTCGACGTCCTCGCCGCGTACCAGCTGACGGTCAATCCGGCCGACTACACCGCCCTCCGCGCGCAGCTCACCAGCTGCGCCGCTTGACCCACACACCGAGAGGACCAGACACCGATGAGCACGCTCAACAACATCGTCATCACCGACGACACCGGCACCCGATACAACGACCTCTTCACCGACATCCCGCTCGACAGCTACGAGATCACCCGCTCCTCAGTCGGATTCCATTCCGTCGACGCGATCGTGCCGGCAGACCCCTACTCGCCCCGCGCCTCCGAAGAGGGCCCGCTCGGCGCGCTGCTCCTTCGCTGGGCGCAGGCGCACGTCGCCGGCCGCAACTACATCATCAGCTGGCAATACATCGACGCGCACGACGTCCATACCGTCGCTGTCGCCGACACCGCCACCCGCGAGCTGCACTTCGTCAATCTGTTCGGCCACGTCATCGCCGGCCGACGTAGCTATCGTCTCCGCGAGCTCGCCGACGCGCTCGACCTCCTGATCGACGCCACCTTCGACTGAGGAGCCGGCGATGCTATCCGACGAGGTCGCCAAGAGGATCGTCCACGGCAGCCCCGAGGGCTACGACCTCGGATGCCAGACCCGCGCCGGATGCGCCAACCACCACCACCCCACACTCATGACGTGCTTCGCCGCCGCCATAGCCGTCCGGGACGACTGGCTCCTCGCCAAGCTGCCCCGCAACGAACCCATCCCCAAGTCCGCTCGACGACTGCGTCGCCCATCCCCCGCCGCACGGAAGGAAGTCCCATGACCGACCCCGAGCTCGCCCCGTGGCCCGCGCTGCACATCGGAGACCGCACCCTCATCAGGGAACGCGGCACTGCACGAGAGCTCACGGTCGACGTCGTCACCCTCCTCGAACCGATCGAGGGTGAGGGAGCAGGTTTCGTCGACGACCGCGGCCGCGTCATCCGTCACCACTTCTACGACGCCCGCCCCATCGCTCCTGACGCCGACCTTGCCGACCCGCGCGACGTCGACGCGCGCTTTGCCCAACTGACCGCCGAGCTCCTGAACATGAGGACACGATGACCACGCCGTTGACCACCGCCGAGATCCGCCTGCTGCACCAGGCGCTCGAGCTTGCCGCCGGCTACGCGAACAACGAGCGAGACGAAGCCGCGATCCTCGAGCTCAGCGCCCGCATCCGCCGGGCACAGAAGACCATCCCGGCCGCACCGGACGCGCACACCACGATCCTCGCGACGATCGACGCCATCAAGCGCGCCGGCCGGCACGAACAGCTCACCCCGCAGCTGCTCGACAGAGTCGCGGACGAGCTCCTGCAATCCCCCCCGCTCTGACCGCCCCGCGCGGTACACTAAGGCGCGGCACCCGGCTGTTGAGCAGGTTCCCTCCCGCCCCTCGGGGCGATGGCTCCTCCTCAGTTGGATCGTTGGTGAATGTGACAATTTCCACGCTCCGGCCGGGTGCCGTTTCTCTTGCCCCGGCGGCACGCGATCATCGACGATTACTAACCGGAGGGCCGGTCGCCCTCACATACTCAGACCAGGTGCACTCAACCGCGAGACGCATCGCATCGTCCGGGAAGTAGCCGATCAACACTCGCCGATCGGGATCTCGATCAAACGTCACCGACCGCAACAGCCTGCGGCCGCGGATCTCGACATGGCGGATAATCGCGATCCGCTTACTGTGATCGAACACGTACCAGATCCCCGGCTCCGGTGACGCCTGCAGCTGAGACATCGGAGACCAGTGCTGCACCACAACAGCGAACCTTATGCTGACGCACTGACAACCGCGCGCTGAGCCGCTGCCGTCAGCTCGTCAACGGCGCGCCGGATCCGTAGGCATCGTGGTCATACCGTTGTAGCGCAGCAACGACCTTGGCGCTCGTGATCTCATAGCGGGCGACAGCCGCCGCGGCACCCCGGAACAGCGCAGCGTTGGGATACACGCGGCCGCACACCGGGCACACCGCGAACTCGTTCGGATCGGACGAACCCGCCGCATCGAAGGTAAGGCACCCGTGACGATCGGCACTTCGCCAATCCTGGGTAGCCGAATCATTGCCGCAAGCGCAGACCTGATTTTCGCCGTCCTCATCAACCGTCGCGATCCCGTCGACGGGGACGGTCGGGTACGGCCAGTTCACGACGCCGCGCTCACGGCTCTCGCCTTACGGGGACGCTTCTTCGGCATCGCGAGCTCATTCGCTGTAGTGAGCTTCGCGAAGCTGGCGAACAGCGCTCGCAACCGGTCAGCTTCCGTTGCTGCTCCACGCAGCCCCAGAGTCTTGTCGACAGCAGCGTCGAGTTCGCGGTGGGCACGGAGCAGCTCGGGCGACATCGCCAGGGGGTTGTAGTGGTCTGCGAGCGAGCGTTCTGGGCGTAGCGCTCTCGCATCCAGAACGGCTCGGCCGCCGGCGATGATCGCGGCACGCTGTGAATCGGTGATGGCAGGCAGCGGGAAGGTGTTCCACGTCAGGGTGCTCGAGAAGCGCAGACGAGACTCGAGGCGGCCTCCGATGGTGCGCTGCCAGGTGATGAATGCCGAAGACGAGATCACTGCGAACGCGAGGCCGTCCGGGTCATCTGCTTTGAAGTTGGCGTCACCGCAGATCACATCCGGGGTGAACAGGGCTGTCGGGAAGAACTTGCGGGTCTCGCTCGCATGCCGCGGCACGCAGACATAGGGCGTGTCGGGCTGCGACCTTTGACCGAATAGGTGCGGCGTTTCCGCCATCTGCCGAGTGGACTCGGCCCTCGATGCTGCGCGGAACTGGCGCACGGCATCCAGCCGCCGGCGGAGTATCGGTGAGCGGGCAATGTCGCTGGGGTCCAGATCGACGAGCCACAGACACCACCGGGGCTCGTTGTGGATGAGCTGCCGGGCGCCGACGAACGGTCGGACGTACTTCGCGGCGATCGGATCCGCCATGACCTCCGCGTAGTCGCCTGGCTCGATCAGGAGGTTGCCGTCGTCACGAGCCATGTTCCCGAACACCATTGGAGGAAGCGCCGAGGCCAGTGGGCTTCGGCGCTGATCGACCAGGACAATCGGGCCGTCCACCAGGTAGCCGTTGAGCTGATCCACCACGGGGATCTCGACGGGCTCGCCTTTGAGGTTTCCGGAGTAGTCAAACAGCCGCGCCCTCTTCCTCGACGGCCGGTCGAATCCGATCACCGAACAATGCACTGCCGCGGCACCGGGCGCCTCACTGGACCAGGCGAATGTCCGATGTGCGAACTTGACTCGCCACCCTGCGGCGAACACAGGGCCGAAGAGCGCCGGCACAGGCTCCCCCTGCGCGATCGAGTTCGTCGAGACGAAGGCGAACTCGCCCCGGTAGCCGGGACGGCCGAGCAACTCGAGCGCCTTCGCATACCAGCCGGTGACGTAGTCCAGCCGCCCAATGTCGTCCCGCCGCCACACGTCGCGCAGTTCCTGCGCTTGCTCTGACGAGCGGGTGGCGTGGCCGAGGAAGGGTGGGTTTCCCATGATGTACAGGTGCTCGGTCGGTCCTAGGACGGTTGCCCAATCGACGCGCAGCGCGTTGCCGACGACGATGCTCTTGATCTTGTCCAGTGGCAGCGGATCGGGCGCAGATCCTAGCGCCAGCTCCATCGCCTGGTTCGCCTGGTGCTCCACCAGGTGCAGTGCCGTCGCTGCGATCTGGGCAGGCCATTCCTCGAGCTCAATCCCGTGGAAGCTCGATAGCCGCACGGCCAGGTGCTCCTCGGTGAAGAACATCGTGCGGGCCGTCTCGCCGGACAACTCCTGGATCCGCAGCAGAACCTCAAGATCGAGTGCTCGCATCTGCCGGTAACCGACCACCAGAAAGTTGCCGCAGCCGCACGCTGGATCCAGGAACCGCATCAGCCCCATGTCGGCACGCAACTTCTTGAGCTTGGCGGTGTCGTGATATCCGTCCGTGAACCGCTGCCGCAGTTCATCGAGGAACATCGGGCCGATGACCTTCATGATGTTGGTCTCGGTTGTGTAGTGTTCACCGAGCTCACGCCGAGCTGCCTTGTCTTTGACAGCCTGGAAGAGGCTGCCGAAGATGGCCGGCGAGATCGCAGACCAGTTGAACATCGCCGCCGAGATCAGCCGGTCACGCATGCCGGCATCGAACGACGGGATCGACACCGATTCCTCAAAGACCCCGCCGTTGACGTAGGGGAACCGCGAGATTAGCTCGTCGAGGTTCGACTGCCGACGAGACGGCTCGCGCCCCATGACCTGGTACAACAACGACAGCTGAGGCCCGAGGTCGGAACCATCCGTCGCGGTGCGGGTCTCGAGGAACTCGAGGAACAGATCGCGATCCCACACTCCGGCGTCATCAGCGTAGAGGGCGAACAAGGTGCGCACCAGGAACACCGACGCCTCGTGATCGTCGTACCCAGACCCCTCGAGAGCCTCGTAGAGGGACGCCATCAGCTTCGCCGCTTTGATTGACGCCGACTCCTGCGCCTTCGATCCGAAGGTGCGCTCACCGTACCCGGCGAGGAACGCCAGCGCGTCGGCACGATCCCGCATCTGGGTCAGGGTGAACTCCTGCACGCCCTCGCTCTCAGCGTGAAGGTCGAGCAGGCGGAACCGGCGGAAGTCGCTCGTGATGACCCACCGAGGAACCTCCGGGTCGGGAAGGTCGTCGATGTAGTCGAGCGCCTGCTGCTCGGCCGCAACGAGATCTTTGCCGGCCGACTTCATCTCGATAAGTGCGAGACCAGGGATCAGCGCGTCGATGTATCCGCGCGAGCCGGTCGATGAGCGCTTGACGCGCTTCTCGTAGAACGCCGCGCGGGTCTGGGTGATCCCGTACACGCCGAGCAGATCCCGAACGAAAGATTGCGCTTGCTGTCGCTCGTCGCCGGGCTCATCCTGCCAATCGCGGGTGAATTGCGCAGCGCGGGCTCGGATCTCATTCATCGACAGTGACTTCGGCACGATCCCAACGGTATCCGCCCAGGCCCCTCTCGCCTCATACCACCCACCCTGCCCACGGCGTGGCTGGGGATGCTGCGGCGGCATCATCATCATCATGCATTGACATGGGTGACTACCGGCCCTAGGGTAGTGAATGTCACATTCACCACCTACCGAGGGGGTCTCATCATGCGCGCGTTTCCCGTGAACCGCGACACCATCGACCTGCTGGTCACCGCCGCCTACATTTCCACGCCCGCCTACCGCAGCAACACTCCGCGCGAGCTCGCGGAGAACGCCGACCGGATGGGTCAGAGCCTCTGGGACGAGAACTACGCGAGCGTCAGCTACGCGATCAAGCAGCACATCGCCGCACCGCGCTACGAATGGCAGCCGGTCGCCGAGATCGTCCCCATGGCCGATGACGAGCAGGCGTTGCAGATCGAGCGCAGCCGTCTCTTACTCGCCGAAGTCTCCTGCCACCACCCCGGATGGGATCAGTCCCCTGCGCGTGACCTCGTCGAACGCCTCGGCGACGCGATCGCACGTCGGTTCGCCCACCGGACGCTCGTCGACTCCCCCGACCACCTGGGCGTGAAGGAGTACGAGGGCCTGCACCGCGCCGCGGAGGTCTGGGAACGGGAGATCGGGTTCCGTCACCCGCTCGCCCACGACGCGGCCGCGCGGGAAGGGAGCCGGCCATGACGCTCACGATCATCCACGCTGCCGCGGAAGGCACCCTCATCGAAGGGACCAGCCGGGGCGACGGCACGGCCGATGCTCTCAAGGCCAACGGCTGGCGGTGGAGCCGGGCGCTCGGATCCTGGTACATCCCCCACTCCCGCGACCGCGAACCGAAGACCGCGATCATCAACCGCACCGCCGAGCAGCTCACCTCTGCCGGGTTCGTTGTCGAGATTTCGATCGACTATGAACGCCGGGCTGCGGCCGTCGTCGAGGCTGACCTGGTCGACCGCAGGGACGACCGCGCTGCCGCACTGTCGGAGCGCGCCGCTCGGCGCCAACAGGACGCCACAGAGGAGGCGGAGCGCGCAGCACGCGCGCTGCGACGTCTCCCTGAAGGTGGCGAGCCCATCAAGGTCGGACACCACTCGGAGGCCGGCCACCGCCGAGCGATCGCGAAGGCGGACGCGGCGATCCGCCGCTCGATCGACGCCGACGCGGAGGCACGGCGCGCCCAGGTGCGTGCCGACATCGCGGCCGCGTCGAACGATGCGCGGTACGCGCCGATCACTGTGGCGAACCGGATCGAGAAGCTCCGTGCAGACCTTGCCGGGATCCGTCGACGTCTCGACGGTTCCCGACGCACCCTCCCCGGCGGGTATGTCGAGGTCACGGTCGCAGCGACCGGCGCCTACGCCGAGCGGCTCGAGCGGGAGCTGGCCGCGACCGATGATCAGCTCATCTACTGGCAGGAGGTCCGGGCCGAGCAGATCGCGACCGGTGTCGCCACCGACCACAGCAGGGACACCATCGACGTCGGGGACCAGATCAAGTACTTCGGTAGCTGGTGCACCGTCACGCGCACAAACCCGAAGAGCGTCACGATCGTCGACGCCTACGGCCACCGTGGCACCGTCCCGTACACGCATATCCGCGAGCACCGTGCCGGCCAGAGCGGGGCGAGCTCATGACCATCGCCGCCCGTCCCCGCACGATCCCGGAGCCCACGACTCGTTGGCTCCGCCGGCTCGCGATCGCGCTGCTGTACATCGCGGCCGCGGTCCTCGCTGGGTGGCTCGGGATCCTCGCCGCGCCGATCCTTGATCGCATCATCATCACCGCTGTAGCGGTGATCCTCGTCCCCCTCACCATCGCGCTCGTGATCGACTTCTTCCGCAATCCTGATTGAGCGTCCGATGCCCGCCTACAAGGTTCAGTGGCAGCAGCGCGTTGACGTCACCGCCACCGTCACTGTGGAGCTCGACGAGCTCGCAGCATGGGCCTGCGAGCATCTCGGGCTGCGCACGCTCGACGTCGGCACGCCGACGGATGCAGCGCCGGTCGGGGTTCGGCGGATGCTCGAGCTGAACAGGCCTCTCCGGGAGGAGCTGCTGCAGCGGTGGGCAGCGGCGCACATGCCGCACAGATGATGTCCCACTCGGACGAGCAGAGCAGAGGCCCCGCCGGCGAAGAGCTGCCGGCGGGGCCTCTGCTGTCAGTCACGCGAGCCGCTGCGCGAGCTCGTCGATCTTGTCGGGACGGAAGCCCGACCAGTGATCCTCATCCGTGATGACGACCGGCGCCTGCAGATAGCCGAGCGACTTGACCTGCTCGAGCGCCGCGGCGTCCTCGCTGAGGTCGACGACGTCGTAGTCGATGCCCTTCGCATCCAGTGCGCGATACGTCGCGGTGCACTGCACGCACGATGGCTTCGTGAACAGCGTGATCGACTTGTCGCCGTTCGTCAGTGTGGTTGTCATGGGTGATCTCTCCTCCTTTCTGGGTCTCGTTTGCTGAGCATGGCGGACAGCTCAGACACGGGCAGCCGCGCGGCGCTTGAGCCACACGATGAGCGCGATCGCACCGATCAGGATCGCGAGAATGACGAGGATCTGCCCCCAGCCGAGCCCAACGCCGTCGACGACAGCGATCGCCACGGCATCGCCCTGCTCGAGCAAGTGGTACTGCAGCATCCACGCGCGCAGCGGATCGAGGAACATCCCCAGCGACACGGCGCCGCTAGCCAGGACGAGCACGGCGATCAGCAGCAGCGAGATCCAGTCGTCTTCCGACACGCTCTGGTTCGACATCCGGCTCATCCCTTCTCTCGGGGCCAGGTGGCCCGCAGCGTCATGGCGGCCACGATCACGCAGCCTCGGGTCGGCGGTAGCTGACCACCGAGTTGTCGAAGACCGTCAGCAACCCGTCCTCGCCGTTGTCGAGGTCGCGGTACTCGATCGCGAGGTACTCGTCGTCGACGACATCGGGCTCCACACCCTCGATCACGGCCCACAGGCCCAAGGCCGAGTCGACGAGCAGGAGATCTCCGACCTCGAGCTCCACCGCGGGCCCCTCGAGCGATTCGCCGTACCCGTCGCCGTCCGCGGCCGCGTCGACGTCAGGTGTCTCGTCGTCGACATCGGGGACGAACCTGACTCGCTCGCGCGGGTCCAGCGGAGTGACGTTCGCGGGGCGGAGGGGTTCGTGCTTGCTCGTCGACGAGGCCGCGGGATCCCACGGGACGATCTCGGCCGAAGCCCACTGGAAGTAGTCGGGCTCGATCTCCTCGCCCTCGCCATCGTCGGTGAGCTCCGCTTCCGGGTCGCGCACCATCATCCGCTCGTAGTCCGCGACCTCGGGGCGCAGCGCCGCCAGGTGATCCCAGTCGCCCTTGTCGGTGGAGTCGAGCTTCGCTGGATCCGGCGTGTAGAACGCCTGGATCTCAACGGGGAGGGACTCGGCGTTCAGGGTGACGCCACGGCCGCGCTTGTTGCGCGGGATCGCGACACCGACCGCGAAGCTGTCCCACATCATGTTGGCGCCCTGCGGAGAGAGACGGCCGAAGCTGACGCGGGCGCCGAAGTTGTCTCGCATCTCACCGCCGAGGAACTCGACGTCGGGACGCTGCAGGCCCAGCAGGATGTGGATCTTCGCGGATCGCGCCAGGCGGGCGAGGTCGGAGAGCAGATCGAGGACGGGAGCCTGCGCTGGCGCCCCCTTGGGCTTGACCGTCTTGTACCACCGCTGCACGCGCGCCTTGAACGTCGCGTACTCGTCGATGATCAGGGCGAGCGGGTCGAAGTCCTCGAGACGGGCCGTGCCGTTCTCGAGCTGCGAGTACCGCTCCTCCATGAGCTCGTGCGCGGCATGCAGCATCCGCACCTGGTGCTCCACGCGCGCGCCGACGAGCTCGACGTTGGGCCAGTCCCGGAACCCGGCGAACTCGATCCTCTTCCCATCGAGTACCCACACCCGCCAGTGCGCGTGCGCCAGGTGGGTGAGCACCGTGTGCTGAAAGCTGGTCTTGCCCGATCCGGTGCCACCGATGACGAGGCAGTGCGGAGAGACCGCCGGATGCCACGACTGGATCTGGCCGTCCTCGTCGGGGCCGATCGGGATCCTGAACGCCTTGTAGGCGGCATGGGTGAGCGCGGCTGCGGGCTCCACTTCGTGCAGGACCATGTCTGGCATCGTCGGCCGGACCTCGAACGTGATCTTGTCGCCTTCGAGATCCCAGTGCGCCCGCCACCGGCCGGGAAGCATCGAAGAGACCACCTTCTCGACCTGAGAGCGTCGGGCGGCGATGGCCATCTTCGGCCCCACGTTGTGCTTGACCTCGATCTTCGAGACCGATCCGTCCTCGGCGCTCTTCACAGAGACGTTCGCGCTCGGGTCGATGACCAGCTTGACGACCTCGATCGCGCGCTGCTGCTCGCGGGAGATCGGATCGCTGGCTGGGGCGAGCTCGACGACGAGCACGCAGCGCCTCGAGTTGTGCTTGCGCACCCGGTACTCCGCTCCGAGCCGGCGGGCCAGGCCGGCGAGGATCTGATCGACGAAGCGAGGATCGGTGTCGTCGACGTGTGAGGCGTATCGGATCTTGATGCGCTCCGGGAGTCCCACCCATCCGCGGGTCCACTTCACCGGCTCGACGAGCGCGCGCGTCGGCTGCGCCGCGCCGAGCAGTGGAAGCACCGCCTCGATCGCCGGGTCCATCCGACCCTCACGCTGGAAGGTGCGCACACCGGACACGACGGCGGCGGCGGCGAGCAGCACCGCGACGACCCACAGCAGCGGAACCAGATCGGTGAACGGCCGCACCGCGTTCAGCCCCGTCACTGCCGTCGCCAGAGCGATGCACAGCAGCGCCGGGATGATCCCGGTCAGCTGACGTCGGGGAAGAACACCCAACGCCACCGCTGCCGGTGCGGGCGGTCGTGCCGGCGGACGTGATGCCACACGAGTTGCCATTCGAGCCTCCTGAGCGGGCCGAGTACTTCACGACCCTCTTGCGAGGTATAGGCCGGCGATCGGCTCCTTCGCGGACATCGCGGATTCTCCGCGTGCCCTGACGCACTCGTGATGTCCCCTACGCCAGAGTGAGCCCGAGGAGATCGAGACGGTGGACTGGAAACGGGTATTGCGCCACATCGCGGCGCGCATGAGCGCAATACCTCCGCTACACCCGCGCTTGACACGGGTGATAGGATCAAGCCCGATTGGCGTTCTGCCGCAGGCACGGTTGTCGAATCGAGCTTGACCCCCTCCCCCTGGGAAATATTTCCAGCAGCAACCCTCGCGCAGGTATGGCGCAATATCGCGGCGCATATCGGCGGCATACTGCGGCGCATACTCCCTGCAACACCCCGGAGCTCGCCGGGGTGAGGTCAGTCGTCGGTGGCGTCGGGCGGGGTCTGCGCCTGCCGCCGGCGCTCCCATTCGCCGCGGAGCCACTCGCCTTGACGTTGCGCTGCGGCACGACTGATGCCCCGTGCCTTGGCCGGCGCCGGCGGGAACGGGACGCCTTCGTTGTAGAGCTGCTCGAGATGGCTCGCTTCGCGCTCGAAGGCGACCTCGACGAGACCGGCCAACGCTGGGGCGCCCTCCGGCTTATCCTTCGTCGCCCACCACGCAGCCTTGAGCCGCGCATGCAGGGCAACCGGCAGGTAGTAGGTCTGGTGGCGGTACCCGGAAGCCCCCTTGGGGTTGACCCCCTGGGCGCGGGTGGGCGCGGCTTGGAACGGGACGCCCTCGTTGTAGAGCTGCTCGAGACGGTCGGCCTCGTGGCCGATCGCGACCTCGACGAGACCGGCCAACGCCGGCGCGCCCTCCGGTTCGTCTCTCGTCGCCCACCACGCAGCCTTGAGCCGCGAGTGCAGGGCAACCGGGAGGAAGTACGCGATTGAGCGGTAGCCGGTGGCCGAGACTGACCCTGCGGGTCGGTCGGCGTCGCCAGTGGCGCTGACATCTGTTGAGGGCACGAGTCACCGTCTGAATGGGGGAGGCTTCGGCCCCGTTTCGGGCCGGGGCTGATCCCCACACTACAGGCCGGTTTCCAGGTCGTCAGTAGGGCGCAAACCGTGATATCGCGCGGGTTTCCAGGGGGCTAGAGGCGCCGGCAGGTGCCGTCTGTGGGGCAGATCTCGATGCCGTAGAGGCGGAGGAACTCTTCGGGGTCCACGAAGCCGGCGTACTGGGCGGGAGCACCCAGAGCAGGTGCTTCCCGCAGCGCGGCGACGGCCGCGTTGGTCGTCCCGTTCTTGTTGATGCGCAAGTCCAGGTGGCATCCTCCGCTGGGCGGCACGTTCCCGACCGCACCGATCTGCTGGCCGGCAGTGACGGTGTCCCCGACGTCGACGAGGCGCTCGCTCTTGTACATGTGCAGGTAGGAGACCACGAACCCATCGGGGTGTTTGATTGACAGCCACAGCGAGCTGCTGAGGGTCACCGTGCCAGGCAGGATCGCGTAGACGGGGTCGCCGCACGGGTTCGGCCAGTGCTGCAGGTCGATCGCAACATGCCACGAGGAGGCGCCAGGGACCGAGATGTCGCGGGGACCGTAGCCGGACGTCATCTGGTAGCCCGGAGAGAGCGGGAATGCGGCCTGCCCGACGACGGTGCTGCTGTCGCAGCTGACCGACCCGCCGACCGCGGTGATGATCTGCTGAGCGGCGGGCTCCCACTTGTCGTAGGCGGTCGGGTACGCGGAGACCTGCACGGTCTGCGCAGCCTCTCCCAGCCCCATCTCCTCCCAGCCGGGGATGTCGAGCAGTCCTCGAGGAGATCCGCCGTTGGGGCCCTCCTCGCCGCCGAAGAACGCCTTGGCGGCGTAGACGGGGTCCATGAGATCCTCGACGGTGCCCCAGCCCGACACGCGCTGCTGGAAGTAGTTGACCGAGTCGTGGTCGCTGCCAACCGCGTCGTGGGGGTAGTCGAGAGATTCGGGCACCGAGGAGTTGGCATACATTTTCAGGCCGGACTCCTGCAGCGCGGTCATGATCGCGATCTGCTGTCCTCGCGCGGACACACCCAGGGATCGAGCGACCGCGAGGATGGTGGCCGCGTGGCTGAGCTCGGTCGCACCGAGGGTGCGGGTCGATCCTCCGGTGGTCTGGACCTCGAGCTTGTCGGTTGTCAGCGAACCCGCTGTGCACTGCGACGACCCGCCGCCGGAGGCGCCGGCGATCGCCATCATCAGGAACATCGTGTAGCCGGCGAAGATCACCACCGGCACCAGCACGAGCGCGATCACCCAGAGGATGACCTTGCGCGAGCCGCCTCCGTCCCCGTCGTCTCCACCGCTGGCGGCGCCTGCGACGTCAGCGGTGCGCTCGAGCACTCCCGATGCGGACATGCGGACTACTTCTGCGCGATCGCGAGCCGGGCACGCATCTCACCGCTGCGCGGGGATCGAGGGGCGCGCGGTGGCAGCGACGTGATGTCGACGACCCCGGAGGAGGAGGGGCGCCGTTCGATGTGCCCCATGCCCGAAGAGTCCACGACGATGCGGCGCGGGCCGTCCGGGGTGCGCGTCGACGTCGGCGCCGGGTCGACGACCATCGGAACCACCTTCGGGTCACCGGCAGCTCGTGGCGTGCTGCTACCGGCGGACGCGGCCGCGGAGACCGCCTTGGATGCCCCCTTGGTCGCCACCCGGCCACCGACCTCGAGCGCCGCGGCGCCGGCGGCGCCGGCAAGACCGCCAGCTGCGGCGCCCTTACCGATTCGCGCGGCCGTGAACACCAGATCCGCCGTCTTCGATGCCTTGGCGGCGGCACCCGCCGCTGATCCGCCCCCAGGGCCCTTCTGCGGCGACGGGAGCGCCGGACGGCCCGACGAGCCGCCGGATGGCGAAGAGGGCGGCATAGGCGTCGCGGGCGGGCGTGTGGCGGTCATTGTGCCGATGTCCTGCGCGGCCGCAGCGCCGAAGTTGATGGAGCGCGCGTCGACCGTGTTGTCAGGGCGGCGCAGAGCCGCGGCCGCGATCGTCGACACGGCGCCCATCGCCGCGACGGTCTTGACCCCGTCGCGCTGCGTCGGGCCACCCTTGCCGATGCCGTACCGCGAGAGCTGCTCGGCGATCGACTGGCCTGTCTTCTTCGCGATCCGGCGCGCCCGGATGATCAGGAACAGCAGCACGATCATCACCAGCGTTGCGAAGGTCATCTGCGCGACGAGCGGGATCCCCAGGCTGCTGAGCCCGGTGATTGCTGCGACGGTCAGCTTGAGAACGGCAGCCATGACGACCGCCATGAAGACGATCGCGACCAGGCCCATGAAGGTGTCGGCGAGGGACTTCCAAAGCGGGTATCGGTTGACCGGGAGGATCCCGATGTAGACGTTCCACATGGTCTTGATCGCGGAGATCAGGAAGCCGAGCACCGTGACCAGGAACAGCACGGCGAATGCCATCGGGAGGATGAACAGGGTCAACGCGCCGGGGGTCATCGTGACAGCCGTGAGCACCTGGCCGAAGTTGGGGTTCTGGTTGAACGTCTTCGCTTCCTCGTCGCAGCCGCCGACCGCGTCGCGGACCTCGTTGCCGCCGGTCTGGATAGGCGCCGAGCTGGTCATCGTGTCGGTGAAGGTCGTGGCGCACTGCCCCTCGAGGGCGTGGCCGAACGCGATCGTCTGCGCAGGGATCTTCACGAAGATGTCGACCAGCTGCGATGTGACCGCAGCGGACAGCAGGTTCTCGGAGTCGAGCTCCGTGCTGTTGATGTCGTCGGTGACGACGACGGCGGCGATCTGACCGCCGTACTCCTGGGCGGTGTCGAAGGCGCCGCCGGCGGCGGTGAGCGAGGCGATCGGGTTGGCGAGCAGCCCGGTTGCCAGCACTGCGCAGCACGCCGAGATGAACAGCTCCGCCCACCCGGTGGAGTGCCGGCCGAGCATGATCGCCAGGCCTGCGACTCCGCCGGCGATCGTCAGCGCGAACGGGATCCACGCGATCTCGCCGAGGAAGTCCTGCAGGAGGTCGGCCAGCGCACCGAACGGTGCCGCGACGATGTCGACCCACTCGAAGGAGAGCAGCCAGTCGCAGAACCAGATCATCCACGACACCAGACCCAGATGCCCGGTCCAGATCGGGTCGATCCACATGGAGATGAAGAACTTCCCCATCGTGAACACGTCGCCGCGGTCAAGCGGGAGCACCGTGTAGTTGGTCAGGGGGACGCCGTCGCTGTCGGTGATGTCGCCGCCGAGCATGAACGGGGACGAGCCGCCACCGTCAGCGGCGAAGGCCCAGTACGTGTTGCCGAACAGGACCAGGAACAGGTCGATCAGGATCACGGCGAAGACCTTGCTACACCGGGGGTGATCATGCACCCAGAACCGGATCCGCCAGAACGCGCCGCCCAGGGTCTCGAAGGTGTGCCGGTAGAACCCGATCATGGCGTCACCAGAGACGGAGTCGACAGCACCGCTTCGCGTCGGTCGGGGCGCTCGGGGAGCGTCTTGCGGAACTTTCCGATCCGGCCGCGCTGGTCACGGACCAGGCCCTCACCGCGCCGCTCAGGGGCGACCTTGCCGTCCGGGCCGAGCGGCGACAGATCCTCGGTGACCACCTGGACCATCGCCGGGTCTGCAGGCTCGCCGGTCAACCACTCGATCGCGCGGCGCGCCAGATCCTTGTCGGTCTGACGCATCACGTAGCGGGTCTTGAGCAGGCCGCGCGTCTGGGTCTCACCGAAGTCGGCGGGATCGTGGGAGCCAAGGGCGAAGAACGCGCGGTGCTTGCGGCCATCGCGGATGCCGATGCGCAGGTCGCGCTCACCCTCGGGTGACTGGGTGATGTGGTGGCATTCGTCGAAGTAGGCGCCGGCGAGCTCGCCGGGGTTCATGAAGCAGACCTCGCGGGAGATCCCCATGAGCATCGCGTACATCGCGCGGCCGTAGATCTTTTCCAGGGGCATCTCCTCGAACAGGTGCGCGTGCTCGAGCTCGGTCTTGTCCGGCAGCGACAGCCCATGGGTGAGGAAGACCAGGGCACGCGATTTCAGGTCGACAGCGGTCAGCCCGTCGTTGAAGAGGACCTCGCCGATGTCCTTCGACGCGACCAGGTTGATCAGGCCCGACAGCTCATCGCTCTCCGCGGAGGAGATCGTCTTGAGATGTGCCCGCAGGCGACCGAGGCTGGTGATGTCGTGCGCGGCGACGTACTCCGGCTCGAGGAGGCGGGACAGGGCAACGCCTCGGGAGTCGCGAGCCCGGATGCCGAGCATCACCGCGAAGAGCGACTGCACCATGCGTGCGCCGACGAGAGGGCCGAACACCCGCAGCGGGTCCAGCGAGTACTCCGGGGTCATCAGGTCGACGATCGTCGTGGTGTCCGGCCGGAGGCTCTGCGCGAAGACCGCGTACTCCTTGGCCTCTGTGCGGTCGATCGCGACGACGCGGCCGTTGCGGTCGACCGTGTCGCCCATGTCTCCCTTGAGCAGCACACTCTTGCCGGCGCCGAGCTCGGCGACCACGCCGAAGCTGGCGCTGGTGTCGGCCTGGATACTGCCGTCCGCGTCGCGGAGGATCGGGGTGTGGCGTGCGGTGCTGATGTTCTCGCCGAAGCGGGCGCCCTTCTCGTCTCCGAGCTCGTTGCTGGAAAGCGGCACTCCGGTCGCGAACTCCCGGCCGGTCGTGATCTGGGTGAGCTCACGGACGATGCGCCCGGTGGGCGTGCCGGGGATCATCGCCCACCAAAGCTCCTCCTGACCGCCCAGGGGCGCCTCGAGGAGGAAGTCGGCGCGCTTGTACTCGTCTGCCACGAATCGGCCCTTGGCCTTCGCGAGATCGGCGGTATCTGCCCCCACAGCGAACAGCACCGTCGCCTGAACCTCGACCTCCTTGTCGGAGCGGTTGAGGGAGGCGTGGTACGCGGCCAGCGTCTCTGCGATCTCGCCGAGGTCGGATCCGCCGCCGGTGATCGTCGCGGTGCCCTCCTGATGCTTGTACTGCTCCTCGATGGCGGTTTCGGCCTTCTTGTTGCGACGCTTGACCTCGTCGGCGCCGGTGACGGTGAAACGGATCCCCCAGTCGACGTCGAGGGGGAACTGGTCGACGTGTGAGATCCACTCGACGCCGGGCGAGACCCAGCCGGCCTTGGGCGCGGCGACCATGGCCTGCACCACCTGGTAGGACGACGTCTCGTCCGCGTAGGGGCTGTGCACCTTGAGGTAGCGGCGCTTGAACGGGAGGAACTGCTGCCCGGACTTGGGGGCGATGTCACTCTGCCCGCCCTCGTCGAGCCAAGGGTTTGGCATCGCGGAGGGCATCTGGAAGTGCGCGAGCTCGTCGGCGCCGAATCCGTCCTCCGTACCCTCGGCAGGCGGGACAGGGGCGGCGAGGTCTGCGGAGAGGCCGCGCTGCTGCGAGTGAAGGGCGATCCAGATCTGCTCGGCGGGCGTTGCGCGGGTCGGCTGGAACGCGGCGGGGATGCGGACCTCGATCTCCTTGGCCATCCGCGCAGCAGCGGCGATCTCGGAGTCGGTAGGCAGCTGACGGGGAAGAGCCAGCGTGTCACGCAGCTTGGTGTCGGCGGCGCGCAGTGCCGACATCGCGCGCGCCTTCATCGAACCGGCCGCGAGCGGGACCGAGAACCAGAACGCGCGCGTTCCGAGCGGGATCTGCTCGAGCGCGTCCAGGGTCAGCTCGACCTCGCGCGCCCAGTCGGGGCACTCGTCGATGCGAACCCCATCCAGCATCCGCTCCACGATCGACACCGGGTCCAGGTCAGCGCACAGCCCCAGCAGCAGCCCCTCGCCCCGGTGGGCCTGGAAAAGCGCCTGGTGGTGCGCCTTGACGAGCTGCTTTGCGGCCGCGGTGGCGTAGGCATACGGGAGCGGCTGCAGCCGCCACGTCGCCCAGACCACGCCCGAGCGGGTCCACATCAGGTTGCTCGTCATCGCTGTTGCCGGAATCTGCATCGTCGTCTCGTTTCTCAGTCGGTCGGCGTGGCCAGCAGCAGATCGCGACCGCCGCTGAGGGGGACCGTGATCGGCGTGCCGCCGAGGATGGGGAGGAGGGATGAGTAGCTCATGGTCAGTTGCCTCCTCGGGCTTGCTGCAGCAGGCGCTCGACGCCGCTGACCGCGTGTGCGGGTGCGTGCGCCGGCAGCGGCGTCGAGCGCGGCTGCAGGACCGGCTGCGCCACGACGGGCGCTTCCGGTGCGGGTGCGGTGTTCTCGCTATCCGGGCGGGCGAGCGTGGCTCCGACCGGCTCGGCGATCGTTGTTCCGCCGCCTGCGAAGTGGGGCGGGCGAACCCGCATGGTCACTCCGCGGTAGCGGCCGGCTGCGGGGCGGGTCATCGCGGACATGCCGCTAGTGATGATGCTCAGCAGGTTCCGGCGTGTGGCCGGGATCCTTCCGGCTCCCCACGCTGCTCCCCAGGACACGAAGGCAGCGACGGGAATGTCGACGATCGGAGAGCCAGTCCCCCACACGCTCTGCGTCATCAGCGCGACGACCAGGACGATCGCCAGGACGACGCCCTGCGTCAGCGTGTAGGGGCCCCCAGGGATCTTCGTGCCGTCGTGGAGACGGCCGATGAACTTTGGGAACCGGCGGCTGCGCGTGTAGAAGCGCGCAACCTCTCTCTCTTCGTCGCGATCGGCCACGTTCGCCCCTTACGCGACCAGCCGGTAGACCGTGTCGCCGGCCGCGGTGGTGGTCTCGTTGAGCACCAGGACGTCCGCCGGAGCTGCGATCTGGTGGATCGTCACTCCGATGGCGTCGACGGTCTCGGTCTGGATGAGGCCCATGACCCACTCGCCACCGCCGGCGGCGAGGAACATGGCCAGGCCGCACGCGATGCCGGTGATGATGGTCGTCGCCATGGCGAACCGCACCTTGGCGGCGACGACGAAGAAGATCACTGCTGCTGCGAGAAACACGACCGCCCGGAAAGCAGTCGTCGCATCAGCGGTGATCCCGTTGATCCAATCGAACATGGTTGGTGTTCCTTCCTTAGTTGCCGTTACCGGACGGTGTCGGCGTGGGGGTTGTCGATCCCTTGTCGGAGACCGCTTGCGGTGCAAGATCAATGGCGCTGACCTCCCAGCGGGAGGCACGCGCGGTGAGGGTGAGCGTGTACGTCGAGGTCACTTGCTGGTCCAGCGGGCTCAGCAGTGAGACGGTCGCGAGCACCTTGAGGGTGTCGCCATCGCTCGGGGACTCCGTGGGCGTCAGGTCCGACCGCAGCTCCTCGACGTTGACCATCACGTAGGGGGCGGGCGAGATCGCCACGAAGGATGTGTCCGGGGCGCTGTATCGGGACAGGTCGCCCGAGCCGGCAAGGTACGCGCCGAGGAACGCCGACACCGTCTCCGCAGACGGGTCAGAGGATCCGATGGTCTGCTTGTAGACCAGCGACGTTGTCTCGCCCTGGACGGGAGCGGAGATCTGGGCCGGGAGACCGACTGCCCGCACCGTGTCTCCGTTGACCGCGATCGCCACCTGGAAGTAGCGGCGCGGCCAGCTCGTCGTGCTGGTGTCGTCGGAGTCCGTCACCGACAGCTCCTTGATGTTCGCCGCGACGACGACGTTGACGAAGTCCGAGCCGTCGACGGGTGTGATGGAGACCACGGACAGGTCGCGGTACTCCCAGGCCGTGACCGACAGCTGCCGCAGCGCCGCCAGGTCGACGTAGGTAGCCAGGTCACCCGGCGCGTCCTTCGTCGCGCTCAGCCACGAGGAGACGAATCCCTCCGCGTAACCGCCGGCAGCCTGCTGCTGCGTGCTCAGCCCCGCTGCCTGCGCCTCGGGCGCTGCGGCGACGACGGGCGCCGGACGTGCGGCCGCGGCGAAGAGCGCGATGGGCCCACACGCGATCGCGGCGAACAGGAGTGCGGACAGCACCTTGCCGCCCAGCTGCCGACCATGGGTCCAGCTGCTCCCCTGTGCCGGGACGGTCTTCGTCTCCTTGGCTGGCTTCGACGTCTTCTCGCGGCGCGCCATTATGCAGCTCCTCCCACTCGCAGCTGCGCCACCCGCAGAGCTGCCGGCACCGCTGCCGAGAGCTCCTCAACCGCCTTCACCACGCGGCCATGCGTGGAGGGGTCGAAGGGTGCGTCGAGGGTGCTCGCCACCGCTTCCTCGAACCCCTGGCGCGCACGGATCGCGCGTGCAGCGTCGGGCTTGAATCCTTCCCACATGGCGTCGTCGGCGCTGTCTGCGGTGCTGCTCTCGCTCACGTTTCTGTCCCTTCCGCGGAGTCCTGATGCCTCCCGACCAACGGGGGCATATCTGTATAGGCCGGGTTTTCGGCCCTTCGCGGACATCGCGGATCGAAGAAATCTTGCGTGGATATTGCGCCCATGCAGCGAGACATGGAAACCACCCCTGAACGGGCATTTACAGCATCGGATCGCGACTCAGACCCACCGAAGCCAGCATCCGCCGGTCGGGCACTCTCCTGCCCGCCCGGAACTTTCCAGGATCTGAACCAGGGGTGCTGAGGAACGTGGCCCTTCGTCAACCGACGTCACGACGAAGGGCCATTTCTCATGACTGCTTGGGCGAAGACATCACCTCTTGCCGACCAGCTGTTCGACGAGTGGAACAGCTTCCACTCCCACACCACTCACCACTTCGGAACGCTCGGCGAGCTGACCGGCGATGAGGCCGTGAACCTCATCCGGCAGCCGCAAGCTCCCGAACAGCGCGACGCGCTCTTGCTCGAGCTGCTCACCCTCGAGCACGCCGGCGATACCTTCGCCGGCCGCGTCCTGCTCAAGTCGTTCATGCCGCTCGCGCTGCGGCTGCCGAGCAGCTGCAGCAGCATGCGCAGCCTGTGGCAGCACTCCCCCGCCGACGCCCGCACTGCGACGATCGGCGTGCTCTGGGAGGTCATTCACACCTACCCGCTCGAGCGCGTCCACTCCGTCTCCGGAAACATCCGTCTCGAGACGATCAAGAACCTCGGAGTCTGGTTCGGCAGCGAGCACAGCGTCGACGCGATGCCGATCGAGGACGAGCTGCTCGAGAAGATCGCAGGCCCCGACGAGAGCGACGACGTCTTCCGGGATCTGGTGACGATCCTCACCTGGGCGATCGACTCCGGCACCCTCCGCCGCGACGAGGTCCAGCTGCTTGCACGCATCGAGCTCGCAGAGGGTGACCCCGGTGTGGCGCGTGAGGAAGCAGCGGCCGAGCTCGGCGTCAGCCGGGAGACGCTCAACCGCCGAGTGTGCCGAATCCGCACCAAGCTCATGCAGGCCGTCAGTGGCGACATGGAGGCCAAGGTCTCCTACGCCCCGCGCCGCAGCTGAGCCAACCCGCCATCCAGGGGCAAGCGCAGTCGACGAGTCGAGCGCGCCCCACAGGCCGGAGCACACTAACCGCTCCGCCCCCCCCAGACAGACAGGGCCTCTGGATGGCCCCCAGGGGCCCTGTCTTCCCCTCCGCCTCACTCGGAGCCCTCCTCATGGCCGAAATCGCCTCAGCAGGCCGCACAGGCCCGCTTACGCCCGCATCCATCGTTTGGATGCCCCGCCACGACTCCCCTACCAGCCCTCGCGACACGCGCACTCCACCATCGCCAGCGCGGCGCCACACACGCGCTACCCCGCCGCGATGCTCTGCGCTGTACCCACGCAGCAACGTCGCGATAGCCTCCCGCCACTCCCCCGCCAGATCACCGCATCACTCGCGCGATACGCTGAGCAACCCCCGCGCCACACCCGCGCTAGTCATCCGCAATAACACTCGCAATACTCGCGCTAGCTCATCGCCCTACCCGCGCATGATGTTGCGCTCTAACATGCGCACTACTAGCGCGAGTCGGTCGCCTGTACTGCTCTTTGATTGCGCATTGCTTGTGCCTGTACGTCGCGACTTTGGCGCGTTACATGTCGCAGATAGAGCGCAAGTACACGCGCACTGCATGCGCCGTCATTGCTCCAATACAGCGCGTCTAGTGCACGGCGCTAGCGCGGTTGCATCGCAACCTCTAGCGCATGCGCCGCGCACGACACGCGCGATTGTTGTTGCATATAGGCGTGAATGTGACGCTATACTGACGCCCATGAACCCGCCACAGTTGCCCCATACCCGCGCCACACATCCGCACATCGCGCGCTCGACTGGCGCGACCGCTGTCAACACCCTCGTCCGTGGAGGCCGATCGTGAGAATCATCGGCGTCTGCAACCAGAAGGGCGGGGTGGGCAAGACCACCACCGTCATGAACCTCGCGGCCGCGCTGTCCCGCGCCAACAATGTGCTCGTGGTCGACGTCGACCCGCAGCAGTCCGCAGCACGCTGGGCCGAGCGAGCGGGGGATGACCTTCCGTTCGACTTCGCAGCCGACGTCGATCCCAACAACATCATGGGATTGCGTGACCTCGACGGCTACGACATCGTCCTCGTCGACACGCCTGGCAGCCATGAGAACACCGGCGTCCTCACCGCAGTCCTGCAGGTCGCCGACTTCATCGTCCTGCCGCTGGAAGCCGCCACCATGGCGATCGAATCGGTCGCGGACACCTTGGTCGAGCACATCATCCCGACCGGGGTGCCCTACCGACTCCTGCTGAACAAGATCGACACCCGCCGCGGCGGTCGGCGACTCGAGGACTGGGAAGAGCAGCTCGACACCGTCGAGTTCATCGAGGGGCAGATCGGACTCCCGCGTTTCCAGCGTCACATTCGTCTGTCCGCGAGCGTCGAGGACGCTCCCTTCGACGGCAAGGTCGTCACGCAGTACACCGATTCCCGCAAGAACCAAGCAGCGATCTCCGACTACACCAGTGTCGCGTTGGAGCTCACGTCGCTGTGGGCCAACCAGATGAAGGAGGCCTGACATGGCTCGTCAGGATCTCGGAAAACTCACCCGCCGCACCGCGCCGACGCCGGCTCCCGCAGAACCCGTGGAGCCCCCCGTCGACCAGGCTCCGCCCCCGGAGCCCGCCCCTGCAGCGGCGGTCGAACCCGCGGCCGCTCCTGCGAAGAAGCAGGCGCCGCGCAAGCAGCCGACTCGCACGACCCGCACGGAGGACGAAGACGGGGGAGAGAGGGAGGAGCGGGAGACCGCGACCAAGGGCGTCCCCGTCCACCTTCCGGTCCCACTGAACGACCGCCTGCAGGCGTACATGGCCAAGACGCGCAAGAGCCACCAGACGGTCCTCCTGGACGCCGTCTCGGCTACCTATAAGCGTCTTCCTGAACTGATCCGCCAAGCCACCGCCGGCGGAGAAGAGACTGACGAGGACTGGACGGATCTGTTCAACAGGCAGAAGCGTCCCGCCCCCGTCTCCGACGCGGGGCCCCGCGTCAAGCACACCGTGCGCGTTGCCCCGTCGTACCGCGCGATCCTCGATCGCGTCACCGCTGAACTCGATGCTCCCTCCCGGAACTTCGTCATCATCACCGCCTACGAGGCATTCCTTCCGCCTCTCGACTAGACGGTGCGGTGTCCAGCTACAGCAGAAGACCAGCTGTCGCTACAGCGGTATATGAGACACTCACCGAACTGCTTAGACACCTACCCCACATCCGCCCCACGATGAAGGATTGACCTCCAATGACCACCACCACTGACCGCAAGAGCAAGCGCACGAAAGAGACCACCGAGCCGGGCGAGCAGAAGCAAGGACTCACTCCTGCAGTCCTGCAGCCGACGAAGTCTCGCCGGCGCCCCGCGATCATCGCCCTCGGCATCGCGCTTGTCCTCCTCGGCGGAATCGGCGTGTGGTGGGTCACCACGAACCTCACCCGCACCGTCAGCGTCATGGCGACCAGCGTCGACGTCTCGCGCGGGGAGACGATCACCACGGACGACCTCACGACCATCCAGCTCGCCGGCGGGCAGCAGGTCGACGCGGTCTCCGCCGCGGATGCCGCCGACCTCGTCGGAACCACCGCGCTGGTCGACCTGCCCGCCGGCACCCTCATCACGTCGGCCAACACCGGCGACACCCTCGCGGTGCCGGCCGGCTCCTCGATCGTGGGCGTCACGCTCACCCAGGCACAGATGCCCGGCTACCAGCTCGCAGCAGGCGACAAGGTCCGTGTCGTCGAGACCCCCGTCACTCAGGGCGACCCGCCCGTCGAGACCCCCAAGAGCTTCAACGCCACGGTGTTCACCGCCACCTACGACACTGAGACCCAGGTGTGGGTTGTCGACCTGGTCGTGCCGAACCGTGAAGCACCCGACATCGCCGCTCGTGCCGCCACCGGCCGCGTCGCGCTGGTCATCGACTCGACGGGGGAGTGACCCCGCATGGCGATCATCTTCCTTGCCAGCGCGTCCGGCGCTCCCGGCGTGACCACCGCCGCCGGCGCCCTGGCCCTCAACTGGTCCAAGCCCGTGATCCTCGTCGAGGCCGACACCACCAAGACCAGCAGCATCATCCCCGGACTCATCCGCGGGCAGGTCTACCACAGCACCGGACTGACCGAAGCGGCCGTCGCCGACCAGTACGGCGCTCTGACCCCTGACAAGCTCTGGGAACAGACCGTCGAGCTCAGCCCCCGCTCAGTGCTCATCCCCGGCTTCAAGAGTCTGCAGGGCGCCGCCGGCGCGGGCCCCCACTTCTGGCGGGCACTGCTCGACGCGCTGCGCCCCTACGAGTCCGCCGGGTACGACATCCTCGTCGACGGCGGGCGCCTCCACGTCAACGACCCTCGACTCCCGCTGCTGCGCGAGGCGGACAGCATCACCCTGTTCACCGATCGCACGCTGCCCTCCGTGGCAGCCGTGCTCGCACACTGGCGCTCCCTCGACGAGAACCGCAACACCGTCCCCGAGTGGCTGCTGAACACGCTCAACGAGATCGGGCACGCCAGCTACGTCGATCTCCTCGTCACCGAACGCCCCACCACGCAGGAGACCTGGCCTCTCAAGACCGTCACCAAGCAGATCGGCATGAACCTGCTGGGCACCATCCCCTGGGATCCGAAGGGCGCCGCCATCTACTCGGTCGGCGCACCCACCCTCGGCGCCCAGCGCACCCCCTACGCGCGGGCCATCGGCGCGCTGCTGCTCAGCTACAGCGATGTCCTCAACACCCGCACTTACACGACCACCGACTGGGAGGGACAGCAGTGAGCGACCCCACGCCCGACCCCGCAGACCTGGGAAACATCCCGTTCTTCACCGCGCCGGCACCGGCCACCCCGCAGGCGCCGACGACCGCACCGGCCGACACGGGCCTGCGCAACCTGGGCCACGCCGCCGCGCACCTGACCCGCGCGGCACAGCGGAACGCCCCGGCCGAGGCAGTCCCCACGGCACCCGCAGCTCCGATCGTGCCGGCACCGCCCACCATCCCCGAGCGGCCGGCACCCGAGGTCACCCCGCCAACCACCCTCGACGCCCGCAGCGATCTGCCCTGGGCCGACATCGCCGCCATTCGCGACGAGGTCTCCCGTGAGCTCGCCGCAGTGTTCAGCGAGTCCATGGACATCACCGCCGAGCAGCGCGAACAGACAGCGCAGGACCACATCGTTGACCGGGTCCGAGCTCGCGTCGACGACCAGACCCGCCGCCCCGGCGAGGGGCGCTGGCCGGCCCCGATGCAGACCGCCATCCGGCAGGCCGTCTTCGACCAGCTGTTCCGCCTGGGTCGGCTGCAGCCGCTCGTCGACGAGCCCGACGTTGAGAACATCCACATCAACGGGTTCGACGACGTCTGGATCTCCTACGCGGACGGCCGCGTGGTCAAGTACCAGTACCCGATCGCCGAGAACGACCGTGAGCTCGAGCGAGAGATCAACCTGCTCGCCGCCCGCTCGGGGGAGGGCGGCCGATCGTTCACGAGCGCCCGGCCGCGACTGCACATGGACCTGCCCGGCGGGGCGCGTCTGGCAGCGATCGCCGAACCCGTCGCCACCCGACCGACGATCGTCATCCGTATCCACCGCCTCGTCGACGTCACCCTCGACCAGCTCGTGGAGCGCGGCACCATCACCCGCCAGGCGGCAGCCTTCCTCCGCGCGGCCGTCATCGCCGGGGTCTCCGTCGTCACCAGCGGCTTCCCCGGCGCAGGCAAGACCACACTGCTGCGCGCACTCGCCGACTGCATCCCGGCCGAAGAGAAGATCGTCACGATCGAGATGGAGCGTGAGCTCTACCTTCACAAGATCAACGACCGCCACCCGCGAGTGGTCTCACTCGAGGCGAAGCCGGGGGAGGGGGAGCGTGGCGCCGATGGTCGGCTGCCCGGTGAGATCACCCCCGAAGACCTGGTCTACGACACCCTCCGACTGGACACCCAGCGCTTCATCGTCGGCGAGGTCCGTGGCCCTGAGATCTACGCCATGATGCAGGCCATGCAGTCCGGTGTCGGGTCGCTGTCCACCCTGCACGCCGCCAGCGCAGACGACTCGATCGACCGCATGTCGGCGCTGATGCTGTCCCGCGGCAACAACACGACCCCCGTGTACGCCTACCGGATGATCGAGCAGAACATCAAGATCGTGGTGCAGATCTCGAAGATCATCGACCCCGCGACCGGCAAGCCCCGCCGCGTCGTCACCGAGATCGCCGAGATCCTGCCCGGCGAGGAGCAGAACAACTCCCGCCCCGTGGCCTCTCAGGTGTTCCGCTTCGACCGATCCAGCGGCAGCCTCATCACCGCTGACATGCCATCGCCGCGGCTCCTCGAGGAGCTCAAGTTCTACGGCTTCGACCCCGCGAACCTGGGAGTGTGAGATGACTACCGCAACCCTCGCCCTGTGCATCATCGTCGCGGTCGCCGGCGCGATCCTGGTCATCCTCGGCGCCGCCCACAAGCCCAGCACCAGCGGACTTCCCACGCGCAGCGCGCTTCGCGGGAAGGCGACACGCGACTTCACCCGCACGCAGCAGATCCAGCTCGTCGGCGGCGCCGCGGTCGGTCTGGTGTTCGCGCTGATCACCGGATGGTGGCTGCTCGTGATCGCCGTGCCCGTCGCCGCTGTCGGCCTGCCATGGCTGCTGCAGAAGGGCCCCGAGGAGAACACGATCGCCAAGCTCGACGCCCTCGAGTCCTGGACCCGCAGCCTCGCCGGCCTCACCGTCTCCGGCGCCGGCCTCGAACGCACCATCGCCGCATCGCTGAGCAGCTGCCCCGAAGCGATCCGCCCGCAGGTCACGCAGCTCGTCGCGCGCATCAACGCCCGGTGGACCACCACCGCGGCGCTGCAGGCGTTTGCCGACGACCTCAACGATGAGACCGCGGACGTGCTCGTGATGCACCTTCTCCGCAAGGCCGAGCTCCGCGGATCCGGCCTCGCCGCCTCGCTCGAGGATCTCGCCAAGAGCATCTTCGAGCGGGTCAAGATGCGCCGCCAGATCGAAGCCGACCGCGCCACCCCGCGCAACGAGGCACGGTTCGTCGTCTACTTCACCGTCGCGCTGCTCGTACTCCTGGTCCTCGCCCAGCAGTACTCCGCCCCCTACGGCACCCCGATCGGTCAACTCCTGTTCGCCGCATATCTCGTCAGCTACGCCCTCGTATTGCTGTGGATGCGACGCATCAGCCGCGGCGTGCCGGCACCCCGTCTGCTCGTTGCCACCGAGAAAGCTGGTGAGAAGTGAACCTCGCACTGATCGTCCTCCCTGGCCTCGTCCTGGGGCTCGGCTTCGCGCTGGTCATCGCCGCACTGGTGCCCACCCAGCCCAGCCTCTCCGCAGCGCTCGATCGGATCGGCACCACCACCGTCGCCGCCGACCCCGCCTACGCCGCCACCCTCGAGAACCGGGTGGGCTCAGCCGTCCTCCGTCGCGTCGGCGACAGCCCCTCTCTCAAGATCCCCACCCGCGATCTGCGCCTGATCGGCATGAGCGTTAACCGGTTCCTGTACCAGAAGGTGCTCTCCGCCGGCCTCGGCCTCATCGCCCCCATCGCGATCGGACTGATCTTCCAAGTCCTCGGCCTGACCGCGTTCTACATCCCCGCGCTGTTCGGCATCCCCCTCGCCATCGGCGGCTGGTACCTGCCCAACCTGCTCGTCCGCGACCAGGCCGAAGCCGCCCGCAAGGAGTTCTCCCGCTCGGTCGCCGTCTACATGGAGCTCGTCGGATCCGAACGCATCAGCGGCGCCCCTCCCGGCAAAGCCCTCGAGTCCGCCGCCCAGGTCGGACGCAACTGGGCATTCGTCCGAATCCGCCAAACCCTCACCGAAGCCCGCTACGCCGGCACCGCACCCTGGGACGCGCTCGAGCAGCTCTCCCTCGAGATCAACGTCCCCGACCTGGGTGAAATCGCCAAGGTGATCAGGCTCTCGGGGGAGCAAGGAGCGTCGGTATATGAGACACTCAGGGCACGGGGGCAGAACCTCCGGGACCGACTTCTGAATGATGAAGTGACGGAGGCGAACAAAGCGACCAACAAGATGACCATCCCGATGACCCTCACCGGCGTCCTCTTCATGCTTCTGCTCGGAACTCCCTTCGTGCTCAACGCATTCTTCTGAGACGTTGGAAGTCGATTGTCCGCGAAGGCCCCAAACCGAGGCCTATACCTAATAGACCAAGCACCACCCACCCAGAGAGAGAAAGGAACCAGGATCCTATGTCGACCCTGAGCCGAGAGTTCCTGTCCCGCATGCGCGGGCGGGCAGCTCGCTTCACCGAAGAGCCCGAACGTGGCTCCATCACCCTCGAGCAGGTCATCTGGACCGCCGGCATCGCGCTCGCCGCCGTGGCCGTCGTGGCGATCATCGTCACCGCGATCAACGCCTACGCCGGCCAGATCCCCACCGGCTGAAAGAGCCACCCGCAGATGGTCCGCACCTCCAACACCGGTCACCGGCAGCGCCTCAGAGAAGCGCTCGCCGGTGATCGGGGTGCGGCCACGCTGCAGAACACGATCATCGCCCCGGTGCTGCTGCTCGTCCTCGCGGTCTTCCTGCACCTGGGCATCATCCTCCACGCCAACAACCTCGCCCACGCCGCCGCCACCAGCGCCTACAACGCCGCCCGCGCCTACAACGCCAGCGGCACAGACGGCTCCACCGCCGGCCTCGCAGTCCTCAACCAGTCCGGCTCACCGATCAGCGGCGCATCCGTCGCGGTCGACCGCGGCGCCAACACCGTGACCGTAACCGTCACCGGCACCGCCCCCTCCTTCGTCCCCGGACTGACCACCAACATCGACGTCACCGTGACCGGCCCCACCGAAAGGTGGGTGAACTGACCATGCGCGCCATCCGAACCCTCATCGCCAAGCTCCGCGACGAACGCGGCTCCGCCGGCCTCGAGATCGCCATCCTCGCCCCGGCGCTCGCCGCGGTGCTCGTGCTGCTCGCAGCTTCCGGACGTCTCGCGCTGGCCGGCAACGCCGTCGAGTCCGCAGCGTCGGCCGCGGCCCGCGAAGCATCGCTCGCGCGCACCACGGCCCAGGCGCAGGAAGCAGCCGAAGACATGGCGCGGATCTCGATGGAACAGTCCGGCGTCAACTGCACCACACTCTCCGTCAACATCGACGCCTCCGGCCTGAGCGCCCCGATCGGCACCACCGGCCGAGTCAGCGCGACCGTCTCCTGCACCGTCGCACTCAGCGACGCCGCCATGATCGGCCTGCCCGGCACCCGCGTCCTCACAGGCACCGCCGCCTCTCCCGTCGACGCCTACAGGGAGCGGCGATGAACACCATGGTCCAGAGGCTCCGAGCCAAGTTCCGCGACGACAAGGGCGTCGCGACGATCTACTTCGTCATCATGACCGTCGCGTTCCTCGCGATCGTCGGACTCGTCGTCGACGGCGCCGGCAAGGTGCAAGCCAACCAGCAGGCCTACACCACCGCCGCCAGCGCCGCCCGCGCCGCAGCGAACGCCGTCAGCGGCCAAGCGATCAGCGACGGCACCACCGCGATCGACAGCAGCCGAGCCGTCAGCGCCGCCAACGGCTACCTCGCCGCCGCCGGCGTCGGCGGAAGCGTCGCCGTCAGCGGCGACCGCATCACCGTCACCGTAGACACCGACTACTCGGCCACCTTCCTCCCCGTGCCGTTCCCCGTCCAAGCCACAGCCACCGCAGAGCTGATCACCCAATAGGAGCCCCCACCATGAGCATCAAGCGCCTCGCCGTCGCCGGCATCATCGCCGCCGCACTGACGCTGACCGCATGCACGGGCACCGGCAACCCGACCCCCACCGGCAGCCCCACCAACACCCCGACCCCCACGCCGACTGTCGCGCCTATCACCGGCGAAGCACCCGCCGACGAGGATGAGGCGATCACCAAGGCACAGCAGACGATCACGCTCCTCCTCGATGTGTGGGAGCAGGTCGACGCCACAGGTGGAAACAGCCCCGAGCTCTTCGACATCGTCGCCACCGGCCGCATGCTGAGCCGGGTTCAGGAAGACGCTTCACGGACCGCCAACGGGCCGATCCTGAACGAGGACGGAGAGAGCATCGAAGGCCAGGCCACCGTTGAAGGTCGCATCGAGTTCGAGCCGACCACGGCCTACGGCCAGGAATACGAGGGCATCGCCAATGGCCTCGTCATCGTCCCCGGTTGCCAGGATGCCTCCGGGCGCATCACCACGACAGCTGATGGCAAGCCTGCAATGCAGAACCCGACCCCGCGCAACGAAGTTGAGTTCCACGTCATCTACGACGCCGAGACCAAGACCTGGCTCGTCAACGATCGAATCGACTTGGGGACCACATGCTGAGACGAGGAATCGCAGCGCTCGCCGCCGTTATCGCCCTCATCGCGGCCTCTCTCGTCGCCGCCCTGCCCGCGCAGGGCGCCAACGGCGTCTACTGCGATGCGGACAACAGGTGCTACCTCACGATCTCGATGCCTTCGGATCCGGCGCCGAACCCGGACAGCAACGGGTGGACCCCTGGCGCACCGACCTGCTACTACGAGAACTCGCAGTCTGGCCTTCTGCAGCTGGGCTGGACGGATGATCAGATCCGCGTTTTCGATGGCGGCACCTACCAGCGCTTCTACGCGATCATCGACTGCGGTGGCTCGACCTCGTACTGGTCGAACACCCGGCAGTGCTACGTCTTCATGAAGGACGGCGTATGGCCGGCCCGCCCGCCGGGCTACTCGCAGGAGGCCGGCTACTACGGCTGCATCATGTTCAACCCGTCGCCGGGTGGATCGCCTGGTCTGGGCACGGAGAGCAACTTCTGGAGCGAGACGGTCCCGCCTGGGCTGCGTGTGCTCACTCCGGGTGCCGCGGCTCAGCAGCTCATCTCCACGTTCGCCCTGCGCGGCATCGACATCGGCATGGCTCCCGAGGTCAACCCCGAATGGGGTCACCGTCGCGGCTACGTCGGGGTTCCGATCTGGCTCTGGGTCAACAACCCCGAACCGCTGACCTGGGGCCCCTACACGGAGACCGCGACGCTGGGTGGGCAGACGATCACGGCGACAGCTCAGGCCACGTCCGTTCGCTGGCAAATGGGCGACGGTGCGTCGACGACCTGCGGCAACACTGGCACTCCGTACAACGTCGGCTACGGCATGACGACGTCGCCGACCTGCGGTTACCAGTACACGTCGACATCGAGCCGGAACCCCGGCGATCGCTTCACGGTCACGGCCACGACGAACTGGACCGTGACGTGGACCTCTCTCGCCGGCCCTGGCGGCACCGTCAACCTGACCACCAACAGCGCAGTCGACCTCGAGGTCAACGAGCTGCAGACCGTCATCGTCCCCTGACCCCCAAGGAGGCATCATGAACCGCATCGGAAAGGGCCTCGGGTCGCTGATACTGCTCGCCGTGCTCCTGGTCGGTATCCCCGCCGGGCTCGTGTTCTTCGCCGGCAACCCGCTGCCGTCGTGGGACGAGCTCGTGGCCGGGTTCACGATGCGCGACTACACCGGATCCTTCCTGATCGGGACGATCATGCCGATCGTCGCGTGGATCGCGTGGGCGACCTTCGCTGTCGGCTTCCTCGCCGAGCTGCCCGCGCAGCTGCGCGGTGTGCCGCGGCCTCGGATCCCCGGCCTCGGCGTCCAGCAGAAGGTCATGGGCGGTCTGCTCGCCGCAGTCATCGCGCTGTTCTCGCCTGCGGCCGCGTTCGCGTCAGAGGTACCCACGCAGCCTTCGGTGTCCATGAGCGCCTCCGTCGTCTCGGTCGCGACCACCGAGGCTGCGGCTGAGGAGGCCCCTGTCGTCGAGGCAGGCCCGCAGTACGTGGTGACGGGTACGGACACACTCGCCCGGATCGCGGAGAACACGCTGGGCGACCGCAGCCGCGCTGCGGAGATCTCCGCGCTCAACCTCGGCGTGCAGCAGGCCGATGGGGGAGCGCTGACCGCGTCGGGATGGCTGCAGGAGGGATGGGTGCTCACCCTGCCGGCAGACGCCGTCGTGCCGGCCGCAGCGGATGCCGCGGCCGCGCCTGCCAGTGCCGAAGCGGAGACGGTCACCGAGATCACCTACGAGCAGCGTGACATCGTCTCCGGCGACACCCTGTGGGACATCGCGGCCGAGGAACTCGGCGACGGTGCCCGCTACCCCGAGATCTTCGAGGCCTCGAAGGACATCGCTCAGCCTGGCGGCGGCACCATCACCGACCCGAACTGGATCTACCCCGGCCAGCAGGTCAACATCCCCGTGGCCACCGTCGTCCCCATCGCTCCGACCGACGACGCGGCGGGCACCACCGGCAGCACTGGCTCGATCGACACGGACGAGGGCGCTGCCGGCGCCGTCGACGTCGACGTCGACGAGGGTGCGGGTGCCGCGGGTGCTGGCGGCGGCGCTGACGAAGGCGCTGGCGCGTCGGGTGCGGATGCCGCGGCCGAGGACGAGGCCACGAGCGGTCTGGGGTTCACCACGGATGCCACCCAGGCGCCCGCCGACGAGGCGCCCGCCGACGAGGCTGCAGCTCCGGCCGCGGCCGTCGACGTCGACGAGGACGACACGAGCGGCATCGAGGACTACTTCCAGGTCGCCACCATCGGAGGCATCGGCGCCACACTCGCCGCCGGCCTCCTCACCCTCCTCGGGTGGCGGCGTCTCAAGCAGCGCCGCGACCGCAAGCCCCGCCAGCGGATCGCGATGCCCGACGAGACCGTGTCCTCCGTGGAGCTCGAGCTGCGCGCCGTGGAGAACCCGCTGGGTGCCGAGGCGGTCGACACAGCCCTGCGCCACCTGGCCGTGTGGGCGCAGGAAACCGGCAGCCGGCTCCCCGCGCTGTACGCCCTCCGCCTCGATGAGAGCTCGGTCGCCGTCTACCTCGACGAGCCGACCGACCTTCCGGCACCGTTCACCCAATACGACCCCGAAGACAAGCTCGCCTGGATGGTCGCGCTGACCGACCTCGAGCCTCTCGACACGGTCCCGTCCGCGCCGTACCCGGCGCTGGTCATGCTCGGCCACGACGACAACAACGGGCACATCTTCGTCGACCTCGAGCGGATCGGTGCGCTCAACGTCACCGGCGCCACCGGAGAGCTGCGCCAGGGCGTGCTCACCGCCATCGCGATCGAGCTCGCCGCGAACACCTGGTCTGAGGACGTCCAGGTCACCCTCGTCGGCGTCGGCGATCGCCTCCCGCTCGCGCTCGGCAGCGGCCGCGTGCGTCACGTCGAGGACACCGACACTCTGCTGCGCAACCTGCACGGACAGGCCGCGGCGGTCGAGGCTGCTCTCGATGAGCTCGGCGTCGACGGGCTCGAGCAGGCACGCACTACCGGAGCGGATGCGGAGGCCTGGGCGCCGGAGATCATCATCCTCGGCGACAACCCGGACGAAGCCACCCGTGAAGCCATCAGCGAGCTGGTCACCCGGATCCCGCGTGTGGGCATCGCAGCTGTCAGCGCCGGCCACCTGACAGGCAGCTGGAACCTGGCACTCACCGAGGACCGCCGAGCCCAGCTCGAGATCCCCGGCACCGGCGTCGCCATCCCGATCACCCCGCAGCTGGTCGGCGCGCGCGAGTACAACGAGATCCTCGCGCTGTTTGACGTCGCCACAGAGGGCGCCGCTACCGGCGTCGCGCTCGACGACGAACTCGAGCTCGACGAGATCCCCGCCGCCGCAGTCGAAGCCGACGAGGTCGAAGCCGAGCAGCTCCCGCTCGTCGACGAGCCCGACGTCGAAATCTCCGAGCCCATCGCCGACGAGACGGAGGCGGAGATCTCCGAGGCGGACGAGGCAGCACCCTCCGCCGTCGACGAGGAGCCGGCGGAGACCGTCACGGTCAACCTGGTCGACGAGGAGGCCGCGGCCGAGCACGACGAGCCGCTCGCGGCGATCACACCGCTGCACCGTGGGCCGTACCTGCAGCTGCTCGGACCCGTCGAGGTTCGCGGCGCGCGCGGAGAGGCGCCGGTGAACCCGAACACCGCCGCGCAGTGGCGATCAGCAATCCGCAAGGGGACCGAGCTGGTCGCGTTCTTGTCGGTGAACCCGAACGCCACCGCCGAGCAGGTACACGCCGTGTTCTGGCCCGGCCAGATCGCCTCGGGCAAGAAGGCAAACGACGACCGCAACGGGCTGACCTCCAAGACCCGCCGCTGGCTCGGACAGAACGATGACGGCGAGCTCTATGTGCCGCTCGTGACGACGGGGGAGTACCGGCTGCACGAGGACGTCCGCTCCGACTGGCAGGACTTCCTCGGTCTCATCGGTGACGAGATCTCCGACACCCCCACCGACCGGCTGCTCGCTGCGCTCGAGCTCGTCAAGGGACAGCCCATCAGCGGCGTCCCCGACAAGCGCTACGTGTTCGCCGACCGGCTGCGCAACGAGATGATCGCGACCATCGGCGACGTCGCCCATGAGGTAGCCACCCGCAGCCTGTCCACCGGCAAGGTCCGCCACGCACGCCTCGCCTCCGCGATCGGCCGGATGGTCGACCCCGTCAACGAGGTCTTCTGGCGCGACGGGCTGCGCGCCGAGCACCAGGCCGGCGACCACGCCGGCGTCGAGCGGCTGATCACCCAGCTCGAGCAGAGCCTTGCCGCCGTCGACGAGGACTACGAGCCCGAACCCGAGACGCAGAAGCTCATCACGCAGCTGCGCCAGCGGCACGCGATGGCCAGCTGATCATGACCACGACCCGCGAGGCTCCCCAGAGCGTGCGTGCGCGACGATACCCGGCGTTGCGGTACCCGCTCGCAGCTCTGGGGGGCTTCGCGCTCTCAGCGGCCCTCACAGCGCCTCTGAGCCCCGATCTGCGTCTCACGGTGGGCGGTTGGGCCATGATCGCCGTCTACGCCGCCTACGGAGCGTTCCTGACGCGCACAGACCTGCAGGAGCGTCGCCTGCCTGACACGCTCACCCTCACCCTCGCCGCGATCCTCACCGGCGCCGTCCTAGCCCTCGCTCTCACCGCCGGCGCCGGCACCGAAGCGATCGCCGCGATCAGCGGCGCGATCGGGCTCGCCATTCTGCTGGCCGCGATCGGACTGGCCGGGCAGGTCGGATTCGGGGACGTCAAGCTCGCCCTCAGCGTCGGACTGCTCACCGGCTGGCACACCTGGTACCTCCCGTTCGTGGCGATCGCGCTCGCGTACGTCCTCGCGTTCCCGCACGCGATCACCGCGGCGATCCTCAAGAGCCGCGGACGCGACACCCACGACCTCCCCTTCGGGCCATATCTGCTCGCTGCCGGCGCGGTCGTCGCGATCGCCGCGATCGTTCCCTCGTGATCTGTCTGGACAGATGCACCGCGACCGCAGAGGCCGCCTCAAGCCCACACTCATGAACCCGAAAGGGCAGCTTGTGAAAACACGGACCCGCACCTGGCGCCTCACACTGTCTGCGGTGGCCGCGGCACTCATAACCGTCAGCTCTCTCCTCGTTGCAACACCGGCGCAAGCTGCAGGCTCGTTCTCTCTGAACAATGGCCATTTCTTCGTCGCTCCGCCGGTCGTCTACCCAGGGCTGATCGCACCCGTCAGCGCGGGCCTGGGTAACAACTCGAACGCCAGCGCAGCCACCGTCACCATCACCTTCGGCATAGTGTGCAACTCCCCGGGTCGGCCAGTGGCGGAAAGCTCAGCGCAGACCATCGTCATCCCGCCGGATCCATCGCGCCCTGCGGGAGGAAGCCAGCTAACTCGGGTAGCAGCTACGGTCGCCGTCCCCACCGCCTGCACCAAACCGACCGGGCCAATTCCGCTCTCGCAGGACGGCTACTTCTGGGTCAAGATGACCCAGGCCGGGATGCCGGACCAAATGAAGATGGTTCCGATCTGGGTCGGCAAGCCGTTCACCGCAGCCAACTTCCGCGAGAACCTAGTCACCCTCACCAAGCAGAACGATCCCGACTATCAGGCCCACCATCAGCTGCCGCAGATGTATCGCGCCACGTTCGAGCAAGCAGGCCTCGCGATCGACGATCCGCGATACGGGCTCTGGTGGTGCTCGAAGGCAGGGGTTCCCACCAACCACTCGAGCCAAGCAGCGAACTACAACGCGAAATGGGAGCAGTTCTTCGCGACCACAGCGAGCCCGTCCCAAGACGAGATATTGGCCTACATGAAGTCACTCGTCGGCTTGTACGTCTACACATGCTGAACTCGGTCCTCATTCAGGCCCCTTCACGCCGGGGCTACGCCTGGGTCAACGTCAAGTCCTCGCCCCGCCTGAGCTCCGTCGATAGATCGGAGATGTTTCGCGCGCTCCAATGGGGACGGCTTGACGAGCTTCCGGTGGAACCCCGGTTCGCTCGCCAGAACAAGGGTCGGAAGTTCGGCGACCTCCTCTGGACGACTGGCCCCACGAAGATCGCCAGTGACCGATTCGTGGCCGTCCTCGAAGAATCGCGCGCCACGGGGTACTCGACGTTCCCGGTGGAGATCGAGAACCCGCCTGGCATCGTCCTGCCGCGGTATCACGGACTGGTGGTGTTCGGGCGCCCCGGTGATGATTGCTTCTCCATCATGCCGGCGGAACAGCATTGGAAGTTCGGCATAACCGGAGCCCTCCTGCGCGACCTGCGAACTGCGGGAGCCGACGACTTCGAGATCTTGGATGAATCCTCAGTCGCCGCGGCTCCCTTGCCCCGTTGACCTCCCCAGGACGAGTGAATGTCAGGCGAGTACTACAGCCCCGAAGGGGAGTACCTACGGCGCGTGCTGGATCGCCGGCGCGCGCGGCGCGAGGTCGCGGCCGCGGGCTGGTGGTCGCGTCGACGAGCGATCGGCCAGCTCCGCGAGCTCGAGCAGAGCGATGGCCTCGAGGAGGTTGCACAGCTGTGGGCGCGCGAGCTGCTGCGCACCGAGATCGCGAACGCCTGGGCCCGAACCTCCCGACACTCCAACGAGTGGCATCCGCGACTGCTCGAGCATCTTCCCGACCTCGCTGAGGAGGCCGCGGCCGAGGCGGTTCTGCAGGCCGGCGATGACGAGTTGCTCCACCCGTTACTCACCGCCGCGGCCGCGGAGCAGATCGCGCGCGAGAACGTCGACCGGGTCAGGCTCGTGGCCGACGACCCCACGATCTACCTGCTGCACACCACGACACCCGAAGGGGGCCCGATGGTCGTGCTGCAGCACGCCGCGAGCGGGCTGCGCGGCCGCTTCGCCGTCGATCCTGTCGACGGCTTCGGCGACGTGTTCTCCAAGCCCTACGACATCCCGTCGATCAACCCCAACAACCCGCACGACGACGGCAACCGATGGGAGCTGTACGCGGGTCTCGGCATCGGCCGACGCCTGTACCTCGCCGCGGGCGAGCTCCACCCGCACATCCGATGGCGCGCCGGCATCCAGAGCCCCTACGCGGCGCCGCTGCGCACCAGGCTGCACAACGCCGATCCGTACCACTGGGCAGGGCACTGCGCCTGGTGCAACGAGCGACGGATCATCTGGCGTGAAGCCGAGCCGGCAGAGTTCAGCGAGCACCCGATCACTCCGGCGCCGGCAGCGATCGAACCCCGTCTCATCGAGGTCACGACGAGCTCGAGGTAGGGGTCACCCTCCATGGATGCTCGCGCCGACGAAGACCGGGGGAGCGGGCACCATTCGCAACACGTCCTCGCGGCCGCACACCACGCACACCAGCACGCCGGGGCGATCGCGCATCACTACGCCGCAGCAGTGCGGCTGAACGCCGATCGCCAATCCGTCGTCGACCATTCCGCGACGCTACGCCTCCGGCCCGATCGCGCGGGCCATCTCTCCACAGATGACCTTTCCTGGGTCTAAGTTTTGTGGCACAATACCTGTATGGGGATCGAGTGGCCGAAGTCAGCTGACAAGCACGACATTCCCCACGCCGATGCGCTCTACGCCATGCAGAACGCGATCTACACGAGCACCAAGGTCAAGATCAACGAGGGCGACTCCCGCAACCAGCGTCGCGTCTTCGTCGGCCCGCAACACGCGCAGACCGATCGGCTGATCGAAGTGCTCATTGAACTCAAGCCCGGCGGCAACTTCGTCGTCTACCACGTCATGCCGCTGGGCGCCTACTACCGCCGACAGATGGAGGAGGAGAACGGATGACCCTCAGCAAGAAGGACCAGGAGCGCTACGCCACCCTCGCCGCGCTCGAGGAACAGCCCACCGGCACGTCGACGCCGGGGGAGAGCGCCCACGGCGCCGACGCCGCAGCCATCGGGCAGCAGATGCTCCTCGACGCCCTCGGAAGCACGCAGGCCGTCGCGCGAGCGGTCGGTGGACGGCCCCGCGTGGGAGGGACGGCAGCAGGCGCCGGCTCCTCCCCGACGATCCGCACCCGCGTCACCCCGACCCGCAAGCGCGAGGTCGACCAGCTGCGCGCCCAACTGGGGATGAAGAGCGACTCCGACGTCGTCCGGGCAGCACTCGACGAGTACGTGCAACGGCATCTGCAGGCCAGCGCATGAGCCGCCGGGGACCGCTCGAGGCCGAGCTGTACGAGCAGTTCATCGACCAAGGCCTGGACGGGATGAGCGCTGAGATCATGTCATCCGAGATCGCGGCCGACTCTGGCGAGCGGGTCTCGGAGTACGAGCGCGTCGATGTCGGAGACACCGACTAAGGTCCGCGCCATGCGTGTCATTGGGACCATCCGCAGCACCGCCACCGAGCGGATCACCGTCGAGGCGAGCAGCTACCAGGAGGCGCGCGAGCTGCTTGAGACACAGATCCCCGAAGGCCACGAGCTCATCGCCATCCGCACAGACACAGACGCCGACACCTGACCATGGACACACTCGCCACCGACCCGATCCCTGCAGCTCACGCGCGAAGCGCCTGGGCCGCAGGGATCGAGCCCCTGCGCGAAGCATTCCCCCTCCACGCCGACAGGCTCATCCGCGCGATCGCCTACTCACACATCGAGCCCCTCCCCACCCCGATCTTCATCGTCGGCGGAACACCATCGACAAGAGACACCCTTGCCGATGCGCTCGCCGAGCTCGCCGGTGAAGTCGAACGACCACGCATCGACCCACTCACGTTCGCCGGGATCCGCCGTGCCGTAGTCCCCAACAAGCCACTCGTCCTCAACAGCGCCCCCCACGTCAGCCCCCGCTCTCCCCTTAGCGGGCTCGACGAGATCGAGGTAGAGAGCTTCATCTCGTTCTCAACCCCACTCAGCAAAGCATCCGCCCTGATCGTCGCCAGCTCTCAGACAATCCAGCCACTCAGCGCGAATCGCTCCATCACGATCGAGCTGCCCCAGAGACCGCGCAGCGTTCAACCGCTACGCGCCATGGCGAGCGAACCTGCAGCCGCCGGCCGACGCATCATCGCGAGCTACCTGCAACAGAGCACACGCCACCTGGACCTCAACGAGCACGCGATCAACATCGCCCGCCATCCCGACTACGACAAGCCCCGCCGCCTCGGCGCAGCGTTCTACCTCGGCGACACGATCCTGCGCTCCCTCGGGCTCGACACCCCAGCTGCCCCGGCGACCTCATGGCTCAGCCCAGACGACCAGATCGTCTGGGCTCTGCGCGATGCCGTCAGGTATCTCCTCGCAAACGGCGGAGAACTCGCCGACAACGCCAGCGACAGCAAGGAATGGGTGATCGGCCGTGCCGATCGCGACTACCTGTACATCCGGCCAACCGAGGCGCTGCCATTCATCCGAGCCGCCCACGGCGACCCGAATCTCAGTATCAAAGCAATCACCGCGGCGCTGCGGCGCCTGTACCTGATCACATCCAAGACCGGGACTGTGAGCGTGCGGATCGGTGGGGAACCGACCCGCGTCTGGAAGATCCCCACCGACCGCGAGCTCTAACGCGACACGCCGAACAGCAGGGCGGGATCTCTCCCCGACGGGGCCAAAGAGCCCCTCTCGAAGCGACGCCGTCGATATCCCCACGGATCCCGTGCGAACGTAGACGTAACGGGAACCTGCCCCGCCACGCGCATCGGTACACTTTTGAGGTGTACCAACGAATAAGCCATTGATCTGGGGTTTTGCTTCTCGCGGTACACCTGTGATCTGGCAAGGTGTACCAGCAATTTTTGACTCTTGACCAGGCTATTTTCCGTCTCCGGTACACCTGGTACACCTTTTCAGCGCAAGCCCTCACACATGCGCGCCCGCGCGAGGCGAGAAAGGTGTACCAACGGCGATGTCGAACTTTTTCCGGGAACCGATGTCCGCGAAGGGTCCGAGGTTGGGCCTATACCTGACATGGGCGAGAAGACACGGCGGCGGGACACTTCGCGGCAATCCGTGATTCTGATTCAGGATCGTGCTAGAACGGGGACATGCCAGCGACAGCTAACAAGCCGGGACGCCGCAACTACGGCCCTCGTGCGACGAGCACCGTGCGGTACCCGCAGGCGTATCAACCGATTCTTGAGCGCCTCGCCGAGGAAGCAGGAATCCCTCTCAGCAGCTGGCTCGCGCTGGCTGTTTCCAAGCAGGCCGGCCTCGAGATCCCTGACTACGTCCAGGACGAGCTCAAGAAGGCCGAGCATGAGCGTGCTATCCGTGCGACAGAACAGGAGCTTGAGTTGCCACGATCGGCATAAACGACTCGACCCCCTCTGGTCTGCAAACCATCGGGGGTCTTGAGTGCTTTTGGGTCACAGCCTCCTGCAAGAGGCTGATCAGATTTCTGATGCTGCATCAGAGTTCGTCAGTTAGGACGTTCATGATTATAGCCGCGATATTGCGGATGTCTAGCGTTGGTGTGGCCGTCGTGTCGCACCCGCTGGGCGATGCAGCGTGCACCCGAGGGGGTGTGCTGCAGCGATGACGCTTGAGTACACCGGCACGGCGACGGCTACGAACTCCATGGACCGCGTTCTCGAGGCGCTCGAGCGCGGTGGGTGGAAGCCTCGCCGCAACGGGAGCCAGCACATGGCGCTGTGCCCCGTGCACGGTGACGCGATGCCGTCGCTGAGCATCCGTTACGACCGGGCCGGCGGCAAGGTGATGATGCACTGCTTCGGCTGCGGTGATGCCTTCGACCTCCGTGACGTGTGCGGCGCGATCGGCCTGACCGTCAGTGACCTGTTCGACGCGCCACTGCCCGCCGACCGCCGCACCAGTCAGCGCACCCCGAGGGCGAAGCGGCCTTCGCTGCCCCCGCGGCTGACGCAGGATGAGCTCGCCCCCAAGACCCCGGACCTGACGGGCGCGACGTGGCGCCAGGTGAAGGTCTACGAGTACGTCGACGACAACGGCGTCGTCCTGCAGCGGGTCCACCGCGAAGAGACCACCCTGGACGGGCAGCGGCACAAGCGGTTCACCCAGAGCTACCGTGGCGCCAATGGCCGATGGGTCAAGCGCAAGCCGGAAGGCTTCGCCCCCCTGCTCTACAACCTCGCCGCGATCCGCGCAGCGGTCGCCGCCGGCGGGGATGTGTGGCTGCTCGAGGGGGAGAAGGACGCCGACAGCGCGATCGCCGAGGGCCTGGCCGCGACCACCAATGCCGGCGGCGCTACGGCTTTCCCCGCCGAGCTGCTCGAGCACTTCCGGGGCGCCTCGGTCAACCTGGTCGTCGACAACGATCCCGCCGGCGCACAGCGTGCTGCGGGTGTCGGTGCGCAGCTGGCCGAGCTCGGCATCCCGGCGCGGATCTTCCTGCCCAACCTCGACGATCGCAAGTCGGACTTCACAGACCACATGGACGCTGGTGGGACGGTCGCGACGCTCGTCGAGATCACCGTCGACGACGCCCGTGCGATCGTCGCCGCGGCCGAGGCCGACAAGCTCGTGCACGGGCGCACCGGCGTTGCGGTGTGCCTCAAGGAAGCGACCGCGCAGCTCGAGCAGAGCCAGCAGGACCGGGCGACTTCCGAGCAGCACGCCGAGGCGTGGGCGCGGGAGTCCCTCAACCGCCTCGAGCGGATCAAAGCGATCGACCCTGTCCTGACCCCGGAGCAGCTCGGCGATCGCGGCCGCACCGCCCTGCAGGAGTACGCGGCCGCGGTCGCCGAGGGTGCGCGGATCTCCCGTGACACCTACATCGTCGCGGGCCTCGACGTGCCCCAGGCGGTCGCTTCGTCGATCGTCGCGATCCGTCCCGACGTCGAGGAGCAGCCGCCGGCTGAGACCGTCGAGATCACCCCTGCCGCACCCCGCACGCAGACCGGCAGCGGAGGCGGCAACGGGGGAGTGTTCTTCGGGAACGACAACCCCGAGGACCAGCCCGAGAAGCGCCCGTTCATCCAGGGCAACCACTACGACGTCGTCGAGGGGCAGACCGTGCTCATCAAGCACACCCCTGGCGACGAGGACGACAAGTACTTCCGAGTCATGCGCGGGTGGGCGGAGGTTCAGACCGTCGCCATCGAGGACGACGGCACCGACAATGAGATCGCCCGACCCCCGCACCTGTACGTGATCAAGTTCTCCCGGTGGGTTCCGAACGACCGCGGCTACCCGACCCGCGACCCGGACACGGGCCAGTTCAAGACCGAGTCGGTCACCCTGAAGTACACCGAAGACCAGATCCGCGACGGGTCATGGTCAAAGGCGATGCCCTGGCCGGGGTTCCTCGAGTCGAACAGCCGCCGCGGCGCGGATCAGGCGTGGGATGCGATGAACGCGATCAAACCGCCGCGGAACAACAGCATCGTCCACACCACGGTCGGATGGCGCACCGCCGAAACCGGCGACTACTTCGTACACGCCGCAGGCGCGATCGCCAAGGGCGGCGCGGTCGACGTCGACGTGGACGTGGCAAAGACCTCCGACATCTATGCAATGCCCGCCCCCACCACAGACCGCGACGCGCTGCGTCAGGCATGGATCGACGGCACCGTGGCGCTGCGCGAATCTGAGCTCCCGGCCCGCGTGATCGCCCCCCTGCTCGGCCACTCCTGGACCGCCCCGGTCCTGCCCGGCCCGATCCTGCTGCACCTGGTGGGCGGGTTCGCGTCCTACAAGACCTCCCACAGCCGTCTGGCCGTGCAGTACTTCGCACCGAACCTCACCCACAACACCAAGGGCCTGATCTCCGGCGCTGCCGGCGGATCCACCGCGATCGGCCTGCAGCGCACCCTCTCCGCGATCAGCAACGTCCCGGTGATTGTCGATGACTTCGCCCCGGACGGCAACGCCAGCGACGCGATCCGCCGCATCAGCACCCTCGGCCGCACCGTGTTCAACGGCATCGGACGCATCCGCGGCAAGCAGCGCGGCGGCGCCGAGGCCGACCGTCCGATCCTTGCCAGCATCATCACGTCCGGCGAGTTGTCCGCCCAGGGCTCCGCCGACTCCCGCATCGTCAACCTGCCGTTGGACCCCGCCACTCTCAAGAACGGCGGTGAGATCTTCGGGCGCCTCGAGTCCCGCCGTGCCCGCCACGCCCGCGCCCTCATCGGCTCCTCACTCGTGCAGTGGACCGCGGCGCGGCGGCAGCAGCTCGTCGACGACTTCACCGAGGCCGAGGAGGACAGCGAGCACCGCCTGTGCACGCAGGCCTACTGGCGTAAGACCATCCCCAGCCAGAACGGGCACGCTGGCCTCCACGACCGCCTCGTGCAATCCGCTGTGGTCCTGGATCGCGGCATCGTGATCATGCTGATGATGCTCCGCGACCTCGACGTCATCACCGCCGAAGAGGCCAAGGACTTCTACGCCTGGGCGCGTGCCGGCATCGCCGAGGCGATCAGCCTGCAGGACTCGTCCGCATCCGACCCCGCCGAGCAGCTGATGGAGTATCTGCGCGAGGCGATCGCCAACGGCAACGCCCACCTGGCCGGCATGGATGGTGCAGTCCCCGAAGACGCGAGCTCGCTGGGATGGACCGACCATTCCACCGGCATGCACCCGCAGTGGCGCCCCAACGGCCAGCGGGTCGGCATCATCCGCGACCAGCGCCTCTACCTGTTCCCGACCACCGCAGTCGCCGTCGCCCGCCAGATGTCGCAGCGCGCCGACGAAGCATTCAGCGACACCAAGACCTCGCTGTCCTCGTCGATGCTCTCCCACGGGTGGCTCCTCGTCGACGGCGCCGGCAAGCGCAGCGTCGTCCGTCGCACCGGACGCTCGATGCAGCACCGCGTGTGGGACATTCCGCTGTCAGCCCTCACCGGCAGCAACCCCGATGAGCCCTCCGGTGGACCCACCAGCGGAGACGGGGGAGCAGGCCCGGACGACTCGCCCGTGGACTTCCCGGCGCTGTTCGACGCCTCGACCGTCGACGAAGCGCCCACGCCCACTCAGCCGGCGGAGCAGACCCCGCAGTCGGCGCCGCCGGCCCCGGCCGAGCCCGAGCCCGAGCCCGAGCCCGAGCCCGAGCAGCCTGCAGCTGCAGATTCCCCCGTCCCGACCGCGCCCGCACGTCCGAGCACCACGACGTCGGCCGAGGACTTCCGTGCACCGCTGGGCGTGCTCCACACGGACGGGCTCTGGCTGTCCACGGGTGAGCTGATCACCATCCGCGGTCAGCTCGAGCACGCCGGCCAGCTCGCGCAGCTGGCCACGGACCTGAACCTGGGCACCCGCATCAACCAGGGCACGAACGGTGCACGCAAGACCGAGCGCGGCCAGATCTACCTCACGATGGAAGCCGCCCTCGCGCTTGGCCTCCCGCTGGACACCCTGCCCGAATCCACCGACTCCGACTACGGCAAGCTGCTGCGCGAGGCCACCAAGGGGCACCCGTTCATCACCCTGGCGACCGAGGCCGGATTCTCGCTCAGCGGTGACGGCTCCATGACCGGCAGCATCGACGTGTGGCGCGAGGACAACCGCGGCATCGGTGCGCACATCGCGCTCCTGCCCGCCCAGGACTTCCGCTTCATCAGCACGATCCTCGACGGCGACCCGGACCCGGCCACGATCGCCCGCCGCCTGGGCAAGTTCACCGCGGCGCTCAAGTTCCCTTACCGCAGCAGCGCTGGCACTACCGGCACCAAGCTCATGCGCGCACTGCTGCCCCGCGACAAGCACGACGAGATCTACTACCCGCAGGACCGGCCTGCGCCCGTCAAGGACCAGATGATGGCCGAGGGCGACTTCAACTGGCAGCGCAAGCTCTTCGGCGACGAGATCGAGCAGAAGTGGGCGCATGGGTTCGACCGGGGCGGTTCCTACCTCGCCGCTGCAAGCACCGAGGTCGGCGTCGGCGCGCCCACCCACTACGACGGGCCGCTGCAGTTCACCAAGGCCACGAACAAGCCCGGCTACTGGCTGATCACCGCCCCCGAACCGGGCAGCTGGCTCATGCCCGACATCTTCGCCGCGCAGGGCATCGTCCGCGAAGGGTTCGCCGGCTCTCAGATCTGGGTCAGCACACCCACCCTCGAGCTCGCGAGCGAAATGGGCCTCGAGCTCGAGATCCACGAAGCCTGGCTGTGGGATCGCAAGGCCAAGGTCTTCGAGGCCTGGTACAAGCGCATCCGCGACGCCCGCACCACCCTCGACACCACCGACGTCGACGACCAGGCCGCCCGCGACCTGCTCAAGATCGTCTACGCCGCCGCGATCGGCATGCTCGACTACCGCGGCGACCACGACACCCTCGCCGTGTGGGCCCCGCACCGCCACGACATGATCGTCGCCAAGTCCCGCGCCAACATCATCCGCCGCGTCCTCGCCAACGCCGAGCGCACCGGCCGGTGGCCCGTCGCGATCGAGAAGGACACCGTCGTCTACACCAGCGACCACATCGACCCGCTCGAGGCCTGGCCGGGAGACCCCTCCTGGTTCGGCCGCGGCCTGGGGCAGTACAAGTACGAAGGATCCGACCCGCTCGCGCATCACGCCGAGTTCCTCAACGGTGACGGCTCCTACAAGGGCAAGAAGTACCTCGAGGAGCTGATCTGATGGCACTGAGCAAGGTCGCCCAAGCCCGCCAGATGAAAGCGATGTTCGAGGGCCTCACCGGGCAGAAGATCCCCGACTACACCGCCGAGCACCCCGACACCCGCGCCATGCTCCGGTTCCTCTTCCCTGGCAAGAGCGACCGCTTCCCGATCGCGACCGGCCTCGCCGCCAAGAAGCTCGGTGTCTCCCAGGGCACCGTCCAGCGCTGGATCCGCGGCGCGCAGAACCCGCGTGCCGTGATCACCAAGGAGATCACCAAGCGCGTCCGCCAGTCCGTGACCACCCAGCGCGGCCGCGGGCAGCTCGCCAAGCGCGTACAGGCGCAGCTCCCCACCCGGCAGCGCACCATCCGCATCAACGCCCTGCAGGGCCCCTCCTCCGACCCCAACGACAAGAAGTACGTCGCCGAGCGGTTCAGCAACCTCGACATGTCCCCGTTCGAGCAGCAGCAGCTCTACGACGCATGGGTGCAGGGCGGCGACGCCGGCGCAACCGACTACCTCACCGGCATCTACGACACCCGCTACGTCGACGGCTGGCAGTTCCACGGCATCAAGGGCGTCGAGTGGCGCTGATACCGCCGGCCTCCGCGAGACGAACCACCCCTCCCACTGCGTAGCTCCCACCCGCGCCGTTGCTCGAATCCGTCGACCGGCGCGATACGCTCTATGTAGTGAATGTCACGCTTTTATCAGGCGTGACCGGACTGACGATCAGAGAGAGGACCAGCCGATGGCAGCCACCATGCCCGAGCTCGTCGACTACGCCTACATCGCCGAGAAGCTCAACGTCTCTCAGCAGACCGTGCGCGTCTACGCCACCGGCACCAAGCAGCGCAAAGAAGGGTTCCCCAAGTCCGCGCTCCCCGAGGGCGCACGCTCGCCGCTGTTCCACAAGAAGGACGCCGACGCCTTCATCAAGCGGCGCCTCGAGGAGACCGCCGGCAACACCGAGCAGGAGGAAGCCGCGAAGCAGGCCTACGCCGAGCTCGGCCGCGAGATCAACCTGCGCAGCCGCGAGCAGCTGCAGAGCGCCCTCTTCGACGAGCTCGGCCTGCCGAAGACAGAAAACCTCTCCGTCTCCACCCCGGCGCTCAAGAAGCTGTACGACGAGACCGGCTCAGCCTTCGTCGGGCACGTTCTCCGGTTCCGCGGAAAATAGGCCGCAGCGACAGCACGGGCACCCGCGCGTCGTTGACCACGACTGCCGCCGTCGCCTATGCTGTGAATGTCACATTCACTAGGTAGGAGGTTGGTCATGGACGTCTCGTCGACCTACACCGACCCTGCCCCGCTCTGGTTCACCCCCGAAAGCGCCAACGTCGAAGCACTCGAGAAGGCCTGGGGAGCCCGCAAGCTCGGCCAAGTCATGGGCGCCGCCCTCGGCAGCTTCAACCGACTCGGCCACGTCGACGCTGGCACCGCCTCCGAGACATTCGGCGTCTCCGAGGGCACCATCCGCCGATGGATCCGTGACGGCGTCCCACCGCGCCGGATCGGACACGTCATCAGCCTCGTCCGCCCCCCACAGGGCGCCTTCGAGCAGGAGCGGAAAGATCTCGTCTACGCCCGCAGCGCAGTGACCAAGATCTCATCCGACCCCAAGAACGCCGTCGCGCTGTGGGGATACAAGGGGTACCTCGAGCAGTGGGATCTCGCAGTCATCAAGATCAAGGACATGCCGGTCCTCACCGTCCGCATGGCCCGCACCGACCGCGATCGCGCCGCCGACAAGCGCCTCACCGCCGGCGGCAAGCTCGTGGAGATCTCGACCTTCCCGAGCTACTGGGCCGCGGTCGTCGCCCGCAGCGAGCTCCTCGAAGACGTCTACCCCTACCGGGTCCAGCTGCGTAACACCAAGCTCGCCAGCGGCGCCGGCAAAGCCTTCCTCGACGAAGCCCCCCGAAAGCCGCTGCGCTCCTACCGGAAGCAGGCACGCACAACCGTCCGCAAGACCACCGCGGCTGAGGCCAGGGGGTGACCGCCGGATGCTCGCACAGATCCCCATCGACCTCCCCGACGATCACGAGCTGCTCGCCGTCGCCACGATCGCGCTCGACGCGGCAGGGGAGTACAGCCTGAGCATCCACAACATCGTCGACGCCTCGATCAGGATGACTCCCACACAGCAGGCCAACGCGCTGCGGATCCTCGCTACCGGCGCCGAAGCCGAAGCGGTCGGCAGAGAGGACATCCCATGAGCGAACGGATGCTCGTCGCGCTCGCGGGCCTCGTCGCGCTCGCGGGTCTCGCCGCGGGCGGCGCGATCTTCGCCCCGCTCACCGGGATGCCCTGGGCTGATGCTCTCCTCGCTCCCGGCATCTTCCTCGCCGCGATGGCCATGATCATCGGTGTGTGGTTCCTCGTCCTGCACATCATGTGGCGCGCGGACCCAATCTGGGAAGCTGGCGGCGCGATCGCCATCGACGACAGTCACAACCTCACCCTCTCCGCGAAGAGGTTCCTCCGACCCGCCGAGCCGGTCACCACCGTCAATCTCGACCAGGCCACCGTTGCGACCTGGTACATCAGCCCGTTCAGCAGATCCGGCACGCTCAGGATCCAGCTGTGGGACCACGATCCGCAGATCACCTTCGGGATCTTCGGTCTCACGCCCCAGGCCGGCGCGGAGCCGCTCGTCGAGATCTCCACCCGCATCCTCGACGCCTCACCCACCGCCACGGCGCGCCTGCAGTACTACCTCGAGCACCGCATCGACGCCGGCACCCTGGACTGCAACTTCACCCCTCACAACTTCCAGCCCATCCCCGAGCTCCTGCCTCCCCTTGAGCCAGGCGTCACGTTCAGCGCAGACGGCCGCGAGATCCGCTACCGCAGGCCCGACCCCGACCCCGACGAGACATCATGAACGGCCTGCATGTCGCCGAGGGCGTAGACCTCCCGCTCGAGCTCATCACCAGCTCCAACGGCATCCTGGCCAAGAAGGGTGCAGGCAAGACCAGCGCAGCCGTCGTGCTGCTCGAGGAGATGCACCAGGTGGGCGTGCCCGTCATCGTCGTCGACCCCAAGGGCGACTGGTACGGCATCCGCACGTCGGTAGACGGGGATCGGCCAGGATTGCCGATCCCTGTGCTCGGCGGGCGTCACGGTGACGTCCCGCTCGACTCCACCGCCGGCGAGCTCGTCGCGGACCTGCTCGTCGACCAGAAGCTCTCCGCCATCCTCGACGTCAGCGAGTTCACCAAAGCCGAGCTGCGGCGCTTCCTCAGAGCGTTCGGCGATCGCTTCTACCGCCGTGCCGATCGCACCCCCACACATTTCTTCCTCGAGGAGTGCCACGAGTACCTGCCGCAGCAGGTCCGCGGTGAGAACGCTGCGCTCGTCGAGACCTGGCAGCGCATCGTCAAGCAGGGCCGATTCAAGGGCCTCGGGATCACGATGGCCTCCCAGCGCAGCGCAGCGGTCAACAAGGACGTCCTCACCCAGATCGACAACCTGTTCGTGCTGCGCACCACCGCACCGCAGGACCGCGACGCGATCAAGGCGTGGATCGACGTGCACGCCGACTCCAAGAGCATCCTCGCCGACCTGCCCACGCTGCAGACCGGCGAATGCTGGCTCTGGCAGCCCGAGCGCGGCGAGCCTCTCAAGTTCCGCTTCCGCATGCGCCACACCTTCGACGCCGGCACCACACCGCGTATCGGCGAGATCGCGTCCTCGCCCACCCGAACCACGCTCGCCGACGTCGACCTCGACGCGATCGCCGCGGCGATCACCCCCCAGCGAGAGACCAGCAGCGACGACGCCGCACACCTGCGCGCCGAGAACATCAGACTGCGCCGTGAGCTCGCAGCCGCGACGTCGGCGCCGCCGCGCGAGAGGATCGTCGAGATCCCCGTCCCCGCCCCCGTCGACGCCGCCACGATCGACGCCCTCCGCCGCGCGATCGCCGACCTCTCGGCCGCGGTCGACCAGCTCGCCGCCGATCCTCCCGCCGGCCCCACGCCGCGCGCTGTGCGCGCGGTTCCCCCAACCACGAAGCCAAAGACATCTCCGGCCGAAGAACCGGCCTCGACGAACGGCACCAAGGCAGACGCGCCAGCGCTGCGCAGCGGCGCGCAGCGGATGATCCTCGCCCTCGGCCGCATGGCACCGCTACGCCTCACCAAGAGCCAGTGGGGGACCGTCGCCCGCCTCAAGACCACCGGCGGAACCTGGTCTACCTACCTCTCCGACATCCGCCGCGCCGGCTTCCTCGACGAGAACACAGCCGGCTACACCCTCACCGACGCCGGCTTCGACTACCTCGGCGGTCGCCCCGACCCCCTCACCCCACGCGAGCTCCAAGACCACTACCGCTCCGTCCTCCGCCGCGGCGCAGCCGCGATGCTCGACGCGCTGATCAACGCCTACCCCGACAGCCTCAGCAGGGAAGACCTCGGCGCCGCGGCCGACATCGCCACGACCGGCGGCACCTTCTCCACCTACCTCTCCGACCTCACCCGCAACGGTCTCGCCCGCAAGACCGACACCGGCCTGGTCGCCACCGACATCCTCATGAACGGTGCCGAGCTCGAGCACGCGACATCCTCGCCAGGTGTCTGAGACCGGAGATACGCTGCAACGATGTGCGGGCGCTTCGCGATGGACTCACGGGTGAACGAAGAGATCACCGATTTCGTCACGCGCACCGGCCGCAAGCCCGAGGACTGGCGCGCCGACTGGGAAGCCAACTACAACATCGCACCGACACAGCGGATCCCCATGCTCATCGACTCCGCGAAAACCGGCGAGCTCCGCTTCGAGCAGGCGCACTGGTCCCTCGTGCCGGCATGGAGCGACACCCTCAAGCTCAAGTACCCGACGTTCAACGCCCGCGCCGAGACGCTGACCAGCAAGAGCACCTGGCGTAAGCCGCTGCAGACCCAACGAGCGATCATCCTCGCTCGCGGATTCTACGAGTGGACGGGGGAGAAGGGCTCCAAGCAGCCCTGGTTCATCCACGACCCGCACAGCGAGCTCCTCGGCCTCGCCGGTCTCTACTCCTGGTGGCCCGACCGCACCAAGCCTGACGACGACCCCGACCGCTGGGTGCTCACCGCGACCATCGTCACATCGGATGCCGTGCAGACCCTCGCTGGCATCCACGATCGCAACCCCGTCATCCTCCCCGAGCACATGTGGCTGCACTGGCTCGATCCGTCCCTCGTCGGCGACCAGGGCCTCGTCGACGAGGCCGTGCACGCCGGCGTCGCCGAGGCATCCGGCCTCGAGTTCGACGCCGTCGCCCCGTTCGGCATCCGTGCCAACGGTCCCGAGCTCCTCGAGCCCCTGCCGCAGTAAGCCCCATGACATCCGCACCGACCTACTGGCACGGCGGCTGCCCAGGACTCGAGATCGGCACTCGACTGCTCAGCCCACGCGACGCCGCGGCCGCCGGCCTGCGGATCCCGTACACACCCCGAGAGCGCCCCGAGCTCGGCATCGTCTCACGCACCGACCGCGTCTACTTCTCCACCAACCAGGACTTCGCCCGCGCCTTCGCATTCCAGACCGAGATCACCACACCCTCCGGCACGCTCACATCCCGCGGCACCCTCTACGCCGTCGCCCCCACCGGCCCGGTCGACGAAGATCCCGACTTCGCCGGCCACAACGTCTCCTGGCGCGCGCCCGGCGCCATCATCACCGAGATCGTCGAGACCAACGTCCTCATGCGCACCCGAGACGCCACCCGCGCCATCGGCAGCTACGCCAGCTGGGACGACGGCAGGCCGATGTACCTCGAGGACGGCCGACTCTGCGTCACCTGGCAGATGGAGAGCCACGGCATCACCCAGGCCACCGTCGACGAGATCGTGCGCCCGTGGACTCCCGTCGAAACCGCACTCGAGCGCATCCACGCGGCCACCACCCGCAACCGCCACACCCGCTGACGCGGGGGAGCAGCCGACCGCGATCCGAGGCGTCGGCCGAGCGCAGCGAGCCGGCGCCGGGCCCTGCCACGACAAACAGCACCCACGACCGCGGCCGGCTCGCCGGCTGCCCGAGGC
>NZ_CBDRMZ010000011.1:0-76253 GCF_965345345.1 Microbacterium sp. bgisy189 | reverse complement strand
GTCACAGGCTGGCGAGGATGTCCTCCATCGCAGCGATCTCGGCGGTCTGGTCGTCGACGATCTTCTGCGCGAGGGCGGTCGCGTTCGGGTTCTGCCCGTTGCTGACTTCTTCCTGAGCCATCTCGATTGCACCGTTGTGGTGCTCGATCATCTGCTCCAGGAACAGCTTGGCCGCCTCGGTGCCGGTCGCCGCGTCGAGGGCTTGCATGTCCTCTTCGCTCATCATCCCTCCGCCGTGATCCATGCGATCCATGTCCGTGCCGGAGGTGTCGGCGCCCCACTCCTGCAGCCAGCCGTTGAGCGTGTCGATTTCGGGCTGCTGGGCGGCTTTGATGCCATCGGCGAGGTCAACAACCCGTGGGTCGATGTCGTCCTTGCTCAGCAACACGTCGGACATCTCGATGGCCTGCTGGTGGTGCGCGATCATCATCGTCGCGAACATGATGTCCGCGTCGTTCGCGTTCGCAGACGCGTCAGCGGAGGGGGCGGCGCTGCTGCTGGAGCCGCCGTGGTCCATCCCAGACATGCCACCCCCGGCGTTCCCGGTGTCGGAGCAGCCGGCGAGGATAAGGGCGGTGGTCAGGGCGAGCGCGGCAGTCGCCGCAGTACGGATCTTCATGAGGTTCTCCAAAAGTCGTCAACGAGGTTCCCGCCCGGCGGGCAGGGTGAGCCGTGCCTGCGCGGGGGCAGGCAGCGGCATCCTCAGGTGCGACTAATGCAGAGAACGATCAATGAGGGTGGAGGCACCGGTGCGAGGCAACCCGGCCACAACGAGACGGTCAGGGATCCGCGTTCGGGGTCGGTGGTCCGCCAATTTCCGGTGATGCGGGCGAGGATCAGCACGGTCACGAGCAGGCCGAGCACGCACGCCAACCACATCATGGTGTCGTGCCCACCGGCACAGTCATCGCACTCCCCCGCCGCCGGTTCCCCGACCGGAGCGGCGTCCTGAGCGTGGTGCGAGGCGGCAGGGGCAGTCGTAACGGTGTCGAGGTGACCGGTGCTGGTGGCGTGGCTGTTCAGGGAGTGCATCGCAAGCAGCCCCGCGACGATCCCCGCAGTGATCGCGATCATCACGAGAAAGGTGCGGGTGAGCGTGCGCGTGCGTCCCATGGCATCCGCGAGCGTGATTAGCGACATGCTCCCCTCCTTCCTTCCCTACCGTCCAACGTAGTCCGCCTCTTTACTGGCGGCTGCTACAGGCGGCTGACCGTGTCGGGGGTGAGGTCCAGCTTCCTTTTGGTGATCAGAGCCCGAATGCGCCGCCACTGATCAGGATGAAGATGCCGAGGCCGATCAGGACGATCGGGAACAGGATGTGCTCCCAGCGCTCCAGGATTTCCGCGATCTGACGTCGGGTAGCGATGAACTTGGCTACGTACACCAGGACTGCGACGAGCGCGAGGAACACTACACAGTAGGCGACCACGGCGGCGGGTCCCACACTCAAGAAGACCGGCACGTAGACCCCGATGTTGTCCCCGCCGTTTGCGAAGGTGACACCCGCTACGGCCCAGACCGCGACCTTTTTACCCTCGATCTTGCCCTCATCGTCATCGTCGTCGTCGTGACGTCGACGCCATGCCTGCCAGGCCGCCCATAGTCCCAGGCCCAACGGGATCAGACCGAAGTAGGGGATGACCTCTGGAGGCAGGAATGCTCCGGCGCCGAGAGCTACGAGTACAGCCGCGCCGAGAATGCCTGCGAATCCCAGATACTGCCCGACCAGGATTCGAGCGGTCGTGCCCCGTTGTCCCGCGCCACGGGCGAAGAACAGCGAGAGCACAATGATGTCGTCGATGTTCGTGACAATGAACAGGCCGATCGCTTGCAGTATGGAGAGGAAGATCATGCCGTCGCCTCCGTCGTGCAGCATTCCGGGGCCGCGCAGGAGGGATCGATGCACCCGGCTGCATGGTCCACCGCCAAGGTCGTGTCCAGCAGAGCGGTGAGCGCCCGGGTGAGACGGGGATCTGCGACCTCGTACCGAGTTCGGCGACCCTCGGGCTCCGCAACAACGATGCCACAGTCACGAAGGCAGGTCAGGTGATTGGAGACGTTGGACGGACTGAGATCCAGTTCACGGGCGAGTGCCGCGGGATAGATCGGGCCATCAAGCAGAGTCATGAGAATGCGTGAGCGTGTCGGGTCCGCCATGGCGCGGCCGAGACGGTTCATCACATCCAGACGATCGGTAATAGTCAGCACGCAATGAACATACACGCATCACTGTATGATTGCAATCTGTTCCGTATGTATCTAGCGATGGTGAAAGTTGTCCCAGCTCATGCGCCGTGAATTCTTCTTCGGCTTGTTCCTCGCGCTGTGTGGCGCCGTCGGGTTGACGGCATCGATGGCCCTGTCCGTTGAGAAGATCGAAAAGCTGACGAGCCCCGATGCGGGCCTCAGTTGCGACTTCTCCGTGCTGGTGCAGTGCTCTGCGAACCTCGAGAGCGCTCAAGGGGCCGCGTTTGGGGTTCCCAATCCGTTCCTTGGACTGGTCGGGTTCGCGCTCGTGGTGTGCGTCGGAGTCGCGCTGTGGGCGGTACCGCACTTCGCTCGCTGGTTCTGGATGCTGTTCAATATCGGTGTCGCGGGTGCGTTTGCGTTCGTGGTGTGGCTGATCGGGCAAAGCATTTATGTGCTGGGGACGCTCTGCCCCTGGTGTCTTGTGGTGTGGCTGGCGACGCTCCCCCTGTTTTTCATCGTGACGGTCCGGAACCTGCGCGAGGGCGTCTTCGGTCAACGGGCACGGCGGGTTGGTGCGGTATTGTGGCCGTGGATCACGCTCGTGACGCTCGCCGCTTACCTGGTTGTCGCGGTGCTCGCGCAGTTCCGTCTGAATGTGCTGGCGAGCATCGTCTAACCCGGATGACCTGTAATCGGGCCGAAGTCACTTCTCCTGGGGGGAGGTTGCCCCCGGGTGTTCGCTGCGCGTCTGGGACCGGTGGCTGAGGAGCACCTGGAGGATGCCGAGTCCGACGCCGATTCCGATGGCGATGTCGGCGATGTTTCCGATGAAGAGGTTGCCATAGGCGAGGAAGTCGGTGACGTGGCCGCGGCCGAACCCGGGAGCGGCGAAGAGGCGGTCGATGAGGTTGCCGATTGCTCCACCCCAGACGAATCCGATTGCGACCGCCCATGCCGTGGATGTCGCCCGCCATGCGGCATAGAACAGCGCGATCCCCGCCACGATCCCGATCACAGTGAACACCCAGGTGCTGTTCGAGCCGAGAGACATGACGGTCCCGGGGTTGAAGGCGAGTTGCAACCCCAGTAGGTCGCCGATCAGCGGAATTCGTTCTTGCTCGCTCAGCTGTGCGAGCGCGATGGCCTTCGTACCCTGGTCGACGACAGCCATGGCCAGTGCGACCAGGCACGCGACGGCCAGTCTCCGGCTTCGACCGCCGTTCATCGTGTGCTTCGCACGTCGGAGACCGAGGACACGCCGTGGCGAGGGCGGGTGTACGTCGCCGCCGGCGGACGCGGATACCAACCGGGGTCGAGCAATGGTGTGGGCATGGAGGGGTGAGTCCTTTATGGTCGAGCGGTCGTTGGTCGTCAGCTGAGGCCGGAGTAGGCGTGCAGGCCTTTGAAGAACATGTTGACGATGGTGAAGTTGAACAGGACGGCGGTGAACCCGATGATCGACAGCCACGCCGATCGGGTACCGCGCCAGCCTCGTGTCGCGCGGGCGTGGATGTATCCGGCATAGAGCACCCAGATCACGAAGGTCCAAACCTCCTTTGTGTCGAACCCCCAATACCGGCCCCAGGAGTCGTTTGCCCAGATCGAACCAGCAATGAGAGTGAAGGTCCAAAAGATGAACCCCACAATCGCGAACCGGTAGGCCAGGGATTCCAGCGTGTCGGCGGTCGGCAGCGTGCGCAGGTAGCCCGACCGGGCCGCTTGAGTGTCCTCCCCCGGCGCTGCGGCCCGTCGTTCGCGGCGGGACTGGAGCAGTTGTGTGGCGGAGAGGCCGCAGGAAATCGCGAACAGGGCGGTGCCGAGGGAGGCGACGAAAACGTGGATGACGAGCCAGACGCTCTTGAGGGGGTCCATCAGCGGGGTGACTTCGACGTAGAACGCCAAGGTCGCACCGCCCAGGAGCAACGCGACCATACCGATGAGGAACGAGCCCAGGAAGCGTAGATCGTATCGGCGGAGCACGGCTAGGTAGACCGCGACGATCAGCAAAGTCCCGGTGAGCGCGAACTCGTACATGTTCGCCCACGGGACCCTTCCCGCATCGAGTCCTCGCCCGATGGTGCCGGCGAGGTGGAACACGAACGCGAACCCGGTCAGGACGGTGCCGATTCGCGCCCAGAGCAGACGTTGCCGCTGGCCCGGCCGGGTGCGGACCTCGTTCAGCGCGGCGCGTTCGTCGCCTGTGTTCTGCGTGTCTCCGCCCGCGGTCACGAGCGCGGGCACCCGCTGGGGTTCGTCGCGGCGTACTGAGCGTTGTGCAAGGTCGATGGCGTAGGCCACGAACGCGAGCAGGTACACGTTAGTCAAGAGCCGGGCTGCGATTCGTGATCGCGGTAGAGCAAACTAAGGGGGTGAAGGTCGACGTGAAGACAACCGACGGCAAGAAGATGACCCGCACAGCGGCAACCGAACCCGTCGGGACCGCCCTCCGAATCGCGCCCGGATTCTCCGCCACCACCACCGACGAGGCGGCCGGCATCGAAACCACCCTCGACGCCATCTACAACCCCGAACAGGGCCGCTACATCGTCACCACCATCGTCAACCGCGGCATCCGCCCCGGATTCGACGAAGTCGCCCTCCGACACACCGCACCCCAAGCCATCCTGCAAGCAGCCATCCCCCACTGCATCGCCGTACACCTCGAACACGGCTGGACCACCATCGCCGAACTCTCCGCCACCGACGGACGCATCATCCCCGAATGGCTCGCCACCGCCGTCTCCAAACGCGGCACCAAAACCGAACGCATGGAAGTCATCCAAATCCTCTACGGCGCATCCGCCCTCGCAGGACTCCCACCCACCAAAACCGTGCAACTCGAACTCGGCATCCCCCACCGCACCGCCAGCGACTGGATCAGCAAAGCCCGCACCGCCGGCTACCTCAAAGGCATGTCCTACACACCCGGCCGCCAACCCGATGACTGATCTGGCAACCAGCCCGACCGTCGTCGCCCTCGACCACAACGCGGCTGCGGCCGCCGTTGGGCTCAGCCCCTCACGCCTTCGACACCACGTGCGCTTGGGTGACCTCACCCCGCACTTCTCAGGCTCGAAACCCCTGTACTCGGTCGTGGAACTGCAGAGATTCATCGAATCGCTACCCACCCATCCGGAGCACCTTCTGAAGGTGTAGGGGTCGACTCAGCGTCGTACGCGCAGCTCGCCTTGGGCATCCGCAGCCGGGTGAAGCGCCCGCAGCGACAGCCCCGTGACGCGGGCAACCGCGTCCGAAATCCGGTCGCAGTCGCGCCACGAGGCCCAGCACCCATGCCTCATCGCGATCAGCGATGCCGTGAATTTGGGTATGGTTGGTCTATCGCGATGCCGCTTCGGCGCGCGAGGCACATGTGAACACCAATGTGTACACCTAGCCTTGACGAGATCGAGAGATCCCAGTAGTTTCAAGGCATCGGGGCTGTAGTTCAATGGCAGAACTTCTGCTTCCCAAGCAGACAGCGCGGGTTCGATTCCCGTCAGCCCCTCCAATGTGTTTCCACCGAGTCCGGGATTCCTGCGCGAGTCAACACGCCACAGCATCCGACTCGTGCTGAAACCCTGGACTCACCGGCAGCAAGCCGACATCGCGGGGATGCCGGTGCCGCAAAGCGCGCAACGACGTCAGGCGCAGAAGGGGCGGCAGCCGCGCTGCGTGACGGCGTCGACGAGCACGGTTGTGATGTCGGTCGGTTCGAGGGCCTGGTAGGCGGCGCCGTCGGTCGCGGCGGCGATCTGCTCGAGCACGCTCTGGTCGGTGTCGGGTCCGTAGCCGATCGCGATGACGGCGACAGGAGCCGCTGGGTCGTGCAGCTTCTCGAGTTCGGCGAGCAGGCCGTCGAGGTCGAGGCCGTCGTCGTCCTCGTTCACACCGTCGGTGTTGAGCAGCACGAGGTTGACCTGACCCGGAACGTACGTCTCGCGCATGTACTTCACGGCGGCGAGCACGCTGTCGTACAGTCCGGTGCCCCCGCCGACGAGCTTGTCGAGCCCGTTGGCGGTGTCGATCGTGCGCTGCTTGTGTGCGGCGTCGCTCAGCGGACCGAACGGCGCGATCTCTTGCCAGTCCTGGCCGCCGATCCGGCGCGTCGAGAACACCCAGGTGGCCAGCGACGAGTCTGCGGAGAGCGAGTTCACGGCGCGGACGGCGGCCTGCTCGAACAGGTCGATGCGCCGCATGTCGCCGGTCACCGGCTCGAACATCGATCCCGACACGTCGTTGAGCGACAGCATGCGCGACGGCGCCGTGAGCACCTGCCACGTGCGCAACACTTCGGCCTGGTTGACGCTGTCGGCGGTCTGGGCCGCCGCTCCCCCGTCTTCGCTGCCCTCGGCGACGAAGTCTGCACCCGGCGTCCCGTCGGCCTCGCGCAGGCCGGCATCGGCGAGCGTGGCGGATGCCGCGGTGATCGCTGCCGTGAAGGTCTCAACGGCTGCGGTTGTCTCCTCCGACGCGTCGCCGAGCGTGACGATCGGCATGCTCACGGCGGGCTTGACGTCGGACGGGAAGATCGAGACGAGGTCAGCGTCGTGGTTCAGCACTGCCTGCTCGGTGGTGACGGCAACCGTCGGGGTCTCTGCCGTAGCCGCGGCCGCAAGCGCCTCGTCGGCGGTCGGCACGATCCCGTTCGCAAGGCTCAACACCATGCCGGTGAACATGCGCGCGTCGCCCGAGAACGCGGTCTGCAGGGCGAGGAGCGCAGCAGAACTCGATGCCACGGCTGTCGGATCGGGCAGCACGACAGCCGCACCGCCGCCGGCGAAGCTCGAGAATCCGGCACCGTCCGCACCGACCGCGGCGGCCGTCGTCTCGGTGGTGGCGAACACGACGGGCGTCGTCGCGACCGTGTCACCGACGACGAGTTCAGCGGCATCCGCCTCGGCGATCTCGGCCAGGCCGGTCGCCCGCGCCGGCCACATCGACGAGTCGGGCACCCAGACATCGAATCCCGGGTCGCCGCCCTCGCCGAGCACCGCCGCCGTGACAGCACTTTCTTCGGACCGGACGGTCACGTCAGGGCAGTCGCCACCGGCACTGTCGAGGTCTTCGACGATCGTTTGGAGCGCGACGGCGATGTCGGGATCGGCTGTCACGCGAAGCTCTGTGGCGATGCAATCGCCGCCGCCGGACGGTGCGGCCGTGTTGCCGCCGCCGAGCCCTCCCTTGATCACGACGACGCCGATGACGATGACGAGCGCGAGGGCCAGCAGCAGCACGATGCCGAGCAGAATGCGCGTGCGGGTGCGCTGCTTGTCAGCGCGCGCCGATGATCGCGTCAGCGCATCACCGACCGTGGGCAGGGATGACTGGGGCGCTCGCGCCATGGGAACTCCGTTGGACGTCGGGCCGTTGCCCGGAGGATACGACATCGTACGCGGGGATACTCCGGTGAAGTGTAGGGGACGTCACCGGGAACCCGGAACATGGAGCGACTCAGAAGCGGGCGGCCTCCGGCTCAGGCGACGGGTTCCGTGCTCTCACGTGCGCGCCGTCCGGCGGCACGGATTGCGCCGACGGATGCGCCGATCACGAGCGCGATGCCGACCAGTTCGAGCCACGTCAGGTGCTGCCCGAGCAGCACGAACCCGGCGAGCGCCGCAGTCGCAGGTGCCAGCGACATGAGGATCGCGAAAGCGGATGCCGGCAACCTGCGCAGCGCGGCGAGTTCGAGCGCGTAGGGGATCGTCGACGAGAGCACCGCGACGGCGGCCCCGATCGCGACGAGGTCGATCCGCAGCAGTGATGCGCCCGCGTTCGGGATGCCGAACGGCAACGAGACGATCGCCCCGACCGTCATCGCCAAGGCCAGCCCGTCGAGCTTTGGGAACGCCGCCCCGACGCGCGCCGAGGCGAGGATGTAGAACGCCCAGCTCGCGGCGGCGCCCAGGGCGAACAGCACGCCGAGCAGGTCGAGCCGGTCCCACCCGCCGCCGCCGAGTGCGACGACGCCGGCGAACGCGATGCCCGCCCAGATCCACGCTGATGCCCGCCGCGCCGCGACGATCGACAGCACGAGCGGCCCGAGCACTTCGATCGTGACGGCGACGCCGAGCGGCAAGCGCTCCAGCGCGAGATAGAACAGCGCGTTCATGACGGCGAGCACGATGCCGAAGCGCGCCACCGCGAACCAGTCGGCGCTGGAGTGCCCCCGCCACGTCGGGCGGGCGATCGCGAGCAGCACGAGCGCCGAGAAGACGAGCCGCAGCATCACCATGCCGAGCGGCCCCATGTCGTCGAACAGCAGCACAGCGAGCGCAGCACCGACCTCTTGGCACGCGAGTCCGACGACGACGAACGCGGCAGCGGATGCCGAGAACGCCCGTGCGCTCATTCGCAGATGGCCTCGTCGGCGACGCTCTCGGCCATATCGGCCTCGGTCCAGGGATACCCTGCGGACGGGGCGCTCAGGTCACCGACGGCCGGCGCCTTTGATGCGATCGCGGCCAGCTGCCAGGACAGTGCGCGCGCGGCCACAGCGGATGCCCGCGAGTTGTTGAGGACGACGACGACCGTCAACCCCGTCTCGCGATCAGCGAAGGCAGATGTGAGATAACCGGGCACGCGTCCGAACTGCCCGGCGAGGCTGCCCGCGAGGAGCGCGCCACCCTTCGACTGGTACCAGGTCGAGCCGGAGCGTGACGCCGACACCGCGTCCTCGAAGCGAGCGTCCGAATCGTAGCTGCGGAGCCCCAGGGCGAGCGCCTGCACGTACCGGCCGATGTCGTTCACGTCGCTCACGACGCCGCCCGCCGTGTAGCCCGCGGACGGCGAGAAGGTCGTCAGGTCTACCGTGTCGGCACAGGACAGCTCGCCGTCGACGTTGCCCGAGCGCAGCCCGTTCAGGCGGCCGTCGGTCGGCGACGTTGACGGGAGCGAGCTGGCATCCATCCCGAGCGGCTCGAAGATGTACGTCTCGAACAACTGCGCGGCCGAGCGGTTGCTCGCGCTCTCCAGCGCGAGACCGAGCACGACATAGCCCGTGTCGCTGTTGCCGTATTCGCTGCCCGGCTCGAACGAAAGACCGCTCGCCATGCCGTAGGCGGCGAGCTCGCGCGGGTTCCACACGCGCTCGGGGTTCGCGATCCAGCGGGTCTGCAGCTTGCCGGCGTACGACGCGAGCCCGCTCGTGCTGTCACACAGCTGACCGAGCGTGATGCCCTTGAGCGTGGGCATGCCCGGCAGCCAGGTGGTGACGTCATCGCCGAGTGCGACGGTGCCCTCTTCGACAAGGGCGTACAGGACGTCGCAGGTCATCGACTTGGTGATCGACCCTGCGAGGAAGCGCATGTCGGTGCTCACTTCGGCACCGTCGGCGGTCGTGGTGCCGAGGCCCGTCACCCAGGATCCGGCCCAGGGCGCCCAGACTCCCACGACAGCACCGGTCGAACCGGTGCCTGCCATCGCGGTCTCGGTCGCGGTGCGCAGCTGCTCCTGCATGTCGTCGGGCAGTGCCCCTTCGACCTGCGCGGGCAACTCCACCCGGTGGCTGGCATCGGGTGTGCAGGCGGCCATGCCGAGCACCATCGCCGCGGCGGCCGTCCAAGCGGCGATCCGCCGTGTGCGCGTCTGCGGCATCCATACTCCCTGGGTGGAACTCGTGCCCCTCAAACATACCCGGGCGGTCGCTGCAGCGACGCGGTGCGTAGGGTGTCGTGCATGACCCACGTCTTCGACGACGATGCCCTGCGCGGCGTGCTCGGCCACATGAACACCGATCACCTCGACGACAACCTGCTCATCGCGCGGGCGTTCTCGCCCATCCCCGACGTCATCCGCGCCGAGATGGTGACCTTCGACGGTGACGCCGGCCAGTGGCACGTGATGTGCGCCGACGGTGCCGAGGACGTCATCCGTGTGCCGTGGCCGGGCGGTCCGATCAGTGAGCGACGCGAGGTGCGCCGCGAGATCGTGGCGCTGTACGACGCGGCCTGCGCACGACTGGGTGTGGAGCCGCGTCCGCAGAGCTGATTCCGACGAAACCTTCAGTTAAGGTGAGCCTTAGTTTCAGCTACACTGCAGGTATGGCCGACCCGATCCCGTTCTCCACCGCGCTGCGCGAGCGCTCCAGCGGCGCACACTCCGGCAGCGAGCACGCCGGCTTCATGGCCGACCTGATGCAGGGGCGCGGCACCCGCGACGACTACGTCGCCCTCGTGGCCCAGCACTGGTTCATCTACGAGGCCCTCGAAGTCGCCGCCGAGCGCATGAAGGACGACCCGATCGCCGCGCTGTTCATCAGCGAGAAGCTCACCCGCCTCCCCGCACTCGAAGCCGACCTGGCGTTCCTCATCGGCGACGACTGGCGCGAGCGCATCGAGCCGCTGCCGACGACCGAGCGCTACGTCGCCCGCATCCGCGAGGTCGGCGCGAGCTGGGCGGGCGGGTTCGTCGCCCACCACTACACCCGCTATCTCGGCGACCTGTCGGGCGGCCTGTTCATCGGGCGCCTCATGGCGCGCCAGTTCGGGTTCGAGACCAACGGCATCGGCTTCTACATCTTCAACGAGATCGCCGATCCGAAGGCGTTCAAAGAGGTGTACCGCGAGCAGCTCGACGCCGCCCCGTGGGATGCCGCCGAGCGCGAGCGCGTGATCGACGAAGTGCTCGTCGCCTACCGGTTCAACACCGACCTGTTCACCGACCTCGCCGCCGACAAGGCCCGTCGCGCCGCCTGATCTCAGCCGACGACGCCGCCCGCGCGTTCCGCGGCGCGCACACCGGCCATGAAGCGGCGGACGTCGTGGTCGACGAGGATGTCACTCGGCCGCAGCGCCCGTGACAGGTAGAGCCCCTCGAGCGACGTGAGCCGCGACAGCGCGACATATGTCTGCCCGGGGGCGAACGCCCCCGAGCCGAGGTCGACGACCGCGCGATCGTACGTCTTGCCTTGCGACTTGTGGATCGTGATCGCCCACGCCAACCGCAGCGGAAACTGGGTGAACTCCGCGACGATCTCACGCGTGAGCTTGCGGGATGCCGGGTCGTACGCGTAGCGGAACCGTTCCCAGACCGCCGGTTCGACGTCGTGCTCCTCACCGTCGAGCTCGACCCGCACCGTGCCGCCCGCGATGCGGGTGACGGTGCCGATCGACCCGTTGACCCAGCGGGGTCCGTCGCCGCCGAACCCGCCGACGTCGTTGCGCAAGAACATCACCTGCGCCCCGACCTTCAGCTGCAGCTCGGCCTCGGCGGGGTACGACGCGTCGCCGCGACCGAAGTCGCCGCTGATGTCGGCACGGGCCGTCTGCACCGGCCCGGTCAGCGCATCGAGGTGGCGCTGGTTGATGCGGTTCACGATGTCATTGCGGGTCGCGAGCGTGATGATCGGAGGTTCCCCGTCGACGGGCTCGGGCACAGGGCGGGCGCCGGTCGAGTTGAGGATGCCGGCCATGTCGGCGGTCACGATGCCGTGCCGCACCGCATTGAGGATCTCTTTGAACCCGGGATCGGACTGCCGGTGGATGTCGCGCAGCTCACGGATGTGCAGCGGCGCCCCCACGCGCCCGAGGTCGAGCAGCCCGTCGGAGCGGATCGCGCCGGCATCCCCCCGCGGCCCCGCCCACACCTGCGCATCGAAGAACCAGAACGAGCGGTAGTGGTCCTGGATGTAGCGCAGCTCATCGCCGCGCGGCGGCACCGGCGAGAGCTGGTACGGGTCACCGAACATGACGATCTGCACCCCGCCGAACGGTTCAGCGCGGCGCTTGCGGGCCTGCCGGAGTGATCGATCGATCGCATCCATCACATCTGCGTTGACCATCGAGATCTCGTCGATGACGAGCGTGTCGATCGCATTCAGGATCTTGCGGGTCGCATCGGACTGCTCGAGCTCGCTGTCTGCGATGAGCCCGATCGGGAGCCGGAACAGCGAGTGGATCGTCTGCCCCTCGACGTTGAGCGCGGCGACTCCGGTGGGCGCGCACACGGCGATCTGCTTGTCGGTGTTCCACGCCAGATGCTGCAGCAGGGTGGACTTGCCGGTGCCCGCGCGGCCCGTCACGAACACGTGCTCGCGGGTGTCTTCGATCAGGCGGAACAACTCCTCCTGCTCGGACGACAGCGGAGGGGTGTTCACCGCATCCATGCTAGCTATCAGGCGAGGTTTCCTAGACTGAAAGCGTGCACGGGGTGGGTGATGCGCGTGAGCGCCGACGGCTGCGGTTCGATCTGACCGCACTGCTCGTCGTCTTCGCGCTGCTCGTCGGCGCGATCGGCGCGACCGGCGTGATCGCGTATCAGCACCTCTACAGCCCGACCGCGTTCGTGCTGCGCTACCTCGAACTGCTCACGCAGGGGCGGGCAGCCGACGCCCTCACCGTGCCGGGTGTCGTGATCGACTCGGTCGACCTCGAAGACGCGAAGCTGCCCACCACCGCCAGCGAGGCGCTGCTGCGACGCGACGCGCTCGCGCCGCTCACCGAGGTCGAGGCGGTGCGCGCCGAAGAGTCGGACGGCATCACGAAGGTCACCGTCAGCTACAAAGCAGGCCCCCACGAGGGCACCTCGACCTTCGAGGTCGAACGCGCAGGCTGGGTGGGTGTCGCTCCCACGTGGCGCTTCGCGCAGAGCCCGTTGGCCGTCATCGACCTGAGCGTGCGCGGCGCGATGCAGTTCAGCGTCAACGGGTTCGAGGTCGACAAGCGTCAGGTCTCGGTCGACGGCGTCGAGGCCGATCCGCTGGCAGCCGTTCCCCTGCTCGTCTTCTCGCCGGGCCTGTACTCGGTGCAGGTGAAGACGGCGCTGTCCGAGAGCCCCGGCGTCGCCGTGCTGTCGGACACACCGCAGGCCGAGATCCCCGTCGACGTGCAGACCGAGCCGACCGACGAGTTCATCGGCGTCGTGCAGGACAAGGTCGAAGCCTTCCTCACCGAGTGCGCGACCCAGGAGGTGCTGCAGCCGACGGGGTGCCCCTTCGGGACGTTCTTCGAGAACCGCGTCGTCAGCACCCCGACATGGAAGATCGCGAAACAGCCGACCGTCGCCCTCGCACCCAACGGCGCGGACTGGAAGATCCGCCGCACGCAGGCGATCGCCGAGATCACGGTCGACATCCAGTCGCTCTACGACGGCAGCATCCAGCAGGTCGTCGAAGAGGTGCCGTTCTTCTTGACCGGCGATATCACGGTGCTGCCCGACGGCAGCGCATCGATCCAGGTCTCGCCCAGCGACTGAGTCAGCGCGCCCTGCGCGCGTCGCGTTCGGCGAGCGCTGCCAACTGCGCGTTGTACTCCTCGAGTTCGGCATCGCCGGTGCGGTCTGCGTGGCGATCCGCCCTGCGCTGCATGCGCTCGTCGGACCGGCTCCACTGGATCGCGACCGTGATCGCGAGGATGAGCGTCGGGATCTCACCGATCGACCAGGCGACACCGCCGCCGATGTACTGGTCTTCGAGCGGCGTCGGTCCCCAGGTGCGCCCCATCGACCCGAACCATTCGGCGACGAACAGGCTCTCGCTCATCATGATCGCGATGCCGAAGAAGGCGTGCATCGCCATGACCGCCAGCAGGGTCACGAGACGGAACGCGTACGGCAACCGCAGCGGCACCGGGTCGATGCCGATGAGCGAGAGCACGAACAGGTAGCCCGAGATGAGGAAGTGCGCCGTCATCCACACGTGCCCGAGGTGGTCGTAGAGCGACCATCGGAATAGGTCGGTGTAGTAGAACGCCCACAGCGACCCGATGAACACGGCTGCGGCGACGAGCGGATGCGTGACGACCCGCGAGAACGGTGTGTGCACCGCCCACAGGATCCATTCCCTGGCCCCGCGCGTGCCGTCTTCACGTTTGCGGATTGCACGGGCAGCGAGCGTGACCGGCGCACCCACGACCAGGCACAGCGGGATGGCCATGGTCAGCAGCATGTGGCCGATCATGTGCATGCTGAACAGGTAGTCCTGGTAGGCGTTGATCGGCCCACCGGTCACCCACAGCAGTGCGAGCATGCCCACCGTCCACATCACGGTGCGAGCGACCGGCCAGCGATCGCCGCGGCGATGCAGACGCCAGACTCCGGCGAAATAGAAGAAGAGCCCGAAGCCGACGACCGTCAGCCACAGCAGATCGATGTCCCACTGGGTGAACCAGCGGTCGATCGTCAGTTCGGGCGGCAGCGGTGCGCCGGTGAGGTACTCGGCGGGCGACCGATCGGTCGCCAGGGTCGTGTCGACGGGCGGCGGCGTGCGCGAGAGGGCGACGGCGGCACCGCTCGCGATGCCCATGAAGGCGAGTTCGAGCGCGATGAGGCCCCAGAACCTGCCCGCGCCGCCCTTCACGCGGATGCCGTCGATCAGCCGTCGCCGGTAGATCGCGCCGAGCACGCCGATCAGCAGCAGCGCGGCGATCTTGACCATGAGCAGCGCACCGTATGCCGATGCCAGGTGCTCCCACGCCACGACGCCGATCACGGCGCGCGCGAGGCCGGAGCCCGCGACGACCACGAAAGCCGCCAGGGCGAGGCTCGAGTACCGCTCCAGCAGCGCGTGCATCTTCTCGCGGTCGAGCTGGGGACGCACGATGACGAGCAGGACGATCCCGCCCACCCAGACGGCCGCGCCGATGATGTGCAGCGTGAGGGCGGCGACGGCGATGTTGTGGTTCGCCTCTGCACCCGAATGCCCCTGCGTCGCCATCGGCACGAGCGCGGCGACCGCGGCGATGCCGATGAGCAGTGTCATCGTCCAGCCCCGGAACGCGAACGTGAGCACCGTGATGACGGCGCCCGCGAGCGTCGTGATGAGCCAGGCGAGCCCGAGCTCGGTGCCGACCAGGAAGTTGCCCAGCTGCGCGCCGAACTGGGCGTCGGCGCTCGGGGTCGCACCCAGCACGTTGAGGAAGGTGAAGTAGGCGGTGAGGCCGCTCGCCACAGTGAACACCGCCGCCCCGGCCGATGCGGTGTCGAGGGCGGTGTCGAACGGCCGCTCGCGCGCTTCGAGCCCGAACAGGGCGAGCACGAGCGCGCCGACCATGACAGCCGCCGAGAGATTGACGACGACCTTCGCGACCGGCAGCCCCCAGCGCACCACCGGACCCGGGTCGTTCAACTGCAGCGGATCGGCACCGCCACCGTACGCGAGGCCGACGATGAGCATCAGCAGCGCGGCCGCGACGAGAATCACCGGCCCGACGAGACGGAGCGCGCGACTGTTCACACGTTCCAGCCTAGATCGCGTCGGCGTGCCCGCAGACAGCAGAAGGGGGATGCCTCGCGGCATCCCCCTTCCAGCGTCAGATTCAGGTTTCGATACACCGCGGCGTCAACGCCGCGGCACTCAACCTGAGTCGCAGCCGCGTCAACGCGCTTCGCACATTGACCCGGCTCGACTCACTTGACGGCAGCCTTCAGCTTCGAGCCCGCGGTCACCTTGACGCGCTTGCCGGCAGCGATCTTGATCTCTTCACCGGTCTGCGGGTTGCGGCCCGTGCGAGCGGCGGTGTCGACCGACTCGAAGGCGATCCAACCGGGGATCGTGACCTTCTCGCCCTTGGCGACAGCCTCGGACACGGTGGCGAACAGCGAGTCGAGCACGCCCGAGACGGTCGACTGGCTCTGGCCCGTCGCGCTGGCGATGCTGGCAACGAGCTCGGTCTTGGTGATAGCCATTGGGTTGTCCTCCAGACGGCGGGTTACGCCGCCTTCAGTTCCTGCGGACCGAGCGGCGGACACCGCCCGGCTGGTCGTTCGACCGCGACCGAATATACCCACGAACCGCGTGATTCCGCGGATTTCCGCGCATTCCTGGTCATACTCCCCGGCGTGTCGCGTGACAGCTGTGACTGATGTGACTTCTGTGGCGTTCGACACGTCATGCGCGTCGCGACAGACGAAAGGCCCGGCTCCTCCGAAGAGGAACCGGGCCTTCGCTGCTGTGGTGCTTACCAGCTCGACTTGGTCACGCCGGGCAGCTCGCCACGGTGTGCCATGTCGCGGAAGCGGACACGCGAGATGCCGAACTTCGACAGGTGGCCGCGGGGGCGACCGTCGATGGCGTCGCGGTTGCGCAGACGCACCGGCGACGCGTTGCGCGGCAGCTTCTGCAGGCCGACGCGGGCGGCCTCGCGGGCCTCGTCGGTCGCGTTCGGGTCGACCAGGGTCTTCTTCAGCTCGGCACGCTTCTCGGCGTAGCGGGCGACGACCTCTTCGCGCTGCTTGTTGCGCGCGATCTTGCTCTTCTTCGCCATGAGATCAGCGCTCCTCTCGGAATTCGACGTGCTTGCGGACCACCGGGTCGTACTTCTTCAGCACGATGCGGTCGGGGTTGTTGCGGCGGTTCTTGCGCGTCACGTAGGTGTACCCCGTGCCGGCGGTCGAGCGCAGCTTGATGATCGGACGGACGTCCTGAGCCTTCTTCGCCATTAGAGCTTCACACCCTTCGCGATCAGGTCCTTCACGACCGACTCGATGCCGCGGGCGTCAATGACCTTGATGCCCTTAGCCGAGACGTTCAGCGTGATCTTGCGACCAAGCGAAGGAACGTAGTAGGTCTTCTTCTGCACGTTCGGGTCGAAGCGGCGCTTCGTCCGGCGGTGCGAGTGCGAGATGTTGTGACCGAAGCCGGGAACTGCTCCAGTCACCTGGCACACTGCTGCCATAGTGATGTCTCCTTACGCCCCTGATGAGGCGATACCGTGAGGCCGGACGGCCCCACCCAAGATCCCTTGTCTGCACCATCCGCCAGGCGGACAGCGCGAACTGCGTGCTGGAGTGCGCGCAGACAAAGAGCTACTTTAGCACGGTCGGGCGTGTCGCCTTGACCTCGGTGGCGCCGCGGCCCCAGCGGAACGGCGAGACCGTCGGGTCGCCCGCGATCCAGAACCGCCACGGAAACGCCTCGGTGCCAGCGATGCCCGCGACCCCGACGCGGGGGCCCGAGGCGATCGCCTCGACGGGATGCCGTGGCAGCTCCAGTCGCGCGACCGCACCCGCCTGCTCGGCACCGGTCACCGCGTCGATGCCGTCGTGGACGGGATGCCGCAGGCCCACCGCCGAGCCGAATCGACCCGGGCCTCGCGCGAAATCCCGCGGCGAACGGGCCGACGCGCGGCGCCGCGCTGCGGCATCCGTCCCCTCGATCACCTCGCCCGCGCGCAGCAGGATTCCGCCCGCGGTTCCGTCGGGACCGCACACGACGTTGACGCACGAATGGATGCCGTGGCTCAAGTAGACGTAGAGATGACCGGGCTCTCCCCACATCGTCGCGTTGCGGGCCGTGCGGCCCATGCGCGCGTGCGAGCCGGGGTCGGGCAGGTCGCCGGTGCCCTGCCCGTGGTAGGCCTCGACCTCGGTGAGACGCACCGCAACGGTCTCGCCGTCGACCGTCGTTCGCAGCACACCGCCGAGCAGCCGCGGTGCGACGTCGACAGGCAGCCCTGCGAGCGCGGCGCGGGTCGCAGGAACGAGTGCCGTGGGCACGTCCGTCACAGCGGCGGAGCCGTTTCGCACCACGAGATGTCGAACCCGGTGAGCGCGACGATGTCGTCGCCGTCCTCGAGCGAGACGATGTGCGTCTGCAGCGTCTCGGGGAGCGGCAGCAGGTAGCCGTCGTACGGGTTGTCAACCACGTTCGGCGCGACGAGGAACGCGGCGTACCGGCCGCTCGGCGACACGCACGTGTGCACGAGCGCATCGCCGACCGCGGCGGCGAACACCTCACGCGTTCCCGCGTCGTCGACGACCACCACCGACGTCGATGTGCTGCCGTCGGCCCCGCTGAGCGCCCGCAGACTCGCACCCGACCCGCCGGGCAGCGGCGTCACGGTCGAGACGAATCCCAGCGTCGGGTCTGTGGGCAGCAGCTCCTCCTGCTCGCCCGTCGCCAGATCGAGCCCGATGAGCCCCTCCGTCGTGTCGATCAGTGCCAGGGTCGACCCCGGCGAGATGCCGTGGATGTGCACCGCCGTGCCGAGCGCGACCGGCGCGGCCCCGCCCGGAGCAGCCATGGTCAGCGCCCCATCGAAGGTCATCATGAGCACGTCGTCGGTGCCCGGCACGAACCGCCAGTCTTCGACGCGCGCCTCGCCCTCGCGCTCGACGGCGAGCGGGTCGGCGTCCGGATCGTCGGCGGATGCCGTGTAGAGGATGCTCTCTTGGGCGCCGGCGGTGCCGACATCGGCATCCGTGAACGTGTAGCCGATGCGCGATCCGCGGTCGGCGACCTGCAGGTTCGTCACGCGCCCCTCGCCGGGCAGCGTGAGTTCAGCGGGGTCTTCACCGTCGAGCCCGACGACCGTCACATGCGATAGGCCGTCGTCATCGGTCGTGTTGACGACGAGGTGCTCCCCCGAAGCGCGGTAGTCCTCGATGCGCGGATCACTGAACACGGGCACCGCGGCAGTCGCCTCGAAATCGGTGCGGAAGATGCGGTCCTCGCCGTCTTCACCGCCTCGAAGCAGCACGTACGAATGCAGTGCCGGTGTCGTGAACGACTCCTCGAGAGTGCTCACGGTGCCACCGCCGACGCCCTCGACCCCGTCGATGCGGATCGTGTAGTCGGTGGCATCCCACAGCGGCAGCGCGAAGCGGATGCCGATGCTGCGGCCCGACGTGTCGACGGTGAACGCCGTCTCGGGCGTCACGGTCACCTGCTCGGGATCGATGGCGGCGACGGCCTGACTGAGCGTGAAGATCACGCGACTGCCCGACGCTTCGATCGCCGTCGCGGGGTTCACCTGCACGTCGGTGACCCGTGGACCCTGCACGGTCGTGAGCGCGGCGCCGCCCAGCCCGACGGCGAGCAGCAAGCCCGCAACCAGCGCGAAGGCACCGCCGAACGGGCGACGGCGCGACGGCGCGGCCGCCGCTCGCTGTCGGCTCCGGCGGGTGTCAGTACTCATACGGGTCCTTCGGCTGGTCGATCGTCTCGACCTCGGCCGCCTCGATGACCAGGCGACCGCCGTCGTCGCGCACCGTGCCGGTGACCGTGACCCACTCCCCCGTCGCCGGCACGTCGGTCGCCGCGATCGGCAGGACGGCGGGCTGGGCGTCGATGACGCAGTGCGTGACGACCATGCGGGTGAGTTGGAATCCGGCATCCGCGGGCGTCACGAATCCGGTGAGCGCCACGCGTGTGCCGGCGAACGCCTCAGGATCGGTCGCCGTGGCGAACACGGTCACCCAGTCGCCGACTCCGAACGACGCGGTGTCACCGGTCGCCGCCAGCTGCACCGTGTCGGCGTCTTGGAACAGCGGCGCGGCACCGAGGTCACGACTCATCGCGAGCTCCGTCGAAAGGACTGCCGGCGGAGTGACCACGATCGTCGCGACGATGCCCGTTGCGACGACCCCGCCGATCGCGACGAGCACACCGCCCGGCGTCACGCGGGGCCGAGAGTGGTCGCCACGTGTCGTCTCGCTCCGCTCGCGAGGCGACCGCGAGCGCGCGGCAAGGCTGCTCTCGCGCGCGGCACGACGCGATTCGGGTGGTTGCGTGCCGCCGCGCAGCGGCGGCGTATCGAAACCATGCCCCGCTCCCCCGTGATCGTGCCCGTGATCGGCCTCGGCGCCGAGCGGCAGCAGGAACGACGCCACGGCGCCGATGAGCGCGATGACCGCCATCGACACGGCGAACCACGCCCCGTCGGGGTTGATGTACAGCGCGAGCTGTCCGGTCAGCGCCAGCGCGATCGTCGTGGCCGCGAGCGCAGCCGCGAGCCCCACGCCGAGCAGGCGGGTGGCGAGCGAACCGGCGACGGACGACGCGTGCGTGTCAGACAACGAGGTTCACCATTCCTCCGATCGCGACGGCCGCCAGCAGCACGATGACGACGATGCCCGCGAGAGTGCGGGTGCGGAACGTCGTGCGCAGCAGGGCGAGCATCTTCACGTCGACGAGCGGACCGACCAGCAGGAACGCGACGATCGACCCGGGCGTGAAGGTCGATGCGAACGACAGCGCGAAGAACGCGTCGACGTTCGAGCAGATCGACACGACCATCGCGAGGGCGATCATCGCGATGATCGACAGGGCCGGGTTCGAACCGATCGCCAGCAGCGTCTCGCGCGGCACGAGCACCTGCACGCCACCGGCGAGCGCAGACCCGATGACGAGTGCCGGCATGACCGCCCGCAGTTCGACGATCAGTTGGGTGATCGTGCGGGCGGCCTTTCCGGCATCCGTCTGTTCGGCGACGGCGCACGCATCGCGGAAGCGCTCGGTGATGAGGGCGTCGGGGTCGGGATGCCGGCTGTACAGCCACCCGATGAGATTCGCGATCGCGTACCCGCCGAGGAGGCGGGCGATGAGGATGCCGTCGTCGAAGCCGAACGCCTGGTGCGTCGTGATGATGACGATCGGGTTCACGATGGGCGCCGCGATCAGGAACGTCATCGTCTCGGGCACGCTGAACCCGCGCATCATGAGGCCGCGGGCGAACGGCACATTGCCGCATTCGCACACCGGGATGAGCATGCCCAGCAGCGACAGCACGGCCCGGCGCGCCCACGCGCGCCGCGGCATCCATCGTTCGATGACGCCCGGCGGCAGCCACACCTGCACGACGATCGACAAGATCACGCCGAGCACGACGAACGGCAGCGACTCGATGAGCACGCTGATTGCGAGGGTCAGGCCGTCCTGCGCACGCGTCGGCAGCGACGGGCCGGGGGTGAGCAGCGCGAGGACGATGAGCGCCGCGACGACAGCGGCCCCCGCCCCGAGGTTGACGAGGGTGCGGGTCAGCTCGCTCCGCGGGGCAGCCGCCGCGGTGCGGGTGTCAGCTCGGGTCACGATCGGCGCGGGCGGTGCATGCCGCGCACAGCCCGAAGATGTCGACGACGTGCTCGGCGCGGGTGAAGCCGTGGTCGGCGGCGGTCTCGCGCGCCCACTGCTCGACATCGGTCGCCTGGATCTCGACCGTCGTGCCGCACGACCGGCAGATGAGGTGGTGGTGGTGGCCGCTGCTCTCGCAGGCGCGGTAGATCGCCTCGCCCTCGGGACTCTGCAACTGATCGGCCTCGCCACTGGATGCCAGATTCGCCAGCGCGCGGTAGACCGTCGCCAGGCCGATGCCGGTGTTCGCCTCCCGCAGGGCGGCGTGCAGGTCCTGCGCAGAGACGAATCCCTGGGCGTCGGTCAGCGCTTCGCGGACGCGTTCACGCTGCCAGGTGTTGCGCTGGGCCATGCCGCGAGTCTAACCGCGGCGCCTGTGCGCGGGCTCGTCACGCATGGGCGCGGGTGACGCGGCCGCGGCGGGCACCGACGATGCGGCACACGAGGTAGATCGCGAACGAAATGGTGGTGATGTAGGGACTCACCGGCAGCGTGCCCATGACCGCGAGCAAGATGCCGCCGACCGCCGACACGAGCCCGAACACCGCCGCGAGCGCGGGCACGGCGACCGGTCCCGATGCGACCCGCATCGCCGCGGCCGCGGGTGTGACGAGCAGCGCCATCACCAGCAGCGCGCCGATGATGTGCACCGCGACGGCGACGGTGAGTCCGAGCAGCAGCATGAAGGCGAGCGAGACGCCGACGGTCGGCACACCGCGCGCGGCGGCGGACTGCGGGTCGAGCGAGTCGAAGCGCAGCGGACGCCAGATGAGCACGAGCGCGATGAGCACGAACGCCGAGATGCCGATGAGCCAGCCGAGCTCGCCCGTCTGCACCGACACGATCTGCCCGGTCAGCAGGCTGAACCGGTTGGCGCTGCGCCCGTCGTAGAGCGAGAGGAACAGGATGCCGAGGCCGAGGCCGAACGGCATGAGCACGCCGATGATCGAGTTGCGGTCGCGGGCCCTCGCGCCGAGCCAGCCGATGAGTGCAGCCGCGACGAGCGAGCCGAAGATCGACCCCGTCACGACGTCGACGCCGATCAGCAGCGCCGCGGCGGCGCCGGCGAAGGAGAGTTCGCTGATGCCGTGCACCGCGAACGCCATATCGCGCTGCATCACGAACACGCCGATGAGGCCGCCGACGAGGCCGAGGATCGCGCCGGCCCACAGCGAGTTCGACACGAGCGCGAGGATCTCGCTGTAGAAGGGGATGCCGCCGAACATCGCATCCTGCACGTCGGCCCAGTTCACGCGTGACCCCCGTGGTCGTGGTCGTGATGGTGGTGCGATTCCTCGGCATCCGGCGCGCCCACGACGACGAGCCGGTCGCCGGCGCGCAGCACGAAGACGGGAGCCCCGTACAGGTCGGTGAGCACGGGCGAGGTGAGCACGTCTTTGGGCTTGCCGAGGGTGAACCGTCCGCCGGCGAGGTAGAGGATGCGGTCGACCTTGCCGAGCACCGGGTTGATGTCGTGCGTGACCAGCAGCACGGCGGCCCCGCTCTTGCGGTGCTGGTCGATCAGGCGCACGACCGCCTGCTGGTTGGCGAGGTCGAGGCTCGTGAGCGGTTCGTCGCACAGCAGCAGCCGCGGATCGTCGGCGAGCGCCTGCCCGACGCGCAGCCGCTGCTGTTCACCGCCGGAGAGCACGCCGACAGGTCGGTCTGCGAAGTCGGTCGCGCCGACGGCCTCGATGAGGTCGTCGACCCGCTGCCGTTCGCCGCGGCGCGGCACCGGCAGCCCGAAGCGGTGCCCGTTCACGCCGAGCGAGACGAGGTCGCGGCCGCGCATCGAGGTCTCCCGCGGGAGCGGACGGGCCTGCGGCAGGTAGCCGATGCGCCGGTTGCCGCGGCCGCGCACGGGTTCGCCGAGCGCCGTGATGGCGCCTTCGCTGAGCGATTCGAGCCCGAGGATCGCCCGCAGCAGCGTGGTCTTACCGGCACCGCTCGGGCCGAGCACCGCGATCAGCTCGCCTGGCTCGACGTCGAGGTCCAGCCCGCTCCACAGCTCGCGGCCGTCGCGGCGCAGCGCCGCACCCCTGATCTGCAGGGGCGGGGCGGCGGGCTGCGGGGCGCGCTCGGTCATCGGGTCAGCGTACCGGCGAGCTCGTCGACGTTGCGCTGCATCCAACTCGTGTACGTCTCGCCGTCGGGCAGCAGTTCGGTGAAGGCGAGCACGGGAATGCCGGCATCCGCTGCCGCATCGGTGACCGCCTCGGTCTCGGCGCCGCCCGTCTGCGCGTTCGTGATGACGACGTCGACGTCGCCCGACGCCAGCAGGTCGAGGGCTTCGAGCATCGTCGCGGGCGGCACGTCCTGCCCTTCCTCGACCGCCTCACTGAAGGCGGACGGGGTCACATCGACGAACTCGGCGGCAGCGGCGAGGTAGGCGGGCACCGGCTCGGTCGCGAACACCTGCGCGCCGCCGGAGGTCTCGGCAAGATCGGCGATCGTGGTCTCGAGCTGCTCGATGCCGCCGGTGAACTCGGCGAGCGCCGCAGCGTACGCATCCGCGCCGTCGGGGTCGAGCTCGGTCAGGTGCGCCGTGATGTCTTCGGCGAGATGGGCGATCGTGTGCGGGTCGTACCAGACGTGCTCGTTGAAGCCCTCGATGTGGTTGTGCCGATCGTGGCCGTCTTCATCTGCGTGGTCGTGGTCCGCGTCCGCCTCGGCGTCGTGGCCCTCATTCTCGGGGTAGTCGTGCGAGAACTCGACGGCGGTGAGCACGTCGGCATCCGTTCCGGACGCCTCGACGAGCGCGTCGATGAACGCGTCGTACCCGCCGCCGTTCTCGACGATCAGATCGGCCCGCGAGATCGTGAGCTGGTCGCGGGCGGATGCCTCGTACGAGTGGGGATCCTGCGAGGTCGACGTGATGATCGACGTGACCTCGACGCGGTCCCCACCGAGCTGCGCGACGATGTCGCCGTAGACGTTCGTGGAGGCGACGACCTGCACGCGCTCGCCCTCGCCCGCCGCCGTCTCCGTCGCCATGGCGCAACCGCCGAGCAGGAGGGTCGCCCCGAGGGCGGCGGTCGAGACGGCGAGGATGCGAGGGCGAAGCGGCATGCTCACACTCTAGTCGCTATTGATAATCGTTCTCAATCTTGCGCGTGCCGGGCTGTGTCTCGGTGCGTTCCGGCGACAGGAGATCTCACCGGAACAGGACGATCAGGGGCGCATCGTCCTGTTCTCGCGCGTTCTCCTGTCCTCGTGATGCAGAAGGCGGCAGGCTGACGGCATGCTCATCGTGATGGCGGGACTCCCCGGGTCGGGCAAGAGCACCATCGCCGAGGCGGCAGCGCGGATGCTGTCGTGCGCCGTCGTCGCCGTCGACCCGATCGAAGCGGCGATGCGCACAGCGGGCATTGCGCACGATCAGCCCACTGGACTCGCGGCGTATGTCGCCGCCGAGGCCGTCGCGCGCGCCCAGCTCAGGTTGGGGCACGTCGTGATCGTCGATGCCGTCAACGATGCCGAACCCGCGCGAGCACAATGGCGGGATCTCGCGGCATCCGAGGGCGCGCGACTCGAGTTCGTCGAGGTCGTGCTCGCGGATGCCGACGCGCACCGGTGCAGGCTCGAGACCCGCAACCGCGACCTCGGTTTCCCCGAGCCGACGTGGGCGTCGGTCGACGCCCGTCGTTCGGGGTTCGACGGCTGGATCGACGACCGGCTGCGTTTGGATGCGACCCGGCGCATCGCCGAGAACGCCGCTCTCATCGCCGCCCTCGTCTCCGACCGAGGCTGACGGACGACCCCTCAGCTGCGCAGCATTCAGTCTCCGCCGCGACGGATCCAGCGTTGTCGACGCGGAATCCCGCGGCATCGACCGGCCAGCGGCTTCGCGGGGACTGAATACTGAACACCCCACCGACCGCCTCGGGTTCAGGCGCCGAGTTGGGCCTTCACCCACGCGACGATCGCGTTGGCGTGGCCGTGGCCGAGTCCGTGGTCGGACTTCAGCCATCCGACGATCGCCATATGCGTCTCGCCCGCATCGAACCGCTCGACGGTGAGGTCGATCCAGTGCTGCATCGGCTCGCCGTACTTCGCCTCGATGTTCGGAAAGTACGACACCGGGCCCTTCGGCTTGTCGGCGGGATCGATGACGGGGGCGGTCACGCGCGAGGTGCTCACGGCGTGAGGTTAACACCTGGACGCCCTCGCCTGAAGCGATCATGGCAGGATCGCGGCATGACGCTGCCACCTCTCTCGCCGCCGCAGGAAGTCGGGGGTCCCGATGGATACTCGTACGGCGCCGTCTACGTGTCTTCGGATGACCGCCCGTCCGTCAGCGACGCACTGCGCACGATCGGATTCTCCGGATGGATCGCGCCACCCCAGGACGGCTGGATCGTCGCGGTCGGCGACCCGGGCGCGGGCATCACGGCATCAGCAGGACGGGGCATCGTCGAAGTCGGCGCGCACCTGGCGTCGTCGTTTACTCCGATCCTGGCCGTGCGGGTGCGCATCGACCGCCAACTCGGCGTGGTCGCCTGGCAGGCCGGCGACGAGATGATCCGCTACAGCAGCGACCCGTCGCAGGAGCCCGACGCCGACAAGGAGGTCATGACCGAGCCTGTCGGCGAGGAGGGTGCGGAGGCGCTGGCATCCGCACTCGAGCGACCCGATGCCGCCGAAGCCCTGGCGGAGCTGCTGGGCGAAGAGCTCGACACCGACAGCGTCTACGAGTCGGAGCGGCTGCGGTCGGTGCTGCGGCTGCTCGGGCTGCCGGAGTGGGTGATCGCAGCGGAATCACTCCCCCGCAGGGTCCCCGGCGGCCCGTCGCGAGCCGAGTTCATCCGCCTGCGCGCCGGCCGCGAGGGATTCGCCGGCTGGCTGATGAGCCGCTTCACTCGCCGCAGCCGCCCGGCGCCGCCGATCATCACCGACCCGCCGCGTCAGCACCTGTCCGGCTGGGAGCTCGGCCTCTACTGAGTCACCCCGCTGTCGCGTGCACGACGTCGCGGACGGGCGAGGGGGATGCCGGATCAGTCCAGCAGCAGGGCGGGCTCTTCCAGCACGCTGGCGACGTCGGCGATGAAGCGGCTCATGCCGTCGCCGTCGATGACGCGGTGGTCGAACGAGCCGGAGACGGTCGTGACGAACCGAGGGCGTACCTCGCCGTCGACGACCCACGGCTTCTGCCGGATCGTGCCCATCGCGACGATGCCCGATTCGCCCGGGTTGATGATCGGGGTGCCGGCATCCATCCCGAACACGCCGATGTTCGTGATCGTGATCGTGCCGCCCTGCTGATCCGCGGGCGACGTCTTACCCTCGCGGGCAGTCAGCGTCAGCTTCTCGAGCGCCTTCGCGAGGCCACGCATGTTGAGATCCTGCGCGTCCTTGATGTTCGGCACCAGGAGGCCGCGCGGGGTGGCGGCAGCGATGCCGAGGTTCACGTAGTTGCGCACCCGGATCTCGGCCGAGCCGTCCTCGTTGTCGATCCACGCGGCGCCGACCATCGGGGTGCGGCGCACCGCCCACACCACGGCGCGGGCCATGATCAGCAGCGGCGAGACGCGGATGTCGGCGAAGTCGGGCGAGGCCTTCAGGCGCTTGACGAGCTCCATCGTGCGGGTCGCGTCGACGTCGGTCCACACCGACACGTGCGGGGCGGTGTACGCCGAGCGCACCATCGCCGACGACGTCGCCTTGCGCACGCCCTTGACCGGGATGGCCTCCTCGCGGCCCTCGTCCAGCGCGGGAGCGGGCCCGGTGGGGCGGGGCGCTGTGGTGACCGCAGCATCCGGCTGCACCGGAATCGTCTGCTCGCGCTCGACCGGCACCTCCGGCGTCGCGATGTTGCGGAAGACGGAGGCCTGCGACGCGTGGCCGACCACGTCGTCGCGGGTGACCTCGCCGTCGGGACCGGACGGCGTCACCTGCGACAGGTCGACCCCGAGATCACGGGCGAGCTTGCGGATCGGGGGCTTGGCGACGACACCGACGGATGCCTTCACCGGGCGTTCTGCGGGCTTGCGGCGGCGTGACTTGACCGCACCGCCGGTGCCGTAGCCGACGAGCACGGCACCCTCCCCCTCGGCCTCGGCGTGCTGCTCGCCGTGCGCGGAGTGACCCGACGACGCGTCGGGAGCCGCGGCATCCCCGGCGATCGTGATGATCGGAGCGCCGACCTCTACGGTGGTGCCCTCTGCGACGAGCAGCTCACCGACGGTGCCGTCGAACGGCGACGGCAACTCGACGAGCGACTTCGCGGTCTCGATCTCGACGATGACGTCGTTGACCTTGACGGCATCGCCCGGCGCGACGCGCCACTGCACGATCTCGGCCTCGGTCAGTCCCTCGCCGACGTCCGGCAGGTGGAAGGTCTGGGTGCTCATCCTGACTCCTGTCAGTAGGCGAGGGCGCGGTCGACGGCCTCGAGGATGCGGTCTGCGTCAGGCAGGTAGGTGCCCTCCAGCTTCGCGGGAGGGAAGGGGGTGTCGAAGCCCGACACCCGCAGCACGGGCGACTCGAGCGCGAAGAACGCCTTCTCCATGACGGTCGCGGCGATCTCGGAGCCGAGGGAGTTGAACTGCGGCGCCTCCTGCGCATAGACCATGCGGCCGGTGCGGCGCACCGAGTCGAGGATCGGGCCGTAGTCCACCGGCGACAGCGAACGCACATCGACGACCTCGCACGAGGTGCCCTCGCTCTCGGCGAGCGCCGCGGCCTGCAGCAGGGTCGTCACCATCGCGCCGTGGCCGACGAGGGTGATGTCGGTGCCGCGGCGCACGATGCGCGACGCGTGCAGCGGCAAGGCGCGCTCGTCGACGTCGACCTCGCCCTTCATCCAGTACTTCGCCTTCGGCTCCATGAAGATCACCGGGTCGGCGGAGCGGATCGCATCCTGGATCATCCAGTACGCATCGTTCGGGGTCGACGGGGCGACCACGCGCAGGCCGGGCGTATGGGTGAAGTAGGCCTCGGGGCTCTCCTGGTGGTGCTCGACCGCGCCGATGTGTCCGCCGTAGGGGATACGGATGACGATGGGCATCTGCACGGCGCCCTCGTGGCGGTTGGTGATCTTCGCGAGCTGAGAGGTGATCTGGTCGAAGGCGGGGAAGACGAACCCGTCGAACTGGATCTCGCACACCGGCCGGAACCCGGCCATCGCGAGCCCGATCGCGGTGCCGACGATGCCGGACTCCGCCAGCGGGGTGTCGAGCACGCGGCGGTCGCCGAACTCGGCCTGCAGCCCCTCGGTGACACGGAACACGCCGCCGAGGCGCCCGATGTCCTCACCCATCAGCAGCACGTGGTCGTCGGCCGCCATCGCGGCGCGCAGACCCGCGTTGAGGGCCCGGCTGAACGGCATCGCCTGGCTCATGCCTGCTCCTCCTCGAACGCCGCCTCGTAGCCGGCGAGCCACTGCTTCTGCTCGGCGACGAGCGGATGCGGCTCGGTGTACACGTGGTCGAACGCGAGGTCGACCGACACGTCGCCGAGCGCGTTCGTGCGCACGCGCACGTCGTCGGCATACGCGGCGGCCTCGGCATCCACCCCGTCGAAGAACGACGCGGCAGCGCCCTTGCCTTCGAGGTAGGCGCGCATGCGGGCGATCGGATCACGCGTGGCCCACAGCTGCTCCTCGTCGGAGGTGCGGTACTTGGTGGGGTCGTCGCTCGTCGTGTGCGCACCCATGCGGTAGGTGAGGGCCTCGATCGCACGCGGCCCGGCACCGCCGCGCGCCTCGTCGAGCGACGCCTTCGAGACCGCGTAGCTGGCGAGCACGTCGTTGCCGTCGAGGCGGAACGACGGCATGCCGTAGCCCTCACCGCGGCGGTACAGCGGCGCACGCGACTGCGTCGCGACCGGCACCGAGATGGCCCAGTGGTTGTTCTGTAGGAAGAACACCTGCGGAGTCTGGTAGCTGTTCGCGAAGACCATGGCCTCGTGCACGTCGCCCTGACTGGATGCGCCGTCACCGTAGTAGACCATGACGGCCTGGTCGGTCTCGGCGTCGCCCGTGCCGCACTTGCCGTCGAAGACGAGTCCCATGCCGAAGCCGGCCGCGTGCAGCGTCTGCGCACCGAGGACGAGCGTATAGATGCGGGTGTTGCCGTTCTTGGGGTCGGTCGGATCCCATCCGCCGTGCGTCATGCCGCGCATGAGCCGGATGATGTCGATCGGGTCGACCCCGCGGGTCGTGCACACGACGTGCTCGCGGTACGAGGGGAAGATGTGGTCCTGCGCGCGGGCGGCACGCACCGAGCCGACCTGCGCGGCCTCCTGCCCGAACGACGGCGGCCACAGGGCCAGCTGCCCCTGACGCTGCAGATTGGTCGCCTGCCGGTCGAACGCCCGCACGATGACCATGTCGCGATAGAACGTCTCGAGGTCGGCATCGGTCAACGACTCGACGAGCGGCAGGAACCGCTCGGCTTCGGGCGTGGGGGCGAACGTGCCGTCTGCGGCGAGGACGCGGATGAGGGCAGGATCTTCGGCCGACGTCATTCCTTCACGCTAGCGCGGTCCGTATGCGACCTTCTGCATGCGCGCCACAACGGATCGCCCGATTCGACTGCGGTGGCCGACAAGCGCCGGTCGGCCGCGATGTCGGCGGCCTTGGGCAGGATGCCGGTGTGCCCGAGTCGATGCCGTCGGCGTGCCGCGTGTGCGGCGGCGTCGAGGGTGCGCGGCATCCGGTCGGCGACGGCGATCACGCGTGGCACTGCGACCGGTGCGGCTGGCGGGTGGGTGATGCCCCCGACGCCGACCTGCCGACCCCGCGCGTCTCGGTCGTCTATTACCTGCGGTACGCACAGCGGGTGAAGATCGGCACCTCGGCGACGCCGAGAGCCCGACTCGCTGCGATCCGCCACGAGGAGCTGCTCGCGTTCGAGCAGGGCGGACGCGATCTCGAGCAGCAGCGGCACCGGCAGTTCGCCGCGCTCCGCGAGGGCGGTGAGTGGTTCACCCTCGCGGCGCCGCTCGTCGACCACATCGAGTCTCTGCGCACCGGACGCGACCCGTGGGCGACCTACGACCGGTGGTTGGGCGACGCGCTTCGCGCGCGATCTTCCTGAACGCCGGTCTGCGCGGTCAGGGGGCGACGGATGCCGCGACCTGGACGATCTTCTCGATCGCGCCGAGTTCGCCGACCGAAATGCGCACGCCGTCGCCCGCGAACGGACGCACGATGAGCCCCGCGGCGTCGAACGCCTCGGCGACCTCGACCGCGCGGTCGCCGGCGGGCAGCCACACGAAGTTGCCCTGTGCGTCGGGCACGTTCCAGCCCGCGTCGCGCAGTGCGAGCACGAGGTCGTCACGGCGGTCGGCGAGTTCGGCCACACGCGCCCGCAGTTCGGCCTCGGAGTCGAGGCTCGCGAGCGCCGCCGCTTCGGCGGGCGCCGTCACCGACAGGGGGATGCCGGTGGTGCGCGCGGCGTCGAGGATGCGGGGGTGGCCGACGGCGTAGCCGATGCGCAGTCCCGCCAGGCCGTACGCCTTCGAGAAGGTGCGCAGCACGACGACGTTCTCGCGCCCCGACGCGAGCACACGCTCACCGTCGACGGCTTCGAGGTCGGTGACGAACTCGGCGTACGCCTCGTCGAGCACGACGAGCACGTCGCCCGGCACGGCCTGAACGAACGCGTCGAACGCGGCCTGCGTGACGATCGGGCCGGTCGGGTTGTTCGGGCTGCAGACGATGATCATGCGGGTGCGATCGGTGACCGCCTCGGCCATCGCGTCGAGGTCGTGCTCTCCGGATTCGGTGAGGGGCACCGTGACCGCGGTCGCGCCGGCGACGACGGCGAGGCCTGGGTACGCCTCGAACGAGCGCCACGCGAAGAGGATCTCGTCGCCCGGCCCGGAGGTCGCCTGCGCCAGCTGATACAGCAGCGAGACCGAGCCCGCGCCGACGTGCACGGCATCCGCATCGACACCGAACCGCTCCGCCAGACGCGCGCGCAGTCGACCTGCCGACGCGTCCGGATAGCGGTTGACCGCCGTGGCCGCCTGCATCGCCTCGACGACGCGCGGCAACGGCGCGAACGGGTTCTCGTTGCTCGAGAGCTTGAACGAGTCGGTGCCCGCCTGCTTGCCCTGACGGTAGGGCGGCAGCGCGGCGATCTCGGGACGGATGCGAACAGGGAAGTCGGTCACGACACGAAGTCTACGGAGCGGGCGCACATGGCAGTGGCCAGCGAGCGCATGACAGACTTCCGCCATGGGATTCCTCATTCGCGTCGTCGTCAACGCGTTCTCGATCTGGGTCGTCTCCCTCATCTCCGCACTGCAGGTGAGGGTCATCGCGTTCGCGCCGGGCGAGACCCTGCAGCTCGTCCTGACCCTGCTCGCCGTCGCGGTCGTGTTCGCGCTCGTGAACACGATCATCGGCACGGTCGTCAAGATCGTCGCGTTCCCGCTCTACATCCTCACCCTCGGGCTCATCTCGCTCGTCATCAACGGGTTCCTGCTGTGGCTGACGGCCTGGATCACCGGCTTCTGGGACTGGGGTCTGCGCGTCGACAACTTCTGGCTCGGCGTCGTGGCGGCCCTCGTGATCTCGCTCATCAACTGGATCTTCGGCATCATCCTGCGCCCGCAGACCAAGAAGCAGCGCTGACGCTCACACCCCGCCGCCGCCCGCGCTCCGACCGCCCCCTTCGGCTCGACCCGCTGGGCCGAGTACGTGATGGTCTGCACCGCGGTCGCACCCGCCAGCCCCGAGAACACGTCGCGCACCGCCCCCATCCGCGGGTCGCGCGAGGCATCCAGCTCGACGGCGGTCTCGCGGTACTCGTCGAGCATGTGCGAGCCGATCACATTGTCGTCCAGCCCGGCGTTGCGCTCGACGACGATGCTGCCGGTCGCGCCCGTGGTGTGGCCGAAGCCCCCGTCTGTCAGGGCCGGCACGATGTCGTCGGTGTGCCGCAGGGTCACCGAGAGCACGTGGCCGGGCAGTTCGACGGCGAGCCCGTTGCCCATCGACACCGCCGTCTCGACGCGATAGTCGGTCTGCGCTGCGAATCGCGCGTTGACCATCGCACCCTGCGAGTGCCCGATGAGGTGGATGCCGTCGTCCTTCGTCACGCCGGCATCTTCGAGTGCCTGCTCGAGGGCGAGGTACGACCCAGACTCTTGCCCGCCATAGGTCTCGAGGTTCGACTGCACGTCGAACGGGTCCGACCCCGGCAGTCCCCACTGCTGCGTGCCGGTGGTGTAGACGAGCACCTCTCGTTCGCCGTTCGGCATCGTGTAGATCTCCACACGGATGCGGCTGCCCTCGCCGCCGGGCATGCGATCGACGAGGGATGCGACACCGCCGGGCGCGGTTCCCCCTTTCTCCTCCAGGCGGTCGACCCGCACCTGTTCCGCGGTCGGCTCGAGCCTGTCGCCGGCGTCGACGCGCCCCAACCCCATCAGGTGGACGGCGGCGAGCGCGCCGAACGATAGCGTCCCGAACCACGGTGCCAGCACCCCGAGTTGCGCGGTCGTGTACACGAACTGCCCCGCGACACCGGCATAACGCCCCGCACCCCACTGCGCCTCGAGCATCGAGGCTCCCAGTCCCGCCGCAAACGCTTGGGATTCGAGGTTCGCAAGGCGCGTCTCGTGCTGGGCGATGAGTCCTTCGCCGCCGGCCTGGCGCGCCGAGGCGAGGGCCGCCCGCTCCTCGACGATCTCGTACAGCAGTGCGACGTGCGAGAGGTCGTCGGCGTGGCGGTCGGCGCGATCGCAGCCCTCGGTCACCACGCGGCGCAGGTACTCGACGTTGCCGTACGCCCCGGCCGCGTGCATGCTGCCCGACGCCTGCTCGAGGGCGCGCTGCACGCCGCGGGCTGAGTCGGCGAGCGTTCGCCACCGCGCGGACGCGGCACGCAGGCTCTCGGTGTCGACGGCGACCACGCCACCGCCGCGAATCTCGATCGTCACGGGGAGGTCACCTCCGCCCACATGCGGCACGCCGCCGCGCGGAGGTTGTCGATCTCGACGGCCATGACGCCGCGCATCGTGGCCCACTCCCGGCACCACGTCGCCGCCGAATCGCGATAGGCGGCAGCCGACGTCGATTCCCATTCGGTCGACGTTGTGAGCTGCCAGCCGTCCATCAGCATCGCATCGACGACGTCGAGTTGGGCGCTCACGAGGTCTTTCGCATCGGTCACAGCTCGGGCTTGTTCGATCGTGGTCATGTGCCGATCGTCGCGTGCCGTCGACGGCGGGGATCGCGCCGGCACCCCGAACGGTGGAAAGGTGCACGGCATCCCACCCTGTGCAGGAGGCGACGACTCGTCCACAATGGAACCCGTGCCACCCGCCTACGACCCGTTCCGCGTGGTCTTCGTCTGCACCGGGAACATCTGCCGCTCGCCCATGGCCGACGTCGTGTTCCGGTGGTTCGTGGAGCAGGCGGGACTCGGCGATCGGGTGGTCTCATCCAGCGCCGGCACCGGTGACTGGCACGTCGGCGAACGGGCAGACAGCCGCACCGTCGCGGCCCTCGAGCGTCGCGGGTACGACGGGTCGAAGCACCGCGCACGCCAGTTCACGATGGAGGACTTCGACCGCAACGACCTGATCGTCGCACTCGACCGTTCACACGAGCGCAGTCTGCACACCTGGGCGCGCACGCCCGCCGACGCCGACAAGGTCTCGCTGCTGCTGCCGTTCAGCGGTGGCGACGACGGGCTCGACGTGCCCGACCCGTACTACGCGGGCGAGAAAATGTTCGACGACGTGCTCGGTATGATCGAACGAGCGAGCCGGGCGCTCTTCCGGCAACTCGAACCCGCAATTCGTCCGACGTCCTGAGCGCCCGTTCATCACCGATCGGAGTCTCGTGACCTCTCTGCCGCCCCAACCCCTCAGCCCCCTCGACGGACGGTACCGCGCAGCGGTCACCGGGCTCGCCGATTACCTGTCGGAGGCGGGGCTCAACCGGGCCCGCGTCGAGGTCGAGGTCGAGTGGATCATCGCCCTCACCGACCGCTCGCTGTTCGACGCGGCGCCACTGTCGGATGCCGACAAGGAATCGCTGCGGGCGTTGTACCGCGACTTCGGTCAGGCAGAGATCGACTGGCTCGCCGAGAAGGAAGCCGTCACCCGCCACGACGTGAAGGCCATCGAGTACCTGGTGCGCGACCGCCTGTCGTCGCTGGGACTGGATGCCGTCGCCGAGCTCACCCACTTCGCCTGCACGAGCGAAGACATCAACTCCGCCTCGTACGCCCTCACCGTCAAGCGGGCCGTCGAGCAGGTGTGGCTGCCGAAGCTGCAGGCGGTCATCGACGCGCTGAAGGCCCTCGCGGTCGAACACCGGGATGCCGCGATGCTCTCACGCACGCACGGCCAGCCCGCCACGCCGTCGACGATGGGCAAGGAGCTGGGCGTCTTCGCCTGGCGCCTGCAGCGCGTCGCCGACCAGATCTCCGGCGGCGAATACCTCGCGAAGTTCTCGGGCGCGACCGGCACCTGGTCGGCGCACCTCGCCGCCGCCCCTGATGTGGACTGGCCCACCGTCGCCCGCGAGTTCATCGAGGGCCTCGGCATCGACTTCAACGTCTACACGACCCAGATCGAATCTCACGACTGGCAGGTGGAGCTGTACGACCGTGCCCGTCACGCCGGCGGCATCCTGCACAACCTCGCGACCGACGTGTGGACCTACATCTCGATGGGCTTCTTCGCGCAGATCCCCGTCGCGGGCGCCACCGGCTCGTCGACGATGCCGCACAAGATCAACCCCATCCGCTTCGAGAACGCCGAGGCGAACCTCGAGATCGCCGGCGGACTGTTCGCGACCCTGGCATCCACCCTCGTCACCTCGCGCATGCAGCGCGACCTCACCGACTCGACGACGCAGCGCAACATCGGCGTCGCGTTCGGGCACTCGCTACTCGCGCTCGACAACCTCTCGCGCGGTCTCACCGAGATCTCGCTGTCGCGCGACGTGCTGCTGGCCGACCTCGACGCGAACTGGGAGGTTCTGGCCGAGGCGATACAGACCGTCGTGCGCGCCGAGATCGTCGCCGGCCGGTCGCAGATCACCGACCCGTACGCGCTGCTGAAGGACCTCACCCGCGGCCGCCGCGTCGGCGGACCCGAGCTGGCGGAGTTCGTGCGCGGCCTCGACATCGGGGATGCCGCGAAGGAGCGTCTGCTGGCGTTGACCCCCGCGACCTACGCGGGCCTCGCAGACCGCCTCGTCGACGAGCTGTAAGCCGTCGCAGCGCGGGGCGGGCGCGGGGCGGGCGCGGTGAGTCCGCGATTCGAGCGCGAGTCCAGGCGGCACAACGCCGGACTCAACCTGAAATCACGGACTCGGTGAGATCGCGGCGCAGCAGCCGCGTGCAGTCAGCTGCGCGAGGGGTCCGCGTCGGGGGTGCTGTCGCCGGGCTGGTCTTCGGGCAGCAGCACGGGCTTGTCGACGCCGCGGTTCATCTGCGCGGGATCGACGGCCAGCATGAGCAGCGCCATGATCACGAGCGTCGCGATGAACGCGATGCCCGCCACCACGAGCGAGACGATGACGACGTGCTGACGCTGCGCGCCGTCGAGGTTCTGGAAGAAGCCCATCGCGACGAGCGCGATCAGGCCCGCGAACGCAGCAGCGCCGAAGGCGAAGCCCAACAGCTGCACGGGCTTCATCAGCTCGCGACGCGTGGGGTGCTCGTCAGTCATGCGCGCTCTCCTGCCGGGTCGGTGGCGGCCTCGGTGACGGATGCCGCAGAATCGCCGGCCTCTCGGTGCGGCGAGAACCCGGCGATGCCGAGGAACACCGCGACGATCGCCGCGTAGCCGCCGAACAGTCCGACGGCGATCGTGATGCCGGTGAGCGTGAACCACGCGCCGGCCTCGTCGATGAAATAGTCCAGGCTGTAGGCCGGATTGACGATCAGCAGGCCCACCGCGAGCGCCAGCGTGACCGCGCCGACGAGGATCGCGTCGCGAGCGTCGGCGTCACCGCGACGGCGCTGCACGATGCCGGCCACCAGTTCGGCCACACCCGTCACGATCGCCCACGCGATGACGAGCACGAAGAACATCGTCGTCGTACGCAGGGGCGGCAGTCCGCCGATCATGCCGGCGATCATCATGAGCACGCCCAGCACGACGCTCGGCGCACGCCGACCTGCCGGATAGACGAGCCACGCCGACAGCAGCAGCACGAGACCGGTCGCGATCGCGAACCCGCTGAAGACCGCGAGCCCGACGTTCGCCGAATGATCGGCCGTGAACGTGATCATCACGGCGGCGAGCGCCGCGAACAGCGCACGCGCGATCTGCACGTGGCGCACCTCGAAGGCGCGCGGGGCGGTGTGGGACACGTCGAAACTCGTCTGCAAGCGGAAGCGGAACCCCTCCAGTCTAGGTCGTCGTCCCCTCCGCCGCGGCCAGGGCGGGATGCAGGTGCACCGTTGCCAGCGCGGTCACCGCCTGCGCGGCACCGGCCCGCAGCGCGGCGGTGAGGTCGGCGTTCGCGAGGCCACCGGCATCCAGCACTGCGGCGAGCACACCGGCGAAGAACGCGTCGCCGGCACCGTTCGTGTCGACCACTTCGGCCTGGGCCGCGGGGACCGCTGTGCGGCGCCCGTCGCGGTCCAGCGCGATCGCGCCGTCAGCCCCGAGCGTGCACACCGCGAGACGCGGACCGCGCGCGATGCACGAGGCGAGGAGTCCCCACGGGTCGTCAGTGCGATCGGCGTTCATGAAGACGACCTCCGCCCGCCGCAGGAACGGTTCGTGGAATGCGGCCGCGCCGTCGTAGTCGTGCAGGTCGGTCCACAGCGGCACGGATGCCGGCAGTCGCGGCAGCAGGTCGGCACCCACCGCGCTGAGATCGAGCACCGCTACGTCTGCACCGGCGAGGTCGGCTTCGATCGCGGCGAGCACGTCGGGACCCGCGGCATCCGGCGTCGACACGTACAGCGACACCCGCCCGCCCGCACGGGTCATGAGATTGACGTGGCGTTCGGTGCCCGCCGTGTGCGCGACCAAGTCGACCCCGGCACCGCGCAGGGCCGCCGCGACGCGCCGCCCGTCCGCGTCATCACCGAGCAGCGCGTGCAACCGACTGTCGACCCCGAGCGCGTGCAGATGCAGCGCCTTGCCGGCCGAGGTGCCGCCGACGGTGTGCACGCTCGCCTCGGCGAACTGCATGTGCGGGGTCGGCTCGGGCAGGCGGTCGAGGACGATCAGATGGTTCCAGGCGGCGGGACCTGCGACGACGACGCGCGGCACGTCAGCTCACGGCCTTCTTCACGAGGGCGCGCACCCGCTTCTCGACTTCGGGGTTCATCTCGAGCACGGCGTACGACACCGGCCACATCACGCCGTCGTCGAGGTTCGCCGGGTCGTCGAAGCTGATCGTGCCGTACCGGGTGTCGAACTTCGACGCCGGCTGGTAGAACACGACGACCTTGCCGTCCTTCGCGTACGCCGGAAAGCCGTAGAACGTCTTCGCGGCGAGCTCGGGCGCCTCTTCGGCGACGATGCGGTGCAGGGTCGCGGCGATCGCGCTCTCGACGTCGCTCAGGGCTTCGATCGCGGCGACGCACGCCTCGTATTCCTTCGCCGTCTTCGCGGCGCCCTTCAGGCCCTTCGTGGAGCGGATCTCGTCGGCGCGCTGCTGCATCGCCGCCTTCTCGGTGTCGCTGAACGTGCCGTTCTTCTTCTCAGCCATGTGCCTCAGCCCTTCTGCTGCAGTCGGATGGTGTTGCCCGCCGGATCGCGGAACGCGCAGTCGCGCGTGCCCCAGTCCTGGTCCATGGGCTCTTGGGGGCGATCGCCTCGACATCCAGCGTTTGCGCGTACTCGCGGTCCACGCGGTCGCGGGCGCGCCGCAGCATCGCCAGCGTCTCGCGGTCGACCGTCACGTTCCCGATGATGCCAGCCGCGGGCGAGACGTGTCCCACTTTCGGTTGCTTCTGGGGCTTCAGAGCGTCCGAAAGTGCGACATGCTCTGCCGAAAGTGGGACAACGCCCGGCGTCAGGTGCGCACGGGGCGGCGGCGCAGCATGGGGTCCTGGCGCAGTGCGGGGGTGATGGTGATGTCGGTCGTCGGGTCTGACCACGACTCCCGGCCGCGGTTGCCGCGGACCTTGCGGGCCGTGAGCAGTGCCTCGCGCACCGGCACGCCGATCGCGTACGCGACGCTGCCGGCGAGGGTGCGGTCTTCGTAGCCGAGCACGCTCTTGCGGTCCCACGCCTCGCGCAACGCCCCACCCCGCCGGCGAGGCTGCAGGCGCTCGGGCAGTTCGCCGCGGCGGCGACGGCTGACGAGATCCTCGACCTGCGACCACCACGTCGACTCGGCAGGATCGTGAAAGTAGTTCTCGTCCATCCATGCGAGCGACGGATGCCGGAACCGGCGCGCGATGACATCGTCGGCGTCGCCGAACAGCCCGCTGCCGTGGAAGACCGTGTTGAGGTTCGCTTTGCTGACCCCGAAGGTGTCGAGCGCGATCACCGGCACCCCGCACGCGATCGCTTCGATCGCCGCGGTCGAACTCACCGTCACGAGCCCCTCGGCGCGGCCGAGGGCGGCACTCATCGGCTGGTGCGAGAAGACGAGGTTGCGGGGGCGGTCGCGCAGCAGGTCGGGGAACGAGTCGCGCTCGAAGTGCGTCTCCTGCTCGCCGGGACGCGCCCGCAGCTTCACAACGACCCGCCGCGATGGCGACGCCTCGGCGGCCGCGCGCAGGATGTCGGCGAGCTCGCGCCGCTCACCGGTCGTCGTGGGGATGAGTGCCTGTGCGGCGAACACGAGGTCGGTGCCGGTGCGGTGCGGGGTCACCGGCTGCGCGAACGGCAGCGTCGCCAACCCGACCGGCACATCGACGCCGAGACGCCCAGCGAGGTCGTCGAACGCGCGCGCCTCACGGCGCGAGTGGATGACGAACAGGTCGGATTCGCGGCGGTAGGTCAGTGCGCCGCGCTGAGCGGGGATCGAGATGCCCGGCATCCCGGTGACGACGACCGGCCGCGGATGGATGCGATCGATCTGGCGCAGCACGACCCGCACGAACGGTCCGCGCCCGGCGATCACGACGACATCGGGGCGCGCGTGGCTGAGCCAGCCGGCGAGGGCCGTGTAGTCGACGCGGGCGACGTCATCGCTCGTGAACCGGGTGCCGGCGAGCGCCGACTGCTCCTGATCGGTGCTGACCGTCAACGGCGTGCGCACGAGCACCATCTGACGGCGGATGTCGGGGACGGCATCGAGCAGCGCCCCCGCCCACTTCACATACGAGTCGGCATCGGCGATCGCCACGACCCGCAGCTGACCGCCGGTGATGCTCATGCCGGCACGCGGCGGAGCTTCGCCATGGGGGCGAGCTCGCCGGGGAAGACCTTCTTGACGCCGTCGCCCAGGGCCTCCTCGATGACGCGGATGTCGCGCACGAGGTGTTCCAGGCCCGACGGCTCGAGCGACGCGGAGTGGTCCGAACCCCACATGGTGCGGTCGAGCGTGATGTGACGCTCCACCGCGACCGCGCCGAGGGTGACCGCGGCCAGCGAGATCTGCAGGCCTCGCTCGTGTCCGGAGTACCCGACGGGCACCGAGGGGAATCGGGCCTGCAGCGTGGGGATGACGCGCAGGTTCGCCTCGTTCGGCTCCATCGGGTACGTCGAGGTCGCGTGCAGGATGACGAGGTTGTCGGTGCCGAGCAGATCGACCGCGCGGTCGATCTGCTCGAGCGTCGACATGCCGGTCGACAGGATGATCGGCTTGCCCGTCTCGCGCAGCGCGGTGAGCATCTCGGTGTCGGTCAGCGAAGCCGATGCCACCTTGTGGGCGACGACGTTGAGGTCTTCGAGGAACTGCACGCTCGGCACATCCCACGGCGACGCGAACCAGTCGAGCCCCGCCATGGTCGCGTAGTCGCCGATCTCGACGTACTCGTCGCGCCCGAACTCGACGCGGTGACGGTACTCGAGGTAGGTCATGGTGCCCCACGGCGTCTCGCGGATCGTGTCGCGCATGTGCGGCGGCGTGGCGATCTCGGGGGTGCGCTTCTGGAACTTCACGGCATCCGCACCGGCGCGGGCCGCGACATCGATCAGATGCTTGGCGATCTCGACGTCACCGTTGTGGTTGAGGCCGATCTCGGCGATCACATAGGTGGGGTGTCCTGCACCGATGGTGCGCGATCCGATGTTGACGGTCATGTCGACTCCTCTCGAAGGTCGTGTTTCATTGGTACGCCGCGTGTGTGAACGCGGCCGCACACGAAGGTGAACCCGAGGGGGCGGCCGTGAGGCCACTCGGCGTCGTGCAGGGTCAGCGGCGTGCGGCGAGGACGCGGTCGGCGAGTTCGCGCACGGCGCCGGCGCCGCCGGGGCGGTCGAGCACGACGCGGGCGGCGGCGCGCACCTCGGGGCGTGCGTCGGCGACGGCGACCGGCCAGCCGACCAGTTCCATCGCCGGCAGGTCGTTGACGTCGTTGCCGAGGTAGGCGGTCCGAGCGAGGTCGACGCCGTGTTCGGCGGCCCACGCGCGCAGCGCGGCGGCCTTGTCGTCGATGCCGTGCAGCACGGGCACCCGCAGCTTCTCGGCCCGCGCGCGGACGATGGAGTGCACCTCGGTCGAGAGGATCAGCAGGGGGATGCCGGCGCTTCGCAGCAGCGCGACTCCCATGCCGTCCGACCGACTCACCCGCACCGACTCGCCGCCGTCGGCGTCGATGATGGCTGAGTCGTCGGTGTGCACCCCGTCGAAGTCGGTGACCACGGCATCCACGCCGATCGCCTCTGCCGGTGAGACGAGCGGCGCGATCGCCGAGGCCACCGCGAGCTGATCGGCGTCGTCGATCTCGATCGCGGTGCGCTCGGGCACCACGACGATGCCAGTGCGCCCGAAGAAGCGGTGCCGTGCTCGGCGGAACCCGGCGGCGTCGAACGCGTAGAACGCGCCCGTCTCGAGGTAATGCGGATCGCGGTCCTGGCGCCGCGGCCGATGGGTCGCGTCGTGGTTGATCGCGGCGGCGTGCCCGTCGACGGTGCGCCGCCACAGGAAGCCGTAGGTCTCGAACGCGGCGAACACGCTGTCGTAGCCGTCGACACGCAGCATCCGTACGGCCTCGTCGAGGTCGGTCGGGTCGATGAACGGCGATGTGGCCTGCACGAAGACGATCGTCTCGATGTGCTCGCCGGCGGCCTCGAGTGCGTCGAGCGCGTGCAGCACGGCGCTCTCGGACCCGGCCGTGTCGCCCGACAGGTCGGCGGGCCGGTCGACGATCACGGCCCCGGCGGCGCGTGCGACCGCGGCGATCTCGGCATCGTCCGTGCTGACCGCGACGAGATCGATGAGCGCCGCGGCGCGCGCCGCATGCACCGCTCGCGCGATGAGCGGCACCCCGCCGACGCGCCGCACGTTCTTCCGCGGCACCCCCTTCGAGCCCCCGCGCGCCGGGATGATCGCAACGACGCTCATGCGCCCTTCAACACCTTCCACGCGCGGTCGATCCGGCGGCGGATGCCGGCGGCCGCCAGTTGACTCTGCTCCCAGTGCGAGTAGCTGCCGACGAGGCCCGAGCGCCCAGCGCCGCCGGGCAGGCCGAGCTGCGTAAGCCGCACGACGGTGAAGTAGCGCTCACGCTCGCTCGCGGGCGCCGCCGCCAAGAACCGCTCGGCGGCGGGGCGGAGGTGCCGCATGATCTTCGGCTGCATGCAGTACGCGACGGTGTCGACGAGTTGCTGCAGCGCATCGGGCTGCGTGTACGGCGAATCGGGTCGGGTGAGCGCGTCGACCAGGGTCACCGGTACCCGGTTGCTGTTCTCGAACGGGTTCAGCCGGTGCAGCAGCATCGCGTTGCCGACCGACGCGACGGGCGTGCCGTAGAGGGCATGCACCGTCGGCAGCGCCGACGAGAATCCCGCCACGACCGCTCGGGCGCGAAGGCGTGCCGCCACCGCCTCGGCCGGCGCCGGACCCGAGTGGACGACGAACGTTCGACCCGTCTCCGCCGCGTGACGGCGCACCGCATCCAGCGACGACGGCAGCGCCGCCGGGTGCGGTTTGAACACGATGCGCTCGGCGCCCGAGCGTGCCGCGATGTCGATCATCTCGCGTTGCTGATCGGCCTCCTCCTCGGCGGTGAGGATGCCGAGGTCTGCCAGGTACTGTCCGAGCACGAGCGCCGTGGGGGTGCCGTCGTCGAGCGTCTCGAGCTGTGGATCGTCGACATCGGCCGACACCTCGTCGAGCACACCGCGGAAGGCGTCTGCCGCCACGGGAACGCGCGTCGCCTCGACCTCGGTGAACAGCGCGGGCGTCACACCCGGCACGACGTCGGCGTAGGCGACCTCGGTCACGCGCCCCGCGATGTCGCGCGGGAGGCGTGCACGGATCGGCGAGTAGGTCATCAGCCCGTCACCGATGACCGTGATCGACGACCCGACGAAGATCGCGGCGAGCGTGCGCGCCGGTGGCACCTGCAGGTTCTGCAGGTACAGCTCGACCGGCCCGTCACCCAGGCCCCACGCCCGGCGCAGCAGCCGCTCGAGCATCGGCATGTCTTCGACCCGCGGCTGCCACTGCGTCGGCAGGATCGGCGCGACGAGGTCGTTGAGCCGCTCGACCCGGTCGAACCGGTCGTGCACGGCGCGCAACTGCGGCAGGTCGATGTAGTCGTCTGCGGTCTCGGGCACCCTCGTCGCATTTGCGGCCAGCAGCACCCGCTCCCCGTCCGGGACGATGCCTGAGTCGATCGCGGCGGCGGCGGTCATCGCCCCGTAGGCGGTCGCGACGGCGAACAGCTGCACCATGTCTATGCCGCCCGGCGTACATACGGCGCGAGCAGCCGCCGGCGGCGCTGCGACGTGCCGTCGAGGCACAGTTCGAGCGTCGCCCGCGGCACCGGGCGCAGCAGATCGCGCACGCCGCGGCGCAGGTCGCGGCGCACGTCCCAGGGCATCGACATCGAACGGTTCAGGTGGTGGGCCGACACCGCGAGAATCGTGGTGACGAGCTTGGGCAGGAAGCGATCGGCATCCCGGTCGGCGGTCACGATCTCGAGCGCCTGCGCGAATGCGGGCACGAAGTCGAGCTGCCGCCGGTCGTGCACCTGCGTGAGCGACGTGCTGACTCCGCGGCGGTACAGCAGAGCCGGCGCGTCGACGACAGCGAACGACGACGTCGACAGGTGCAGGTTCCAGATCCACGGCCGGTCCTCGGCCGTGAACAGCCCCTCAGGAAACTCGGCCACGCCATCGTCGATGAGCCTGCGGTGCATCATGCCCGCCCAGGCATACGGGTAGTCGACCATCGTCACCTCGGTCGACGGAAGGATGCCGTCGCGCGGCGGACAGGCGATGTTGCGCCACGGATACGGCGCCCGCACGAGCTGCCGCCGGGTCTCGGTCACGGTGATGTGATCGGTACGCACGAAGTCGCAGCCGAGGTGCTCCATCGCGTCGGCGAGGGTCTGGAGGCGCAGCGGCGCCATCCAGTCGTCACCGTCGAGAAAGCAGTACAGGTCGGTGTCGACGCGAGCCAGACCCTGGTTGCGGGCGCTGGCGAGTCCCACCGGCTGCGGGTTCACGATCACCTCGGCGTGCGGCAAGTGCGCGGCGTGCCGGCGCATCGCCTCGCCCGTGCCGTCACGCGAGCCATCGTCGATCGCGACGAGCTTCACATCGCGCAGGTCGTCGAACTGGCGGGCGAGGGTCGTGAGGGTCGTGTCGAGGAACGGCGCAGCATCCTTCGCGGGAAGGACGACGGTCACTCGAGGGCTCGGCACGCCCCGATGCTCCCCCGAGGGCTTGTCCGCCCGGTGACTCGCGGGTGAACACGAGGTGGCGGTCTCGGGACGGTCCGCGACCCGCCGATGTGCGGGAATGGACCCGGTGGGTCTGCGGTTGGCACCGGGCATGAAGGCACTCACCTATGCAGCGTTCGGCGGTTCGGACCGCTTCACCCTCACCGACGTCGACGACCCGCACGTCGGCCCCGACACGATCGTCGTGCGCGTCGAGGCGGCCGGCCTCAACCCCGTCGACTACAAGATCCGCGAGGGATACCTGCAGGGGCTGATCGACACGCACCTGCCCGCGACTCCCGGGTGGGACGTCGCCGGCGTCGTCGAGAAGGTCGGCCTCGACACCCCGGAATTCGCCGTCGGCGACCGCGTCTTCGCCTACGCACGCGCCGATGTCGTCCGCGGCGGATCGGTCGCCGAGAAGATGGCGGTGCCGGTGCGCACCGCCGCGCACATCCCCGACGGCGTCGACGCGACGACCGCGGCCGCCGTCCCCCTCGCCGGGCTCACCGCGCTGCAGGCCGTCGACCGGTCGGGCCTCGGCGACGGCGACGTCGTGCTGGTGCACGGTGCCGCCGGCGGTGTCGGCTCGTTCGGCGTGCAGCTCGCGAAGCTGCGCGGCGCGCGTGTGATCGGCACGGCATCCGAACGCAACCACGACTACCTGCGCTCGCTGGGTGCCGAACCCGTCACGTACGGTGACGGCCTCGCCGAACGCGTCCGCGAGCTCGCTCCCGAGGGCGTCGACGTCGTGCTCGACTTCGCCGGCGGCGCATCGCTCGACAGCACACCCACCGTGCTGCGCGACGGCGGGTCGGTGATCTCGATCGCCGACGGACGCGCGGCCACCGAGTTCGGTGGGCAGTCCATGTGGGTTCGCCCCGATGCCGCACAGCTCGCCGAGCTCGGTCGCCTCGTCGCCGCCGGCGACCTGCGCGTCGAAGTCGCCGCGACCTACCCGCTCGACGACGCCGTCGCCGCATACCGCTCGCTCGAGCAGGGCCACACGCGCGGCAAGATCGTCGTCACAGCTTGACGCTGCGGGCCGTTCCGGCCTGATGCTGCAGGCCGGTGGGGCGGTCGCAGGGGCGGTGGGGCGGTCGCAGATTCGGAGATCGTCACCAGATTCGGATGCCGCAGGCCCTGGCATCCGAATCTGCGTGCACGATCCGAATCTGTGACATGGCGCGCGGCGACGCGGCGCGCGCAGCGGGGCGGGCTCAGGCGGTGAGGAAGGCGAGGGCGGCTTCGCGGAAGACGCGCGAGCCGGGCGCGTTGAAGTGATGGCGGTCGGGAATCTCGACGAACTCGCCCTGCGGGCAGGCGGCGGCCAGCGCGCGTGAACCCTCGATGATGGCGTCCTGCGAACCTGTGGCGAACAGGATCGGCTGCTGCGGCGCCCGCACCGCGGGATCGGGATCGGCGTTGCCCGAGGCCCGCATCCCCTCGGCAATCGCGAGGAGCGCGCGCAGGTCGTTGCCGCCGACGCGTTCGGTCAGCGCGATGTAGTTCTGGGTCACGCGGTCGGTGACCGGGATGCCGTCTTCGACGTAGGCGCGCGCCTGCGCGAGGTCGAGGCGGCCGAGTGGCACGCCGTCGGGAACCCCGCCGAGCACGACCCGTTCGACACGGCCCGGCAGATCGAGCGCGACCTCCCAGCCGACGCGGGCGCCGAGCGAGTACCCGACGTAGAACGCCGTGTCGACGAGGTACGTGTCCATGACCGCTTCGACGTCACCCGCGAGCGTGCGCAGCGCGTAGTCACGGGGGTCGTGGGGCTTGTCGCTGGCGCCGTGGCCGCGCTGGTCGAGCGCGAGTACCCGGAATCCCGCCCGGGTCAGATCACGCACCCAGCCGGTGCTGACCCAGTTATCGCGGCAGCTCGACGCGAACCCGTGCACCGTGACGACGACGGGTGCGTCTTCATCACCCCACGTGTACGTCGCGAGCCGATGCCCTTCTGCAGACATGATGAACTGCGGATCGGGCATCTCGGTGAGTGCCGGAAAAGCCGTGGTCATGCCTGCTCCCCCGCATCTGGCGCGGCCTGTTCGGCGGCGCGATCTGCATGGCCGAGTCGCCGGTCGGGGGCGATGCGGTCTCGCACCCGACGCTTCAGGTCGACGATGTCGGGGAATCCGTCGTCGTCGGCGCGCGACCAGACCTGCTCGTCGTCGGCGTGGATGCGGAAGACACCGCCCGTACCCGGCACGAGGGTCACGCCGCCGCCCGCAAGTTCGGTCGGAAACGTGTTCAGCAGCTCTTGCGCGACCCAACCAGCGCGCATCAGCCAGTTGCACTGCGTGCAGTACTCGATGCGGACGTTGTGTGTCATCGCGTCCAGCGTACGCCCGTGCACGTTTCGTCTCGGCACTGTGCGCCTCGCTCAACGACCGGAACGGTGCACCGGACGTTGAGCGAGCGCAGCGAGACGAAACGCGTCCCGGTCAGCCGGCGGCGATGAGGGCGCGGTCGGCGGCCTTCTGCGCGCGACGGTGGCGGTGCAGGATGAACTCGGTGTAGCCGTTGGGCTGGGCGGCGCCGTCGAGGATGAGTTCACGGGCGGCCTGGAACGCGAGCGACTCGACCCCGCCGTCGATCAGCGGGCGGTACGCGGCATCGCTCGCGTTCTGCCCGTCGACGATCGGGGCGATGCGGTGCAGCGCGTCTTCGACCTGCTCCTCGGTGATGATCTCGTGCGCCAGCCAGTTCGCGAGCAGCTGGCTCGAGATCCGCAGCGTCGCGCGGTCTTCCATGAGGCCGACACCCGACAGATCGGGAACCTTCGAGCAGCCGACACCCTGGTCGACCCACCGCACGACGTAGCCGAGGATCGACTGCACGTTGTCGTCGAGCTCGGCGGCGCGCTCTTCGGCACTCCACGACGCGGTCGGGTCGAGCGGCACCTGCAGGATCCGGTCGATGTCGGCGCGGGGACGGGAGCGCAGTTCGTCCTGCACGGCTGCGACGTCGACCTGGTGGTAGTGCAGGGCGTGGATCGTCGCGGCCGTCGGCGACGGCACCCACGCGGTCGTCGCGCCTGCGCGCGGGTGCCCCGCCTTCGTCTCGTACATCGCCTTCATGAGGTCGGGCATGGCCCACATGCCCTTGCCGATCTGCGCCGTGCCGACGAAACCGTGGGCCAGGCCGGCATCCACATTCTGGTCTTCGTAGGCGAGCATGTTGGGCTGCCCCTTCAGCTCGCCCTTGCGGCGGATGGCGCCGGCGCGCAGCGACGTGTGGATCTCGTCACCGGTGCGGTCGAGGAACCCGGTGTTGATGAACACGACCCGGTCGGATGCCGCGGCGATCGCCGCGTCGAGGTTGAGTGAGGTGCGTCGCTCCTCGTCCATGATGCCGATCTTCATCGTGCCCGCCGGCAGCCCGAGGGCCGTCTCGACGCGGCCGAACAGTTCAACCGTGAACGCGACCTCGTCGGGCCCGTGCTGCTTGGGCTTGACGACGTAGATCGACCCGGTGCGCGAGTTGGCGCGGGTGCCGCGACCCTGCAGGCTCGGGATCGCCGCGGCTGTCGCGACCATCGCGTCGAGGAAGCCTTCGGGGATCTCGGCCCCGTCGGCGTCGAGCACGGCGTCGGTGTACATGTGGATGCCGACGTGCCGCACGAACATGAGCGACCGGCCGTGCAGGGTGAGCTCCGAACCGTCGGGTGCCGTGTAGACCCGGTCGGGGTTCATCGCACGGGTGAAGGCGCGGCCGTTCTTCTCGAACGTCTCGCTGAGGCCGCCGTCGAGCAGACCGCGCCACACGCGGTAGGCCTGGATCTTGTCTTCGGCGTCGACGGCGGCGACGGAGTCTTCGAAGTCCATGATCGTCGTCACGGCGGACTCCAGCACGAGGTCGCTGATGCCCGCGGCATCCAGCGCGGCGACCGGGCTCGTGCCGTCGAACTGGATGTCGATGTGCAACCCGTGGTGCCGCAGCAGAACGGATGCCGGGGCATCGGGCGCTCCGGTGTACCCGACGAACGTGTCGGGGTCTGCGAGGGTCGCGGTCGAGCCGTCGGCGAAGGTGACCGACAGTGCGCCGTCGGCGATCGAGTAGCCGGTCGCGTCGGCGTGGGACCCGGCGCTCAGCGGGGCGGCGAGGTCGAGCAGTTCGCGGCCGAGGGCGACGACGGCCGCGCCGCGCGCGGGGTTGTAGGCGCCGGCCTTGGCGGTCTCGCCTTCGTCGGGCACGATGTCGGAGCCGTAGACGGCGTCGTACAGCGAGCCCCATCGCGCGTTCGCGGCGTTGAGCGCGAAGCGGGCGTTGGTGACCGGGACGACGAGCTGTGGACCGGACTGCTCGGCGATCTCGGTATCGACGCCGGTCGTCGTGATCTGGAAGGCCTCGGGCACGGGCGCGAGGTACCCGATGTCGCGCAGGAACGCCTTGTGCGCCTCGAGGTCGGCGGGCTGCCCGGGCTGCTCGCGGTACCACTCGTCGAGCTGCACCTGCATGCGGTCGCGGACGGCGAGCAGCGCACGACCGCGCGGTCCCAGGTCGGCGACGAGCGCTGCGAGCGAACCCCAGAAGGTGTCGGCGTCGAGCCCGGCGGGGGCGAGGATCTCGTCGGCGACGAAGCGGTGCAGGTCGGCGTCGACGGCGAGGCCCGCCGTCTGGATGCGTTCGGTCATGTCGTGAACTCCTTCGCTCGCATATTCCGCATTACGGAAGTTTTCCGCTACATTGTGGAAGTACCGCGATCATAGCCCCGATCGCAGCCGCACACGAATCGAGGCATTCATGGCAGCCGAAGGCGCCGTCCAATCCGTCGCCCGCACATTCGCGGTGCTCGATGCGATCGCCGACGCCGGTGGCTCGGCGGGGCTCACCCAGATCGCGTCCCGCGCCGGCCTGCCCGAATCCACGACGCATCGACTCATGGCAACGCTCACGACCCTCGGCGTCGTGCGACGACTCGAGGACCGCCGCTACGGGCTCGGGTCACGCCTGGTGCGCCTCGGCAGCGCCGCAGCGCCGGTCGTCGGCGCCGTCGTCCGGCCCACGCTCGCCAAGCTCGTCGATGACCTCGGCGAAAGCGCGAACCTCGCGATGCTCGTCGGCGCGCAGGCCGAATACGTCGCGCAGGTGCCCTCACGTCACGCGATGCGGCTGTTCACCGAGGTCGGGCGCCGGGTCGACCTGCACTGCACCGGCGTCGGCAAGGCGATGCTGTCGGCATTGGATGCCGCGGCCGTCACCGCGATCATCGACGGGTCGGGGCTGCCCGCCCGCACGGCCCACACGATCGTCGATCGGGCCACGATGGGCGCCGAACTCGCCGGCATCCGTGCCCGCGGCTACGCGATGGACGAGCAGGAGCAGGAACTCGGCGTCCGCTGTGTCGCCGTTCCGATCCCACTCCCCGACGGCGGCGTCTTCGCCGTCTCGGTCTCAGGTCCGCTGCAGCGCATGACCGACGACCTCGTCGCGCGGGCCGTTCCCGCACTGCAAGCTGCGGCATCCGAGATCTCGAGAGCGGTGGCCTGAACGAGAAACCACCTCTGCCGCGAGACGTCCCTGCACGGGTGGTGTCTCGAGGAGAGGTGGTTTCTCGGCGGGTGTCGCGGGATCAGACCGGAACGGCGGCGGGCACGACCGTGCCCTGGTGGAAGCGCAGCACGGGCTCGCCGGTGCTGGTGTCCCACACGCTGCTGTGGCGGCTGTCGCCTTCGAAGGTGTGCACGACGTAGGTGACGAGGGTCACGTCTGCGCTGAGCGCGACGAACTCCCAATCACCGGTCTCGGGGGTGACGCGCTCGGGCTCGAACGCCATCACCTCTACGATCTCGTCGCGGTTCCAACGCCGCCCCGAGCGGCCGATCTCGACGAACTCGGGGTGCAGGAGTGCCCGGACGCGGTCGCCGTCCTGGCGGGTGGTGGAGTCGAGCAGTTCAAGCTCCGCATCGCGGAGGCGCGTATTGTCGTCCATCCTTCTAGGGTTGCACACCGCCCTGAGAGCGCCCGATGCGCCCCTTGAGCGGTCTCGGCGGATGCCGGTGGCCGACTCGTTCGCGCCGAAGTGCGCGCGCAACCCCGACCAGCGAGCAGTTCGGCGCGGATGAACGGGACCGCCGAGATCACTCGACCTCGGCCGGCTCCACCATCGACTCGTCGATGAAGACGCCGAGCAGTTCGCCGTCGAGTTCGAAGCTGATCGCGGTGCCGTCGGCGTACGTCTCGCGTATCTGATCCGGCGCGTTCTCGTCGATCGCGAATCTCGCCGCCGGGAAGAAGACGCCGGCGCCGCACCCATAGTGCATCGGCCCCGTATAGCCGCCCGCCCCGTCGAAACTGTCGAGCCGGAACACCATGATGCAATCGCCTTCACCCCAGGTGTTCGGCAGCGGGTGCGCGATCGTGTACCCCTCGTACGAGTAGAACGTCGATTGCCTCGGGAACCATGACTCATCGGGCAACTCGACCGTCGGGTCGGGGTCGAGCGACGCCACCTGCACGGCTCCGGTCGCGGCCGAGATCGGGCGGATCGCGGTGATCGCGGTCGTCACCATCGCCGTGATGATCGCGACGACGACGAGCGACGCGACCCACAGCCAGATGGTCCGCCGCCGCAGACGTTGCCGCGGCGCCAGGGCGGGGTCGACGTTCGCAGCATCGGATGCCGCGGCCTCCGGCACAGCGTCGGACGGCTGGTCGGCGATCGACGCGGGCACCGCCTCGATGATCGGCTCGACCGGTGCGTCCGGGGTCTCCGGCTCGACCGGCGCCGCGGCACGTCGACGCTCCGATTCAAGGGGATGCAGCCGTGCCAGGGCCTCGGCATCCGTTTCGATGTCACCGTCGGGTCCGTAGGCGCGGGCGCGGAGTGCGCGCAGCTCGTCGACGCCGTCCTCCATGGTCATCGCGCCTTCACGAGGTCGGTTCGAGCCACCACTGCGGCTCGGGCACGTGCCGTTCAAGCTCGGTGAACAGCTCGTCGGGCAGGGACTGTTCGGCCGCGCGGAGCGTCTGATCCAGTCGCTCCGGACTGCTCATGCCGACGATCGACGTCGCGATGCCGGGGTCGCGCAGCGAGAACTGCAGCGCCGCGACGGCGAGCGTCGTGTCGAACGCCGCGCAGACCTCGACCATCGCGTCGACCGCGCGGCGCACGCCCTCATTCGCGGGGCGGTACGCGTACCGGTCGATCGTCGGATCGGCGAGGATGCCACTGCCGTGCACTGCCGCGTTGATCAACGGGATGCCGAGGGCTTCGGCGTCGGCGCGCAACGGCCCGGCGCTGCGGTCGACGAGGGTCCACCGGTTGTGCACGAGCACCGCGTCGAAGACCTCGAGCGCGAGGTACCGGCGCATCTCGGGGATCGGTCCGCCGGCGAGCCCGATCGCCCCGATCTCGCCCGCCTCGCGCAACTCGACGAGCGTGTCGACGGCGCCGCCGGGGGCCGAGATCTGCTCGAACGCGAAGTTCTCGGGGTCGTGCAGGTGCACGAGCGGCAGGTGGTCGAGTCCGAGCCGTTCCTTGCTCTCGCGGACGGATTCGCGCACCCGGTCACCGGAGAAGTCCCCGTCCCGCGGATCGACCTTCGTGATGATGTTCACCCCGTCGGGCAGCCCCCCGGCCGCGGCTATCGCCGCGCCGATGCGCCGTTCGCTCTCACCGTCGGAGTAGCCGTTCGACGTGTCGATCGTTCGCACCGGGCTCTCGAACGCGCGGTGCACGAGATCGATCGCACGCTCGGTCGGCACCGTGTCGCCGAACAGTGCCGGCATGCTGCCGAGCGGCCCGCCCCCGAGGGTGAGTGCCGACACGGTGATGCCGGTCGATCCGAGGGGCCGCAGCCAGGTCGCGTCAGCGGGACGAGTCATGGCTCCAGCGTAGACTCGCGCCATGCAGCGGTTTCCGGGATTCGTGTATCGGCACGGCGATGAACCCGACCCGCGCTTCTCGCTCGCGAACGAGCGCACCTTTTTGGCGTGGCTGCGCACAGCGCTCGCCCTCATCGCGAGCGGCATTGCGCTCGAGCTGCTCGGCCTCGACCTCCACCCGGGGCTGCGGTTGGCGGCCTCGCTGCTGCTGATCGCCGCGGGCGTCCTCACCCCGGTGCTCGGGTGGGTGAACTGGGCGCAGACCGAACGTGCGATGCGCGTGGGCCGACCGCTGCCCAGCTCGCTGCTCGGGCCAGCCGTCGGTGTCGCGGTGGCAGTGGCAGGCGTGCTCGTGGTGCTCAGCATCGTCTTCGCGTGAGCCTGCCGTGAGCACCGACACCGACGCGAACACCGAACGGTTCGACTCCGGCCTGCAACCCGAACGCACCGAACTGGCGTGGCGGCGCACCGCGCTCACGATCGCCGTCGGCTCGCTCGTCGCGCTGCGGCTGCTGCCCGCCGTGCTCGAGAACGCACTCTGGGTGATCCCCGGCTGCGTCGGCATCATCGCCGCGTTCGTGATGTGGGTGCTCGCACGACGTCGATTCACCGGCATCCGTCGCACGCTCGTTGACGAGGGCAGGCTGCCGCGCGGCGGTGCGGGAGCTGTGACGGCCATGGCGATCGCCGTGCTCGCGTTCGGCCTGTTCGGCCTCGTCGTCGTCGCCGCCTGATCAGCGTCGACGCTCGGTCGCGCGCAGCGCGGCCTTGACGGCCTCGACGACGAGGAACACCGCGACGGCGAGCGCGGCGGTCGTACCCCACTGGCGCAGGCTGATCGGGGCCGAATCGAACCACTGGTTCATGAACGGCGCGTAGGTGAACACGACCTGCAGCGCGAGCATCGCCGCGCACGAGATCCACACCGTGTTGTTGCCGGTGAGCACGCGCCAGGTGAGCGACGACGAGTTGAGCCTGCGGCAGTTGAACAGGAACGCGAGCTGCCCGAGCGCGAGCATCAACACGGCGCTCGTCTGCGCCTGCGCGTACGAACCGGTGAGCCGCTGTTCGGCCTCGAAGATCCACACCGCGGCGCCGCCGATCAGCACCGAGACGACCAGCACGAGCACCAGCATCCGCCCGTTGAGCACCTGTTCCTTCGCCGATCGCGGTGGCCTCGTCATGATGCCGGGTTCGGCGGGTTCGCCGGCGAGCGCGACGGTCAGCGTGACGGCGCAGACGAGGTTGATCCACAGGATCTGCACCGGCGACAGTGGCAGCGCGATCCCGAGCAGCACCGCGACCAGGATGACGAGCGACTGCGCACCGTTGGTCGGCAGCAGGAACACGACCGACTTGCGGATGTTGTCGTAGATGCGCCGGCCCTCTTCGACGGCGCGCACGATGGTCGCGAAGTTGTCGTCGGCGAGCACGACGTCTGCGGCCTCCTTGGTGGCCTCGGTGCCCTTGATGCCCATCGCGATGCCGACGTCGGCGCGGGTGATCGACGGTGCGTCGTTCACCCCGTCGCCGGTCATACCGACGACCTGCCGGTGAGACTGCAGGGCCCGCACGATCCGCAGCTTGTGCTCGGGCGAGGTGCGCGCGTAGACGTCGACGTCGCGGACCACGTCGGCGAGCTGGTCCTGGCTCATCCGCTCGATGTCGGCACCGGTGAGTGCGGGCACGTTGCCGTCTGGCGCGACGATCCCCAGTTCGCGGGCGATCGCGGTCGCAGTGCCGCGGTGGTCACCGGTGATCATCTTCACGCGCACGCCGGCGCCGTGGGCCTCGGTGATCGCGTCGCGCACTTCTGGACGCGGCGGGTCGACGATGCCGACGAGCCCCAGGAACGTGAGCTCGGTCACATCGTCGACGTCGATCTCGTCGGTCAGGTCGCCGGCGGGCCGCTGGGCTTCGGCGAGGAGCCGGAGGCCCTTGGCCGACAGCTCGTCGATGTGCCGCTCCCACGCGGCACGGTCGAGGTCGACGCGCGCACCGCCGGTGAGCTGGCTCGTCGACCGGTCGAGCAGGCGGTCGGGCGCACCGCTCACGTGCAGCATCCGCGGCCCCGTCGTGCCGACATCGACGGTCGCCGAGAACTTCACCGACGACTCGAACGGCAGGTGCCCGAGACGACGGATGCCGGTGACGTCGACCCCTGACTTGCTCGCCAGCACGTCGAGCGCACCCTCGGTGGGCTGCCCGACGACCCGCCACCCCTCGTCGGTCTGCTCGACCTTCGCGTCGTTGCACACGGCGGCCGAGGTGACCAGGGCGGCGAGGTCGGGATGCCGGGCGGGATCGGCGGTCTCACCGTCGCCGGCGACGATGCGGCCGTGCGGGTCGTACCCTTGCCCCTCGACGGCGTACGTGCCGGTCGCGGTGACCACGGTGCGGGCGGTCATCTCATTCTGGGTGAGGGTGCCGGTCTTGTCGGAGCAGATGACGTTCATCGCGCCGAGGGTCTCGACGGCATCCATCTTGCGGGTGATGGCACGGCGCTTGGCCATCTGCTGCACGCCGAGCGCGAGCGTGATGGTCACCAGCGCCGGCAGCCCCTCGGGCACGGCGGCGACCGCGAACCCGATTGCCGCCGAGATCAGCTCGTCGCGTTCGGCGTCGTGCACGAGACGACCGATCAGCAGCATCGCGACGGCGAGGATGCCGATGAGGATCGAGATCTGCTTGCCCAGGCGTGCCAACTGGCGTGCCAGCGGCGTCTCGAGCTGTTCCTGCTCGGCGACGAGCGTCGAGATCGCGCCGATCGCGGTGTCGGCGCCGGTCGCGACGACGACCCCCTGACCCTCGCCGGTCGCGACGATCGTGCCGGAGTGCAGGATGGCCGACCGGTCGCCGATCGCGGCATCCGGCAGATTGGCGGCGGGGGTTTTGGATACCGGTTCGCTCTCACCGGTCAGCGCCGCCTCGTCGACTCGCAGGTTGGTCGCGGTCAGCAGCCGCAGGTCGGCGGGCACCTTCGACCCGCTGCGCACCCGCACGATGTCGCCCGTAACGAGGTCGGCGGCGTCGATGACACCCCACGCGCCGCCGCGCAGCACCTGGGCGTCGAGCGACTGCATCCGCGTCAGACTCGCGAGGGCAGACGTCGCCCGCCCCTCCTGGATGAAACCAAGGAGCCCCGTCGCGACGATCACGACGGCGATGACGGTGAACTCGATCCAGTCGCCGGAGATCGCCTTGAGCACGGCGGCCGCGACGAGGATGTAGGTGAGCACGTCGTCGTACTGGGCGAGCAGCCGGCGCCACCACGGGGTGGGCTTCGGCGCCGGCAACACGTTGCGGCCGTGTCGCTGCAGCCGCGATGCGGCTTCGGCGGCGGTGAGGCCACCGGCATCCGACCCGACGGCGGCCAGCGCCGCATCCGCCTCCCACGCCCAGGGCCGATCTGTCGTCGTCGCGGCGGTGCTGCTCATGCGTCCTCCCCCGGGGTCCTTCGGCCAGTATGCCCCGTGTCCGCACACCACGACTGCGCCAATTCGCGGCATCCGCGCCATCGATCGGTGGCGCAGACGTCGCAAACCGGCGCAGTCAGGTGAACAGCGGCGGCCTACTTGATCGAGCCGCGGGTGACGCCGGAGATGACCCAGCGCTGCGAGAAGATGTAGACCAGCAGCAGGGGTGCCATCGCCATCAGGTACGACGCGAACGCGACGGTGTAGTCGGTGTTGAACTGCCCCTGGAACACGTACTGCGCAAGCGGGATGGTTCGCGCACCGGGGTCGGTGAGCACGACCAGCGGCATGATGAAGTCGTTCCACGCCCACACGCAGGTGAGGATGCCGACGGTCGCGTTCATGGGCATGAGCAGCGGAAAGATGACCTGCCAGAACACGCGCCACGTGGATGCGCCGTCCACCCGCGCCGCCTCTTCGAGCTCGATCGGGATCGAACGGATGTAGGCGGTGTAGATGAAGATGTTCAGGCTCAGCCCGTAGATCGTGTACAGCAGGATCATGCCGGCCTGGTTGTCGAGCCCCAGGATCGCGGTCTGCTTCACCAGCGGCAGCATGATGATCGGGAACGGGATGAACATCGCCGCCAGCAGGTAGAAGAACACGCCCTTGAAGAACGGGCGGTGCAGGTTGCGCGCCAGCGCGTAGGCGACGAGCGAACTGGTCAGCAGCGTGAACACGACCGAGCCGACCGTGATCAGCGCCGTGTTGGCGAGGGCCTGCGGGAAGGCGGTGCGCTCCCAGGCATCCGCGAAGTTCTCCCAGCGAATGGATGTCGGCAGTTCGAACCCGGTGCCCTCAGCGAGCTGATCGGGCGTCTTCAGGGCGACGACGACGGCCAGGTACAGCGGGATGAGCACCGTGAGCGAGCACACCGCGATCAGGGCGGTCGCCCACCAGTTGGTGCGGCGGGTGTCGTCGTCGCGCGAGGCCTCCTTGCGGCGGCGCGGCCGAGCGACTGCAGCCGTGTCAACGGCTTCGAGCGAGGTGGTGGTTGCGGTGGACATCAGAAGTCGGCCTCTCTGCGCTGAAGGACCCGGAATTGGAAGAGGGAGACGACCGTGATGACGATGAAGAACACCACCGCGTTGGCCGTCTGGTAGGCGAACTCGCCGCCCGAGAACCCGCCGCGGAAGATGAGCAGCGTGACGGACTCCGTCGCCGTGCCGGGTCCGCCGTTGGTGAGGGCGACGATCGGGTCGAACACCTGCAGGTAGCCTTTCAGGCTCAGCACGACGTTGATCGTGAAGAACGCGCCGATGAGCGGGAAGGTGATCGACCGGAACTGCCGCCACGCCGACGCGCCGTCGAGCGACGCGGCCTCGTAGAGCTCTGCCGGGATGGTCTGCAGCCCCGACAGGTAGATGATGATCGCGAACGCGCAGCCCTGCCAGACCGCGAGCGCGACGATCGCCGTCCACGCCCACGTGTCGTTGGTGAGGATGTTGTCGCGGAACAGCGGGATGCCGGCGAGGATCTTCGGCAGCGAGTTCGAGAAGATGAACTGGAACACGTAGCCGATGACGAGGATCGCGAGCACGTACGGCACGAAGTAGACGCCGCGCCAGAAGTTGCGGGCCTTGATCTTGGCGTTCAGCCCCATCGCGATCGACAGCGAGATCGCATTGGTGAGGATCGTCGCCACGATCGCGAACAGGAACGAGAACCCGTACGCCTGCAGCACCCGGTCGTCTCGGAACAGGTTGATGTAGTTCGAGACACCGACGAAGTTCCACGCGCCGTACCCGGCGTAGTTCGTGAAGCTGAAGAAGATGCCCACGATCACCGGCAGGGTGTGGAACGCGGCGAACGCGATGACCGCCGGCCACACCATCCAGTAGTAGGCGGGAAGCGCCTTTGCGGTGCGTGTCTTCGTGCGCGGCGCCCGCTTCGCGGCGGTGCCGGTGGTGGAGCGCACGGCCTGGGTGAGCGTCATTGGTCGTCTCCCGTCACGGGGATGGTGCGAGCGGCGACCTTGCTCCACTCGCTGTCGAGGGACTTCAACGCGGCATCCACGTCGCCGGTGAAGAGGAACTGCTGGTCGATCGGCTGCAGCGGGATGCTGCCAGGCACCTGGTGGTCGATGAACCCGGTGATGCGGCCGGCGTCGAAATACGGGGCGACCGACTGCAGCGCCGGGTCATCGCCGAGCTCTGCACCCTCGACTGACGGCACCATGTTCTGCGAGGCGGCGAAGCGCTCCTGCACCTCGGGCTGGAACGCGAACTCGATGAACCGCATTGCGGCGTCGTGCTTCGCGCCGTTCTTGCCGAGCGTGAAGACCACGTCGACACCGGAGACGAGCATCGACTCGTCGGGGTCGTCGGTCGGGTACGGGAAGATGCCGAGATTGATGTCGGGGTTCACCTGCTTGATGGGGTTGGTGGCCCAGATGCCCTGCAGCAGCATGGCCGACTCGCCGTTCGCGAACGCGGCGTTGCCGTCGTCGTAGGTGCGGCCGCGGTAGCCGTCCTGCATGTACTCGTAGAGCTGGTACTGCCGTTCCATCACCTCGACGAAGTCCTTCTGGAACGACACCTCGGAGTCGGGGCCGACGTCCTCGCCCTGTGCGCGGAGCTTGTCGAAGAACCCGTCCTGCGCGGGGTAGGCGCCGAGCGCGTTCCATGACGGGATGGCGGTCCACGCGTCGGCGAGGGTGCCGTAGAACGGGGAGATCCCGGCATCCTGCAGCGCATCGCACACGGCGATCAGCTCGTCCCACGTCTGCGGCACCTCGAGCCCCTGCGCTTCGAAGATGTCGCGGTTGTAGATGATGCCGTTCGCGTTGTTGACGTAGCCGAGCCCGTTGACCTCATCCCCATAGGTGCCGAGGTCGGCGAGGATCTCTTGCACCGCCGGGTTGATCGTCTGCAGCACCGGCTCATTGGAGAAGTCGTAGAACACGCCCGCCTGCGCGAGTCGGCCGAAGTTGCCGCTCGCGTTGAGGGTGATGACGTCGGGGATCCGGTCCTTCACGAGCAGGGTGCGGATGAGGGTGTCGGCGTCGGCTGCCGCATTCTGCACGACGTTGATATCGGGGTTCTCGGCCTCGAACTCGGCGATGAGCTCGTCGAAGTCGGCGATCGCCTCGCCCTTGAACTGGAAGAAGTTCAGGGTCGTGACGCCGTCGGATCCGGCCGATGCGCAGCCGCCGAGGGCGATCGCCACACCGGCGATCCCGGCGACCGCCGCGGCGGTCCGTATGGTGCGTGGTTTCATGGGTGCGCCTCCTCGCGCGGGTGGTTCAGGGTCAGTCGGCGCGCGGCACGGCGCGCAGTTCGAGGACGGTGGCCTGCTGCGGGTGCTGCACGGGCGGGCGGATGCCTGCGAGGGCGAGCTGCCGGCCGGTGAGCACGGTGTCGTGGTGTGCCCAGGCGAGCGGCGACTGCGCCGGTGCCTGCACGACGCAGCCGGGCGTGGCCACCGTGACGCGGTAGCGGGTGGCGGGGTCGAGACCCGGCAGCGTGATGCGGCCAGCGGGCGAGGCGATAAGCGACGCGGTCTGCGCGATCGTGAAGAATGCGTGATCGCGGGTGTTCGCGACCACCCCGCGGACGTCGAGCCCCGGGTCGGCGACGTCGGCGTTCACGAGGCGCCCGGTGGCCACGAGCGGGCGCACCCGGCGGGCGAGCTCGACCCAGCCGCCGACGGCGTGGCGCTCGGCATCCGTCAGGGTCGTGAGGTCCCACTCGATGCCGAAGTGACCGAACAGGGCGACGGCGCCGCTCATGCCGAGCGAGACGGTGCGCCCGGTCGAGTGCACCTCGGGCGTGGTCAGGTGCATGCCCATCAGCTCGGGCGGCACGACCAGCGCGGTGTAGCGCTGGTTCTCGAGCCGCTCCACCGGGTCGAGGCAGTCGCTGGTCCAGATGCGGTCGGTGCGGTCAAGGATGCCGAGGTCGACGCGGGCGCCGCCTGACGCGCAGCTCTCGATCTCGAGCCCAGGGTGGGTGGCCTTGAGTTCGTCGAGCAGCCGGTAGACGGCCAGGGTGTGCGCGTGGATGCGGGAGCCGTCGCCCGCTCCCCCGCCGGCGTCGACGAGGTCGCGGTTGTGGTCCCACTTCAGGTAGGCGATCGGGTACTCCTCCAGCAGCGCGTGCAGCTGCCCGGCGATGTGCGCGTAGGCATCGGGGCGCGACAGGTCGAGCACCTGCTGCTGGCGGGCAGCGGGCGGCAGGTCGCGTCGACCCCGCAGGATCCAGTCGGGGTGCGCGCGGGCGAGGTCGCTGTCGGGGTTGACCATCTCGGGCTCGACCCACAGGCCGAACTCCATGCCGAGCGCGGTGACCCGGTCGACGAGCGGATGCAGACCGTTCGGCCACACGTCGGGGTCGACGATCCAGTCGCCCAGGCCCGCGGTGTCGTCGCGACGGCGAAGGAACCAGCCGTCGTCGAGCACGTAGCGCTCCGCCCCGACGTCGGCCGCCGCGTCGGCGAGCGCGAGCAGCCGGTCGAGGTCGTGGTCGAAGTAGACGGCCTCCCACGTGTTGACGGTGATCGGGCGCGGCCGGGTCGGGTGCTGCGGGCGCGCCCGCCACTCGTCGTGGAACCGGGTGGCGAGTTCGTCGAGCCCGTCGCCCCACGAGGCGAGCAGCCAGGGCGTGACGTACTCCTCGCCCGGGGCGAGGGCGACTTCGCCCGCCGCGAGCAGTTCGCCGCCGGCGAGGAAGGCCTCACCGGTCGTGACGCGCTCGGCGAGCACCCGCTGGTCGCCGCTCCAGGCGAGGTGGATGCCGTGCACCCGGCCCCGTTCGAACCCGAAACCGGGTCGGCCTGCGGCCAGCAGCACGGTGGCATCCGCCCCGGGCCGCCCGCGGCGGGACTCGCGCAGGTGCGTGCCGAAGGTGAGGTCGCGGCGCTGGGCGGAACGCTCCCGCAGGTGCCGGCCGGTGGTGTCGAGCACTTCGGTGGCATCCCACGGCAGCGGGGCGACGAGGTGTGCCGTCGTCACGGTGAAGGTGTCGGCGGCGTCGTTGCGCACCGTCATCCGCTGACGGAAGAGTCCCGATGCGCCGACGCCGAGTTCGAGGTGCACGGTGATGCCGGCCTCGGCGTCGGTGAGCACGAGCAGCGTACCCTCGGGCGATTCGAGCACCGCGGTGAGGGTCGGCAGGATGCTGACAGCGTGCCCGCCGCGCATGCCCTCCAGCGCGGGCGTGCCGAGCCAGCCGGATGCGGCAGTGCTGAGGGCGGTCAGCCGTGCGGTCTCGTCGAGTCCCCCCGAGACGCGCTGCGGGCGCGCGGCGACGGCGAGGGACCGCAGCGTGGCGTCATCGGCGTCGCCGAGCGCCGCACCCCAGTGGATGATCGCGGGCGTCGGGTGCGCGTCGAGGTCGAGCACGACGCTCGTGCCTCCCGAGGCGAGATGGAGGATGCGGGATGCGGCGGCAGGTGTCGACATGACGTCGACCTCGTTGTCGGTCTCGAGCATGGCATTAGTTTTAGCACTGAAGTAATCGAGATGGCAAGAGGGAGATCTGGCGGGATTCGACCCGATTCGGCGGGCGGGTTCGTGCCACAATGGAACGAACAACGCGAGGCGAGGTGACCCACCCGATGGTCAGCGAGAGCGAAGCCGCACTGGCGCGCGCCGTGCTCATCCACGGTCCGCTGTCGCGCAGCGCCCTCACGAAGCGACTGAGCCTGTCGCCCGCGAGCCTCACGCGGCTGGCCAAGCCGCTGCTGGATTCCGGCATCCTCATCGAGCTCGGCGACACGGCCGACGGCACCGTCGGCCGCCCCTCACGCCCGCTCGACATCGCCCCCGACGTCGGCGGGTTCGTCGGCGTCAAGCTCACCGGCGACCGCATCTACGCCGTCGCGACCGACGTGCGCGCCGAGCCGATCGCCGAGACGGAGCGAGCGCTGTCGAGCACCGACCCGGGCGAGGTGATCGAGGCGATCGTCGAGCTCGTGGCCGGGTTCGAGGTGCGCAAGCTTCGGGGCATCGGCGTGAGCCTCGGCGGGCTGAGCCGCGACGGCGTCGTCGTCGACGCGCCGTTCCTCGACTGGCACGACGTCGCCCTCGCCGAACCGCTCGCGCAGCGGCTCGGCGTGCCGGTCACCCTCGAGAACGACCTCGTCGCCCTCGCCGAGGCGGAGCGGTGGTTCGGCGTGGGTCGCGGCATCCCCGGCTTCGCCGTCATCACCGTCGGCATCGGCGTCGGGTACGCGCTCGTCGTCGACGGGCAGGTCGTGCACACCCCCGACTCGGGCGTCGGCACCGGCGGGCACATCCCCGTCGCGCCGAACGGCCCGCTGTGTTCGGAGGGGCACCGCGGCTGCACGCAGGCGATGCTCACCTCCGGCTCGGTCGCGGCGCAGGTCTCGGCCGCACTGCAACGACCGGTGACCTTCGACGAGGTGCTCGACGCGGCATCTCTCGGCGAACCGGCCGCGCGCGCCGTCGTCGACGCGTCTGCCGCGGCGCTCGGCCGGCTCATCGCGCTCGCGACGAACCTCACGCTGCAGCACACCGTGGTGCTCGCCGGCGAAGGCGTGGGCCTGTACGACCGCGCGGCCGACGTCGTCGCCGACGCGATCCGCGCCGACCGCGCGGCCGAAGCCGCGCCCGTCAACGTGCACGTCGACCGCACCGGCTTCCGCGCCTGGGCCCGGGGCGCCGCCGCCGTCGCGATCCAAGCCGCCGTCGACCGCCTCGCCGGCTGAGCCCCACTGCCGACGCTGCCCCCGGCTGCTGAGATTGCGTCGGTCGCCCCGAACCGGCGCCCGAGCGCCTGGCGGTCGGCGTGGCGGCTCATCGCGATGACGCGCTCGGCGCCGAGCTGTCTGGCGACGAGGATGCCGAGCAGTCCCACCGCACCGTCGCCCGCGACGGCGGGCGCACGCCGAGCTTCGCGCGCTTCCAGTTCCTCGACCCCGCCTCGCGAACTGTCGACGCGCAGCGACGTGTTTCGCACGCTGTGGGCGCAACATGACGTGCGGGTGCACGGCGCCGGTGACGCATCCGGTGCGGGTCGTCGGAGCCGCGGTGCTCGTGTCGACTCGGCGGCCACACGGCTCCACTGCTGCCCCACCGTTCCGACGACTGGCACGCCATCCCGGTGCCGCGTCGAAGTCAGACCAGGCGCATGACCATGACGTCGTACGCGCCAGCCTCGCCGGGGGTGTCGGGACCGATTGCGGATGCCGGCACCACGTTGCGCATGACGAGGCGAACACCGCCGTCGACCGTGACGTCGATCTGCCAGCCCCAGTCGCCCGCGTAGGTCGCCGCGAGCGCACACCCGCCATCGGCCAGCGGCGTGCCGACGAGCGTCATCGGGCTGGGCTGCTGATGCCAGGAATCCAGCCACGATGCGGTGATCACGCCGTCCTCGTCCGGTGATCCGACCAGCAGCGCGCCGGTCTGCGACCCGTCGACGGGGTGCTGCCAGGCGTAGGTCAGCACGATGCCGTGTCCGCCGGCGACGGCATCCACCCGCCCGCTGGCCGGCAGGGTCGCGAGGTCGTCGGTCGGCATGAGCCGAAACCCGTTCTCGCCGCTCAGTGGCCTGCCGTCGGGTGCGTTCCAGAATCCCATCCCGCCATTGTGCGGGGTGCGCGGCCGGGGCGCTCTACCGGCCGCCGCGCACCACGACTGCGCCAGTTCGCGGCATCCGCGCCATCGATCGGTGGCGCAGTCGCCGAATACTGGCGCAGTCGAGTGACGAAGCGTCGGCCGGACCGGGGCGCTACGGCCGGGGCGCTACAGCCCGATGCGGTCAAGGAAGGCGTTGCCGAACACGTCGTCGGGGTCGAGGCGGCGACGCAGCGCGGCGAAGTCGTGCCAGCGCGGGTACCGTTCGGCGAGCGCGTCGCCGGGCAGTTCGAAGACCTTGCCCCAGTGCGGCCGGGCGGCCTCGGGCAGCGCTGCCTCGATCGCCGGCAGCAGGGCGCGGACTGCCGGTTCGTCGGGCTTCCAGGTGAAGTGGATGCCGACCGTCGCCGCCCCATGGGCACCCGACAGCCACAGGTCGTCACCGGCCATCGTGCGCACCTCGGTGACCAGCAGCAGCGGCGCGATGCGCGGCGCGAGCGCCCGCAGGGCTTCGACTGCGGCGGGCACCTCGCCGCGCGGCAGCAGGTACTCGGACTGCAGTTCCGCGCCGGCTGACGGCGTGAACGCGAGCCGAAAGTGCGGCAGCCGCTCGAACCACGGCCCGAGCACGCCGCCCTGGTCGGTGGCGGGTGTCGGGTCGACGCCGCGGATCGGATGCCGGGGCCCGTCGGCTGCGACACCCCCGAACGCCGCGAGGTCGGGCGTCTCGCCGCCCTCGCGCGTCTTGACCCAGACCTGGTCGATGGTCTCGGCATCCTGCCAGGTCGTGAACAGGCTCACGCTGTCGCCGGCTGACGTGAGCGTGTCGAAGTCGGCGAGCGCACGGCTCCATCGGACGCGGTCGAAGACGCGCTGCGCGACCCGGTAGTCGGGTTCGACGTCGAGTTCGAGATGCGTGACGATGCCGAGCGCGCCGAGCGCGACGACGGCGCCGGCGAAATCGGCATCCGATCGGGTCAGGCGCAGCGTGCCCCCGCCCGCCGTGATCAGCTCGACGGCCCGCACCTGGGTCGCGAGCGTGCCGATGCGGTCGCCCGACCCATGCGTGCCGGTCGCGACGGCGCCGGCCACCGAGATGTGCGGCAGCGACGCGAGGTTCGCGAGGGCGACGCCGTGGCGCTGCAGCTCGGTGGCGAGTTCGCCGTGGCGGATGCCGGCGGGCACGGTCGCGACGCCGTCCTGCACCGTCACCTGGGCAGGATCGGCGAGCGCGTCGAGCGTCACGAGCAACCCGTCGGTGTCGGCGAGGTCGGTGAAGGTGTGCCGGCTGCCGAGCGCCCGCACCCGCCGCGCCGAGGCGACCACCTCGCGCAGTTCGTCGAGCGACCTCGGCCGCACGAGCCCCGCCGCGCCGTAGCCGACATTGCCCGCCCAGTTGCGCCCCGCGGCCTCGCTCACCATGCCGCCATCCTCACCCGCCACGCGCGCCCCTGTCCACGTGCCGTGTGCAGGAAGACCTGTGACGCATGAGGTCAGTGACCGGGATGCCGCCGCATCCGTCGCAGGACTTCCTGCAGAAGGAATGGCGGCGGTCGGCCTCTGATTCAGACCGCAGGCACCGTCGTCGTCATCGTGACCTCGCGGCCGCCGACCACATCGACGGTTTCGAGCGTCACGGCGATGCCGCGCAGCTGGTGCAGGTCGGTCGTGTGCGTACCGCCGCACGGGATTTCGGCGGTGCCGGCGGCGCTCTCGCACACCCACGTGCGTCGGGCCGAGATGCGGTCGTCGTCACGACGGATGTGCACCGGCCCGCCGGCCTCCGCCCACGCCGTCAGCAGCGCATTCGCGCGCGCCTCGACCGCCGCCATGTCATCGAGCGCGGTCGCCGTGAAGCCCTTGCGGCGCAGCGACTTGCCGATGCGGTAGACGTCGACCGACCCGTGCGGGTGGATGCGGGAGGTCTGGATGGCGGCGGCATCGAAGCCCGGGTTGCCGAACGCGTCGGTGCCGACCGGCTTCGTCCAGGCGTCGGCGAGGGCCGCGTCGAGCGCGAGGGATGCCAGGTGGCACGCCGTGTGGCCGATCGACAGCGCGGTGCGGTGCGCGGCATCCACTTCGACATCGACACGGTCGCCGACCGCAGGCGCGTCACCTTCGAGGATGTGCACGACGACGAACGTCCACCCCTCGGTCGCCATGCGGACGGGCAGGTCGGCGCCGACACGCAGCACGCCCTCGTGGATGCCGCCGGTGACCGCATCGACGACCTCGGCGACCGTGTCAGCGAACCGCAGCCGCCCCCGGTCGGCAGGCTGGTCGGGCCACGCCGTGTCGACCGGGTGGAACGCGGTGCGGTCGAGGATGACGCCGACGCGTCCGCCGTCGAGCGGCTCGACGTGCAGCACCGTGCCGGTCGAGGCCGTGTCGCCGTCGGGGTAGGTGACACGGGTGTCGTCGTCTGGGATCGCCATGGTTCCTCCGTTGGTTCGCGGCGGTGGGTGCGGTGGGCGCGTGGTGCGGGTGTGCGGGTGTGCGGGTGTGCGGGTGTGCGGGTGCTCGATCAGAGCTCGGCGGCGAACGCGGCCGTCAGCATGCGCAGGTCATCGATGCGGCGGTCGCGTGCCGCCTCGCGGTCGAACCCCTCGTACGCCAGCGGCGGCAGTCGGCGCACGTTCGTCGAACACTCGAAGTCTTCGCAGATCAGGGTTCCGACCGCGTCGCCTTTGCGTCCGGCCGGTCCGGATCGCTTGGCGACGTAGAGGACGACGTCGTTGGGCAGCGTCACGTCGCGGCACCACGAGCACTGCGCACGAGCGTTCGGCTTCGCGTCGGCGCGCTGCAGCAGAATGCCGGTGATGCCGCCGTCGTCGTCGAGCCCAGGCACCATCAGATAGGAGCGGCGGGCGAGCTTCGGGTCGCGCCAGCCGAGGTAGTCGAGCCGGTCCCAGTCGAGCGTCTCGAAGTCGGGCGGCAGGGTGAGACTGGCCGCCTCTTTGCGGGACGCGTTGCGGAACGAGGCGCGGATGGTCTGTTCGGTCAGGGGGCGCACGATGCCTCCCCGATCCATCCGAACATGCCTCCAGCGTACGCTCCGGCCACCCGGCGCCGGGCCGCGCCGTGTGATGGCTGCATGCTCGAGATCGAACTCGTCGACGGCGTCCTCGACGCCGAGGCGCTCCCACCATGCCCCACCGTGCCGTGCCATACCGTGAGTCCAAGGTTTACCCGTGAGTCAACCGCTCACAACGGCCGACTCGGGCTCGAATCCCGGACTCACCGAGAATGAGGCGCGCTCAAGAGGCGAGAGCGGATGCCGCGAGCTCAGCGAGGCGGTGGTCCCGGTGCTCTTCGTGCGCCGTGATGGTGACGACGGCATCCGCAGGGTCATCGACGATGACGTACTGGCCGTAGCGGCCGTCGAGCCGCCAGGCGCGGCCGGGTCCCTGCCAGACGCCGAACCCGTAGCGGGACCAGCGACCGTCGGCGCCGGTCGCGAAACTGTCGCGCGCCATCCGCTCGACCCACTCGGTGCTCACGAGCTGTTCACCTTGCCACTGGCCGCGATCGCGCAGCAGCCTGCCGATGCGGGCGAGCTCGTCTGTGCGCAACTCGAGACCGCTGCCGGCGGCGATGTGCCCGAGCGGGCACCGGTGCCACTGCGGGTTGTGGATGCCGAGTGGATCGAACAGCCGCGGCATGAGCCAATCGCGCACATCGCCGACGCGGGCGGCCAGCATGCGCATCGCGACGTAGGGGCTCGCGTCGGTGTACTGGAACGCGGCGCCGGGGGCGGCGGGATGCCGCAGCATCTCGTGCGCGAGATCGTTCCACGGCACGCGTTGGTCAGCGAACCACTGGAAGTCGATGCCGCTGCGCATCGTCAGCAGATGCTCGAGCGTCACGCCCTCCGTGCCGGCGCCCGGCTGCGGTACGTCGAGCACCTCGAGCGCGGCGGTGTCGAGCGCGAGTACGCCTTCGTCGATCGCCATCCCGGCGGCGAGCGCGCAGACGCCCTTCGACACCGAGTACAGGTTGACCCGGTCATCGCTGCGCCATCGGTGTGCGGCCTCGTCGTCGCCGACGAGCACGTGCACCCCGTACGCGCCGAGGCCCTCGGCATCCACTCCCGCGACGATGCGATCCCGCACCCGCACCGCCGCCGTCATGCTCGCACCGCCCCTCTGGGCGTGCACAACTGCGGGGATGCTGCGCGACCCGCCGCATCCGCCCACCCCGAACCGGCGCGTCGGCCACGATCCCCGCAGTTGTGCACGGCAGGCACGGCGGGGAGGGCGGGCGCGATCAGCACGGGGTCAGTCCCAGTCGAGGTAGTCCTCGATGATGGCGGAGGTTTCGCCGGGGTGGGTGGCGGCGAAGAAGTGGCCGCCGCCGTCGACGGAGGTGACGCTCACGAGCGCGGGTGCCGAGGCGCGCACCTCTTCGCCGCCGGCGGGCGGGGTGACGCGGTCGTCGGAACCCTGGATGACGAGCACTGGCACGCCCTCGGCGATCGTCGCCCACTCGGCGGTGGGGGTCGCGGCGAGCGCTGCGCGCTGCATGGGGGCGACCTCGGCGTCGCGCGAGGCCTTGATGATCGTCCAGGCGTGGGCGGCGTCTGCCGTCGTGCCGATGAGCTGCTCGATGACGGCGAGGGCTTCGGCATCGGTCGGGTCGCCGAAGACGACGTCGAGCGCGGCCTGCGCCTCGGCCGACGCGGGCACGGATGCCGTGGCCCCAAGCATCAGCACACCGTTGACGCGGTCGTGGTGGTCGTGCGCGAATGTGCGGGCGACGGCGCCGCCGAACGCGTGACCACCGATCCAGGCGTGGTCGACGCCGAGTTCATCGAGCACATCGAGCACGTCCTTCGCGAGGTCGTGCATCGTGACGCCCTCGGCCGCGCGGCGCGAGCCGATGCGCACGACCTGGAAGTCCTCCTCCGTCAGCACGTGCGCGAGCGTCGCGAGGTAGACGGTGTTGAGGCCCTCGCCGGGCAGCAGCACGATCGCGGGGCCTTCGCCCTCGGTGGCGTAGGGGATGGCCCGGCCATCGGGTTCGAACGTGTGCCTGCGCAGATCGGTCATGCGCCTATTTTCTCAGAGGTCGACGCGTGCTCGTGCGGGTCACTGCGCCCAGTCGACACCGAGTTCACGGAAGGTGCGTTCCGAGCGCACCGCGGCCCGCAGCGCCGACTCGACGCCGCTGACGACGCGGTGCGTCTCGGCGCCGTCCGCGAGGCGGGTGATCCACGCATCCCCGATCACGCGCGGCTCGTCGGCATCGACGACCGCGACGAGCATGCGGGTGAACGCGCCGGTGTGCTCGAGCGGCGCGAGCAGTTCGCCGCCGTCCCGACGCACCCGCAGCAGGTCGGTGAGCAGATGGGTGCGCTCGTGGTGCGTCGTGAACGGGGCGTCGTCGCCGTGCCACTGCTGCACGACGTCGAGCGTGTAGTAGAACCGGATGCCGCCGAGGCGCCGTAGCGCTGCACGTCGCCGATCGCACCGCGCGCGATCCGTTCACGGATCTCGCCGATCGCCGTCGAGCCGAGGCTCTGAAAGCCGATCTGTACGAGGCGGCCCGCCGCTGAGGCGGCGGATCGCAGCGTCTCGAACTCCGCCAGTGTCGCGGTCGGGGGCTTTGGTCATGTCGAACGGTACTCCCCCGACCGATGTCAGCGCAGCCGCCGCGCAGCTCGCGGTCGCCGCGGCCTTCGTCGTGGTCGCGCTGCTCACCTAGGGCATGTCTGACAATTGCCGGGTCCAGGCACGGCCGAGTCGCCGTCCTTCTCACGCTAGTGAAGCGCTCGCTTTGCGGGGTGGCTGTGCTCAGATGTGCACCTCGCCGCCCGCCCTCACCCCACCCCACCGCTGTCCACCACCCCACCGGTGGGTGGGTGAGGGCCGGAGGGAAGGCCGGGGACGGGGGCGCGACCGCGGATTGGTATCGTTCAGGGGGACGCCGGGAGGGTCAGTGGTGGAGCAGCCGGAGGACGCGCGCGTGTGGCGCGCGCCGTCGATCATCGACGTCGCACGTGAGGCCCGGGTCTCGGCGCAGACCGTCTCTCGCGTCGCCAACGGCATGGACATCGTGCGTCCGGTCACCCGCGACAAGGTGCTCGCGGCCATGGACCGGCTCGGCTACCGGCCGAACTCCGCCGCGCGCGCTCTGAAGACCGGCAGGTTCCGCACCCTCGGCGTGATCATGTCCGAGCTCTCCAGCTACGGCAACACCCGAACGCTGGAGGCGTTCGCCAGCGAGGCGTCCCAGGCCGGCTACTCGCTCGCGCTCACCCCGCTGTGGACCATCGCGCAGGCGGGCCTGACCGGCGCGCTCACCCGGATCGCCGACCAGGCGGTCGACGGGCTCATCGTGGTGCTCGAAGAGCATGAGCTGCTCAAGTCCGACCTGAAGCGCATCGCCAAGATCCCCACGGTCGTCGTCACCGCCGGCCGCTCGCATCCCTACGTCGCGATCGACACCGATCAGGCGCAGGGCGCCCGGCTGGCCACCGAGCACCTCCTTTCACTCGGGCACGAGACGGTCTGGCACGTCCGCGGACCCGAGCGCTCGCACGGCGCCAGGGACCGCGCGCAGGCTTGGGCCGACACGCTCCGCGAGCACGGCCGCGTGGTGCCCCCGGTCATGCCGGGTGACTGGAGCCCGGCATCCGGTTACGCGGCGGGGAAGCGACTGGCAGCCGACCCCGCGGTGACGGCGATCTTCGCGTCCAACGACGCGATGGCGCTGGGAGCCATGCGCGCACTGCACGAGGCCGGACGCGACGTGCCCGGCTCGGTCAGCGTCGTCGGCTTCGACGACATGGAGCTCTCCGCCGACTTCCGGCCGCCGCTGACCACGGTGCACCAGTACTTCGACCGTGTCGCCACCGCGGCGGTCGGCATGCTCATCGACCGGATCGAGCACCAGAAGCGCACCACCGCCGACCCGGTGCCCACCGAGCTGATCGTGCGGGCGAGCACCGCGCCGCCCCCGGGATCGGGGACGGCGCGGGTCGGCTGAGCCGGGCTCAGCGGTTCTGGATGCCGCGGAACGCGAACCGGAACTCGAGGTCTCCCGTCGGCAGGAGGTAGCGCTCCAGCGGACGCGAACCCCAGGAGTCGTCGCCGGCGACACCGCGGCGCATCAGCGCCGGCCGCACGATCGTGCGGTGGATGGGAGGCAGCTCGTTGGGATGCAGCGCGCTCTCGATCTCGGCGGGCGTCCAGCTCAGCGCCGAGAACTCCATCGTCGGATCGCCTTCGAAGCGGAGGCCCGCGCCACGGGCATCCGTCACCTCCGCCCAGCGCACCCCGGTGCGATTACCCGCCTCCTGCGGACGGATGTACGGCGTGAGCATCTCGGGGATGCTCCGGTCGTAGACCCCCAGCCGCGCGCCCGCGCGGCGGTCGACGTAGCACTCCTCCGGCCCCTCGCCGTACCAGCGCACCTGGTCGTAATCCGCGGGCATCGCCAGCATCGTGGCGAACTCGGGCATCTGCGGCAGACCCTCGGGCACGTGCATCCGCTGGGTGACCTCCACCCGGCCCGCGCCGTCGACGAGATAACTGAGATCGCAGTGCGTCACGGGCGTCGTCGGCAGCTCGTAGCGGTAGCCGATGCGCACCCCGCCGTCGACCTGCTCGACCGAGATGTCCGCCGGCTCGTGAAACCCGCTGGCGCGGCCGTAACGGCTGGCGAGCAGCCACTGGCCCTCTTCGAACGGGCCGCCCCAGCCCCGCTCGTTCGCGGTCGGCGCATGCCAGAAGTTCGGGGTGACCGCGCCCGAGAGCAGCTCGCGGCCGCCCGTGCGCGTCTCGCCGAAGCGGTACGAGGTCAGCCCGTTGAAGATCCGCGAGAACGTCACGTGGAAGCCGGGCCCGTGCACGCCGATGCTCAGCGTGCCCTCGACCAGGCGCGGCGCGGGCGCCGCGACCTGCGCGGCCGGTGCCGTCGCGCCTGCGGCCGGCTCGCCGACCCTGAGCACGTGCTCGCCGAAGGCGACCTCGTGCCCGGCGGGTGCCCACGCCGTCTCGGTCCGCAGGTGCAGCGAGACGACGATCGCGTACTCGCCCACCGCCGCGGGAATCGCGACCGGCAGCGGGTACACCGCCGACCCGCCCGGCGCGACGTCCGTGTCGACGACGCCGGTGGCCACGACCCGCCCTTCCCGGGAGATCGAGACGCGCGTCTCGTATTCGGCCGACGAGGTCGACATCAGCCGGTTCGTCAGCGCGAACGACGACTCCGACACGTCGACGACGAAGCCCTGGTACAGCCGCTTCATCTCCTGCGCCATCGGCGAGGGGGTGTGGTCGGCGAAGAAGATGCCGTTGCCGCTGAAGTCCTGATCGTGCGGCGCCTCGCCGTTGTCGCCGCCGTAGCCGAAGTACTCGCGGCCGTAGCGATCGCGCATGAGGATCGCCTGATCGGCGAAGTCCCAGATGAAGCCGCCCTGGAACAGCTCGTCACGATACGCGAGCTCGATGTACTCGCCGACCCCGCCGAAGGAGTTGCCCATCGCGTGCGCGTACTCGCACACGATGAACGGCTTGTCGCGGTTGGTGCGCAGATAGTCCTCTACCGCCGCGGCGGGGGTGTACATCTGGCTCGCGATGTCGGTCGTCTCGGGGTACCTCGGGTCCCAGTGCACGCCCTCGTAGTGCACCGGGCGATCGTCGACCGACCGGAACCAGTCGGCCACATCGCGCAGCACCGTGCCGCCGAAGGACTCGTTGCCGCAGGACCAGATCACCACGCTGGCGTGGTTCTTGTCGCGCTCGAGCATGCTGCGGGCACGATCCAGCGCCGCCGGGCGCCATTCGTCGTGGTCGCCGGGCAGGGCGGTGTCGAGCGATTCGCCGTGCAGGCGGATGCGGCTCCACCGGGCGTGCGTCTCGAGGTTCATCTCGTCGATGACCATCAGGCCGTACTCGTCGGCGAGGGCGTAGAACGCCGAGTCGTTCGGGTAGTGGCTGGTGCGCACGGCGTTGACGTTGTGCGCCTTCAGCATCCGGATGTCGGACTCGGTGAGCTCTCGCGACGGCACCCGCCCGTTCAGGCCGAACTCGTGACGGTTGATGCCGTTGAAGACGACCCGGTCGCCGTTGAGCGACAGCACGCCGTTCTCGATGCCGAACCGGCGGATGCCGACTCGCTGCGGGACGACCTCGGTCAGCGCTCCGGCGGCGTCGCGCACCTCGATCACGAGGTCGTACAGGTGCGGATGCTCGGGGCTCCACAGCCGGGGCTCCTCCACCTGCACGACGAAGGCTCCGTCGGCATCCCGCGCGAGCTCGCCGACGCCCTCGATGCGGGCCGAGACGGCGCCGCCCGCCCCGTCGAGCTCCACGCGGACCCGCACCTGGGCGGATGCCAGGTCATCGGCGACCGCGGTGGTCACGCGGATGTCCTCGGCGTGCACCCCGGGGCGCCGGTACAGGGTGACGTCGCGGAAGATGCCCGAGAACCGGAAGAAGTCCTGGTCCTCGAGCCACGAGCCGGCGCTGTAGCTGAACACCTGCGCGGCGATGCGGTTCTCGCCCTCGACCAGCGCGTCGGTGAGATCGAACTCGGCGGGGGTGAAGCTGTCGGTGCTGTAGCCGATGTAGCGGCCGTTCACCCACAGCGCGATCGCGCTCTCCGCGCCGTGGAAGGTGACGCTGAGCCGCTCGCCCTCGGCGAGCGGACAATCGAGCGCGAAGGTGCGCACATAGCATCCGATCGGGTTGTCGCGCTCGGGGACCTGCCCCGGCTCGATGTCCTCCTGGCCGTCCCATGCGTAGCCGACGTTGACGTACTGCGGTCGGTCGTAGCCCTCCAGCTGCAGGTGCGAAGGCACGCGGATGTCGTCCCACCCCGACACATCCCGCGACGGATCGGCGAAGTCGGGCAGCACCTGCCCCTGGTTGCGGGCGCAGAAGAACTTCCACAAGCCGTTCAGCGACTGCTCGAACGCGCTGACCCCCGATCGCGCCTCGTCGAGGTCGGCGAACCAGCGGTGGTCCGAGTGCGCCGGGCGGCGGTTCTCCGAGACGAAGGTCGGGTCGGCGATGCGCTCGATGGCGAAGACGGGATCGAATGTCACTTGATGGCTCCGGTGATGCCCTGTGCGAAGGCGCGCTGCAGGATGAGGAAGATGAGGATGGTCGGGAGGGATGTCAGCAGCACGGCGAGCATGAGCACGCCGTAGTCGGTGACGTATCCGGCCGTGAGGTTGGCGATGAGCATGGGCATCGTCTGCACCGCGTTGTCGAGCAGGATCACACGCGGCCAGAGGAAGTTGTTCCACGAGGCCATGAAGGTGATGACGGCCGCGGCGGCGAAAGTGGACTTCATCGTCGGCACGTAGATGCGCGCGAAGATGGAGAGCTCCTTCAGCCCGTCGATCCGGGCGGCCTCGATGACCTCATACGGGAACGAGCGCGACGCCTGCCGGAACAGCAGGATCAGCAGTGGCGTGGCGATCGAGGGGATGATCACCGCGAACAGCGAGTTGACCATGTCGAACTGCGCGAAGATGCGGAACAGCGGGATCATGATGGCCGCGAACGGGATCATCATCGCCAGCATGAGGATCGCCATCACGACGTCCTTGCCGCGGGAGTGGTAGATCTCGAAGCCGTAGCCCGCGATCGCGCAGACGATCAGCGACAGCACCGTCGTGCCGATGGCGATGAGGGACGAGCTGATCATGGCGGCGCCGAGATCCTGCTGCGTGGTCAGCGCCACCAGATTGTCGATGAAGTGGCCGCCCGGGGTCAGCCGGGATCCGAGGACCTCTCGGGTCGAGTTGGTCGATGAGACCAGCATGAAATACAGCGGGAAGACCGAGAACAGGGCGAACACGGTCAGGAACGCGTAGCCGGGCACGCGTCGCCAGGGAAAGCGTCGACTAGTCACGCTTGTCACCCACCTTCATCTGGATGAGAGCCAGCACCGCGACCATGATCAGGATCACGTACGAGATCGCGGAGGCGTAGCCGACGTTGGGGTTCTTCAGGAATGCGAGCTCGTAGAGGTAGTGCGACATCGACATCGAGTTGTATGACGGCCCGCCCTTGGTGAGCGCCCAGGACTCGTCGAACAGCTGCAGCGTGCCGTTGATCGACATGATCGCGGTGAGCACGATCATCGGCCGCAGCTGCGGCACGGTCACGAACCAGAACGTCTTGAACGCACCGGCGCCGTCGATTCGCGCGGCCTCGAGGGTGGAGTGGTCGACGTTCTGCAGCGCCGCCAGGAAGAAGATCATGTTGTAGCCGGTCCACCGCCACAGCAGGCCGATGATGATCACGAACCGCGCGGTCCCCGGCTCGCCGAGCCAGTTGAGCGGGTCGTGCATGAGGCCGACCGCCATGAGGACGTCGTTGACCAGTCCGTCCGTGGCGAACATGGTGCGGAAAACCAGCGAGTACGAGACCAGCGAGACGGCGCACGGCAGGAAGATCATCGTGCGCCAGAGGGCCTTGCCCCTCAGCTTCGGGTCGTTCAGCAGGTTGGCCAGCACCATCGCCAGGATCAGCATGATCGGCACCTGGACCACCAGGTAGAACACCGTGTTGAACATGGTGAGCTTGAAGATCTCGTCGTCGAGCAGCCGGGCGAAGTTCGACCACAGCGGCTCCGCCCAGTTCAGCCGTGATCCCCGGCCGGTCTGCAACGAGAGGACGAATGCCTGGATCATCGGCACGAAGCTCAGCAGCGTGATCAGGAGGGCTGCCGGCAGAAGGAACCCCCACCCGGTGAGGTTGCGTCGCCGTGCGGTGTTCAGCCACGGTCCGCGCGGGGTGAAGTCCGGTGGAGGGGTGCTCCGCCCCCGCCGGCGGGAGCCGTCGGAGGTCACGATCGCCTGGGTCGCCACGATGCGTACTCGCTTTCCATTGCTTCGGAACAGGACGCTCGGGCGGGGCGTCGTGCCCCGCCCGAGCGGAGAGGGTCAGTTCATCGCGAACTCGACGTTGGCCTGGGCCTCGTCGAGCGCATCCTCGATGCTGGTGCCGCCGATGACCTTGGTCATCGCCGCGCTGACCGCATCACGACCTTCGAAGAAGTAGACGCCGGTGTTGCTGCTGGGCACCTCGGCGCCGAACTCGACGACCTTCTGGAAGATCGGCTGCCCGCTGAAGAACGCGCTCGGCTCGGCGTACACGCTGCTCTCGCCGGCGGGGATCCAGTTCGCGACCGCACCGGCCTTCGGCAGGATCGTGTCGTAGAAGTCGGTCGATCCCGCGAAGGTGGATGCCAGGAAGTCGGCGGCGAGCGTCGCGTCGCCGGTGGAGCTGATCGCCCAGGACGAACCGCCGTTGGCCGAGTAGTTCGTGGCGTCGGGCACGCCGTCGAGCTTCGGCAGGTCGGTGACGGCCCACTTCCCCGCCTGGTCCTCAGCGGTCTGGATCGACCCGGCGATCCAGATGCCGTTGATGGTGCCGGCGACAGAGCCGTTGACGAAGCTGCTGATGTACTCGTCCCACGAGTTGACCTCGACGAACACGCCGGACTCGACCAGCTCGGTGTACACCTCGATGGCGTCGATCAGCACATCGTTGCCGGCGATCGTGGGCTGACCGTCCTTGTCGAACAGGCTCCCCCCGGCGGACTGCAGGATGATCGACAGCAGGTCGGACGAGCCGGCGATGCCGGAGAGCAGCGGCTTGCCGGTCTTGGCCAGCACGTCCTTGCCCTTCGTGATGAAGTCGTCCCAGGTGGTGCTGGTGAAGTCGTCGATGGTGTATCCGGCCTGCTCCAGCACGTCGGTGCGCAGGGCCGAGACCGCGGTGCCCGAGTCGAAGGGCACACCGTAGTTGACGTCGTCGATCGTGGAGTAGGCGGTGACGCTCTGGGGGAACTCCGAGAAGTCGATGTCGGCGTCGGCGTAGTCGCCGAACACGTCGGGATAGTTGATGACGTTCTTCTGGAACGCGCTGTTCTGCATGAGGAAGATGTCGGGCAGCTCGTCGAACTGCTGCGACTGGGCGATGGTGGTGAGCTTGGCCTGCAGGTCGTCCCAGGGCGTCTCCACGATCTTCAGCTCGAAGTCGGGGTGGTCCTTCTGGTAGACCTTCTCGGCCTCCTTCATCGCATAGATGTTGAAGGAGGGGTCCCAGGCCCAGACGGTCAGGGTGTTGCCGTCGCCGGAGCCCTCGGCGTCGCCACCGCTGCCGCATGCGGTCAGCGCGAACAGGGGAAGGATCGCCGCGGCGGCCATCGCCGCAGCCTTTGTCATGCGCTTCATCGAAGCATGTCCTCTCGGGGGGGATTCAGGTGGCCACGGAACGACTCCTCGGCCCTGCCACGACGTCCACGTCACTGGCAATTGCCAAAATGATCACGTAAACATTCTGCGTCAGGCAAGTCCTGTTACGCAATCGTGACCTTACCGGCGCGGGTCAGCGGGTCGATCAGAACCGCTCCCGCCGCCGGCTGCGCCGCGGCTCCGCGATGGGAGGCCGGCGGTCGTGGTTGTATTCGGTCTTCCAGTCGCCGATCACGACCTGGGCGTGGAGCAGCGAGTAGAAGCTGTTGATGTTCAGGCACTCGTCGCGGAGCCTGCTCTCGGCATCCTCGCCTTCACTTCGGCGAGGTCACCCGTGGCCAGGCCTCTCGCCCTCGCTGCGCCACCGGCGACATCCTCCGCTTCGCGAGGTCACCATGGACGAGCCCCTCGCTGGGCGACGCGTGCGTCCCGTCATGGCCTGAGACCTCACATCACCGACGGGGCCCTGCCGAGAGACGATCCTCACGGT
>NZ_CBDRMZ010000010.1:0-95100 GCF_965345345.1 Microbacterium sp. bgisy189 | reverse complement strand
CCATGGCAAACTTCACCATCGCCGACATCAAGACGCTGCGCGAGCAGCTCGGCACCGGAATGGTCGACACCAAGAAGGCACTCGAGGAGGCCGACGGCGACCTCGAGAAGGCCGTCGAGATCCTGCGTCTGAAGGGCGCGAAGGGCAACGCCAAGCGCGCCGACCGTTCCACCAGCGAGGGCCTCGTCGCCGCCGCTGAGCAGGACGGCAAGGTCACGATCATCGAGCTCAACACCGAGACCGACTTCGTCGCCAAGAACGAGCGCTTCATCGCGCTGGCCGACAAGGTGCTCGCCGCCGCTGCGGCCGCCGGCGCCGACTCGGCAGAGGCCGCACTTGCCGCTTCCGCCGGATCGCAGACCGTCGCAGAGCTCATCTCGGATGAGGCCGCGATCATCGGCGAGAAGGTCGAGCTGCGCCGCGTGCGTACGCTCTCCGGCGACGCCTTCGAGATCTACCTGCACAAGACGAGCAAGGACCTGCCCCCGCAGATCGGTGTCGTGGTGGCCTACTCGGGCGACGACGCGGAGACGGCACGCAGCATCGCGCAGCACATCTCGTTCGCGAACCCCTCCTACCTCAGCCGTGACGACGTCCCCGCCGCGGATGTCGAGAAGGAGCGCGAGATCGTCACCGAGATCTCGCGCAACGAGGGCAAGCCCGAAGCCGCACTGCCGAAGATCGTCGAAGGCCGCGTGAACGCGTACCTCAAGCAGGTCGCGCTCCTCGACCAGGACTACGCCAAGGACAACAAGCTGTCCGTCGCGAAGGTCGCCGCCGACGCAGGCCTCACCATCACCGACTTCGCCCGCTTCAAGGTCGGCGCGTAAGTCGGACAAGGGGCTCGCATCCTCGGATGCGGGCCCCTTCTCCATGCCCACGATTCGATAGTCTGCATTCGCGACGAGAGGAACCCTGCGTGATCGACGAGAACACCGGACGCCGCCGCGTCCTTCTGAAACTTTCCGGTGAAGCGTTCGGAGGCGGTCAGCTCGGCGTGAATCCCGACGTCGTCGGCCAGATCGCCCGTGAGATCGCCGCCGCGGTCGACCGTGTCGAGATCTCCGTCGTCGTGGGCGGCGGAAACTTCTTCCGCGGCGCCGAACTCAGCCAGCGCGGCATGGACCGAGGGCGCGCCGATTACATGGGCATGCTCGGAACGGTCATGAACGCCCTCGCGCTGCAGGACTTCCTGGAGCAGGCCGGCGCCGCAACCCGCGTCCAGTCCGCGATCGCCATGACACAGGTCGCGGAGCCGTACATTCCGCGCCGCGCCGAGCGTCACATGGAGAAGGGCCGCGTCGTCATCTTCGGTGCGGGAGCAGGTCTGCCGTACTTCTCGACCGACACCGTCGCGGCGCAGCGTGCGCTCGAGATCGGCGCCGATGAGGTCCTCGTGGCCAAGAACGGTGTCGACGGCGTCTACACGGCCGACCCGAAGAAGGATCCGACGGCAGAGCGTATCGACGAGATCACGTACCTCGACGCGCTGCAGCGCGGCTTGAAGGTCGTCGACTCGACCGCGTTCAGCCTGTGCATGGACAACGGGATCGACATGCGCGTGTTCGGCATGGAACCGGCCGGCAACGTCACGAAGGCGCTCCTGGGCGAAACGATCGGCACGCTCGTCACCGCGTAGATCGCGGCGCTGCTCAACTAGACTCGATCTTCGACGTACCGACGAATGGAGTTCCCGTGATCGCCGAGATCCTGGCCGACACGAAGACGCGCATGACCCGTGCCGTGGAGGCGGCGAAGGAAGACTTCGCCACCGTCCGCACCGGTCGCGCCAACCCGCAGCTCTTCCAGAAGATCCTGGTCGACTACTACGGCTCGCCGACCCCGCTCGCGCAGCTGGCGTCACTGCAGAGCCCCGAAGCCCGATCGCTCGTCATCACGCCGTACGACAAGTCGGCGCTCAAGGCGATCGAACAGGCCATCCGAGACACCCCGAACCTCGGCGTCAACCCGACGAACGACGGCAACATCGTGCGGGTCACGATGCCCGAGCTCACCGAGGAGCGTCGCAAGGAGTACGTCAAGCTGGTGCGCTCCAAGGGCGAAGACCACAAGGTGCACCTGCGCGGCATCCGCCGCAAGTCCAAGGACGAGCTCGACGCGCTCAAGAGCGAGGTCGGCGAAGACGACCTCGCCCGCGCCGAAAAGGAGCTCGACGGCATCACGCGCACGCACGTGGACGCCATCGACGATGCGCTCAAGCGCAAAGAGTCCGAGCTGCTCGAGGTCTGAGGCCGAGGCGACGACGACATGAGCGACACCGACGACGCGGCTGACGGCGGCGCGACGCCGTCAACGCGCGCTGAAGCGCGCCGCGTTGCGCAGGAGTCGTCGTTCCAGACGCACGTGCGGCAGGCCCGCACCGACTTCGAGCAGCACATCGAGAAGGCACGCGCCGACTTCGAACAGGCCAACGAGCGCATCAACGAACGCTCCGGCCGAAACCTGCTGTCGGCGATCGCGATCGGCGTCCTGATCGGGGCGGCGGTGCTCGCATCGCTGCTGTTCGTGAAGTGGCTGTTCCTCCTGTTCGCCATTCCGGCGGTGCTGCTGGGCATCTACGAGTTCGTCCGGGCTCTGCAGGCATCGGGTCGGCGGGTCGACGTGGTGCCGCACCTGATCGGCGGTCTGCTGATCCTTCTCGCGGCGTTCTTCTACGGCCACTGGACGCACTGGGTGATCACGTACGCCGTGGTCGCCGCGCTGATCGTCATCCGTCTCGTCGCGCAGATGGCGGCGCGCAACGGCCGCCGCTACGGCGATGTCCTCGCAGACGCACTCGTCGCCGGATTCGTCCCGCTGTACGTGCCGTTGCTGGCGAGCCTCGCCCTCGTGCTGCTGCGCCAGGAGCAGGGCGAGCTGTGGGTGCTGGCGATGGTCGCGATCGCTGTCGCCGCCGATACCGGGGCCTATGCGGCGGGGGTCGCCTTCGGACGGCATCCGATGGCGCCTCGGATCAGCCCCAAGAAGACGTGGGAGGGTTTCGCAGGCGCTGCGCTCGCTGCGGCGGTCGTCGCAGTGCTCCTCGGCATCCTGATGCTGCACATTCCGTGGTGGGCAGCCCTGCTGTTCGGGGTCGCGATCCTCGGCTCGGCGACGATCGGTGATCTCGGTGAGTCCATGATCAAGCGCGATCTCGGCATCAAGGACATGAGTTCGGCGCTTCCGGGTCACGGTGGCGTGCTCGATCGGCTCGACTCGATCCTCCCGTCGACGGTGCCCGCGCTGGCGCTGTACTTCCTCTTCTTCCCGATGGCGGTGTGATGAGCACTCCTGCGTTCCCGCGCGAGTCGGGCCGTCGGCGCGGCTACGAGCCGCGCGCGGTCGACGCCTTCCTGCAGCGCGCTCGTGCCGGATTCGAGTCTGACGGTGGTGACGCGCCGAGCTCGCTCGACGTCCGCGCCGTCGGGTTCCCACTCGTCCGTGGCGGCTATGTGCCCGCCGCGGTCGATGCCGCCCTGGGGCGCATCGAGGACGCGTTCGCGCTGCGGGAACGCGAACAGGCGCTCTCTCAACGTGGTGCCCGCGCGTGGCTCGGTCGTTCTCGGACGCTCGGGCAGGAGATCCTCGATCGACTCCGGCGGTCGCCGGGGGAGCGGTTCGAGCGAGTCGGCCTGCTCCACTACGGATACCGCCTCGACGAGGTCGACATCGTGGCCGATCGCATCGCCGAATACCTGGAGACTGGCGCCGACCTGACCCCTGACCAGGTGCGCTCGGTGGCCTTCCGCATGCAGCGTCGCGGCTATCGGGAACAACAGGTCGACGCAGTCCTAGACGCCGTCGTCGAGGTCATGCTCGCGGTGCGCTGACCCCTCGAATGGCACGTTCGGCATCGCGGCGCTAGAATATTCGGCATTGTGACTTCCGATCGTGACCTGCTCCCCGCTCCAGGCCGCGCGGTGGCCGGTGTGGCGAAGGTCCGTCGGACCGAGCAGCGCTGGTCTCGGCGTCGTGGTGTGACCGGCGCGTTCGCAGCATTCGCCGCGGTCGTGTGCGCCGGCGCGTACGTCGCGCCCCTGGGGGCCACGGTGGCCGATGCGAACGCTGCCGAGGTCGAGGTCGAGACGGTGTCGCTCTACGCCGAGACCGTCGGCGACACGCAAACCTATGTCGCGGCATCCGCGGACGCGTCTGCGGCGGCCTTCGACCGAAGCTCGATGACCTACAGCGTCTACGTGAAGCCGAAGCCGACGCCGACGCCGACGCCGACGGTCGAAGCGAGCACGGCATCCTCCGGGTCGTCCTCGAGCGCCGCCGCAAGCCCGAAGTACACCGGCGGAGGCTCCAAGACGGAATGGCTCACGGCAGCCGGCATCGCGGAAAGCGACTGGTCGTTCGTCGACTACATCGCGACGCGTGAGAGTGGATGGAACCCGAACGCCACGAACCCGTCGTCGGGAGCGTGTGGGCTCATTCAGGCTTACCCCTGCAGCAAGGTTCCGGGCAACGGTTACAACCCGGTCGACAATCTGCGCTGGGCCAACGGCTATGCGGTCGGGCGGTACGGCAGTTGGGCCGCCGCCTACGACTTCTGGACTGCGAACCACTGGTGGTGAACGCACGAGGTGCCTCGGTCCAATCGTCGACGTTCTGAGGGCGACGACGCCTCGTTCGAACGCTTGCTGAGCGGCTGGAAGCGCACCGAGATCCGGCGCGGTGTCGAGTGGACGGTGCAGCCTGTGGCTGCTGCCCAGGCGCAGAAGCCATACACGTGCCCCGGCTGCGGTCGAGAGGTGTCTCCCGGCGTCGCGCACCTCGTCACATGGCGGGCGGACGGCATTCTGGGCGATGCGGCAGACCTTGCCGCGCGTCGGCACTGGCACACATCCTGTTGGAGGATCGGCTGATGGAGATTCGAGGACCGGCGCTCCTCCCGGCGCGTCGCGAAGACATCGAGCTGCATACGCTCGACGGATTGACGCTCGTCGGTGAACTGGCGAGCCCCGAGTCAGCCTCACCCGTGGCGACCCTGGTGACGCTCCACCCGCTGCCCACTGCGGGCGGATTCATGGACTCGCACATCCTGCGCAAAGCCGCCGCTCGACTCCCCGCATTGGCAGACCTGGCCGTGCTCCGGTTCAACACCCGCGGCACGACGTCGCCCCGGGGCACCAGTGACGGGGCCTTCGACGGCGGCCGGGCCGAGGCGTTCGATGTCGCCGCGGCGATGGACTTCGTACGCGAGCGGCGGTTGCCCCGGCCCTGGCTCGTCGGCTGGTCGTTCGGCACGGAGCTCGCACTCAAGTACGGGCGGGACCACGACGTCGAGGGCATCATCCTGCTGTCACCGCCGTTGCATCGCGCCACCGCCGATGACGTCGCGGCCTGGGCAGATGAGCCGCGGTCGGTGATCGCGTTGATCCCCGAATTCGACGACTACCTGCGACCAGCCGAAGCCGCCGACCGGTTCGCGAGCGTGCCCCATGCGACCCTCATCCCCGTGGAGGGGGGCAAGCATCTGTGGGTCGGCGAGACGCAGACCAGACGCGTGCTGACCGAGATCGTGGGCGCGGTCAACCCCGAGGCGCTGCCGCTGCCCACCATGTGGCACAGCGCCGGCTGAGGGTCACAGCTCGTTCTGTCGCGGGATGATGACCTGGCGGTAGATGATCAGCAGGCTCGCCGCGACCGGGATGGCGATGAGGGCGCCGAGCAGGCCGAGCAGCGAACCACCCGCGAGGGCGGCGATGACGACGACAGCGCCGGGCACCGAGACGGCACGGTTCATGATCCGTGGTGACAGGACGTACGCCTCGACCTGCATGTAGACGACGTACCAGATGAGGGCGACGAGCGCCGTCAGGGGCGACGCCAAGCCGGGGATGAGACAGGTCAGCACGATGATCGCGGAGCCGGTGAGCGTGCCGACGAGCGGGATGAGTGAGAAGAAGAACGCGACGACCGCGAGCACCGCCGGGAAGGGTGCACCGATGATGCTGAGGAAGATCGCGCTCAGCACGCCGTTGATGAGCCCGAGCGTCACCTGGCCCATGACGTAGTACCCGACGGACGCGGTGATCTGCTCAGATAGGTCGATGAAGCGCGCACGCTTGGAGGCCGGCGACAGCTGGTAGACGGCCGCCTTCAGGTTCGGGGTCGAAGCGGTGAAGTAGATCGTGAGGATGAGCACGATCAGGGCGCCGGTGAAGCCCGAGATGATCCCCGTGCCGAGCGCGACGAGCCAGCCTGCCGCTTCGGTGCCGATCGTGCCGAAGTTGAGCGATTCCCACCACTCGGTGAGGTAGTCGAAGACCTGGTCGACATCGAGCAGCGGGAAGGACTCCTGAAGCCAGCCGCGCACGTCGTCGAGCGGCACCCAGGAGCCGTCCACGACCGACTCGACGAGAGCCTGCACCTGTCTGATCAGTTCGGCGATCTGCCCGACGATGATCGGCACGACCATGAGGATGATGCCGGCGAACGCGGCGAGCAGGGCGACGAAGGTGACCAGCAGTGCGGCCCAGCGGCGAAGCCCACGGCGTTCGAGCCACGACACGACGGGGTCGAGGCCGAGCGCGAGGAACAGGGCCGTGCCGACGTACAGGAGGATCGTCGACAGCGAGCTGACGCTCTGGATCAGCATGATGCCGATCCCCACACCGAGGGTCGCCACCAGTGCGGTGCGGAACGGATGCTGGATCTTCACGGAGCCCTCTTCTGCAACGACGGTCGACAGTCACAATACGCAGGAGATCGGGCCCCGTGCGGGAGCCGCGCGCCCTCCCGGGCGACATTCAGGACTTCTTCGCTAGTCTGGAACGTCGATTGTGCGCCCGAACGCTGAGTCGCCGGGTGCAGGAAGGTCTTGATTCGTGCGTTTCGTGTGGGCTGTCGCCGCCTTCGTGCTGGCGACGCTGATGATCGGCGCCGGCATCGCGCAGCGGACCGTGCTGCAAGGTCCCGAGTCCGAGAGCCAGTCGATCGAGATCGATGAGAGCGTCCCCTACATCCTCATCGACGGAGCAGTGCTCAACAGTCACGACGGCGCGCAGACGCTGCGCGCACGCGGTGACGGCACGATCTTCGCGGCTTACGGTCGCACGGCAGATATGACCGCGTGGCTCGGCACGAGCGACTACGTGTCGGTGACGGTTTCGGATGCCGGAACGATCCGCTCCGAGGTCGTCACCGCTCCGGAGCCCGAGACGGACGCGACCGCGGAAGAAGCCGCAGCCGAGGCAGCACCGCTCGATCCACACGGCTCCGACCTGTGGCTTGACGAGTTCGAACATGACCGCACCCTGATCACGTCGCTCGAACTGCCCGACGACGTGAGCCTGCTGATCGCGGCCGATGGCGTCGAGCCCGCGCCGACCGATCTTTCGTTGAGCTGGCCGACCGGTGTCACTACGCCGTGGGCCGGCCCGCTCATCGTCGGAGGTGCGCTCATGATGGCGGCGGGCATCGTGCTGTACATCCTCGGCGTGCGTCACGTCCGGCGCTCGCGCGGACCTCGTCGCAAGGGGCTGCCGATGGCGCACACCGAACCGATCGATCTGGCCGTCGAAGGCGCCGACAAGGGCGTCATCTCGGCGACGCCCGCGCGTCGGCAGATCACCCGCGGCCGCAAGAAGCTGCTCGCCGTACCGACGCTCGGCCTGTCGGCGCTCCTGTTCGCAGGCTGTTCAGCGGATGCCTGGCCGCAGTTCGGCTCGACGCCGACGCCCACGCCGTCGCAGTCGGTCATCGTTCCCGAAGGGCAGGGTGCTCCCGCCGTCACCAAGGCGCAGGCGGAGCGCATCATCGCGCGCATCGCGCAGACGGTCACAGAGGCCGATGAAGCGGCCGACCTCGACCTCGCCTCGACCCGCCTCGCATCCGCTGCCCTCGCCGTCCGCAAGACCAACTACGCGATCCGTGAGGAGCTGGATGACCACCCGGCTCTTGCGCCCATTCCGACGGAGGGCCTACAGATCCTGCTGCCGGAGGCCTTCGACGGCTGGCCGCGCACGTTCCTCGCCGTCATGGAGTCCTCGGACGACAAGTCCACGGTGATCATGGCGGTGACGCAGGACGACGCCTGGTCGGACTACAAGCTCCGCTATATGGGCAACATGTCGGGCGACACCGAACTGAACGTCGCGCCGGACTACGTCGGTGCGCTGACGGTCGCGCCGGACTCGCCGTTCCTCGTCCTGCCGCCGCAGGAGCTCGCCGGGGCGTACGCCGATGTCATCGACGAAGGCGACGACAGCGTCTACGCCGGCCTGTTCGACCTCGAAGCCGACACGCTGCGGGCGCAGATCACGGCCGACCGCGCGGACCGACTCGAGCAGTTCAACGAGACCGGCGAGGAGACAGGCACCCTGTCCTACGATGCCGTCGACGGGAACATTGAGGCCGTCTCGCTGGGCACCGTCGACAGCGGTGCGATCGTCGCCGTGACCATTCGCGAGAACGAGACCGTCGAAGCGACCGACGACGACGCCGTCATCAAGCTCCGTGACGAGGACGACGACGAAGACACCGGCAACCGCATCGTCGAGGCGCTGACCGACACGACGAGCGCCAAGGGGTACACGACGACGTATCTCGACCAGTTGTTCTTCTTCGTGCCGGCGCAGAGTTCCAACGAGTCCATCCGTCTGCTCGGATATTCGTCCGACATCCTCGGAGCCAAGGAGATCGAAGAGTGACCGATCCGACACCGGCTGCCGCGCTGCGCGGCGGCGTCGACCTTTCGTCGCTGCGGCAGCGGGCCAACCAGCCCCCGGCCGCGCCGACAATCCCGGCTGGGGCGGATTCCGGGCCGGCGCTCGTGTTCGACGTCACCGACGACACGTTCCCGCAGGTGCTGGAGCTCTCGCGCACCGTTCCCGTCGTCGTCGACCTGTGGGCGGAATGGTGCGGACCGTGCAAGCAGCTCGGCCCGATCCTCGAGAAGGTCGTCACCGAGTATGCGGGCCGTCTCGTCCTCGCGAAGGTCGACGTGGATGCGAACCCGCAACTCGCGCAGGGGTTCCGGGCGCAGTCGATCCCGATGGTCGTCGCGCTCGTTGCTGGGCAGCCCGTTCCGCTCTTCAACGGCGCCGTTCCTGAGCCGCAGGTGCGCGAAGTGTTCGAGCAGCTTCTGCAGCTCGCGGGCCAGCACGGCGTGACAGGCACCGTGCCGATGCCGTCCGCGTCTGCATCAGGGGACGACGCTGAGCCCGCAGAGCCTGCGATGCCGCCACTGCACCAGGAGGCGTTCGACGCGATCGAGGCGGGGGAGTATCCGCGCGCGGCCGCAGCCTACGAGCAGGCCCTCGCAGAGAACCCCCGCGACGCCGATGCGCTCGCTGGACTCGGCCAGGTGCGTCTGCTCACCCGCGTCGCCGACGCAGACCTCCAGGCTGCACGCGCCGCTGCGGCCGCAAGCCCCGCCGACATCGACGCGCAGCTGCTCGTCGCTGATCTGGATCTCGCCGGCGGGCACGTCGACGACGCGTTCGGTCGGTTGCTCGATCTGTTCGCAGTCCTGCCCACCGATGAGCGAGCCCCCGTACGCGAACGGCTGCTCGAACTGTTCGGCGTCGTGGGCGACGCCGATCCGCGCGTCACCCGTGCCCGCGGCAGGCTGTCGAGTCTGCTGTTTTGACAGGAGCCGGATCAATGCCGCGCAGCGGCGTTGATGCGGCTGCCTGTCAAGGTTGAGTGCCGCCGCGGAAGCGGCGGTGTATCGAAACCCGACCCGTCAGACGTCACGCTCGATGCCCGAGCCAGAGCACGCCGAGGGGCGGCAGCACCATCGTGGCGCGACCGCCTGCGCCCGCCGTCACGGTGCCGAAGTTGCCGACGCCGGATCCGCCGTATTCCGCGGCATCCGAGTTCAACAGCTCGCTCCAAGCACCCTCTTCGGGAAGATCGAGCGCGTAGTCGTGGATCGGCACACCTGAGAAGTTGCAGATCACGGCGACCGTGTTGCCGTGGTGGTCTCGACGCGCGAACGCCTGCACGTTCGGGTTCCAGTCCGGGCCACCCAACCGCGTGAACGCCTCGCTGTCGCTGTCGCGCGCCCACAGCGGCGCGTGATCGCGGTAGACGCGGTTGAGCGTCGCGACGAACTCGTGCAGTTGGCGGTGCGGCGGCTGATCGAGCATCCACCAGTCGAGCGCGCGCGACTCCGACCACTCGGCCATCTGGCCGAACTCCTGGCCCATGAACAGGAGTTGCTTGCCGGGGTGACCCCACATGTAGGCGAGGAACGCGCGCATGTTGGCGAGCTTCTGCCAGTGATCGCCGGGCATGCGCGTGAACAGCGTGCCCTTGCCGTGCACGACCTCGTCGTGGCTGATGGGCAGCACGAAGTTCTCGCTGAACGCGTAGACGAAGGAGAACGAAAGCTCGCCCTCGTGATGCGAGCGGTACATCGGATCGCGCTTGATGTACTCGAGCGAGTCGTTCATCCAGCCCATGTTCCACTTGAAGCCGAACCCGAGTCCGCCGCCTGAGGTGGGCTGGGTGACGCCGGGATAGCTGGTGGATTCCTCGGCGATCATCGCGACGCCCGCGTGCTTCTTGTACACGGTGGCGTTGACCTCCTGCAGAAAGCCGATGGCTTCGAGGTTCTCGCGGCCGCCGTGCACGTTCGGCTCCCACTCGCCTGCCTCGCGCGAGTAGTCGAGGTACAGCATGGATGCCACGGCATCGACGCGCAGGCCGTCGACATGGAACTCCTCGAACCAGTAGAGCGCGTTGGCGACGAGGAAGTTGCGCACCTCGCTGCGGCCGTAGTCGAAGATGAACGTGCCCCAGTCCTTGTGCTCGCCCCGCCGTGGGTCGGCGTGCTCATACAGTGCCCGGCCGTCGAAGCGGGCGAGGGCGAAGTCATCCTTGGGGAAGTGACCGGGCACCCAGTCCATGATCACGCCGATACCCGCCTGATGGAGCCGGTCGATCAGATACCGAAGATCATCGGGGTCGCCGAAGCGGCTCGTCGGTGCGTAATAGCCGGTGACCTGGTACCCCCACGATCCACCGAACGGGTGCTCTGCGAGCGGCAGGAACTCGACGTGCGTGAACCCTTGCTGCTGGACGTACTCGATGAGCTGGTCGGCGCCGTCGCGATATCCGAGCCCCGGGCGCCACGACCCGAAATGGAGTTCGTAGACCGACATCGGGCTGTCGTGCGGCGACGTGCGCCCACGCGCGGCGATCCAGTCCTCGTCCTGCCACTCGTACGCGCTGTCGGTGACCACCGAGGCCGTCGCCGGCGGCACCTCCGCAAAACGCGCCATCGGGTCGGCCTTGGTGACCCAGCCGCCGTCCGGCGTGAGCAACTCGAACTTGTATCGGGTTCCGACGCCGAGCCCGGGCACGAACAGCTCCCAGACCCCCGAAGAGCCCATGGAACGCATCGCGTGGCCCTGGCCGTCCCAGTCGTTGAAGTCGCCGACGACACGCACGGCACGCGCGTTCGGCGCCCAGACGGCGAATGACACCCCAGACACCGTGCCGAAATCGTGGAGCCGGGCACCGAGCACCCGCCACAGCTCCTCATGACGGCCCTCACGGATCAGGTGCAGATCGATCTCACCGACGGTGGGAAGGTGTCGGTAGGGGTCATCGGCAGTCCAGGTGGGCGCCTGCTCGTACGTCGTGACGAGTTCGTAGGCATCGGGCCGGGACGACATGCGCCCCTCCCACACGCCCGCGCGAACATGGGACAGCTCGACGCTCGATCCGTCGGCGAGCGCTGCCGTGACCGTTGCTGCGAGCGGGCGACGTGCGCGGATCACCCACCCTTCTCCGTCGGCATGCGGGCCGAGCACATCGTGGGGTGCGTAGTACGACCCGGTGGCGACGGTGTCGAGGGTGCGGGCGTCGACGGCGGTCATCGGGGGCTCCTCACGTGCAGGACGTGTACCGGCTCGTGGAAGGCATCGAGTCGGACGAAATTGTGCTCGTTCCAGGTCCACACGGCCCCGGTGATGAGATCTTCGACCTCGAATTCTGCGCCCGGGCGGATGCCGAAGGCGGCCGTGTCGAGATGGACCATCGTCTGGCGAGCCGAATGCGGATCGACATTGGCGACGACGATGACCGTGTCGCTGCGACCATCGGGGGAGACGGCCGCCGGCAGGTGCTTGCTGTACACGAGGATCGCGTCGTCGTCACTGTAATGCACCCGCAGTCCGCGCAGCTGGCGCAGCGCGGGGTGCGCGTCGCGGATGTGGTTCAGGCGGGTGAGATAGGGCGCGAGCGAGTCGCCGGAGGCTTCGGCACGTGCCCAATCGCGGAGTTTGTACTCGTACTTCTCGTTGTCGATGTTCTCTTCCGAGCCGGGGCGGGCGACGTTCTCGAAGAGCTCGTACCCGGCGTAGACGCCGTAACTCGCACCGGCGGTCGCCGCGATCGCCGCGCGAACCTTGTACGCCGGTCGCCCACCGTACTGGAGATACTCGGTGAGGATGTCTGGCGTGTTCACGAAGAGGTTCGGCCGCATGAAGTCGGCGGTCTCGCTGGAGATCGAGGTGAGGAACTCCTCGAGTTCGGCCTTGGTGTTGCGCCACGTGAAGTACGAGTAGCTCTGCTGGAAACCGGCCATCGCGAGCCCCTGCAGCGGCGCCGGGCGTGTGAACGCCTCCGCGAGGAAGATGACGTCGGGGTCTTCCGCATTCACGGTCGAGATCAGCCATTCCCAGAACTGCAGCGGCTTGGTGTGCGGGTTGTCGACGCGGAAGATCTTCACGCCCTGCGCGATCCAGTGGCGGACGATGCGCAGGACCTCTGCTCGGATCCCGGCGGGGTCGTTGTCGAAATTGACCGGGTAGATGTCCTGGTACTTCTTCGGCGGGTTCTCGGCGTAGGCGATCGAGCCGTCCGGGAGCGTCGTGAACCATTCGGGGTGCGCGGCGACCCAGGGATGGTCCGGCGCCGCCTGCAGCGCGAGGTCGAGCGCGACCTCGAGTCCGTTCTCTCGAGCGGCGCGGACGAATGCCCGGAAGTCGGCGAGCGTGCCGAGGTCGGGGTGGACGGTGTCGTGGCCGCCTGCCGCCGAGCCGATCGCCCACGGCGACCCTGGGTCGCCCGGGCCGGCATCCAATGTGTTGTTCGGGCCCTTGCGGTTGCGTTCGCCGATCGGATGGATCGGCGGCAGGTACAGCACGTCGAAGCCCATCGCGGCGACGCCCGGGAGGCGCTTGATGGCGGTGCGGAACGTTCCGCTCTTCACCGTGCCGTCCTTCAGCCTGCGGGCGCCCTCCGAGCGGGGGAAGAACTCGTACCAGGCCCCGACCCCGGCGCGCTCGCGTTCGACGAGCAACTCGTGCTCGTCGCCGATCGTGACGAGGGAGGCGAGCGGGCGCTGCGCGAACCGTTCGGCAATCAGCGGGTCGCGCACGACGACGAGCGCCTGCGCGTCGTCGACCGACGCGTCCCGCAGTGCGGCCGCCGAGGCCGTCAGCGTCTGGCGCTCGTCTGCGGGCCGATCCTTCTCTGTCGCCCCATGCTCGAACAGGCGCGCGCCCATCTCCCGCATGAGCGGGGCATCCACACCCGCCGCGATCTTCAGGTCTGCGGCGTGCTCCCATGTGGCGAAGTCGTCGCCGAACGCCTCGAACCGAAAGCGCCACCGGCCCTGTACGAGCGGCGCGACGACCACGCGCCACCGGTCGTAGCCGTCTCCGACCGCCGTCAACCGGTGGAGGGATTCGGTGCCGTCAGGCGCGAACAGTCGGACGTGGACACCGATGCGGTCGTGTCCCTCGCGGAATGCCACGACTTCGAACGTCACCGCCTCGCCCACGAACGCGGACGCTGCATACGCGCCACCGGGTGCCGTAGGACGCGGGTGCACGAGTGGGATGCGGCCGGCGACGGTGTCGTTCACGCCGCTCCAGGCGTGCGCCGGTCTGAGCGGGATCTGCGCCGTGCTTCGGACGGTGGGATCGACAGCGATGCGAGTCCTGGTAGCCACGTTCCGAACTTACCGTTGAAGCCGCCACGGCGACACCGGCGCGCGGCCGATTACACGACGCGGAACAGTCGCATCGCAGTCCCGGGCAGCGTCAGTGTCTCTCCCGGCGTCCGCCGATGCGCAGTGGTGGAGGGGCGCTCGTCCAGGCTCGACCACAGATCGAGATACCCGGTCACACCCTCGAGCGCCGGCAAGGTGACATCGATCGGCCGTTCGTTCCCGTGCACGATCAGCAGGATCCGGTTGGCATGTTCACGTTCGGGTGTGGAGCGCGCGTCGTACTGGAGCGTGCGGTGGGACGGATCGGTCCAGCGCTCGATCGACATCTGCTCACCGTGCTCGTCGTACCAGTCGATGACCGACGCGTTGGGGACGACCTGTTCCTCGTGCGCGAAGTGCACGGGGCGCAGCGCGGGGTTCTCGCGGCGGAGGGCGATCAGACGCCGCACGTGCGCGTGAAGGTCCTCCTGCCACTCGGCGGGCTCCCACGACATCCACGTGAGCGCGGAGTCATGGCAGTACGCATTGTTGTTGCCGCGTTGTGTCCGAGCGAATTCGTCGCCCGCCGTCAGCATGGGCACGCCCGCAGACAGCAGAAGCGTCCCGAGGAGGTTGCGCATGGCCTTCCGCCGCGTCGCGAGGATCGTCTCGTCGTCGGTGGGCCCCTCGGCGCCATGGTTGAAGGATCTGTTCGTGTCGGCGCCGTCTCGGTTGTGCTCGCCGTTGCCGAGGTTGTGCTTGACGTCGTACGAGACGAGGTCGCGCAGCGTGAACCCGTCGTGGGCTGTCACGAAGTTGATGCCGGCGAGCGGACCACGTTCGCGACTGAAGGTGTTCGACGATCCGGCGAGGCGGGTTGCGAACCCCCCGACGCCGACCGGCGACGTCGACGCGCGTCGTGCGTAGTCGACGTCGCTGAGCCAGAAGTTGCGGACCCGATCGCGGTAGCGGTCGTTCCACTCGGCCCAGCCCGGTCCGAACCCGCCGGTCTGCCAGCCGCCCATGCCGACGTCCCACGGCTCCGCGATCTTCTTGACCGACGCGAGATCCGGGTCCTCCGCGATCGCGCGCAGCAACGGGTGCTCGGCGTCGAATTCGTGCCCGTGGTCGCGACCGAGGGTGACGGCGAGATCGAACCGGAAGCCGTCGATCTGCATCTCGTTGGCCCAGTACCGCAGCGAGTCCAGGACGAGGCGCGATGCGGCAGGCGTGGATGTGTCGACGGAGTTGCCGCATCCGGTCACATCGATGTAGGCGCCGCTGGATTCCTGGCGGTAGTACGAGCGGTTGTCGAGACCGCGCAGGCTCGTGCGAGGACCACCGAAGCCCTCCTCAGCGGTGTGGTTGTAGACGACGTCCAGCAGCACTTCGAGCCCGGCCTCATGCAAGGCACGGACCATGTCCTTGAACTCGCGCACGATCGCGTCGGGGCCGGCCATGCGACTGTCCGCCGTCGCATACGGCGAGTGCGGCGTGAAGAAGTTGAGGCTGTTGTACCCCCAGTAGTTGCTGAGCCCGAGGTTCAGCAGGCGCGGCTCGGTGGCGAACGCGTGCACGGGAAGCAGTTCGACGGCGGTGACGCCGAGCCCCACGAGGTGCTCGATCATCGCGGGGTGTCCGAGCCCGGCATACGTGCCGTGCAACGCGGGCGGGATGCCGGGATGCCGCTTCGTGAGCCCCTTCACGTGCGCTTCGTAGATGACGGTGCGATCCCAGGGCGTGTCGGGCTTGCCGACGCCCTGCCAGTCGTAGGTGTCGTCGATGACGACCGAGCGCCAGTCCTCGTACCCGCCCGAGACGAGACCCCGGGAATACGGTTCGATGAGCAGGGTCTGCGGATTGAACGCGTGACCCTGTCCGTGCGGTCCGTCCGCTCGGACCGCGTACCGCACGCCGGGTGCGAGCGCGGGGGTGTCGACCTGCCAGACGCCCCCGCCGACGTCCGTGAGCGGCAGCGTCTCGACCGCCCAGTCGAGGTCGGTCGTGTCGAACAGGACGAGTTCCATGCTCGTCGCGTGCGCCGACCAGACCCGCAGCGTGCCGCCGTCTGCATGCAGCGTCACGCCGAGACGGTCCAGGGCCGGATCGTGCAGGCCGGGGACGGCGACGGGAGCGCCGGTGGGCAGCGACATGCGATCTACAGTAGTTGCGACGAACCGGTGGCAGGCGACGGGAGGCGGCGGTGTCGGCATACCTCGATCACGCGGCGACCACACCGCTGCGACCCGAAGCGCGGGATGCCTGGCTGGCGACGGCAGAAGACCTCGGCAACGCGTCGTCGGTGCACGGCGCGGGGCAACGCGCGCGCCGCCTGCTCGAGGAGGCCCGCGAAGCCATCGCCGAGGGGTTGGGCTGCGACCCGATCGAGATCGTGCTGACATCGGGGGGCACGGAATCGATCAACCTCGCGTTGAAGGGTCTGTGGTGGGCGCGTAACACGGGTGATGCGATCGTCCTGCCCGACGGTGAGCACCACGCGACGATGGAGGCCGTCGCGTGGTTGGCAGCGACCGAAGGAGCTGCCGTACGCGGCGTTCCGATCGATTCGACAGGTCGGATCGACGCATCGGCATGGACCGCCGCGCTCAGCGGCGCCGCCGTCGCGACCGCGCTCGTCGCGAACAACGAGGTCGGCACGATCCAGGATGTCGACTCCCTCGCCGCCGCCGCCGCGGCATCCGGAACCGCGTTGCACCTCGACGCGGTCGGCGCGGTCGGCCACGTCGCCCTGTCATTCGCACGCCTCCGTGGCGACGCCGCGCCCGGGACCGGCCTGCTGGCGATGAGCGTGTCGGGACACAAGCTGGGCGCACCGGTTGGCACGGGGGCGCTCGTCGTCTCGCGCCATGCCGCGCTCTCCCCGCTGGTCCATGGCGGCGGTCAGCAACGGGGGATCCGCTCCGGGACACAGGATGTGGCCGGCGCGGCGGCCATGGCGGCCGCGCTGACGGCGACGCTCTCGGGACGCGCCGACGAAGAACGGCGCGTGGCGGGTCTGCGCGACCTTCTGTGGGCCGGCATCCATACCGCAGCGCCCGGCATCGAGATGCTCGGCGACCCCGACCACAGACTGTCCGGCAATCTGCACCTGCTGCTGCCGGGTGCGGACGGCGAGACGATGCTGTTCCTGCTCGACCAGGCGGGCATCTCGGTCGCAACGGGCGCCGCCTGCCAGGCCGGCGTCACAGAGCCCTCGCATGTCGTGATGGCGATGGGGAGGGATGAGCGCGCGGCCCGGTCGGTGCTGCGCCTCACTCTGGGTCGAACGACGACGGCAGCGGACGTCGACGCGGTCGTCTCGGCGTTGCCCGACGCCTACCGCCGAGCATCCCGCGCCCGTTCAGGTCAGCGCTCGTAGACTGGACCCATGCGGATTCTGGCAGCGATGAGCGGCGGCGTCGATTCAGCCGTCGCGGCCGCCCGAGCCGTCGAAGCCGGGCATGACGTCGTCGGCGTCCACCTCGCGCTCTCTCGCGCCGGCGGCACGCTTCGCACGGGCAGCCGCGGGTGCTGCACCATCGAAGATGCGATGGATGCCCGGCGGGCGGCGGATCTGCTCGGCATCCCGTTCTACGTGTGGGACTTCTCCGAGCGGTTCCGCGACGACGTCATCGACGATTTCGTCGCCGAGTACCGCGCGGGCCGTACGCCGAACCCATGCATGCGCTGCAACGAGAAGATCAAGTTCGCGGCGCTCCTCGAACGCGCGCTCGAACTGGGCTTCGACGCGGTGTGCACGGGGCACTACGCCACGCTCGTCGACGGCGTTGCGGGGCGAGAGCTGCACCGCGCCAGCGACGAAGCCAAAGACCAGTCGTACGTGCTGGGGGTGCTCACCGCCGAGCAGCTCGCGCACACCTACTTTCCGCTCGGCTCGACGCCGTCGAAGGCGGTCGTGCGCGCCGAGGCTGCACAGCGTGGGCTGACGGTCGCGCAGAAGCCCGACAGCCACGACATCTGCTTCATCCCCGACGGCGACACCCGCGGCTGGCTCGCTGAGAAGGTCGGCGCGGAACGCGGTGAGATCCTCGATCGCGACGGCGCTGTCGTCGGGTCGCACGAGGGCGCGCACGCGTTCACCGTGGGGCAACGCCGCGGTCTGCAGTTGGGCGTTCCCGCGGCCGACGGCAAGCCGCGCTTCGTGCTCGAGGTGCGCCCTGTCAGCAACACCGTCGTCGTCGGCCCCAAAGAGGCGCTCGCAACGGCCGAGATCGCGGGGGAGCGGTACTCGTGGGCGGGCCGCGCACCCGGCGGCGATGCATTCACGTGCCATGTGCAGATCCGTGCCCACGCCGAGCCGGTACCCGCTGTGGCCGTGCTCGACGATCGTGGGATCACGGTTCGACCCGACGAGCCGTTCGACGGCGTCGCTCCGGGACAGACCGCCGTGCTGTACGACGGGACCCGGGTCATCGGCCAGTTCACGGTCGACCGCACCCGCTCGGCTGTACCGGTCTGATGTCGCAGGCCCGTCCTACACTGGCCGAGTGACCGACACCGAGCTGGATGCGCCCGCCACACTCGCCGAGGCCCGTGATGAAGCTGCCGAGCTGACCGAACGGATCCTCGGTGCGCGCGAGGCCTACTACGGCCGCGACGCGGAAGTGGTCGACGACACGACGTACGACGGGTGGATGCATCGGCTCGAAGCACTCGAGCGTGCCTACCCCGAACTGTCGGGGCAGGACTCGCCCACGCAGACGGTCGGGGCCGCCGAATCGACGATGTTCGCCCCCGTCGAGCACGCCGAGCGCATGCTGAGTCTCGACAATGTCTTCAGTGCAGACGAACTCGCCGAATGGTGCGAGAAGACGCGGAACGCAGCCGGGCGCCCGGTGCGGTGGCTCACCGAGTTGAAGATCGACGGGCTCGCCATCAGCCTGCGTTACGAGCACGGGGTGCTCACCTCTGCCGCCACGCGCGGTGATGGGCGAACCGGTGAAGATGTCACGGTCAACGCCCTGCGCGTCGCCGGCATCCCGCAGCGACTGAGCGGAACCGGCCACCCGGCGCTTGTAGAAGTGCGCGGCGAAGTGTTCATCCCCGTCGCCGCGTTCGACGAACTCAACGCACTGCAGGCGCGGATGCGCGAGCGGGTGTCGACCGAAGCCCTCGACCGCGGCATCGAAGCTGAGAAGGCCGAGCGCAGCGCTGCCCGACGGTTTCCCGCGTTCGCCAACCCGCGCAACGCGGCCTCCGGAGGGCTGCGCCAGCAGCTCGACAAGAAGCAGGGACTCGAGCGCGAAGCCGGTCAGGCGCGCCTGGACTCCCTCCGTCTCTTCGTGCACGGCATCGGCGCGTGGCCCGACCCGCCCGTCGCCTCGCAGAGCGAGGTCTACGGCGTCCTGGCCGAGTGGGGGCTGCCGACGAGTCCGACCTTCCGCACCGCTGACGATGTCGACGGCGTCCGGGAGTTCGTCGAGTACTACGGCGCGCACCGACACGATGTCGAACATGAGATCGACGGCGTCGTCGTGAAAGTCGACGAGCTCGAACTGCACGACGAGCTCGGCGCGACCAGCCGCGCGCCGCGCTGGGCCATTGCATACAAGTACCCGCCGGAGCAGGTGAACACGAAACTGCTCGACATCGTGGTCTCGGTCGGCCGCACCGGCCGGGCGACACCGTTCGCCGTGATGGCGCCGGCACGTGTCGCGGGCAGCGTCGTCCGGCAGGCGACCCTGCACAATCAGGATGTCGTCAAAGCCAAGGGCGTGCTCATCGGCGACACGATCGTCTTGCGCAAGGCGGGCGACGTCATCCCTGAAGTGCTCGGACCGGTCGTCGAACTGCGCGACGGGACCGAGCGCGCCTTCGTCATGCCGACCGCGTGTCCGGACTGCGGCGCGACGCTCGCGCCGGCCAAGGAGGGCGACGTCGACCTCCGCTGCCCGAACACGCGAACCTGTCCGGCGCAGGTTCGGGGTCGTGTCGAGCACATCGGCTCGCGCGGAGCGCTCGACATCGAAGCGCTCGGCGAGGTCACTGCAGCTGCCCTCACCCAACCCTCCCACCCGGCGCTGCCCCCGCTCGCGACCGAAGCGGGCCTGTTCGAACTCACCGTCGATCAACTCGTGCCGATCGAGGTGATCGTCCGCGACGCGGAGACGGGGCTGCCGAAGGAGGACGAGCAGGGCGTCGTGAAAACGCGTGCGCCCTTTCGTCGGAACGCCTCGTCGGCGGAGAAGAAGGACGGGATCACGGCGCCGCAGCCATCGGCGCAGGCGCTCACGCTCATCGACGAACTCGAGAAGGCGAAGACGAAGGACCTCTGGCGCTTCCTCGTCGCATTGAACATCCGTCACGTCGGGCCTGTCGCAGCCCGGGCGCTCGCGGGGTGGTTCGGATCGATCGCCGCGATCCGCGCAGCCGCGCGGGACGAGCTCGCCGCCGTCGACGGTGTCGGCGGCATCATCGCCGATTCGCTGATCGACTGGTTCACCGTGGATTGGCATCGAGAGATCGTCGACCGCTGGCAGGCGGCGGGTGCTCGTCTCGAGATCCCGGGCCACGCGGGGCCGGGTGCTGCCGCTGTCGTCGGGGGCGTGCTCGAAGGCGTCACCGTGGTCGCGACGGGCACCCTCGAAGGGTTCACCCGCGAGGGTGCACAGGAAGCGATCCTCGCGGCAGGCGGCAAGGCCGCCTCGAGCGTTTCGAAGAAGACCGACTTCGTCGCGGCCGGACCCGGCGCCGGCTCGAAGCTCGCGAAAGCCGAGCAACTCGGAGTCCGGATCATCGACGCCGCGCAGTTCGCGATCCTCGTGACGCAGGGGCCCGCCGCGCTCGACGCCTGAGCCGGAGGGGGAGCGGCGCTCAGTCCTCCTCGGTGAGCAGGCGCTCCTTGACCTGGCGCCGCAGCACCTTCCCGATGAGATTGCGCGGCAGTTCGTCGATGACGATGATCCTGCGCGGCACCTTGTAGGGCGTGAGGTGGTCACGACAGAACGTCCGCAGCGCCTCGGTATCGATCTCGCTCACACCATCCGCCAGGACGATCGCTGCGACGACATCCTCGCCGGAGTGGTCACTCGGGAGTCCGACGACGGCGACATCCTCGACCTGTGGGTGCTGCCTCAGCGCGTGCTCGACCTCGGTGGGGGCGACATTGAAGCCGCCGGTGATGATGAGCTCTTTGATGCGGTCGACGATGCGCACGAATCCGCGCTCGTCGATCGTGACGATGTCGCCGGTGCGGAACCAGTCGTCGACGAACACCGCTGCCGTCTCGTCCGGACGACCGTAGTAGCCAGAGAACACCTGCGGCCCGCGGACGAGGAGTTCGCCGCGGTCACCGGGCGCGACATCGATAGCGGGATCGTCCGGGTCGACGACACGGCACTCGGTGTCCGGCAGGGGGAGGCCGACCGTGCCGGGCACGCGTCCTTCTGCAACGGGATTCACCATGAGCACAGGGGAGCACTCGGACAGTCCGTAGCCCTCCACCAGATACCCGCCACTGGCGGCTTCGAACGGCACCACCAGTTCGTGCGGCAGTGCCATCGCGCCCGAGACGGCGATGCGCGTACCCTTCAGCGACACGCCGCTGCGCTCCGATTCCTCGAGCAGCCGCGCCGCGATCGGCGGCACGACCGGCAGGATCGTCGCGGGATGCCTGCGCGTCGCGGCGAGCACCATCGCCGGGTCGAACCGGGGGAACAGCACGAGACGCGCACCGAGCGACATCGCGAAGGTGAGACACAGGGTCAGTCCGTAGGCGTGGAACATCGGCAGCACCGCGAACACGACGCAGCCCTCGCCCCGCTTGACCTCCGGGGTCCATACCTGAGCCTGACGCGCGTTCGCGAGCAGGTTGCGGTGGGTGAGCATCGCCCCTTTGGGGGTGCCGGTCGTCCCGCTGGTGTACTGGATCACGGCGAGGTCGTCCGTCTGCGGTTGCGGCAGGAGGGCTGACACGCGTTCGCCGTGCAGGAGTTCCTCCCACCGCACCGTGCCGCTCACCGCGCAGGTGAGCGCGGCACGCCCCTCGCGGGCTTTCCGAATGGGCAGCCGCAGCGTGAACTGCATACGCCGCGGAAGGCTGTGCACGATGTCGACCGAGATGAGCGTCTGCACCCGCAGCGATTCGGGGAGTCCTTGAATCGGTTCCACGACGTTGTTCCACACGATCGCCGTCCGCGCTCGATGGTCGCTGAACTGTTTCGCGAATTCATCGGGCGTGTACAGCGGGTTGTGTTCGACGACGACCGCGCCCAGTCGCAGCACGGCATAGAAGGCGACGATGTGCTGCGGGCAGTTCGGCAGCACGATCGCGACCGGATCACCAGCGCGAACGCCCGCACGGTACAGACCGCCCGCTACGTGCGCGATCGCATCGGCGAGTTCGCGGTACGACGTCTCGCGACCGAAGAATTCGAGCGCGGGTGCGGCGGGGAAATCCCGCGCCGACGCGGTGACGAGGTCGAGCAGGTTGCCGTCGATGCGCCCGAGCTCTTCCGGTACTCCCGGCGCGTAGCTGGCGGTCCAGGGACGGGGCGGAACGAAGCTGGTCACCGAAACAGCCTACGCCCGGGGCGGAGCGGCTCCGACGGCGCACCTAGACTGGAAGGCGTGTCTGAAATCACCCCTGATCTCGTACGCCATCTCGGTGTGCTCGCCCGGATTCAGCTGAGCGATGAGGAGGTCACGCGTCTGACCGATCAGCTCGGCGTGATCGTCGACAACATCGCGAAGGTCTCCGAGGTGGCGACGCCGGATGTCGCGGCCACGAGCCACCCGATCCCGATGCAGAACGTGTTCCGCGAGGACGTCGTGGGCGACATGCTCACGGTCGACGAGGTGCTGCAGAACGCGCCGGATGCCGCAGACGGCCGGTTCCGCGTCACCGCGATCCTGGGGGAGGAGCAGTGAGCGACATCATTCGCAGCAGTGCATCGGATCTCGCGGCGGCACTGCGCGCAGGCGAGCTGAGCAGCGTCGAGGCCACGCAGGCGCACCTCTATCGCATCGCCGCCGTCGACGGCGACGTGCATGCGTTCCTGCACGTCAGCGACCACGCCCTGGAGGTCGCGGCAGACATCGATCGCCGCCGTGCAGCCGGAGAGCAGCTGGGCGAATTGGCGGGTGTGCCGCTGGCGATCAAGGACGTGCTGGTCACGACCGACATGCCGTCGACGAGCGGCTCGAAGATCCTCGAGGGCTACATGTCGCCCTACGACGCGACGGTCGTGGCGCGTTCGCGCGCGGCCGGGCTCGTTCCGCTCGGCAAGACGAACATGGACGAGTTCGCGATGGGTTCGTCCACCGAGCATTCCGCGTACGGACCCACGCGCAACCCGTGGGACCTCGACCGCATCCCCGGCGGCTCCGGCGGCGGCTCCGCTGCGGCGGTGGCGGCGTTCGAGGCGCCATTGGCGCTCGGCTCCGACACGGGCGGCTCGATCCGCCAGCCCGCGCACGTGACCGGCACGGTCGGCATGAAGCCCACGTACGGCGGCGTCAGCCGGTACGGCGCGATCGCACTGGCATCCAGCCTCGACCAGGTCGGCCCCGTCACCCGCACGGTGCTCGACTCCGCGCTGCTGCACGACGTCATCGGCGGACACGACCCGCACGACGCGACCTCGCTCGAGGGCGACTGGCCGTCGTTCGCGGATGCCGCACGGGACGGCGCCCGCGGCGACGTGCTCAAGGGGCTGCGCGTCGGCGTCATCTCCGAGCTTCCCGACAGCGGCTTCCAGCCGGGTGTGTCGGCCTCGTTCCGCGCAGCGCTCGACCTGCTGCAGGCGCACGGCGCCGAGATCGTGGACATCAGCGCTCCGCACTTCGAATACGGCGTCGCGGCGTACTACCTGATCCTCCCGGCCGAGGCCTCCAGCAACCTGGCCAAGTTCGACTCCGTGCGATTCGGGCTGCGCGTCGACGTGCCCGGCGGCACGGTCGAAGACGTCATGGCCGCCACCCGGGACGCCGGCTTCGGTGACGAGGTCAAGCGCCGCATCATCCTGGGCACGTACGCCCTGTCGGCGGGCTACTACGACGCCTATTACGGGTCGGCTCAGAAGGTGCGCACGCTCATCCAGCAGGACTTCGCGAACGCGTTCGCATCGGTCGACGTCATCGCGACACCGTCGGCGCCGACGACCGCGTTCCGACTGGGGGAGAAGATCGACGACCCCCTGCAGATGTACCTCAACGACGTCACGACGATCCCTGCAAACCTCGCCGGCGTGCCGGGCATCTCGGTCCCGTCGGGGCTCAGCGACGACGACGGTCTGCCCGTCGGCATCCAGTTTCTGGCCCCTGCCCGAGAGGATGCCCGCCTGTACCGCGTGGGCGCCGCGCTCGAGGCGCTGCTGATCGATCGTTGGGGCGGGCCGCTGCTGGACCGTGCACCGCTGTTGGGAGGGGACCGCTGATGGCCAAGGTCGCATTGATGGACTTCGACGAGGCGCTCGAGCGTTTCGAGCCGGTGCTCGGGTTCGAGATCCACGTCGAACTGAACACGGAGACGAAGATGTTCTCGGCGGCGGGCAACCCGGCCAACGAGAAGCACCACGGCGCCGCTCCGAACACCCTGGTCGCGCCGGTCGACATGGGACTGCCCGGTTCGCTCCCGGTGGTCAACGAAGAAGCCGTGCGCTCCTCGATCCGCCTGGGGCTCGCGCTCGGCTGCTCGATCGCGCCGTCGAGCCGCTTCGCGCGGAAGAACTACTTCTATCCCGACCTCGGGAAGAACTATCAGATCTCGCAGTACGACGAGCCGATCGCGTTCGAGGGGTCGGTCGAGATCGAACTCGACGGCGGCGACCTCGTCACGATCCCGATCGAGCGCGCGCACATGGAGGAGGATGCCGGCAAGCTCACCCACATGGGCGGCTCGACCGGCCGCATCCAGGGTGCGGAGTATTCCCTCGTCGATTACAACCGTGCCGGAGTGCCCCTCGTGGAGATCGTCACGAAGCCCATCTTCGGCGCCGAACACCGCGCGCCCGAGATCGCGAAGGCCTACATCGCGACGATCCGTGACATCGTGCGCGCCCTCGGCATTTCGGAGGCCCGCATGGAGCGCGGCAATCTCCGCTGCGACGCGAACGTCTCCCTGCGTCCCCGGGGGCAGGAGAAGCTCGGCACCCGCACCGAGACGAAGAACGTGAACTCGATGCGTTCGGTCGAGCGCGCCGTGCGGTACGAGATCCAGCGGCAGGCCGCGATCCTCGCAGACGGCGGGACCATCACGCAGGAGACGCGTCACTGGCACGAGGACACCGGCACCACGTCGCCGGGCCGTCCGAAGTCCGATGCCGACGACTACCGCTACTTCCCCGAGCCCGATCTGCTTCCGGTCGCACCGGCGGACGAGCTCGTCGAGCAGCTGCGCGGCACGCTTCCCGAGCCGCCCGCCGCGCACCGTCGGCGACTCAAGGTGGAGTGGGGGTTCACCGACCTCGAGTTCCAGGACGTCGTCAACGGTGGGCTGCTGGCCGAGGTCGAGGCGACCATCGCGGCCGGTGCCTCCCCCGCCTCGGCGCGCAAGTGGTGGACCGGTGAGCTCACCCGAGTCGCGAACGCCCAGGGCACCGAGCCTGCCGCACTCGTCGAACCGGCCGCCGTCGCCGAACTGCAGCAGCTCGTCGACGCGGGCACCCTCACCGACAAGCTCGCCCGCCAGGTGCTCGAAGGCATGATCGCAGGCGAGGGCTCGCCGCAGCAGATCGTCGACGCGCGCGGCCTCGCGGTCGTCTCTGACGACGGTGCCCTCATCGCGGCGATCGACGAGGCGCTTTCGGCGCAACCGGACGTGCTCGAGAAGATCCGCGACGGCAAGGTGCAGGCGGCTGGCGCCGTCATCGGCGCCGTCATGAAGGCCATGCGCGGGCAGGCCGACGCCGCCCGCGTGCGCGAGCTCGTGCTCGAGCGCGCCGCCGCGTCTTGACGCTTCGCCCGACCGAGAGGACAACATGAGCGAGCAGCATCCGCCCGTCGACCACAGTGCGATCGCCGATTCCGTCAACGCGTCGATCGCATACACGATGTACGCGGTCTTCCAAGGCGCTCCCACAGACGCCGACACGCTCCGTGCGGGGTTCGCGGGACTCGACGGGCTCACGATCCGCGGATGGTACGACGTCGCCGGCTTCCGAGCCGATGCCGACTTCATGGTCTGGTGGTGGGCGCCCGACACCGAGACGCTGCAGGCGGCGTATCGACTGCTCGCATCCGATCCGGGAGTCGCACCGGTGTGGTCGAACGTCGGAGTGCACCGCCCGGCGGAATTCAACCGCGGACACGTGCCGGCTTTCCTCGCCGGTGACGAGCCGAAGGGCTACATCTGCGTCTACCCCTTCGTCCGCAGCTACGAGTGGTACCTGCTCTCCGATGAGGAGCGGGGCGAACTGCTCCGCGAGCACGGTGCGGCGGCACGTGACTACCGTGATGTGCTCGCCAACACCGTGGCGTCGTTCGCCCTCGGCGACTACGAGTGGCTGCTGGCCTTCGAAGCCGACGAACTGGTGCGCATCGTCGATCTGATGCGCGATCTGCGCGCGACCGGCGCCCGCCGCCATGTGCGCGAAGAGGTGCCGTTCTTCACAGGACCGCGCGTCGAGCTCGAAGACCTCTCCGCCTGAGCGCGACTGCGCGATGTCGGTGGCTTCACCGACAATGGATGCATGGGACGCGGTGACGGGACGGGACGCATTGTCTCGGCCGACGGCGCTGACGACAGCGGCACACGCATCCTCCACGTGGACATGGACGCGTTCTACGCGTCGGTCGCCGTGCTGGATGATCCCTCGCTCGCGGGCAAACCCATCATCATCGGCGCACCCGACGCGCGCTCCGTGGTCTCGAGCGCGTCCTACGAGGCGCGACGGTTCGGTGTGCGCGCCGCGATGCCCGTCGGGCAGGCACTCCGGTTGTGTCCGAGCGCGGTCGTCGTCGCTCCTGCCTTCGAACGGTACGTCGAGCTCTCCCGCCGCGTCATGGACGTCTTCCGTGAGATCACGCCGCTCGTCGAGCCGCTGTCGATCGACGAAGCATTCCTCGACGTGTCCGGCGCCGGTCGCCTGTGGGGGTCGCCCGGGCACATCGCGAAGATGGTCCGCAAGAAGGTCGCAGATCAGACCGGGCTGACGTGCTCGGTGGGGGTCGCGGCCACCAAGCACGTCGCGAAGATGGCATCGACGCTCGCCAAGCCGGATGGCCTGCTGATCGTGGCTGAGCACGACACGCAGGCGTTTCTGGCGGCACGTTCGGTCCGCGCGCTGTGGGGTGTCGGGCCGAAGGCCTCTGAGGCACTCGAATCGCGCGGTATCCGAACGGTCGCCGACGTGCTCGAAACGCCGCGCGACGTGTTGGACCGGGTGCTCGGCACAGCGATGGGGGAGCGGATCTGGCACCTCTCACGCGGCCGCGATGCCAGACAGGTGGAGACCGCGCGCATCGAGAAGAGCATCGGACACGAAGAGACGTTCCACCACGACGTCGACGACGACGCGGTCCTGCACACGGAACTCCGCCGGCTCGCCGACCGGGTCGCGAGCAGACTGCGCGCGGGAGGCGTCGAAGCCTCGGTCGTCGCGATCAAGGTGCGAACGTCCGACTTCACAACACTGAGTCGATCGCAGACGCTGGCAGAACCGACCGACGTCGGCCACCGACTCGGGGTCGCCGCCATCGACCTGTACGGCCGCGTCGAGCGGACGCTGCCGGTGCGCCTGATCGGTGTCCGCGCCGAGCGGCTCGCCGCGCGTGGCGGCGGGGCGCTCGCACTGTGGGACGACGATGCGGACTGGCGCAGGATCGATGAGGCGCTCGACGGTGCACACCTGCGGTTCGGCAGCGCGGCCGTGACGCGAGCGAGCACGCTTGGGCCTCGCAGAGATCTCGGCGCGTTGCCGACGAACCCGAGAGACCCCGGCTGACCTCGCAGTGGACTCGCGTCCGGGGTACGGTGGGCACATGCCCAATCTCGCACTCGATCTCGGCAAGCAGGCGGCGTCGTTCGGCGTCACGAGCGTCTATGGAGAGCCGCAGGATGTCGGGGGAGTCACGTTGATCCCCGTCGCGGTGTCCTGGTCCGGTTTCGGCGCCGGCGAAGACGGCACCAGCGGCAGCGGTGGCGGCGGGGGTGGCGCGGCAATTCCTGTGGGTGCCTACATCCGCAAGGGTGACGACCTGCGCTTCGAGCCGAACCTCATCTCGCTCGTGGCCGTCGGCATCCCCTTCGTGTGGGTCGCCGGCCGGATGCTCAGTCGCATCATCCGTGCCCTCAAGCGCTGACCCCGTCTCGGCGGCGCTCGGCATCGCGCTCGAGGAACTCGTCGACAGGGTCGCCCGGTCGACCGACGTCGCGCCGGTCGTCATCATCGATGGCCGTTCGGGGTCTGGAAAGACCACGCTCGCGAACGCATTGCGCGCGCGCTGGCCGCTCCCGGCCGGTGCCGACGTGCTCTCGCTCGATTCGATCTACCCGGGGTGGGACGGCCTGCGTGCAGGCTCCGAGTACCTGGAATCGCACGTCCTGACGCCCCGTCGAGAGGGGCGACGGGCAACGTGGCGACGGTGGGACTGGCCCGCTGACCGTCGCGCAGAGGCGCACGACGTGGATCCCGACCGCGGCCTGATCGTCGAAGGGGCCGGCGCGTTGACCGGTCGCACCGCACCCGGCTCGTCGGTGCGCGTCTGGATCGAGTCGCCTGCCGATTCGCGTCGGGATCGCGCCCTTCGGCGTGACGGCGATGCGTATCGCCCGCACTGGGAGCGATGGGCGCGTCAGGAGGACGCGCATGTGGACGCGGAACGGCCGCGCGATCTCGCGTCGGTCGTCATCGACGTTCCCTGAACGCCCTGCGGGTTTTCAGGCCTCCAGCGCCTGCACGAGCCCCTCCAGGCGGAAGCCGATCCATTCATATACCCCGAAACGCGGGTCGTCATGGTCGTGCTCGTCCTCATCGACGATGCCGAGCCGGGTGGCGATGACCAGCCGCAACGCGCTCAGCGTCCGCATCCAGGCGAGGGCGGATTCGGGGGAGAGGACAACGGCGTGCGCGGAGGTCGCCGCATCGTCGGGGAGATCGGCCGGGTCGGGCAGAACGCCCTCTTCGCGCAGCGAATCAAGGACCACTGCCACGTCGGCGGTGCGGCGGGCGAGCAGGTCGTCCTGCGTGAGTCGGCGGAATTCGTCGGCCGACGCCGCGTCCTCATACGCGGCGGGCACGAGTCTGGCCACCGCCGGATCGTCCTGGGGCGATGCGGTCGCGTCCAACAGGTCGCCGAATTGCGCGACGAGGTCACCCAGGTGGGCGGCCTCGATGCGGGTGAGTTCCAGCACGATCGTCTGCGCAGTCATTTCGGAGCCTCTCTCACCGTCGCCCAGAGTCCGTAGTCGTGCATCGCCTGCACGTGCAGTTCCATCTGCTCCCGTGCGCCTTCCGCAACGACGGCGTGACCGTCATGATGCACGCGAAGCATGAGCGACTGCGCCCGATCCGCCGTGAACCCGAAGTACGTCCTGAACACGTGTGCGACGTAGCTCATGAGATTGACCGGGTCGTTCCAGACCACGGTCTGCCAGGGGCCGGCCGTCCTGGCGCGCACGTCGAGGTCGAGGTCTTCGAGGGGGAGGGCGGTGCTCATGCCCAGCCCAGTTCGTGCAGGCGTGCGTCATCGATGCCGTAGAAGTGCGCGATCTCATGCACCAGCGTCGTGTGCACTTCATCGCGGAGCGCCGCTTCGTCGTCGCACGTGTCGAGGTGCGGTTCGCGGTAGACGATGATGCGATCGGGCAGTTCTCCGAGGCCGTACCGGTCGCGCTCGGTGAGCGCGAGCCCGTCGTACAGCCCCAGCAGATCGAGACTGCCGTCCTCGGGGCGGTCTTCGACGACGAAGATCACGTTGTCGAGGCCCTCGATCATCTCGTCCGGCAGTTGGTCGAGTTCGTCCGAGACGAGCGACTCGAACGCATCCGCATCCATCTCGATCATCGCCACGCCTCGTCGAGGAAATACATGGGGTGAGTAACGGGACTTGAACCCGCGACCCCCTGGACCACAACCAGGTGCTCTACCGACTGAGCTATACCCACCATGCGCCCATCACTGGGCAACCACACAAGTGTATTACAGCTCTGACGAGAACGACGACACAGCCGAGGCCGCCGCTTCGCGTGCCGCCTCGGTGGTCGGCCCCGGCTCAGCGACGAAGACCGCTTGCCGGTAGTAGGCCAGCTCACGGATCGACTCGCGGATATCGGCGAGGGCACGGTGCCCACCATCCTTCGACGGTGCGTTGAAATACGCGCGCGGGTACCAGCGGCGCGAGAGTTCTTTGATGCTCGAGACGTCGACGTTGCGGTAGTGCAGCCAGCGGTCGACGCGGGGCATGAATCGCGCCAGGAACATGCGGTCGGTGCCGATCGTGTTGCCCGCGAGCGGGGCTTTGCCCTCCGGCACGAATCGCTGGATGTACTCCAGTGACTGGAATTCCGCGTCGGCGAGACTCACACCGTGCGGGATCTCGTCGAGCAGTCCCGAGCTCGCGTGCATGTTCCTGACGAACGCGTTCATGTGCTCGAGGGCCGAGTCGTCGGGCCGGATGACGACCTGGAACCCAGGATCGAGGATGTTCAGCTCGAAGTCGGTGACGACGATCGCGATCTCCACGAGTTCATCGACTGCGAGATCCAGTCCGGTCATCTCGCAGTCGATCCACACGAGTCGATCTGCCTCCGCTGCACCTGCCATACGCACGATCCTAGCGAGCGGCCCCGACGTTCCAGGGCGCCGAGGTCGGGTGCACCCGAGCGCTACGCTGGACGCACGCCCCCGTAGCTCAGTGGATAGAGCGGCGGCCTTCTAATCCGCGGGTCACAGGTTCGAATCCTGTCGGGGGCACCACGGCTTTTTCGACTCCGCTCTGGTGCACGACCCCGTACGGGCGTAGCGTCAGGCGTGTCGGAAGGAGTTCCACCATGAGCACCACATCATCGGCATCCACGCTCTGGGTCGCGTATGCGAGCGAGGGCAACGTCGTCGGCACGATCCGCAAGGCCGACGATTCCTACACGGTCACGATGGCGGGGGCGGAAGACGCCCTCGGCAGCTACCCGACGATGGAGATCGCCAAGAACGCGCTGCACGCGCATATGCGGCCCGGTTCGGACCGGCCGCAGTTCCGGGAGCACTGATCCGGCCGCATCACGGCGCGACCGGCTCGCGCAGTGAGCGACGGCGCGGCTCGCGCTGAGAGTCGAGCAGAGGCACCGCGATGTGCACGAGCGGGCCGATGAGCGCAGCGAACAGCACGGTGCCGACGCCGACCGTGCCGCCCAGCAGCCACCCGGCCACCAGCACACTTGCTTCGACGCCGAGCCTGCATGCCCACAGCGGCCAGCCGAATCGCCCGTTGAGGCCGGTCATGAGGCCATCTCGAGGGCCAGGACCCAGTCGGGCGCCGATGTACAGCCCGGAGGCCCCAGCGACCAGCACGAGCCCCGCAAGGAAGACGACGACGCCCCACGCCCACCCCTCCACCGCGGGCACGACTGCGATGGTCGCCTGCATCGACGTCCCCACCAGCAGGATGTTGGCGACCGTGCCGATGCCGGGCCGCTGACGCAGCGGGATCCACAGGAGCAGCACGAGGAATCCGACGATGTTGGTGATCCACCCGATGCCGACGCCGGTCTGGATCGACAGGCCCTGCGCGAACACGGTCCACGGATCCAGGCCGATGCCGGCCTGCACCATGACCCCGCAGCCCGCGCCGAAGAGCACGAGACCGATAACGAGGCGGACGAGTCGATTGAGCATGTGGCCATTCAAGCGCAGAATTGGCATGTCACGACCAGTCCAATCGCGATACGGTGGCCGACATGGATTCACGGATCTCGGCACGGGTGCTGACCAAGGCCCTCGGCGGGTGGCGCACTCGCGAACCCGCGTATGAGGCGCTGGCGGACGGCATCCGTCTGCTGTGCCTCGACGGGCGCGTCGCCGCAGCCACCGCGCTGCCGGCGGAGCGGGAACTTGCGACGGCGCTGGGGCTGAGCCGAACGACGGTCGCCACCGCGTACCGCAGCCTGCGCGAGACCGGCCACATCACGAGCCTTCGCGGCTCGGGGAGCATCACACAGCCGGTCGGACGACGACCACCGGGGCGCGTCGACGCATCACCGGGCGCCATCGACCTGCAGCAGGCCAGCCCATCCGCGTGGCCGGGGCTCGCCGGGATCATCGCCGAAGTCGCCGCTGACGCCGCAGCGCTGGTCGCGCGGCCCGGCTACGACCTCACCGGCGATCCCGATCTGCGCCGGGCGATCGCCGACCGCTACACCGAGCGCGGCCTCGCCACGACGGCCGAGCAGATCCTGGTGACTGCCGGCGCCCAGGCCGGTATCGATCTTGTCGCCGATACGCTCCTGCGTCGCGGCGACCGGGCGGTCATCGAGACACCCACCTACCCGCACGCGGCGGAGTCGCTGCGCGCGGCCGGGGCTCGACTCGTCGGCGTCCCGGTCTCGTGCGAGGACGGCTGGGACCTGGACCGCGCTGTCCAGGCGTTCGAGCGCTCGGCACCGGCGATGGCCTACCTCATGCCGGCATTCCAGAATCCCACCGGACGGACGATGACCGATGCGGAGCAGGTGCGGATCAGCGTTGCGGCGGCACGGGCCGGCGCCGTCGTGGTCGTGGATGACACCACCGCCGAGCTCGCCCTGGATGACGCAGCGCGACCCGACCTCACCCTGCCGTCCGCCGAGGTTCGAATCGGGTCGCTCGGCAAGATCGTGTGGGGCGGCCTGCGCATCGGCTGGGTGCGCACCGACCCCGAGACGATCCGGCTGCTCGTCGCGGCACGGCCGCGCCGTGATCTGGGCACGCCGGACTTCGAGCAGGCCGTCGCCGCGCGCCTGTTGCGTCGGATGCCGGAGATCCTCGTCCAGCGCGCCGGTCTGCTGCGCGACGGTCGGGACGCGCTTGCTGCGGCACTGCGAACGCGGCTGCCGGAATGGCAGATCCCCGATGTCGACGGCGGTGTGGCACTGTGGGTCGGCCTCGACGCGCCGTTGAGCGGACCGCTCGTGCTGGCGGCGCGCGACGAGGGGATCTATCTGTCTGCCGGTGGACGGTTCGGCATAGACGGCGGACATGAGGCACGTCTGCGCGTGCCGTTCACGGCACCGCCTGCCGACCTGACGCGTGCCGTGGAGGTGCTCGCCGAGCTGTGGCCCGACATCCGCGCGCGTGCCCCGCGAGTCGAGGTCGACATGTTGGACGCCGTGGTCTGAGTCAGTTCCGCAGTGCGGCGATCGCTTCGTCGACGCTCCAGAACTCTCCCACCAGCACGAAGCCGCCGGCCGCGGCGTTGAACCGCTTGGCGCGTACGCGCGTGCCGCCCGGCACGGGTCGCAGCTGCACGTGCCCGACGATGCGACCGCCGGGATCTACGACGCGCCATGTGTCGTCCGTGACGGCGACGAACCGGATGCCGCTTCCGACGACGCTCGTGCGCGGCCCGAACGTGTGTGTCTGCATCGTTCCTCCGATCTCGCCGTCGACGTCCGTATGCCCCTCACGATACGGAGGACCCCCGACATTCCGGATCGCATCGCCTCCTCCCCAATGACCCGGACCCGCGGGTTCTCCACGGATCCGCCGTCTCGGCGCCATCCCACGCGTACCGGACGCTTCACTGAGAGTGCTTCGGCGCCCGGCGGGCACCCGGGCGTCGAAGCAGCCCGAGGATGGGCCTCGGGAGGAGATGGAGGATCTCATGACTGACCGCATCACGATCGTCGGCACGATCGGCACCGACCCTGAGCGCCGTCGCAACGTCGACGGCTCGCCGATCGCCAACTTCCGGTTGGCGAGTACTCGGAGCAAGCTCGATCGTCGCACCGGCGAATGGATCGATTCGGGCACGAGTTGGTACTCGGTCTCCGCATACCGGGCGCTGGGGGAGCACGCCCTCGAATCGCTTCGCAAGGGCGAACGGGTCATCGTCACCGGCCGCCTTTCGGTGCGCGACTGGGAGTCGGGAGACAAGCGCGGCACGGCGGTCGACGTCGACGCCGAGGCACTCGGTCACGACTTGCTCTGGGGAACCACCACCTTTCAGCGCTCGACCGAACGCCGCACCGCGGACGTCGCGGCTTCGCCGGAGGGCTCAGAGGAGCCTGACGCTCCGGGTGATGGCGCGCTCGAGGCTCCGGCCCCCACGGCGACGTCCTCCCAGGACTGGGCGCCGGCCGTCGCGACGCCGTTCTGACGCACGGGTTGCGTGCAGCGGCGCGCGGGCGCCGTACACTCGGTGCGTGCGCCCGCTGCGAACCGTGCTCCCCGTTCTCGCGGCGGCGGTCATGACGCTGTGCGTCGCCTGCGCTCCGCAGACCGGTCCGCCCGCACAGACCACGGCGTCGACGCCGGCGCCCACGCCGACTGCGCTCGCACTCGATCCGGGCGGCGACGCGCGGGCGAACCTCGCGTTCTTTGCCGCGACGGTCGACGATGTGTGGTCCGACACCCGAAGTGTCGCTTCTTCCGACTATGTCACCGCACTCGTCGGCGTCGGCTTCGACATCGCGGCGATGGAGCGCACGGCGGACGCGACGACCGTCGGCAATCCCGCTGACAGCGTCCAGTTCTCGGTGCTGTGGGAGGGGGAGTGCCTGGTGGGTCAGGTGGGCCCGTCCATCGCACGACCCGTCGCAGTGGTCTTGCCCGAATTGCCCGAGGGCGGCTGTCTCGTCGGGAACACCCCCGCCGTCGACGGGTGAACGGGCAGGGCACGACGCACGCGTAGACTTGGTCCGTTATGGCTGAGTACATCTACTCCATGGTCCGTGCCCGCAAAGCTGTGGGCGAGAAGCTGATCCTCGACGACGTCACGATGGCGTTCCTGCCGGGCGCCAAGATCGGCATGGTCGGTCCGAACGGTGCCGGCAAGTCGACGATCCTCAAGATCATGGCGGGTCTCGACACCCCGTCGAACGGTGAGGCGAAGCTCAGCCCCGGCTTCACGGTCGGCATCCTGATGCAGGAGCCCGAACTCGACGAGTCGAAGAACGTGCTGGAGAACATCCAGGAGGGCGTCGCGATCAAGGCGAAGCTCGACCGCTTCAACGAGATCTCCGCGCTCATGAGCGATCCGGACGCCGACTTCGACGCGCTGCTCGCCGAGATGGGAACCCTTCAGGAAGAGATCGACGCGGCCGACGCGTGGGACCTCGACTCCCAGCTCGAGCAGGCCATGGACGCACTGCGCACCCCGCCCGGCGACGCCGAGATCGCGAACCTCTCCGGTGGTGAGAAGCGACGCGTCGCGCTCGCGAAGCTCCTGCTGCAGAAGCCCGACCTGCTGCTGCTGGACGAGCCGACCAACCACCTCGACGCCGAGAGTGTGCTCTGGCTCGAACAGCACCTGCAGAAGTACCCCGGCGCGGTGATCGCCATCACCCACGACCGATACTTCCTCGACAACGTGGCCGAGTGGATCGCCGAGGTCGACCGCGGTCGGCTCATCGGCTACGAGGGCAACTACTCGACCTACCTCGAGAAGAAGCGCGAACGGCTCGCGATTCAGGGCAAGAAGGATGCCAAGCTCGCCAAGCGCCTCGCTGAAGAACTCGAGTGGGTCCGGTCCAACGCGAAGGGGCGTCAGGCGAAGTCGAAGGCGCGACTGGCGCGCTACGAGGAGATGGCGAACGAGGCGGAGCGCACGCGCAAGCTCGACTTCGAAGAGATCCAGATCCCGCCGGGCCCGCGCCTGGGCAACGTCGTGATCGAGGCGAAGAAGCTGCAGAAGGGCTTCGACGGGCGCTCGCTCATCGACGGGCTGAGCTTCAGCCTGCCGCCGAACGGCATCGTCGGCGTCATCGGCCCCAACGGCGTCGGCAAGACGACCCTGTTCAAGACGATCGTGGGCCTCGAGCCCCTCGACGGCGGCAACCTGAAGATCGGCGAAACGGTCAAGATCAGCTACGTCGACCAGTCGCGCGCGAACATCGACCCCAACAAGACGCTGTGGGAGGTCGTCAGCGACGGCCTCGACATCATGATGGTCGGCAAGACCGAGATCCCGTCCCGCGCATACGTGTCGAAGTTCGGCTTCAAGGGCCCGGACCAGCAGAAGAAGGCGGGTGTCCTCTCCGGCGGTGAGCGCAACCGCCTGAACCTCGCACTCACGCTCAAGGAGGGCGGCAATCTGCTGCTTCTCGACGAGCCGACCAACGACCTCGACGTCGAAACGCTCTCGAGCCTCGAGAACGCACTGCTCGAGTTCCCCGGTTGTGCCGTGGTCATCACGCACGACCGGTGGTTCCTCGACCGCATCGCGACGCACATCCTCGCCTACGAAGGCACCGCCGACAACCCCGACCAGTGGTACTGGTTCGAAGGCAACTTCGAGGCGTACGAGGCCAACAAGATCGAACGCCTGGGTGCCGACGCGGCGAACCCCGCCAAGTCGACCTACCGCAAACTCACCCGTGACTGACACCCGGCGGCTGCACGTCCCCATCCACTTGCGGTGGGGCGACCTCGACGCGTTCAACCACGTGAACAACACGTCGATGCTGAAGCTCCTCGAAGAGGCGCGCGTGCGGGTGTTCTGGGTGCCGGAGGTGGGCGAAGACGCGCCGGCGACGGCGGTGATCGAGTCGGGTATCGAGGCGGGCGTCCTGACGCTCATCGCCCGGCAGGAGATCGAGTACCTCGCCCCGGTGCCGTACCGTCGGGCGCCGCTCGACGTGCAGCTGTGGTTCAGCAAGCTCGGTGGATCGTCGATCGAGGTCTGCTACGAGGTGTTCAGCCCCGAAAGCGACCCGCACCAGCAGCTGTACGCGCGCGCCACGACGGTGGTCGTGATGGTGGATGCCGCCACCGGGCGCCCCATGCGCCTGACCGACGAGATGCGCAGCGCGTGGGAGCCGTATCTGGGCGAGCCGGTCGTCTACGGTCATCGCAGGTGAGCGCGGCCACGGGTCCTCACTCGGCGTCGGGCACCCTGATCATGATCTCCTGCGCGACAGTCGCGACCAGCACGCCCTCCCGGGTGTAGATCCGGCCGGTCGCAAGTCCCCGTCCGGCGCGCGCGCTGGGCGATTCCTGCACGTACAGCAGCCACTCGTCCACACGCGCCGGTCGGTGCCACCACATGGCGTGATCCAGGCTCGCGACCTTCAATCCCGGCAGGCTCCACGACACACCGTGGGCGCGCAGCACGGACTCCTGGATCGTCATGTCGCTCATGTAGGCGAGCACGGCGCGGTGCAGCTCGGGCGCATCGGGGATGGCGCGGCGGGTCCGCATCCAGACGGCCTGCCGCGGCGTGTGCGGACCCTCCACGCGCTCGTAGACGGGCGACGGCACGTGTCGCAGTTCGACGGGGCGCGCCGCCAGCAGGCGTCGGCTCAGCGGGTGCTCGAGGTGCGCTTCGGCATCGTCGACGTCGTCGGGGCCGGGAATGCCGCCGGGCATCGGTTCTTGATGGTCGAGTCCGTCGTCTTCGCGTTCGAACGACGCGATCATTGAGAAGATCGGAACGCCGTCCTGAAAGGCCTGCGTGCGTCGGGTCGCGAACGAGCGCCCGTCGTGGATGCGGTCGACGCTGAACGTGATGCCCTCGCTCGCGTCACCCGGCCGGAGGAAGTACCCGTGCATCGAGTGCGGCACCCGGTCATCGGGGATCGTGCGCTCCGCGGCGATGACCGCCTGCGCGAGCACCTGGCCGCCGAAGACGCGTCCGGTCGGCATGTGGTGGGACGCTCCCGTGAAGATGTCCTCGGTCGTGCGCGCGCCGCTCGCCGACAGGTCGAGCACCGACAGCATGTTCGCGACCGGGTCGCCCTGTTCCGTCACACCGTCTCCGTCCGTGCTGGCCTGTCTCGATAGTCTAGGTGTGATGAGTCAGCGCATTCCGTTCCCCGATGCCCGTGCCGCGGCCGATGCCCTGACCTTCGCGAGTCGCGCCGCGCGACTGAGTGATGGAGCCGTGCGCTTGCGCGCCGACGGGGGCGTGCTTGCGATGTCCGCCGCCGCACTCGCACCGACTTCACTCCTCGACGGCACGCCGACGGTGATCGGCATGCGGATGCTGCCGGTCGACCCCGAATTGGTCTGCGATCTCACCGTCGACGGCTCGTCGCTGGTCATCGGCGACCAGACCGACCTCGTCCTGCCCGAAACCGCAATGACCGCCCCGTGGGCGGGGATCGCGCCGCCGCGCGGCGGGTGGGAGCCGGCCGGCGGCCTCGGCGCCGACGTGCTCGCCGCGCGCGCACAGTGGGGGATCACCGCGGTCACAGAAGGGCTGCCCGCCCAGCCGGGCGAGGAGATCGTGCACACCGTCCGTGCTGCGGTCTGGGGGATCGCCGACGACGAGCTCGCCGGGTTGCCGCGCGGCGTCGCGTTCGCGGCGCATGTGCTCGGATTCATCGGAGGATCGGAGACCGCGCAGGTCTACACCAGCGGGCCCTGGACCAGGATCTCGCTGCGTCGCGGCCACGTGCTCACGCGCACCCGCGTCCACACCGGTCTCACCGGGGTGCGCACCACCGGCGGCTGACGCGGCTCACACCGACGCCGCGGCCACTCGACCGGCCGTGCGGCCGCTGAACAGGCAGCCTCCGACGAACGTCCCCTCCAGCGCGCGGTACCCGTGCATACCGCCGCCACCGAACCCTGCCGCCTCACCGGCCGCGTACAGGCCCCGAATCGGTGTGCCGTCGACACCGAGCGCGCGGCCGTCGAGGTCGGTCTCGATGCCGCCGAGGGATTTGCGGGTGAGCACGTGGAGCTTCACCGCGATGAGCGGACCCGATGCCGCATCCAGCAGCCGATGCGGCGGCGTGGTCCGCACCAGGCGGTCGCCTCGATAGGCGCGCGCGGAGCGGAGCATCGCGATCTGCGCATCCTTCGTGAAGTCGTTGTCGATCTCGCGGTCGCGGGCCTCGACTTCGCGGCGCACGCGCGCACCGTCGAGCACATCGCCGCCGGGCAGCGCCCGCATCGCCTCGATGAGGGCGTCGAGATCGTCACGCACGATGAAGTCCTCGCCGTGGTCGAGGAACGCCTGCACCGGTCCCGCGGCCCCCTTGCCCAGACGCGACTTGACCAGGAGCGACACGTCCTTGCCGGTCAGATCGGGGTTCTGCTCGCTGCCCGACAGCGTGAACTCCTTCTCAACGATCCGCTGCGACAGCACGAACCAGGAGTGATCGTGGCCGGTGCGGCGGAGGTGTTCGAGGGTTCCGAGCGTGTCGAACCCGGGAAAGAGGGGAACGGGCAGGCGTGCACCGGTGGCATCGAGCCACACCGAGGACGGGCCGGGAAGAATGCGGATGCCGTGTTGCGGCCACACCGGATCCCAGTTGCGGATGCCCTCGACGTAGTGCCACATCCGATCACCGTTGATCAAGCGCGCCCCTGCGTCCGCGCATACCTGGTGCATCGACCCATCGACGTAGGCGGGCACGCCCGTGAGCATGCTGCTCGGGGGCGTGCCGAGACGGTCGGGCCACGCGGCACGCACGAGGTCGTGGTTGCCGCCGATACCGCCTGAGGAGACGATGACCGCCCCCGCCTCGATGCGGAACTCGCCCACCACCTCGCGAGTGGTCGCGATGCCTCGCGCCGCACCGGACGGCGCGAGCACGTCGCCTGCCGCGCCGACGACGACGCCGTCTGCGACCTCGAGCCGTGTGACGCGGTGGCGGGGGAGGATGCTGAGCCGCCCGGCGGCCTCAGCCGATTCGACGGCGCGGAGGAACGGTTCGACCAGCCCCGGCCCGGTGCCCCAGGTGATGTGGAATCGGGGGACTGAATTGCCGGGCCCGGTCGCCGTGTACCCGCCGCGCTCGGCCCACCCGACGACGGGGAAGAAGCCGACGCCCTTCTCGCGCAGCCACGCCCGCTTCTCCTGGTGCGCGAACTGCAGATACGCCTCCGCCCACCGCTTGGGCCAGGCATCGTCGTCGCGGTCGAACCCCGCCGTGTCGAACCAGTCGTGCCGTGCGAGGTCGAGCGAGTCGCGGATGCCCATTCGCCGCTGTTCGGGGGAGTCGATGAACAGCAGCCCCCCGAACGACCAGTGCGCCTGGCCGCCGATGTTCGTGCGCGGCTCCTGGTCGAGGATCGTCACGTGTCGACCGGCCTCGAGCGCCTCCGAAGCGGCGACGAGCCCCGCCAGCCCCCACCCGACCACGAGCACATCGGTGGTGGTCTGCGAGGAGGCGGCAGCATTCATTCGGACGACTCCTTCGTCGTGTCGGTCGGCGGCGTCTGCGGATGCAGCGGGAAGGCGGTCGACTGTGCACCGCGGGTCGGGCCGATCCCGGTCGGCTCGAACGTGTTCACCATCGCATACGCGGCCCGGTGCAGGTAGTCCCAGAGGGTGGCTTCATGGATGGGCGGGAGGGCCAGCTCATCCACGGCGGCCCGCATGTGCTGCAGCCAGCGATCGCGAGCGTCCGGGTTCACGTGGAACGGTGCGTGACGCATGCGCAGACGCGGATGCCCGCGCTGCTGGCTATAGGTCGACGGCCCACCCCAGTACTGCTCGAGGAAGAGGGTGAGTCGCTCCGCCGCCGGCCCGAGGTCGGCTTCGGGATACATCGGTCGCAGCACCTCGTCTTGGGCGACGCCGCGATAGAACGCGTCGACGAGCCGCACGAACGTGTCGTGGCCGCCGATCTCGTCGTAGAAGCTCGGCAGGTCGCTCACGCCGGGTCCTCCTCGTCGTCGGTGTCGGCTGTGGGCTTCGTGACGTCAGGCACGACGGGCGCGTCGGCGCGCTTCTTCGCCTTCCACACGCCCTTGGCGGGCGGCACCGGGGTCGGACGGGTCAACGGCGGGTTCGCCCCGCGCACCCGCTGCGCCGCCTCCTGGCCCGACAGCGTGATGGTGTTCAACTGTGGGAGGGTGAGTCCCATCTCATCGATCGCGTGCTTGAGTCGCATGCGCAGCTCACGGGCGACATCGTCCTTCGCGTTGGCCCGCGTCTTCATAACGAGGCGGATGACGAGGGCATCGCCGCTGATCGACTCGAGGCCCCAGACCTCGGGTTCTTCGATGATGCGAGTACGCCACTTCGGGGTCGCGGCGAGTTCTTTCGCTGCCGCGAGCAAGGTGTCTTCGACCTCGTCGACATCGGCATCCACCGGCACGGCGAGGTCGATGATGACGCGGGACCAGCCCTGCGACATGTTGCCGATGCGCGTGATCTCTCCGTTGCGCACGTACCAGAGGGTGCCGTTGACGTCCCTGACGTGGGTGATGCGCACGCTGACGTATTCGACGACGCCGGATGCGAGGCCGAGATCGACGACGTCGCCGATGCCGACCTGGTCTTCGGCGACGATGAAGATGCCGTTGAGCACGTCCTTCACGATGTTCTGGGCGCCGAAGCCGAGGCCCGCGCCGATCGCAGCCGACAGCAGCGCGAAAGAACCGAGTGCGCTGGGGGCGAGAACGTGCACGATCAACAGCACCGCGACGATCACGATCGCGACGTTGACGATGTTCTGCAGGATCGAGCCGAGCGTGCGAGTTCGCTGCACGAGCCGCATCGCCGCCAGTGGGGAGCGTTCGAGCGCTTGGGTGTCGTCGACGTTGGCGCGCGATTTGGCGCCCGAGACGATGCGGTCCACGACGCGCCTGATCACGAAGCGCAGCACCCACGCCAACACGATGGCGCCGACGATGATGCCGGCGACCGTCAACAGCGTGCCGCCGGCATCGAGCAGCCACGCGAGGATCGTCGGCCAGAGGCCCGTCATCCATGCGGTATTCATCGATCCGATCCTAACGAGCGCAGCGGTGATCGCGCGGGAGCGCACCCGCGCGATCACCCGACGCTCACGCGTCGCGCGTGCGCAGGACCGCCCACCCGCCGAGCAGCAGCACTGCGGGCCACGCCAGGAGCGTGATGACCGGCTCCCACTCGACGCCCTCGGGCATCGTCAGCGCCATTGCGGCGCTGCTCGGCAGGAACCGTGAGGCGTCGACCAGCCACTGCCACGACTCCCCGCCGATCGTGAACAGGCTGAACACGATGGGGAGCACGAAGAGCACACCGACGGTGGCTGAGATCGCGCCGCCACCGTTGCGGATGAGGAACCCGAAGCCGACACCGATGAGCGCGAAGACGGCCATCGCGATCACGCCCCACGCCAGCGGGATCCAGGTCGCGACGGGATCGGCCCAGTCGAGCTCGGCTCCGCCGACCAGCGATGTGGCGACGACGGACAGTGCCGTCGTCACGACAGCGGTCGCCGCGAGCAACGCAGCGACGGCGAGAGACTTCGCGAGCAGCACCACCCCACGGCGCGGCTCAGCAGCGAGGCTCGACCGGATCATGCCGGTCGAGTACTCGCCGGTCACGCTGATGGCGCCGAGAATGCCCGCGACGAGCATCGTGAACTGGATGGGCGCGACAATGCCGAGCACCGCAGGGGAGCCCGGGAAGTCCCGTGTCGCGAAGGCGACGAGGGTCGAGATCGCGAGCGCGAGCGCGACGGTGATCGAAAGCGACCACCACGTCGACCGCAGGGTCAGCAGTTTGATGACCTCACCGCGCAGCACGCGGAGGAAGCCGAGCCGGTACGGCGACTCGGTCCGGGGAGCGGCGGTTTCGACGGCGACGGCGGTCATGACAGTTCCTTGCTCTTGTACTCGACGGCCTGCTCGGTGAGGGCCATGTACGCCTCTTCCAGCGAACCGCTGGCGGGCGTCAATTCGTGCAGGGGGATGCTGGCTTCGGCGGCGACGTCGCCGATGCGCGCTGCCGTCACGCCGGTGACATGCAGCAGGCCCGGTTCGGTCGTCGTGATGCCGACGTCGGGCGCATCGATCGCGGCGACGAGGTCGCTCGCCCGAGGGGAGCGGACCGTCACGGCGGGCGTCGTCCACGCCCGCACGAGGTCCGATAGCGGCGCGTCGGCGAGGACCTGGCCCCGGCCGAGCACGATCACGTGGTCTGCGGTCTGGGCCATCTCGCTCATGAGGTGGCTCGAGAGGAGCACCGTGCGCCCCTCGGCGGCCAGAGCCCGCACGAACTGTCGAACCCAGCGCACGCCCTCGGGGTCGAGCCCGTTGACCGGCTCGTCGAGCACGAGCGTGCGGGGGTCGCCGAGCAGTGCCGAGGCGATCCCGAGGCGCTGTCCCATGCCGAGTGAGAAGCCGCCGGCACGCTTGCCGCCGACGTTCTGCAGACCCGTGAGCTCGATCACCTCGTCGACGCGACTGCGCGGGATGCCGTGGGTCGCCGCCATCGCGCGCAGATGGTTGCGGGCGCTCCGCCCCGTGTGCACGGCCTTCGCGTCGAGCAGGATGCCGACTTCGGTGAGGGGCGAGCGCAACGAGCGGTAGTCGCGGCCGTCGATGCTCACGCGACCCGATGTCGGACGGTCAAGTCCGACGATCATGCGCATGGTGGTCGACTTGCCGGCGCCGTTCGGACCGAGGAATCCGGTGACCTTGCCCGGTTGCACCGAGAAGGACACATCAGAGACCGCGGTCTTCGCGCCGAAGCGCTTGGTGAGATGTTCAGCGACGATCATGCTTCGACGCTACGGGCTCGCGCGTCGCGTCGGCATCCGCCCATGGTCGTGTTCCGACGCGGACGGCCTCCCCCGAGAGGATGATTCTCGGGAGAGGCCGTCGTGTCGTCGGACTATTCGGCGTCGCGTGCCTGCACGGCAAGCGCCCGCTCGACGCCGGCCAGGTTCTCCGCGACCAGGCGACGCAGGGCGGCGGGAGCCTCGCTGTGCTCGTTCAGCCAGCGACGTGTCGCGTCGCGCAGCGTGGTGTTCGCCAGCGGCGCCGGGTAGAGCCCGGTGATCAGGTAGTTCGCGATCTGATACGTGCGCTGGTTCCACACGGGCAGCAGCATGGCGAAGTAGTCGTCGATGAAGGCGCCGAGTGATTCGACGCCGGCCGGGTGCACGAAGCCGAGGGCGGCCGCGCGGACGACGGTGTTCGGCAGGTCGGCGCTGTCGACCAGCGAGGCCCACGCGACGCGCTTGTCTGCTTCGGCCGGTAGCGCCGCAGCGGCCTGAGCGGCGAATTCCCCGCCCTTCGCGGTGTTGTCGGCAGCACGCGCTTCATCAATGACCGACGCGTCCACGACACCGCCTGCGGCGAGCGAGACGAGCAGGATCCACGACAGGTCGGCGTCGATCTCGAGCCCGGGGAGTGCGATCGCGCCATCGCGCAGCGTCCGCACGGTCTCCCAGTGGGCGGCCGTCGAGGCTGCTCCCGCGAAGGCCGTGACGAACTGCAGTTGGCTGTCGCTGCCGGCTTCGGCATCCTGAGCCAGCTGCCACAGGCCGTCGGCGACCTTCGCACGCGTCGCCGCGCGACGTTCGGGCGCGACATAGGCACTGGCGGCCAGCAGCAGCTGCGCCAGCGTCGTCCGAACGGTGGTCGACTCGGTCTCGCTGCCGATGTTGCGCAGCACGAGATCGACGTAGTCGGATGCCGAAGACTCTGCGTCGCGGGTCTGGTCCCACGCGGCGCCCCAGACCAGCGAACGTGCGAGCGGGTCGCCGATCGCCGAGAGGTGCTCGATCGCGGTCTGGAGCGACCGCTCGTCGAGTCGGATCTTCGCGTAGGCGAGGTCGTGGTCGTTGAGGAGCACGAGGTCGGGGCGCGCCAGGCCCTTCAGCTCCGGCACCTCGGTGAGGTCGCCGTCGACGTCGAGTTCGGCGTAGTGCACGCGCTCGAGCGAGCCGTCCTGCAGGCTGTAGAAGCCGACGCCGAGCCGGTGCGGACGGATCGTCGGGTAGTCCGCCGGGGCGGTCTGCACGATCGCAAAACGCGTGATCGTGCCGTCCTCCGAGGTCGTGAGCTCAGGTGCGAGCGTGTTGACGCCCGCCGTCTCGAGCCACTTCTTCGACCACGTGCCGAGTTCCCGGCCGCTCGTGGTCTCGAGCTCGGTGAGCAGGTCGCTCAGCTCGGTGTTCGACCAGGCGTGCTTCTGGAAGTACGCCGACACACCCGCGAAGAACTCGTCGATGCCGACCCAGGCCGCCAGCTGCTTCAGCACCGAACCGCCCTTGGCGTACGTGATGCCGTCGAAGTTCACCTGCACGTCTTCGAGGTCGTTGATCTCGGCGACGACCGGGTGCGTCGAGGGGAGCTGATCCTGGCGGTAGGCCCAGGTCTTCTCCATGGCGTTGAACGTCGTCCACGCTTCGGTCCATTCGGTGGCCTCGGCTGTCGCGATCGTCGACGCCCACTCGGCGAACGACTCGTTGAGCCACAGATCGTTCCACCACTTCATGGTGACGAGGTCACCGAACCACATGTGCGCGAGCTCGTGCAGGATCGTGACGACCCGACGCTCCTTGACGGCGTCGGTCACCTTGCTGCGGAAGACGTAGGTCTCGGTGAAAGTGACCGCGCCGGCGTTCTCCATGGCACCCGCGTTGAACTCGGGGACGAACAGCTGGTCGTACTTCTCGAACGGGTAGGGCACGCCGAACTTCGCTTCGAAGTACTCGAAGCCCTGCCGGGTCTTCTCGAAGATGTAGTCGGCGTCGAGGTGCTGCCACAGGCTCTTGCGTCCGTACACGCCGAGGGGCACGACCCGGCCCGAGGCGCTGGTCAGCTCGGAGAAGGTCGCCTCGTACGGGCCCGCGACGAGCGCCGTGATGTACGACGAGATGCGCGGGGTGGGGGCGAACGACCACGTGCCAGACTCGCCGTCGACGACGGGCTCGGGGGTGGGGGAGTTGGAGACGACCTTCCACGCGGCCGGCGCGGTCACGGTGAACTGGAACGTCGCCTTCAGGTCGGGCTGCTCGAACACGGCGAAGACGCGGCGGGAGTCGGGCACCTCGAACTGCGAGTAGAGGTAGACCTCGCCGTCGACCGGGTCGACGAACCGGTGCAGGCCCTCACCGGTGTTGGTGTAGAGGCAGTCCGCGTCGACGATCAGTTCGTTCTCAGCGGCAAGGCCCGACAGCGCGATCCGCGAATCGGCGAACGCCGCAGCGTCGACGGGCGCGCCGTTGAGCGTGATCGTTCGCACGTCGCGTGCGATCAGGTCGATGAAGGTGGACGCGCCGGGTGTCGCGGTGAAGCGCACGATGGTGCGCGACCCGAAGACCTCGGCGCCCTTCGTCAAGTCGAGGGCGATCTCGTACGACTGCGTGTCGACGATCGCGCGGCGCTCCTGCGCCTCGATGCGGGTGAGGTTCTCTCCGGGCACGTCGTTGCTCCCTGGGGTTCCGTGGGGTGTTCGGGCAGGTCTGCGGCGTCCGGCGTGGTCGGCCGGGCACCGCACACAGCCTATGCCGTGCCGAGCCGACGCGCGCGGGTGCGAGGATGGTGGTGTGAGTTCCGACCCCGAATCTGCGCTTCCGACCGTCTCTGTTCCCACCCCCGTGCTGCTGGCCTCACCGGCCGCGGCGACCGGCCCGGCACACGTCGAAGAGCCCGTCGCGTACGACGGGATTCTGCTCGCCGGTTTCGGCGGGCCAGAAGGCCAGGACGACGTCATCCCGTTCCTGCGGAACGTGACACGGGGTCGCGGCATCCCCGACGAGCGGCTCGAAGAGGTGGCACACCACTACCGGCATTTCGGCGGTGTGAGCCCCATCAATGCGCAGAACCGCGCGCTGAAGGCCGCCCTCGAGGACGAACTCGCCCGACGGGGCATCGACCTGCCGGTGTACTGGGGCAACCGCAATTGGGAGCCCTACCTCGAGCAGGCCGTCACCGATGCCGTCGATGCGGGTCACACCCGGTTGATCGCCCTGGCCACGAGCGCGTACAGCTCGTTCTCGAGCTGTCGCCAGTATCGCGAGGACTTCGCCCGGGTCGCCGATGCCGCCGGCGTCTCCGACCGGGTCACCATCGACAAGGTGCGACAGTTCTTCGACCACCCAGGTTTCGTCGCGCCGGTGAGTGCCGGCGTGCGTGATGCCGTCGCCGGGATGCTCGACGACGGCGTGGACGCCGACACGATCCGGGTGCTGTTCTCGACGCACAGCATCCCGCTCGCCGACGCTGAACGCTCCGGGCCGCGCGACGTCGACTGGGGCGAGGGTGGTGCGTACGCCGCGCAGCATCGCGCCGTCGCAGAGGTGATCATGGATGAGCTCGCCGAGGCCCGGTCGGATGCCGCCGGCATTGCGTGGGATCTCGTCTACCAGTCGCGATCGGGACCGCCGAGCCAGCCGTGGCTCGAACCCGACATCTGCGACGTCATCGAAACGCTGCCGGATGCCGGATTCGCGGCCGTCGTGATCGTGCCGCTGGGCTTCGTGAGCGACCACATGGAAGTGCTGTGGGACCTCGATACCGAGGCGATCGAAGCGGCGGCGGGCGCCGGACTGCGCGCGGTGCGCACGCCGACCCCCGGCATCGATCCCGCGTACGTCGCCGGGCTCGTCGATCTGGTCATGGAGCGCGTGCAGGGCACCCCGGCATCCGACCGCCCGGCCCGCACGGCACTCGGGCCGTGGTTCGACGTGTGCCGCCCCGGATGCTGCGAGAACGTTCGCGCCGGATTCAAACCCGCGGCGGCCGGGCTCGCGCCGTGACGCACGGACGCCGCGGTCGGACCTTCTCCCTAGGATTGTGAGCATGCGGATCCACATCGCCACCGACCACGCCGGACTCGAGTTCTCCACGCAGCTGCAGCAGCACCTGGCCGCGCAGGGCCACGACGTGATCGACCACGGTCCGGTTTCGTACGACCCGCTCGATGACTATCCCTCGTTCTGCATTCGCGCAGCGCAGGCGGTCGTCGAGGACCAGGCCGCCGGTGCGCAGGCGCTCGGGGTGGTCTTCGGCGGGTCGGGCAACGGCGAGCAGATCGCGGCGAACAAGGTCCGCGGCATCCGCGCCGCGTTGGTCTGGAACCTCTCGACGGCGGAACTCGCGCGCGAGCACAACGACGCGAACGTCATCGCGATCGGTGCGCGCCAGCACACCTTCGACGAGGCCGTGTCGTTCATCGACCGCTTCATCGCGACGCCGTTCCCGGGCGAGGAGCGCCACGTGCGGCGCATCGGTCAGCTCGCGGCGTACGAGACCGACGGCTCGCTCGAGCCGGACCCCCGCGCCCCGCAGGTCCACTGATGCCCGAGGGGCATTCCGTCCACCGCATCGCGCGCCAGTTCGACCGCAACATCGTCGGGCGCACGGTCCAGGCCTCCAGCCCGCAGGGCAGGTTCGCCGAGGGCGCGGCCGTGCTCGCCGGACGGGAAGCGACCGAGGTCCGTGCGGTCGGCAAGCAGATGTTCCTCGGGTTCGAGGATGATGTGTGGCTCCGCGTACACCTGGGTATGTACGGCGCGTGGGATTTCGCAGGCGAGATCCTCGTCGACCCGACGATCGCGTCTGCGAACGGGCGGATGGGGCAGACCAATCAGCGGGGGACCGACCTCGACCAGGTCTTCGACGACGCCGGAGAGAATTCGCTGACGTCGATCGGCGCGCCCCGTCGCACTCGCGTCCACGTGCGGATGAGCGAACAGACCACGGGGCTCGCGGACGACGGCGACCTCTGGCCGCCGGCGGTCGTCGGTCAGGTGCGGCTGCGTCTGCTCACCGACGTCACGTGCGCCGACCTGCGCGGACCGACCGCGTGCGAACTGCAGAGCCCCGACGAGGTCGCGGCGACCATCGCCAAGCTCGGCCCCGACCCGCTCGTCGACGACGTCGACGCCGGAGAGGAACGCTTCACCGCCACCGTGCGTCGCAAGCCCACACCGATCGGTCTGCTGCTGATGGACCAGAGCGTCGTCAGCGGCATCGGCAACGTCTACCGCGCCGAACTGCTCTTCCGCGCCGGCCTCGATCCCCACACGCCCGGTCGCGATGTACCCGAGGAGACCGTCCGCGGACTGTGGCGCGACTGGGTCCGTCTGCTCGCCATCGGCGTCGAGACCGGCCAGATGATGACGATGGACGATCTGGATGCCGAGGCGTATCGGCGGGCGATGGCGAGCCGCGACGATCGCCATTGGGTCTACCACCGCACCGGGCTGCCCTGCCGGGTGTGCGGAACCGCCATCGTGCTCGAGGAGATGGCGACGAGGAAGCTGTACTGGTGCCCGAGCTGCCAACGTTGAGCGTCGGGGGGACAGAAGGAGCGACGGCATGAGGCAGAACCCCAGTTTCGCGATGACCGACGTCCGCGAACTGCGCCGCGTCATCGAAGAGAACCCCTGGATGACCCTCGTCGCGACGGGCGCCGAGGGTCTGGTCGCGTCGCACTACGCGGTGCTGCTCGACGAGGCACGCGACGATCTCACCATCGTCGGACACGTCGGCCGGCCCGACGATCTGTTGCTGGGGCTCGGCACCGGCGCCGAACTGCTGGTCATCGCGCAAGGCCCCCACGGCTACATCTCACCGGGCTGGTACGAGCCGGGCCCGAACGTTCCCACATGGAACTTTGTGACGGTGCACCTGTCGGGCGTGCCCGAAGTGCTCGCAGCGGAGGAGAACCTGCGGGTGCTCGACCGACTCGTCATGCGCTTCGAGTCCGGGATGGCGCAGCCGCACCTCATGTGGGAGCCGCCGAACGACGAGGACTACGTGCGAAGGATGGAGCGTGGCACCGTCGGATTCCGTCTGACGCCCACCAAGGTCGTCGCCAAACGCAAACTCAGTCAGAACAAGAGCGACGTCAGCGTAGATCAGGTCATCGCGGCGCTGGAATCCGGGGCGTCGCCGTATGCCGACCCGCGACTTGCGGGCGAGATGCGCCGCGCGCACGAGTCGATGCGCGCCGCGCGGGCGCAGTCGTGACCGCCGAACACGGTTCGCAGGTCGACGTCGTCGCCGACGTGCGATTGACGGGCTCCGACAGGCTGGACCCGTTCGGTGACGACGTCGTCGACGTGCACCTGCGTGACGGTCGCGTCATCGACATCGCACCGGCGGGCGCGCTCCCGCGCGCAGGCGTTGTCCTCGATGGTGCCGGTGGCTGGCTGATCCCCGGGCTTTGGGATCATCACGTGCACACCGTGCAGTGGGCCCTCGTCGCTCAGCGGGTGCCGCTCGGCGACGCGACCTCCGCCGCTGACGCCGCGGCGCGGATGGGCGGCGCACCCGCGCTCGACGACGGTCGACGTGTCGGCACCGGCTTCCGTGATGCCCTGTGGCCGGACCGCCCGACGCGCGCAATGCTCGATGCCGTCACTGCGGACGTGCCGACGTATCTCATCAACGCCGACGTGCACAGCGTCTGGCTGAACACCGCTGCGTTCGCCCGCGAACAGCTCGCCGCGACCGAGGATGGGATGCTTCGCGAGGAGCCCGCGTTCGAGATCTCGCGGCGGCTCAACGCCGTCGATCCAGCGGTGGGGGACCGCTTCGTCACCGAGGCCCTCGCCCGCGCCGCTGCGCTGGGGATCGTGGGAATCGTCGACCTCGACATGGCGTGGAACGCGGAAGCGTGGACACGGCGCCTCGCGCAGGGGTTCGATTCGACGCGTATCCGGTTCGGTGTCTACCCGGCGCTGCTCGAGCGCGCCATCTCCGAGGGGCTCGCCACCGGTGACGCTCTCGACCCCGCGGGGCTCGTCCGGATGGGGCCGCTCAAGCTCATCACCGACGGCTCCCTCGGCACCCGCACGGCGGCGTGTTCGCACCACTACCCGGGCGATCCGGGCAACCGAGGGCTGCTGACGATCGCGCCGGACATCCTCGGCGAGCTCCTCACCCGCGCGACCGGTGCGGGGCTCGAGGTCGCGGTTCACGCGATCGGCGACCTCGCCAACACGCACGCCCTCGACGCGTTCGCCGCAACGGGGGCGCAGGGCACGATCGAGCACGCGCAGCTGGTGGCCCACGCCGACATCGCCCGCTTCGCGCGCCTCGGTGTCGGTGCCAGCGTGCAGCCCGAGCATGCGGTGGACGACCGCGACCTCACCGACACGATCTGGGCTGAGCAGACGGCGCTGCCGTATCCGCTGCGCGCCTTGGCCGATGCCGGAGCGAACCTGCTGTTCGGCTCCGATGCGCCGGTCGCACCACTGGACCCCTGGGCGGCGATGGCCGCCGCGGTCTTCCGCACGCGCGGGGGACGGCCCGCCTGGCGACCCGATCAGGCATTGGATGCTGCGACTGCCCTCGCGGCATCCACCAGTGGAGGCTCAGTCACGGGGTCGACGGTGAACGCGGGCGACGTCGCCGACCTCGCGGTGATCGACCGCGATCCACTCAGCGCCGACGAGCCCTCGCTGCGCGCGACGGGCACCGCGGCGACCCTGCTCGGCGGTCGACTGACGCACCTGTCCTGAACGAGACAACGCGCCCCGAACCGTTCAGGTCCGGGGCGCGTTGTCTCGTTCGGTTCAGCTGGCGAGGTGCGCCGAGAGGAACCAGCGGTCCTTCTCGAGCGCCGCCTTGATGCCGATGACGATGTCCTGGCTCGTCAGGTCGATCTCGTCGAGTCCGTCGATCGCGGCCTGCACATCTGCGAGCACCGCGTCGATGTCGCCGACGATCGCGACGATCTCGTCCTGCCACTGCGCGAAGCCTGCGGGCACGGTGGTCGCCTTCACCTTGTCTGCGACCGTGCTCACGCGGGCGTCGATCGGCAGGCCGAGGGCGACGATGCGCTCAGCGGCCTGGTCGGCGGCGTTCTGCGCATTGGCGACCACCGTGTCGAGCAGCTCGTGGATCGCGATGAAGTTCGCGCCGCGGACGTTCCAGTGGGCCTGCTTGCCGTTGACGGCGAGGGCCTGCAACCCGAGAACGACGGGGGTGAGGAACTGGGCTGTTCCCGCGGCGACCTCGGGGTCGGCAGCGGTCATGGGGATGGTGTGGGTCTTCGTCATGTCTTCTCGCCTCCGTTCGGCGGGGTCGTGCCCCGCTGTTGACTCCAACGCTACTCGCGCGAGAACATTCCGCAAGCAAGCAAAGGCTCGGCTTACCGGGCCTTTTCCGCCCGGCAAGGTTAGGCTCAGCTCATGACGATCGCCGACGACGCCCGCATCCTCACCGTCGGCGGGAAGACGCCACACCTGCACGAGACGAGCTTCGTCGCGTCGGGTGCGCGCCTGGTCGGCGAGGTCACCCTGGAAGAGGGATCCAGCGTCTGGTACAACGCGGTCGTCCGCGGCGACAGCGCCCCCATCACGCTCGGACGAGGCAGCAACCTGCAGGACAACGTGTCGGTGCACGTGGATGCCGGCCATCCCGTCGTCATCGGCCGCGATGTCTCCGTCGGCCACAACGCCGTCGTGCACGGGTGCGTCATCGGCGACGGGTCGCTCATCGGCATGGGGAGCGTCGTCCTCTCCGGCGCACGCATCGGCGCGGGGTGCCTCATCGCCGGCGGTGCCGTCGTCCTCGAGGGCGCGGAGATTCCCGACGGCTCGCTCGTCGCGGGCGTGCCGGCCAAGGTACGCCGGGCGCTCACCGACGACGAACGTGCCGGCATCCTTCGCAACGCGCAGATCTACCGTGAGCACTCGTCGGCGCACGCCGGGGCGGCCGACGCGTGAGCGGCGAGGTGCAGCCGACGCTCCAAGCACGCATCCACGCGAAGAAGAAGAATCTGTCGAACGATCAGGTCTCGGCGGCGCTCATGCTCGTCGGCGTCGCGATCGCACTGCTGTGGGCGAACGTCGGGCCGTTGCACGCCTATGAGGAGTTCTGGGAGCTCCCCATCGAACTGGTGGCTGGTGACTTCCAGCTGCACTTCACGTTGCACGAGCTCGTGAACGACCTGTTGATGACGCTGTTCTTCTTCCTCATCGGGCTCGAGGTCAAACGCGAGCTCCTGTTGGGTGAGCTGACCGACCGCTCCCGTGCCATCGTGCCGATCGCGGCGGCCGTGGCCGGGCTGGTCGTGCCCGCACTGCTCTTCGTGCTGATCGCCGGCCGCACCGACGAGGCCGACGCCTGGGGCATCGTGATCTCGACCGACACCGCGTTCCTGCTGGGTGCGCTCGCGATCATCTCGCCGCGCTTCCCGGCGCGGTTGCGGGTGTTCCTGCTCACCCTCGCGGTCATCGACGATGTCGGCGCGCTGCTCGTCATCGGCGTCTTCTACAGCTCGGGCCTCGCCGTCTGGCCACTCGTCGTCGCGGTGCTCTTGATGGCTGCGCTGGTCGCCGTGCGCTACCTGCCCGCAGGTCAGGGTGCGGCGTACCTCGTGATCGGTGTCGCACTGTGGGCAGCGGTCGACATGTCGGGGATCCACGCGACACTCGCCGGCGTCGCCGTCGCGCTCATCATTCCGGTCTTCGCCCCGCGTCGCGCCCAGGTGGAGCGAACCGCCGATCTGACCCGGGCGTTCCGCGAGTCGCCGAGTCCCGGGTACGCGCGGGCGGTGACGCGCAGCCTCCGGCAATCGCTCTCGCTGAACGAACGGATCGACGAGAGCTGGCGACCGTACGTGTCCTTCCTCGTGCTCCCGCTGTTCGCCCTCGCCAACGCCGGCGTGCGCATCACCGGCGACACGCTCGCCGCAGCGGTCGCCTCACCGTTGGCATGGGCGATCATCGTCGGCCTCGTCCTGGGCAAGTTCATCGGCATTACCGGAGTGACCGCGGCGATGGTGGCGCTGCGCAAGGGCACGCTCGCGCCCGGGCTCGGCCTCAACCGCGTCGCCGGGGGAGCGGCCCTGTCGGGCATCGGCTTCACGATCTCGCTGTTCATCGTGCCGATCGCCATCGAAGACCACGACACGCAGGACATCGCCCGCATCGCCGTGCTCGCGGCATCCGTCATCGCCTTCGTGCTGGGCTGGGTCGTCATCACGATCGGCGACCGCATCCGCCCGCCGCGTCCGGTCGGCGCCGTGCTCGCACGCCCGATCGACATGGAACGCGACCACGTGCGCGGACCCGCCGACGCGAAGTACTCGCTGGTGGAGTACGGCGACTTCGAGTGCCCGTTCTGCAGCCGCGCGACAGGGTCTGTGGATGCCGTCTTCGCGCATTTCGGCGACGACATCCGCATCGCATGGCGGCATCTGCCGCTCGACGGGCCGCACCCGCACGCGCAGCAGGCGGCGCAGGCCGTCGAGGCGGCAGCCCGCCAGGGCAGGTTCCCCGAGATGTACACCTGCCTGTTCAACAACCAGGATCGGCTCGGGCGCGAGGATCTCTTCGACCACGCCTCACATCTCGGGCTCGACATGGACCGATTCGCTGAGGACTTCGACTCGCCCGAAGTCGCCCACCGCATCGAGGACGACCGGCTCGATGCCGAGATCATGGACATCAGCGGCACACCGACGTTCTTCGTCAACGGCAAGCGGCACAAGGGCCCGTTCGACTCCGACACGCTCATCCGCGCGATCGAGGGACGACCAGGGGAGCGGCCGTCGCTGCTCGGCTGATCCCGCGATGGTCGCCGGGCGGTGAGTCCGGCATTCCGCGATGAGTCCCACCGCGGTGAACGTCCGACTCACGCTGGAATCAGGGACTCGCAGCCGTGGTCAATCCCTCGTTCCCCCACACGAAAGTCCTCCCGCCCGGCCTGCTGCCGAACGTGAGGACATTGGAGGGGGTGACGGGAATCGTCCCCACCGCCACTCCACACGCCGCTGCGCGGCGCGCGGAGCCTCGGGCGGCGTGGGCCCACCCAAGGGTTCGATTCGCATCAACACGAATGTCCCGCTGCACACCCTGCGGGTGCACATCGGGACATTGGAGGGGGTGACGGGAATCGAACCCGCGCAATCAGTTTGGAAGACTGAGACTCTACCATTGAGCTACACCCCCGCAGCAGCATGCGCTGCGGCATCCTGACGAGTCTACAGGGCGTTGTCGGCTAGACTGACCAATGGCCGTTTTTCGGCGCTCGCCTCGTGCGCGCCCGGGGCGTAGCTCAGCTTGGTAGAGCGCCCGCTTTGGGAGCGGGAGGCCGCAGGTTCAAATCCTGTCGCCCCGACAACGACCCCCCAAGACCGAAGACCGACCGTGCGCGCTCGCGCGCGGACGCATCCACAAGGAGAACCAAGAGCATGGTCACGAGCACCGTCGAGACGCTCAGCCCCACCCGGGTCAAGCTGCACATCACGGTCACCCCGGACGAGCTGAAGCCCAGCATCGCCCACGCGTACGAGCACATCGCGAAGGACGTGCAGATCCCCGGCTTCCGCAAGGGCAAGGTCCCCGCTCCGATCATCGACCAGCGCATCGGTCGCGGCGCCGTCATCGAGCACGCCGTCAGCGAAGGCCTCGACACCTTCTATCGTGAAGCCGTCCAGGCCAACGAGGTTCGCATCGTCGGCCGCCCGTCGGCCGAGGTCGTCGAGTGGCCCAACGAGAAGGACTTCTCGGGCGACCTCAAGGTCGAGGTCGAGGTCGACGTCCGACCCGAGTTCGAACTGCCCTCCTACGACAAGATCACCCTCACCGTCGACGCTGTCGAGACCGACGACGCCGCCGTGGATGAGGAGCTCGACCGCCTGCGCGGGCGCTTCGGCACCCTCGTGACCGTCGACCGCCCGGCCGCCACCGGCGACTTCGTGGAGCTCGACCTCGTCGCCACGATCGACGGCAACGAGATCGACCGTGCCGAGGGCGTCTCGTACGAGGTCGGCTCGGGCGAACTGCTCGAGGGCATCGACGAGGCCATCGACTCGCTGACCGCCGGCGAGGACACCACCTTCCGCTCGAAGCTCGTCGGCGGCGACCACGCCGGTGAAGAGGCCGAAGTCTCGGTCACCGTCAAGGCCGTCAAGGAGCGCGAGCTGCCCGAGGCCGACGACGACTTCGCGCAGATCGCGAGCGAGTTCGACACCATCGCGGAGCTGCGCGAGAGCCTCGTCGAGCGCGTCTCGCAGCAGGGCGTGTTCGCGCAGGGCAACGCCGCGCGCGACAAGCTCATCGAGGCCTTCATCGAGCAGACCGACATCCCCGTGCCGGCGCAGCTGGTCGAGGACGAGGTGCACGCCCACCTCGAGGGCGAAGGCCGTCTCGAGGACGACGAGCACCGCGCCGAGGTCACCGAGGCGAGCGAGAAGCAGTTCCGCACGCAGATGATCCTCGACAAGATCGCCGAGGCACACAAGGTGCAGGTCTCGCAGGACGAGCTCACCCAGTACCTCATCCAGTCCTCGCAGCAGTACGGCATGGCTCCGCAGGAGTTCGTCGATGCGCTGCAGCAGGGTGGCCAGCTGCCGCTCATGATCGGCGAGGTCGCGCGCAACAAGGCGATCGCCGTTGCGCTGGGCAAGGTCACCGTCGTCGACACCGCCGGCAAGCCCGTCGACCTGACCGGCTTCGTCGCCGTCGAGGACGAGGCTGAAGAGGGCGCCGAGGAGGCGCCCGCCGAGAAGCCCGCGAAGAAGCCCGCTGCGAAGAAGGCCCCCGCCAAGAAGGCCGACGACGCCGACGCACCGGCCGAGAAGAAGGCTCCCGCGAAGAAGCCCGCCGCCAAGAAGGCCCCGGCCAAGAAGGCCGACGACGCCGACGCACCGGCCGAGAAGAAGGCTCCGGCCAAGAATCCGGCCGCCAAGAAGGCTCCCGCGAAGAAGGCTGCCGACGCGGAGTGATCCCATCGAACGAAGGGCGGATGCTGCGGCATCCGCCCTTCGTCGTTCCCACCATCCGCCCGGCCGCGCCACGCACTCCGCCGACGGCGAACACGGCCGGTGGCTCGTCGCCGCGTCGGTAGATTCGTCGGTGAACGACACATCGGAACGGGAGCACCCATGGCTGAACCCCTCATGGCTCAGAGCGTCTTCGACAGACTGCTCAAGGACCGCATCATCTGGCTCGGGTCGGAGGTGCGCGACGAGAACGCGAACGAGATCTGCGCGAAGATCCTCCTGCTCGCCGCCGAGGACTCCGAGAAGGACATCTACCTCTACATCAATTCGCCCGGCGGCTCGATCACGGCGGGTATGGCGATCTACGACACGATGCAGTTCGTGCCGAACGACATCGTCACCGTCGGCATCGGCATGGCGGCCTCCATGGGCCAGCTGCTGCTGACGAGCGGCACCAAGGGCAAGCGGTACATCACGCCGAACGCCCGCGTCCTGCTGCACCAGCCGCACGGCGGGTTCGGTGGCACCGCGAGCGACATCCAGACGCAGGCGCAGCTCATCCTCGACATGAAGAAGCGTCTGGCCGAGATCACCGCGGCCCAGACCGGCAAGTCCGTCGAGCAGGTCAACGCCGACGGTGACCGCGACCGCTGGTTCACCGCCGACGAAGCCCTCGAGTACGGCTTCGTCGACCACATCCGCGAATCCGCCACCGATGTCATCGGTGGCGGCGGCACCGAGAACTGAACCGGAGGACCCTCACGATGAACACCCCATCCTTCGCGATGCCCGGAGCCGCAGGTGGCGTGCAGCTGCCCTCGAGCCGCTACATCCTGCCGCAGTTCGAAGAGCGCACGGCATACGGCTACAAGCGCCAGGACCCGTACAACAAGCTGTTCGAGGACCGCGTGATCTTCTTGGGCGTGCAGGTCGACGACGCCTCGGCCGATGACGTCATGGCGCAGCTGCTCGTGCTCGAGAGCCAGGACCCCGACCGAGACATCGTCATGTACATCAATTCGCCCGGTGGCTCCTTCACCGCCATGACGGCGATCTACGACACGATGCAATACGTCTCGCCGCAGATCCAGACGGTCGTGCTCGGACAGGCGGCCTCCGCTGCGTCGGTGCTGCTCGCGGCCGGCGCTCCCGGCAAGCGCCTCGCGCTGCCGAATGCCCGGATCCTCATGCACCAGCCCGCCGTCGGTGAGGCCGGGCACGGTCAGGCATCCGACATCGAGATCCAGGCTGCCGAGATCCTGCGCATGCGCACGTGGCTGGAGGAGACCATGGCGCGTCACACGAAGAAGTCGCAGGAGGAGGTCCACAAGGACATCGACCGCGACAAGATCCTGTCGGCGAACGACGCGCTCGAGTACGGCATCGTCGACCAGGTGCTCACGTCGCGCAAGCGGCAGCAGGCCTCGATCGCTTCCTGATCCGCACACGCAAACGCCCCCGCCATCCGGTGGGGGCGTTCGCGTGTGCGGAGTGCGGCGAACCGGCCACAATCCACAGAAGTGTCGGTGTCTGAGGTTAGGCTCGGAGGTGCACCGCACGACCGGCGAACGTCGGAACACCAAGGAGGAGTGCATGGCTCGCATCGGTGAGAGCGCCGACCTGTTCAAATGCTCCTTCTGTGGAAAGAGCCAGAAGCAGGTCCAGCAGTTGATCGCGGGCCCCGGCGTCTACATCTGCGACGAGTGCGTTGAGCTGTGCAACGAGATCATCGAAGAGCGCATGGCCGAATCGGCCGACGGCGCCGTCGCCGAATTCGACCTCCCGAAGCCGCGCGAGATCTTCTCGTTCCTCGAGGAGTACGTCGTCGGGCAGGATGCCGCCAAGCGCGCCCTCTCCGTCGCCGTCTACAACCACTACAAGCGCGTGCGTGCGCACACCGTCATCCAGCCCGCAGAGCAGCGCGCCGAAGAGGTCGAGATCGCGAAGAGCAACATCCTGCTGCTCGGGCCGACCGGTTGCGGCAAGACCTACCTCGCGCAGACGCTCGCAAAGCGCCTCAACGTGCCGTTCGCCGTCGCCGACGCCACCGCCCTCACCGAGGCTGGCTACGTGGGTGAGGATGTCGAGAACATCCTCTTGAAGCTCCTGCAGGCAGCCGACTTCGATGTGAAGCGGGCAGAGACGGGCATCATCTACATCGACGAGGTCGACAAGATCGCCCGCAAGGCGGAGAACCCCTCCATCACCCGCGACGTGTCGGGGGAGGGCGTGCAGCAGGCGCTCCTGAAGATCCTCGAGGGCACCGTCGCCTCGGTGCCGCCGCAGGGCGGGCGCAAGCACCCGCACCAGGAGTTCATCCAGATCGACACGACGAACGTCTTGTTCATCGTCGCCGGTGCCTTCGCAGGCCTTGAAGAGATCATCTCGTCGCGCGTGGGCAAGCACGGCGTCGGCTTCGGCGCCCCGCTGCACGACAAGGGTCAGGATCTCGAACTCTTCAGCGAGGTGCAGCCCGAAGACCTGCACAAGTTCGGTCTGATCCCCGAGTTCATCGGCCGTCTGCCGGTCGTCACTGCGGTCTCACCGCTCGGGCAGGATGCGCTCATCCAGATCCTCACCGGGCCGAAGAACGCGTTCGTCAAGCAGTACCAGCGCATGTTCCAGCTCGACGGCGTGGAGCTCGAGTTCGAAGACGATGCGCTCCGTGCGATCGCCGACCTCGCCATGGAGCGCAAGACGGGCGCTCGCGGACTGCGCGCCATCCTCGAAGAAGTGCTCGGGCCGATCATGTTCGAGATCCCGTCGACCGAAGACGTCGACAAGGTGATCGTCACCCGGGCATCGGTCACTGACGGTGCGGCACCGACGCTCGTCCTCCGCCAGAAGCGCAAGAGCGCCTGAGCCGTTCCCTGTCCGAACCCCCGCATAGGGTGGCCGGCATGGGACGCATCATCTTCGACACTGCGACGACGATCAACGGCTGGATCGCCGACGAGCAGAACTCCCTCGCGTGGTTGTTCGCCGTCGACGGCGGCACGACGCCGGACGACGAAGTGCTGCCGACCAACGCGGGCGTGCTGGTCGAGGGCTCCACGACCTACGAGTGGGTGCTCGCCGAATCCGACATCCTGAACCATCCTGAGAAGTGGCATGACTTCCACGGCGATCGGCCGACATTCGTGTTCACCAACCGCGACCTCCCGGTACCCGACGGAGCCGATGTGACCTTCCTCCGCGGCAACGTCGCAGACGCTTTGCCGCAGCTGCGCGCGGCGGCGGGAGAGAAGGACATCTGGGTGGTCGGCGGGGGAGACCTCGCGGGCCAATTCGTCGACGCCGGTGCGCTCGACGAGATCGCCGTCTCGATCGCCCCGGTGCTGCTCACCGGCGGGGCGCCACTGCTGCCGCGTCGCGTCGAATCCGACCGGTTGCGACTGGTCTCGGCGAAGGCGGTCGGGCAGTTCGCCCGCGTCGTCTACGCGGTCACACCGCCGTCGGCATGATGAGGTCGGTGCGCAGTTCGTCGGCCGGTGTGTCTGTCGGGTCCGACACATAGACCTCGATCCAAGTGCCGGCGGGATGGATCCCGCGCTGCGCTGCGCGATCCACGAGACCGCCCCATCCGCTGCCCAGCCCGTCGTAGGAGCCGATGTGCGTCGTCGCGACCGCGGCGCCGGCGGGCAGGGATGACGGCGTGATGAGCACGCCGCCCTCACCGGGCAGGGGATCGGTCAGCGGCGTCGCGACAGGGAACGCGATCTCGAGGTCGAACGTCGCCATCGGGTCACCGTGATAGATCGCGACGGCCGGTCCGATCGGGGTGACGACGCCGCCTGCGGCCGCAGCACCCAGAGCCCCGAAGCCCGCATCGAACAGGCGCGTCAGGTCGGCGATCGTGACACCGTCGTGGCGCACCGCCGCCAGCGGCAGGGGAGCGAGGTCCAAGTCGTCCGCGGGACCATAGGGGGTGTCGGCGAGCATGGTCACGTCCGTTCTGGTCAGGAATCGAGTCCGCGGCGGGCCAGCAGCGGCGCGATGTCGGCATCGCGCCCCCGGAAGTCGCGGTAGGCCTCGAGCGGATCCTTCGATCCGCCCACGCCCAGCAGCCGTTCCCGGAACCGGTCGCCGCCTGCGCGCGTCAGCCCGCCGTTCTCATGGAACCACTCCACAGTGTCGGCGTCGAGCACCTCGCTCCAGATGTACGAGTAGTACCCCGCGCTGTATCCGCCGCTGAACACGTGCGCGAAGTAAGTCGACGAGTAGCGCGTCGGCACGACGGGGTTGTCCAGGCCGATGTCGGCGAGGGCCGCCGCTTCGAACGCGGCGACGTCGGTCACCGCGGCCGCCTCCGCGGCGGACAAGGAGTGCCACGCCTGATCGAGCCACGCGGCCGCGAGGTACTCGCTGGTGGCGAATCCCTGATTGAACACCTCGGATGCGCGCAGCTTCTCCACGACCGCTGCCGGCAGGGGCTCGTCGGTGTCGATGTGGCGCGCGTAGGCGGTGAGGATCTCGGGCCAGTAGATCCACATCTCGTTGACCTGGCTGGGGAACTCGACGAAGTCGCGGAACACCGCCGTACCAGCGAAGTGCGGGTAGGTGACCGTCGCGAACAGGCCGTGCAGCGCGTGGCCGAACTCGTGGAACAGCGTCGTCACCTCATCGAGGGTGAGCAGCGTGGGGCTGCCCGGCGACGGCTGCGGCACATTCAGGTTGTTCACGACGACCGGTCGCGTGCCACGCAACGCGTTCTGGTCGACGATCGAGTTCATCCACGCACCGCCGCGCTTGGTGTCGCGAGTGTAGAGGTCGAGCACGTACAGGCCGAGCTCGCTGCCGTCAGGGTTGTGCAGCTCGAACACCCGGGTATCGGGGTGGTATCCGGGCAGGTCGTCGCGCTCGGAGAACGTCACGCCGTACAGCTCGCTCGCCGCGCGGAAGACGCCGTCCTGCAGCACGCGCTCGGCTTCGAACCAGGGGCGAAGCGCCGTGCGATCGAGGTCGTACTCGGCCTGGCGCACCTTCTCGGTGTAAAACGCCCAGTCGTGCGCCTCGAGCGGGAACGGCTCGGCGCCGGCGTCGATGATCGCCTGCAGCGCCGCCTGCTCGCGTCGCGCGTTCGCCGCAGCGGGGGCGGCGAGGCGGCGCAGCAGCGCGTGGACGGCTTCGGGGGAGCCGGCCGTTTCGTCGCTCGTGATGTAGGCGGCGTGCGAGGCGTACCCGAGCAGCTCTGCCCGTTCGGCCCGCAGCCGCACGATCTCGAGCAGCACCTCACGGTTGTCGTTCGCGTTGCCGCGCGACCCGCGACTGCGCGACGCGTCGAGCAGTCGACGGCGGCTCTCGCGCGAGGTCAGCGACGACAGGTGGGGATGCCCTGTGAACAGCGTCAGCGAGACGACGTAGCCGTCGACGCCGCGGGAGCGGGCCGCTGCCGCCGCCGCGGACAGCTCGCCCTCAGTCAGTCCCGCGAGTTCCGCGGCGTCCTCGAAGACGACGGCCAGATCGTTGGTGTCGGCGAGCAGGTGCTTCTCGAACGTCGTCGTCAGCACCGACAGACGCTGATTGAGCTCGGTCAGCCGCGCCTTCTGCGCGTCGTCGAGGGCGGCACCCGCGTGGGTCATCTCGGTGTGGCGTCGTTCGACGAGGTGCCGGTCCTCGCCCTTCAGCCCGAGCGTGTCGCGCGCTTCGTAGACGGTGCGCACGCGTGCGTAGAGGGCGCTGTCGAGTTGGATGGCGTCCTGGTGGGCCGACATGAGCGGCGCGAGCGTCTCTTCGATCTGCTGGATCTCGTCGGTCGCGTCGGCGGAGGACACCGTGTAGAAGGTGCGGGCGACCTGGTTCAGCAACGCGCCCGACTCCTCCCACGCCACGAGCGTGTTCTCGAATGTCGGCGCCGATCGCACCCGCGTAATCGCGCCGATCTCGGCACGGTGCTGCGCGAAGGCCTCCTCGAATGCCGGTAGGTAGTGCTCGGGACGGATGAGACGGTAGTCGGGGAGTCCGTAGGGGAGGGTGGTCGGGCTGAGCAGCGGGTTCGAAGCATCCGTCATCACGCCAGCCTAGAGCCCAGGCGTCGACCGATGCAAAGAAATGCTTGCATATGTGTCTTTGCAAAGATATCTTTGGAACATGACGACCGACGAACCCCGCGACCCGTTCGCCCATGTGCGCATCCTCGACCCGGGCGCGTTGAAGGCGCTGGCGCATCCGATCCGCGTCGAGATCTACGACATCCTGTCGCAGCTCGGTCCGCAGACGGCCAGTTCGCTCGCCGCCCGGCTGGGCGAGTCGTCCGGTGTCACGAGCTACCACCTGCGCGCGCTCGCCAAACACGACCTCATCCAAGAGGTCGAGGGTCGCGGCACCGCCCGAGAACGGTGGTGGGAGCGTCCGCGGGGCAGCGTTTCGTTCGCCAACCCCGAGGCGATGAAGACCCCCGCCGGTCGCGCCGCCAGCCAGGTGGTCATGTCGTCCTACTTCGATCGCCGGCACCGGCAGCTCGCGGACTACCTCGCACACGCCTACGACGTGGAGCCGGAAGAGTGGCAGGAGGCAGCGATGCTCTCCACGACCACGGTGCGCATGACCGCACCGCAGCTGCGCGAACTCGCCCTCAAGTTCTCGGCGCTGCTCGACGAGGCGGCCACAACGTACCGCGACCAGACCGGGCCGGACGTGCGGCCGATCACCGTGCGCGCGGACATGTTCCCGCTTGAGCCCGCCGAAGACGCGGAAGACGTGCACGAAGGAGACCCCCAATGACCACCGCAACCCTCGCCACCGCCGCGTGCCGCCCGGCGCCGACCGTCTTCGAGAGCGTGCTGCTGCGCGCAGCGGCCGCGTCGGAAGCGCTTGTCGAACGGCGCATCGCCCGGCGTTCCGGTCGTCGTCGCGACGACGGTGACGACGCATTGCAGACGCGCGGCGCCGCGCATCGCAGCGGCATCCTGCCGCGATGACGACCACCGTGACGCGCGCGAAGACCCCGCTCGGGCGCGACTTCGGCAAGCTCTGGACCGCGGCCGCCTTCAGCAACCTCGCCGACGGGCTCGGCCGCACCGCCGTACCGCTCGCGGCGACCACCCTGACCACAGATCCGCTGGCGATCTCCGTCATCGGCGCGCTCGCATTCGTCCCATGGCTGCTGTTCGGCCTCCCCGCCGGAATGCTCGTCGACCGGTTCGACCGCCGGGTGCTCATGGCCCTCGCCAACACGATCCGCGGCGGCGTCGCCCTGTGGCTGGCGATCCTCGCCGTCGGCGGCGACCTTTCGCTGACGGCGCTGTTCGCCGCCACGCTCGTCTTCGGGCTCGGCGAGACGCTCTTCGACAACGCGACGAACGCCGTCATCCCGGGCGTCGTGCGCCGCAGCCAGCTCGACCGTGCGAACGGGTGGATGCAGGCGGCCCAGATCACGATCGACAGCTTCGTCGCGACCCCCATCGCCGGCGTGCTGTTCGCGGTCTCGCTGGGCCTACCGCTGTGGTGCGGCGCCGTCGGGTACATCGCCCCGATCGTGCTCGCGCTGCTGCTGCCTGCCGCCGCGGCCCGGCATCTACCGCATCCGGCGCGCGCGGTCGCATCGAATGCCCCGGACATCGCCGTCGGTGCGACCGCGCAGCCGGTTGCGGTCGCCGCGGCGCGCATTCCCGTCCGCGAGGCCCTTCGCTACCTCTGGCGACACCGCTACCTGCGCGCCATGGTCCTGTTCACCTCGGTGATCGGTTCCTGCCTGTCGTTCGCGCAAGCGGTCATCATCCTGTTCTTCCTGGAGACGATGGATGTGCCGGTCGCGGCGATCGGCTTCCTCACCGCCGCCATCGGGCTCGGCGCACTGGGCGGATCCCTCGTCGCCTCCCGACTGGTCGCCCGCTTCGGCCGCGGTCGCATCATGCTGTCGGCGATCCTCGTCTCGGGCACCGCCATGGCCGTCACCGGCCTCGCTCCCAACGTGTGGCTCGCGGTCGCCGCGTTCTCGGTGTCGGCCGCTGCCGTATCGGTGTGGAACGTGCCGTGGGGGAGCCTGCGCCAGCAGATCGTGCCACCGGAGATCTTCGGACGGGTCCTCGGCGTCATCCGGACGCTCACGTGGGGGCTCTTTCCCGTCGCCACCGTGCTGGGCGGGCTCGTCGGCCGCTGGGACCTGCGCGCGCCGTTCGTCATCGGGGGCGCGATCGCGGTGATCGCTGCGCTCATCGCCTCGCGACTGCTCGTCGTCGGGACGCGTGAGGCGGGCGCCGACGCGGTGCCCGATCACGACGACTAGGCTCAGCCGCGTGGGTATCGCCGGCGACAGTCTCTCCTCGGTGTCATACGTGCCGACGTCGGCGGACACCGGTCCGATCGGGCAGGTGACGATTCGCCGGCTCGCGGTGCTGACCTTCGACTGGACCTAGAACTCGTCGAGGTCCTCGCGCACCGTGACCGTCCCGTCGGCCTGCTGCTCGACGAGCACACCGACATCGAGGTCGGCGATTGCGCGCCCCTCGAGGAAGGTGAGCGTCCAGCGCGCCTGTGGGTCATCGCACTCGGCCTCGACGGCGCGGATGTGCGGATGCAGCGCGGCGGGCACCGCGCGCGGGATGTCCGCGCCGATGCTCCACCGCGTGCCGAGCTGCATCATGCCTCCTGCGGCGCCAGCACGACGTCGCTGACGGTGAGCGTGTCGGCGTCGGCGTATGCGATATCGGCGATGCGCCCGACCGCCTTGAGGTCGCCCTCGGCCGAGCGCACGGCATCCAGCACTGCGGCCGGCGCGGCGACCGTGAGCGTGTCCACCGGGGTCTTCTGCGACGCCTTCGCCTCGGTCTTGGCACGACGGATGCCGATGAGCGCGGCGCTCACGGCAGTCAGCACCGCCGGGTCGCCCTCGATCTCGAGCGGGGTCGGCCACGCGGAGGTGTGCACCGACCCCTCCTCGAACCACGACCACGCCTCTTCAGCCGCGAACGCGAGCACGGGGGCGAGCAGGCGCAGCAGCGTCGACAGCGCGAGGCGCAGCGCCAGGGCGGCGGAGGCCTGGCCCGCGTCAGTCTGGTTGTAGGCGCGCTCCTTGACGAGCTCGAGGTAGTCGTCGCAGAAGGTCCAGAAGAACGCTTCGGTCAGCTCCAGCGCCCGGGCGTGGTCGTACGCCTCGAACGCCTTCGTCGCGTCGCGGACGACCTGGTCGAGCGTCGCGAGCATCGACGCGTCGAGCGCGTGCGTGATCTGCGCGCCCTCCGGCACCGGGAACGACAGCACGAACTTGGCCGCGTTGAGCACCTTGATCGCCAGGCGCCGGCCGATCTTGACCTGCGTCGGGTTCTGCGGGTCGAAGGCGGCGTCTGCGCCGAGGCGGCTGGAGGCCGACCAATAGCGCACCGCATCCGTACCGTGCCCCGCGAGGATGTCGGCGGGGGTGACGACGTTGCCCTTCGACTTCGACATCTTCTTGCGGTCGGGGTCGACGATGAAGCCCGAGATCGCGGCATCCGTCCACGGCGCACGGCCGTCTTCGAGCGCCGAGCGCAGCATCGTCGAGAACAGCCAGGTGCGGATGATGTCCTGGCCCTGCGGGCGCACGTCGAAGGGTGCGACGAGGTTCCAGAGCTCGTCGTCACGCTGCCAGCCGCCCGCCAGCTGCGGGGTCAGCGACGACGTCGCCCACGTGTCGAAGATGTCCTGCTCGGCGTCGAACCCGCCCGGCACACCGCGCTGGTCCGCCGTGTAACCGGCAGGCACGTCGATGGTCGGATCGATCGGCAGGCTCGCGTGGTCGGGGGTCAGCACGCGGTCGTAGTCGCGCTCACCGTGCTCGTCGAGGCCGTACCAGACCGGGATCGGCACGCCGAAGAAGCGCTGGCGCGACACGAGCCAGTCGCCGGTGAGACCGCCGACCCAGTTCTCGTACCGCACGCGCATGAAGTCGGGGTGCCAGTCCATGCCCTTGCCGAGCGAGATGAGCGTGTCGCGCAGGTCTTCGTCGCGGGCGCCGTTGCGCACGTACCACTGCCGGGTCGAGACGATCTCGAGGGGGCGGTCGCCCTTCTCGTAGAACTTCACCGGGTGGCTGAAGGGCTTGGAGACCTCGAGCAGTTCGCCCGATCCCTGCAGCTGCTCCACGACCGTCTTTCGCGCGGTGAACACCGTCTTGCCGACGAGCTCCGCATAGGCCGCACGACCGGCATCCGACACGATCGCCTCGGGCATCTCGGCCAGCACGCGGCCGTCCTTGCCGAGGATCGTGCGGTTGGGCAGGTCGAGCTCTCGCCACCAGATGATGTCGGTCACATCACCGAAGGTGCAGACCATCGCGATGCCGGAGCCCTTGTCCTGCTGGGCGAGGGGGTGGGCGAGGATCGGCACCTCGACGTCGAACAGGGGCGTGCGCACCGTCGTGCCGAACAGGCCGCGGTAGCGCTCGTCGTCTGGGTTGGCCACGAGGGCGACACATGCGGCGAGCAACTCGGGGCGGGTCGATTCGATGTGGATGTCGCCGGAGCCATCGCTCTTGTGGAACGCGATGCGGTGGTACGAAGCCTGCTGGTCGCGGTCTTCAAGCTCTGCCTGCGCGATCGCGGAACGGAAATCGATGTCCCACAGCGTCGGCGCGAGCGCCTGGTAAGCCTCACCGCGCTCGACGTTGCGCAGGAACGCCAGCTGGCTCGTGCGGATCGTGTCGTCGGAGATCGTGCGATATGTCTGGGTCCAGTCGACCGACAGGCCGAGCTGGCGGAACAGGTTCTCGAAGTGCTGCTCGTCCTCTTCGGTGAGCGCTTCGCACAGCTCGATGAAGTTGCGACGGCTGATCGGCACCTGGTCGGCGGGCTTCAGGCTCTTCGCGTCACCGTTGAACGGTGGGGTGAAGTCGGCGTCGTAGGGGAGCGAGGGGTCGCAGCGCACGCCGTAGTAGTTCTGCACGCGACGCTCGGTGGGCAGGCCGTTGTCGTCCCAGCCCATCGGATAGAACACGGTCTTGCCGCGCATGCGCTCGAAACGCACCTTCACGTCGGTGTGCGTGTAGCTGAACACGTGGCCGATGTGCAGCGAACCCGACGCGGTCGGGGGAGGCGTGTCGACGGAGAAGACACCGGCGCGGCCCCCTGCCTTCGCTGCGTCGCGGTCGAACAGGTACGTGCCCTGCGCCGCCCACGCGGCATCCCACTTCTGCTCGAGGCCTTCGAGAGCCGGCTTGTCGGGAATCTGCGCATCGGTCATGGGTGTCTCCTCGAGCGATATGTGCGGCACTGTGTGAGCGTGCCTGAATGTGGATTGTGACGCCGAGTCTACCGGGCGGTCAGGCCAGGCGGATGCCGAGGACCGCGGCGAACGACTCGGCGTGCAGCGCCGCCTGCATCGAGGTGAGGGTCGCGCCGCGCAGGCCGCGCGGATCGGTGAACACGGCGGCGTCGAGGCCGCGCAGATCGGTGTCGTCGGCATCCAGTCCGCGGGTGTCGACCTCGTCGACGCGGGTGTCGGCCACGAGCGCGCGGCGCAGCGTCGCCTGGGGGAGATCCCACGTACCGATCGTGCAGTCGCGCAGCGTGAGGTCTGCGACCTTGGCGCCGGCGAACGAGCAGTAGTCCAGGCGCAGCCCGGTGAGGGTGAGGCCGTCGATCTCGGCGTGCCCGAGGTCGAGCGTGCCCATGCGCCCGCCCGTGATCGCCACGTTGTGCCAGCGTCCCTCGCGGGAGGTCAGCGAGACCGCCCGGATGCCGTCGACACGCACGTCAGTGAGCGTCGCACCGACGAGGTCGAACACCTCGACCTGCGGCTGCACGAGCTCGGTCTCGATGAGCCTGGCATGCGCGGCGCGCACCGCACCTTCCAGTCCCGCGACGCGGGCTGCGAACACCTCCTCCCGCGGAGCGAGGAAGGCGACCTCGTCGAGTTCGTCGGGCAGGTCCGGGGTGCAATCGCGCGGCGGTGCTGGTTCGTCTCGACGTGCCATGCCACGACCCTACGCGGCACCCCCACGACGCGTATGATGGAGCGATCAGCACCGATCCGGCCATCACCGGGGAGCTCGCGGAAGAACGCGCCTGTCTCGATACACCGCCTCCAGCGGCACTCGACCACCGGCGCTATTAGAACCGCGCGGGGCAGGCCCGTCACAGCCGTCGGAGAGGGGCGTCCCCGGACGCAAGCGAGGTGGTACCGCGGTCGAAGGATCGTCCTCGCAGGAGCACACGAGACCTGCGAGAGAACGATGACCTACCCGCTGAACGCCGACGAGCCCGTCGTCCCGAGCCCCCGCTTCCCCGACGTCGAGCGCGACATCCTCGCCTTCTGGCAGCGCGACGACACCTTCCGCGCCTCCATCGAGCAGCGCGAAGGCGCAGACGAGTGGGTCTTCTACGACGGCCCACCGTTCGCCAACGGGCTGCCGCACTACGGGCACCTGCTCACCGGCTACGCGAAGGACCTCTTCCCGCGCTTCCAGACGATGTGCGGCAAGAAGGTCGACCGGGTCTTCGGTTGGGACACGCACGGCCTGCCGGCGGAGCTCGAGGCGATGAAGCAGCTCGGCATCACCGAGAAGAGCGAGATCGAGGCGATGGGCATCGGCGCGTTCAACGCGAAGGCGAAGTCTTCGGTACTGGAGTACACCCGCGAGTGGGAGGACTACGTCACCCGCCAGGCGCGTTGGGTCGACTTCGAGCGCGGCTACAAAACGCTCGACACCAACTTCATGGAGTCGGTGCTCTGGGCCTTCAAGGAGCTCTACGACAAGGACCTCGCCTACGAGGGGCACCGCGTGCTGCCGTACTGCTGGCGCGACGAGACGCCGCTCAGCAACCACGAGCTGCGCATGGACGACGACGTCTACAAGATGCGCCAGGACCCGTCCGTCACCGTCACCTTCCCGCTCGTCGGCGCGAAGGCGGAGACGCTGGGCCTGACCGGTGTGCGTGCCCTCGCCTGGACGACGACGCCGTGGACGCTGCCGACAAACCTCGCGCTCGCCGTCGGCCCCGATATCGACTACGTCGTCGTCCCCGGCGGACCGTCCGGTGCCGCCGATGTGCACGCAGACCGCGCCGAGGGGGAGTCGCACCGGTACCTGTTGGCAGAGCCGCTGCTGGGCGGATACGCGAAGGACCTGGGCTACCCGGATGCCGAGGCAGCGCACGCCGCCGTCGAGCAGACAGTGCGCGGCGCCGACCTCGAAGACGTCCACTACGACGCGCTGTTCGACTACTACGCCGACGCCGAGACGTGGGGCACCGAGCGCGCCTGGCGCATCCTGGTCGACGACTACGTCACCACCGGCGACGGCACCGGCATCGTGCACCAGGCACCCGCCTACGGTGAGGACGACCAGCGGGTCACGGCAGCCGCCGGCATCCCGCTCATCATGAGCCTCGACGACGGCGGACGGTTCCTCTCGCCCGTCACCGACGTCGCCGGCGAACTGTGGCTCGACGCCAACCGGCCCCTCATCCGCCTGCTGAAAACGGAGGGACGCCTGCTGCGCGAGGCGAGCTACGAGCACTCGTACCCGCACTGCTGGCGGTGCCGCAACCCCCTCATCTACAAGGCCGTCTCGAGCTGGTTCGTGCGCGTGACCGAGATCAAGGACCGGATGCTGGCGCACAATGACCAGATCACCTGGGCGCCCGAGAATGTCAAGCACGGCCAGTTCGGCAAGTGGCTCGAGGGTGCGCGCGACTGGTCGATCAGCCGCAACCGCTTCTGGGGTTCGCCGATCCCGGTGTGGAAGAGCGATGACCCCGAGCACCCGCGCGTCGACGTGTACGGTTCACTGGCTGACCTCGAGCGTGACTTCGGCGCGCTGCCGCGCAACGAGCAAGGCGAGGTCGACCTGCACCGTCCCTACATCGACGAGCTGACCAGACCGAACCCCGACGACCCGACCGGTCAGTCCACGATGCGCCGCATCGAGGACGTGTTCGACGTCTGGTTCGACTCGGGCTCAATGCCGTTCGCGCAGGTGCACTACCCGTTCGACAACCGCGAATGGTTCGACACGCATGCGCCGGCCGACTTCATCGTCGAGTACATCGGGCAGACGCGCGGCTGGTTCTACGTCATGCACGTGCTGTCGACCGCGCTGTTCGACCGGCCCGCGTTCAGCGGCGTCGCCTGCCACGGCATCGTGCTGGGCAGCGACGGACAGAAGATGTCGAAGTCTCTGCGCAACTACCCGGACGTCTCCGAGGTGTTCGACCGCGACGGTTCCGACGCGATGCGCTGGTTCCTCATGAGCTCGTCGGTGCTGCGCGGCGGCAACCTCGTCGTCACCGAAGAGGGCATCCGGGCGGGCGTCCGCGAGTTCCAGTTGCCGCTGTGGAACGCGTGGTACTTCTTCGCGACGTACGCGAACGCCTCCGGCGGCTACCGCGCGCGCCGGCGCACCGACTCGACGAACGTGCTCGACCGGTACATCCTGGCGCTCACCGGCGACCTGGTGCGCGACGTCGCGGCCGACCTCCAAGCCCTCGACTCCACGATGGCCGCCGCGAAGCTGCGCGAGTTCACCGAGGCGCTGACCAACTGGTACATCCGCCGCTCCCGCGACCGGTTCTGGGTCGGCGTGACCGACGACCCGGCATCCACCGAGGCGTTCGACACGCTCTACACCGTGCTCGAGACGCTCACCCGCGTCGCCGCGCCGCTGCTGCCGCTGATCACCGAGCGCGTGTGGCAGGGCCTCACCGGTGGCCGCAGCGTGCACCTGGAGGACTGGCCGGATGCCGCCGAGTTCGCCCACGCGGGCGACATCCGCGCGGCGATGGATGCCGTGCGTGAGGTGTCCTCCGTCGCCAACGCGCTCCGCAAGCGCGAGGGCAAGCGAGTCCGCCTGCCGCTGCCGCGTCTCACGGTCGCGGTCGCCGATGCGGCGGCGCTCGGGCAGTTCGACGAGATCCTGCGCGACGAGCTGAACGTGAAGTCGGTCGACCTCGTCGAACTCGACGAATCCGTCGCCGAGTCGTACGGCATCACCCGCAGGCTCACCGTCAACGCGCGCGCGGCTGGTCCGCGTCTCGGCAAACAGGTGCAGCACGTCATCGCCGGCGCGAAGGCGGGGCTATGGACCGAGGATGCCGACGGCGTCGTCGTCGACGGCATCCGCCTTGAGCCGAGCGAGTACGAGCTCGCCCTGGAGGCCGGCGGTGTCGCAGAAGGCACCGCGATCGCGCTGCTGAGCGACGGCGGCTTCGTGCTGCTCGACACGGCGACGACGCCCGACCTCGAAGCCGAGGGGCTCGCGCGCGACATCGTGCGCGCCGTGCAGGACACCCGCAAGGCCGCCGGCTTCGACGTGAGTGACCGCATCGCCCTCGGGCTGCAGTTCGCCGACACCACCGACGCCGAGTCCGTGACCGCAGGGTTCGAGGCGGCCGACGTGGCGGGGGAGACGCTTGCGCTCGCGTACGTGGTTCGCGCCGAGTCCGGCACGCTCGCGTCTGCCGGCGAGCTGCCCGACACCGTCGAGCACGAGGCGGTCGTCGATGCCGGCACCTACGCGAACCGCGGCGCCGTGACGGTCACCGTCACCCGTCTGCAGGAGGAGAACCGATGAAAGACGAAGCTCGCGCCGACGCCGTGTACGCGGCCCTGCTGACCCGCCAGGGGGAGCAATGGGTGCAGCCGCGCGTCGAGCGCACCCGCCGTGTGCTCGAACTGCTCGACGACCCGCAGCGCACCTACCGCGTCGTGCACGTCACGGGCACCAACGGCAAGACCTCGACCAGTCGCATCGTCGAGAGCCTCGTGCGCGCGCACGGCCTGCGCACCGGCCTGTTCACCAGCCCGCACCTGGCGCGGTTCACCGAGCGCATCATGATCGACGGTGAGCCGATCGCCGACGCCGCGGTCGCCGACGCGTGGGACGAGATCGCCCCGCTCGTCGACCTCGTCGACAAGGAACTGTCGGCCACCGGTGATGCACCGCTGACCTTCTTCGAACTGCTGACCGTACTCGCCTTCGTCGCGTTCGCCGACGCGCCCGTCGATGTCGCGGTGATCGAGGTCGGCATGGGCGGCGCATGGGACTCGACGAACACGGCCGACGGCGACGTCTCCGTGTTCGCGCCGATCGACATCGACCACGCCGACCGGCTCGGCGACACGATCGGTGAGATCGCGACAGTGAAGTCGGGGATCATCAAGCGCGGCGCGGCCGCCGTCTCAGCGCCGCAGGTGCCCGAGGCCGAGTCCGTGCTGCGTGCCGCCGCGACGGTACAGGAGGCGACCCTCGCCGTCGCTCCGACCGACTTCGGCGTGACCGCCCAGCACCTGGCCGTCGGCGGACAGCAGCTGTCGGTGCGCGGCCTGGCCGGCACCTACGACGACCTGTACCTGCCGCTGTACGGCGCGCACCAGGGGCAGAATGCCGCCCTGGCGATCGCCGCGGTCGAATCGCTCATCGGCGGTGGCACCCAGCCGCTCGCCGCTGACGTGCTCACCGAGGGCCTCGCCGAGGTGACCTCGCCCGGTCGCCTGCAGCTGGTGGGTGTCGCCCCGACCGTGCTCGCCGACAGCGCGCACAACCCGCACGGCGCGCGGGCCCTCGCGGAGGCACTGCGCACCTCGTTCGACTTCGACGAATGGGGCGTCGTGCTCGGCGTGCTCGGCGACAAGGATGCCGACGGCATCCTCGCCGCACTCGCCCCCGTCGCGACGCACGTGTTCGCCACCGGCCCCGACTCAGAGCGGGCGGCCGACCCCGACACGCTCGCCGACCTCGTCGAGGCCGCCGGCCTGCCGGTCACCGTGCACCCGGGTCTCGCAGACGCCGCCGACGCCGCCCGGGAGTGGGCCTCGTCGTCAGAGCGTCGCGCCGTCATCATCGCCGGCAGCGTCGTACTCGCCGGCGAAGCGGTCACTCTTGCCGAGTCGGAGGAATGGAAGAGCGGGTGGGGTCGTTGACTCGCGTCCCACGCCCACGCCGTCGCCGGGGCGCCGAGGAGTCCCTCACGTCGATCGTGCTCGGCTTCGAGGCGATCGTCGCGTTCCTCGCGGGCCTCGTGATCTATGGCACCTCAGCGCTGCCCGACCCGATCCCCGACTGGTGGGGGATCGTCGCAGGCAGCGTGTTGGCGGTGCTGATGATCGTCAGCGGCCGCTTCGTGCGGTACCGCTGGGGGATCGCGCTCGGATGGTTCTGGCAACTGGTCGTCGGCGCCGGCGCGTTCCTCGTGCCCGCACTCGCGGTGGTCGCCCTGATTTTCGGTGCCATGTACGCGTATGCGACGATCAAGGGCGCAGCCCTCGATCGCGCGAATGCGACGCGGGCGGCGACCGACACGAACGGAGACTGACATGACCCTCGAACAGACCCTCGTCCTCGTCAAGCCGGACGGCGTGGCTCGGGGCCTGACCGGCGCGATCCTCGCCCGCATCGAGGCGAAGGGCTATGCGCTCGTCGACATCCGCCTGGTCGAACCGGACCGCGACGTGCTCGAGCAGCACTACGCCGAGCACGCCGGCAAGCCGTTCTACGAGCCGCTGCTCGAGTTCATGATGTCGGGACCGTCCGTCGCGATCCGCCTCGCCGGCAACCGCGTCATCGAAGGATTCCGCTCACTTGCCGGGACCACCGACCCGACCACCGCCGCCCCTGGCACCATCCGCGGTGACTTCGGCCGCGACTGGGGACTGAAGGTGCAGCAGAACCTCGTGCACGGCAGCGACAGCCCGGAGTCGGCGGCGCGCGAACTCGCGATCTGGTTCTGACGTCCGGCCCATGCCGTAGACCCTGTCGCCCCGCGAGCGTAGCGAGTCGAAACGCCCCGCCGACCCCGTGATCGCCCGCCCCGGCGGATCCGGAAACTCCCGGTGATCGAGTGCCGTGGCGCAGCCGGCACTCCCGGTGATCGAGTGCCGCGGCGCAGCCGCGGTGTATCGAGATCCCTTGTGGATAGCGTGGCGTGAGTGTCGGAGGTCCGTGACATGATTCGAACATGTCTTCGAACGGGGTGATCGGGTTCAGCGACGGGGAGACCGCCGTCCTGGCCGAGATCGTCGCGGAGATCGAGAAGACCCAGGCGATCCTGACCGAGGTGCTGTCCCGGCAGACCCGGGCGCTGGCCGCTGCCGGTGACCTGGCGCGGAAGCAGGCTGCGGGGTCGCCGCAGGCGGTGCGGGATCATGACATGGCGCTCCGCGGAATCGCGGCGGAGGTGGCCGGGGTGTTGCGGGTCACGGACCGGACCGTGCAAGCCAGGATCGGGCAGGCCCTCGACCTGGTGGAGCAGTTCCCGGTCACGATGATCGCGTGGGAGCAGGGCACGATCACGCAGGGGCATGTGCGGGTGATCGCGGAGACCGGTGCGATCATCCCACCCGGGGAACGCGCAGCGTTCGAAACGCACGCGGTGCAACGCGCTGTCGACGACACACCCGGCCGGATCCGCGATGAGCTCCGGCTCCTCGCAGAACGCCTCCATCCCCGCACCCTGCAGGAACGGCATGTCGACGCGAGGGAGGCCCGGCGGGTGTGTGTCACCCCGATCGGGGATGGGATGTCGGAAGTCACTTCGATCGTCCCGTCGGTGCTGGCCGATGGGATCTACGACCGCCTCACCCAGCAAGCCCGCGCGGTGAAAGACGCCGCGAAACACCCCCAACTGGTGGACGCGTTCGGTCGCACCCGCGCCCACACGGACGGGGCCGGCACCACCGACACAGACACCGACACCGGCGACGCTGACCTGCGCCTGGGGCCTGATACGAGGACGATGGATCAGCTCCGGGCGGACGTGTTCACGGACCTGCTGCTGACCGGCGCACCCGGCGCGGATCCGACTCGCACCGACGACGGCCCCGGGGTGCTGGGTGCGCTCCGAGGCAGAGTGCAGATCCTGGTCCCCGCGCTCACCCTCCTCGGCGACGACCGGGCACCGGCAGACCTCGTCGGACACGCACCCATCGACCCCGCCACCGCCCGCGAACTCGCCACCGTCATGGAAGGGCCGTGGGAACGGGTCATCACCCACCCGGTCACCGGGGCCGTGCTCCACTGTGACACCTACCACCGGACCGCAGCGATCGACCGGTTCCTCCGCGCCCGTGACCGGCACTGCCGGTTCCCCGGGTGCCGGCAGCCCGCCGTCAGGTGCGAACAGGACCACACCATCGACCACGCCCACGACGGGCCCACTGAGGTCTGCAACCTCGAGCACTTGTGTCAACGGCATCATTCGATGAAGCAGTTCACCGCCTGGAAAGTCCGACAACACGGCGGCGGGATCCTGGAATGGACCAGCCCCCTCGGCAGGGTCTACATCGACAAGCCACCCGTCCTCGGCGTCCACTTCACACCCGAAACCAACCACCCACCCAGGCCACGGTCGCCCGACGATCCACCACCCTTCTGACGACACGCACCCCACCCGCCATCCCGGGTCGTTGAGCGAGCACAGCGAAACGAAACGGTCCGCCCCGCACGGTGCTCCCGGTCATTGAGCGAGCGCGGCGAGCCCAGAACGCCGTCCGCCATCGCGCCCATGCGTTTCGTCTCGTCGCTGCGCTCCTCGCGCAACGGCCAACACCGGCGCACCCCGGTGGTTGGGCGAGCGCAGCGAGGCGAAAGGGAGTGCCGTCGCGAACGACTCCGGGGCGTTCGGCTAGAGGTACGAGATCCAGTCGAGCTCGAGCTGGGCGATCAGCGCGATGACCGCATAGGTCACGACCGTCAACAGCGGCATCCACCCCATGAGGGTGTCTGCGGTTGCGCGCGCCTTCGCGGGGAGCGGGACAACGCCCGAGCGGAGCACGTGCAGTGTGACGGCATAGAACGACGGGAACGTGACCGCCCAGGTGACCATGCACCACGGGCAGAGCGTGTGCAGGTCGTACACCGACTGCCCGATCAGCCAGATCACGAATCCGACGGCGAATGTCATCCCCGCCCAGAACAGTAGCCAGAACCAACGGGCGAAGCGCGCCCCGGCGAGAATCGCCGCCCCGACGACGACGGGCGCCATCCACGCCGTGAGGCCGATCAGGGGGTTCGGGAATCCGAAGACGGCCCCCTGCCAGGAGCCGAGATTCTCGGTGCACTGCACGACGATGCTGAAGTCGCAGGAGGCCGCGGTGCCGGGATTCTCGGCGGCGTGCAGCTTCTCGATGGTCAGCACGAAGGCTGCGATCCAGCCGACCACACCGGCGACGATCAACCAGATCGCGAGAACTCGCGGGCGGGTGTGGGAGAGGCGCGTCGGCATGGCCCCGATTATCCCATCGGGCCGGCGGCGGGCCGCCGTGACGAAGCGTTCGGCCGAGGCCAATCCCACGCGCCGCGCGTCTTAGTGCGATAATGGTCCTCGACCACCCCCGCGGGAACGCCCGCGGACCGCGTCGCAGAAGACTTCGGGCCCACAGCGCCCACGCAGGACGCGCCTCGCGCCGCCTGCAGACCGATGGCATTCGCGGCACCAGCTCACCGCAGCGGCGCCGCCAGATACATGAGCGGGACGGCACGGCCTCCCGCGAGGAGTACGCCAGTGATGGCCGACGAGAACAACACGACACCCGACTCCGATGCGACCGACGTTGAGGCGCCGACGCTGACCTTCCCGGAGGAGGCCACGACCGCTGAGGCGCCGGCCACCGACGAAGCGCCCGCAGCGGCCGAGCCTGACGCGGCCGAGCCTGACGCGGCCGAGCCCGAGGCGGAAGCAGCCGAGCCCGAGGCGGAAGCAGCCGAGCCCGAGGCGGAAGCAGCCGAGCCCGAGGCGGAAGCAGCCGAGCCCGAGGCGGAGACACCCGTGACCGCGGTCTCGCTCGGACTCCTGCCCGAGAACTTCGTCTCGGCGGTCTCGACCCAGCTGATGTTCTATGCACCGGCGATCGTGCCGCTCCCGGCCCGACCCGAAGACGAATCCGACGGAGACGACCAGGCGGCATCTGGCGGATCTTCGCGTCGACGCCGGCGTCGCGGTGGGGGAGGCGGCGACGACTCCGGATCCAGCGCCGACAGCGGCGGCGGATCACCGCGCCGTCGCGCCGTCGAGGTCGTCACCGAACCGCAGCGCATCAAGGGATCGACTCGTCTCGAGGCGAAGAAGCAGCGCCGTCGTGACGGCCGTGAGGCCGGTCGCCGTCGCGCGGTCGTCACCGAGGCCGAGTTCCTCGCACGTCGCGAAGCGGTCGACCGCGTCATGATCGTCCGCTCCAAGAACGGTCGCGTGCAGATCGCGGTCCTCGAAGACAACGTGCTCGTCGAGCACTACGTGGCCCGCAACCAGGACGCATCGCTCATCGGCAACGTCTACCTCGGTCGCGTGCAGAACGTCCTGCCGAGCATGGAGGCCGCCTTCGTCGACATCGGGCGCGGCCGCAACGCCGTGCTCTACTCAGGCGAGGTGGACTGGGACGCCGTCGAGACCGGCAACCAGCCGCGACGCATCGAACTGGCGCTGAAGTCTGGCGACAAGGTGCTCGTTCAGGTCACGAAGGACCCGGTCGGCCACAAGGGCGCCCGTCTGACCAGCCAGATCTCACTGCCCGGCCGTTACCTCGTGTATGTGCCCGGCGGCGCCATGAACGGCATCTCGCGGAAGCTCCCCGACACCGAGCGCGCGCGCTTGAAGAAGATCCTCAAGGAGGTGCTGCCCGAGTCCTCCGGTGTCATCGTGCGCACCGCAGCCGAGGGAGCCACCGAGGAGCAGCTCACCCGCGACGTGCAGCGCCTGACGTCCCAGTGGGAGCACATCAGCACGCAGTCCGAGTCGGGGCAGGCGCCGTCGCTGCTGCACTCTGAGCCCGACCTGTTGGTCAAGATCGTGCGCGATGTGTTCAACGAGGACTTCTCGAAGATGCTCATCCAGGGCGACGAGGCGATGTCGACCATCACCTCGTACCTCAAGGGCGTGGCGCCCGATCTGCTCGAGCGGGTCGAGAAGTACGAAGACGAACAGGATCCCTTCGACGCCCACCGCGTCACCGAGCAGATCGAGAAGGCGCTCGACCGCAAGGTCTGGCTGCCCTCCGGCGGTTCGCTCGTGATCGACCGCACCGAGGCGATGACCGTCGTCGACGTCAACACCGGCAAGTTCGTCGGATCGGGCGGCAACCTCGAAGAGACGGTCACCAAGAACAACCTCGAGGCGGCCGAGGAGATCGTCCGCCAGCTGCGCCTGCGCGACATCGGCGGCATCATCGTCGTCGACTTCATCGACATGGTGCTCGAGTCGAACCGCGACCTTGTGCTGCGGCGACTCGTCGAATGCCTGAGCCGTGACCGCACGAAGCACCAGGTCGCCGAGGTGACCTCGCTCGGCCTCGTCCAGATGACGCGCAAGAAGCTCGGTCTCGGGCTGCTCGAGACCTTCAGCGAGGCCTGCGAAGTGTGCGCCGGCCGCGGCGTCATCGTGCACCACGATCCCGTCGTCAAGCACCGCTCACCGCAGCAGAACGGCGGCCAGCGTCGCTCGCGCGGCTCGAACGGTTCGAACGCCTCCAACGGTGGCGGCTCGACGCCGCCCGCATCGAACGGCGGGACGCACGTGATCACCGAGGGTGCGAAGTCGGCGCTCGCGCAGATCGCGGCATCCACGATCCATCCGGTGCCGGATGCCGCGCCCGTCGTCGAAGAAGAAGCCCCCGTCGAACGGCCGAAGAAGCCGCGTCGCAAGAAGGCGGATGCCGGCGCTCCCAAGACCGAGACCGACATGCTGCTCGACTCGGTGCTGAACGCCCTCCCCGAGCCGAAAGCACCGGGCCAGGGCCGCGGTCGTCGCCGGGTCACGACTGCCGCACTCAGCGGCACGCCGGTGTCAGCGACGCCCGACGTGGAGTGAGTGGGTCACCGCCCCCGACGTTCGCGGGCGGTGACGCGCAGACCCGAGGCGATCAACCGCCGCACGAGTTCGTGCCCTGACACGGGTACGGCGCCGGCCGCGACCAGCCGCCCGACTGCGTCGTCCGGAACGTCGTAGTGGTCGAGGTCGAATGCGCGACGCGGGATGCCGTTCGCCGCCGCGAAAACATGCAGTTCGTCGAGGTCGCTGTCGCTGACCAGGTGCGCCCACAGCCGCCCGTGTGCGGGCCAGCGTGGGTCGTCGACGAGGATGGTCATCCCGTGATCGTAAGCCGCGAGCAACACGCTGCGGCGCGCTTTTGCTCTCACGTTCCGCATCCGGTAAACTCGACCCTTGGTGCGTCACGTGTCGCAGGCCTATGGCGACCGAGCTCAGCTTCCGCACCAGGACTTCCCAGTCTCACAGGACAAACCGGAGCCGTGCGCTCCAACAGAAGAAACAAGGTGTGAAGTGGTTTACGCAGTTGTGCGCGCCGGCGGCCGTCAGGAGAAGGTCGAAGTCGGCACCATCGTCGTGCTCGACCGCCAGCAGGCGAAGGTCGGCGACAAGATCGAGCTTCCCGCCGTCCTCTTCGTCGACGGCGACGCCGTGACGACCGACGCCGACAAGCTCGCGAAGGTCAAGGTCACCGCTGAGGTCCTCGGCGAGGAGCGCGGCCCGAAGATCATCATCCAGAAGTTCAAGAACAAGACCGGTTACAAGAAGCGCCAGGGCCACCGTCAGGACCTCACGCGCGTCAAGATCACCGGCATCAAGTAAGCCAGGGAGACACAGACATGGCACACAAGAAGGGCGCAAGCTCCACCCGCAACGGTCGTGACTCCAACGCACAGCGCCTCGGCGTGAAGCGTTTCGGCGGCCAGACCGTCAACGCCGGCGAGATCCTCGTCCGTCAGCGCGGCACCCACTTCCACCCCGGCGCCAACGTCGGCCGCGGTGGCGACGACACGCTGTTCGCACTGGCCGCAGGTGCGGTCGAGTTCGGCGCGAAGGGCGGCCGCAAGGTCGTCAACATCGTCGCAGCGGCCGAGTAAGCCACACGATTTCTCGGTGAGGGGCGGGCTTCGGCTCGCCCCTCACCTGTATCCACCTGACATCGACCGAGGGAGACAGGCATGGTGACCTTCGTCGACCGCGTCACGCTGCACTTGCGCGCAGGCAAGGGCGGAAACGGCTGCGTCTCGGTGCGCCGCGAGAAGTTCAAGCCGCTGGCCGGCCCCGACGGCGGCAACGGCGGCAACGGCGGTGACGTCGTCCTCGTCGCGGACCCCCAGGTCACCACGTTGCTGTCGTACCACCACTCGCCGCACCGCTCGGCGGGCAACGGTGGGTTCGGCATGGGTGACAACCGCTCCGGCGCCGCGGGCGAGCACCTCGACCTGTCGGTGCCGGTGGGCACCGTCGTCAAGACCGAAGACGGCGACGTGCTCGCCGACCTCGTCACCCCCGGGATGCGCTTCGTCGTCGCTCCCGGCGGGCAGGGTGGGCTGGGTAATGCGGCGCTGGCCTCACCCAAGCGCAAGGCACCCGGCTTCGCGCTGCTCGGCACGCCGGGCTGGGAGGGCGATGTCCAGCTCGAACTGAAGACCGTCGCCGACGTTGCACTCGTCGGATTCCCCTCCGCGGGCAAGTCCAGTCTCATCGCGGCCGTCTCAGCAGCGCGACCGAAGATCGCCGACTACCCGTTCACGACGCTGCACCCGAACCTCGGTGTCGTCCAGGCCGGCGACGTCCGCTTCACCGTCGCCGACGTCCCCGGCCTCATCGAGGGAGCCAGCGAGGGCCGCGGCCTCGGGCTCGAGTTCCTGCGGCACGTCGAGCGGTGCACCGCGCTCGTCCACGTGCTCGACTGCGCGACCCTCGAACCCGGGCGAGACCCGCTGAGCGATCTCGACGTCATCCTGCGCGAACTCGAGAACTATCCCGTGCCCGAAGGACAGGTGCCGCTGCTCGAACGCCCGCAGCTCATCGCGCTCAACAAGGTCGACGTGCCCGAGGCGAAGGATCTTGCCGATCTCGTCCGGCCCGACCTCGAAGCGCGCGGCTACCGGGTGTTCGAGATCTCGACCGTCAGCCACGAAGGCTTGCGGCAGCTCTCGTTCGCGCTCGGCGACATCATCTCGCAGCACCGCACCGCGCAGGCCGTGGACGTGCCGCCGGAGCGTGTCGTGATCCGCCCCAAGGGCGCCGAACGCGAGTTCGAGATCCGCGTCGAGGGCGGCACGTACGGCAACATCTATCGCATCCTCGGCGCAAAGCCGGTGCGCTGGGTGCAGCAGACCGACTTCCAGAACGAGGAGGCTGTCGGCTTCCTGGCGGACCGGCTCGAGAAGCTCGGCGTCGAGGACGAGCTGTTCCGCGTAGGCGCACAGGCCGGTTCCACGGTCGTCATCGGCCCCGGCGACGGCATCGTGTTCGACTGGCATCCGTCGCTCAGTTCTGCCGCGGAGCTCATGACGGCGCCGCGTGGCACCGATCCGCGTCTGGATCTCAACCCGCGGCGCACCACGTCGCAGCGTCGCGAGCGGTACCACGACCGCATGGATGCGAAGGCCGAGGCACGCGCGGAGCTCGAGCGCGAACGCGTCGCCGGCGCGACCTGGGACGACGAGGACGACGAATGACCGTGCTCGAGCGCGCGGATATCCCCGCAGCTCGTCGTGTCGTCGTCAAGGTCGGCTCGTCGTCCATCAGTGGCGACGCGGCCTTTCGCATCGATCCTCTCGTCGAGGCGATTTCGACGGTGCACGGTCGCGGCACCGAGGTGGTGCTCGTCTCGTCCGGTGCGATCGCCACGGCGATCCCGTTCCTCGATCTGGGCGGGCGCCCCAACGATCTCGCGACGCAGCAGGCCGCTGCCGCCGTCGGGCAGAACGTGCTCATGTGGCGCTATCAGACCTCCCTGGACCGGTTTCGCATCCTCGCCGGTCAGGTCCTGTTGACGGCGGGCGACCTCGAGAACCCGACACACCGTTCCAACGCGCGTCGCGCGCTCGACCGTCTGCTGGGACTTCGAATCCTGCCGATCGTCAATGAGAACGACACCGTCGCGACCCACGAGATCCGCTTCGGCGACAACGACCGGCTCGCGGCGCTCGTCGCGCAGCTGATCGGTGCGGACGCGCTGATTCTGCTGAGCGACATCGAGAGCCTGTACACGCGCCCGCCCGGTGAACCGGGGGCGCGGCCGATCGACCGGGTGGATGCCGACGACGATCTCTCCGGGTACGAGTTCGGCTCGGTGGTCGTCAACAGCGTCGGCACCGGCGGTGCTGCGACGAAGGCGACGGCCGCTCGCCTGGCCGCGCACGCGGGTGTGGGCACGCTGGTCACGAGCGCCGACCTCATCGCCGAAGCGCTGGACGGTGCCGCGGTGGGCACCTGGTTCGCGCCGGCCCTCGACGCGCCCCAGGTGTCTGGGACGGGCTCGGTGCGCACCGTCTGAGCACGCGGGCCGCCGATAGACTGGCGACATGACGACGACCATCGCCGCCCGCTCCGCCCAGGAGCGCATGGAGCTCGCGCGCGCCGCCTCCCGCCGCGTCGCACTGCTGGACGACGCGGCGAAGACCGCACTGCTCGACGGCATCGCGTCGGCCATCGAACGCGACAGCAGCGAGATCGTCGCAGCCAACGCCGTCGACCTGGAACGCGGTCGCACGGACGGCATCTCGACGGGGCTGCTCGACCGACTGACCCTGGATGCCGGCCGCGTGCAGGCCCTCGCCGACGCCGTGCGCGCCGTCGCCACGCTGCCCGACCCGGTGGGGCGCGTGCTCGACGAGCGCACGCTGCCCAACGGGCTGCACCTGCAAAAGGTGTCCGTGCCGTTCGGCGTGGTCGGTTCGATCTACGAGGCTCGACCGAACGTCACCGTCGACATCGCGGCACTCGCGCTGCGCTCCGGCAACGCGGTCGTCCTCCGCGGCGGCACCGCCGCGTTGCACACGAATCAGGCGCTCGTCACCACGATGCGCAGCGCGCTGGCGGATGCCGGTGTCGACCCCGAGGCCATCCAGACCGTCGACGACTTCGGTCGCGACGGCGCCCGGGCGCTCATGCAGGCGCGCGGGCTGGTCGATGTGCTGGTTCCGCGGGGGAGCGCGGCACTGATCGAGACGGTCGTGACCGAGTCGTCGGTCCCGGTCATCGAGACCGGCGCGGGCGTCGTGCACATCGTGCTCGACAGCACGGCGCCGACCGAGCGGGCGCGTGAGATCGTCGTGAATGCGAAAGCCCAGCGCCCGAGTGTGTGCAACGCGGTCGAGACGGTGCTCGTGCTCGCCGACGCGGCCGATCGCCTCGTCCCCGCCGTCGCCGCCGGACTCATCGACGCCGGTGTGACGATCCACGGAGACGAGGCAGTGCGTGCGCTCGTGCCGTCTGCCGTTCCCGCGACAGACGCCGATTGGGCCACCGAGCACATGAGCCTCGACCTCTCGATGCGGGTCGTGGATGATCTGGATGCGGCGCTCGAGCACATTCGTACTTACTCCACACAGCACACCGAGTCGATCATCACGGACGACACAGCACGCGCCGAGCGATTCCTCGCAGAGGTCGACGCGGCCGTGGTGATGGCCAATGCGTCGACCCGCTTCACCGATGGGGGCGAGTTCGGATTCGGCGCAGAGGTCGGCATCTCGACGCAGAAGCTCCACGCCCGTGGCCCGATGGGCCTGCCAGAGCTCACCAGCACGAAGTGGCTGGCGCGCGGCGACGGGCAGATCCGCCCGTGAACGCATAGACTGAACAGCGCACGTCGCCACCACGATCGGAGCCGGAATGACCTTCGCCACAACCGCCGTCCTCGCCGCTGCCGAGGGGGAGCACCACGTCGGCTTGTTCGACAACGTCGGTTTCGGCATCATCGCCCTCGTCATCTTCTTGGCGCTCGGGCTGGTCACCATCTCGTTCCGCAACGTGGCGAACCGCCACTCGCAGAAGGCCGAGGCCTACGCGAAGTCGCACGCCGCCGAACTGCAGGCGGGGCACGGCCACCACTGAGGCCGGTCGGATGGCTTCCGCGCGCAGACCCCGCATCGGGGTCATGGGTGGCACGTTCGACCCCATCCATCATGGGCACCTCGTGGCGGCCAGTGAGGTCGCACAGTCGTTCGGTCTCGATGAGGTCGTGTTCGTGCCCACGGGGGAGCCGTGGCAGAAGGACGATGTCACCGAGAGCGAGCACCGCTATCTGATGACGGTCATCGCGACCGCGTCGAATCCGCAGTTCACGGTGAGCCGGGTCGACATCGACCGCTCCGGCCCGACCTATACGATCGACACCCTCCGCGATCTGAAGGCGCAGCGGCCCGACGCCGAGCTCTTCTTCATCACCGGTGCGGACGCCATTGCGCAGATCCTCAGCTGGCGCGATCATGATGGACTCTGGGACCTCGCCCATTTCGTGGCCGTGTCGCGACCGGGGCACGTCTTGAACGTGGCCGACTTGCCCAGCGACGACGTGAGCGTGCTCGAGATCCCCGCCCTGGCGATCTCGTCGACCGACTGCCGGGCGCGCGTACATTCCGGACACCCGGTGTGGTACCTGGTTCCGGACGGTGTCGTCCAATACATTGCGAAGCATCACCTTTACCGGAGCAAGGCATGACTGAACCCGACCAGCCGGAGACTCCTCCACTCACGCGCAGACAGCTGCGCGAGCTGCGCAACACCGCTTCGACCCCGATCATCACCCCGGACGTCGAGGCGGCCGCCCATGCGGAGGCCGAGGCCCGTGCGACAGAGGCGCCCGTCGAGGCGCCGTTGCCTCGCCCCGCTGTACCGCCCATGATCGGAGAGCCACCGGTCGCTGACGCCACCGTCGACCTCACGATCCCTGCGCTGACGCGGCGTCAGGCGCGCCAGCAGGAGCGTCTGCGCACCGCATCGATCCCGGTCATCGCGCCGGAGTCGGCCGATGGGGCCGCCGCGCAACCGGATGTCGCTGAGGACGCGGACGTCGTCGAGGACGTCGTCGAACCGGCATCCGATGACGACACCGACACGACTGCCGCTGTCGAGGCCCCGGGGAAGGCGGACGAGTCGGCATCCGATGCCGTCGAGGACGCCGTCTCGGAAGACATCGCCGACGCGAACGAGCAATCGACCGAACCGGCGGACGAGGCTGAACAGGCCGAGGACGAAGCTGAACAGGCCGAGGACCAGCCCGCTGCCGAGGAAGCACCCGCAGAACCGGCTCCCGTCGCACTCGAGGTCGAATTGCCGCCGTCGTTCGACCGCCTGCTTTCCCGCCAGGGCAACGGCGCCTCGTCGTCGACGAACGCGCTGATCCTCTCTCAGACGCCTGAGACGTCGTCGCTGACGTCGCCCGTCACCGCCACGGGCGAAGTGATCATCACCGGCACCTTCTCACTGCCCGACAGCTACGGCTCGACCGGTTCGGTCCCAGGATCCGCCGATGGCAAGGACGTCGACACCGTCCTCGTCGACGGCGAGATCCCGGCAGCATCCTCCCCGACACCGATCGCCGCGAGCTCGGCGATCAGCACGATCAAGAGTGCAGAAGACATCATCCGTCCGCCGGCACCCGAAAAGGGCAGCCGACTCATGATGGCCCTCGCGATCACCGCGGGCGTCCTCGCGCTGGCCCTCGCCGGCGTGCTCATTCTGGCGATCGCGACAGGAGTGCTCTGATGGCCGTCACCGAACAGACCCGCGAACTGGTGCAGGTCGCCGCGGCCGCCGCCGACAGCAAGGGCGGAGAGGACTTCGTCGCGCTCGACGTGTCGGAGCCTCTTCCGCTCGTGGATGCCTTCCTGCTCGTGAGTGGACGCAGTGAGCGGAACGTCGCTGCGATCGCCGACGAGATCGAAGACAAGATGCTGGAGAACGGCTTCAAGCGGCTGCGCCGCGAGGGCCGCGACCAGGCGCGCTGGGTGCTTCTGGACTTCGGTGACCTCGTCGTCCACGTCTTCCACGAAGAGGAGCGCACCTTCTACGGGCTGGAGCGTCTGTGGAAGGACTGTCCGGTCATTCCTGTGGAGCTCCCCGCCCGCGCCGATTAGCGGGCATGGTCCTCAGCACGGTTCGGCATGTAGTAGGCTTGACGAGTTGCCTCGACGGCGACAGAGGGCCTGTGGCGCAGCTGGTAGCGCACCTGCATGGCATGCAGGGGGTCAGGGGTTCGAGTCCCCTCAGGTCCACCAAAACTCCCGGTAAAGCACCAAAACTTCACTCCGGGTCAGGCTTCCATCTCCTTTGCGGGCACTGCACTTGAGGGGACTGCGGCGTGCTTCACGAGATGAGGTGGCGCAGTGCGTCGTGGGCGGCGTTCCAACCTGCCATCCCGTGCGCACCGCCGCCAGGCAGAACCGAAGTGGATGCCAGGTAGACGCCGCGGAGCGGTGTGCGCCACGGCGCGTGCGACAGGCGCGGCCGGGCGAACAGCTGCGCGACATCGTTCGCGCCGCCGCCGATGTCGCCGCCGACGAGGTTCGCGTCCCACGCTTCGAGAGCGGACGGCGTCCAGACGTGGCGGGCGAGGATGCGTTCGCGGAACCCGGGTGCGAACCGTTCGATGCGATCTTCGATAAGCACGGTCGCGTCGCCGCGCCAGCCGTTCGGCACGTGGATGTAGGCCCAGCCCGTCTGCTTGCCGATCGGCGCGCGCGACGGATCGGCGACGCTGGCCTGTACCAGCAGCACATACGGATCGTCTGAGACCCGACCGGCGGCCACTGCGGACTCCGACGCGATCACTGTTTCCGCGGTGCCGCCAATGTGAACGGTGCCGACAGCGGCGAGTTCCTCGTCGGTCCAGGGGATACGCCCATCCAGCGCCCAGTCGATCTTGTAGGCCGCGGGTCCGTAGCGCCAGCGCTCGAGCCGACGCCGGTAGCGTGCCGGCAGCCGGTCTCCAGCGATGCGAGCAAACTGCCGCGCATCCACATCGAGGACGACGGTCCGAGCGCTCGGCAGCTGGCCGAGGTCGGTGATCCGAGTGCCGGTGACGACGTCGCCGCCGAGCGATCGCAACCGTGCGACGAGTGCGTCGACGAGTCGCTCGGACCCGCCGGCGGCGACCGGCCACCCGACGGCGTGCGCGAAGGACCCGAGCACGATCCCAAACGCGGATGACCCGAGGGCTGTGAGCGGCAGGAACGAGTGGGCGGCGAGACCGGCGAACAGGGCTCGCGCAGGCTCCTGGTGGAAGCCGTGCCTGATCGGCGTCGACGCCGGCCAGCCGCCATGGAGACCGAATTTGGCCAGCGTGAGCGGGGCGCGGGGCGGGAGGTGGGAGAGATCGAGCACAGACTCGGCGAGTCCCTCCCATCGGTCCGCGAGACCGCCGAGCACGGCCGACCAACGTCGCCCGTCTCGTCCCAGACCCGCTGCGGTCTCCTGATGGGACCGGCGGAGAAGCACCGACTCGCCCGGCCGGATCGCGTGGCCGAGTGGGGCCGCAGCGTGCAGGAACTCGACCCCCGCGGGCGTGATCCCCAGCGCGCGCATCGCGGGAGAGGCGAGGCCGAGCGAGAGGACCGTAGCCCCGATGTCGTGGACGAACCCGGGAAGTGTGAGCTCCTCGGATCGCAGCGCCCCGCCGGGGCGCGACTCGGCCTCGATCACCGTGACCCGCATCCCGGCCTCAGCCAGCACGACCGCCGCGACGAGCCCGTTGACCCCCGCGCCGACCACGACCGCATCGAGATCAGTCAACGCGACTCCAGAAGGCGTGCACGAGATCCATCGTGGCAGTCGGCGCCTCGAACGGGGTGAGGTGGCGCGCTCCCGGAACGGTGACGACGGTGCGCGGCGGTTGCGCGGGGCGCAGGCTGGGGGCGGCTTCCTGCCCCCAGACGCGGTCCTCCTCACCCGAGACGAACAACGTGGGCATCGTCAGGTCGGCGCTCAGCGGGGTGAGATCGGCCCGCCGGATCGACACTGCCCCGATCATGCGGGCCAGACTCGATCTGTCGGCGCGAAGCAGACAGTCATCCAGGTACGCGGTTGCCGTTCGCTGCTTCCTCGACTGATCGGCGAGCATGCCCGCTGCGATTGTTCGTCGGATCGGGCGCGTTGCGCCGACGATGCGCAATGAGCTTTGGAGCGCGATCATCATCATCCGCTCCGAGCGAGTGACACGCAGTCGTCGAGTGATGATCCTCGCGGCGCCGGCGGGCCGCCGAGATGGCCCGGCCCGCTGATGCGCAACAGGTAGCGGGATTGAGCGAACGCCGGCGCGACCTTGTCCCACATGCGGTCATCGACCAGCATCGAATGCCAGAGCACGGCGGTCCTGGTCATCGCGGGGCTCCGCGCACCCATACGCCCACCGTCGCGGGCTGCAGTGTGCGCTCGACGGCGCGCCGGAGTTCGGGGACGGTGGCCTCCGGGTCGACTTGAGTCTGGATGCGGCTGCCGAACTCCTCGACGACGGCCTCCGCGTCGTACCGTGCTCGATCGAAGCGCCGATCGAGCACGCGCTGAAGCCAGCGCATCAAGGGGAGGAACGCCGCCGCGGCGATCAGCGTCGCAAGAGCGACCAGCACCTGGTTGGCGCCGTCGAACAGCGACCCGACACCGATCACGATCCCGACGTAGATGCCGACGATCGTGAGCAGCACGAGGGCGTAGGAGATCGTCCGCGAGATGATCCGGTCGATCGCATAGAGCCCGAGGCGAAGGACGGCGAAGAGGATCGACAGCGGAATGAACGAGTACGACAGCGCAACGAACGCCGTCACGTCCATCTCGCGGGCCCACGGCTCTGCCGACAGCGCACCGCTGATCGCCCACGAGAGCACAAGCAGGGTGATCGGGACCGCGCACCCCCAGAACATCCACCGCAGCTGCGTGCGCTCCTGGGCATCCGCACTGCGATAGCGCACGAACAGGGAGGTGAGCGATCCGAAGAAGGCGATGCCGAGCACGCTGAAGATGATCGCGGAGACGACGCCGGCCGCATCGCCCCACGCAATGAACGCGAGAGGACTGTCGACTCCGTAGCCGACGCCGAGTGCCGCGACCTCGGGCGCGGTGCTCCCGATCGCTGTCGCGATCACGATCCAGACGATCGTGAACCACGACCACGCGCGCCATCGGGCCGACGGCAGACGACCGGTGGGGAATCGCAACGGCACCTGGGTCATGAGCAGTCCGATGGGCGGCAGCCAGCTCATGTTCGCCTCGCCGTTGGCTCCCGCAATCAGCAGGAGCCAGCCTGCGGCGGTCTCATCCACGGGGATGAGCCAGTAGCCGGCGAGGGTCAGGATCGGCATGGTCGCGAACAGCACCGGGATGGCGAGGATCACCCAGCCGAGCGAGTTGCCCGGGCGCTTCCAGGCGATCAGCCAGCCTGTGGCAAGTGTGGTGAGCAGGAACACGCTGATCGCCAGCAGCCCGACGACGGAATTCCACGACTGAGCCTCACCGCTCGAGCTGCCCGCGGCCTCTGCCAGGCGCGCGGCGGTGATCGGATCCTCCGGAGCGAAGAAGGAGGCGACGAACCCGGTCAGGGTGTAGAGGGCGAGCGCATGGGCGATCCAGGTCCGGCGGATCATCTCGTCCACAGGCCGATCGTGGTCGGCTGGAACGTGCGATCGACGGTCGCGAGCAGTTCCGGAGCTATCGTGTCGGGATCGACTTCGGAGCGGAGGCGGCTGCCGAACGTCTCGACGACGGCTTCGGCGTTGTAATGCGCGCGATCGAACCGGCGGTCCAGACCGCGCTGCAGCCAGCGCAGCAGCGGGAGGAACACGGACGCGACGATGAGGGTCGCCACGGCGACCGGGATCGGGTTGTCGGCGGGGACGAGCGAGCCGACCCCGATCACCACCCCGACGTAGATCCCGACCACGACCATCAGGATGAGGCCGTAGCTGATGGTTCGGGAGACGACCCGGCCGAGGTCGTAGAGACCATGGCGGCTGACGGCGATGTAGATCGCCACAGGAATGAAGTTGACGACAACCCCGAGCACGCCGAAGACCGCGAACCACGGCGAATCGTCGGGGAGGATCGCGGACAGGATTCCTACGGAGATGATGTCGACGATGACGACGGCCAGCCCGAACACCAGCCACCGGTACTGCAGGCGCTCGACGCTGCCGGCACGCGCCCAGCGCACCGCGACGTCGACGAGGATGCAGATGACGATCACGAAGAACAGCGGATAGATGAGAACGGAGTTGAACAGATCGATCTGCGCCGCCAACGCGGTGCGCGCCAGCGGGTTTGCCCGACCTGACTCCAACTCATCGCCGAAGAGGGCTGCGATCGCTGCCACACCCACCACCGCGATCGCGGCCCGCAGCACCCACTGACCGAATCGCGTCTGCACCCTGCCTGTCGGAAAGAACAGGCCGATCAGTGGCATCGTCCCCCAGACGAGCCACGCCATGCCTGTATGGATGGCTTCCACGTGGACCGAGCCCGTCTGTCTGGCGAAGATCTCGAGCAGGCCGGATGCCGTCGCGATGAGTCCCAGGCCGAACAGCAGCCAGCCGACGCCGTTGCGGGGCTGCCGAGCCAGGATGAGCGCCCCGACGACGGAGAACCCTGTGAAGGAGATGAGCATCGTCGGGGAGCCGGCCACCGTGCTGATGACGCCGACGACGATGAACGCGGCCACACCGAGCGAGAGCAGCGCGTATCGCAGGATGGGAGCGGTCGGCCCGGATACGGTCATTGCGAAGATCCCCGCCGCCCGGCCAGGCGGTGTCGAACGTTGCTCATCAACACGCCGTGGAAGACGTTCGTCCAGTTGCGCCAGATGAACAGCCGGTCCACGCACACGGTGACTTCCGTCGGCTCTGCCCCCGCGACACCGTGCTTGGCGGCGATATTGCGCAGCGTCTGCTTCCAGAAGTCCGCTTCGACCTTCGCGACCATGGGGAACATGAGCTGGATGACCGGGTCGTAGGGGCGCACCAGCATCCGGATCTCGGCGACCGTTCCGGCATCCTCACTGCGCGCCGAGAAAGTAATCATGGCGCCGAACATGTGACCTTCCGGCGTGATGTACGAGAACGAGGTGTCATCCTCGTACATCACGAGGATTCCGGTGCTGAGCCCGCCGGTCGTCAACGGAGTGACGTCGCCGGCCTTGATCGTCCCTGTGGCGTGGAAGGTCGCATTCTTCGGCCAGAAGTCGCCGAAGTGCGCCTTCCAGTCGGCGACCAGCGCCTCCGCGGCGATCGCGGTGCCGAGGGCGATGGTGAAGGTGCGGTCCCAGAGGGAGCCGAATGCCTGCTGCGGGCCGGCGACCCGCTTGCCCTCGACGTTGAAAGCCTTCTCGCTCGCCGCACCCTCGACGTGCAGGCGATCGACCGGCTTCGCCCAGTGGCCCTCGTTGCGCGGGCCCGGCTCGGAACTCGTCATCTTCGCCACCTCAACTCCGTGTCGCGGTCTCGATGTCGTCGTACAGGCCGATCGCCTCGTCGAGACGGGTGAGCTGGAAAATCTGCCGGTAGTGCTCGGTGAGACCGACCGCGGCGACGGACTGATTCCTGCGCTGAGCACGCACCAGCATCGTGACGATCAGGCCGATGCCTCCGCTGTTCATGTAGTCCATGCCCGTGAAGTCGAGCACGATGCGCCGGGCGCCGGCATCCGTGGCCTGCTCGTGCGCGGTGAGCAGCGGCTGCTCGCACGCGTTCGTGACTTCGCCATGCACCGCGACGGATGCTGCGCCCGATCCGAGGTCGGTGGTGATGAATGTGGCTGGATTCGCGGGCATGCTGCGCTCCTAGGCGATCTCGATGTAGTCGCTGAGTCGGGTGATATCGAAGATGTGGCGGTAGTGCTCAGTGAGCCCGGCCGCTCGGAGGCTGACGCCGGAGGCGCGCGCCTGCGTGATGAAGCCCACGATGAGTGCGATGCCGGTGGAGTTGATGTAGTCGATCCTGCTGAAGTCGAGCAGGACAGTGGACGGCGAGGTCGCGCGTGCCGATATCCATGCCGATTCCAGTTCGGCAGCGGCTTCGCGGTCGATCCGGCCACTGAGAAGCAGGACCGCTTCGTCCTCGAGGGTCTTCACGGAGACGTCGATGCTCATCGGTTGACTCCTTCGGCCGCGCGAACGCGCATGGTCAGACGAACGAGGTGTCGGTCACCGTCGCTGAACTCCTCGATGTCATCGACGAGGCTCCGGGCGAGGAAGAGGCCCCATCCACGGGGTGACTGGAGCCCCGCGAGCTTGAGGTCGAGGTCGGGGACGTCAGGCATCTCGTGGCGGCCACGGCCGAAGTCGGCGATCTCCACGACCACGGTCTCGGCCGTGCGACGCACCGTCACTTCGCAGTCCAGTCGCGGATCGGCGCGGTTGCCGTGCTCGATCGCGTTCATCGCCATCTCGCTCACGGCGGTCTTGAGCGCGTCGAGGCGCTCCGCGGCGAGAGCATCGCCGACGATGGCCGCGACACGATCCATGGCTTCGCGCTCGTTGCCGAGCTCACTGGGGACCGCGAATCGCACCGTGTCGGTGCTCGCGCCCGCCGCGCCCCGATGGAGCGCCACCAGCGTGATGTCGTCCTCCTGCTCGACGTCGCCCTGAAACTCCGCGAGGACGGCCGTGACACGGTGGACCAGGTCGGCGCTGCCTGTCGCATTCCGAACGACCGCCTCGGTGCGCGAGTAGTCGAACATCTCTCCGTGCGCGTCGTGCTGCTCGGTGATCCCGTCGCTGTAGAGCAGCAGGAGTTCGCCGAGCCCGATCGTGGTGCGGGTCTCGTCGTACTGACTGCCCGGCATCAAGCCCAGCGGCATGCCGCGGGCAGAGAGTTGCTCGACCTCGCCGCTTCGACGGCGCACGTAGGGGAGATTGTGTCCCGCGTTCGCGAACGTCGCCGCACCGGTGGTCAGATCGATGCTCAGCGCCAGGCACGTCACGAACATGCTGGCGGGAATCTGCGTCACGAGCAGTTCGTTCACGCGCTGCAGCACTTCGCCGGGATGCGCCGAGTTCTGAGCGGCCGAGCGCAGCAGTGCATGTGTGCTCGCCATCACGAGCGCGGCCGGCACGCCCTTGTCGGTGACGTCTCCGGCGACGACCAGCACACGGTCACCGCCGAGATCGATCACGTCGTAGAAGTCGCCGCCGACGGTGCGCGCCGGCATGTAGAAGGCGTCGAGATGCCAGCCCCCGAGCTCGGGCAGCTCGGTGGGGAGGAACTGCTGCTGGATCAGCTGAGCGACATGCAACTCCTGCTCGATCCGCTCGCGGTCGCGCGCCTCGCGCTCCTGAGCGCGCATCATCTGCCCGAGCCGGAGCGCAGGAGCGGCGTAACGCGCGAGCGCATCGAGCAGCCGCCTGTCGCTGCGGGCGTATCCGCGCTCCGACCGTCGCGGGCCGAGCGCGATGAGGGCGACCAGTTCGCCGCTGGTGACCAGTGGCACGATGACCTGAACGCCCTGCTCCCGCATCCGCTCAGTCGCAGGGGAATGGGGCAGCGCGGCGATGTCGAGGGGGCCCGAGGTAGTGGCGAGGTAGCGCAGCACCGGATCCTGCTCGTCGATCTCGATCTCGATGTGCTCGGCGGGCTGGACCTGCTCGGCGCGCATAACACGTCTCTCCGCACGGCTGGTCTTCGGCATGCCCCGAAGGTGCCACAGCGGGCGTTCCGAGAGCGTTACGGCTGGACACTCGAGCATTGCCCGCCGTTACGGTTGAGCGCTACCGTCGCCTGCATGCTGGACTTCCGATGGCTCGGACCACCCCGTGTGCGCCGCGATGCGGTGAACGTCCGCTTCGACACGCGAAAGGCCGTCGCACTCCTCGCCTACCTCAGCGTCGAAGAACGGACCATCGGCCGCGACGCGCTGTGCGAGATCCTCTGGACCGATCTCGACCGGTCGCATGCGCGCGCCGCACTGCGCCGCACGCTCTCGGTCGCTGCAGCCGCGGTGCCGGAGATCATCGTCGACGGGGATGCGATCTCACTGGACGGCGGACGCGTTCGCTGCGATGCCGTCGAGTTTCGACGCCTGGTAGCTTCCGATGCCTCGTCGGATTGGGGCCGAGCGGCAGAGCGCTTCACCGGCGACTTCCTCGACGGATTCTCGCTTCGGGACGCGCGCGAGTTCGACCAGTGGCAGGTGACCATCGCTGCGAGCCTTCGCGATGACCTGTCCCTCGTGCTGGGCATGCTCGTCACTCACGCACTGCGCGGAGGGCGCCCCGGTGATGCGCTCGGCCACGCCCGGCGGCGGATCGCCGTGGATCCTCTCGCCGAACCGGCGCACGTCGACCTGATCCACCTGCTCGCGGCCCAAGGTGATCGCCCCGGAGCGTTCGCCGCGTACAGGACTCTCGTCGAGGTGCTGGACACCCAGCTCGGCATCGCACCGCTGCCGACCACCCAGGCGCTCATGGAGCGCGTGCGCACCGGCACGCTCCAGGCTCCGGAGAGCGCAGATCGCGCGATTGCACGGTCGGCGGTGACCGCGCCCGCGCGACCGGATGAGGAACTCGCCGCCGTAGAGGGAGCGGCGGCGGGGGTGCTCAATCGCCTGCTCGCCGTCGGCGACACCACACGGCAGATCATCGAGGCGCTGGCCGTGCTCGCGACACCTGTGGACACCGATCTGCTGCGTGACGTCGCTGGGCGCACCGCCGACGAGACCGGCGCGGCGATTGCAGAGGGCACGGGCGTGGGGCTGATCACTGTGGCCGGGGCGACGGATGCCTCGGAGGTGCGGGTCGCGCACCGGCTCGTCGCCGACGTCTGCCGAGAAGGCCTTCCGCTCGCCCGTGAAAGACTCCTCCACGCGCGTGCGGCTGACGCACTCGCCCGTCGGTCAGGGATCGGCCCGGCCGCCGCGGACCGCGTCGGCCGTCATTTCGCCGCGGCGGGAGACGATGGCAGCGCGGCAGTCTGGTTCGTCACCGCCGCAGAAGCGCATGCTCGGGCCGGTGACCACGTCGCAGCCGTCGATGCGCTGCGCAGCGCGCAGACAGTCGGCCGCAACACCGTCAGCGTGTACGTCGCCCTCGGCACGGCGCTGGGGGGGGGGGGGGGGGGGGGGGGGGGGGGGGGGGGGGGGGGG
>NZ_CBDRMZ010000009.1:0-145765 GCF_965345345.1 Microbacterium sp. bgisy189 | reverse complement strand
AAAGGGTGATTACTGCGCGGCCTTCTCAGCCTCGGCTTCGGTGGCCTCGCCGGCGGGAGCGTCGGCAACGGCCTCGGTCGCCTCAGCGGCGGTCTCAGCACCGGCCTCGTCCGCTGCGGATTCCGTCGCGGCGGTCTCGACCTCTGCGACGTCCGCGGCCGGCGCGTCGCCGCCCTGCTCGAGCAGCTCGCGCTCCCAGTCGGCCAGCGGCTCGGCCGACTCGTCCGTCGGGTTGTGGCGCTGGATGAGTCCCTCGGCCGCAGCGTCCGCGATGATGCGCGTCAGCAGGCTGACCGAGCGGATCGCGTCGTCGTTGCCGGGGATCGGGAACTGGAACTCGTCGGGGTCGGCGTTCGTGTCGAGGATGCCGATGACGGGGATGCCGAGCTTGCGGGCCTCGTCGATGGCGAGGTGCTCGCGCTTGGCGTCGACGACCCAGATGGCCGACGGCGTCTTCTGCAGGTTGCGGATACCGCCGAGCGACTTGTGCAGCTTGTCGAGCTCACGCTTCTTGAGCAGGAGCTCCTTCTTCGTGAAGCCGCTCTCGGCCGGGTTCTCGAAGTCGAGCTCCTCGAGCTCCTTCATGCGGGCGAGGCGCTTGCTGACCGTCGAGAAGTTGGTGAGCAGACCGCCGAGCCAGCGCTGGTTCACGAACGGCTGGCCGACGCGGGTCGCCTGCTCGGCGATGACTTCCTGCGCCTGCTTCTTGGTGCCGACGAACAGCACGGTGCCACCGTGGGCGACCGTCTCCTTGACGTACTCGTAGGCGCGGTCGATGTACGACAGCGACTGCTGCAGGTCGATGATGTGGATGCCGGAGCGCTCCGTCAGAATGAAGCGCTTGACTTTCGGGTTCCAGCGGCGGGTCTGGTGCCCGAAGTGGACGCCGCTGTCGAGCAGCTGGCGAATGGTGACGACGGCCATGGCCGTTCTCCTGTTCTGGCGCACGATGACGCCGATTTCGGTTGTTCTCGCCGCGATTGCGGTGATCCTGGTGCCCGGCCCGCGCCCGCTCCCGCCACAGCGGGAGACCTCGGGAGCGGTGCCGCACGCGATCCGGGGATCGCCTGCTCTGGGCACGCGTAGTCACCCCGACGAGCGGGGTGCGTCTTCAGTGTATCAGCGCGCCGCCTCCTCCCCAGCCGCGGTCGAGTGCGGATTCTGCCCAGATCAGGGGTGCGCTCGAGTGCGATGCCGGCGTGTTCGCGACACTGATCGGCATGCGCAATCCTGTTCGCGTCACGCTCGTGGTTCTGTTTGTGTTCGCATTCGCCGGCGTCGTGCCCGCAACGGCAGCGGTTGGGCCGGTCGCGGCGGACAGCCCATCCCACATGTCCTGGGTCCGTCCGGTCGATGGCCGCGTCGTCGAGCCGTTCCGCGCTCCGGCTCATCGCTACGGACCGGGGCACCGCGGTGCCGACCTCGCGGCCGCAGTGGGAACGCCGGTTGTCGCACCGGCATCCGGCGTGGTCGCGTTCAGCGGGGCGGTTGCGGGCAGACCGCTGCTGACGATCGACCACGGGGACGGCTTCGTCACCACGCTGGAACCGGTGCTCAGTGACGTGCACGTCGGCACGCAGGTCGAACCGGGCATGCGCATCGCGACCGTCGCCACCGGCGGCCACTCAGCGGCAGGGACCGTCCATCTCGGCCTGCGACTGCACGGCGAGTACGTCGACCCGATGCGCATGTACGGTGCGAGCGTGCGCGCAGTCCTGCTGCCGTGTTGCTGAGGGGCCCCCGCCTCACGCGCGAGGATGTGCCAGCCGGTAGGCGGTCTGCAGCTTTTCAGCGCTCACGTGCGTGTAAATCTGCGTCGTCCCCAGGCTGGCGTGCCCGAGCAACTCCTGAACCGCGCGCAGATCGGCGCCGCCGTCGAGCAGGTGCGTGGCTGCGGAGTGGCGCAGCGTGTGCGGTCCGACCGCCGTTTCACCGAGCGCAGGTCCCAGGACGCGCGTGACGATGTCGTGCACGGCACGGGTGCCGAGCCGCCCGCCGCGCGAGCCGAGGAACAGCGCCCGGCCCGCCGCGCCCTCGTTGCGGAGGGCCGGGCGACCCCGAACGAGGTAGTGATCCAGTGCCGCGGCCGCAGGAGCCCCGAACGGCACGACGCGTTCCTTGCCGCCCTTCCCGAGCACGCGCGCCGTGCCGCGCGTCCGGTCGAGATCGTCGACGTCGAGTCCGACGAGCTCAGACACGCGGATCGCGGCACCGTAGAGCAGTTCGAGCACCGCTGCATCCCGCAGTGCGACCGGATCGCCGTCATCTGCCCGCACCCGGAGATGATCGAGCACGTTCGACATCGTCGCTGCGGTCGCGACCTTCGGCAGGGTGCGGCCGCGTTTGGGCGCCGACAGGCGCAGCGCGGGGTCGAGCGGGACGATCTCCTCCTCGACGCACCACGCGAAGAACCCGCGAACCGCAGCCGTCCGGCGCGCGAGCGTGCTTCGAGCGTCGCCACGCTGTGTCGCTCGCCAGAGCCAGTCGCGAAGATGTTCGAGGTCGACGCCGCCGACATCCAACGGTCCGACGTGATCGGCCAGGTCGCTCAGATCGCCTCGGTACGCACGCACGGTCGCGGGCGAGAGCCTGCGTACACGCGCAAGGTGCGCACAGTAGGCGTCGATCGCGTCCAGCAGCAGCATGCCACCAGCATGCCGCGCTCAGCCGACAGCCGACGCAGGCGCACCGCGTCAACGCGCGCCGCCGGAGCGCCGCCACCCTCCGACGTCGTCGCGCACGGCGGCGCCTGCCAGCTCGAGCAGTGCGAGCAGCCCGCCGCATTCGTCGGGGGCCATCCCACAACGGCGCGCGATCTCGTCCACGGTGCGAGCCGTACGTGAGGACAGCGCGTCGAGCACACGTGTGCTGTCGTCAGTGCGTCCGCCGCCGTGATCGGGCTGCCCTGCGTCGAATCCGAGCAGTTCGCGAACGTCGTCGAGCCCGGTCACACACGTCGCGTCGTATTCGCGCAGCAGCCGATGGCAACCCGCCGACCCAGCGCTCGTGACCGGTCCCGGAACCGCACCGAGCGGTCTGCCGAGCGTCGCAGCGTGGCCTGCGGTATTGAGCGAACCGCTGCGCCGGCCCGCTTCGACGACGATCGTCACATCGGACAGCGCGGCAATCACCCTGTTGCGCGACAGGAAGCGCCACTTGCTCGGCGACGTGCCGCACGGCGCTTCGGACACGACCGCGCCGTGTTCTGCGATCCGGTCGATCAGGGTGGTGTTGCCGACCGGGTAGGAGCGATCTGCTCCGCCCGCGAGTACCGCCAGCGTCGTCCCTCCGGCAGCGAGCGCAGCCCGGTGTGCGGAGGCGTCGATGCCGTACGCGGCGCCCGAGATGACCGCGACACCGGCCTCGGCCAGTCCAGATGCGAGTTCTCCCGCCACGTGCTCGCCGTATTCCGACGCGGCGCGGGCACCGACGATGGCAACAAGCGCGCCCTATTGCGTCTGATGCAGATTCCTGCAGGCTCTAGGTGACCTTGATCGTACTGCGAACATCGTTGGTGCCGCTTCCTGACTGGGTACGATTTGCTTTCAATTCGATTCTTCGCGTTTAATGCATGTTGTATGCGTTTGATGGGAGCGATCCGGGTGGTTTCAGGGCTGGTGGCGCATGGCGTGGCGGGGTTGTATCTGGCCTCGGGTATCTCGTTCCTGCGTGCCGAGGAGACTGTGTTCGAGGCGATGGTGACGGGCTGGCGGGCGCAACTGATGGGCGGGCGCGGGCTGCGCGAAGACTATGTGGCCGGAACGGTGCGCGCGGTGCGGCAGTTCCATGCGCACGCAGGCTCGTGGCCGTGGTTGTGGTCGGCGGGCTTGTTCGACGAGTGGATGCTGGATCTGGTGACGGTACGGCACTTGGCGCCGTCGACGATCCGCGGCTATCAGCAGGCTGTACGACAGTTCTGCGAGTATTTGATATCGGAGCACTACGGGTGGGCGGCGGAGTGTGAACTGCGGTTCGGGACGCACCCGGTGCAGGTCTGTCACGACTGGAACACGACCCGGCATCTGCAGAACTACGAAGGCCGGCCGGGGCGGCGACCGTTGACCCGGTCCGAGTTGCAGGCGTTGTTTGACCGTGCCGACTCGGAGGTCGATCGGTGCCTCGAGAGTGGCCGCAAGGGTGCACTTCCGGCGTATCGGGATGCGGTGCTGCTGCGGGTGATGTACGCGTGGGGGTTGCGGGCGAACGAGGCGGTCCATCTGGATGTGACCGACTTCTACCGCAACGCGCACGCGCCAGAGTTCGGCGAGTTCGGGATGCTGCACGTCCGTTATGGAAAAGCGTCCAAGGGTGGCCCGCCCAAGCGTCGCTCGGTGGTCACGTTGCGGGACTGGGCGGTGGAGGCGGTGCAGGACTATCTGGATAACGTCTGGCCACTTATGCGGCCGGATGGTGAGCGGGCGATGTGGTTTTCGGAGCGCGGCACCAGGCTGCGCACGCGGGAACTATCGGACCGGTTCGCCGCCTATCGGGAAGATCTCGGGTTCGACCGGGTGCTGTCTCCGCACGCTTTGCGCCATAGCTATGTAACGCATCTGATCGAGGAGGGGGTTGATCCGGTGTTCGTGCAGCGGCAGGTCGGGCATCAGCACCAGTCAACGACGTCGATCTACACCGGGGTCAGTGGCGACTTCGCGAACAAGATGATGCGGGACGCGTTGGGGCGGCTGCGGCCGCAGGAGGAAGGAGGGGCCGATGAAGGTGATCGGGTATGAGTGGCGGTTGCGTGAGGTGATGGCGGCGTCGGGGATCTTCGCGACGTCGAAGCTGGTGCCGTTGCTGCGCGAGCGTGGGATCGAATTGTCGGCGAGTCAGATCTACCGGTTAGCGACGGACAAGCCGGAACGGCTGAATATGCACGTGCTGGTCGCGTTGATGGACATCTTCGAGTGCAGCGCGGACGAGCTGGTCCGCAAGGTCGACCTGGGGGCATCCGCGGCGGCGACCGGCACCGACGGTGAGGACCAGCCCGCGCGCGGCGCGGCGATGCTGCGCGCGAAGGGCCTGCGCCCACCGCGGGCGCGCGTGCTCCCCAAGGATGGGTGACGAGGTCCGCGACGCCCTGGTCGCAGCGATCACGGAGGTCGAGAAGACGGTTGCTCGGAAGGTGATCGCGGGAGTCGTGGACCGCACGGTCCTCCAGGAACCCGCAGGGCGGCGTCTGCTTGCACAGTTGACCGAGGATCCGGGGATGCTGCTCTCGGGGTCGACGCGGATCCCGCGGCTGCTGGATCGCATCCTGCTCGACCTCGCCGCCGCCGGCGCGAGAACCGTTCGCCCGCCGGGCTGCGCACACTGCGGTCGTGTCGTGCTGCTGAGTCGTCGGGACGGCTTGGACCGGATCTGCGAGGCCTGCGGGCGGGCACGCCTGGCGGTGCTGATCGACTGCGTCGAATGTGAGCGGAATGGGCAGTTGCGGCACGCGCAGGTAGGCGACCGGGCGTACTGCCGCTCTTGTTGGCGTGCGCTGAAGGGTGTTGCCGACGAGCGCCTGGATCGGTTCGTGGCCGAACAGATTCCCGGCGGGACTCTCAGCATGATGCTGAGCGCGACCGAGGGATGGAAAGCGGATCGCAGGTTGCGACTCGCGCTGGAATGCGAGTTGTTCGGCGTCAACTGGATCGCCGACCCGCCCGCGGCGTCGGTCTTGTTCGCAACGTTCTACGAGCGGCTGCGTGGTCTCGGCGCCCGGGTGCGAGCCCTGGCCTGCGGGCACTGCGGCCGGATCGGAAGGCTCCCGGACCGACTCAACGGGCGGATGTGCTGCCGCGCCTGCTACAAGGCCGGGCATATGGCGGTCTGCGACGGATGCGGGGACACGGCCCATTTGGAGCTCCGGCGTCCCAACGGGGACCGATTCTGCCAGAGCTGCACGAACCGGCTGCCCGAATCCTCCGCGGAGTGCATCGGCTGCGGGATTCACCGGCTGATCGCGGTGCGTACTCCGGACGGGCCGATGTGTTCCGGATGCCGGACAGCGCCCGGCGCCGATGTCTGCACGGTCTGCGGCACCTCGGGTCGATGCAGGTTCCCCGGCACATCGAAGGCGATCTGCGTGGGCTGCTACGCGGCCGCGCGCGTCGATGTCTGCCACCGTTGCGGTCGGGAACGGGAATGTCGCTTCGCGAGCACGGCGAAGGCGATCTGCACGCCCTGCGCGCTCCAGCGCAAACCGTGCTCAGTCTGCGCACGGGTGGTGCTCCCGATTCGGCACACCCCGGACGGGGAGCCGCTTTGCTGGTCCTGCGCCCCGCACATTGTGGAGGCGTGCATCGGCTGCGGCCGCGACGCGCGGGTGAGCGCGCGCACCGACAAGGGTCCGCTCTGCCAGCGTTGCGCCCGGACCAGCCCGTTGATGTTCCGGGACTGCCGTCGCTGCGGGGCGCACGGTCGGCTGCATCGCCGCCGTTGGTGTGATCGTTGCTACGCCGACGACAAGATCCGCGAGTTGCTATCGGACGATGTCGTGGCGGCCAATCCGATGCTCGGGCCACTACGCGACCGGTTCCTGGCCGCGGACGAGCGACGTACCCTGGACGCCTTCCGCCGCAACACGACGGTCGCGATCCTGCGGGAGGCCCTCTCCGGTGGGGAGCTGCTGAGTCACGCGCTGCTGGATCGGCTGGGCAGTCCAGGGTCGACGGCCCCTGTTCGGGCGTTGCTGGCCGAGCATGGACTGATCCCTGCGCGAGACGAGCAGCTGGTCCGGTTCGACACCTGGTGCCAGGTTCGATCGGCGCAGATCGTCAACCCAGATCATCGCCGCCTGTTCGACCGGTACGTCCGCTGGCGTCATCTGCGGCAGTTGCGCGACCAGACCGATCAGGTCACGCCATCGCAGTCGAACGGACGCAGGCAGGAACTGCTACGAGTCCTCGACCTCATGAGCTGGCTCACCGGCCGCTCAGAGTCGTTGGCCGTTCTCGATCAGCCGCGACTGGATCTCTGGCTCCTAGACGGACCACCACTTCGCCGGCGCGTCGCGGCGTTCCTTGAGTGGGCGGCCCGTAGCGGCACCTGCCCGCGCCTGCACGTCCCTCCCCTGGGCCGCACCTCGAACACACCCACCGGCGCCAGCGTCGACGAGCGCTGGGAGCTGCTCGGCGGAGTGCTCACCGCTCGCGGTGACGATCCCCGGACCCGGCTCGCGGGCGCGCTGCTGCTCCTGTTCGGAATCCCGGTGGCCCGACTGCACCTACTGCGCGTGACGGACATCACCGCAGCAGACCCGGTGATGATCCGGCTCGGGCCGGATCCGTTGGAGCTGCCCGAGGCGATCGGACAACTCGCGATCGCTGCCCGCGCGCACCGCGACGCGCCGCGCCTGCTCACCGACGCCGGCGAATCCGACTGGCTGTTTCCCGGACAGCATCACGGCGCACCACTCTCCCGCGACTCCCTCACCGACCGGCTGGCAAAGTTCGGCATCCGTGCCCGTCATACCCGCGCCGGCGCCCTGGCCTCCCTCGCCCAGGAGTTGCCCGCCCCCGTGATCGCGCGCCTCACCGGCCTGCACATCACGGCCGCGACCCGGTGGGCGGAGGCCGTGGTGGCGAGCAACGCCCGCTACAGCGCACTCACTGATCGACACAATCCAGAACCGCGGGTGAACCACTCCGCAATGTCCACGGCCTGCTCGATCATGGGTCCGTGACCGATCTCGACGCGCTCGTCTCGCCCCACGAACCGGCGAGGGACACACTGTCTTCGCAGGCCAGGTAGCGCTCTCGCCGGTCTCCGTCGTCGGCCCCCTCGCGGTCGAGACGCTCGCACACGCCCCGGCCTCATCGAACGCAGCACCGACCCGCTACGGGGCCCGTGGCACCCGGAGAGGCCCGTCCTCTGCGGAAGCGATGTCGTCGGCACCGTCTGTGATCGTGATGACCACCGTTTCGCCCCATCGATCGGCATCTCGCTAGACGGATTCTCCAAGGACTACGACGACCCGGATCTGGCCGGCGCGCGGTCGTGCACGATCCAGCAGCAAGGGCCATAGCAGCCGCTGGTGGCGGGATCAGTGAGCTGCTTACAAAACACGCCACTTCTGGCGCTTGACGCTCAGGTCGACTCTCACGCCAGTTGGGCCACCGCGACACGACTGACTGGACTGTCATCGACAGACGTGCTCACTGCGAGAGGGCATTTTGTCTCACGAGAGTTGCTTTTCGATCTGCGACATCGCGGAAACGATGCGTGCGCGATTCTGTGTCAGGACGCTTCTGGACGGGATGCGGATCCCGCCTGCACCGCTGGCCTGTTGCCTCTTTGACTTCTTTACGGCCGAACCCCGCCGCTACAGCGGCAACGGCGGGGTTCGGGTCAGACGGCGGCTCGGATCAAACCAGGACCTCGCGGCGGCGACGGATCACGATCATCCACAGGCCGAGCGCCATCAGCAGCAGCGCGAGAGCACCGAGCGGCAGCCACACGGGCGAGCTGCCGGTGTTGGCCAGCGGATCGGCCGCGACCTCGACAGACGCCGTCGCGTTGAGCACGGCGTCCCCGGTCTGCGCTGTCGGGGTCGCCACCGTCACGACGTTCGCGACAGCTGGGTGCGCACCGCGACCGATCGCCACGTCGATCACGATCGTGATCGAGGCCCCGACCGCGAGTCCGTCGGCCAGTGTGCACACGACCGAACCAGACTCCGTGACGCATTCCACCCTTGCATCTGTCGACGACGACGACTGAGCGGTCAGCCCGCGCGGCATCGTGTCGGTCACCGTGATCGGGCCAGGATCGGCCGTCGGCCCGTCGTTGCGCAACGAGATCGTGAACGACCCAGTGCCGCCTTCCTGCCACGCACCCGCACGGGCGGTCTTGTCGACAACCAGGGTTGACAGACCCGGCACGACGATCTCGTCGTCATCGGTCACCGGCACATCGGGGTCGATCGGCGGCTGGGTGGCGCTGGCCTCAACGATGTTCGTCACGCCCGGGTAGGCCTCGGGAAGCACGAGCACAGTCACCTCGAGCGAGGGAGCCGCGCCGCCCGGCTCGATCGCGCTTGCGAGCGAGTACTCGACCACCGTGCCGGTCGCGGCATCACCGGTGACCGAGACCTCGTTCCAGTCCGTCCCTTCAAACCCAACGTACTCGAGCCCCGCGGGCAGCGTTTCGGTGACGGTCACGCCTGTTGCGGTCGACGGCCCCGCCGACGACACGGCGATCTCGAACGCGAGCTCGCCTCCCACGACGACGGATGCGGCGTCGTGCGTCTTGACGACGCTCAGCGCCACGCGCTGCACGACGTCGACAGTGGCGTCGTCGGTGTTCGGGTTCGGGTCAGGGTCCGGCTCGGTCGTTTGAGACGACACGACGGCGGTGTTGGTGTGCACACCCTCGGCGACGGCCGGGTCGACGTCGATCAGCAGCGTGATCGCCGGCGCCGTTACTCCCGCCGCCAGGCGTGCGACATCCAGCTCGCACACCACCTCACCCTCGACTGTGGCAGATGCCTCGCACACCCACTCCGACGCGGCGACCGAAGCAAAGGTGAAGCCCAACGGCAGCTGGTCGGTCACGACGATCGGGCCGACAGCATCCGACGGGCCGTGATTGTGCACCTCGAGCAGGTAGCGCACCTGGTCGCCGGCGATGACCTCGGTGACCGGGTTGCCGTCGGCGTCGACCGCCGTCTTGACGATGCCCAGGTCGGCACGGGCGTCGACGGTGATCTCGGCCGGGTCGTCTTGGCTGTGCGCACCGCGGCTGTCGGTCCACGTCAGCTCAGCGACGTTCTCGAGTACCGAACCCTGCAGCGTGGCGGCGTCAACGAGCGCGGTGACGGCTATCGTCGTTTCTCCGACGGGATGCCCGTCGAACTCGCAGACGGCGGTGTCGACGTCGCAGGCCCAGCCTGTTCCCGACATCGCGGTCACACTCAGCCCCGCGGGCACGACATCTGCGATGCGGGCGTCGGCGACAGAGGGGCCTGCGTTGTCGATCGTGATCTGGTACTGCACTTCGGTGCCGGCCACCCACGGGCCCGCCTCGACGTCCTTCACGATCGTCATGTCGGCCTGCGTGATGATGTCGGTCGGGTCGGCCGCGCGATCGTTGTCGGGGTTCGGATCTTCGGGCCCGTCGACGGTGGCGACGTTCTCGAGCCCCAACTGTGCGGGCATGACGTCGGCGAGATCGACGGTGAAGACGATCATGATCTGCTCCCCTACGCCTAGCGTCGTCGAGGCGTCGCCCACCGACCAGGTCAGCTGTGCGCCCGCCTCGGCGGGCTCGACCGCGGTGGCGGCTCCGCCGGCCACGGCGACGGTCGCCGAATCGGCCGCGTAGCTCATGCCCGCGGGTAGGGTGTCGACGATCTCGATGGGTCCCGACGACACGCTGGGCCCCTCGTTGGTGACGACGAGCGTGTACTCGAGCGTCGCCCCGGCGATCGCCTCACCCGTATGCGACTTCTCGATCGCCAGGTCGGCAACACGTGTCGATCCGGTGTCGTCGACGTCCTCGGGCTCGTTCACCCCGTTGGTCGCCGAGGCCACCGCGGTGTTGACGATGTCGCCCTCGAGGGCCGCATCGCTGTCGAACGTCACGATGAGGGATGCCGTGGCCCCTGCGATCAGATCGGCCCCAAGTCCGAATACCTGATCTCCTGTGGCCGGCCCGTCGGTGCGCGCCCAGGACGCCCCCGACAAGCCTTCGTGCGACGCATACGTCAGCCCGTCGGGTGCCTCGTCGCGCACCTGCACACCCCGCGCGTCGGCGGGACCATCGTTCGTCACGGCGATGCGGTAAGACACGGGATCGCCGGCCTCGAAAGGCGGCACCGGGTCGAGCGACGCCGCATCCACCCACGCGCCGCCCGAGAACACCACGCGGGTCTTGGCGACCGCGAGCGTCGCCTCCGAGCCCGGAGTGACCTCGACCGTCGAGACGTTGTTGTCGGGGTCTGGGTCGGTCGTCGAACCGGGCGCGATCTCAGCCGTGTTGACCAGTTCGTCACCCTCGCCAAAGCCGGAGTCGATCGTGCCTGTGACGAGGATCGTCGGCGCGGCGCCCACCGGCATCGCGTCGGCGGCGTAAGTGAGGACGATCTCATCGCCCGCCTGGGCGGGGAAGCCGTTCTCGGCGGTCGCCGTCCACGGCGACGACGGGGTGACCGTGACGTCCGTCACCCCCGCGGGCACTGTGTCTGTGATCGTGATGCGGTCGCCCTCTGGGCTCAGCGACACGGAGTCACCATTGTTGGTCGGCGCGATCTGCCAGGTGATCGGTGCACCGGCAAGCACGTCAGCGGTCGTGACCGTCTTGACGACGCTCAGGTCGGCCTCAGCCTCGATCGGCAGCACGTCGGTCGAGCTGTTGTTCGTCGGCACCGGGTCGGACGTGCGCCCCTCCACCTCGGCGGTGTTCGAGACTGCGTCGGCGGCCAGCGCCGCGACATCCACATCGGCATCGACCTCGATCGACACGACGATCTCGGCGAACGACGCGCCCGCATCGAGCGACTCGGTCTCGTCGGTGCGCAGGCACTCGAGAGTCGTCGTGCCGTCGCCGGCGCGCACGGGCACCGTGCAGCTCCATCCCTCGCCCGCGGCGCCGGTCACGGCGATGCCCTCGGGCAGCGGCGCGGTCTCGTCGGTGACGACGATGGGGCCCGCCGCGGTGTCGGGGCCGTTGTTGGTGACCTCGATGCTCCAGCCCTCGACCTCACCCGAACCCGCGACCACGCGGTCTGCGGCGGTCTTGTCGACCGCGAGGTCGGCGGAGCGCAGGTAGGCGTCGGCGTCGGCGTCGGGGCCGGCGTATGGTCCTTCGGCGTTGCCCTCGGCACCCGTCGGGTCGGTCGCAGCGACCGCCACCGTGTTGGTGTGCGGTACGGCCGTCCCATCCGGAAGGGTCACGCCCGCGTCGGTCAGCGCGTCCTCGAGCGGCGTCGCGGTGAAACGGATCTCGATGACGCCGTCCACCGGCAGCACCTCGGCGCCGGACTCAGAACCGAACGTCCACTGCAGGCTCTGGCCGGTCGCGGGCGCACCGGTCACAGTGGGCGCGAGCGACCCGGTGACGGCCACCCCGTCGACCGTGATCGCCGACGTCGCAGTGTACTGCCAGTTGAGGGGAAGCTCATCGGTCAGCGTGACCGTCTGCGCGGCGGCGTTCCCGGTGTTCGTGGCGGTGAGCACCCAGCCGAATGCGTCGCCCTCGTAGGCTGTGTCGCCGTCGGCGACCGCCTTCGCGGCTTCGACGAACGGAAAGAGGGGCTCCACCGACGCGGTGTCGCTCTCACCAGGGCCGTACTCGCGGCCCCCCTCGTCGAACGACTCCCACGACGTCGGCGTGACGGTGTTGACCAGCGCGTCCGTGTCGATGGCGGTGGATGCTGCCAGCGTCGCGTCGTACGTCAACTCGATCTCTACCGGGGTCGCGCTCGATCCCTGCTCATGCAGGGGTCCGTCGAGGGCCTCGGCGTCCGCCGTGCCCGCCATCCAGGTGATCGTGCCGCCCCCGTTCGCGCCGGCGCCGGTGAGCACACCGCCGTCGCTGATCGTGGCGGCGTCGACGACGATGCCCTCGGGCACAACGTCGGTGATCACGAGGTTGTATGCGGGGGTGTTGCCGGTGTTGGTCACGACCAGGCGATAGGTGAACTCGTCGCCGGGCACGACATCGATCGCCGCCGCGTCGTCGACGGTCTTCGCGACCTCGACGACGGGGTCGAGAATCGTCACCGTCGCGGTGTCGGTGACGCCCTGCGGATCGCCGCCACCCGACTGCGTCGTCCACGCGAAGGTCGCCGTGTTGGGCAGTGCGGTCACGTCATCCGGGGTTGCATCCGAGAGCAGCACGTCGTAGGTGAGGGTGAGTGTGCGGGTTTCGGGGTCGCTGGCGATGTCGCCGTCGTACGCCCACGACCACGTGCGAGAGCCCGCGTCGTAACTGCGCGCCCACTCGCCGGTGATCGTGTCGGTGGCGCTCGTCTCATCGGGACCCGAGACGCTGGCCTCGACGAGAGCGGCGCCCTCGGGCAACACGTCGCGAATCACGGGATCGTAGTAGTTGATGTTCGGCTGCAGGGTGACCTCGACCGAATACTCGGCGGTCTCGCCGATCGGGGCCGTGGCGCTCTCGCCGTAGGCCCCGGCACCCACGAGCACACCCTTGACGATGCCGGCGGTGGTGGCCGTGATGACTTGCTCATCGGTGTCGACGCGGTCGCCGCGGCGGGCTGTCGTGTCGTCGCCGTCGAGCGTCGCGGGCAGCGTGTAGCCGGTCACGTCGGCGACGTTCTCGTAGCTCTGGCCGCCGCCCGTGTCGGGGTCGATCGAGGCCTCGTAGATCAGCGTCGCGGTGGCCGGCACCTCGGCGATCTGCCACGTGATGGTACCGCCGCCCGTCGCCGGGTCCACACCTGTCAGAACACCGCCTCCCGAGATGGTGGCAGCATCCACGATCAGGCCCTCGGGAACGGTGTCGATCACCTCGACGTCGTAGGCCTTGACCCGGTTGGTGTTCGTGACCCGCAGCTCGTACTCGACAGGGCTGCCGATCGAGACGTCGCTTGCGGGGTCGGCGGACTTGTTGATCTGCAGGTTCGGCTCGCGATACTGCACCGTGGCGCTGTCCGAGCCGTCCCAGGAATCGCTCTCGAAGGTCGCCGTGTTGAACAGCGTCGCATTGTTGGCGATGTTGGGGTTTCGTAACGGGTTGCTCGCGTCGCGGTCGGTCACCCACAACGTCAGGTCAATCGAGAAGACCTGGTCGGCGTCGGTGTTGTTGGTGTAGAGGTCGGGGAAGGACAAGGCGCCGGTGGCCGCGTCGAAGACGAAGTCGTCCCAGTCGTCGTCGGCGACGCCGGCGGGCTTGGCCGTCGTCGACCCCACGAGGGTCGTGCCGGCCACCGTCCCGGTCGCGCTCCCGATGTGCAGCACGCCCCCATCGCTCAGCACGCCGTTCTCGACAGACGTGTGCGCGGGGATCGTGACGGAGTACCGGAACGTGGCCCGCTCGCCTTGCACGATCACCGCGTTGGTGTTCAGGGTGTCGATGTCGCTTGTGAGCGCGCCGATCTCGGTCGTCACGAGCTGCTTGTCGATGGATGCTGCAGGCAGGTGCACATCGCTCGTGTCGCGCGTGCCCTCGCCCGGCGCGTTGCTCTCTGCGGTCGAGAGCGAGCCGTCGGGACGGATCGAGGTTTGCCCGCCGCCGTTCGCGCCGACCGCGTAGGCGATGATCGACGCGGTGTTGACGTGGTCGGTGTCGATCAGCAGGCCGACAGGGATCGTCAGGTCGTAGGTGAGCGTCCTGACCTCGTTGGCTGCGGCGCCGACGCCCTGCCATACGACGAGCGCGGGCTGGTCGTCGGGCGCATCGTCCGGGTAGCCGGGATCACCCGACAGAAGCAGCTCGCCATCGTCGGAGGCGTCGACGTCGAGCTCGGAGATGACAGCGGAATCGACGTTGATCAGCTGCTGGATCGCGTCGGGCAGGCGGTCCCACACCACGACATCCGACACCGCGTAGGTGGCGCCGACCAGCGTCGGGTCGGTCACCGAGGTCGGTCCGCCCGAGAGGTCGATCCGATAGCCAACACGGTCTCCCTGCGCCACCTGAACACTGTCGCAGTCGGGCAGGGTGCCATCACATCCAGCGGCACCGTCGACGGTGTCGCCATTGACGCCCGCGATGCCCTTGCTCAGCTGCAGGCCTGCTTGCACCTCGATGTCGGCCTGCGTGCGGGCGAACGTGATGACGGCGTCGACGTTCTCCTGCTGGAACTTCATCAGGTTCTCGTGCTTGTCGAGCGACAGCGGATCGACGGAGAACTGCTCGACGGTTCCCGCGATGTGCACGATCAGGATCGAACCGCGGCGCACGAAGCGGTCGCCGTCGATCACGTCGCTGGCGGGTTCGATCACGACCCGGTCGCCGTCGACCTGCCACTGGTCGGGATCGAGTGTTGTGGTGCCATCGCCGGGCACCACAACACTTGCACGTATGTCGGCGGGGTCGACGAAGACGCCTGCGGGCAGCACATCGGTGATGATGGGGTTTCGTGAATCGGCGTCGGCCGAGAAGTTCACGCGCAGTTCGTAGCACACGGTGTCGCCCTGCACGAAGCCGCCCGCGAGCGTGTCGGAGTAGAGGGCCTGATCAACGGCGCAGACGTCGTCGCCCGACGCGAGGGGCACGTCGGAGGGCAGCACGCGCTTCGAAATCGAGTCGGGGCGCGACGTGAGCACAGCCTCGGAGTCATCGGCGACCGACTCGGTGCCGGGACCGGTGACCTCAGCGACTGCCGGGGTCGGGTCGGTCGCACCCGTCATAATGACGGAGTTGACCACCGCGTCGGTCGATGAGGTGTTGCCTGAGCCGTCCTTGGTGTAGCTCGTGCGCATGCGCGCGGTGTACTGCACCTGGGCGTCGTTCCCCGCGGGGATCGTGTCGATCGTGAATCCGGCATAGAAGAGCCCGCTGTCGGCGTCAAACGCGATCCACTGCAGCCCGGCGACACTCGGCGCGGCGGGGACGAGCTCGCACGTCGCGGGGAACTCCGAGACGGGAGCGCCGGTGAAAGTCTCGACGCCGCCGCCCAGGGTCGGCACCTCGATGGTGCCGGTGCGCACGTCGGTGCCCGTGGGCACTATTGGGCAGAGCCCGTCCCCCAGGCGGTCGATCAGTTCGATCTGTGAGGCGTCCGTGTACTCGCTGGCTGCGATATCCAGCGTGTAGGTCACTTCTTCGCCGGCGGCGAACGTCTCGCGGTTGGCGGATTTGAGCACCCGCACATCCATCGCGAAGACAGTCTCGTCATCGGCGTCGGTCGCGGTGCGGTCGGCGCCCGTGCGCACGACTCCCTGGTACTGCCCGGTGGCGGTGGCAACGTTGGTTAGGGTGTTGCCGTCGGTGGCGGGGGTGCCCTCGTCGGAGTGACGAGTCGACGCCCCGGTGTTGTTGTCGAGGTTCGGTGCCTGCTCGAGCGACTCGGGGCTCGGCGCGGTGCCGTCGAAGAGCGCGTTCTCATACAGGGGGATGCCGGCGAGGTAGGGGATCTGCGCGATCTCGCCGGGCTCCAGGTCGAGCACCCACGTGACAGCCGTGTAGACGGCACCCTCGACGAGGCCGCGTTCGGCGGCGAGGGCCGCGTCGGCGACAATCGTGTCGATCGTCTGCGGCGTGCGGTAACCGGCCGGTGCCGCGTGACTGATGGGGCCCGCACCCGGGTACTCCTCGTTGGCGGAGTAGTCGGCCTGCCCGTTTCCGAGGAACTCGAGTCCAGCGGGCAGGTAGTCGGTGACAGTGACGTCGTTCGTCGAACCCTGCGTGGTGTTCTCGACCTGGATCGTGTAGGTCGTGGCGAAGTCGTGCACGCCGCGCAATAGCTCAGCCTCGGGGCTTGGCTCGGTCTTCGTCACCCGCAGCGACGTGATCTCGGTGGTGGGCGTGCGCACGGGGCTCGAATGCGTCACTGCTTCGGATGCGGTCGGGTCGTTCGCCGAGCTCCCGGCGAACCAGGGCAGCAGACGCGGGTCGGTGCTGGTGTAGGCGGTGACGGAGATGTCAAAGTCCGACCCCACAGGGTGCAAAGCCTCATCGTTGGTCGTCGCTGAACCGGAATCATCGAACACCGGCTGTGCGACTGTGAGTCCTACCTCGGCCGAGAAAGCCGCGCCCGCGGGCAGGTCGACGATGTCCTCCCACACGTAGCGTGTGACGCCCGCCGGGATCGTGGAATCGTCGGCGCTCGTGTAGGCGACGGGTGTCACTCCGAGTATCGCGCCGCCGTCGGCGAGACTCACGCCAGCCGGCACCGTCGCCGCGACCGCCATGTTGAACCACGCCTCGCCCGTCGGGTTCGAAACGGCGAGGCGCAGGCTGCCTTGCTCACCGGCGAGCGTGGGGGTGTCTGTAAAGGCCTCGAGCGCGACGATCTGCGCGGCGCGGGCAGGCAACGCGATAACGAACGCCGACAGGAGCGACGCGACGAGTGCGACGACGACCATCGCGGCGACATGCGCGCGCGGGTAACGGATGACGGGCTGAGAAACGGCGTGCGACAAGACGAGATCCCCCTGGGGTGGGCATAGAAGACCGCCCCGGTGCGACACGTGGCGGCAACTCCACACTACAGATGCTCGGCTGGGCCGAGAGACACCTCATCTCGCGGCTACGCCGGACCAGATAGCGTCGCCCTCAGAAGGAACTCAATCGGATCCACGCAGGGGCCATTGCAATGAGCAAAGAGGTCTCGCCGCACGTTCAACACTGGTGACTTCCCACTTCGCACCCAGCGGTTCGCGTAGTGGTCTACGCCCAACCTTCGCGCACCGGCTTCGCCTGCGAAGCTCAGACCCGTCAGCCTAGAAAGCCCATCGGAAAAATCGTGGTCGTTCGATCCTCCTCGACTCGGCCAGCGGGAACTCCACCAGCATCGTGGACTCTTCCGTCTCGAAAACCTGCTCCGGGATCGCACACCCCTGCAAGCCGATGGAAGACGCCGCTCAACTTGGTTTGGTTACTCACGCCCTAACACGGCAATAGCGCGAGATTCAATTCCGCAGCATGCCAGTCGGTCGGCGCATTCGACTCGAGGGCTTGGGCACCGCGAACCCAGAGCGCGATCGGCGCATGCGTGCCCAGGTCGTCGACCCGCCGCGGCCACTCCGGGTCGCCGGGGACGACCAGTCTGACGCCGACACGTCGGGCATCGTCCACGGCGCGGTGGGCATCGCTCGCCCGGGGGCGCCAGCGCGCCCGTGCCCGTGAGAACGTCCGTTCGTCGAGACCCGCTACGGCGGCCGCCGCGGCATCACCGTCGGCCGCGGCCTGCCAGGCGCGTTCGGCGCCGAGCGTGGCGACCAGTGCTCCGGCGATGCCGTCACCGGGCTCCACGACGCCCGACCACAGCGCGCGTGCGTGTCGTTCTTCCGCCGCCGACCCGTGTTGCTGCGCCCCCGCACTCATGCGGCGATCCCCTTCTTGAGGAACAGCGCCCTGCCCACGTCGGCGAGCGACAACCGCTCATTGCCGGCAAGGTCCGCCACCGACCACGCGACGCGGAGCACCCGGTCGTAGCCACGAAGCGTCAGGGAGCCGCGACGCAACGCATCGTCCAACGGTCGCCGCACATCGGAGGGCGGGGCGTGCGGTCCCGTGCGCAACCAGGTGCCGGGCACGTCGACGTTGCGCTGCCAAGGCGTGCCCGCCAGCCGGACGGCTGTGCGTTCACGAGCTGCGATGACAGCCTCACGCGCCGACGCCGTCGTTCGCTCGCCGCGCCCCGATGCCGGGGCTGCGCTCACACGGCGAAGTCCCAGTTCGATGTCGATGCGATCACGCAGGGGCCCCGACAGTCGCGCCGCGTACCGCCGGATCGCCTGTGGCGGGCACTCGCACGCCGCGCCAGGGACGCCGTGGTTGCCGCATGGGCATGGATTCGTCGCGACGACCAGCTGGAACCGGGCCGGGAAGGTCGCCCGGAAGCCGGATCGGTGGATTTCAATGACACCGGACTCCAACGGCTGGCGGAGGGCGTCGAGCGCCTGCGCCGTGTACTCCCCCGCCTCATCGAGGAACAGCACACCGCCACTCGCACGTGCGATGGCTCCGGGCCGCACGGTTCGGCTGCCGCCGCCGATGAGGGCGGCCGTGCTCGTGGTGTGGTGGGGTGCTTCGAACGGTGGCTCGCGATGCAGCGTCGTCACCGAGCGCCCGGCGAGGGATCTGACGGCGGCGGCATGCAGCGCCTCGCGGTCGTCGAGCTCGGGGAGGATGCCGGTGAGTCGCCTTGCGAGCATCGTCTTGCCCGCACCCGGTGGGCCGCTCAGGAGCAGATGGTGACCGCCGGCAGCGGCGACGACGAGCGCGTCGACCGCGTCGCGCTGGCCCACGACCTCCGCCAGATCGAGCAGTGCGGACGACGTCTCATCTGCCGCGGTCGCCGCAGCGACCGGTTCGACCTCGCGCGGATCCAGCTCGAGCCCGTGGCAGCCTGCGACCTGGCGCAGACTGGCGGCCGCGACGACGTCGACCCCGTCGACGAGTCGAGCTTCGTCCCCGTTGGCCCACGGCACGACGACACGGGTGAAGCCCGCGCGCGCCGCTGCCATGACGGCGGGAAGCACGCCTGCGATCGGACGAAGCCGCCCGTCGAGCGCGAGTTCGCCGATGTGGACCGTCGTGGCGAGCGATCGTGCGTCCATTGCGTGCTGCGTCGCCAGGGCGGCGACCGCGATCGCGAGGTCGAGGCCGGAGCCGTGCTTGGGCAAGTCGGCCGGTGACAAGCTCACGGTCAGGCGCCGGCGCGGCAGGTCCAGTTCACTGTTGGCACACGCGTTCCTCACGCGCTGACGTGCCTCACCGATCGCGCGATCGGCGAGTCCGATGACTTGGAAGTCCGGCGTCTGGCTCGTGACGTCGGCCTCCACTTCGACGAGGTCGCCGACCAGTCCCGTCAGCACGACAGCCCAGGTACGCGGGAGGCTCATCGCAGGTCCCGCCAGTGCTCCAGGCCGTCGCCGGGCCCGACGACGCCGACGACGTCGACCCGCACCCGCTTCGGCAGCGGTTGGTCGGCGTGGGCGGCGCGCCACGCGTGCGCGAGGCGCCACAGCCGATCACGCTTTCGGTCGTCGATCGCGTCGAACGGATGCCCGTACCCCGTGGTGCGCCGTGTCTTGACCTCGACCACGACGAGTTCGTCACCGTCGATCGCGACGATGTCGAGCTCGCCCTGCGCGCAACGCCAGTTGCGATCGACGACTGTGAGTCCTGCATCCGCCAGGTGCAGCGCCGCGAGCTCCTCGCCGGCCCTGCCCCGCTCGTCCTTCTGTGCCATGTGGGCAAGCGTGCCCTCGCCCTGAGGACGGATGCGGGCGCGGTACGGCGAGTGTGGACAGTGCGCGAATCGCGTCGACTGTGCAGAAGCCGGCGTCAGCCGTCGAGTGAGAGCTCTTCAGGCAATTGGAAGTCGCGCCGCTGCAGTTCTTCGACGTTCACGTCCTTGAACGTGAGCACGCGAACCGACTTCACGAAGCGGTCGGCGCGGTAGATGTCCCAGACCCACACGTCGGTCATCGAGATCTCGAAGTAGAAGTCGTGCTCGGTGTCGCGGCGCACGACGTTGACGTCGTTGGCAAGGTAGAACCTGCGCTCGGTCTCGATCACGTATTGGAACTGCGAAACGACGTCCCGGTACTCCCGGTACAGGGCGAGCTCCAGCTCGCGGTCGTAATCGTCGAAGACCTCGTCATCCATGGTGACTCCATCCTAGGCGCGCGCACGACGCGCGGAGCGCCGTCAGAACAGCGTGGGGGCGTCCGCGATCGCCCACGATGCACGATGGTGCGTGCTGAGCCCGAGTTCCCGGATCGCTGCGCGGTGCTCGGGACTCGCGTAGCCCTTGTTGCGCGACCACTGGTAGGCCGGGAACTCGTCATGCAGGTCGGTCATGAAGGCGTCGCGTGCGACCTTTGCGACGACCGAGGCCGCCGCGGCACTCGCGCAGTCGCGGTCCGCCTTGACGATCGGACGGATCACCAGTCCCGCGCCACCGGCGGGGGTGATGTAGTCGTGGTTGCCGTCGAGGATGACGATCGCCTCCTCCGGCACGATGCTGCCCGCGCGCAGATCGGCGATCGCGCGCAGCGCCGCCAGGCCGAGCGCGCGCATGATGCCCACCTCGTCGACCTCGCGCGCGCTGGCCCACCCGACAGCGGACGCGTTGACCCAGGCCGCGGCGCGCGCAGCAACATCGGCACGCTTGTGCTCGGGCACGAGCTTCGAGTCGCGCAGGCCGTCCGGCACCCGCTTGCGAGCACGTGACGCGTCGACTGCGGCTGCTCCCACGGCGACCGGCCCAGCCAACGCGCCCCGGCCGACTTCATCGCACGCGATGACGACGGCGTGCTCGCGCAGCAGCCGCCGTTCGACGGTCAGGCGGGGCACCACAACGGTCATCGTGCCTCCGGCACCCCGTCGAACGTGTCGTGGTGCGCATCGATCAGACCGAATCGGCCGAGCGGCCACGTCACGAGGAAGGCGCGACCGACGACGTTCTCGACGGGCACGAACCCTTCGGACGGCTGTTCGGTGTTGTAGCGGGAGTCGCGCGATGCATCGCGGTTGTCGCCGAGCACCCAGAGGGAGTCTTCGGGAACCGTGACGTCGAACGGCACCTCCTGGGGTGCCTTCTGCCCCTCGTTCAGGTGCAGATAGGCGCTCTCGTCGAGCGGCACGTCATTGACGGTGATCTGCCCGAGCGAGTTGCAGCACACGATGTGATCGCCCTCGACGCCGATGACGCGCTTGATGAGGTGGTCCTTGCTGTCGGATGCCGACAAGCCGACCATCGACAGCACCCAGTCAGCCGCTTCGAGGAGGGCCGGCTGCGGCGCCTCGGGTGTCACGGGGAGCCATCCGCCCGGATCCCGGAAGACGACGACGTCACCGCGGCTGTATCCGCCGAATCGCGGGGTGAGTTCGTCGACGAGGATGCGGTCGTCGATCTGCAGCGTCTGCTCCATCGATCCGGACGGAATGTAGAACGAACGCACCAGGAAGGTCTTGACCAGGAACGACACCACGATCGCGATCAGCAGGATCACGAGGACGTCGCGGACCAGCGGCCAGAGGCTGCGGCGGCGGGTCCTCCGGGCGAGGGTGGAGTCGGAGCTCATGCAGGTCTTTCGTCGCGGCTCGCCGCGGATCGGGCAGCCGATATCAAGGGTCGCACATCTGCGGTCATCCGACAGCGGCGACGCACGTGTGCCGGAACGCAGCGACGCCCCGTACCGAAAGGCGGCGGGGCGTCGCTGGGAAGGGCGCGGGTCAGTGCTCGCGCTTCTCCTTGATCTTGGCCTTCTTGCCGCGCAGGTTGCGCAGGTAGTACAGCTTTGCGCGACGCACGTCACCGCGGGTGACGACCTCGATGTGGTCGATCACCGGGGAGTGCACCGGGAAGGTGCGCTCGACGCCCACCTGGAAGCTGATCTTGCGGACCGTGAAGGTCTCGCGCACACCGTCGCCCGAGCGGCCGATGACGACGCCCTGGAACACCTGGATGCGCGAGCGGTTGCCTTCGGTGATGTTGACGTGCACCTTGACGGTGTCGCCGGCGTTGAAGGCGGGGATGTCGGAGCGCAGCGATGCCGCGTCGACGGAGTCGAGGATCTGCATGATCGTCACTTCCTGCGACCGCCACAGGTCGATCGCGAGAGTCAAAGGGAAAGAGGTGTGGTGTGCCCGCGCGGTCGAAGCCGACCGCGTGCTCCCCTGAGGCAGAGTTGTTCAGGGCACAAAGAACTATTCTGCCACGTCTGACGACGGCATCCAAACCGTCACGGCGCGGTCGGGCGATCCGTCTCGTTGATGATGATCACCTGCGGGTCGGTGCGCTGCGAGGTGGGACGTTCGGCGGCCGGTATGAACAGCGTGCCATCGGCTGCGCGCTCCATCCGCGCGCCCGGGCGGGCCTCACGGAACAGCTGCCACAGCGAGACCCAGAACAAGGCGAGGAACGCCACGGTGGCCAGCGCCACGAGCCCCCAGAATCCGCCCTCGGGGTAGAAGCCGGCGGCGATCGTCAGGGCATGCCAGACCCCGAACCCGAGCATGTCCCACCACGAGACCGCGCGCGAGTGGCGGACGGTGCCGCGCGCGCGCACCAGCAGTGTGACGACGAGTTGGCCGAGGAAGACGGCGGGCATCGCGATCAGGAGCACCATCAGCAGGGCCCAGCCGCCGGCATCGAAGGAGATCCACCCGATCAGCAGCCACAGCGGCAGCACGAAGGCCGCTGGAACGAGCCAGTGGAAGAACGCTCGACGCACCCGCATGTCTTCGACTGTACGCCGGTCAGCCACAATGGAAGCTGAGGAAAGGACCACACCCCATGATCGAACTTCGCACCCCCGCCGAGATCGACGCGATGCGACCGGCCGGACGCTTCGTCGCCGAGGTGCTCGCGACGCTGCGCGAAGAGACGACCGTGGGCACGAACCTCCTCGCGATCGACCGCCGCGCACATGATCTCATCCGTCGTGCGGGGGCGACCAGTTGCTATATCGACTACCACCCTTCATTCGGCGCGAGCCCGTTCGGCAAGGTCATCTGCACCTCGATCAACGACGCCGTGCTGCACGGACTCCCGCACGACTACGCACTGCGCGACGGCGACCTCGTCTCGCTCGACTTCGCGGTGAGCGTCGACGGCTGGGTCGCCGATTCCGCCGTCTCCTTCGTCGTCGGCACGCCTCGCGACGAAGACCTCGCGGTCATCGACACGGCTGAGCGCGCGCTGGATGCCGCGATCTCGGCGGCCGTCGTCGGCAACCGCATCGGCGACATCTCGCACGCGATCGCCGAGGTCGCCCGGGCCGACGGATATCGCATCAACACGGACTTCGGCGGCCACGGGGTGGGCCGCATCATGCACGGCGACCCGCACGTGCCCAACGACGGCAAGGCGGGTCGCGGGTATCCGTTGCGCGAAGGCCTGGTCGTCGCGCTCGAGCCGTGGTTCCTGCAGACCACCGACGAGCTGATCACCGATCCCGACGGGTGGACGCTGCGTTCGGTCGATGGCTCGCGCGGCGCGCACGCGGAGCACACGGTAGCCATGACCGCCGACGGACCGATCGTGCTGACCGATCGCTCGTTCCTCGGCGTCGACTGACCTCACGCCGCCGCGGTCGACGATGTGAGGGAATCGTTCGCTGCGGGTAACGACGGCGCACCGCGCCCGGTAACACCGCGCTCCTAGCGTGACGGCATCGCCGCCGACAAGGAGACGCAATGACCGACGCAGACCGCGCGCAGTCCGTGCACGCGAATGGATCCGTCAACAGCCCGAAACACGACGCTGATCCGTCCGCAACATCCCCCGCGTACCGTGACGGCATGCACCACCCGTCGCCCGCACAGCGCATCGTCGTGGTGGGGGCCGGGATGGTCGCCCACCGCTTCGTCGAGAGCCTGCTCACCCGTACGGATGCGCAAATCGAGCTCACCGTCATCGGCGACGAGGGGCGCGCGCCGTACGACCGTGTCGGGCTGACCTCGTTCTTCACGGGCGCCTCCCCCGACGACCTCGAACTCGACCCGACCGTCTTCGCGGACGAGCGCCTGCACTTCATCCGCGGAGACGCCGTGACGCGGGTGGATCGGTCTGCGCGCACGGTCACCACCGCGAGCGGGGTCGTCGTTCCCTACGACACGCTCGTCCTCGCGACGGGGTCGTACGCGGCCAAGCTCGCCGTGGACGGATTCGAGCTCGCCGGGTGCTTCGTCTACCGCACGCTCGACGACGTCGAGCGCCTCCGGTCGTTCGTGCAGGCCCGTTCCCGCCAGCTCGGCAGGCCACTCACCGGCACGGTGATCGGCGGCGGGTTGCTCGGGCTCGAAGCAGCGGGCGCGTTGCAGGGACTGGATGTGGCGTGCACGGTCGTGCAGTCCTCCGACCGGCTCATGTCCGCCCAGCTCGACGCACCGGCCGGCGCCGCGCTTCGACGACTCATCGAACAGCGCGGCATCCGCGTGCGCACCGAATCGATCACGACACGGCTCGATCCGGACCGCTCGGGCCAGGTGGCGGGCCTCGAGTTCCGCAACGGCGAGTACGAGCAGACCGACGTCGTCGTCTTCACGGTCGGTGTCCGGCCGCGGGACGAGCTCGCCAGGGCCGCAGGGCTCGACGTGCACGCCCGCGGCGGCGTGCGCATCGACGAGCGCTGCCAGACCTCCGACCCCGCGATCCTCGCGATCGGCGAGGTCGCCAACTTCGACGACCAGTGCGTCGGGCTCGTCGCCCCCGGCTACGCGATGGCCGAAGTCGCTGCGACCGGCCTGCTCGGCGGGGATGCGACCTTCCCCGGGTACGACCTGTCGACCAAGCTCAAGCTCAACGGCGTCGACGTCGCCAGCTTCGGCGACGCGTTCGCGACGACACCCGGTGCGCTCGACGTCACCTACGCGGATCCGGTCGCCGGCGTCTACAAGAAGCTCGTGATGACCGATGACGCGAAGACGCTGCTCGGTGGCATCCTCGTCGGTGACGCGTCGGCGTACGGCTCGCTCCGCCCCTTCCTCGGGAGTGCCCTCGGCGGCGACCCGTCAGCGTACCTGTTGCCCGAAGGCGGCGGTGCGGCGCCGACGGGCGAATTGCCGGACGCTGCGCTCGTCTGCTCGTGCAACAGCGTCTCGGCCGGCACCATCCGCAGCGCGGTGCACGAGCAGGGATGCACCGACGTCACGGCCGTGAAGGCCTGCACGAAGGCGGGCGCAGCCTGCGGCTCGTGCCTCACGATGGTCAAGAAGATCGTCGGGACGGAGCTCGCCAAGACCGGCGCCGCACTCAGCAGCGCGATGTGCGAGCACTTCGACATGTCGCGTCGCCAGCTCTTCGATGCCGTCCGCGTGTCGGGGCTCACGACCTTCAGCGCCGTCATCGAGCGGTTCGGCACCGGACGCGGCTGCGATATCTGCAAGCCGGCGCTCGCCAGCATCCTGTCGACCCTCGTCGGTCGCCATGTGCTCGACGGCGAGAACGCGACCCTGCAGGACACCAACGATCACGTGATGGCGAACCTGCAGAAGGACGGCAGCTATTCGGTCGTGCCGCGCGTCCCCGGCGGTGAGATCACCCCGGAAGGCCTCATCGTCATCGGACAGATCGCGAAGGAGTTCGGCCTCTACACGAAGATCACCGGCGGCCAGCGTATCGACATGTTCGGCGCGCGCCTCGAGCAGCTGCCGCTCGTGTGGCGCAAGCTCGTCGATGCCGGATTCGAATCCGGCCACGCCTACGGCAAATCGCTGCGCACGGTGAAGTCCTGCGTCGGCTCCACCTGGTGCCGCTACGGCGTGCAGGACTCCGTCGGCATGGCCGTCGCGCTCGAACTGCGCTACCGCGGCCTCCGATCGCCCCACAAGATCAAACTCGGTGTGTCGGGCTGCGCCCGCGAATGCGCGGAGGCACGCGGCAAGGATGTCGGCGTCATCGCGACCGAGGCCGGCTGGAACATGTACGTCGGCGGCAACGGTGGCTTCACGCCGCGGCACGCCGTGCTGTTGGCAGAGGGACTGTCGGATGCCGAACTGCTCACCGCGATCGACCGCTTCTTGATGTACTACATCTTCACGGCCGACCGTCTGCAGCGCACGGCGCCGTGGTTCGAGGAGCTTGACGGCGGGATCGACGGGTTGCGCGAGGTGATCTTCGACGACAGCCTCGGCATCTGCGCCGATCTCGACGCAGCGATGGCGACGCACATCGACGCGTACGAGGACGAGTGGAAGGCGACCCTCGAAGACCCCGACAAGCTCCGTCGCTTCGCGTCGTTCGTCAACGCCCCCGAAACCGCTGACCCGTCCCTCGCCTACACCGCCGAGCGGGGGCAGCCCCGCCCCGCGACACCGGAGGAGCGCACATCTGGTGCGACCCTCATCGCCGGAACGACCCTGGAGGTGCGCCGATGACGCTCATCGAACAGACCCCTGCCCGCGCTGATCTGCCGTCGTGGGTTCGGGTGTGCGCGCTCGGTGATCTCGAGACCGAACGCGGCCGCGCAGCCCTCATCGGCTCGACGCAACTCGCGCTGTTCCGCACCTACGCGGGCACGGTTCACGCGGTCTCGAACCTCGACCCGTACAGCGGCGCGCACGTGATCTCGCGCGGCATCGTCGGTACCCGACAGGATTCCCCGACCGTCGCCTCTCCCATGTACAAGCAGTCGTGGGACCTGCGAACGGGCATGTGCGTCGACCCGCAGGGCAAGGACCCGATCGACCTCGAGACCTGGCCCGTCGCGGTCACCGACGGCGATGTGTTCGTCAAGATCGGCACCCGCGCATGACGACGATGCTGGGGGTCTCGCTGGAGGGCCGCGACGTGCTGATGGTGGGCGGCGGAGATGTCACCGCCCGTCGACTCGAACGGCTGCTCGCGGAAGGCGCGCGTGTGCGCATCGTCGCCCCGGCCCTCAGCGCACGAACTGCCGAGCTGGTCGCCCAGAGCACGGCGACATGGGTGCAGCGCGCCGTGCAGGACGCCGATCTGGATGGCGTCTGGCTCGTCCACACCGCCACCGGTGATGCGGAGCGCGATCTCCAGGTCGCCGCCGTCTGCGAATCACGACGCATCCTCTGTGTCAACGCGTCGGACGGCGCGCACGGAACCGCGCGCATCGCCGCCGAGACGCGTGCAGGCGACGTGATCGTGGGCGTCGTCTCGGATGCCGGTGTCGACCCGCGCCGGGCAGGCCGACTGCGCGACGCGATCGCCGCGCAGGTGCGGGAGGGGCGTCTGCCACTGCGCCGGCGACGTTCCACCGCCGTCGGATCGGTCGCACTCGTCGGCGGGGGCCCCGGACCGACGGATCTGATCACCGTGCGCGGTCGGCGTCTGCTGGCCGAAGCCGACGTCGTTGTCGCAGACAGACTCGGCCCCGTCGACGTGTTGGCCGAACTCGATCCCGATGTCGAGGTCATCGACGTGGGCAAGCGTCCCGGGCACCACCCCGTGCCGCAGGAGGAGATCAATGCGCTCCTCGTGGCGCATGCACGTCGCGGGCTGCGCGTCGTACGACTCAAGGGCGGCGACCCGTTCGTCTTCGGTCGCGGCGGCGAGGAGGTCGCTGCCTGCACGGCAGCCGGCGTACCCGTCGATGTCGTGCCAGGACTGACGTCGGTGGTCTCCGTGCCGCAGGCTGCCGGCATCCCCGTGACGCATCGCGGGACCGCCGCCTCCCTGCATGTCGTGAACGGGCAGGGCACCATCACCGCAGCGACCCGCGCGGCGATGGCGGACGGCGAGACGACCACGGTCATCCTCATGGGCGTCGCGGCGCTCCCCCGGCTGGTGGAGGCTGCCCGCGCAGCGGGCGCACCCGCAGACCGCCCGGTCGCGATCGTGCAGGAGGGGCACACCGACCGGCAGCGTACGCTCCGGTCGACACTCGACGAGGTCGTCGACGACGCTCGGCGGGCGGGCGTGTCGAACCCGGCCGTCATCGTCTTCGGCGACGTGGCCCGCGCCGGGCTGCTGCTGCACCCCGAACAACAGGCTGCTGGAGTGCCGAGCCCGTGACCGAACGCACCACCCTCTCGGCCGCACTCGCCGGCTGCAACATCGTCATCGCCGTCGACCGCCGCGCCGGTGAGCTCTCCGCGGCGCTCGAACGCCACGGTGCCGCCGTGACCCAGGCGCCGGCGCTCACGATCGTGCCCCACGTCGACGACGAATCGCTCATCGAGGTGACCCGAGCCTTGATCGCCGCGCCGCCGGAGGTCGTCGTGGCGACCACCGGGGTCGGCTTCCGCGGGTGGATGGAAGCGGCCGATGAAGCGGGACTCGCCGACGAACTTCACGCCGCGTTGCGATGTGCCCAGTTCGTCGCCCGCGGACCGAAGGCCCGCGGTGCCATCCAGCAGGCCGGCTTCACCGCCGATTGGGTCGCCGAATCCGAGACCGCGCACGAGCTCGGCGAGTTCTTGATCGCCCAGGGGGTCGCGGGACGCCGCGTGGCGGTGCAGCACCACGGCTCCGGCGCCGACGGCCTCGACGAACTGTTTCACCGCCACGGCGCGGACGTCGTCTCCCTCACGGTGTACCGCTGGGGACCGCCGCCGGACGCCGGGGTCGTCGCCCGCTCTGTCGCGAGCTGTGCTGGCGGCGAGGTGGATGCCGTCCTGTTCACGTCTGCGCCGGGAGCGTCAGAGTGGCTGTCCGCCGCCCGCGAGACCGGCGCGCTGCACGACATCCTGGACCGCGTCGACCAGGGGCGTCTCCTGTTCGCCGCCGTCGGTCCGGTCACAGCGCGCCCCCTTCGCGCGGTCGGGATCGCGCCGCTCATGCCTGATCGCGGCCGGCTCGGCGCGCTTGTGCGAGCCGTCGTCACGCACTTCGGTAGCGGACACGCCCGATCACTGTCGACGACGCAGGGAGAGCTCGAATTGCGCAGCTGCGGCGCGGTGCTCGATGGGGAGTACCTGCCGTTGAGCCGCAGCGGTGCCGATCTGCTGGCGGGCCTGTTCGCCGCGGGCGGCGGTGTCGTCTCCCGTGCCGCGCTCCAAGACCTGCTGCCCGGCACGAGCCAGAACACGCACGCCACCGAAATGGCGATCGCACGGTTGCGCGAGGCACTCGGTGCCCCCGATCTGATCAAGACCGTCGTCAAACGCGGGTACCGTCTCGATGTGCTCGATCCGGCGGAGGCGACGGCATGACCCCGACGCTCATCGCGTGCTCGCACGGCACCCGCTCGCCCTCAGGGCAGGTGGCCATCCGCGCACTCATCGACCAGGTGCGCACCCTGCTTCCCCACGTTCGTGTGCTCGAAGCGTTCGTCGACGTGCAGGAACCCGCCGTCGCCGACGTCGTCGCGGACGCCGTCGCCGAGGGCCCCGTCGTCGTGGTGCCGGTGCTGTTGTCGACGGGGTTCCACACGAAGGTCGACATTGCCGAAGCGGTCGCGCCGTACGGTGATCGCGCGGTGGCCGCGGCCCCGCTCGGTCCGCACGATCTGCTTGCGCTGACGCTGGAGTCGCGCCTCGAGGAGGTGCGCCTCGCGGCCGACGACATCCTCATTCTCGCCGCGGCCGGATCGACTGATCCGGCGGCCGCGGACGCCGTGCGGATCGTGGCCGGCCGCCTCGGCACCTGCTTGCATCGACCGGTGACGGTCGCGTTCGCCGCCGGTGCGCAGCCGAGGATCGGCGACGCGGTGGCCGCAGCCCGCGCCGACGGCGCCGAACGCGTCGTCGTGGCCAGCTACGTCTTGGCGCCCGGGTATTTCGCCGACGTCGTGTCGGGGGCCGGAGCGGACGTCGTCACCGCGCCGCTCGCCCCGGATGTGCGAGTCGCGGGCGTCATCGCCGAACGCTATTCGGAAGCGGTCGCACGGGTGGCGGCACCGTCGGCGGCGTGAGTGCCGTCGGCGTCGTCCGCCAGCAGATCGGGGCGCAGGCGACGGGTGCGCTCGAGCGATTGCTCATGCCGCCATGTCGCGATCGCGCCGTGATTGCCGCTGAGCAGCACGGCGGGCACGGCGCGCTCCCGCCACACGGCGGGCTTCGTGTAGCTGGGGTATTCGAGCAAGCCGGATTCGTGGGACTCCTCGACCAGGCTGTGCGGGTTGCCGACCATGCCTGGAAGCAGCCTGCCGACGGCCTCGATGACGGCCATCGCGGCGACCTCGCCGCCATTGAGAACGTAGTCCCCCAGGCTCACCAGCCGCACCCGACCGCGCTCGGCGTAGTGGTCGACGACCCGCTGATCGATCCCCTCGTAGCGCCCGCAGGCGAACACGAGATGGGACTCGGTCGCCAGCTCGCGCGCCATCCGCTGCGTGAACTGCTCCCCCGCGGGCGAGGGCACCAGCAGCACGGTGTCTTCGGAGAGGATGCCGTCGAGCGTCTCACCCCACGGCTCAGGCTTCATCACCATGCCGGCGCCGCCTCCGTAGGGCGTGTCGTCGACGGTGCGATGGCGGTCGTGGGCGGCGTCGCGCAGATCGTGCACCCGCACATCGAGAATCCCGCGCTCACGCGCCTTGCCGACCAGCGAGACATCGAGCACATCGAAGAACGCGGGAAAGATCGTCACGATGTCGATGCGCATGGTTTCGAGTGTAGGCGGGCCGCGTGTTTCGACCGTGTGACGCCGCACTCACCGGGAGCGGCGCAACCGGGTGACGCGAAAGTGACGCGGTGGAAACCGTCGCGGCCGGTCGCGCGAAACACGCGATCCCTAACCTCACTCGTGTACCCGTCGGACGACCCTGAGGACTCGCCATGACCACCTCTGCACCATCGCCGCGCGCCACCCCCGAATCCGCAGCCACCGTCGACGCGACTGAGGAGGTGACACTCACCCACCGCCCTGGTCGCTGGATCGACGGATGGAACCCCGAGAACGCCGGCTTCTGGGCGCGGGAGGGCCGCGGCATCGCTCGCCGCAACCTCGGCTGGTCGATCTTCGCCGAGTTCCTCGGCTTCATCGTCTGGCAGTTGTGGAGCATCGTCGTCGTGATGCTGCCGAACGCCGGCTTCACCCTTTCGACGTCTGAGTCGTTCTGGCTCATCTCGCTGCCGAGCCTCGTGGGCGCCACGCTGCGCTTCCCGTACACGTTCGCCGTGGCGACGTTCGGTGGGCGCAACTGGACCATCGTGTCGGCCGCTCTCCTGCTCATCCCGACGACGCTCCTCGGCTTCGTCGTGCAGAACCCCGAGACGCCGTTCTGGGTGCTGCTCACCGTCGCGGCCCTCGGCGGCGTGGGCGGCGGCAACTTCGCGAGCTCCATGGCCAACATCACCTACTTCTTCCCGCAGAAGGAGAAGGGTTGGGCGCTCGGCCTGAACGCGGCCGGCGGCAACATCGGCACGTCGGTCGCGCAGTTCCTCGTGCCCATCGCGGTGAGCATCACCGCCGGCATGACCTTCAGCATTTCCCTCGCCGGCTGGATGTGGATCCCGCTGATCCTGCTCGCCATGTGGGGGGCGTACCGCTACATGGACAACCTGTCGTCGGCCAAGGCGGACTTCGCCGGGTCGGCTGCGGCGCTCCGCGAACCGCACCTGTGGGTGCTCGCCCTGCTGTACATCGGCACGTTCGGTTCGTTCATCGGTTTCGCGAGCGTCTTCCCGAAGCTGATCGCCGACCAGTTCCCCGAGTTCTCGACCCTGCAGGTGGGTACCGCGGCTGTGTCGCTGGCGTTCCTCGGTGCGCTCGTCGGTTCGGTCGCCCGGCCCTACGGCGGCAAGCTCGCTGACCGCTTCGGTGGAGCGCGCATGACGGTGGCTGCGTTCGCGGTCATGGCCGCCGGTGCGCTGGCGCTGCCGCTGACGCTGCCGCTCGGCAACTTCTGGGTCTTCCTCGTCTGCTTCCTCGTGTTGTTCACCGCGACCGGCGTCGGCAACGGCTCGACCTACCGCATGATCCCGAACGTGTTCCACGCGCGCGCGCTCGCATCGCCGGATGCCGGTGACTTCACCGCATCGAAGCGCAAGGCGGCCGCAGCCCTGGGCCTGATCTCGGCGATCGGTGCGTACGGCGGCTTCCTCATCCCGCAGGTGCTCAACGCATCGCAGGCCGCAACAGGCGGCTACAGCGCCGCGTTCTACGGCTTCGTCGGGGCGTACCTCGTGCTGCTGCTCGTGACCCTGCTCGTGTATGTCGTCCCCCGTCGTTCCCTCGCGGGTGAACGCATCTGACCATCACCCTGCACACGATAGGGCCGCTCCTGACGGGGCGGCCCTTTCGCCGTAGGACCTGCTGACCTCGTCAGTACACGTCGCGGACGTAGCGCCCGGTGGCGACGAGCTGCGCCTTGTATTCGGCCGCGGCATCCTCACCCATCCCGCCGTGGCGGTGGATGAGTGCCGTCAAAGTCGCATCGACGTCGGCGGCCATGCGTGACGCGTCACCGCACACGTACACGTGCGCGCCGGCTTCGAGCCAGCGCCACAGTTCGGCGCCGTGCTCGACCATGCGGTCCTGTACGTAGATCTTCTGTCGCTGGTCGCGGGAGAAGGCGGTGTCCAGGCGCGTCAGGAAGCCGTCCGCGTGGAGGTCCAGCAGTTCGTCTCGGTAATAGAAGTCGCTCGCAGCGTGCTGTTCGCCGAAGAACAGCCAGTTCCGCCCGCGGTGACCGTCTGCGCGTCGGTCGTGGAGGAACCCGCGGAAGGGCGCGACGCCCGTGCCGGGACCGATCATGATCATCGGCGCGTCCGCGTCCTCGGGGGGACGGAACTGGGGCGAACGCTGCAGGAAGACAGGCACACGTGCTGCGGAGTCGGCATCGGCGAGCATCGAGGAGGCGACCCCGCCCCGACGGATGCCGCGATCGGTGAGGAAGCGGACGACCGCGACCGTGAGTTGGATCTCGTGCGGGCTCGTCTTCGGGCTCGACGAGATCGAGTACTGACGCGGCTGCAGGCGACCGAGCACGTCGGCCCACTCCTGCGCGGTCGCCTCGATCGGAAACTCCCGCAGCAAGTCGATGGCCTGGGTCGCCCACAGGTGCTGTTCCAGTCGCGCCGCGTTCTCACGACGTCGCAGCATCGCGAGCGTCGAGTCGCTGCTGCGCTCCCCCACGAAGTCGACGAACGAGGACGCGGTTCGCGTGATGTCGAGCGAGGTGGTGAGCGCGTCGTCGAGGAATTGCTCGCGTCCGTCGATGTCGACGATCGCGTCTGCCGGCAAACCCGTCACCTCGAGGAACTCCTCGACGAGTGCGGGTGGGTTCGCGCAGACCACGCCGAGGCTGTCACCGGCGGCGTAGGAGACACCCAGGCGCGCGACGTCGAACCCGAACTGACGCACCTCCTTGGCCGATCCCGCACCGCTCAGCAGCACGTTGCGCACGAGTGGGACGGCGACCGGGTTGGCGCGGGTGAACATGCGACGCACGGCCGGGGGTTCCGGCGCCGCGGGCGCCGATCCCGTCAAGGTCGCGACCATCGACCTGGACCAGGTCGCGGCGGCATCCTCGTAGTCCGGGTCGCTCTCCACGCGCGCCCAGAGCGGCGAGGCACCGAGTGCTGCCAGCCTCGCGTCGAGGCCTCGCCCGTAGCCGCAGTAGTCGTCGTAGCTCGGATCGCCGAGCGCGAAGACCGCGTACTCGAGGCCGTCGAGCGCAGGAGCGTCGTCCCCGCTGAGGCCCGCCCAGAACCCCGCCGCGTTGTCGGGCGGTCCTCCGTCACCGAAGGTCGACGTGACAACCAGCAGTCGGGGGATCTCGCGAAGATCCGAGGGGCTCAGCTCGGCCATGCTCGTCGTGCGCGCCGCGATCCCCGCCTGCTGCAACGCCTGGGCGCACTGCCGGGCGACCGCCTCAGCGTTGCCCGTCTGCGACCCCCACGCGATCGTCACGGCTGCGCCGTCGTCGGCGGACGGCGCCGCGCGGTCCGCGTACCTGCCGGCGAGCAGTCCATCGAACCACGCGCGCGCGATCGGATCCAGTGGCGCCGTCGAGGGGACGACGGGCACCCCGGTGCGCGGTGTCGCCTCGATCGCCGTCAGGAAGCCTGAGACGTATGCGGCCTCGGTCGGTCCCAGCGTCGGCGGGCCCGGGAGCGCCAGCCCCTGCACGGGTGCCGCTTCGACGGCCGCAGCGACACGACGCAGCGAGACCGCGGCGAACTTGAACTCGGGTTGCAGCGACGCGGCATCGACGGCATCGCTGGTGACGGCGTTGACCGTGAGATGCTCACCCTGCTCGTCGTTCCAGTGGAACGGGGCGAAGCAGTTGCCCGGTCGCACACGGTCGGTCACGACGGCGGGAAGGACGGCGCTCCCCCGGCGCGATGCGACCTCGACGCGATCGCCGGGCCCGATGCCGAACGCAGCGGCATCCGTGGGATGGATCTCGACGAATGGGTCGGGATTGAGTCGCACCAGTTTGTCGACCTTGCCGGTCTTCGTCATCGTGTGCCACTGGTGCTGCAGGCGACCGGTGTTCAGCACCCAGGGGTAGTCATCGTCTGGCAGTTCAGCCGGCCCGACGTGCGGCCGCGCGTGAAACTGCGCGCGCCGGCTCGGCGTGGGGAACGCGAGCGCGGGCTGTGCACCGTCGTCGTCGACGTGCAGGTGCTGGCTCACCCCGTCGTTGACGTACCTGATCGGATGCCGGTCGTCCGTATCGCCGGCGGGCGCCGGCCACTGGACGGGTCCGCGTCGGAGGCGGTCGTAGTCGATGCCCCGGATGTCCCAGCCCGTGCGCGGGTTCCAGAAGGTGCGGATCTCATCGAACACCTCGGACGCGTCGGCATAGTCGAAGCCCTCATACCCGAGCGCCTGCGCGACGTGGCAGATCAGCATCCAGTCGGGCAGCGCCTCGCCCGGTGCGGGTGCGGCGTGCTGGACGAGGGAGAGGGTGCGGTCGCTGCCGATCATGACGCCTTCGGACTCGACCCACAGTGTCGCCGGCAGCAGCACGTCGGCGTACGCGGCGGTCGCCGTATCGGCGAACACGTCCTGCACGATGACGAGGTCGGCCGCCTCCAGCCCCTCGATCACCGTGCGACGGTTCGCGACCGATGCGACCGGGTTGGTGCAGATGATCCACGCGGCCTTGATATCGCCGTCCGCCATCGCGTGGAACATGTCGATCGTGCCGCTGCCGGCATCGGTTCGCAGCGAACCGGGTTCCATGTTCCAGGCGGCCTCGACGAACGCGCGGTCGGCCGGATCGGCGGCCACGCGCTGGCCCGGCAGCCCCGGCCCCATGTAGCCCATCTCCCGCCCGCCCATCGCGTTCGGCTGCCCGGTCAGGGAGAACGGGCCGCTGCCGGTGCGGCAGATGGCTCCTGTCGCGAGGTGCAGGTTGCAGATCGCATTCGTGTTCCACGTGCCCTGCGTTGACTGGTTCAGGCCCATCGTCCACAGGGTCATCCACTCGCCGGCCTCGGCGATCCACGCAGCTGCCGTCCGGAGGTCTTGGACCGCCAGTCCGGTGATCTCGGCCACCCGCTCGGGCGGATAGTCGGCGAGCATGTCGACGACGGCATCCCATCCGTCGGTGTGGGCGGCGATGAACGCTTCGTCGATCGCGCCCGCATCAACGAGCAGACGCAGCAGGCCGTTCAGGAGTGCGAGATCGGTGCCGGGCGCGATGGCGAGGTGCAGGTCGGCGCGGGCGGCGGTCTCGGTACGCCGGGGGTCGACGACGATCATGCGTGCACCGCGCTTGAGGCGGTCGGCCATGCGCAGGAACACGATCGGATGGCAGTCGGCGGTGTTCGAACCGATGACGAAGAAGAGATCGGCATGGTCGATGTCTTCGTAGGAGCCGGGCGGGCCATCGGCGCCGAGCGATTGCTTATAGCCGGTGCCCGCAGACGCCATGCACAACCGGGAGTTCGACTCGATGTGCGGGCTGCGCAGCCGCCCCTTCACGAGTTTGTTGGACAGGTACTGCGCCTCGAGCGACATCTGCCCCGAGACGTAGACGGCCACGGCATCCGGTCCGTGCTCCGCAATGACCGCCTGCAATCCGCTCGCCGCGCGCTCGATCGCCTCGTCGAGTGCGATCTCGATCGCTGCCTCGCCGCGCTGCGGGCGTACGCGCGCGCGGGTGAGGCGACCCGGAGCCGCCATGAGGTCGACGTGGGTGGCGCCCTTGGTGCACAGTCGGCCCGCGTTCGTCGGGTGCTCACGATCGCCGACGGCCTTGACGACGCCGTCCGCGCCGCCGGTCACGGTGATGCCGCAGCCCACACCGCAGTACGAGCAGACCGTACGCAACGTCTGCGCGGGAGCCTGCGCGCCAACCGTCATGCACCGATGATCGCCGAGGCATGTTCCGGCAGGACGCCCACCGTGTTACACGGGGATCACACCGTTCTCACCCGACCGAGCGTGCGCTGGTGAGTCCGCTACGAGCCGTCGTCGGCGCCGACCGTGTGCACCCGCACGTTGTTGGTCGACCCGGCGATCCCGGGAGGCGCTCCTGCCGTGACGACGACCTTGTCGCCCTTCGCAGCACGCCCGTCGGCCAGCAGCACGTCATCGATGATGCGCATGATCTCGTCGGTGTTGCGGGCCCTGGGCACGAGAAAGGTCTCGACCCCCCAGAACACGGCGGATCGTTGACGGGTGTCGGGCGAATCGGTGAACGCCAAAATCGGCAGCGGCAGTCGCAGCCGCGCCATACGCCGCGCAGAGTCGCCCGACTGGCTGAACACGCAGACGTACCGCGCCTGCACGAATTCGCCGATCGCGGCTGCGGCGAACGTGAGTGCCCCGGCCTGCGTGTGCGGCGTGGTGCCGAGCGGCGGGATCCGATCGATGCCGTGCTCCTCGGTGGATGCCACGATGCGGGCCATCGTCTCGACCGCGACGACCGGGTAGGCGCCGACGCTCGTCTCACCCGAGAGCATCACCGCGTCGGCGCCGTCGAGCACCGCATTGGCGACATCGCTCGTCTCGGCGCGGGTCGGCACCGGATTGACCGTCATCGACTCGAGCATCTGCGTCGCCACGATGACCGGCTTCGCCCACCGTCGCGCGGCATCGATCGCCTGCTTCTGGACAAGCGGAATGTCTTCGAGCGGCAACTCGACACCGAGATCCCCGCGCGCGACCATCACCCCGTCGAAGGCATCGATGATCTCCTGCAGGTGCGCGACCGCTTCGGGCTTCTCGATCTTCGCGATCAGCGGCACCCTGCGGTCCTCCTCCGCCATGATCACGCGCGCCCGATGGGCATCGGCGGGCGAGCGGACGAACGAGAGGGCGACGAGGTCGACGCCGAGCCGCAGTGCCCAGCGCAGGTCGGCCTCGTCCTTGTCGGTGAGCGCGGGCGCACTGACAGCCACACCGGGCAGGTTGATGCCCTTGTTGTCCGAGACCGTCCCGCCCACCTCGACCTCGCACGCGACGCGTACCCCGTCGCTCGAAAGCACCCGCAACCGCACCTTGCCGTCGTCGATCAGCAGCGGGTCGCCGACCTGGACGTCGCGAGCGAGCGCTGCGTACGTCGTCGACACGGTGTCGGCCGTGCCGGCCACGGCCTCGGTCGTGATCGTGACACGGTCGCCGACCGACCACACATGTGGACCATCGGTGAATCTGCCGAGTCTGATCTTCGGGCCCTGGAGGTCTGCGAGGACGCCGACGGCACGCCCCGACTGCGCTGCCGCGCGTCGGACGTTCGCGTAGGCCCGTTCGTGGTCGGCATGGTCGCCGTGGCTGCAGTTGAGCCTCGCGACATCGACGCCCGCGGTCACAAGCTGCTCGATGACCTTGTACGACACGGTCGCCGGGCCGAGGGTCGCGACGATCTTCGCTCTGCGCACGCGGGACTCCTTCTCCGTCGACGCAAGTATGCCGTGTGGATCCGCGGAGGTGAAGGTGTCAGTCGGCGGCGGGTGCCTCGTCGACCGCGTCGGCGGCCGTGACTGGTTCGTCGACCGGCAGGTCTTCGAACAGGCCGGCAGGCGGTGTCACGGTGATGCGCCCTGCTGCCATGTCGACGTCGGGGACGATGGCCTTGACGAACGGGACGAGCACCTCACGGTCCTCCCCGGTCGGCCGGACGATGAGCAGGTCCTGGGCCGGAAGGTGATCGACGCGCGCGACGGTGCCGACGACCGATCCGTCGCGGACGACGGACAGACCGACGAGCTGGTGGTCGTACCACGCATCCTCTTCGACGGGCGCCGAATCCGCGTCGTTGTCGATCCAGAGGATGGCGCGAACGATCGACTCGGCCGCGTCACGGTCCTCGATGTCGTCGAGGAAGACGACGGGGTGCGAGTTCATCCATCGGAACTCTCGCACGGTGACGGTCTTGCCGTGCCACGGCGAAGAGACCGGCACCTGCAGGGTGAAGACCGCACCGGGGGTGAATCGCCCGTCGGGGTCGTCGGTGTACAACTCGAGCTTGAGGGCGCCCTTGAGCCCGTGCGCCTTGACGAGGCGTCCGACACGCAGCTGCGTGCGGGCGGGTCCTTCCGAACCCATCAGTCGTCCGCGACGTCGACGCGGACCCGCGAACCGTCGGCAAGTGCGCCGATGACGGTGCGCAGGGCCTTGGCGGTGCGTCCGCCGCGCCCGATCACGCGTCCGCGGTCGTCGGGGTGCACACGCACCTCGAGCACCTCGCCGCGCGGCGACGAGGAAGAACGGACGGTGACGTCGTCCGGGTGATCGACGATCCCCTTCACGACATGTTCGAGCGCGGCGGCCAGCACCGGATTACTCTGCCGCGGTCTCGTCGGCCGCGTCGGCCTCGGCGGCGGGAGCCTCGTCGGCGACGGGCTCTTCGGCCTTCTTCTCGGCCTTGGGCTTGATGACCGACTTCTTGGCGGTGTCGGCCACGAACTCGCCCTTGCTTTCGGCCGTCTTCACGGTCGAGACGGCGTTCTTGTCGCCCTTGAACTTGCCCCAGTCGCCGGTGAGCTTGAGGATGGCGGCAACCTGCTCGGTGGGCTGCGCGCCGACCGACAGCCAGTACTGCGCGCGCTCCGAGTCGACCTCGATGAACGAGGGCTCCTCAGTCGGGTGGTACTTGCCGATCTCCTCGATGACGCGGCCGTCGCGCTTGGTGCGCGAGTCGGCGACGACGATGCGGTAGTACGGCGCGCGGATTTTTCCGAGGCGCTTGAGACGAATCTTGACAGCCACAATTCTCCTGAATGGTGTGATGTGAGGTTTGAACGTCGCCAAGAGCGTGGGGTGCACACCCGGCGGAAGCTCTGCGGGTGGGCCGGCCGCTGGATAGAGGGTCGAGCGGGCGGTCCAACCGTCTATTCTGCCAGATCGTGACGTCGCCTGCGAACCGGCGGGCGGCCGCGTGTCAGACTGTGCGCATGACGGTCACGTTCGCACCTTCGGCCCGCTCATCGGTGGGCCTGGAATGGGAGCTGATGCTCGCCGACGGCACGACCGGCGACCTCGTCCCCCGCGCACCCGAAGTGCTCGAACTCGTCGAGGATGCCACGGCCCTCGAACGCTACACGGTGACCGGCGAGCTGCTCACGAACACGATCGAGGTCACCAGCGGCGTGGGTGACACGGTCGCCGCCGCCGTCGACGACATCGCCGACGCGATCGGCAAGGTGCGAGAAGTCACCAACCCCCGGGAGATCGAGTTGCTGTGCGCCGGGAGCCATCCGTTCGCGCAGTGGTACAAGCAGTCCGTCACCGACAAGACGCGGTACAACAAGCTCATCGACCGCACCCAGTGGTGGGGGCGCAACATGATGATCTGGGGCATCCACGTCCACGTCGGCGTCGAGGACGTCGCAAAGGTCCTTCCGATCGTCAATGCGCTCAGCGTGTACCTGCCCCACTTGCAGGCACTGTCTGCGTCGAGCCCCTTCTGGGCCGGGGAACGCACCGGCTACGCGTCGAACCGGGCGCTCGTCTTCCAGCAGCTGCCGACGGCGGGACTCCCCTGGCCGCTCGAGACCTGGCCGCAGTTCGAGTCGTACCTCGAAGACATGGTCCGCACCGGCGTCATGGAAGACGTCTCCGAAGTGCGATGGGACATCCGCCCCGCCCCGCGCTGGGGAACGATCGAAGTACGCGCCTGCGACGGGATGTCCACCCTTCCCGAGCTCGCCGCGGTGGCCTCGCTCTTGCAGGTGCTCGTCGAGCACTTCTCGCGCGAGCTCGACGAGGGAAGGACGCTGCCGACGATCCAGCCGTGGTTCGTGCGCGAGAACAAGTGGCGCGCGGCACGGTACGGGCTCGACGCGCGAGTCATCGTCGACCGCGACGGCACACAACGGCCGGTCGCCGAGCATCTGCGCGAAACCATCGAGCTGCTGCGTCCGATCGCGGTCGAGCTGCACTGCGAACGCGAGTTCGGCGGCCTCGAGCGCATCCTCTCGCAGGGCGCCAGCTACGCGCGCCAACTGCTCGTCGCCGACGCTGCCAGCGGCGACCTCTCAGAGGTCGTGCGCCACCTCATCCGCGAGTTCCGCGCCGGCCCCACGCTACGCGATCATCTCGCCGCGCTCACGAGGTGACTGCTCAGCCCTTGCCGAAGAGCTTCTGGATCTCGGCGAGGTCTTCGGCTGTCGGCTGCTGCTGACCTCCGAGCCCGAATCCCGACCCGGTGGCGGGTCCCTGCGACGCGATCCCGGCGTTCTCGGCGGCCCGCTTGGCGGGGTTGCCCGAACGTGAACCACCCGACTTCTTCTGCTTGTTGCCGCGTTTGGCCGACGCTCCGGGTTTACCGCCCATCGGCCCCATGCCGGGCATCGACGGGACGCCGCCGCGGGCCACGGTCTTCATCATCTTCGCGGCCTGCTCGAAGCGCTGCACGAGCTGGTTCACATCGGTGACCGTCATGCCGGAGCCGCGCGCGATACGCAGGCGCCGCGAACCGTTGAGCAGCTTGGTGTTCGTGCGCTCGGCCGGTGTCATCGAGCGGATGATGGCTTCGGTGCGGTCGATCTCGCGCTCGTCGAAGTTGTCGAGTTGCTGCTTCATCTGACCCATGCCCGGCAGCATGCCGAGCATCTTCTTCATCGAGCCCATCTTGCGCATCTGCTGCAGCTGTTCGAGGAAGTCCTCGAGCGTGAACTGCTCCTTGGCGAGCTTTTCGGCGACCTTCATCGCCTCTTCCTCGTCGAAGGCCTGCTGGGCCTGTTCGATGAGGGTGAGGATGTCGCCGAGGTCGAGGATGCGGCTCGCCATGCGGTCGGGGTGGAACGCCTCGAGGTCGTCGAGCCCCTCGCCCGTGGAGGCGTAGATGATCGGGCGGCCCGTGACGGAGGCGACCGACAGTGCGGCGCCACCTCGGGCGTCGCCGTCGAGCTTGGACAGGACGACGCCGGTGAAGTCGACTCCGTCCTGGAAGGCCTTCGCCGTGTTGACGGCGTCCTGACCGATCATCGAGTCGATGACGAACAGCACCTCATCGGGGTCTGTGGCCTTGCGGATGTCGGCGGCCTGCTTCATGAGTTCGGCATCCACACCGAGACGCCCCGCGGTGTCGATGATGACGACGTCGTGCTGCTGGCGGCGGGCGACTTCGACGCCCTCGCGTGCGACCTGCACCGGGTTGCCGACCCCGTTGCCCGGCTGCGGTGCATAGATCGCAGCACCGGCTTGCTGCGCGACGACCTGCAGCTGGTTCACGGCGTTGGGGCGCTGGAGGTCACAGGCGACGAGGAGCGGCGTGTGGCCGTCCTTCTCGAGCTGCTTGGCGAGCTTGCCGGCGAAGGTCGTCTTGCCCGATCCCTGGAGCCCCGCGAGCATGATGACGGTCGGCGGATTCTTCGCGAACTGCAGCCGGCGCTGCTGCCCGCCGAGGATCGCGACGAGCTCTTCATTGACGATCTGCACGACCTGCTGCGCCGGGTTCAGCGCGCGGTTGACCTCGTCGCCGAGGGCGCGCTCGCGCACCTTCGAGGTGAACTCCTTGACCACGACCAGTGCGACGTCTGCGTCGAGGAGGGCGCGACGGATCTCGCGCACCGTCCCGTCGACGTCGGCAGGCGTGAGCTTGCCCTTGGTGCGGAGGTTGCGGAAGGTCTCGGTGAGCCGGTCGGAGAGAGTGCCGAATGTCGCCATGATCCCCCGATTCTATCCGTCTGCGCGGGAGCGGCTCGGTCGATGGAATCAGGGCGGGGGTGCCAGGATGATCGTCCAGGTGACGCCATACGAACTCGCCGCATCTGCTGTTGCCGCGAGGCCCCCGTACGAGCCCGGTGGCACCGAGGCAGCACTGTCGGCGACGAGAATGGTCACGCGGCCTCCCCCGGATTGCGTCCCCGTTGCGCGGGAGGCGACCGTAGGCGGCGGATCGAGGGCGGCTGAGGCGCTGTCGCGATGCGCCCAGTACGACACACCCCAGGTGTTCGTGGCCGACACCGCAACCGATGGCGTCGCTCGCTGGGCGCTGTCACCATCGGCCGCGGCAGACGCGAGCGCGGCGACCTCCCCTGCACCGCGGTAGACGACAAGGGAGAGATTCCCCTTCGCGGAAGCTCCGAGCGCAACCGCCACCGTCGACCCGGCATCATCTGGTCCGGCGGTCCGTCGCCATACGGACGTGCGCAGGTTTCCGTCATCGCGCATACCCAGGACTTCCCACGTGCCGCCGCCGCTCACGGCACCCACAGTCGGCGTTCCGCTGACAGCGAGGAACAGCAGAAGGGTGTCGCCCGCCGCCACCGCAGCCGGCACCGTGAGCGAGTGTGTCGCCGACGTGCGGTCGCTCGATGCTGCGGCGACGTACTCGATCGACTCGTCCTGCGGCGTGGAAGCATTCGCGGTCCGCGTCGTTGTGGCCGTCGCCCCGTCCTCGTCCGTGACGGTCAGTCTCACTGTGTACGTCCCTGCAGTGTTGTAGGTGTGGGCCATCTGCGGAGGCGCTCCCGCACCCGATTGCGACCCATCGCCCCAGTCCCAACTGAAGTCGAGACCTCCCTCGGCATCCGACGAATCACGTCCGTCGACGGCGCAGCTGAGGCCGGAGCAATCCACGACAAAGGCCGATACAGGCTGCTGATTGGCGGGCGGCGATCCGTCCTGAGGTGCGAGAACGACCGTCCACGATGTCGTGGTCGTGCTCGCCGCCGTCGCGGTTGCGACGAGCCCACCGTACTGACCTCTCGGGACTGACATCGCGGAGTCTGCGAGGAGTCCTGTCACGCGGCCGCCTCCGGTCTGCGAGCCGTTACTGCGCACCGCCACGCCGCCGGGGGCGACCAGCGAGGAGCTGGCCGCGTCGCCGTGCATCCAGTACGAAACGGCCCAGCTGGCGTTGCCCTCGATATTGACGGTCGGGGTGAGGCGTGAGTTCGTACTTGCCGATTCGGTCCTCGCGGCGTAGCCCGCGATCGGGTCGCTAGCGGACACTCCTCGATAGGCGGCGAGCACCATATTGACCTTGGATGCCGAAGAGAGGGTCACACTCACCGTGGACCCGGCATCGGTTGCGCTCGCCACGCGCCGCCACACTGTCGTGCGGGCATACCCGCCGGCGATCGAGTCGATCTGGGTCCATCCTGCGGGCGTCGAGCGCGAGGCCGACGTGTTCTGGCTGAGGAACAGCAGCATCGTGTCCCCCGTTCGCACATTCGTCGGGATGGTGAGCGCGTGGCTACTCGCATTCGCATTCCTCGTCGCCTGGCCCACGTACGAGATCGTCTCGGCCGCGGGTGTGACAGTCACGGCCATCGCGTGCTGGTCAGTGGCACCCCTGTCGTCGGTGACCGTCAACCGAATCGTGTACGTCCCTGCATGCATGTACAGGTGATTCGTGGACGGGATCGCTGCTCCATCGTGCGTGGTGCCGTCCCCGAAGTCCCACTGGTAGCGCTGTATCGCGCCGTCAGGGTCACTCGACGCCGCACCCGACAAGGCGCACATCAGACCCGCGCAATCGACGTCGACATCCGCCGATGGAGTCTGGTTCGGTGAGGTGGACGCCCCTTTCTCGATGCGGAGATAGTCGATGTCACCGACGAAGTAGTCGCAGGTCGTACTGGTTCCGTTGCAGGAACTCTTGCCGCCGATCGACATGAGCGCGGTGTTGGAGATCGAGCCTGTCGAACCGGTCAGTCGGCTCTGACGAACGCCGTCGATGTACATCTCGACGTAGGCCGACGTGCGGACGCAGCGCAGAACATGCCACTGGCCGTCGTCGACTTCGACTTGGGAGTATCCCGTGCGAGATGCGCCATTGCCTCCCCGAAACAGGCAGCGGGGTTTGCCCGCCGGATTCTCGACCTTCCAGTACCCGCCCTGTTGCGTCCCCTGGCCCTTCTGCGCGATGTTCCCGAACGGATAGTCCGTGCGAAACCGGAGCGTGATCGAGAAGTCGCCCGCATCCGGGTTCAGGGAGCTGTGATGCGGAACGCGGTTCACATGGCCCGGGCGATACGCCATCTCCCCCGGCAGGACAGTGGCGAAACGGTGCATGCTCGCCCCTTGAAAGGCCTGACCGGTCGTGACGTCGGAGCCGATCGTTCCGTCGCGGCCATTGCCACTGGAGTCCACCAAGGTCGTCGCCCCGGCCGGCTCATCCATGCTGTAGAACGCCACGGTGTTCGTGGCGACCGCGCTCGCAGGGGCCGCTCCCACCGTGAGCCCTGCAGCGATCAGCGACAGTGCGCTCAACACCGTGATCGCGATACGAGTCGATGTGTTCGAGCGCCACGGCCGCGCCCGAGGTGCGGTGCGCCCCACGGCACAACCCTCCCCACGTCACCACCCCATCGGTGACAGTGTCAGGCATACGCCTCTTCCGGCGCCATCGCAAGAGCCCCTTCGGATCGACCCGAGGGGCAGCGTCGCCGAGTCGGGGTGCGCGACGGATCTTGTCACTCAGTTCGTCACACCGAGACGCCCTCCTTCGTCGAAACTTCGCCTCACCCTCTCCCTGTCGGGCACCTCGAGATTCGTCCGCAGTGACTCGCGAAACTCCACGAATGTCACGACATCGCGCGAGATTCGTGACATTCGTGAAGTCTCGCGCACGTGTCAGGCGTCGCCGAGTTCCTGGAAGAGGGTCACCTGCAGGGATGCCGGGGCGCGCAGGCGCGCGTTGCTCGAGCGCCACGGCGTGACGCGGGGCGTCGCCTGCAGCTCGGCACCGGCCTCGGTGAGCGTCGCGGTCATGGCGGCGGTGTCATCGACCTCGAACGCGAGACGGATGTCGTCACTCGGCGCGTCGCCGTCGGTTTCGACGCGGTCGATCAGGTCGATCTGTGCGGCGTTGGACAGCTCCAGCGTGGCGCGCCCCGCGCCGAGGATCGCGACGCGGGCGCCGCCGTCGCCTTCGTAGGACTCCTGCTCCGGCATCCCGACGACATCGCGATAGAAGTGCAGCGCGTGTTCGAACGCATCCGCTCTCGCGACGACGCGCAGCTGGCGGACCGGGCCGGGCATCGTCGACAGTGCAGCGTCGAGCGCCTCGCGGTACAGCGCGCGCAACGACGACGAGCCTGCGCCGGCGTGCGCCCACGCCTCGATCGCGGCGAGCACGGCACCGGCATGGGCGGCTCCGGCGACATCGGCTTGCAGGGCGCTGCACCCACCGGCTCGGAGTCGTTCGCTGATGGCGGTTGCGATCCGCGCTCGACGCAGTGCGGCATCCCGCACCAGTTCGTCGCCGATCGCCATCTGCTCTGCGTTCGCGATCGCCAGTGCGAGTGCGTCGGGTTCGAGCCCCTCGCCGAGTTCGTCGAGCGCGGAGCGCAGGGCGGCAGCGGTCGGCGGCCCCGCCGCGACGGCGCGTTCGAACGTGTCGATGCGGTCGTCGAGTGCATCCCACAGGACGTCGGCTTTCGCGGCGAAGTAGTTGAAGAAGCTCGACCGACTCACGCCGGCGCGCGAGGCGATGTCGGTGATCGACGTCGCAGCGAAACCGCGTTCGAGGAACAGCTCGCACGCGGCTTCGGCGAGGGTCTCGCGCGACGATGCGCGGGGTCTGCCGATTCCAGAGGACATGTCGACAGCCTATGGCGCGCCGTGACGGTTCCGACGGGCGTATTGTTGGACGCAATCCACAAACTCGCCACAAGCGAAGGAGCGCGATGCTCGACATCCAGACGGTGGGCCTTGCCCCCGCGTTCGTCCCCTACCAGGAGGGCTGGGCGCTGCAGCGCAGCATCCACGCCGAGGTGGTCGCGGGAGATCGCCGCGACACGCTGCTGCTCGTCGAGCACGAGCCGGTCTTCACGGCCGGGGCGCGCACGGCTCGGCACGAACGTCCGACCGATGGAACGCCAGTGGTCGATGTCGACCGCGGCGGCAAGATCACGTGGCACGGCCCCGGTCAGCTCGTGGGCTATCCGATCGTGCGGCTTCCCGAGCCGGTCGACGTCGTCGCGCACGTGCGGCGACTCGAGCAGATTCTCATCGACGTGCTGGCGACCTACGACATCGACGGCTACCGCGTCGACGGACGCAGCGGCGTGTGGGTGCGCCGCCCGCTGTCGGAGGACAAGATCGCCGCGATCGGCGTCCGTGTGCAGCGCGGCGTCACGATGCACGGGTTCGCGCTGAACTGCGACAACTCGCTCGCCCCGTTCTCACAGATCGTGCCCTGCGGCATCTCGGATGCCGGTGTCACAACGCTGAGCGAGGTGCTGGGCCGCGACGTCTCACCGGCCGATGTCGTCCAGCGAGTGGCATCGGCCTTCCAGACCGCGTATCCCGAGGAGGTCGCCGCGTGAGCGCCTGCGGAACCGGACCCGCGTCCGGCACGACGACCGCGCCCGCTGGCCGGAAGCTGCTGCGCCTGGAGGTGCGCAACGCCGAGACGCCCATCGAGCGCAAGCCCGAGTGGATCAAGACCCGCGCGAAGATGGGGCCCGAGTACCAGTCACTGCAGAAGCTCGTGAAGAGCGAGGACCTGCACACGGTGTGCCAGGAGGCCGGCTGCCCCAACATCTACGAATGCTGGGAGGACCGTGAAGCCACGTTCCTCATCGGCGGTTCGCAGTGCACGCGGCGGTGCGACTTCTGTCAGATCGACACCGGCAAGCCCGCGGACTACGACACCGACGAGCCCCGCCGTGTCGCGGAGAGCGTGCAACGCATGCAGCTGCGCTACGCGACCGTCACCGGCGTCGCCCGCGACGATCTGCCCGACGGGGGCGCGTGGCTGCACGCGGAGACGGTGCGCCGCATCCACGCCGACAATCCGGGGACCGGCGTCGAAATCTTGGCCACCGACTTCAACGGCGACCCGAAGCTGCTCGGCGAGGTCTTCGACAGCCGCCCCGAGGTCTTCGCGCACAATGTCGAGACCGTGCCGCGCATCTTCAAGCGCATCCGCCCTGCATTCCGCTACGAGCGCTCACTCGACGTGCTGACACAGGCGCGCGACGCAGGGCTCATCACGAAGTCGAACCTGATCCTCGGTATGGGCGAGACACCCGAAGAAGTCGTGCAGGCGCTCCAGGATCTGCACGATGCCGGGACCGACATCATCACGATCACGCAGTACCTCCGGCCGTCGCCGCGGCATCTGCCCGTGGATCGCTGGGTGAAGCCCGACGAGTTCGTGGGGTTCAAGGAGGAAGCCGAGCGGATCGGGTTCCTCGGTGTTCTCGCCGGCCCGCTCGTGCGCTCGTCGTATCGCGCGGGGCGCCTCTGGGCACAGTCGATGGTCTCGAAGGGCCGCGAGATCCCGACGCACCTGTCGCACCTCACCGACGGGGCGTTCGCACAGGCGGTCTGAGCAGGCCGGTGCTACTCGGCGCTGGTGACCGACTGGACGCTTCCGTCTGAGGTCAGGTTCACCAGCAGCACCTCTTCGGTCGCGTCGGGGTCGAGGGCGTACTCGAGCACCGCGAACGGGTCGCCGCCGCCGTGCTCGTCGGCGAGGATCGTCATGCTGACCAGCTGCAGCGAGCGGATGACGTCGACGTGGACATCTCCCGAGATGTCCACGAGCAGGGTCTCCAGCTCTTCACCGAGTTCTTCCTGCTGCTGCAGGATGTACTCGGTCACCTCGCTGGTGCGGTCGTCGAGTTCGGAGATCATCGCGTTCCGTGCGCTCAGGTCGATCGCCTCGAGCGACGAGATCATGCCGGCTGCCACGTCGAGCGCGTCGGCTGAGACGTCGTCTTGATCGGGCGCGGTGAGATCGACGGTGACCCTCTGGTCGCCGAAGTCGACCACCTCGGACCAGAAGATCGAGCCGTCCGGGCCGGACTCCAGCAAGCCGAAGTAGTCGTGCTCGATCGCCATACGCCCATGAAACCGCAACCGCGGGCCGCGCGCGACCCTGGATGGGCGTGTCGGGTCAGTCGACGAGTTGCGACGCGAAGACGTGCGGTGTGAAGCCGGTCAGATCGCCGATCCCCTCGCCTTGCCCCAAGAGCTTGACCGGGATACCGGTGCGCTCTTGCACCGCCAGCACAAAGCCGCCCTTGGCGGAGCCGTCGAGCTTGGTGATGACCAGTCCGGTCACACCGGCGTGCTCGAGGAACGCCTGCGCCTGCATGACCCCGTTCTGGCCGGTTGTGGCGTCGAGGACGAGGAGTACCTCACTGATGGGCGCCTGCTTCTCGATGACGCGTCGGATCTTGGTGAGCTCGTCCATGAGCCCACCCTTGGTGTGCAGTCGTCCGGCTGTGTCGACGAGGACGATCTCGGTGCCGGTGCGCTTGGCGTGGTCGATCGTCTGGAAGGCGACGGATGCCGGATCCTGGCCTTCTTGCTGTGGCCGGACGATCGTTGCTCCCCCACGCTCTGCCCACGTGGCGAGCTGGTCGACGGCGGCGGCGCGGAACGTGTCGGCTGCCCCGACGACGACAGACCGACCGAACCGCTTGAGATAGTTCGCGAACTTGCCGATCGTCGTGGTCTTGCCCACACCGTTGACACCGACCACCAGCACGACAGCCGGGCGTTCGGTGAGTTTGAGTGTCGTGTCGAAGCGCGCGAAGTGCTCTTCGAGCGACTCCTTCAGCATCCGCTGCAGGTCGCGCGGATCGGTTGTCCGGTATCGATCGACCTTCTCCCGCAGCTCGTCGACGAGCCGTTCGGTGATGTCGGGGCCGAAATCAGCGGTCAGCAGCGCGGTCTCAAGGTCGTCCCACGTGTTCTCGTCGATCGCGGGCGCCGTGAACATGCCGCGCAGGGCGCGCCCGAGCGACCATCGATTCTCAGCCATGTGTACAGCCTAGGCGCCCCGCCTCAGGCAGTCGCCTTCTCGCGGACACGCTGGCCCACAACTGCGGAGACGCCGTCCTGGCGCATCGACACACCGTAGAGCGCGTCGGCGATCTCCATCGTGCGCTTCTGGTGGGTGATGACGATGAGCTGGCTCGACTCCCGGAGCTGTTCGAACACGCCGAGCAGCCGGCCGAGGTTCGCATCGTCCAGCGCCGCTTCCACCTCGTCGAGGATGTAGAACGGGCTCGGGCGTGCCTTGAAAATGGCCGTCAGCAACGCCACCGCAGCGAGGGAACGCTCGCCACCCGAAAGCAGTGAGAGGCGCTCGATCTTCTTCCCGACGGGGCGCACCATGACCTCGATACCGGTCGTGAGCGGACTGTCGGGGTCGGTGAGCGCGATCGAACCGGTGCCGCCTGGAAAGAGGACCGGGAACACCTCTCCGAAGGCCACCTTCGTGTCTTCGAATGCGGCCAGGAAGATCGTCTGCATGCGCTCATCGAGCTCCTCGATGATCGTGAGCAGGTCGCTGCGGGTCTGCTGCAGATCGCTGAGCTGCTCGGTCAGGAATGTGTGGCGCTGCTCGAGCGCGGCGAACTCCTCGAGCGCGAGCGGATTGACGCGGCCGAGTTGCGCGAGCTTGCGCTCGGCATCCTGCAGGCGTCGCTTCTGCGTCGCCCGGTCGAACGCCGTCGACTCTCCGCCTTCTTCCGTGGATGGAATCTCCTGATCCGGGCCATATTCCCGAATCAGAATGTCTTCGCTGAGGCTCAACTCGGATCCGACCCGCTCGAGCAGGCTCGTCACGTGCAGACGCTGCTCGTGCATCTGCAGCTCGATGCCGTGAACACTCTCGGTCAAGCGTGCGAGACGCTCACGGACACCGGCATCCTGCGTGCGCAGCTGCGACAGCTCCTCCGTCAAGGCCGTTCGCTCCTGCTCGGCAGCGGCCAGCTCGACGCGGGCCTGGCTGACCGAACGGTCGACCGAATCCAGCAGCGGCGGCAACTGTCCGTGCACCTCGGCTGCGAGCTCGCGCTGCTGCCGACGGATGACGGCACGGCGGGCGGCCTCTTCGGCAGCGGCCCGCTCTCGCTCGCGCTGACGTTCCAGCTGAGCGACGCGAGCCTCACCCGCCCGCACCCGTTCTCGAAGCGTCTCGACATCCAACCGCGAACGCATTTCGCCTTCGCGCGCCGCTTCGAGCGCGTCCAGCAGCCCGTCGCGAGCCGAGGCGTCCAGGATCGGGCGCGGAGCCTCCTGAGCAGCGGCGAGGGCATCGTTCGCCGTCCGGGCGCCGGATTCGGCGTCGGCGACGGCAGCGGATGCCTGTCGGACACCGGCTTCGAGCCGCTCGCACTCGGCGGATGCCGCCTCGTGCCGGACGGTCGCGCGGTTGACCTGTTCGGTGTGGGCGGCCAGCGCGGCATCGTGCTCGCGCAGGGTCTGGAGCGTTTCCCTCGTGCGACGACGCGCGTGGTCCCACGCTTGTTGCGCGTCCGCGAGCGCCTCCCGCAGCGAGTCGGCCACGATGGTGATCTCACCGAGGCGGTCGGCCGCGGCGTCGCGTTCGGCACTCAGTTCGAGCCTCGATCGCCCCACGCCTGAGCCGGCGCGCACCGTGTACTCGGTGACGATCTCTCCGGTGCGGGTCACGATCGTGACCGGCCCGCCGACCTCCCGCGCGGCAAGCGCGGCACCGACGGTGTGCGCAGCCTTGAGGTCGTCGACGACAGCGACGAACGACAGCACCCCGAGCACACCTTCGGGCCCCGTGACCACGTCACGTGCGGCGACGACACCGTCGATTCCGCCGAGCGGTGGGGTCATGGCACCGGCGCCCGCGATCGCGATGTCGACCGTGCCGAGATCTTCGTCGCGTACCGTGTCGACCAGTCGCAGCGCGGCATCCACGTCGTCGACGAGCACACCCTCCGCGAGTGATCCGAGCGCAGCCGCGATCGCCGCCTCATACCCGGGCTTGACCTTGATCGCATCGCCGACAAGGCCGCGGACGCCGGGGCCGCCTCGCTGCACGAGCGCAGCCGCGGCATTGCGCACATCCAGGGCTCGCGAGAGCGCGGCAGTCTGCGCGGTGAGCGATTCCACTTCGCGCTCGGTCGCATGGAGCCGTTCGCGCAGCTCGCCGACCTTCGCCTCCGCGTCGGCGGCGTCGCGCTGGGCGCGCTCGTAGGCCGACGAATGCTCGGCTGCGGACTGCTCAGGGACGAGGTCGGGATCGATGCCGGCGAGCACCTCCTCGGCCTCCGCGCGGCGCTGCTGGGCCGCGTCGAGCGCGCGCTGCTGCCGCTCGACGGCCGCGCGAACCGCGTCGAGCTTTGAAGCGGCCGCCTCGGCCCGGCCCCGCAACGACGCGAGTCGCATGTCGTGCTCGGAGACGAGCGCGCTCTGGGCGGCGATGTCGACATCGAGCGCATCGAGTTCGGCGCGCGCACGGATGACGTCGCGCGCCGCTGAGGCCGCGGCATCCTGCGCATCGCCGAGGCCGCTCGAGATCTCGTCGATCTCGTTGCGTGCCTCGTCGATCGACGCCTGGCTGACTGTCGCGACTTCGATCGCGAGCTGGCCGTCGTCCTCGAGCAGTGCGAGTCGCTGCCCGGCGAGCGAATACAGTCCGCGAAGCCGCTCCTGCACCTGTTCGAGCGAGAATGCGACCGCTCTGGCGCGATCGACCGCTTCGGAACGCTGCGAGTTCTCGAGCTCGTCGATTCGGGTCTTCAGCTGGTCGGCCTGGTCCTGCAGCACGAGGCGTTCGGTGTGGCGTTCCTGCTCGTTGCGCGCGTGGTCGGCGAGTTGCGTGCGCAACGAGACCAGCTCAGCCGCGTACAGGCGCGCTTTCGCGTCACGGACCACCGCTGCGATCGTCGCCGCCTCGCGCGCGATCTCGGCCTGCTTGCCGAGCGGTTTGAGTTGGCGCCGGAGCTCGCCGGCGAGGTCGCTCAACCGGGTGAGGTTCGCTTCCATCGCCTCGAGCTTGCGGAGGGTCTTCTCCTTGCGACGGCGATGCTTGAGGATGCCGGCCGCCTCCTCGATGAACCCGCGCCGGTCCTCCGGGCTCGCCTGCAGCACGCCGTCGAGGCGGCCCTGCCCCACGATCACATGCATCTCGCGCCCGAGCCCCGAGTCGCTCAGGAGTTCTTGCACGTCGAGCAGACGGCATCCCTCGCCGTTGATCGCGTACTCGCTGGCGCCGTTGCGGAACAGCGTGCGACTGATCGTCACCTCGCTGTACTCGATCGGCAGCGCCCCATCGCTGTTGTCGATCGTGAGCTGCACCTCAGCGCGCCCGAGCGGGCCGCGCGTCGACGTGCCGGCGAAGATGACGTCTTCCATCTTGCCGCCGCGAAGCGTCTTGGCCCCCTGCTCACCCATGACCCACGCAAGCGCATCGACGACATTCGACTTGCCGGATCCGTTGGGTCCGACGATGCAGGTGACGCCCGGTTCGAGCTGGAACGTCGTCGGCTGCGCGAACGACTTGAAGCCCTTGAGCGTGACGCTCTTCAAGTGCATTCGGGGTGCCTCCGGCTCGGTGTCGTGTACACGCTATCGGACGGTGTCTTGACGGGACGCCTCGACGCGCGCTAGTGTCACTGCTCGCATCAGAAGTCGAGAAAGGAGGTCCCGAGATGATTTCAATGCACGCCACCCGCCTGACCGCAACCGGCACAGGCAACGCGTTCCGCACGTCCGGGACCGTCTCCTTCGGCGCCGCGCTTCGCGCATACCCCTCGGCCTGCTGACAGACTCCGCAGCACCGAGCCGCCGTCCCGCCGGTTCTCACGGGTACGACTGCGTCCATCTGGCGCGTCGGCCCATCTGTCCCGCCGCATCGCCCGGTATCACCTCGATACCCGCCGATCCCGTGCTGCCGCACGACCCCGCCGTCAGGAGCCTGCTCCCGCGGCACATCTGCACTTCCTCTCGAGAAGAGGACCATCGTGAACACCGTGTCCACGTCGCAGCACCGGCTCGACCACACGCTGCGACATCCCATCGTGCTCGAGCGCCCCGCGCGCACGAGCCTGCCCGACCGCATCGCGATGCGCATCGCGCTCGCGCTCGTGCTGTGGAGCACACGCCCACAGCCCGACCACACCACCGTCGCGCGGCGACGCGCTGCGGTGGTCGCCCAGTCGACGCGCGAGCACGCCTGGCTGCGCGATCACCGCACCCTTCCCCTCCTCTGACCGGGTGGGGTCCCTCGACGGGGCCCCACCAAACGAACGGAACACACATGAACGCTTCACCCGAGGTCGAGTTCCGACCTCTCACCGTGCCGGCATCCATCGATGCCGCCGACGCCGCCGACTTCATCGAGATGGTGGCCGTCCGCAACACCGTCTACCGCGAGATCAGCGGCAGCGACGACGAGGCGATGAGCCCCGAAGAACTGCTGCCGTACTTCGCGCCCGACCCCGATGAGACGCGCCGCATGTGGGTCGTCGTCGAGGGCGGGCGAATCGTCGGCCGCGTCGGCGTCGACATCCCGCATGAGGCCGGCTCACGGGTCGCCTTCTGGTTGATCGAGCTGCTCGAATCCGCACAGGGGCGTGGCATCGGCACGCGCGCATACGAGCTCGTGGAGCAGACGGCCCGCGAGTTCGGCCGCACCGTGCTGCAGTCGTGGGCAGAACACCCCGACGCCCCGGGCGAGCGACTCGACTCCCCCACCGGGTTCGGGTCGATCCCGATCGATCGGCCGGCACGGTTCTATCGCCGGCTGGGTTACGTGCTGGAGCAGGTCGAGCGCAAGAGTCTCCTCGACCTCGCCGAGAGCCGCGCCGAGATCGATCGTCTGCTGGATGTCGCGCGCGCCGCATCCACGGGATATCGCGTCGTGCAGTGGACGGCCCCGACGCCGCCTGAGCACGTCGCCGGCTACGCCTGGGCGAAGTCGCGCATGTCGACCGACGCACCGTCGGCAGCCATGGAGTTCGATGAGGAGACGTGGGATGCCGAACGCATCGCGCGGCACGATGCCCGGTACCTGGAATCGGGGCGCACCGTCCTGGTGACGGCAGCTGTGCATGAGGCGTCGGGCGACGTCGTCGCGTTCAACGAACTCGTGATCGGCGAGGACCACGCCGCCGTGACGCACCAAGAGGACACCCTCGTCCTCAAGGAGCACCGCGGCCACAAGCTGGGCCTGCTCGTCAAGTGCGCCGGGCTCGTCGCATGGCGGGAGGTGGCGCCGGCGTCGCCGCGGGTGATCACCTGGAACGCCGAAGAGAACCGACCGATGCTCGACATCAACGAGGCGATCGGCTTCGCTCCGGCCGCCTACAACGGCGCCTGGAAGAAGGTGCTGGCGTGAGCGCGCCGCTCCCCCGTCAGGAAACGTGCTCGAGCAGCCGCGATCGTGACAGGCGAGCGTCCCACCGACTCACGCCACGCGCTCGCCTGTCACGAAAGGTGCCCGCGCAGCCACGATTGTGACAGGCGAGCCCTGGGGGCCAGCCGTCCTCGACCGCTGTCGACTTCGTCCAGTACTGGTTCGACACTCAGCCGAACCCGCGCGCGTCAGCAGTTTGGCGATGCGCGGCACGAGCGCCGCACGGTCGGCCTCGGAGAGATGCCGCAGCGCCTCCCTGAGTTCCTCTTGGGTGCCGTCCTTGCATCCGGTGGCGCCGGCGATAGCAGCCTCGAGTCGTTCGTAGGTTGCGTCCACGCCACGAGGCTACTCGGCGCGCCGACGTCGCTGGCACGACGCGCAGAAATGCGACGACCGGTTCGTGAAGGCCACCCGCACGATGGATCTCCCGCACCTCGGGCACGGGTCCCCCGTGCGGCCGTACGCGTTGAGAGAATGCGCGAAGTAGCCCGCCTGACCGTTCACGTTGACGTACTGCGCGTCGAAGCTCGTTCCGCCCTCTGCCAATGCTTTCTCGAGCACGGCACGCACCGCCGCCAACAGCGACCCCACCGCCCGCGAAGACAGCTCGCGCGCGGGCTGCTCGGGGTGGATGCGGGCAGCCCACAGCGCCTCGTCGGCGTAGATGTTGCCGATGCCGCTGATGACCGTCTGATCCAGCAGCACCCGCTTGATGCCGGAGGCCGATCGCGAGAACCGTGCGCGGACAGCCTTCTCGTCCAGCGCAGGGTCCAGGGCGTCGCGGGCGATGTGCGCCACCTGCGTCGGCACCGTCGCCGCGGCGTCACCGAACCCGCCGGGCGCGCCATCCGGTGTCGGCTGGAGCGCGTCGACGGCGAGGGAGCCGAATGTGCGTTGGTCCGCGAACGCGATCGCGAGATCGCCGTGCACGGGGTGGGCGACGTCGAGCCGCACACGTTCGTGACGTTCGGGCGGTGAGCCGGGCGCGCGAAGCAACAGCTGTCCACTCATCCCGAGATGACCCACGATGGCCTCGGCGCCGCCGTCCAGGGGCAGCCAGAGGAACTTGCCGCGTCTGGCCGCCGCGAGCACTGTCCGACCGGTGAGGGTGCGCTCGAAGTCATCGCCAGAACCCGTATGCCGAGTAAGCGCGCGTTCGTCGAACACACTCACCCCGGTGATCGTGGCCGTGGTGACCGCCGGCGCGAGGCCCGCGCGAACGACTTCGACCTCTGGAAGCTCGGGCACGGGGTCAGTCGCGGGCCGACAGGTCGCGCCACACCGCGAGGGCGCCTGCCATCTCGGCCTGCTTCTTGCTGGACCCCTGCCCCGTGCGGCTCACCTCGCCGACGGTCACCGTCGCGCTGAAGACGCGGTGGTGGTCAGGGCCGGTCGCTGAAACCGCATATGCGGGAGGGGTGAGCCCGAGACGGGCAGCGAGCTCTTGCAGACTGGTCTTGGGGTCCATCGCGGCGCCGTAGCGCTCGGGGTCGGCCATGAGCGGCTCGACCAGGCGCAGGACGAGCGCCGTCGCCGCATCGGCCCCGGCGGACAGGAACGCGGCACCGAGCACGGCTTCCATCGTGTCGGCGAGGATCGAATCCTTGTCGCGGCCGCCGGTCTGGTCCTCGCCGCGTCCGAGCAGGAGGTGCGAGCCGAGTCCGATGGCACGTGCCACCTCGGCCAGGGCGACGGTCGAGACGACCGACGCGCGCCGCTTGGCCAGCGCACCCTCGTCGAGATCGGGATGCCGGGTGAACAGATGCACCGTCACGGCCTGCCCGAGGATCGAGTCGCCGAGGAACTCGAGACGCTCGTTGTGCGCGATGCCGCCGTTCTCGTACGCGTACGAGCGATGTGTGAGGGCAAGCGACAGAAGCTCGGGGTCGATCTCGACCCCGAGCTTGTCGGTGAGCCCGTTCGGCTGAAACGCGTCATCCACGGCGAACGCCGTCGGATCAGACGTCAGCGACCTTGCGACCCTTGTACTCGAGGAACAGCTCGGTGCCCTGCGAGTCGGTGACGACCTTGGCCTGGTGCGGGCGGCTGTAGACGACCTTGCCGTTCTCGACGGTCTTGACCAGCGCGGGCGCCTCAGCCTTCCACTGCGCGCGGCGCGAGCGGGTGTTGGAGCGGGAGACCTTGCGCTTCGGGGGGTTACCTGCCATGGCTAGCTCTTCTCTGTGTTGTCGACGACGTGGCTCTGCGCCTCGTCATCGTGGTCTGTGGTGTAGGCCTGCAGCGCGGCCCAGCGCGGATCGATCGGGGTTTCCGGCTCGGCACCTGCGGTCAGCTTCTCGCCCGTCGTCGGGTCGAGCCCGGGGCAATCCGGCTGACACACCGGCTGGAACGGAAGCGAGAGGACGATCGAATCCCTGACCGGAGTTTCAAGATCCACGTGGTCGTCTTGAAGCTCGAAGTCGTTCGCTTCCTGCCCAGGATACCCGAAGAGCTCTTGAAACTCGACTTCGACAGGCGCGGCGATGTCGGTGAGGCATCGACCGCATACCCCGGCATACCGCGTCCGAATATCTGCGGTGACCAGGATTCCCTCGTGCACGGACTCCAGACGGACGTCGAGTTCGATCGGCTCGCCGGCCGCGACCGCCACGAGTCCTTCGCCCCATTTGGCCGGCGCGGGGACCGAGACCTCGAACTCCCGCATCTCGCCGGGGCGCCGCACGATGTCGTGCGCGGGGAACACGAACGGACCGCTCACATGCTTTCTGACCACTCCGACATGTTAGTCGCCGCGCACCGGGTGCGGGTCGCGATCAGATGTCGCGGGCGCCCGTGTCGAGGAAGCGCGCCACCGGTCCAGGCACGTACGGTGAGACGTCGCCGCCGAGCGCGGCGACCTGACGCACCAGTGAGCTCGACACCATCGCGTGCGACGGGTCGGGCAGCAGGAACACCGTCTCGATCTCGGCGAGATCGCGGTTGACGATCGCCATGGGCGTCTCGTAGGCGACGTCGACCTGGGAGCGGATCCCCTTCACGAGCACCCCGGCACCGACATCGCTCGCATAGTCTACGAGCAGCCCCATGCTCCACGATGCGACGACCACGTCGCCTGCGATCTGCTGCTCTTCGATCGACTGCTCGAGCAGCGTCAGGCGCTGCGCGATCGGCAGCATCGCCTCTTTGCCCGGGTTGTGGACGACGAGCACGTGCAGCTGGTCATACAGGCCTGCGGCGCGACGGATCACATCGAGATGGCCGAGGGTGGGCGGGTCGAACGAGCCGGGGACGACGGCGATCCGGTTGTTCATGGAACCCAGCTTAGGGGCGCGCACCAGACACGCGTGTCGCGGTGTGCCGCTCAGTTCTTCGCGAGTGCTGCGCGTTCCTCGAGCCCGACGCGCCGTTCGATGGCCGAGGCGAGACCGGGGTGCCGGTCCAGGTCGGGGTCGGCGTCGATGACCCGCTCTGCGGCGGCACGGGCTTCGGCGATCAAGTCGGCGTCGGCCACCACACGCAACAGTCGCAGCGATGAGCGGGCACCCGACTGCGCGTCGCCCAGCACGTCGCCTTCGCCGCGCAGTTCGAGGTCGACTTCGGCGAGGGCGAACCCATCGGTCGTCCCGGCGACCGCCTCGACGCGTGATCGTGCGGGCGACCCCGCAGGAGCCTCCGTCACGAGCAGGCACAGGCCTGGCAACTCACCTCGACCGACCCGACCGCGCAACTGGTGCAACTGCGACACGCCGAATCTGTCGGCCTCGAGGATGACCATCGTCGAGGCGTTCGCGACATCGACACCGACCTCGACGACCGTCGTCGCCACGAGCACGTCGACCTCCCCGCGGGCGAACGCCTGCATGACGGCATCCTTCTGCTCGGAGGGCATCTTGCCGTGCAAGATCTCCACGCGCACCGACGCGAACGACGGATGCCGTGCCAACAGCTCACCGACCTGCACGACGCCCCATCGGGTTCGCGGTTGCTCCCCCGGCATTTCGGGAGCCGCCGGCGCTTCGGACTGCTCCGCCGCTTCGGCATCGATCGCGGCGCACACGACGAACGCCTGATGCCCGGCCGCGACCTCTTCGGCGATCCGCTCCCACACGCGAGCGAACCACCCGGGCTTCTCCGCCAGTGGCGCCACGTGCGAGGTGATCCCTGCGCGCCCGACGGGCAACGTTCGGATCGTCGACACGTCGAGGTCGCCGAAGACGGTCATGGCCACCGTGCGCGGAATCGGTGTCGCCGTGAGCACGAGCACATGCGGCGCGGTGCCCTTCGCGCGCAGCGTCTCGCGTTGCTCGACGCCGAAACGGTGCTGCTCATCGACGACGACCAGTCCGAGGTCCGCGAACGTCGTCGACTCGCTCAGCAACGCGTGTGTGCCGACGACGATGCGCGCCTGCCCCGACGCCACCCGCAGGGCCGCCTTTCGACGTTCCGCCGCGGGCAGTTGCCCCGTCAGCAGCGTCGGCATCAGCTCGGGCGCGAGCTTCGGGCCCAGCATCCGGGCGATCGATCGCACGTGTTGGGCGGCGAGCACTTCGGTGGGTGCGATCAGCGCCGATTGCCCACCCGACTCGGCGACCTGCAGCATCGCCCGCAACGCCACGAGCGTCTTACCTGAGCCGACCTCGCCTTGCACGAGTCGGTTCATCGGCCAGTCGCCCTGCATGTCGTCTGCGATCTGGTCGCCGACGGCGATCTGATCCGGGGTGCGTTCGAACGGCAAGGTCGCATCGAAATCGCGCAGGAGTCCTCCCGGAGCGCGACGTACGGCCGACAGGGCCCGCACCCGCTGGCGCTGCTGCAGGAGGGCCGCCTGCAGCACGAACGCCTCGTGCATGCGGAGGGTATGCCGCGCGATCTCGATCTCGTCGAGCGAGGCCGGCGTGTGGATGCCGACGATCGCCGTGCGCGCGTCGACCAGGCCGTGCGCCGCGCGCAGGTCATCTGGGAGCGGGTCCGTCACCTCGCCGAGGGAGGCGAGGACGAGCGCAACGACCTTTTGGAACTGCCAGCTCGGCACCGTGGAGGTGGCCGGGTAGATGGGGATCGGCAGGTGCTGCTGTGCCTCGGCGCTCGCTCGCGCCTCGTCGACGTCGTCGAACATCTCGTAGGCCGGATGGGCGAACTGCTTCACGTGCTTGAACTCGCCGACCTTGCCCGAGAAGATGCCCTGCCGACCCACCTGCAATTCGTTCTGGCGCCAGGCCTGGTTGAAGAAGGTGAGGCTGACGGTGCCCTCACCGTCGCTGATCACCACCTCGAGGAGCGAGCCGCGCTTCTGACGCATCGGCCGCACCGACACGGAGCGCACCTCGGCGACGATCGTGACCTGCTCACCGACCGGGAGCGACGCGATCGGCGTCAGCTCTCCCCGACGCGCATACCGGCGCGGATAGTGAGCGAGCACATCGCCTACCGTCGACATGCCGAACGCGCGCGACAGCGCGGACGCGGTCTTGCCCCCGACGATCCCGTCGATGCGGGACTCGAGGCTCACCGTCGGCATGCAACGAGTCTAGGGTCGGCTGCGGACACGACGGTGGCCGGCATCCACAGCCGACGGCACTACCGTTGGATCGTGCTCCGATCCCTCATCGCCCGGGCGTACTGGGCAGTCAGCCGTTGGCGTCTGGTCACGCAGCCGGCTCCGCACCGACCGACCCTGCTCATCGGTGCGCCGCACACCTCGAACTGGGACTTCGTCCTGATGCTGGCGATCGCGTGGCGGCTCGGCATCCACGTGCGCTGGCTCGGCAAGTCTTCGCTGTTCCGCGGCTGGCGCGGTCCGATCATGCGCGCGTGGGGTGGCATTCCGGTCGATCGCGATGACGCGTCACGGGTCGTCGAGGACGTGGTCGCCCGCATCGCCGCCGGCGAGGTGTTCTCCCTCGTGGTCACACCCGACGGGACGCGCCGCAGCAGCTACTGGAAGAGCGGCTTCTACCGCATCGCCCGCCAAGCCGGCCTCGATGTGACCCTCGGATACGTCGACCGCACGACGATGACGACGGGACTCGGCCCCACCATCGGCCTCACCGGCGATGTCGGCGCCGACATGGACCGCATCCGCGCGTTCTACGCGGACAAAGCCGGCGTTCGGCCGGATCTGCGCACCGAGCCCCGCCTGCGCGACGAGTCGACCGGCGCGCACGGCGGTTCCGACGACAACGTATCGTGAGCCTGTGACGCGGATCATCGCCGGCCGTGCCGGTTCACTCACCCTCGCGGTGCCCGACGCCGGCACCCGGCCCACGAGCGACCGGGTGCGGGAGTCGGTCTTCGGCGCCCTCGAATCAGCGGGCATCCTCAACGGCGCCGCAGTCGTGGACCTCTACGCCGGCTCGGGCGCGCTCGGACTGGAGAGCGTCTCACGTGGCGCGGCCTCGGCGGACCTCGTCGAGAAGTCGCCACGGGCGGCGGCAGTGACATCCGCGAACGCACGGATCGTCGCGAAGGCGGTGGACGGCGCTGTCATCCGCGTGCACAAGAGCGCTGTCGATTCCTTCCTGCGCGCCAGCTCAGCGACCTGGGACCTCGCCTTCCTCGATCCCCCGTACGACCTCGACGACACCGCACTGCGCGGCGCACTCGAGTTGCTGCGCCCGCGCATGTCGACCGACGGGCTGGCACTGGTCGAACGGGCGACCAGGTCGGGCAGACCGACGCTGCCGGACGGCTGGCAGCCGGAACGCGATCGCCGCTACGGCGACACCACGGTGTGGTGGCTCGCAGCGGATTGACCCGCGCGGATCAGCCGCGACCGGCGTCCCAGTCCTGATACGGATCCCAGCCGCCGCGACCGTCGTGCGCGCGCCCACCGACGAGGACCGGGTGCTCGCCGCGTTCGATGACGAGTCCGATCCGGCGGAACCCCTCCGGCAGAGGTCGGAGATCAGGCGGGAAGGTCGCCAGCAGCGCATGGTCTTCGCCGCCGGTGAGGGCATCGGCATCGAGCGGGTCCAGCGCGAGCGTCACGCCGGATGCCAGGGCCATGCGCGTCGCATCGAGCACCAGCCCGTCGGAGACGTCCATCATTGCGGTCGCACCGGCCGACGCGGCTTCTCCCCCTGTGCGTACGGGCGGCGAGGGACGCAGTTGCGCAGCGAGGTCATGCTGCTCGGCATCCGACAAGTCAGCCGCGTCGACCGGCACCGGTGCGCCGTCCACGTCACGGAACCGGTCGAACAACAGCGCCAGACCCCGCCCCGCGGCGCCGAGCTCACCGCACACGCAGACGACATCGCCGACCCGTGCGCCGCTGCGCAGCACGGGATCGCGCCCGTCGAGACTCCCGAGCGCGGTCACGGCGATCGTGAGTGTGTCTGACGCGGTGAGGTCGCCGCCTTCGACCGCACAGTCCGGGGCGAGCCTCTCGCACGCGGTGCGCAGACCCGAAGCGATCGCCTCGACGAATGCGATCGGGGTCGAATCGGGCATCGCGAGCGCGACCAGCAGCGCCGTCGGCCTCGCCCCCATGGCGGCGACGTCGGCGAGGTTGACGGCGGCCGCCTTGAACCCGAGGTCGTAGCCGGATGACCAGGCGAGACGGAAGTCCGGTCCGTGCACGAGCGTGTCGGTGGTCGCGACGATGCGCCCGTCGGGTGCGGCGATCACGGCGGCGTCGTCGCCGGGACCGACCTCCGCGGTGCTCGTTCCAGCGAGGCTGCGCAGGATGCGTGCGAGCACTGCCCCCTCGCTCGACGAACCCACCGTCTCCTCCTGCATCCCCCCACGCTACCGGGGCTGGTCGTCGCCGCCGCGCAGGTAGCCTGGAGGGGTGCCACGTCTGCGTCCTGTCCGCTCCGCGCTCGTCATCGCAACGGTGGCGTTGACCGGCGCAGCCGCACTCACCGGGTGCTCGTCGACGGTGTCGATGGAGCCGGCCGCATCCGCGAACGACCCGGCCTGCGCCGAGGTCATGGTGCGTCTGCCCGACACGGTCGGCGGCGAACAGCGGCGTTGGACCGACGCGCAGGCGACGGCTTCGTGGGGCGACCCGTCGACGGTGCTGATGACGTGCGGACTCGACGCGGTCGACGCGTCCACCCTCCCCTGCCAGTCCGCGGGCGGCGTGGATTGGCTGATCGACGAGTCCCAGGCTCCGAACTACCGGTTCGTCTCCTTCGGGCGGGAGCCTGCGATCGAGGTGTACCTCGACAACGAGGTCGTCAGCTCACGCGATGTCCTCGAGCGCATCGGCGCCGTCGCAGACGATGCCCTCTCCCCGACCGGCGCGGTGTGCACCGATCGCCCGACGGACTGATCGCGTCGCCGGGGCGACGTCTCCTCAGCCTTCTCGGGCCATGTCGATCAGCTCGGTCACGAGCGCTTCGTAGCTGAGCCCCGACGCGATCCAGCACTTCGGGAACATCGAGATCGGGGTGAACCCGGGCATCGTATTCACCTCGTTGACGAAGAACTCGGTGCCGGTGAAGAAGAAGTCCACGCGCGACAGCCCCTGCCCGCCCACGGCCTCAAACGCGCGGGCCGCGATCCGCTGCATCTCGGCGATCTCACCGGGCGCCATCTCGGTCGGGCAGACGAGGTCGATGCCGGGGGCATCGAGGTACTTCGCCTCGAAGTCGTAGAAGTCGCGACCGGTGATGACGATCTCACCGGGCAGGCTCACGCGCGGCTCGCCGCCCTCGCGCCCGGCCAGCACGCCGCACTCGATCTCACGACCGACCACCGACTGCTCGACGAGCACCGTCGCGTCTTCGGCGAATGCGACCTCGAGCGCGGCATCGAGCTGATCCCAGTCAGACACCTTCGACACGCCGACGCTCGAGCCGGCACGCGCAGGCTTGACGAAAACGGGCAGCCCGAGAGAACGGATGCGTCGCCGCCACAGGTCGCCCTGACGATCCAGACGCGAACGTGTCACGGTCACCCACGGCACCACGGGAACGCCCGCGGCCTGCAGCACGCTCTTGGTCGTGTGCTTGTCCATGCCGATCGCCGACATGAGGAGCCCTGCGCCGACGTAGGGCAGGTCGAGCAGTTCGAGGAATCCCTGGATGGTGCCGTCCTCACCGAACCGGCCGTGCAGGATCGGGAACACCACGTCGACGTCGCCGAGCGAGTCGACGGTGCCGTCGGCGCGACGCACGCGCAGTTCGCGCGACGTCGCCGATTCGGGCCACAGCACGCGGGTGCCGTTGTCGGTCACCTCCGGCAGATGCGTGGGGTCGAGCGCGAACTTGCCCGGATCGTCGTCCTCGAGCACGTACGCGCCGTCACGCGTGATGCCGATCGGAATGACCCGATACCGCGATCGGTCAATCGCCTGCAGCACGCCCCCGGCCGTGGCGGAGCTGATCGAGTGCTCGCTGGAACGACCGCCAAAGAGCACCGCTACCGCCGCTTCCACCATTCTGCGTCCTCTCGCCCGTGGGCTGATCATCGTCTGTCGTGAGGTGCGGCGCGATGTCGCGCGGGTTCATGGTGCCGTCGAGCACCATCTTCACCTGTTCCACGATCGGCATCTGCACGCCGGCCTCTCGGGCCAGCTGCAGGACTGGGGCGACCGAGGCGAGCCCCTCGGCCGTCTGATTCATCTGCTTCACGACGTCTTGGAACCCGTAGCCCTGACCGAGGAGTCGGCCTGCCGTGTTGTTGCGGCTCAGAGGCGATTGACATGTCGCGATGAGGTCGCCGAGCCCGGCAAGCCCCTGCAGGGTCTCGGGGTGCGCACCTTGGGCGACCGCGAAGTCGGTCATCTCCACGAGGCCGCGCGTGATGATCGACGCCTTCGTGTTCTCGCCGTAGCCGACCCCATCGACGATGCCGATCGCGACGGCGATGAGGTTTTTCAGCACGCCGCCGAACTCGGTGCCGATGACGTCGGTGTTCACGAAGGTTCGGAAGTACCCGTTGCGTGCGCGACGGGCAACCGCGTCGGCCGTCTCCTGACTGGTCGATGAGATGACCGCCGCCGTGGGCTGCTCACGCGCGATCTCGAGCGCCAGGTTCGGCCCGCTCGCCACCGCGATACGCGCGGGATCACAGTGCAGTTCCTGCTCGATGACCTGACTCATCCGCAGTCCGGTGCGCTTCTCGACGCCCTTCATGAGGGAGACGACGGGCGCATCGGTATTGCGGACGAGCGGCCGCACGGCCTTGAGGTTCTGCCGCAGCGCCTGACTCGAGATCGCCAGGTACACCTGGCTCGCACCGTCGAGGGCCTCGGAGAGGTGATCCGTCGCCGACATGCTGCGAGGCAGGTTGATGCCGGGAAGGTACTCGCTGTTTCGCTTGGCCGCGTTGATCTCGTGGGCCAGTTCCGCGCGGCGCGCCCACATGACCACATGCGCGCCACCGTCGGCGAGCACCTTGCCGAACGTCGTGCCCCAGCTTCCGGCGCCGATGACGGCGACGCGCGGCATCGCGCTCTCGCTCCTACGACTCAAGGCGGCCCGTCTCCTTCTGACCGTGGTCGGACGGGTTCCACCGCTGCGCTGGCGGCGTCTCGCCGCGCAGCTCACCGAGCAGGCCCGAGACGGCCGCCATCGCGCGATCGGTCGCCGCGGCGAGCTGCGCGGGGGCGACCTTGCCCTCCCACTCCGACATGTCGACGGCCGGACCGAACTTCATCTGCACCCGCTTGCGAGGAGGCCAGAAGCTCAGCTTGCCGTAACGGGGCAGGATGCGCTGCACACCCCACGTTGCGACCGGAATGACGGGGATGCCGCCCGCGAGTGCAACGCGCACGGCACCGGTCTTGCCGCGCATCGGCCACAGGTCGGGCTCGCGCGTCAGCGAGCCTTCGGGGTAGACGATCACGCCCCGGTCGTGTTCGACGAGTGCAGCGGCCTGCTCGATCGTCTGCTTCGCAGCACCGGCGCTCGATGCCCGCGCGACAGGGACCATGCCGGTCGCGCGCAGCAAGGCGCCGAGCACCGGCACGCGGAACAGGCTCTCTTTCGCCATGAACCGTGGCGCCCGCCCCAGACGCCACGTGGCGACGGCGAGGATGAGCGGATCGAACTCGCTGTAGTGATTCGGCACCAGGACGTACGGCCCCTCGAGCGGCAGGTGTTCTCCGCCAGTGATCTCGATACGGGCGAACCAGCCTACTGCGGGGACGACGATCGCCGCCGCCGGCCAGAACACACTGGGTCTGGCCGTCTCGGGCGACGACCGTCGACGCGGGTTCGAGGTCACGAGGTCACCCGAGGACGTCGAAGTCAGCGCCGAGCGCCGTGAGCTTGTCGAGGATCTTCTCGTAGCCTCGGCGGATGATACCGATGTTGCGGACGATCGACTCCCCCTCGGCGGCGAGAGCCGCGATGACGTAGCTGTAACCGCCGCGAAGGTCCGGAACGACGACATCCGCGCCGTGCAGCGGCGTCGGGCCATTGATCACGGCGGCCTGCTCGAGCTCGCGGCGCGGCACGCGTCGCTCCGGGCTCGCGAACCCGTGCGGGTGCACGACGATGTCGGCCCCCATCTTGTTGAGCGCCTGCGTGAAGCCCAGTCGGTTCTCGTACACCGTCTCGTGCACCACCGACGTGCCCGCAGCCTGGGTGAGCGCGACGATGAGCGGTTGCTGCCAGTCGGTCATGAAGCCGGGGTGCACATCGGTTTCGACGACGACGGGCTTGAGAGCCTCGCCGCGGCGGAACCGAATGCCGTCCTCCTGGATGTCGAACGAGCCACCGGCCTTGCGGTAGACGTTCAGGAAGGTCAGCATCTCCTGCTGCTTGGCACCCGCGACGAAGATGTCGCCGTCGGTGGCCAGCGCGGCGCACGCCCACGAGGCGGCTTCGTTGCGGTCGAAGATGCAGCGGTGATCGTAGCCCTCGAGTCGGTCGACGCCCTCGATGAAGATGACGCGGTTCGGCTCGTAGGAGATGATCGCGCCCATCTTCTGCAGGACCGCGATGAGGTCCATGATCTCGGGCTCGATCGCCGCATTGCGAAGCTCGGTCGTCCCCTTCGCGCGCACGGCCGTGAGCAGCACCTGTTCGGTTGCGCCGACGCTCGGGTAGGGCAGCTCGATGTTCGCGCCGGTCAGGCCGCCTTCAGGCGCCGACAGCCGGATGCCGCTCGGCAGCTTCTCGACGACGGCGCCGAACGAGCGCAGCGCATCGAGGTGGAAGTCGATCGGCCGGTCGCCGATGCGGCATCCACCGAGGTCGGGGATGAACGCCTCTCCCAGCAGGTGCAGCAGCGGCCCGCAGAACAGGATCGGGATGCGAGATGCCCCCGCGTGCGCGTCGATCTCCTCCATGTGGGCCGAGACGGCCCCACTCGGATCGAGGCGCAGCACCCCGTCGCCCTCATCGTCGACGCGCACACCGTGCACCTCGAGAAGCGACCGGACGACATTGACGTCGCTGATCTCGGGAACATCGCGAAGGACCGACTCAGACTCGCCGAGAAGGGCTGCGACCATCGCCTTTGTGGCGAGGTTCTTCGCACCCTTCACGTCGACGCGACCCGTGAGCGGACGACCTCCGCGGATCACGAGCGCCTGCCCTGGGGCGGCGGCGGGTTCCGTGCTGTTGGCGGCGTCCGAAGCGCTCACGAGTGGCTTCATACGGTGGACCTCACTTGATTCTCGAGGATGCTCTGAACGGTTCGCGCCCCGTTGTGCGGGGCGTTCACCGGGCTACGGGACGGGAATCGTCCGCGGCCGCCACGCCTCTCGGCGCGCCTCGAACTGCGCGATCCGCTCTTCGTTGCGCAGTGTGAGCCCGATGTCGTCGAGCCCTTCGAGAAGCCGCCACCTAGTGTAATCGTCGATGTCGAAAGTGACGCGGAGGTCGCCGATCGTGGCGGTGCGCGTCTCGAGGTCGACCGTCATCGACGCACCGGGGTCGGCTTCGACTGCCGACCAGATCGCCTCGACATCGGCCTCGGAGACGACGCCCGTCACCAGGCCCTGCTTGCCCGCATTGCCGCGGAAGATGTCTGCGAAACGGGGGCTCAGCACGACGCGGAATCCGTAGTCGCGCAGCGCCCACACGGCGTGCTCCCGGCTGGATCCGGTGCCGAAATCCGGACCGGTCACCAGCACGGAGGCGTGACGGTACGCGTCCTGGTTGAGCACGAAGTCGGGGTCCTGCCGCCAGCTCGAGAACAGGGCGTCATCGAACCCGGTCTTCGTGACGCGCTTCAAGTAGACCGCGGGGATGATCTGGTCGGTGTCGACCGCGGATCGCCGAAGCGGAGCGACGATGCCGGTGTGGGTCGTGAACTTCTCCATGATCAGGCCTCCGAACCGGTCAGCACGGGCAGGTCGCTGGGGCTGGCGAGATGGCCGAGCACCGCCGTGGCGGCGGCGACGACCGGTGAGACGAGGTGCGTGCGTCCGCCCTTGCCCTGCCGACCCTCGAAATTGCGATTGCTCGTCGATGCGCAGCGCTCGCCCGGGGCGAGTTGATCGGGGTTCATCCCGAGACACATCGAGCACCCCGCGAACCGCCACTCGGCACCGAAATCCGTGAACACCTTGTCGAGTCCCTCGGCCTCGGCCTCGAGTCGCACTCGCGCCGACCCCGGCACGACCATGACGCGAACACCGTCGGCCTTGGTGCGACCCTCGATGATCGAGGCGAACTGACGCAGGTCTTCGATCCGGCTGTTCGTGCACGAGCCCATGAAGACCGCGTCGACCGCGATGTCCTTCATCGGCGTCCCCGCCGCGAGGTCCATGTACTGCAGCGCCCGCTCTGCGGCCACGCGCTCATTCGGGTCGGCGATGTCTGCCGGCGTCGGGACGACATCGCTGAGCGACACGCCCTGCCCGGGGTTCGTGCCCCACGTGACGAACGGCTCGAGGTCGTTCGCATCGAGGAAGACCTCGGCGTCGTAGACGGCGCCATCGTCACTCGGCAACGTTCGCCAGTATGCGACGGCGTCGTCCCAATCCTGCCCCTTCGGCGCGTGGTCGCGGCCCTCGAGGTAGGCGAAGGTCGTCTCGTCGGGCGCGACCATTCCGGCGCGCGCGCCGGCCTCGATCGACATGTTGCAGATCGTCATGCGGCCCTCCATGGAGAGCGCGCGTATCGCCGAGCCGCGGTATTCGAGGACGTAGCCCTGTCCGCCGTTCGTGCCGATCTTGGCGATGACCGCGAGGATGATGTCCTTCGCCGTGACCCCCTCGCGTAGTTCGCCCTCGACGGTGATCGCCATGGTCTTGAATGGCTTGAGCGGCAGCGTCTGCGTCGCGAGGACATGCTCGACCTCGCTCGTGCCGATGCCGAATGCCATGGCGCCGAACGCGCCGTGGGTCGACGTGTGGCTGTCTCCGCATACGACCGTGATCCCGGGCATCGTCAGGCCCAACTGCGGACCGACGACGTGGACGATGCCCTGCTCCTTGTCACCCAGCGAGTGCAGGCGAACGCCGAACTCGGCGGCGTTGTGACGCAGCGTCTCGATCTGGATGCGGCTGGTCGGGTCTGCGATCGGCTTGTCGATCTCGAGCGTCGGGGTGTTGTGATCCTCCGTCGCGATCGTCAAGTCGAGGCGGCGCACCGGTCGGCCCTCTGCACGCAGGCCGTCGAATGCCTGCGGACTGGTCACCTCGTGGACGAGGTGCAGGTCGATGTAGATCAGGTCGGGTTGACCGTCTTCGCCCTTGACGACGAGATGGTCGTCCCAGACCTTCTCGGCGAGCGTGCGCGGGTGATCGGGGATGTGGGTGGTCATTGCTGTCGTTCTCCTTGCATCGGATCAGCCCATGCCGGACTCCGCGACGAGAGCGGGCTCAGAACGAGATCTCGTCGCGGCCGCTAAGGAGAAGGAGCGCGATCCGCACCCGCCCAGACTAGCACCGGCGCCGGCGTCGATGACGCGCGACGCCGGTGTGTGACGGGTCGTCGTCAGTGTTCGTCGGCGCGCTCAGGCAACGACGCCTGCCCGTCCACCGTGGCAGGTGTGCCCTTCTCGTCGGCGACGGCTTCAGCCGCTTCGACGGGGCCGGCGGGAGCGAGTCGACGCTCACGCGACGACACGATGAGGCTCGCGACGGTGGCGACGACCATCGAGCCGACGATGACGCCCAACGACATCCAGGTGGAGATGACCGGAACCCACTCGATGTGCTCGCCGCCGTTGATGAACGGGAGTTCGTTCTCGTGCATGGCGTGGAAAACCAGCTTCACGCCGATGAAGGCGAGGATGAACGCGATGCCGTAGTGCAGATACTTCAGACGGTCCAGCAGGTCGCCCAGCAGGAAGTAGAGCTGGCGCAGCCCCATGAGCGCGAACAGGTTCGCCGTGAACACGATGAACGCGTTCTGGGTGATGCCGAAGATCGCGGGGATCGAGTCGATCGCGAACAGCAGGTCGGTCATGCCGATCGCGACGAAGACGATGATCATGGGCGTGAAGATCTTCTTGCCGTCGACGACCGTACGCAGCTTCGCGCCGTCGTACTCCTCGCTGATGTCGATGCGACGCCGGATCAGACGGACGAGGAAGTTCTCGCGCTTGACGTCGTCGTCGTGGTCGCCACCCGGGAACGCCTGACGGATCGCGGTCCAGATGAGGAAGGCGCCGAAGATGTAGAAGACCCAGCTGAACTGCTCGATGATGGCAGCGCCCGCGAGGATGAACAGCCCGCGCAGCACGAGCGCGATGATGATGCCCACCATCAGCACTTCCTGCTGATAGCGGCGCGGCACCGAGAACTGGCTCATGATCAGCACGAAGACGAACAGGTTGTCGATCGACAGGCTGTATTCGGTCAGCCAACCGGCGACGAACTGCCCCGCGTACTCACCACCGGCGAACAGCCACATGAGCCCGGCGAAGATCAGGGCGAGGGTGACGTAGAAGACGACCCAGAGTGTGGATTCGAGGGTCGATGGGATGTGCGGCCGCTTCAGGATGATGAGCAGGTCGGCGATGAGGATGAGGGTCAGCACGACGAGCGAGCCGACCTCGAACCAGACAGGGAGGTCCATGCGGGCCTTTCGGAGGTATGACGAGGGATCGAAAGTCTCTCCCCCACCCGACGGGCGGTGCGCACCCGAGGCCCCTCCGTCGGGGCCCGTGATGACGGGCGCGCAAGAACGGGATACTCCCTCTCGCTCGCACCAGAATACAGGGCGATGTTGACAGGATCCGCACGGTGAGACGATCGTGTCGATCGGGACACTCCTCCTGCGAGACGATGACCGCGACGAATCGAGTGCGGGGTGGGAGACCGCCGCGAGGGGAAGCCATGGCACAGCCTGAGGATCGTGACGACGCCGCGTTGGTCGCAGAAGCGGCCGGCGGGAGCCAGCACGCCTTCCGCACGCTGTATCGGGCCTACGCGAGACCGGTGTACTGGATCGCCCACGGTTTGGTGGGCTCGGCGGCGGATGCCGAAGAGGTCACGCAGGAGACATTCCTCGCTGCGTGGCGGAAGCTTCCCGGGCTGGAACTGCGCAGTGAATCGCTGCTCCCGTGGCTCGCGACGATCTGCCGGTTCCAATGCGCCAATCGCATCCGGCGGCTCAAGCGAGACCGAGAGCACACGCAGGCGGCTGTCGAGGAGACCCTGCCGGCGACGATCGACGTCGAAGAGCAGGTGGTCACGGCGGGGCTCGTGGATCGGATTCTGGAGGAGGTGGCGGGAATGAGTGAGATCGACCGAGAGGTGTTCCGCCTCTGCGCCGCCGAGGGATACGGCTATCAGGCCGCCGCAGATGAACTCGGCATCTCACACGGTGCCGTGCGCAATCGTCTCTCCCGGGTGCGCGCGCAGGTGCGCACCGCGATCGGAACGGAGGGACCATGACGATGGACAGGGTGGAACTGCCGCCGCTGACCGACGAGCGGATCGCGGCGATGGAGCAGGAGATCTTCGCGGCGATCACCCGCGAAGAGGCTGACGCGAAGACGAACGCGACGCGCGATGCGGCGACCCCTGCGCATGCTCGGGCTCGACGTCGGCGCAGGGTTTGGGCGGGCATCGGCATCGCGGCATCCGTCGTGCTGGTCTCGGCCGTCGCAGTGCCGTTCGTGCTCGACAGCCTGCGGCCGTACGCCTCCGGCAGCAGCACCGCCGACGAAGCGGCGCCCGGCGCCCCCGAGATGGGTCGTGAGGATTCGGATGCCGGGGGGACGAGCGCAGACCCGGGCACGGGCGCCGAGGCAGGCGACAGCACCGAGAGCGATGGCGCCATCAGCGACCGTGAGGTCACCGTCACCGCCTCGGCCACCCTCGAGGTGCCCGATGCCACCGAGGCCTCCGAGCAGATCGCTGCCGCAGCGCAGGCCGTCGGCGGGTACGTCGAGTCGATGAGCGTGTCGGCCGACGACGCAGGCTCTGCCGACGCACCGATGAGCGATGAGTACCTCGAGGGCGGCGACGTCTGGTACCCGCCGACGTCGGGCGCCTGGGTGAGCGTGAGGGTGCCCGCAGACGCCCTCGACGACTTCACGACGGGGCTTTCGGCATTCGGCGAGGTGAAGGCATCGCAGATCGTCCGCGACGACGTCACCGACGGCGCCCGCGATCTGCGTGCTCGCATCACGGCGCTCGAGACCTCGGTGGAGCGGTTGCAGGGGCTGATCGACGAAAGTGCCTCGCTGACCGAACTGCTGGCCGCCGAGGAGGCGCTCGCAGCCCGACAAGGCGAGCTCGAGGCCGCCAAGCAGCAGCTGGCCGCGATCGAAGACCGTGTCGCGCTGTCGACCCTCACGATTCAGCTCGTCGAGCCGGCCGAGGTGGTCGAAGCCGACCCTGCCGGGTTCGGGGATGGCCTGACTGCGGGTTGGAGCGGCTTCGTCGCGACGCTCAACGGCATCGTCGTCGCGTTCGGCTTCTTGCTCCCCTGGTTGGTCGTGGCCGGCATGGTCGTGCTGATCGTGTGGATCGTGCGACGTCGCCGCCGCGCCACCGACTAGAGCTGCCGTCGCCCGGTGATCGAGTGCCGCGGCAAAGGCGCGGTGTATCGAGATCCCGGAAACGAAGAACGTCCCATCCGCGATGGATGGGACGTTCTTCCTGTGGTGACCCCAGCGGGATTCGAACCCGCGTTACCGCCGTGAGAGGGCGGCGTACTAGGCCGCTATACGATGGGGCCTCACCGAGCTGCCCGAAGGCAACCGTTCAAGTATGCCACGGCCGACCGTGCCCGCCAAATCGGACTCGCACTTGCCTCGCGACGCTGCGCGGTGTGGACTGGCGGCATGCGCGTCACCAAGCACGAACACGCCTGTCTTCGTATCGAGAAGGACGGAAAGACCCTCCTGATCGACCCGGGGTCGTTCACGCTCCCCCTCAACGACCTGCACGACGTCGTCGGCGTCGTCCTGACGCACGAACACCCGGACCACTGGACGCCCGAGCATCTCGATCGCATCCGTGACCACCACCCCGACATCCCCGTGTACGGGCCTGCCGGCGTCGCTCGCGCGGCGGCTGGATACGGCGTCATCGAGGTGTCGGCCGGTGATTCGGTGACGCTCGACCCGTTCAGGCTGCGGTTCTTCGGCGGCGCCCACGCGGTGATCCACGAATCGATCCCCGGCATCGACAACGTCGGTGTGCTCGTCGATGACGAGTTCTACTACCCGGGCGACTCCTACACGGTTCCGCGGGGCGCCGACGTGCGGATGCTCGCCGCTCCCGTCGGCGCACCGTGGCTCAAGATCGGCGAAGCCATGGACTTCGTGCTCGCCGTGGCACCGCGACGTGCGTTCGGCACGCACGACATGACGTTGTCGCGCATCGGGCTCACGATGGGACGCAGTCGCTTGAAGTGGGCCACCGAGCAGGGCGGCGGCGAGTTCGTCGAGCTCGACCCGGGCGACGCCGTCGACCTCTGATCCCGCACACGACGAAGCGGATGCCGGCCTCCTCGGCGCGGCATCCGCTTCGTGTCGTTGTGGCTCAGCCCTCGGCGTCGTGGTCGACCTGCAAGAAGGCCACCAGTTCGTCGAGTGCCGCATCGGCTCCGTCGCCCTCGGCCTTGAGCGTGACGACCGTGCCTTGGGTGGCGCCGAGCCCCATGAGGCTCAGAATGCTGCCCGCGTTCAGATCAGGGCCGCCTTCGACCGCGATCGTCACCGGGATGCCGGTCTGCTGCACGGCCTGCACGAAGAGCTTCGCCGGGCGGGCGTGCAGTCCTGAGCTGCTGGCGATGGTGGTTGTGCGTTCTGCCATGTCGGTCTCCCTACCTTCACGCGGTGACTGCGACGCTATCGGTCGCGACTGCCGGCGTCGAGCGCCGGACGTATTTCTTGAGGACGACGAGCACGAGCGCCGAGACCACTGTGCCTGCCGCGAGCGCGACGAGGAAGCCCCAGATCGGCTCGATCGCGAACAGCACGAAGATGCCGCCGTGCGGCGCGTAGCTCGTCACGTTGAACCACATGCTCAACGCACCGGTGACCGCCCCGCCGACCATGGATGCCGGGATCACGCGCAGCGGATCGGCGGCCGCGAACGGGATCGCACCTTCGCTGATGAACGAGGCGCCGAGCAGCCACGCGGCCTTGCCGTTCTCACGCTCGACCGGGGTGAACAGCGGACGAGCGAGCACCGTCGAGGCGAGCGCGAGCGCCAACGGCGGCACCATGCCCGAGACCATGACGGCGGCCATGATCAGGTAGGGCGCCGTGTTGTCGGCACTCGCGGCCGCCAGACCTGTTGTGGCGAAGACGTAGGCGACCTTGTTCACGGGTCCGCCCAGGTCGAAGCACATCATGAGGCCGAGGATCACACCGACGCCGATCAGTCCTGCGCCGCTCTCGGTGAGGGAGGTGAGGCCCGCAGTCAGCGCTTCCATCAGCGCCGCGATCGGACGACCGAGGAACAGGATCATCAAGCCGGATGCCACGATCGACCCGACCAGCGGGATGATCACGACCGGCATGAGCCCCCGCAGCCAGCGGGGTGCGTTGAGCGTGCCGAGCCACCAGGCGATGAACCCGGCGAGGAGGCCACCGACGATTCCGCCGATGAAGCCGGCCGTCATCAGTAGCGCCACGGCCCCGGCAACGAACCCGGGCGCGATACCGGGACGGTCGGCGATCGCGTAGGCGATATACCCGGCAAGCACCGGCACGAGGAAGCCCATCGACGTGGACCCGATCATGAACGCGACCGAGCCGAGATACTGCCCGAGCCCACCCGCCGGCAGGCTCCAGAGCGAATTCTCGACGATGACCTTCGCCGCATCGTCGGTGACGTCGTACCCGCCGAGCAGGAACCCGAGCGCGATGAGCAGGCCGCCGCCTGCGACGAACGGGATCATGTAGCTGACGCCGGTGAGCAGGATCCGCTGGATGCGACGCCCCCACGACATCTTCTCGGTCGACGACGACACGGTCTCGGCGGCGACGCCGCTCACGCGGGTCGCGTTGGGGTCGGTTGCCGCAGCGACCGCCTCGGCGAGCATCTGCTTGGGCTGCTCGATGCCGCGTTTGACACCGGAGCGGATGACCGGCTTGCCGACGAACCGCTGCTGCTCACGCACATCCACGTCGACGGCGAAGATGACGGCGTCGGCGGCGGCGATCACTGCGGGGTCGAGCGCCTTGTAGCCGCTCGAGCCCTGCGGCTCGACGGCGAGGTCGATCCCCTCCTCCGCCGCGGCCGCGGTCAGCGCGTCGGCGGCCATGAAGGTGTGCGCGATGCCGGTGGCGCACGCCGTCACGGCGACGATCTTCGGTCCGGAAGCCGGCTCGGTCGCTGCGGGCGCTGCTGCGGCGGAGGCTGCTGCAGGAGCCGCTTCGACATCGCCCTCGCCGATCGCCTCGCGGACGATCGCGACGACGTCGTCGGCGCTGCCGGCTGCGCGCAGTCCTGCCGTGAACTCGTCCTTCATCAAGGAGCGGGCGAGCTTCGACAGCACCGCGAGGTGCTCCTCTGCAGCCGTATCCGGGGCGGCGATGAGGAACACCAGGTCGGCGGGACCATCGGGCGCGCCGAAGTCGACCCCCGGTGCGAGTCGGGCGAACGCGAGGGATGCCTGCGTCACCGCGGGACTCTTCGCGTGCGGGATCGCGATCCCACCGGGCAGTCCCGTCTCGTCCTTCTGCTCACGGGCCCACGCGTCATCGGCGAGCCGCTGTGCGTCGTCGGCACGCCCTTCGGCGGCGACCCGCTTCGCGAGCGCGGTGATGACGGCGCGTTTGTCGGCGCCCAGGTCGGCGTCGATGCTGACCAATCGTGCGGTGATGGTGTCTGCCACGGTGACCTCCTGTGGTCGATGTGCGGGCGGTTTGGATTCAGTTCGGAAGTGCGTGCACCGGGATGTCCCCGGCCGGTAGGTCGTTCGGGGTCGGCGGCTGCGTGCCGTCGAGCGAGGTGGCGGCGGCGCCGTAGCCGATTGCGGAGCGCAGGCGCTCGGCCGGGCCGGCCCCGCGCACCGCAGCGAGGAGGTATCCGGCGAGCGAGCTGTCGCCGGCGCCGACCGTGCTGCGAACCGTGATCGGCGGCGGTGAACCCGCCCACGCACCCCCAGCCTCGACGAGCACAGCGCCTCGGGCGCCGAGCGTCACGAGAGCCGCCCCGACGCGACCGGGCACCAATTCGCGGGCGACGACCGTCACAGCATCCACGAGGTCGACATCCTCGCCATACGTCGCGCCTGCGAGTTCGGCGAGTTCGATCTCGTTCGGCTTGATGAGGTCCGCTCCCCCTGCCTCGACAACGGCGCGCAGCGCGGGGCCGGAGGTGTCCACGGCGATTCGCGGAATCGACGCATGTGCCGCGCGCACTGCACGGATCATGCGGACATAGAGATCTTCGGGCGCTCCAGGCGGCAGCGAGCCGGCGAGCACGAGCCAGTCGGCGCCTTCTGCAGCTGTCACCACGGCATCGACGAGCGCGTCGAGCACCTCGGGCCCGAGCGTTGCGCCCGGCAGGTTGATCTTCGTGGTGACCCCCGACGGGTCCACGACCGCGATGTTGCTGCGCACACGTCCGGATGCCGGCACGGCGACCGTCTGCAGGCCCGTCTCGGCGAGGACGGCGCCGAACGGATCACTCGGCGCCAGGGGCAGGATCGCGACCGCGGGCTCCCCCGCCGCGGCGACCACGCCGGCGACGTTGACCCCCTTTCCACCTGCGTCTTCGCGGACGCCTGCGGCGCTCTGGACGTCGCCGATAGTCAGGGCCGCCTCGAGCGAGACGGTGCGATCGAGGCTCGGATGCGCGGTGACGGTGACGATCACGGCAGCAGCACCTCCACGTCGGCCTCCGCCAGCGAGCCGGCGAGCGGGCCGGGCGGCGCGACATCGGTCGCAAGCACATCGATCGCCGACAGTGCTGCGAACGAGACGAGCAACTCCGCGCCGAACTTCGAGCTGTCGGCGGCCACGACCACCCGGCGGGACGAGTCGACGACGGCCCGCTTCACCGCCGCTTCGTCGGGATCCGGTGTGCTGACGCCGAACGCCGCGGTCAACCCGTTCGCGCCGACGATCGCGACGTCGGGTCGAAGGCGCGTGATCGCCGAGACGGTTTCGGATCCCACCGCTGCCGCGGTGAGCCCGCGAACACGCCCGCCGATGGCGGTGAGTGCGACGCCAGGAACACCGGCGAGGATCTGCGCGACCGCCATGGAATGCGTGACGACTTCCACCGGCGCGGCACCCCGACGATCGGCCAGCAACGCGGCGACGGCCGCGGTCGTCGTTCCCGCGTCGAGGTAGATAGACCCGCCGGGCGGCAGCGTCGCAATGACGGCGGCTGCGATCGCGCGCTTGGCGCCGGTGTGCCGGGCGGTGCGTTCGATCACCGATGACTCCGCCGTGCTCACACGTTCGGGTGCAACGGCGCCACCGTGCACACGGCGGACGAGTCCCGCGCGCTCCAGCAGATCGAGGTCGCGGCGCACGGTCTCTGTCGTGACGCCGAAGCGGGCCGCGAGATCGATCACGGCAACCCGGCCATCGCTGCCGACAAGTCGTTCGATCAGGTCCTGTCGCTCCGTCGCGTACACAGTTGCCTCCCCGCGTTTCCAACACATTACAACACAGACCCACAGAGAACAAGATCCATCTTTCGCCGATGATCTGCGCGAGTCGACGTGTCGGGTTCAACCAACGAGTTGCGAGCCATTTGTAGAAAGCGCACAAGAAACTCAAGCCCACGCGGCGTGGGACTTAGTTTCAGCCGAAGTTTCTTCCCAGCCTCCTCGGAGCCGGTCTCCCCCGCTGTTAGCGTCGTCACGCTTCACGGCGCACGTCCTCCACGGCAATGGCCGCACGCGAGAACGCATGGACCCACCGAAGAGTCCGCCGTCGTACCGATACCCATCGGAGCACCCCCACCACGCCCGCAGCGCAGCGGGCGCGAGACACTACGGAGTCCTCGATGTCGAGAACACACGCACACGTCCACGGGATGGGCATGCGGATCACGGTGATCGTCCTCGGCGTGCTGCTTGCCGCCATGACGACCCTGTTCCTCTTGACCGCCGCCAAACTCTCCGACGGAGCCAACCGCCTCGACGCCGGCGCCGCCTCCGCTTCGGACGGATCCACGCGCGTGGCAGACGGCGCAGCCGACCTCGCATCCGGGGCCGGCGAGCTCGCCGAAGGCGCCGCAGCACTGGACGACGGGGCTGTCAGCGCGACCGAGGGCGCCGGCAAGCTGGCCGAAGGTGCCACCTCGGCTGCCGACGGGGCTGCCCGGCTCTCGGACGGCGCGACCCGCCTCGCGACCGGCGCGCAGACCCTCGCCGACGGCACCGTGAGCAACCGTGACGGCGCGCAGCGACTGCTCACCGGCACGATCAGCGCCGCTGACGGCGCGGGCGCGCTCTCTGCCGGCGCGGGTCGTCTGTCAGACGGCCTCACCAAGGCGCAGGCCGGTGTCGTCAAGCTCGAAACGGGCGCGGGAGACCTCGCGAAGGGTGCGAAGACCGCCGCTGACGGCGGCAAGCAGCTCACTGCCGGGCTCGGGACGGCCGCCGACGGCGCCGACCAGCTCTCGGCCGGCATGAGCACCGCTGCGGCCGGCGGCAAGCAGCTCTCCGACGGCATCGCCACCGCGGCCGCGGGCGGATCGCAGCTCGCGGGCGGCGCTCAGCAGTTGGATGCCGGCCTCCAGCAGGGCCTTGCCGGCACCACGAAGCTCGCCGACGGCACCACGACGCTGGCCGGCGGAGCCTCGCAGGTCGCCGACGGCGCGACCGAGCTCGCCACCAAGCTGCGCGCAGCCGCCGTGCTCGTGGCCGCACACCCCGTCTACGGTCCGATGATGGACGAGGCGGCCGATGGCGCCGAGCGTCTGCGCGATGGTGCCGTCCAGGTGCGCGACGGTGCGGTCGAGGTGCGCGACGGCACCGCTCAGCTCCACGAAGGAACGCAGCAGCTCGCGGCCGGTTCCAGCCAGCTCGCGACCAAGACGGGCGAACTGTCGACAGGGCTCAACACGCTCTCGACGAAGTCGGGTGAGCTCGTCGCCGGACTCGACACCCTCGCCGACAAGTCGGGCGAGTTGGCGACCGGTCTCGACACGGCGACGACCAAGTCGGGCGAACTGGCCGCAGGCCTCGGAAAGATCCACACCGGTGCAGGCACGGTCGCGGCCGGTCTCAACACTCTGAGCGGCAAGACGGGTGAGCTCAGCGAGGGCGGTGTGACGCTCGCGACGAAGGCGGGCACGCTCGCGAACGGCCTCGGCGAGATCCGCAACGGCACGCAGCGCCTCGCCGACGGATCGCTTCGGCTGCTGGCCGGCGCCGAGAGCGTCGCCACCGGCGCCGGAGAGCTCTCGACGGGTGCGGGCAGCCTCTCCGAAGGTGCCACCAAGCTGTCCGCCGGTGCGACGACGCTGTCGGATGGACTCGGCTCACTCTCGGACGGTGCGAACAAGCTCTCGGACGGCACCACCCGTCTGTCCGACGGTGCGACCACGCTTGCCAGCGGCACCGGAGAACTGAGCGACGGCAACGCGCAGCTCGCCGCAGGCACGGGCGAACTCGTCGCCGGAACGTCCGGACTCACCCCGACGCTGCTGCCGTGGCTCATCGGCGTTGGGCTGGCCGGATTGATCGCCGTCGCACTGTGGATCGGACACCGCATCAGCCACCGCAACCGCGCAGCGGGCGTGATCTGATCGGAGCGCATACGGGAGGGTTCGGCCGCGGCCGGGCCCTCCCGTCCGTTTGTGCTCCCGCAACGCGACGCCGGCCCCGACCGTGGTGATCGGGGCCGGCGTCGGCGGCAGAATGCTGAGGCTCAGGCCTCGCTCATCGCCACGACCTCCTGCTGCCCACGAGCAGCGAGGGCGGCGGCGCGAGCGGCAATGCGCCGCTCCTGCTCGATCTGACCGGCATCCAGGGTCTCCTGATCGACCGGGTAGCTCTCGACCTTGTTCACGCCGTTGTACTTGGCGATGTAGGCGTCGAGTTCGGGACCCGACTCCCACGAGGTGATGAGGCAGTAGCGCGGCTCGTCGCCGTAGTGGGCGCATGCGTGCCACAGACGCTGCGTGTCGACGATCAGCTGAGCACCGGCGGGCAGCGCGATGCGCGTCTCCTCGCTCGGATCGGTCCGGTTCTCGCGCAGCACGAAGTAGCTCGTGGTGTCGTCGGTGAGGTTGAAGAACCCACGCACGACCCAGCCGGTGCCGTCCGGGTTCAGACGGTTGTTGTCGTCCTGGTGGAGGTTGTAGAGGCAGTCGGCGTACGTGTTCGGCTGCAGTTCGATGACGCGGCAGCGTCCGACGTTCGCGCCGGGCTCCTGCGCGCGCTCGGTGAGCGTGGGCGCAAGCTCGGTCTGCGCGTCGATCCAGACGCCGTCCTTGTCAGTGCGCGGCGGCTTGTGGTTCCAGAAGCCGTTGCATTCGATCTCACCCTTGGCCGACGCGAGCGGCGCGAAGCGGGTGTCGCCCGAAGACTTCCAGTCGACATACTCGATGTCGAGCCATTCCTTCGGATCGATCTCTCGGTTGTAGCGGTCGAGGACGACGTAGCCGGTTTCCTCGAGCGCAGCGGACTTGATGTAACCCATGGGTCTCATCACCTTTCTGTCGGACAAGCGAAGTTTTTACAGGCCCGACTGAGGTCACCCTACCCTCGGCCCTTGCGAACCCGCCGTGTCAACGCCGTGAATATCAGGGCCCGAATAGACTCGAAAGGGTTTGCCGAAGGAGTGCCGCCCATCATCATGACCCGTGCCACCAATGTCGGAGCGACAGCCGTCAACACGATCGGCTGGCTCTCAGATGCCGAGACGACCATTGTGGTCCCCGTCTACCAGCGCCAGTACCGCTGGGACATCGGCGGATGCGAACAGCTGCTCGCCGACATCCGCCGCGTCGCCGACACCGACGACGGCCACACGCACTTCATCGGGTCCATCCTCTCGACCGCGAGCACCTCGTCCGTCGATGACGCCCACCTGGTGCTCATCGACGGACAGCAGCGCATCACGACGCTCATGCTCCTCATCGCAGCGCTGCAGCACACGCTGCGCGACGATGATCCGGTACTGGCATCCGAATTGGCACGCGTGCTGGTGAGTGCCGATGGTCGCACCAAGCTGCATCCTCACCGCGCATGGGCCGACGTCTTCGAAAGCGTCGTGCTGGATCGGCGCAGCCCCGAGGACGCCACCCGCGAGTCGCGGTTCGACGACAACTACGCGTTCTTCCGCAGCCAGATCCGCCCTGATGAGGCCGCACACATCTGGCGCGGTCTCAAAAAGCTCGAGCACGTCTCCATCACGCTCGGGTCCGGAGCCAACGCGCAGCAGATCTTCGAGAGCCTGAACTCGACGGGCGAACCACTTGGTGACCACGAGTTGATCCACAACTACGTGCTGATGGGCCTCTCGCACGGCGAGCAGACAGAGATCGAACGCGACTTCTGGCTGCCGATCGAAGCACACACCGGCGAACAGATCGGCTCCTTCTGGCGGCATGTGCTCGTCATGCTCACGGGGCGTGAGGTCACCGTCGCCGGCGAGCGTGGCGTCTACGACGCGTTCCGCGGCCAGTTCCCCCGTCTCGACGTCGCCACACTTCGCATCGAAGCGGCGCGGTGGCGCGCACTCGCCGAGACCTACGGCGTGCTGCTGGACCCCGCACAGGCGCCGGATGCCGAAGTGGCCCGCCACCTGACCCACCTGAACACCTTCGGTCGGGGCATGTACCCGCTCGTCCTGACGCTCTACCGCGACCGCCTCGACGGCGCGATCAGTCCGTCGGCGTTCATCGACGCGCTCGAAGACCTGCAATCGCTCCTGCTGCGTCGCACCGTGGTGGGGCTCGCCACCGATCGGCTCGTCGCGCGCCTCGTCCGCGCATACGCGCGCGGCGCGGACGAGCTTCGCCTGGCCGTCGCCCGGATCACGCCGTCCGACGAGCGCACGCGCGTCGGCCTCAAGTACAGCGATCTTCCGCACCCGCGATACGTGCTCGGGCGGCTCGCCGGCATCGACCCGGGTGCCACGGCCGACCTCGACCACATCGTGCCGCAAGCGCCGGGCGACGAATGGAGCGGTGACGGCTTCCGCCGGTGGGCGCAGTACACCGAGGACGAGCAGAACAGCCACCGCGCGCTCGCATCGACCCTCGGAAATCTGACGCTGCTCGAACCGAACCTGTTCGAGCAGGCGTTCGACGCATCCTTCCCCGTCAAACGCGATGTCTACGCACGCAGCGGCATCCCCCTTACCGCCGACGTCACCGCGCACGAAGCGTGGGGCACCGCGAGCATCGCGCAGCGCACCGAGGAGCTGACCAGGGCGTTCGTTCAGTTGTGGCGTCGGCCCGCCGTCGTCGGGATCGATGACGACAACCTCACGCCCATCCTCGACGGACGGCGGCGACGCGGCTGGCCCAGGGGCTGGCAGCGGGAGTTCGCCTACGTCGAGTACCGCGGTGAGCACTGGGAAGTCCCCGACGTCAGGTACCTCTTCAACCGGATCTTCAAACGACTGTGGGCGGACTCGCGCCAGAGCGTCATCGCATACAGCGCTCGCCATGGCGGGCCCGTCTACGCCGAGATGGCCTGGAACGGACAGTGGGATCAACTCGCGGAGGGCCAGTACCTCTACATGGGCTGGGACTCGAAGTACATGCTGACCGCGGTGCAGGGCGTGCTCGAAGAGGCCGGAATCGCGAGCGAGGTCTTCCTGAAGTACTCCTACATCGGCGACGCGATGCGCTGAGCGTCGCCGCGACGGTAGCGTGGCGCTGTGGAGCGGTTCGACACGGTCGTCGTCGGTGCAGGCGTCTCGGGCTTGAGTGCGGCCAGACTCCTGCAGGATGCCGGCCAGCGGGTGGTCGTGCTCGAGGGGCGTGATCGTATCGGCGGACGCGTGGTGACCGAGCGCACCGGTGACCGCGTGACCGATCTGGGCGCCTCATGGATCCACGGTGTCGACGGCTGCCCGGTCGCGGCAGCTGTCACGGCGTTCGGTATGCCGACGATGGAGTTCACCGTCGGCGGGTATCAGCCCGACAGCCGCCCGATCGCGTACTACGGACCCGACGACGCGCGCCTGGATGGCGCGACGACCGCCGCCTTCATCGCCGACATCCACACTGTCGACGCCGCCCTGGCGCGCGCGATCGCCGAGTCGGCACCCGACGCGTCGTACGAGGATGTCGCAGAGGTCGCACTCGCCTCTCAGGGGTGGGCGGACGAGCGCACCGAGCGCGTGCGGGAGTACCTTCGGCACCGGTCGGAGGAGCAATACGGTGCATGGATCGCCGACCTCGCGGCGCACGGCCTCGACGACGATCTCGTTGAAGGCGACGAGGTCGTCTTCCCCGACGGTTACGACCGACTCCCCGCTCGTCTGGCAGCGGGGCTCGATGTGCGTCTGCAGCACGTGGTCACGCAGGTGGGCTGGTCGAAGACCGGCGTGATCGTGTCGACCGACGCGGGCGCGTTCGCGGCCGATCAGGCCGTCGTCACGGTGCCGGTCGGCGTCCTCCACCGAGGCGATCTCACCTTCGATCCCCCGCTGCCCGCCGTCGTGGCTGAGCCGCTCGGTCGCCTGCGGATGAACGCATTCGAGAAGGTCTTCTTGCGCTTCGATCGCGCGTTCTGGCCCGACGAAGTGTACGCGCTGCGACGACAGGGAGCGGATGCCGCGTGGTGGCACTCCTGGTACGACCTGTCGGCGCTCGACGGCGAACCGACCCTGCTCACGTTCGCGGCGGGCCCGGCCGCCCGGGCGATCCGTCGGTGGGGCGATGAGCAGGTGACCGCATCGGTCATGGCGGCGCTCAGACGACTCTTCCCGGCTGCGCCAGACCCGGTCACCGTCACGGTGACGCACTGGCAAGATGACCCGTTCTCGCACGGTTCGTACGCGTACATGACTGTCGGTTCGACGACGAGCGACCACGACGATCTCGCGACGCCCATCGGCGGGGTGCTGCACCTCGCGGGAGAAGCGACCTGGACCGACGACCCGGCGACGGTACCCGCAGCCATGCTGTCCGGCCACCGCGCCGCCGAGCGCGTCATCGGGAACGCGCTCGCGATCGCACGACTCTGGTCCTGAACGGGCCTCGTCGCCGAACTCAGACCAGCGGCGACCGCCATCGTGGCCCGAAGGCTATGTCGCCACCGCTTCCCCCGGGTCACCGGAGCCGGTTCAGGTGACCGTTCGCCGAACTCAGGACTCGGCGGGGTAGGCGTGTGCGCGAAGCAGCTGGGCCAAATGCGCCGTATTGCGGGCGAGCATTGCGGTCGCACCGGCAACAGGCTCTGGGATCGTGTCGAGGTCCTTGTTGTCGACGGTCTGCATCGCCTCTCCGACCCAGTACGTCCCCGCCTGCGCGGGCACACTGAAGCCGACGTCGTTGAGGGCTTGCAGCAGATCCGCGGTGATCTTGTGGGCACCGTCCGCGTTGCCGACCACGGCGACCGCCGCGACCTTGTCGAACAGTTCCGGGCGTCCGTGCTCATCCGTCTCGGCGAGCTCTGCGTCGAGGCGCTCAAGCACTCGCTGAGCGATGCTCGACGGGTGCCCCATCCATACCGGGGTTCCCATGACGAGGATGTCGGAGGCGAGCAGCTTCATTCGAATCGCCGGCCAATGATCCCCGTCACCCATGTCAGTCTCGACACCGGGACGAGTGTCCATGTCGGCGACACGCACCTGCTCTCCTTCGACCCCGTGCTCGCGCAGGGCATCAAGGACCTCGCCCAGCAGCTTCTCCGTGCTCGACGACTCGCTGTGAGCCTTCAGCGTGCAGTTCAGAGCGAGCGCGCGCAGGGCGGGTCCGCTGTTGTTCTCAGGCATCTCAGGGTCCTTCAGACTCGAGTTCTTGCCCCGGGGCATGGTGATCTCCTCTCGCGGCTTCAGCGAACACGACGGCCACGAAACCGGGGAGAGGGTTGCCATCCCGGCGTCCATGCGCGGCAACTCGTTCTGGCGGCCGGTCAGAGCGCTATTCCGCTGAGGAGCTGGACGGCGATTCTGTTCGCAAGTGCTTGCGCATGAAGATCTGGGCGGTGCCGTCGCCTTGGTCGATCTGCTCGGTCTTGCGATAGCCCAGCCGCTCGTACAGCCGCAGATTCGCGTCGCTGTGCGACCCGGTGAAGAGTTCGGCCTCGCGACATCCGACCGACCAGCCACGCTCTTCGACAGCCTCGAGCAGCATTCGGCCGATGCCTTCGCCCTGTTGGTCAGGAACGATTGCTATGCGTCCGATCAGCAGCAGCTCGTCGGCGGCGACGGCCCGGATCGCGCCCACTATGCGCGGCCCTCTCTCTGCGACCAACCCGAGGTTGTCGGCCAGTTCTGCCTCGAGCTGTTCGAGGGTCTGAGTCAGCGCGGGCATGTCGGGGTCGCGGTAGATGAGCGCCTCCTGAACGAAGGCGGCTCGCTGCACCGTGAGGACTTCGCCCGCGTCATCCGAGTGAATGGGGCGGACCATCACGTCGTCGACAGCATCGGTCCCCGTGCTCGTCTCTCGCTCAGTCATGTCCGACTCCGTCCGTATCGCGGCACCACGGTCCAGAAGACGATCAGGATCACCGTTGAAACACCGAGTGCCACCAGTCCGGCCGCGCGACCTGCGGCGACGTCGAAGACGAGCCCGACAACGCCCGCGGCGAGCAGCGAGACGACCACGAGGAGAGCGAGAAGCAGTCGGTTCGCCGACCGGACCAGTTCGGGCTTGCGCTGCTTGCCGAAGGCCTGCCGGTGCATGATGATCGGCGCTAGCCCCAGCACTGTCGCGCAACCTGCGAGCACAATCAACACCAGGTACAGACCTACCTGATAGGGCTCGAGATCGTGGAAGGTCGGCTGGAAGGCGACGGCGAGCAGAAACCCGGTGATGATCTGTGTCCCGGTCTGGACGGCGCGCAGCTCCTGGAGGATGTCGCTCCAGTTGCGGTCCGCTTTCTCCGCTTCCGTCTCGTCGCGACCGTCGCCCGCGATGGCGTCCCCTTCCGGATCGCGCTGGCGCACTACGTCAGCCATGGTTCCCTTCTCCGGCAGCCGAGTGTCGGAGCCTTCACAGCTACCAAATCACCTGGGTGCGAAGGTGCCGAAGAGGGTTGACAAACTCTGTTGGCGCGCACCCTGGGGGCGGGTTGGTGGTGCCGGCGTCACGCGGTCGCCTTGGCCGACGGAGGGGCCTGACGTGGAGACCCCGCTCACGGATAAGCCGACCATCGCGATCCCCGGCAGGGTGCGCTCTGCGACACGCGCTGTCCCTTCGGGCGTCAGGTCGCGGCGCGCGAGCCCCGTGCCCCCGGTGGTGACGACGACTCTCGAGCCCGACGCCAGTGCCTGCCGCAGCGCCACTTCGACCGACTCGATCCCGTCGGCGACGACCGTGGCACCGTGGCACGTGTAGCCCGCCGCCCGCAGTGCGGCGACGGCGAGGGGGCCACTGGCGTCGACGCGCTCGCCTCGGGCGGAGCGATCAGACACGGTCACAACGGCAGCGGCAATCGGCACACAGCCAGCCCACGCGCGGCGCGCTTCGATACATGGGCCCACCCGCGGCCGAATGCACGGATAATCGAAGGATGCCACGGCCGATGCATGCCCACCGAGGGATCGCGCAGGCGAGCCGTCTGCGCATCGTGGATGCCGTGATGCAGCGGCCGGGCGTCTCGCTCGCCGATCTGTCGGTCGAGACCGGCCTCCACGCCAACACGCTCCGCGATCACGTGCGCGTGCTGGAGACGGAGGGGATCATCCGCAGCATGCCGGAGCAGCGCGGCACCCGTGGTCGACCGCGCGCGCTCTACTACCCCGTCGATGCAGCCACCGAGAACGAGACCGCCCAGAGACGCGTCGACGAGGCGAAGCGCCGCGGCGATCTCCTGCGGCGCATGGTGCCGTCGGCGGCACCCGACCTCGACCCCGCGGCCGTCCACCAGATCGACGCGCTGTACGAGCACCTCGACGAGGTGGGCCTCGACCCCGATATCGACGAGCATCGTCTCGAGGTCTCGCTGCGGCCGTGCGAGTTCCACACTCTCGTCGAGGGTCACCGAGAGGTGCTGTGCCGCGTGCACGAAGGGCTCGTCCGCGACGTCCTCGAGCGCGCGGGCGGGCCGGTCGAGGTCGACCGACTGCTCCCGCTCGTGACCGAGCATCGGTGCGAGCTGCTCCTCCGGATGCGACCCGCGCACGACGAATCACCCCCGCCGCGGGACTAGCTTTCCTTCAGGGCAGGGGCTGATCGCGCGTCCCGCAGCATTCCGGCGACCACGAGCGCCGCCGCACCCACAAGGACGAGGAGCCAGAGGCCGAGCGCGTACGAGTTCGATTCCGCCTGGTACGTCGCTCCCATCACGAGCGGCGGGAAGTACCCGCCGAGTCCGCCCGCGGCAGCCACGACGCCGGTCACCGCGCCGACCTTGTCCGGCGGCGTCGACGGCCCCACCCAGGCGAACACCGCGCCCATCCCGAGGCCCATCGCGGCGGCCATGAGGTTGAAGACGAAGCCGGTGAGCACGCCCTCCGGCGGCTGCTGACCAACGATGTAGGCCGTGGAGACGATGCCTGCCAGCGAGATGAGGGAGATGACCTTGGGTCCGAGCCTGTCGGCCAGCACGCCGCCGACAGGTCGCGCGATCACCGCGGCCGCGGCGAAGATGGCCGTCCGCGTACCTGCCCCCACGGCGTCCACCTCGTCGGGGTAGATGGTGGTCAGGTACTTGGGCAAGTAGGTCGAGAACGCCACGAATCCACCGAAGACGATCGCGTACAGGAACGACATGTGCCAAGTGACCGTCAACTTCAACGCCCCGACGACCTTCGGGACCAGCGCCTGATGGCTCGGTACCCACGCCGGCGACTCGCGGAGGAAGAACCACACCGCCGCGGCCACCACGATCATCACTCCGGCGATGAGCAGGTGGGTCGGGATGTACCCGATCGCGAGTGCGAGCCGCGGTGTGACGAACGCCGACACCGCCGTGCCGATCATGCCCATGCCGAAGATTCCGGTGGCGAGTCCGCGCCGCGCGGCGGGGAACCAGGCGCTCGAGAAGGGGATGCCGACCGCGAAGATCGTGCCCGCCACACCGAGCAGGAAGCCGGCGACGAGCAGGAGCGGGTAGGAGCCGATCGATCCGGCGAACGCAACGAGGAGGACGGCGGGGACCGAGGCGAGGAGCACGAGCGTGAACATGCGTCGCCCACCGAAGCGGTCGGTCAGCGCCCCGACGACGATGCGGCCGAGCGCACCGACGAGCACGGGGGTGGCGAGCATCAGCGAGATCTGCCCCTGATCGAGCCCCATATTCTCGGCGTAGACGTTCTGCAGCGGAGCGATCGACATCCAGGCCCAGAAGCCGACAGTCGACGCGAGGGTGGCGAGGATCACCTGACCGAGCCCCCCGCGCAGATCGGGGGCGGCCTCTGTGGCGGGACGGTGCGGGACTTTCGTAGTCACGGCTACTCCATTCGACACGCTCACGGTAGCGGCGACGACGACTCCCGCACCACGGGTTCACCGTCCTTATTCGACGAGTCCGCGGCATCCATTGCCCCCGACCTTCAGTCCGTATTAAATACGGTGTACGGGCTGGTTCCCTGCCGCGACGATGCGGATACTGAGGGCAGCCATCCGGGCTGGAGGAGACGATGACACCACAGATCCGCAGCACTCCCTCGACGGACGGTCCTCTGGCGGACGCACTGCTGAGCATGGGCCGCTTCCTCCGCCCCGGCGAGACGAGTGAGGACCTGCGCTCCGTGTTCCTCAAAGGCGGACGTTCGGGCGACGTCTTCTACCGCGACCGCTGGGCGCACGACAAGGTCGTCCGTTCGACGCACGGCGTGAACTGCACGGGGTCGTGCTCGTGGAAGGTGTACGTCAAGGACGGCATCATCACGTGGGAGACGCAGCAGACCGACTACCCGTCCGTCGGCCCCGACTCGCCCGAGTACGAACCGCGCGGATGCCCCCGCGGCGCCGCGTTCAGTTGGTACACCTACTCCCCCACGCGCGTGCGGTATCCGTACATCCGCGACACGCTCGCCGAGCTGTACCGCGACGCCAAGCGCACGCATCCCGACCCCGTCGACGCGTGGGCCTCGATCGTCGAGGATCCCGAGAAGTCGCGCGCCTACAAGAGCGCCCGTGGCAAGGGCGGCCTGCTGCGCACGACGTGGGACGAGGCGATGGAGATTGCCGCCGCCGCACACGTGTACACCGTCAAGGAGTACGGCCCGGACCGGGTCGCCGGGTTCTCGCCGATCCCCGCGATGTCGATGGTCAGCCACGGTGCCGGGGCCCGGTTCCTGAACCTCGTCGGCGGCACGATCCTGTCCTTCTACGACTGGTACGCCGACCTCCCCGTCGCGAGCCCGCAGGTGTTCGGCGACCAGACCGACGTCCCCGAGTCCGCCGACTGGTGGAACGCCGGGTACCTCATGATGTGGGGCTCGAACGTACCCGTCACGCGCACGCCCGACGCGCACTTCATGGCCGAGGCGCGCTACCGCGGCCAGAAGGTGGTCACGGTCTCACCCGACTACACCGACAACACGAAGTTCGCCGACGAGTGGGTCGCACCGCACCCGGGCACCGACGCCGCGCTCGCGATGGCGATGGGTCACGTCATCCTCACGGAGTTCTTCGTGCAGCGCCGCACCGCGCCCTTCGAGGACTATATGCGCCGCTTCAGCGACGCGCCCTACCTCGTCGCGCTCGAGGAGCACCCGTCGGGTCTGGTCCCCGGCAAGTTCCTCACCGCGAGCGACCTGGGCGGCGAGGATGCCGCCGTCCCGCGTGCCGACTTCAAGACCGTCCTGCTCGATCAGAACGGCACCCCCGTCGTTCCGAACGGGTCGCTCGGCCACCGCTTCACGCCCGAGGACGAGGGGCGGTGGAACCTCGACCTCGAGGGCGTCGTGCCGCCCCTGTCGCTGCTCGACCTCGACGACACGACCGAATCGGTCGAGATCGTCCTCCCCCGCTTCGACGTCACGCCCAGCGGCGAGGACGAGGCGCACGCCGGCGGGACGGGCACCGTCACCCGCGGCGTGCCCGTGCGCCGCGTCGCCGGCCGCCTCGTCACGACCGTGTTCGACCTGCTGCTCGCGCAGTACGGCGTCGCGCGCGACGGACTGCCGGGCCAGTGGCCGACCGGCTACGACGACCCGACCACGCCCGGCACGCCCGCGTGGCAGGAAGAGCTCACGAACGTGCCCGCGGCGCAGGCCGCGCGCATCGGCCGCGAGTTCGCCGACAACGCCGAGCGCTCGGGCGGCCGCTCGATGATCCTCATGGGAGCGGGCACCAACCACTGGTTCCACTCCGACACGATCTATCGCACGTTCCTGGCGCTGACGACGATGACCGGATGCCAGGGCGTCAACGGCGGCGGCTGGGCGCACTACGTGGGGCAGGAGAAGGTGCGCCCCATCACCGGCTACTCGCAGTACGCGACGGCCGCCGACTGGAACCGCCCGCCCCGGCAGAACATCGGCACGGCGTTCTGGTACCTCGCGAGTGACCAATGGCGCTACGACGGCCTGCCGGCATCCGCCCTGGCCTCTCCGCTCGCCCGCGGCCAGTTCGAGGACCGGACGACGGCGGACTGCCTCGTCGAGTCGGTCAAGCGGGGATGGATGCCTGCCTACCCGACCTTCTCGCGCAACCCGCTCGACCTGTGCGACGAGGCCGAGGCGGCCGGCAAAGAGCCCGCCGCGCACATCGTCGACTCCCTCACCGACGGGTCGCTGCACTACGCGGTCGAAGACCCCGACGCCCCGGAGAACTTCCCGCGCGTCATCTCCATCTGGCGAGCCAACGTGCTGGGCTCGTCGGGCAAGGGCAACGAGTACTTCCTCAAGCACCTGCTCGGCACCGACTCGGCCGTCCGCGCGCCCGAGTCGCCCGAGGGGTCGCGCCCGCGGGACATGGTGTGGCACGAGAACGCACCCGAAGGCAAGCTCGACCTACTGATGACGGCGGACTTCCGCATGACCTCGACGACGCTGTTCAGCGACCTCGTGCTGCCGGCGGCGACCTGGTACGAGAAGTACGACCTGTCCTCGACCGACATGCACCCCTTCATCCACGCGTTCACGCCGGCGATCAACCCGCCGTGGCAGACGCGCACCGACTTCGATCTGTTCGGGGCGCTCGCCGAGAAGTTCAGCGAGTACGCGGCGGTGCACCTGGGCGTCCGCAAGGACGTCGTGGCCTCGCCGCTGCAGCACGACACCCCCGACGTCATGGCGACCCCGCACGGCACCGTCCCCGAGGACGCGCCGCTCGTACCGGGCGTGACGATGGCCAAGCTCATCGTCGTCGAACGCGACTACCCCAACCTCTACGAGAGGTGGAAGTCCCTCGGCCCGCTGACGGCCAAGCTCGGGATGACGACGAAGGCGATCACGTACCACCCCGACCGCGAGATCGAGCAGCTGAAGCAGAAGAACGGCGTCGTACAGTCGGGCCCGTACACCGGCAGCGTGCTGCTGGACACCGACAAGAAGGCGTGCGAGATGATCCTCGCCTTCTCGGGGACGAGCAACGGCCGCCTCGCCGTGCAGGGCTTCCGCGAACTGGAGAAGAAGACGGGCCAGCGCATCGCGCAGCTCGCCGAAGACCACGAGGGCTCGCACATCACCTTCCAGGACGTTCAGGTGCAGCCGCGCAGCGTCATCACCTCGCCGGAGTGGTCGGGCTCCGAGCACGGCGGCCGTCGCTACACCGCGTTCGCGATCAACGTCGAGCACCTGAAGCCGTGGCACACCCTGACCGGCCGCCAGCACTTCTACCTCGACCACGACTGGATGAGCGAGCTCGGCGAGAGCCTGCCCGTGTTCCGACCGCCGCTAGACATGCACCGCCTCTTCGACTCCGAGAAGGTCGGCACGACCAAGCGCATCGCGGGGCCGGGCGCCGCCGGGCAGACCGAGGTGACGGTGCGCTACCTGACGCCCCACTCGAAGTGGTCGATCCACTCCGAGTACCAGGACAACCTGTTCATGCTGTCGCTGAGCCGTGGCGGCCCCACGATCTGGATGAGCACGCAGGATGCCGCGAAGATCGGCGTCCGCGACAACGAGTGGATCGAGTCGTACAACCGCAACGGCGTCGTCGTCGCCCGCGCGATCGTCTCGCACCGCATGCCCGAGGGAACGGTGTACATGTACCACGCGAAGGACCGCACGGTAGATGTGCCGATCGCCGAGACCAGCGGCCTGCGCGGCGGCATCCACAACTCGCTCACCCGCATCCTGCTGAAACCGAGCCATCTGATCGGCGGCTACGCGCAGCTCGCATGGGCGTTCAACTACCTGGGTCCGACCGGCAACCAGCGCGACGAGATCACGCAGATCCGCCGCCGCAGCCAGGAGGTGGAGTACTGATGAAGGTCATGGCTCAGATGTCGATGATCATGAATCTCGACAAATGCATCGGATGCCACACGTGCTCGGTCACGTGCAAGCAGGCGTGGACCAACCGCACCGGCGTCGAGTACGTCTGGTTCAACAACGTCGAGACGCGCCCCGGCGTGGGCTACCCCCGCACGTACGAGGACCAGGAGAAGTGGGGCGGCGGCTGGGTGCGCACCAAGCGCGGCCGCCTGAAGCTGCGCAGCGGTGGCCGGCTGTCGAAGCTCGCGCGCATCTTCTCGAACCCGAAGCTGCCCGAGATCCACGACTACTACGAGCCGTGGACCTACGACTACGACATGCTGCTCAACGCCCCGAAGGGGCAGCAGACGCCCGTCGCTCGGCCGAAGAGCCTGCTCACCGGCGAGGACATGAAGATCTCGTGGTCGGCCAACTGGGACGACGACCTCGGCGGTTCGCTCGAGACGATGCAGGACGACCCGATCCTCAAGAAGATGAGCGAAGAGGTGAAGGCCGAGTTCGAGAAGGCCTTCATGTTCTACCTGCCGCGCATCTGCGAGCACTGCCTGAACCCGTCGTGCGTGGCATCCTGCCCGTCAGGCGCGATGTACAAGCGCGCCGAGGACGGCATCGTGCTCGTCGATCAGGACCAGTGCCGCGGCTGGCGCATGTGCGTGTCGGGATGCCCGTACAAGAAGGTCTACTTCAACCACCGCACCGGCAAGGCCGAGAAGTGCACGATGTGCTACCCGCGCATCGAGGTGGGCCTGCCCACCGTGTGCTCGGAGACCTGCGTCGGGCGGCTGCGCTATCTCGGCATCGTGTTGTACGACGCCGACCGGGTGGCGCAGGCGGCGGCCGTCGAGGACGACAAGGCGCTGCTGCAGGCGCAGCGCGACATCATCCTCGACCCGTTCGACCCCGCCGTCATCGAGGCGGCACGCGCGGGCGACCTCCCCGAGGACTGGGTCGAGGCCGCACAGCGCAGCCCGATCTGGAAGCTCATGCAGTACCAGGTCGCCCTGCCGCTGCACCCCGAATACCGCACCATGCCGATGGTCTGGTACATCCCGCCGCTCTCCCCCGTCGTCGACGTCGTGACCGGCTCGGGCAACGACGGCGAGGACGCGCGGACCCTGTTCGCCGCCATCGACAAGCTGCGGATCCCGATCGGCTACCTCGCCGAGCTCTTCACGGCGGGCGACATCGCCCCCGTCGACCTTGCCCTGCGCCGCCTCGCCGCGATGCGCTCGTACATGCGCGGCGTGAACCTCGACGACGAGCGCGACGAGCGCATCGCACGGGCGGTCGGCATGAGCGGCACCGAGGTCGAGGAGATGTACCGGCTGCTCGCGATCGCGAAGTACGAGGAGCGCTACGTCATCCCCTCGGCGCACACGGAGCAGGCTCACGCCCTCGAGGAGATGGCGTGCTCGCTCGACTTCGACGGGGGCCCCGGCATGGGCGGCGCCGGTCCGTTCGGCTCCTCGAGCGGTCCGAGCGTGCCCGTCGCGGTGGAGAACTTCCACATCCTCGCCGACCGGCAGACCGCCGACCGACCGTCGTCGCCCGGGCGCGTCAACCTGCTCAACTGGGACGGCAACGGCAACGCCGACGGGCTCTTCCCGCCGACCTCGACGACGGCGGTGCGCGAGACCGGCAAGGGCAAGGACAAGAACCAGGGCGCGGGCGAGGGCCGCCCATGAGCTCCGTCCTGCCCCGCGTCACCCCGCGCCGCGCCCTGCCCCCCGAGGTGCCCGCCCTGCGGCTGTCGGCCGTCGACCGCGCCGCCACCCACATGCTCGCGTCGCTCCTGCTCGACTACCCCGATGCCGCGTGGTTCGGGCGCCTGCCCGCCCTGCGTCCGCACATCGACGCGCTGCCGTCCGCGATCTCCGAACCCCTCACATCCTTCGTCGATCAGGCCGAAGCGGCCGGCGAGGCCGAATGGCAGCGGCGCTACGTGGTCACATTCGACCTCAAGCGCAAGTGCAGCCTGTACCTGAGCTACTACGCGACCGGCGACACGCGCCGCCGCGGCGTCGCGCTGGTCACGTTCCTCGAGGCGTACCGCGCCGCCGGGTGGGAGTTCGACGCGGATGACCTGCCCGACTTCCTGCCGGCGGTGCTGGAGTTCTCGGCCCGCGCCGACGCCGCGACCGCCGATGCTCAGATCGCCGGCGCGCTGCTCGCCTCGCACCGCGAGGGTATCGAGGTACTGCGCGCCGCGCTCGAGGGCATGTCGAGCCCGTGGGCGCTCGTCGTGCGCACCGTCACGCAGTCGCTTCCCCCCATCGACGCCGCGACCCGCGAGCGCTACCTCGACCTCATCAACGAGGGGCCGCCCACCGAGACGGTGGGCCTCAGCTTCCTGGGGCAGCTTCCGCCCTTCCGTCCCGTCTCGCAGGAGGCACCATGACCACGCTGCAGATGATCCTCTGGGTCGCGATCCCGTACGCCTCGATCGCGGTGTTCGTCGTCGGGCACATCTGGCGATACCGCTACGACAAGTTCGGCTGGACCACCCGGTCGAGCCAGACGTACGAGAACCGGCTGCTGCGCTGGGGGTCGCCGATGTTCCACATCGGCATCCTCATGGTCATCGCGGGTCACGTCGTCGGACTGTTCATCCCCCGCGAATGGCTGTACGCGATCGGCATCAACGAGGAGATGTACCACATCGGCGCGACCGTCATGGGGTCCTTCGCCGCCGTGCTGACCCTCGTGGGGCTCGCGATCCTGATCTACCGCCGGCGTACCGTCGGCCCCGTGTTCCTCGCGACGACCGACATGGACAAGGTCATGTACGTCTTCCTGGCCGCCACGCTCGGCTTCGGCACGCTCGCGACCGTCGTGTACCAGGTGTTCGGCGGCGGATTCTACTACCGCGAGACGATCTCGCCGTGGATCCGCAGCATCTTCCTGTTCCAACCGCAGGTCGAGCTGATGGCCGAGGTGCCGCTGCTGTTCCAGCTGCACATCCTGACGGCGTTCGCCCTGTTCGCGCTGTGGCCGTTCACGCGCCTCGTCCACGTGTTCTCCGCGCCGGTGGGCTACCTGTTCCGTCCCTACGTCGTCTACCGCTCACGCGACGCCGTGCGCGGCGCGCGCCCCGTTCGTCGCGGCTGGGACCCGGTGCAGACCCCCGACCCCGAGCGCCTGCACAAGCTCTAGGTTCTAGACCAGCCGGACGGGCACCGCGCGGAAGCCGGCGACGGGTGCCTGCTCACGCTCCGGGTCGCCCGCCGGCTCGATGCGGCCCGCCGTGAGCAGCGCCCGCACGAGCACGCGCAGCTCGGCGGTCGCGAGCAGGCGTCCCGGGCACACGTGCGGGCCGGTGCCGTAGACGAGGTTCGCGGCGGCGTGCGCGGCAGGGTCGAAGGCGTCGGGTTCCGCGAAGACGGCCGGGTCGCGGTTGGCGGCGCGCCAGTCGAGCACGACGATCTGGCCGGCGTGCACGGGGCAGCCGCCGACCTCGGTCTGTCGCGTGACGCGGCGTCGGTTGGAGACGAACGGGTCGTCGGCGCGCAGGATCTCGTCGATCGCGGCGTCGAGGTCGGCGTCGGATGCCGCCGCGAGATGATCCTGATGCTCCGGGTGCACGGCGAGCCAGTGCACGATGACGCCGGTGCACAGGGCGAGCGAGCCCAGGTCGCCGCCCGTGACGTTGCGCAGTATCGACACGAGCTCGTCGTCGCGTAGCGCCGAGCCGTCACTGTGCCGCAGCGCCATCAGCCGGGCGGTGACATCGTCGCGCGGATGCTCCCGACGCCGTCGCAGCAGCTCCCGGATGATGGCGTCGAACCGGTCGGCGATCTCGGCGGTCGCCCGCGGGTGCCCCGTGCGCGATGCGACGCGGTTGTCGGCGACCCACTGCAGCAGCGGCTCCTCCCACTCGGGCAGCCATCCGAGCCACGCCGACTGGGCGCGCACGGCGAAGCGCGCACCGAGGTCGGCAACGGCGCCGAAGGGCGCATCGGCGGCGTCGAGCCGGGCGACGAGGTCGGCGGCGATGCGCTCGAGCTCGGGCAGCAGCTGGGCGACGGCGTCGGCATCCATGAACGGGTCGAGCAGGTGGCGCATCTCGGCGTGCGCCGCCCCGTCGAGCCCGTTGGGCACCTGCAGGTGGCGCGAGACGATGCTCGAGAAGGTCTCCGGGTCGTGCGCGAGGCGGACGACTTCAGCATGGTCGCCGATGACGAGGCGGCCCTTCTGATCGAGATGCACGCGGTCAGTCGTCGACATGGAAGATCCCCTTCGCCCCCTTCTCGGCGTCGCTCATGATGTGCGTGACGAAAGGATAGTTCCCCGCCTCGGGGAACGACAGCTCGACGAAGCCGCCCTGCGCGGGCTGCATCGCGAGCGCCTGCGATCCGCCGGCGTCTCCGGGGCGCAGCGTGTACGCGCCCTCGAAGTAGACCGTGTCGAACTGGCCGCCGACGATGTGGAACGACGAGGGCGTGTTGGGTCCGGCATCCAGGGTCCAGATGCGCACGCGCTCGCCCACGGCCGCCGTCAGCGGGCGGTACGCGTACTGGTTCGCGTACCCGTTGAAGGTCACGAGGTCGGGAAGCCGCGTCGCGATGCGGTCGGCGTCGGCCGTCTCGCCCTGCGGGCCGAGGTACAGCTCGCCCTGCACGAGCACGTACTCGCGGTCGACGGGGGCGAGGTCGGGAGGGTCGATGATGACGGCGCCGAACATGCCGTTCGCGATGTGCATCGACATCGGCATCGTCGAGCAGTGGTACATCCAGATGCCCGCCTGCGTCGCGGTGAAGGTATAGACGAGCGTCGCATCCGGCTGGATGGTCCGCATGGGCTCGTCGGGGGCGAGCGCGCCGGCGTGGAAGTCGATCGAGTGTCCGATCGTGCCGTCGTTGACGAGGGTGATCTCGAAGATGTCGCCGATCTTCCCTCGGAGCACCGGACCGGGCGCCGAGGCGCCGAACGTCCATCGCGTCTGTCGCACCCCGGGAGCGACCTCCTGCACCGTCTCCTGCACGGTGAGGGTGACGCGATGCACCCGTTCGTCGATTGCAGGGGTCAGCGCCGCCGGCCACTCTTCGAACCCGACGGCGGGCGCCCGCTCGAGATCAATGTCGGCCGCAGCCGACGCCCCCGCGGAGGTGCCCTCGCCGTGGGACCCGTGGGCCGAGCCGTCGTCGCCCGGCTCACCGGACGCGTCGACCGGTGCTCCGGTGACCACCACGGTGAGTTCCATGCCCATCTGCCGATGTCCGGCGATCGAACACCAGCCCTGCATGTCAGACCCGATCACGCCGACGTCGACCACCTCGCGAGCGCCCGGGACAAGCCGTTCGGAACGGAACCCGTTGGCGAACGTGAGGTCGTGGACGTCGCTGCCGGTGTTGTGGAAGGTCACGACGAGTCGGTCGCCGTAGGGCACCTCGATCTCGTCGAGCGTGTAGCGCATCCCGCTCACCCCGACGGTGACTTCCGTGGTCTCGCCCGAGGCGACGACTGCGCCGGTCGGTGCACTGACTGCGATGCCGACAGCCGCGGGGTCGGCAGCCACCCCTGCGCCGACGCAGAGGGCGAGCACCGCGAACGCAGCGCTGACGGCACCGACCCGCCGCGGCGGCAGTGGGGGCGCGACGGCGACGGGCGTGCCGAGCGCGACACGCCCGCTGCGATCGGGTGAATCGCCTTCCGCGCGACGCGCCCGACGGCCGGCGAGGATCGCGCGCGCCGCCAGCACGAAGAAGGCGATGACGACCCCGACCGCCACGAACGACAACAGCACTCGGGCGAGCGACGGCATCGGCAGCAGATAGAGGATGATCGCGCCGTTGAACGCGGTGACCCGGAAGACCGCCCCGCGGTCGAGCATCTCCGCGCCGACCTTCGCCGCCGCAGGGCTCCCGAGAGCCACGACGGGCAGCAGATAGCTGAGCGCCCCCATCAGCAGCTGCGCCGCGAACCCTGCCACGAGAGGACCGAGCACCGAGAGGTAGGCGGTCCGAAGCGACGCCCAGTCGCCGTTCGTAACGGCCAGGAACACGAGCGCACCCGCCGCGATGAGCACCCAGCCGAACGCTGCCGCGAGGCTCCACCCGGCGAAGGTGGCCGGGTGCATCGCGCGGGCCTGATGCCACCCCTGCACGGCGATCATCCCCGCCCCGGAGAGCCACACCAGCATGCCGGCGGCGACAAGAGGGCGTACGCCGGTGACCGGTCCCGCGGCGGCCAGAAGGAGCCCGGCCGTGAGGAGCGGGAGGGCGCGACGCGCGGCCACGTCGACGGCGTCGGACATACGCGCATGGAGCACCGTGGGCCACAGCAGCACGAGCGTTCCGAGCGCAGTGAGTCCGATCCATCCGAACGCGTTCAGCACGAGATGTGAGACGACGAGTCGGTCGGTCGCAGCCGGATCGGCCACCGCCGGCATGGTGACTCCGATCGCGATACCGGCCAGGAAGACGAGGCCTGCCGCGATGTAATAGCGGACGAGAGGGGCGAACCTGGCCGGAAGAGCGCGCCGCAGTTGGACGAAGAGGATGACCGCGTGAGCGACCACCGCCATCGCCACCAGCGCGGCTCCCGTGACCGTCAACGGCAGGAGCGACACGGCGACACCGGTCACCACGAACGCGGCACCGAGAGTGTGGAGGGCGAGGCGCGCCGCCAACCCCGTACGCCCCGCGGGAGCCGATCGGCGAAGGAGCGTGTCGGTGAAGTGCTGCGACCAAATGAGGATCGCCGCCGTCGCCGCGCCGAGGAGCGGCAGATGGACCATGAGCCAGAGCGGCTGTGACACGAAACGGTGCACGAAGACAGCGACCACCGACATCACCATCCAGAACAGCACCAGCGAGTTCGTGAGCAGGTACCAGTTACGCCTCGACACGTCGTCCGCCTTGCCTCTCGGTGAACCGTGCGCGTGCGGACACCGTGATCGCCAGCACGCCGTACAGCATCATCGCCACGGCCGCGGTTGCCCCGGCCGTCTGCAGCGCGTGGATCCACCCCCAGGCGTCTCCGGCGACGACCCGCGCGAGCAGCGCCGCGTGCAGGAGACCCACCGGCACGTAGAGCACCGCGTGGTACGGGATCCGCACGCCGAGGACGGCGGGGAGGATGATCGGGGCGTGCGCCATGATCATCGTGACCACGAAGCCGAGGAAGATCGCATGTGTGGTGGCGTCGTAGATCGCCCCTTCGGTGCGCGCCCCGCCCAACACCCATCCGGCGCCTGCGATGATCAGCCACACGTAGCCGACGAGGAGACACGCCGCGACGAAGCGCGGGAGTCCGCTCATCCGGACGGTCGTGCGCGCGACGTCGTACGACAGCAGCCAGGCCGAGAGGGCGATGAGAAGGACCCCGGCCACCGGCACCGCGACCGTCGGTACCGTGAGGCTCACCACTGCGGCAGCCGACAGGCTCAAGGCGAGGGCGAACAGCAACCGCTCGGCCGCGAGACCAGGGGCGTTCAGGCGTGCGAGTTCGAGTCTTTCTCCCACGATGGTGAGGATGAGGTAGACGGCCAGAAGGGGGACCAGACGGCTCGGCGGCACCCCACCGCTCCACGCGACCGTGGCCACGAGCGCCGTGATCGCCCCGAGCGCTTGCACCGTGGTGGCGGTCATGGGCTGCCGCCTCCAGATGGCGCGATACTGCCACACGTGCACTGCGAGTCCGGCGACGACCATCAGCGGACCCGTCGTCGGCGGCGCCGGGGTCAACGCAATCAGAGCGCCGCCGGTCATCAGTGCCGGGGCGGCGTAGGCCCACGACCTCCGGAGCGCCACCGCCCGCTCGAGCGAGATGAGCGCGCCGATCGCGCCGAAGACGAGGAGCGGCGCGTGGAGTTCGGCAAGGCGCTCAGCCCCGATCGGCATCGGAAGGCCTAGGAGCAGGAGCCCGGCGTTCAGCCCGAGCACGAGGACCCCGGCGGCAGAGAGCACCAGCACGAGCCGCGCTGGGCGGGCGGGCGCTCGGGGTTCCATGCCTCGACGCTACGCTTCTCGCCGCGGCGGTCTCCAGTGACGGCCGTGGTTATTCAGAGGACTCCCGCCGTCGGTGTCCCCCACCATTCGTCGCCGGATCGGAAGGGGCGGATGCGCGGAACGGCGCGAGTCTGCGCTGGGGTTACGCTTCGTCCGCCAACGGGCCGCCAGGGGCAGGCAAGGCCGAACACTTGAGCACCGCATTAGGTTCGCCGAAAAGCTCTCGCAGATCCGGGGATTGCAGGCGCTGTGGACCGCGAGGCACTCTCCCACGGTTCGAAGTGCACAATGCACTTGCATGCCGCGGGTGCTAGCTCACACTTCCTCAACTTCGTGACCCCCTGCGAGATAATTTGCGCCAACCGCGGTGGCATACTCCTCGGCAAGCGACTGTCGTGGCCCACCGGGTCCTGCGGAGAACCGGTCCGATGATGTGCGCGGCACCCCAATCACCACCTGAATCTCAGGCACCTTCTACATTCCCTCTCATTGCTGCTGCAATCACCCGCAGTCTGTGTCGGGCGCGCGACTGGCGGGTCAGGGGCTGGGTCCCGTGAGCTGGTCCAGCGCGATCCCACCGCACGCGGGCTTCAGGATGAGTCGCACCGTTGTCTCGTAGGACTCGACCGTCGAGTAGGCCAGGCTGCCGGCGCCCGCGCGCCCGGTGACGTGGATGAGCCACGCGTCGGCGGCCGCCGCGATCGTGCTCGCCCCGGTGAGAGCCCCCTCGCCGTTGCTGGTGAGCTGCGCAGCCAGCCGGCGCAGCTCAGCGAGAGCGCCTTCCTCGGTGTCGGCGGTGGCGCGCAGCTGGCGCAGTTCCCCCGCGTCATCGCGCATCCGCCCGCGGGCGCGATACCGCCCGTCGGCGAGCTTGGTGATCTGCACCGCGCCGACCTCGCCGGCGGGAATGCGCGGCCTAGGCATGCCGGTGCTCTCTAGCCCACGCGTACACGTCATCCGGGTCGTAGCGCACGTGCCGACCGAGCTTCAGATAGGGCGGACCATGGCGTGTGAGACGCCAGTCCTCCAACGTGCGCTCGGGCACTTGGAGCATCTCGGCGATTTCCGCCTGGGTCATGAACCCGGGAATGCCGGAGGTCGATGCGTCCATGCACACAAGGTGCGCCGGATTCCTCCGGACCAACCCGTACTCCACCGTGCGACGGCGTGGGTACCGGGACGCACCTACTCCGCGAAGACAATCGCGCGAGTATTTGGTCTCGTTTCTGGCCTCCGGGCCCGTCAGGCCTCTCGGATGACCCTCTGACGAGGAGGGATTCTGTGGCGGAATCCTGCGGATTTCACTGCTGGGGTACCTGGACTCGAACCAAGAACAACTGAACCAGAATCAGCCGTGTTGCCAATTACACCATACCCCAAGGGGGTTCCGACCGAAGCCGTACCGAGGGTCTAGCTTAGCCGACGAGGGCGGCAGCACCAAACCGACACGGCGTCACCCGAGCTGTGCAGCGAGCTGCTCAAGTCGACGCAGCGACTCGTCGGCGCCGAGTAGTTCCATCGACTCGAACAGTGGCGGCGAGACGCGTCGACCACTGATCGCCACGCGAAGCGGCCCATACGCGACGCGCGGCTTGAGCTCGAGGCCCTCGATCAGCGCGACGGCCAGCGCGTCCTGGATCGCGGCCGCTGAAAAGGCGTCGGCCGGAACGCCACGCAGCGCCGGCAGGGATGCAGCGAGCACCTCGCCGGCGTTCGCGGGCAGGCCCTTCAGCGCATCATCGTCGTAGGTCACGTCTGCGCTGAAGAGGAAGCCGAGCAGCCCCGGCGCGTCGCCGAGCATCTGCATCCGCTCCTGCACGAGCGGCGCCGCGGCAGCGAGCGTGGACTGCTGTTGCGGCGTCAGCGGCTCCGACACGACCCCTGCCGACACCAGGTACGGCACGAGTCGCGCGGCGAAGTCGTCGGCCGCGAGCATGCGGATGTGGTCGCCGTTGATCGACTCGGCCTTCTTCTGATCGAAGCGAGCCGGGTTCGGATTCACGTCGACGATGTCGAAGGCCTCGATGAGCTCCTGGCGCGTGAACACATCACGGTCGGCGGCGATCGACCAGCCGAGCAGCGAGAGGTAGTTCAGCAGCCCCTCGTGGATGAAGCCGCGCTCACGCTGCAGGAACAGGTCGGCCTTCGGGTCGCGCTTGGAGAGCTTCTTCGTGCCCGTCTCCCCCAGCACGAGCGGCATGTGCGCGAAGCGGGGGACGAAGTCGGTGACGCCGGCATCGATGAGGGCCGCATAGAGGGCGAGCTGCCGGGCCGTTGACGGCATGAGGTCTTCGCCACGCAGCACATGGGTGATGCCCATCAGCGCGTCATCGACCGGATTGGTGAACGTATAGAGCGGGATGCCGCCTGCGCGCACCACCACGAAGTCGGGGAACGAGCCAGCGGGGAACGTGACCTCGCCGCGAATCAGGTCGACGTAGGTGAGGTCGTGGCTCGGCACCCGCAGCCGCCACGCGGGCTCACGCCCCTCGGCACGGAACGCTGCCTTCTGCTCGTCGGTGAGATCGCGATCGAAGTTGTCGTACCCGAGCTGCTTGGCACGGCCGGCCGCCTCGTTACGTGCGTCGATCTCTTCGGCCGTCGAGTACGACTCGTACACAGCGCCCGAGGCGATCAGCTTGTCGAGCACGCCCGCGTAGATGTCGTGACGCTGCGATTGGCGGTAGGGCTCGTGCGGCCCACCCTTCTCAACACCTTCATCCCAGTCGATCTCGAGCCAGGTGAGCGCATCGACAAGCTGCCGGTAGCTCTCCTCGCTGTCACGCGCAGCGTCGGTGTCTTCGACGCGGAAGACCAACTTGCCGCCGGTGTGACGCGCGTACGCCCAGTTGAACAGCGCCGTGCGGACCATGCCGACGTGCGGAAGTCCCGTCGGCGACGGGCAGAATCGCACGCGGACGTCAGGGCCGGTGGCGGTGGTGGTGCGGGGATCGGGCTGTGCAGACATCGCCCACCAGTCTAGTTCGCGATGGCCCTAGGTCCCGGTCGCTGCGCTGACAGCGCGGCGAAGTCCGTCGAGGACGGCGGCGACGGCCGGCACGCGTTCGCCGCCACGGGCGGTGACGGTGTGCAGGGTGCGGACGTGTCCGTCTTCGAGGGGGCGCCACACGATGCCCGGGAGCGGCGGGAACGACGTCAGCGCGAGACGCGGAAGGGTTGCCACGCCGATCCCCTGTGCCACGAGCGATTCGACGGCCGCGATGTTGTCGGTCTCGAACCCGATCTTCGGGGTGAACCCCGCGCGTCCGCACACCTCGAGCAGATGACCACGGCAGCGAGGGCAGCCCGCGATCCATGCGGCATCCGACAGTTCCGACAGTCGCACGGCGTCCCGCAACGCCGCGGGGTGATCCTCGGGCACGACGAGCAGCAGGTCGTCTGAACCGATCGTCTCGACGGAGAGTCCGCGGGCGCTCTCGCCGTGAGGATCGTCGCGGTCACCCGGGTGGCTGAAGGTGAGGGCGACATCGGCGCGGTCGGCACGCACCGCCGCGACCGCCTCGGGAGGCTCCTCCTCGACATACGTGAGGGTGATGCCGGGTGCGTGCTCCGCAAGGAGGGAGATGAGGCGCGGAACGATGGTCGGCGATGCCGAAGGAAAACCGACGACTCGTACCGTCGCCGCCTGCAGCCCGCTGAGGGCGGCGAGTTCGCCGGCCGCGGCCTCGAGCGCCGTCGTGACGGGAGCCGCATGTCGGGCAAGCACGCGCCCGGCCGCCGTGAGGCGCAGCCGGCGCCCGGCGCGTTCGACGAGGGGCACACCGAGGCGCTGTTCCCAGCGACGCAGCTGCTGCGACAACGCTGGCTGGCTGTAGCCGAGCGATTCCGCAGCGGCTGTCAGCGACCCTGTGTCGGCGATCGCCTGCATCGTCCGCAACGCGTGCACGTCGAGTTCGTGTGCGTCGGTGTTCACGACATTACATAAACACACCGCATGTCTTTGATGCAATACCTGCCGTAGACGAATGAATGTGCACCCGGGATGCTGGTGCCATGTCCACCGCCACCGCTCCCGCCTCGGCCGCCGTCTCGGACGGGCTCGCCGCGCTGCGAGCCGAGTTCACCGATGCCGCCGGCTATCTCGCGGCCTGCACGGTGGGCCTCACGACACGGGCGACGAGAGCCGCGCTGCACGCCGACCTCGAGCGACGGCCGGATCCGGTGGCCTACGGCGCGGCGGTGGAGTTCTCTCGCGCGCACTATGCGCGACTCGTCGGTGTCGACGTGGATCGAGTCGCGATCGGCTCACACACCTCGGTCCTCGCGAGCATGATCGCCGCGTCGCTCCCCGATGGCGCAGAAGTACTGTGCCCGACCGACGAATTCTCCTCACTCGTCCTCCCCTTCGTGTACGCGGGCCGCGGCATCCGCGTGCGCAGCGTGCCACTGGCGGAACTCGCAGACGCGATCGGCTCGACGACCGCGCTCGTGGCGTTCTCACTCGTCCAGTCCGCCACCGGAGAGGTCGCCGATGCCGACGCGATCGGCGACGCCGCCCACCGACACGGCGTCCGCACGCTGTGCGACGTGACCCAGGCTGCGGGATGGATGCCGGTGGATGCCGCCCGCTTCGACGCGACGGTGTGCCACACCTACAAGTGGCTCTCCGCACCGCGGGGGGTCGCGTTCCTGACCGTCACCGAGGACGCCGCCGCGTGGCTCACGCCCGTCCATGCCGGCTGGTACGCGGGCGCGGACCCGTGGGCGTCGTGTTACGGCGACGGCGCACGGCTGGCGACCTGCGCGCGCCGGTTCGACGTCTCCCCCGCCTGGCAGGCCTTCCTCGGCGCAGAACCCGCGCTGCGCGCATTCGCGGACGCCGACTCGGACGCGCTCTACGCCTCGACGACGGCCCTGGCGACCGACTTCCGCGAGCGGCTCGCGTTGCCGATGCCGGCTCGTCCGAGCGCAATCGTGTCGTGGGCCGACCCCGGCGGGCGTGACCTGCAGCGCCTCGAGTCCGCCGGCATCGTCGCGTCTGGTCGGAACGGCCGTGCCCGAGTGGCGTTCCACGTGTTCAACACGGCTGACGACGTCACAGCCGCCGTCGACGCGCTCACCTGACGCTCGCCCCACGAGACCGACTTCGTGGGTGGAAGCGGGTCAGACGCGCGACAGGCGCGCGTATGGCGAGAGGACGACGATCGCGATCACGATCACCAACGCGCTCAGCGCGAGACCGCCATAGCCGACCCAGCCGAGAACGACACCCGCGAGAACGGCTCCGGCGGCAGCACTCGAGGTCATGATCGTGTCGCTGAACCCCTGTCGGCGAGGCCGTTTCAAGGACTCCGTGCTCTCGGTGAGCAGCGCCGCGCCCGACACCGTCGCGGCGCTCCACCCCAGCCCGAGCAGCAGCAGCGCGATCAGCACTGCCAGCGAGGACTGCGGCGCGAGGGCAGCCACCAGCAGCGACGCCGCGAGCACCGCCTGACCCAGCAGGATCGTGTGCACGCGACCCCACCGATCGGCGAGGATGCCGAACAGCGGCGACAGGCCGTACATGCCGAACACGTGCAACGCGATGGTCACACCGACGATCGTCGTGACGTTCGCCGGATCGAGGTGCGAGAGGTGCACCGGGGTCATCGCCATCACCGACGCCATCACGACGTGCGATCCGGCCACGGCGAAGATCGCATACCGGGCGACGACGGGATGATCATCCTCCACGACCCCGCCCGGTGCGACCGGGCGCTCACGGGCGAGTCGCTGCGCGGTCTGCAACGGGTCGGGCCGCAACCCGAACAGGTAGAGCACGAACGCGATCGTCTGCGCGACGATCGAGAAGGCATAGGAGCCGGTGAGTTCCGGCATCCCGAGCAGGGAGCCGACCGCCTCCCCCGGAGTGAGCAGGAGCGGCCCGAGGACGCCGCCGACGGTGGTCGCCCACACGACCGTTCCGAGGTCCCGCCCGCGCCGCCCGGGCGCCGACAGATCGGTGGCCGCGAAGCGCGATTGCAGATTGCCCGCGTTGCCGGCGCCGATGAGGACCACACCGACCAGCAACAGTGGAAAGGAGCGGATCGCGGCAGCGGTGATGACGACCACGATGCCGACGAGGGCGAACAGATTGCCCAGCGTGAGGGCGAATCGCCGGCCGCGACGCGCCGCGAGCCGCGCGAGTGGGATCGCGCACAGCGCCGCGCCGAGCGTCACCGACGCGGTCGCAAGGCCCGACAGCTCTTCGGCCCCGGACAGGTCCGCCGCCAGGAGCGCGCCGAGCGAGACCGTCGCACCGAACGCGACGCCGCCGAGCACCTGACCGGCGGCAAGGACACCGACCGTGCGCCGCTGGATGCTGCCGACGGCCGCAGAAGAGAGGGTGAGGTCTTGGGGTGCCGTCTCGTCAGGCATCACGTGCCGTATTGCGCAGCACGCCGAGGCCCGAGATCTCCACCTCGACCACGTCCGCCGCTTCGAACGGGCCGATTCCCGCGGGGGTGCCCGTGAGGATTACATCGCCCGGCAGCAGCGTGAACGCGGCCGACGCGTAGGCGATGATGTCGGGGACCGAGTGCACCATGTCGCTGATCGGCCCGTTCTGCCGTTCCTCGCCGTTGACGCGGGTGACGATCCGCGCTCCCCCGTCGAGGTCGAACTCGGTCTCGATGACCGGCCCCAACGGGCAGAACGTATCGAACCCCTTCGCGCGCGCCCACTGTCCGTCGGCGTGTTGCAGGTCGCGCGCTGTCACGTCATTGGCGATCGTGTACCCGAAGACGTGGTCCAGGGCATCCTCCACAGACACGTTCTTCGTGACCCGACCGATCACGACGGCCAGTTCGCCCTCGAAGTCGGTGCGCTCGGACTGCGGGGGGCGGACGATCATGTCATCCGGACCGATGACGGCCGTGTTGGGCTTGAGGAACAGCAGCGGTGCTGCCGGCGCCTCACCGCCCATCTCGGCGGCGTGGTCGCGATAGTTCTTGCCGACGCACACGACCTTCGATCGCGGGATGACGGGAGCGAGCAGGGCGACGTCTGCCACGGGAACGCGTTCGCCTGTCGTCTCGTACCCGGCGAACATCGGGTCACCTGCGAGCACGACAAGCTCGTCGCCGTCGAGGATGCCGTACCGCAGCTGCTCCTGGTGACTGAAACGCGCGATGCGCACGGGTCAGCCGTCCAGCCGGGTCAGCCAGCCGTGGGTGTCTTCGGCGCGACCGTACTGGATGTCGGTGAGGTGCTGGCGAAGCTCGAGTGCGAGGGTGCCGGTGGGCTGGGCGTCCTCGAAACCGGCGGCCAGCAGCGTGCCGATCGGGGTGACGACGGCTGCGGTGCCGCACGCGAACACCTCGACGATCTCGCCCGAGGCGACGCCGTCACGCCACTCCTGGAGCGAGACCGCACGACGCTCGACGCGGTGGCCGCGGTCTTCGGCGAGCTGCAGGATTGAGTCACGCGTGATGCCCGGCAGGATCGAGTCGGACTGCGGCGTGACGATCGTGCCGTCCTTGTGGACGAAGACGACGTTCATGCCGCCGAGCTCTTCGACGTTGCCGTCCTGGTCGAGGAAGACCACCTGATCGCAGCCCTGTTCGTAGGCCTCTGCCTGCGGCAGCAGACTCGCGGCGTAGTTGCCGCCGGTCTTCGCAGCGCCCGTGCCGCCCTTGCCTGCACGTGCGTAGTCCTCGCTGAGCCAGATCTTCACCGGCTGCACGCCGCCCTTGAAGTAGGCGCCCGCGGGGCTCGCGATCAGGTAGTAGGCGACCTTCTGCGCGGGACGCACGCCGAGGAACGCCTCCTTCGCGAACATGAAGGGGCGCAGATAGAGGCTCTGGTCCTCCCCCGACGGCACCCAGTCGCCGTCGACGGCGATGAGTTCGCGCAGCGACTGCAGGAAGTAGTCCTCGGGCAGTTCGGGCAGTGCCATGCGGCGCGCGGAGCGCTGCAGGCGCTTCGCATTCTGGTCGGGACGGAAGGTGTGCACCGAGCCGTCGGCGTGCCGGTACGCCTTGATGCCTTCGAAGATCTCCTGGCCGTAATGCAGCACAGCTGCGGCCGGGTCGAGCGAGATCGGCCCGTACGGCTGCACCCGGGGCCGGTGCCAGCCGCCACCCTTCGACCAGCAGATGTCGACCATGTGGTCGGTGAAGTTCGTGCCGAAGCCGGGTGCGGCGAGGATCTCGTCGCGCTCGGCCGCGCTGCGGGCGGCGAGGTTGCGGGTGACGGCGAACTCGAGCGGTGCGAGGTCGGCGGCGGGGTCGGTGAGGGTCATGTTCAATCCTGTTCCACGTGCCGCCGGCGAAGCGGCGGCGGTCGTTCCTGTCAGGTTACGCCTGTACGCGGGCGACGATGGCGTCGCCGATCTGCGCAGTCGTGCGGGCTACGGCGCCCCGGGCTGCGATGTCGTCCTCGACAGCGCGGGTGACGCGCTGCGCTTCGCCCGAGAGCCCGAGGTGATCGAGCAGCAGGGCGACGGAGAGGATCGCGGCCGTGGGGTCGGCCTTCTGCTGGCCGGCGATGTCGGGAGCCGATCCGTGCACGGGCTCGAACATCGACGGGAACGCGCCGTCGGGGTTGATGTTCCCCGATGCGGCGAGGCCGATGCCTCCGGTGACGGCGCCGGCCAAGTCGGTGAGGATGTCGCCGAAGAGGTTGTCGGTGACGATCACGTCGAAGCGGCCCGGGTTCGTGACCAGGAAGATCGTCGCCGCGTCGACGTGCAGATAGTCTACGGCGACGTCCGGGTGCTCTGCGGCCACGGCATCCGTGATCCGCTTCCACATGCCGCCGGCGTGCACGAGCACGTTGGTCTTGTGGACGAGCGTCACCTTGCCGCGGCGCTTGGCGGCCTGCGCGAACGCGAACCGCACGACCCGCTCGATGCCGTACGCCGTGTTGACCGAGGTTTCGTTCGCGACCTCGTGCGGCGTGCCGGTGCGGATGGAGCCGCCGTTGCCGACGTAGGGACCCTCGGTGCCCTCACGGACGACGACGAAGTCGATCTCTCCCGGGTCCGCCAACGGACCGGAGGCCCCCGGGTACAGCTTCGAGGGCCGCAGGTTGACGTAATGGTCGAGCTCGAATCGGAGCTTCAGCAGCAGCCCGCGCTCGATGTTGGCGTCTTTCAGGCGAGGGTCGCCGGGGGTGCCGCCGACGGCGCCCAGCAGGATCGCGTCGTGTGCCTTGATCGAGGCCAGGTCGTCGTCGCTGAGGGTGTCGCCGGTCTCGAGGTAGCGCGCGGCGCCGAGCGAGAAGGCCGTGCGTTCGAACGTGACGTCGGATGCCGCGGTGGCGGCGTCGAGCACCTTCTCCGCCTCGGCGATGACCTCGGGACCGATGCCGTCACCCGGAATGACGGCCAGTTTCACGACGCGCGACATTACTCTCCTGTGTGCTCGCTTCGGGGGCGGTGGGGACTGCTCCCAGCGTAGTGGCCGCGATGACCCCGGCGCCGACGACGAGGACGGCCCCGATGATCGCCGTGACGGTCACCCCGGACTCGAACGCGAGCGCTGCGGCCTCGCGCAGCGCGTCGCCGATCGCGTCGGGCAACTGCTGCGCCGCGACGAACGCGCCGGCGAGTGTCTCACGCGCGGCATCGGCCGCGTCCGCGGGCACGCCGGCGGGGATCTCGATGCCGCCGCGGTAGAGCGCGGTGAGGATGCCGCCGAGCACGGTCGTGCCGAGCACCGCGCCGAGCTCGTACGCCGTCTCCGAAACAGCGCTGGCCGCACCGGCCTTCGCGGGCGGAACGCTGGCGAGGATGAGGTCGTTGGAGACGGTCTCGGCGATGCCGATCCCGATCCCGAGCACGACGAAGGCGATCGCGAGGCCGGTCACGGTGGTGCCGGCACCGAGGGCGATCAGCAGATAGGCGGCGACCGAGAACACGAGGCCTGTCGGCACGACGATGCGGGCATCGATGCGCCTGGCGATCGGCACGACGGTGAGTCCCGCGGCGATCATCGCGACCATGCCCGGAACGAGGGCGAGGCCGGCATCCATCGGCGAGAGCCCCATGACCAGCTGCAGGTGCTGCGAGACGAAGTAGAGGAAGCCGACGAGGGCGATGACGCTCAGCAGGTTGACCAGCAGTGCACCGCTGAACCGGCCGCGACGGAACAGCCGCATGTCGAGCATGGGCGCGGTGGCCCGCAGCTGTCGACGCACGAACAGGATGCCGAAGCCGACGCCCGCGACGGCGAGCACGATCGGCAGCGCACCGAGGCCATGGACGGCGATCTCCTTGATCGCGTACACGACGGGGACGATCGTGAGCATCGACAGCACGATGCTCGCGGGGTCGAATCGGCCGGGGTGCGGGTCGCGGGACTCTGGCACCAGCAGCGGCGCGAAGACGAGGAGCGGCACGAGCACCGGCACCGAGAGGAGGAACACCGACCCCCACGCGAAGTGCTCGAGCAGGAATCCGCCGACGACGGGGCCGATGGCCGAACCCGCAGAGAACATCGAAGCCCACACCGCGATCGCGAGGCGCCGCTGGTTGCGGTCGGTGAAGATCGAGCGCAGCAGCGACAGCGTCGACGGCATCAGCATCGCGCCGAACACGCCCATCGCGGCTCGGGCGACGATCAGGGCCGCTGCGGTCGGCGCGAATGCGGCGAGCACCGATACGACGGCGAACCCGGTCGCGCCGATCAGCAGCATCCGTCGCCGCCCGAACCTGTCGCCGAACGTGCCCATCGTCACCAGCAGCCCAGCCAGTACGAGCGGGTAGGCGTCGACGATCCACAATTGCTGCGCGCTCGAGGGTGCGAGGTCTTCTGCGATCGCGGGGATCGCGAAACTCAGCACCGTGTTGTCCACCGACACCAGCAGCACCGGCAGCATCAGCACGATCAGCGCGGCCCAGCCGCGCCAGCCCACGCGCGTGCCTGCGTCGTCGGCGATCCGGATCTCTTCTGTCAACGTCATTTCTACACCGTCCAGCCGGTATAGTAACAGACACGCTGTGACGATGGGAGGATCGAGACATGAGTCGCCCTCCCCGCGCCCGCGACAGTGTGCTCGATGCGTTCGAGCGGTTGCTCGTCGACGACGGCGAACGCGCCGCGACCATGGATGCGACCGCGCGTGCCGCTGGCGTGTCCAAAGGCGGGCTGCTCTACCACTTCGCGTCGAAGGAGGCGCTGGAGCGCGCGCTGCTCGAACGCCTTGCGGCGCTGGTCGACGCCGACATCGCGGCGATGGATGCCGCACCCGAGGGGCCCGTCGCCTTCTTCGTCAGGACCTCGGTGATGGCCGACGAACCGCTCGATCGCGCGCTCATTGCGGCGTCACGACTCGCACAAGGCGGCCATGCCGAGGCGTCGGACGCCCTGCGCGACGTGCGCGCGCGCTGGGAGACGGCGCTGCGCCCGCACGTGCGCGACGACACCGCACTCGACCTCGTTCTGCTCGTCAGCGACGGCCTCTATTACAACAACGCGCTGCCGGTGTCGGGGTCAGAGCCCGTCCCCCGCGGCGCCGCACTCGACGCGCTCGTCGCACTCGTCGAGCGCGCGGTCAGGCCTCGGTGATCTCGATGCGACGGAACAGGTCGGCTTCGACGGCGGTCGCGATCTCCTCGACGAGCGCGTCAGGAACCGGCGAGTCGACCGTGAGCACGGACAGCGCACGGCCGCTCGCGTCAGAACGCGCCACCTGCAGCCCACCGATGTTGATGCCGGCCGTGCCGAGCTTCTCGCCGTAGATCGCGACGATGCCGGGGCGATCCTTGTAGCGCATCACGAGGTGGTGCTTCTCGATCGGAACCTCGATCTCGTACCCGTCGATCTCGACGACCTTCGGCACCATGCGGGTGCCGGCGAGCGTGCCCGCGACGGTCAGCACGGTGCCGTCGGCCAGCGTGCCGCGCAGAATCGTGATGTTGCGGTACAGCGGGCTCTCGGGCTCGACGATCATGCGCGTCTCGATACCGCGCTGCTCGGCGAACAGCGGGGCGTTGACGTAGGAGACGTTCTCGCTCACGACATTCGCGAGGATGCCCTTGAGTGCCGCCAGGCGGTACACGCTGACGTCGTAGGCTGCGAGCTCACCGCGCACCTCGATGTCGAGCGTGGTGAGTGCCGCCGGGGCGAGACCCGTGAAGAACTGACCGAGCTGCTCGACGAGGGCGATACCGGGGCGGACGAACGGGTCGATGACGCCGCCTGCGACGTTGACCGCGTCGGGCACCAGGTCACCCTCGAGCGCGAGCTTCACCGACTTCGCGACCGACACGCCCGCCTTCTCCTGCGCCTCGTCGGTCGACGCACCGAGGTGCGGGGTGACGACGACGTTCGGCAGGTCGAGCAGCGCGGCTGCCGAACCGCCGGCAGCCGGCGGCTCGCTCGTGAACACGTCCAGGCCCGCTCCGGCGATCTCACCCGCGACGAGGGCCTCGCGCAGGGCCTGTTCGTCGATCAGGCCGCCGCGGGCGACGTTGACGACGTAGGCGCTGTTCTTCATGATGCGGAACTGCTCCGCGCCGATCATGCCCGTCGTCTCGGGTGTCTTCGGCATGTGGATCGTGACGAAGTCGCTGGTCGCCAACAGGTCGTCGAGCTCGAGCAGCTGCACGCCGAGCTGACCGGCACGCGCGGGCGTGACGTAGGGGTCGTAGGCGACGACCGTGACTCCGAACGCCTGCAGGCGGGCGGCGATGAGTGCACCGATGCGGCCGAGGCCGATGATGCCGACGGTCTTCTCGAACAGTTCGGTGCCGGTGAACGAACTGCGCTTCCACGCACCCGCGGCGAGTGACGCGTGCGCCGCGGGAATGTGACGGGCCAGGCTCAGAATGTGACCGACCGTCAGCTCGGCTGCCGAGATGATGTTCGACGTCGGGGCGTTGACCACCATGACGCCGGCCGTCGTGGCCGTCTTGATGTCGACGTTGTCGAGGCCCACGCCCGCGCGGGCGATGACCTTCAGCTCGGGGGCTGCGGCGATCGCCTCGGCATCCATCTTCGTCGCCGAGCGGATCAGCACCGCGTTCGCATCGGCCAGCGCAGGCAGCAGCGCAGCACGATCGGCGCCATCCACGTGGCGGATGTCGAAGTCGGGCCCGAGGGCGTCGATCGTGGCGGGCGAGAGCTCTTCGGCGATGAGGACAACGGGCTTGGGCACGGCGACAGACCCTTCGGAACGCGGGTGGGAAATGAGCCGTGCCGACGGCGGGCGCGGCTGACACACAGCCTACCGGCCGAGAGAAGCCGCCTCAGACCATGTGTCGGCGCGCGACAGGCCCTCAGGAACCGGGAACGAGCTGCAACGAGACGGCGTTCCAGGCATACGCGATGACGTTCAACCACACGACGGCCGTCAACGCCAAACCGACGAGCATGACGAGGGCGAACTCCCAGAGCTTCCTGCGGGAGCCGATCGCGAACGATGCCGCGAACGCCAGGATCGGAAACGCGACGGCGAGGATGAGCGCCGCCCAGTCCTGCAGCCCGGTGCCGTCGCCGGACTGCGCAGCCATGAATGCGACCGCGTTCCATACGGCATAGGCGTAGAACAGCCCGAAAAAGCCCGCGATCGTCGCGACGAGCCAGGTCGGATTCCGACGGGGCGCCGCGGTGGTCGTCGTCTCGGTCACTGGCCCACCGCCCCGATCATGATGAACGGCCACGGCACCAGCAGCACCGCGCCGGCGGCGAGCCAGCAGAAACGCACCCATGTGGCCGCGTGACGGGTCAGGGCATAGGTCGTCACGAACCAGATCGCGGGCGCGAGCACCGCAAGCCAGAACGCGGGCACATAGGCGATCGGCGACACGAGGAACACCGCGACGTCCTGCAACCGCAGGCCGCCGATGACCCACCCCACCGTGAACAGCGCATACACACCACCCAGGATGCCGAGGGCGATGAGCGCGGTGTTGCCGAGCGGCTGCGGCTCCCCCGGGACGATGACGGTGCCGTCGGCCTCGAGCCGCCCCACGCCCTCACTGCCCTTGCCGACGGCGGTGTACCCCTTCGGCAACGCGGGGTCAGGGGGCGTGTTCGCGGGTGCCTCCGCAGCCGGCTCCGGTTGCGGGTTGCGATCCTCGCCTGCGTGCAGCGTAGGGTCGTCGTCGCCGTCCCACGAGAGGGCGTCGTCGTCGCGTCCGGTGCTCACGATCTCAGCGTATCCGGTCGTCGCCGAACCGCAGCGACAGCCACCGCGACAACATCGAGATCCGCCATCGATCCTCGCCCACCTGCATGCACAGAGCCCGACCCCCTTGTAAGGGGCCGGGCTCCGGTGGCTCTTGCAAGCCTGTCTCGGCTGGTCACCGAGGGTCTGATGCGGGGATCAGCGCGCAGCGCTGCCCTCGGTGTAGTCGGCGTCCTGCTGCTTCCACGCGAACAGGGCGCGCAGGTCCCGTCCGACCGCCTCGATCGGGTGCTGGGCGGCGGCGGCGCGCAGCTTCTGGAACTCCTCGGCACCGTTGTCCTGGTCGCCGATGAAGCGCTCCGCGAAGGCGCCCGACTGGATGTCGGCGAGCACGCCCGCCATGTTCTCCTTCACGCGCGGGTCGATGACGCGCGGGCCCGAGACGTAGTCGCCGTACTCGGCGGTGTCGGAGACCGACCAGCGCTGCTTGGCGATGCCACCCTCCCACATGAGGTCGACGATGAGCTTGAGCTCGTGCAGCACCTCGAAGTACGCGATCTGCGGCTGGTAGCCGGCCTCGGTGAGGGTCTCGAAGCCGTATTGGATCAGCTGCGAGACGCCGCCGCAGAGCACGGCCTGCTCGCCGAACAGGTCGGTCTCGGTCTCTTCGGTGAAGGTCGTCTTGATGACACCGGCGCGGGTGCCGCCGATCGCCTTCGCGTACGAGAGCGCGAGGTCCCAGGCCTGACCCGAGGCGTCGTTCTCAACGGCGATGATGTCGGGGATGCCGCGACCTGCGACGAACTCGCGGCGCACCGTGTGACCCGGCGCCTTCGGGGCGACGAGGATCACGTCGACACCCTCGGGGGCCTCGATGTAGCCGAAGCGGATGTTGAACCCGTGCGCGAAGGCGAGGGTCTTGCCGGCGGTGAGGTGCGGCTTGATCTCGTCGTTGTAGATGCCGCGCTGGTGCTGGTCGGGCGCGAGGATCATGATGACGTCAGCCCACTCGGCCGCATCGGCGACCGACTTGACGGCGAAGCCGTCCTCTTCGGCCTTGGGAGCCGACTTGGAACCGGCCTTCAGCGCGATGGCGACCTCGACGCCCGAGTCACGCAGGTTCTGCGCGTGGGCGTGCCCCTGCGAGCCGTAGCCGACGACCGCGACCTTCTTGCCCTGGATGAGCGAAAGGTCAGCGTCTGCGTCGTAGAAGATCTCAGCCATGATGTTGTGTTTCTCTCCTTGTATTTCTGGTCAGTGATCGAGTCATGCCAATGTCGCGGCGTCAGCCGCGCAGCACGCGCTCGGTGATGCTCTTGCCGCCGCGGCCGATGGCGACCATGCCGGACTGGGCGAGTTCCTTGATGCCGAACGGCTCGAGGGCGCGCAGGAACGCGTCGACCTTGCCGCGGTCACCCGTGACCTCCACCACGAGTGCGTCGGTGGCGTAGTCGACGACCGAGGCGCGGAACAGGTTGACGACCTCGATGACGTTGGACCGCGTCTGGTTGTCGGCCCGCACCTTCACGAGCATGTGCTCGCGCTGCACGGAGGCCGCGTAGTCGAGCTCGACGATCTTGATGACGTTGACGAGCTTGTTCAGCTGTTTGGTGACCTGTTCGAGCGGCAGCTCTTCGACGTCGACGACGACCGTGATGCGGGACAGCCCCGGCACCTCGGTGACGCCCACGGCCAGCGAGTCGATGTTGAAGCCGCGCCGGGCGAACAGCCCCGCGACACGGGTCAGCAGACCCGGCTTGTCCTCCACCAGGAGGCTCAGGACGTGCTTGCTCATCAGGCCTCCTCGTCGAACGTCGGCGCGTGGTCGCGCGCGTACTGCACGTAGCTGTTGCTGACGCCCTGCGGCACCATCGGCCACACCATGGCGTCGGCACTGACGACGAAGTCGATCACGACCGGACGGTCGTTGGTTTCGAGCGCCGTCTTGATCGCGGCATCCACCTCGTCCTCGGACTCGACGCGGATCGCGAGACAGCCGTACGCCTCGGCCAGCTTCACGAAATCGGGGATGCGGATGCTGTCGTGGCCGGTGTTCAGGTCGGTGTTCGAGTAGCGGCCGTTGTAGAACAGCGTCTGCCACTGTCGCACCATGCCGAGCGACGAGTTGTTGATGATCGCGACCTTGATGGGGATGTTGTTGATGACACAGGTCGCGAGTTCCTGGTTCGTCATCTGGAAGCATCCGTCGCCGTCGATCGCCCACACGACGCGGTCGGGTTCAGCGACCTTCGCACCCATCGCTGCAGGGACCGAATAGCCCATCGTGCCGGCGCCGCCGGAGTTCAGCCATGCGTTGGGGCGCTCGTACTTGATGAACTGCGCCGCCCACATCTGATGCTGACCGACACCGGCAGCGTAGACGCCCTCGGGGCCGGTGAGCTCGCCGATGCGCTGGATCACGTGCTGCGGCGAGAGGAGTCCGTCGCTGGTCGGCGAGTAGCCGAGGGGGAACTCGTCGCGCAGACCGTCGAGGAACGCCCACCAGTCGGAGATGTCGGGCTTGGTGCCGTTGGTCGCCCCGAGGAACGCAGCATCCAAATCGACCAACACGTCGCGCAGGTCACCAACGATCGGCACGTCCGCCGTGCGGATCTTCGAGATCTCGGCCGGGTCGATGTCGACGTGCACGACCTTGGCGTTCGGTGCGAACAGCGCGGCCTTGCCGGTCACGCGGTCATCGAATCGCGCACCCAGCGCGACGATGAGGTCGGCTTCCTGCAGTGCAAGGACAGCGGGCACTGTGCCGTGCATGCCGGGCATGCCGAGGTGCTGCGGGTGCGAATCAGGGAACGCGCCGCGAGCCATCAGCGTCGTCACGACGGGCGAGCCGGTGGCTTCAGCGAGGCCCAACAGCTCGGCCGATGCGCCGGCGCGCACGACGCCGCCACCGACGTACAGGACAGGCTTGGTCGCCTCGGCAATCAGGTGGGCCGCCGCCTGGATCTGCTTGCCGTGCGCTTTCGTCACCGGACGGTAGCCGGGCAGGTCGATCTTCGGCGGCCAGACGAACGGCACCTCGTCCTGCTGCGCATCCTTCGTGATGTCCACGAGCACGGGCCCGGGTCGACCGGTCGAGGCGACCTCGAAGGCCGCCGCGATCGCACCGGGAATGTCTTCGGCACGCTTGACCAGGAACGAATGCTTCGTGATCGGCATCGTGATGCCCACGATGTCGGCTTCCTGGAAGGCATCGGTACCCATGAGGGTCGAGAAGACCTGCCCCGTGATGCACACGATCGGAACCGAGTCCATGTAGGCGTCGGCGATCGCGGTCACGAGGTTGGTCGCACCGGGACCGCTCGTGGCGATCGCGACACCGACGCGGCCCGAAGCCGAGGCGTAACCCTCTGCGGCGTGACCGGCGCCCTGCTCGTGCCGAACCAGGATGTGGCGGATCTCGGAGGTGTCCATGAGCGGGTCATAGACGGGAAGGATGGCGCCGCCGGGCAGACCGAACACATCGGTCACGCCGAGCAGCTCGAGCGAGCGGACGACGGCCTGGGCGCCGGTGAGCGAGGGAGCGGATGAACGTGCGGGCGGCCGTGGCACGGCCGGTGCGGTGTCTGAAGACATGACGAACCTCGAGTGCGAGTGGACGATCGGAAGGGTGAGCGGGCCTTACCCCGTCGTCGCGCCCTCCGCAGCGGAGCGCACGAGCTTGGAGTATTTGGCCAGGACGCCACGGGTATAGCGCGGGGGAAGCGGCTCCCAGCCTTCACGGCGGGAGCTGAGCTCGGACTCGTCGACGAGTAGGTCGAGTGTTCGAGCTGCGATATCGACCCGTATCAGATCACCATCGCGCACGAAGGCGATGGGACCAGCGTCCACCGCTTCGGGTGCTATGTGGCCGATGCACAGGCCGGTTGTGCCGCCTGAGAATCTGCCGTCCGTCAAGAGTAGTACATCTTTTCCGAGCCCAGCGCCCTTGATGGCGGCAGTGATCGCGAGCATCTCACGCATGCCGGGGCCACCCTTGGGGCCCTCGTAGCGGATGACGATGACCGAGCCGGGGGCGACCTCGCCGTTCGCGACGGCATCCATCGCGGCGCGCTCCCGCTCGAAGACCAGCGCGGGGCCCTCGAAGACGTCGGCGTCGAAGCCCGCGGACTTCACGACCGCGCCTTCGGGGGCGAGCGAACCGTGGAGGATCGTGATGCCGCCGTTGACGTGGATGGGGTCGGCGAACGTGTGGATGACTTGACCGTCGATCGGCTCGGGGTCGAGCTCACGCAGGTTCTCGGCGAGCGTCTTGCCGGTGACGGTGAGCGCGTCACCGTGCAGCAGACCCTCATCGAGCATCGCCTTCATCACGACGGGGATGCCGCCGTGACGGTCGACGTCGTTCATGACGTACTGACCGAAGGGCTTCATGTCGGCGACGTGCGGCGTCTTGTCGCCGATGCGGTTGAAGTCGTGCAGCGACAGGTCGACTTCGGCCTCACGCGCGATCGCGAGGAGGTGCAGCACCGCATTGGTGGATCCGCCGAGCGCCATGACGAGGGCGATGGCGTTCTCGAACGCCTCCTTCGTCAGGATGTCCTTGGTCGTGATGCCCTGGCGGAGCAGATTCACGACAGCCTCACCCGAACGGTGCGCGTAGTAGTCGCGACGACGGTCGGCCGCCGGCGGCGCCGCCGAACCGGGCAGGCTGAGCCCGAGCGCTTCGCCCACGGATGCCATCGTGTTCGCGGTGTACATGCCACCGCACGCACCCTCGCCCGGGACGATCGCGCATTCGATGCGCTTGAGGTCTTCTTCGGACATCTTGCCCGCGCGACAGGCACCGACGCCCTCGAACGAGTCGATGATCGTGACGTCCTTCTCGGTGCCGTCGCTCAGCTTGACCCAGCCGGGCATGGTCGAGCCGGCGTAGAGGAAGACGCTGGACAGCCCGAGCCGGGCGCTGGCCATCATCATGCCCGGGATCGACTTGTCGCAGCCTGCCAGCAGCACCGTGCCGTCGAGCCGTTCGGCCATGATGACGGCCTCGACGGAGTCTGCGATGACCTCGCGGCTGACGAGCGAGAAGTGCATTCCCTCGTGGCCCATCGAGATCCCGTCCGAGACCGAGATCGTGCCGAACTGCAGCGGATAGCCGCCGCCGGCGTGCACGCCCTCCTTCGCGCCCTGCGCGAGGCGGTCCAGGCTCAGGTTGCAGGGGGTGATCTCGTTCCAGCTCGACGCGATGCCGATCTGCGGCTTGTCCCAGTCGGCATCGCCCATGCCCACGGCGCGGAGCATTCCGCGCGAGGTGGTGGCTTCGATGCCGTCTGTGACCGCTCGACTGCGGGGCTTGATGTCGATGGTGTCGTCTCCAGTGGGCATTCTCGAAGTCTATTCCCGCGCGGCGGCCCGCAGCGCCGCAAGTCGCGACAGTGACGCCGCGAGCTCTTCGATGCCGTCGAGGTGCAGGGCAGCGGCGCTCGCTCCCCCGCCGACACGGATGCCGAGATCGCCCGCGCCGAGCGACGTGATCGCGTCTTCGTCGGTGACGTCGTCGCCCGCGAACAGCACGGCCGTGGCACCGGTGCGCTCGCGAAGGTGCGCAACTGCGGTGTCCTTGCCTTCGGATCGGAAGGCGTATTCAGTGATGTGGTGCCCCGAGCGTCGTCGCCAATGCGGCGCCCGTTCAGCGACGAGCGCCGCGACGAGCTCGTGCACGCGCGCTTCATGCTCGGGCGCGACCGTGCGGGTCGGCACCCCGAATCCGAATGTCTTCGGCTCGATCCACGCGCCGTCGAACGGGGCGACCAGTCGCTCGGCTTCGGCGCGGAGTTCATCGCGCAGCCGCACGTCATCGGCATCCTCGGCGCTCGCCTGGCGGCCCGTGCCCGGCAGCCAGAACTCCGCACCGTGCGATCCCGCCAGCATGATCGCCGACGCGTCCGTGTGTTCTGCGATCTCGCGAAGGTCATGCAGGCTGCGGCCGGACACGAGTGCGACGGTGGTGTCGGGGGTGGCGACGAGCGCATCGACCGCGGCGCGGGCTTCGGCGGTCATGCGCGCATCCATCGGCACGTCGACCAACGGCGAGAGGGTGCCGTCGAAATCGAGCGCGACGAGCAGGTGCTCGGTCGCGGCCAGCTGCTCGAGGGTGGCACTCATGCGGAGGCTCCCTTCGATGCCGCGAGATCGTCGAGGAACCGCTGCGACCAACGGGCGACGTCGTATTCGGACACGCGTCGACGCAGCGCCTTCATGCGCTTGCGACGCTCACCTTCTGGAAGTTCGATCACCGACATGATGGCGTCCTTCAGCCCGTCAATGTCGTGCGGATTCACCTTGATCGCCTGCGTCAGTTCGTCGGCGGCACCGGCGAACTCGCTCAGCACGAGGGTGCCACCGCCGTCGATACGACTGGCGACGTACTCCTTCGCCACGAGGTTCATGCCGTCGCGCAACGCCGTCACCAACATGACGTCAGCCGCGAGGTAGAGCGCAACCATCTCTTCGCGCGGGTAGGAGTGATGCAGGTAGCGGATCGCGGAGCGCCCGACCGTGTCGTGGTCGCCGTTGATGCGACCGACCGTCAACTCGATCTCATCGCGCAACTGCATGTAGGCCTCGACGCGTTCGCGGCTGGGGCTCGCGACCTGGACGAGCGTCACGTCCTCCACCGACAGCCGGCCGTCGTTGAGCAGTTCGCCGAACGCCTTGAGACGGTGGCGGATGCCTTTGGTGTAGTCCAGTCGGTCGACGCCCAGCAGGATCGTGGCCGGGTCGCCGAGGCTTTCGCGGATCTCGCGCGCCCTCGCCTGGATGTCGGGCCGCCGCGCCAACTCGTCGTACACGGACGCGTCGATCGAGATCGGGTACGCCTTCGCGACCGCGACGCGCGATCCCCCGTCGGGCGTCGGCACCGAGATCGCGCCCGCCTTCGTCTCGTAGGAGAACACCCGCCGGACGGCTCGCGCGAAATTGCCGGCATCCGCGACCCGCTGGAAGCCGATCACATCGGCGCCGAGCAGTCCCTCGAGCACCTGCTTGCGCCACGGCAACTGGGCGTAGATGCCGTATGCCGGGAAGGGAATGTGGTGGAAGTAGCCGATGGTCAGATCCGGTCGCCGTTCGCGCAGCAGCGCCGGCACCAGCTGCAGCTGATAGTCATGCACCCACACCGTGGCGCCCTCTGCGGCGATCGAGGCCGCGGCCTCGGCGAAGCGCCGATTCACCCGGACGTACGCATCCCACCAGGTGCGGTGGTAGCCCGGCGCCGCGATGACATCGTGGTAGAGCGGCCAGATCGTGTCGTTGGAGAACCCCTCGTAGTACAACTGCACATCATCGCCGGAGAGCGCGACCGGCACGAGGCTGAGCCCGTCGAACTCGAACGGCTCGACCTCAAGGTCGGCCTTGCCCGGCCAACCCACCCACGCACCCTGCACGGTGCGCATGACGGGTTCGAGCGCCGCGACCAATCCACCGGGCGATCGACGCCACGGATCAGCGTCATCATCGGTGCGATCGACCGGAAGGCGGTTCGACACGACGACGAAGTCGGCCTCGTCTACGGGGTGCTCAGACACGAAGGTTCCTCTCGACGGGGCATTCATCCAGCCTAACGAGGCGCGCCGGGCGCTTGCCGGGTAGCGTGGTGGTATGCGCAAGTACCTGTTCGGGACCGGACTGTTCTCCGCCATCAGCGCGGGCATGACGCTGCTGCGAAGCGCTCGCGAGAACGAACCGTTCACCTGGCGGGTCGCGCTCGCATGGCTGAGCTGGGGCATCACCCTCGCGCTCGCCGTCGGCGCGGTCGTCGACACCCGCCGGGCATCGCGCGGCAAGCTCATCGCGCTGGACTCCCCCGTCGCCGGGCAGGAGAAGGAGCTGTTCGAGGCCCGACTCAAGCGCCGCTGAGCCGGGCCGGTCGCGCCCGGTCAGCGCGTGATGATGAGCGCGTCGCCCTGACCGCCGCCACCGCACAGTCCGACTGCGGCCGTGCCGGATCCCCGACGCACGAGTTCGTGCACGGCGTGCACCACCAGGCGGCAGCCTGACGCTCCGATCGGGTGGCCGAGCGCGATACCACCACCGTCGACGTTCACGACATCCTCTGCGAGACCGAGTTCGGACTGCGACCGCGCGACGACGGCTCCGAAGGCCTCGTTGATCTCGACGAAGTCCAGATCGGATGCCGCGATCCCCTGCGCGCCGAGTGCCTTCTCGATCGCCCGTGCCGGCTGCGCGTGCAATGAGTTGTCGGGCCCGGCGACCTGACCGCTCGCGCCCACCACGGCGAGGACGTCCCACCCCTCGGCATCAGCGTGCGCCCTCGTGGTCAGCACGACGGCAGCTGCGCCGTCGGAGATCTGCGACGCGTTGCCGGCCGTGATGGATCCGTCCTTCGCGAATGCCGGCCGAAGCCCGGCCAGCGTCTCTTCGGTCGTGCCGGGTCGGATCCCTTCGTCAGCGGTCACCCGCACCGGGTCGCCCTTGCGCTGAGGGACTTCGACCGCAACGATCTCAGCGTCGAATCGCCCCGCTGCCTGCGCGGCAGCAGCTCGCTGATGCGACAGCGCTGCAACACGGTCCTGCGCCTCGCGCGTCACCTCGTAGCGCCCGTTCAAGCGTTCGGTGGACGCCCCCATGCTCTCCTTGTCGTAGGCGTCGGTGAGTCCGTCGAATGCCATGTGGTCGAGCACCTCGACCGATCCATAGGCCCAGCCGTCGCGCGACCCCATCATCAGGTGCGGCGCCCGCGTCATCGACTCCATACCGCCTGCGACGACGACCGTGGCGTCGCCCGAGGCGATCATGCGCTTGGCGTCGATGATCGCGGTCAGACCGGACAAACAGACCTTGTTGACCGACGACGCGGGAACATCCCAGCCGATCCCGGCGGCAAGCGCAGCCTGGCGCGCCGGATTCTGCCCGGAACCGGCAGGCAGCACCTGTCCCATGACGACGGCATCCACGGCAGCTGCAGGAATGCCGGACTTCTCCAGCGCACCGGCGATCGCGAAGCCACCGAGCTGCGGGGCCGTGAACGAGGCGAGCGCGCCTTTGAGGCGGCCCTGCGGCGTGCGGGCCGCGCCGACGATGACGATGTCTTCGGTGTTCATGCGTGGGACTCCAATGCTTCTGCGACCGTGAGGTGGGGGCCGGTGGCGTCGACGACCTGCTGGACCGTCACGCCCGGAGCGACCTCCACGAGCACGAGGCCATCGTCGGTGACGTCGATCACCGCCAGATCGGTGATGACGCGGTCGACCACGCCCTTACCGGTCAACGGCAGCGAGCATTCGTCGACGATCTTCGCCGAGCCGTCCTTGGCCACATGCTCCATGAGCACGATCACCTTGGCGGCACCGTGGACGAGATCCATCGCCCCGCCGGGACCCTTCACCATCTTGCCGGGGATCATCCAGTTCGCGAGGTCACCGGCCGCCGAGACCTGCATCGCGCCGAGGATCGCGGCGTCGATCTTGCCGCCGCGGATCATGCCGAAGCTCGTGGCCGAATCGAAATAGGCCGACCCCGGCAGGACGGTCACCGTCTCTTTGCCGGCGTTGATGAGGTCGGGGTCGACGGCGTCTTCGGTCGGATACGGACCGACGCCGAGGATGCCGTTCTCCGACTGCAGCACGACGGTGACGCCCGCCGGCACGTAGTTCGGCACGAGCGTGGGCAGACCGATGCCGAGGTTGACGTACGAGCCGTCCGTCAGCTCCGCGGCCGCGCGGGCGGCCATCTCGTTGCGGGTGAGCGCCATGTCAGGCTCCTTCTGCCGGTGCGGTCGTGACGGTGCGCCGTTCGATGCGCTTCTCGATGTCGGTGCCCACCTCGACGACGCGGTGCACGTAGATGCCCGGCAGGTGGATCAGATCGGGGTCGAGCTCCCCCGGCTCCACGAGCTGTTCGACCTGCGCGATGCACACGCGCCCTGCCATCGCCGCGAGCGGATTGAAGTTGCGGGCGGCCTTGTTGAAGATGAGGTTGCCGTGCCGGTCACCCTTCAGCGCGTGCACGAGCGCGAAATCGGTGACGATCGCCTCCTCGAGCACGTATTCACGAGGTTCGCCGTTGACGTCGAACGTGCGCACGTCTTTGACGGGCGAGGCCTCTGCGACACCGCCGGCACCGTCGTACCGGCGCGGCAGTCCACCCTCGGCGACCTGGGTGCCGACGCCGGTCTGCGTGTAGAACGCGGCGATGCCAGACCCGCCTGCGCGCAGCTTCTCCGCCAGGGTGCCCTGGGGCGTGAGCTCGAGCTCGAGTTCCCCGGAGAGGAACTGCCGTTCGAACTCCTTGTTCTCGCCGACGTATGACGAAGTCATCTTGCGGATCCGCTGGGCATTCAGCAGGATGCCGAGCCCCCAGTCGTCGACGCCGCAATTGTTCGAGACGATCGAGAGATCGCTCGTGCCCTGTGCGAGCAGCGCTTCGATGAGCGCGATCGGGTTGCCGGACAGCCCGAACCCGCCCACGGCGAGCGATGCTCCATCGGGGATGTCTGCGACGGCGTCAGCCGCTGAGGCGATCGTCTTGTCGATCACGTGGCACTCCTTCGTGTCGGTTGCCTCCACCCTCGGCCACCGGCGCGGCCCGTGCCAAGCGACGGCTTGCCATGTGGGAGCGATGGGACGTAGTGTCCACAATATGGAACCCACCGTCGCTGTGCCCGGCGCACAGGCCATCGGCCGCGCCGCCGCGCTGTTGCGTCTGGTCTCCGCCGGGGGCGAGCAGGGTCGCGGTGTGCAGGAACTCGCTGCCGACGCACAGCTGTCGCGCTCGACCGCGCACCGCCTGCTGTCCGCGTTGCGGGCGGAGGGGCTCGTCGATCAGGATGAGCGCACCGCGAAGTGGCTGCCCGGACCGGAGCTGTTCCTCATGGGCGCGGCTGCGGCCAGCCGCTACGACGTGACACACCTCGCGCGCGACATCGTGCGCTCACTGGCGGTGAAAACGGAGGAGAGCGCGTTCCTGTCGGTACGCCGTGGCGATGAGACGGTCTGTCTGCTTCGCGAGGACGGCGCCTTCCCCATTCGTTCCTTCGTGTTGAGCGAGGGCGTGCGCTTTCCGCTCGGCGTCGCATCGGCCGGGCTCGCGATCCTCTCGTTTCTGCCCGATGCCGACGTTGACGCGTATCTCGAGCGGCACCCCGACCTGGCGGCCCGATGGGGCGGCTCCCACGATGCGGGCGCCCTCCGCACCCGCCTCGGCGAGACCAGGGAACGCGGCTACGGCGTCAACCCCGGACTGATCGTGCAGGGCTCCTGGGGTATCGGCGCGGCGGTCTTCGATCAGCACGGGCGGCCGGAGTGGGCGCTCAGCCTCACCGGCGTCGAATTCCGATTCGGGCCGGATCGGCTCGCATCGCTCGGTCGGACGCTGCTTGCGCACGCTCACCAGTTGACCTCCCGCATCCAGCACGCGCGCCGTCGCTGACGACACCTGAGAACTCGCCGCACGCGGGCGCGACGACTTGCCGTTCGGCTCAGATTGTGCGTTGAATATCGATAGCTGTATGCCGTTTATCGATAGGTGCCCCATGAATCGCGTGACCTTCGTCGCCCTCAAAGCGTCGCTCGTGCTGATGATCCTGCTGCTGCTGGTCGCGCAGACCGTCGCGCTGCCCGTCACGGCCGCGGGGTGGGCACGTGCATTCCCCGAGTTCGCCACTTTGCAGGTGCCGTGCCTGATCATCGCCATCGCCTTCACGGTCTGCGTGCAAGTCGTGCTCGTGTGCATCTGGCGCCTCCTCGACCTGTTCACGACGGAAGGCTCCTTCAGTGATCGTGCATTCCGCTACATCGACGTCATCATCGCCTCGATCGTGATCGCCGACCTCTTGATCGTGGTCGCCGCGGTGCTGCTGCTGGCGACGGGAGCCGCGAACCCGTCGACCCTGCTGCTCGGCTTGTTCGGCATCGTCGTCGGTGGCGGGCTCGCCCTGCTGGTGCGGGTCCTGCGCGGACTGCTGCGACGCGCGCTCGATCTGCAGCACGACCTCTCGGAGGTGGTGTGATGCCGATCATCATCAACCTCGACGTCGAACTGGCCAAGAAGAAGATGTCGGTGGGCGACTTCGCCGCGGCCATCGACATCACGCCCGCCAATGTTTCGGTCTTGAAGAACGGACGCGCAAAGGCGGTGCGCTTCACGACCCTCGACGCGATCTGCCGTGTGCTCGAATGCCAGCCGGGCGACATCCTGCAGTGGGTGCCCGACGAGGAGGAAGCCCGATGACGTACATCGTCGAAGCCGCGCCGTCATGGAGCACCGTCGCCATCGCCCGCTTGCGCGACGGGGGCCGGTGCCCGGTCTGCGGGCGCGCGTCGCTCGTCGCGACGTCGTGCACCGAGTGCGGCGCCGATCTCGCCACCACCGAAGCCGTCGCGCTATGGAACGCCTCCCACTCCGCCGCCGTCGCGCTGGAAGCTCGCGAGACCCTCCGCCTCAACATCCCGCGGCGATCTGTCGCCGCTGCCGCCCCGCCAGCGCAGCGCCCGCCCAGCACGTCTGCCACGCCCACGGCGGTTGCGGCGCCGCGCGGCAACACCACGGTCCAATCCGTCCTTGCGGTCGCCGGCGCGGGACTGTTCGCCGTCGCAGCGATCGTGTTCACCTTCTTCAACCCGGACCTCGACGACCGGGGCGTGCGCAGCCTCGTGCTGTTCGCCACGACGGCCGTCTTCCTCGCGGGCGCAAGGATGCTGCACGCTCGGCGGCTGCGCTCTTCGGCGGAAACCGTCGGTGCCCTCGGCATGGTGTTCATCGCACTCGACATCACAGCGATCGCGGCACTCACTCCCGCAACCCTCAGCGGCTGGGTGCTCACGGCGATCGCGACGCTGATCGCCGGCGGTGTGATGGGGTTCGCGGGTCTTCGATCCGGCATCCGGGCATGGTTCGCGCCCGCGGTGGTCGCACTCGCCCTCGTTCCTGCCATGTTCGGCGCGGCCGGTGCGACGCCGATCGCCGCGCTGATCGGGTGGACCGGGACCATGGGCGCCGCGATGGCGCTGATCGCGGTCGCACAGCGCGCCGCCGCTGCCCGGCGCGCATCGGCGACTGCCGAAGGTGTCGCGCTCACCGTCGTGCAGGTCATCGCGCTCGTGATCTCGTTGCCGCAGCTGCTGGCGATCGGCGCTTCGTTCTCTGCAACGCTGTGGACGGCCGCTGCCTTCTTCGCGCTGGTCGCGCTGGTCGCGGCGCTCTCGGCACGACGGATCGCGATGCCGCTGTGGTCGACCGTCTCGGGCGGGACCGCAGTCGGTGCCCTCACCCTGATCGGGGCCGCCGTTCCCGTCACCGCCGAGGCGGGCGCCGCATGGCTGTTCGCCTCGGCGCCGGCGGGCGCCGCCGCAGGCCTGCTGCTCGCGACGTGGGCTCCTGACGTGCGATCCCGTTCGCGGACCGCGTGGACGACGGCGGGCGCCCTGTCTGCGATGGCGCTCATGGCTCTCCCGGTGCTGGCCACCATTGCGTTCGGCGCCGTGCTCACCCTCTCCGGGGAGGCCGGGGGCGGGTGGGGCGGTGTCGCCGATGACCGGTGGGCATCGCTGGGCGCCACGGTCGGACTCGTCGCGGTCGCGGTCGGCTTCGCGCTGCACGCACGGCTGCATGCCACTGTCTGGTCGAGTGTCGTCGCGGCGTGGCTCGGCGCGGGCGCGCTTCTGGCCGCCGTGCTGCTGCCGCACGGGATGCCCGGTCTCACCGTCGCCGTCGCCGTCGCCGTGGTGGTGGCGGTACTCACGACGATGGTTGTCCGCACACGCACCCGTTCGGCGATCCTCGCGATTCCGTTCACCATCGCGACGCATGCGGCCCTCGCGCTGGGCGCGCTGGTGGCCTGGCAATCCGCGCAGATCGCCGTGTGGAGTGCACCGGTCGTGGTCGCCGCGGCCGCCGTGGTCTCACTCGGCGCGCCGCGGGCGAGGCGGTGGGCGCACGTGGGCGCCGGGTATGCCTATGCGCTCCTCGCGACGGCCGCTGGGTTCGGCCTGCTGGGGCTGGATGCGGTCGCGACGACGAGCCTCACGACATCGGCCGGCGCCATGGTGGCCATTGCCGCCACATACGCGCGACGCGTCCCGGTGCACGCGTGGTGGACGGTGCTCGCGGTCACCTCGGTGCCGTTCCTTGTCGGTGTCGTGCAGGTGATCACCGTGCGGACGGGGTGGACGGCCCTGTCGACCGGGCTCATCTTCCTGCTCGCGCTGACGCTGCTCATGACCAGACGGGCGGGCCTCGTGCCGGTCCTGCGCGCCGTGTGCGCCGCGGTGCTGGTGCCGGCACTGGCGGTCGTCGCGGTGTGTCTCGGCGCGTGGCTGCTGCCCATGAGCGGATCGCCGGTGGTCCTCCCGATCATCGCTGTCATCGTGGTGTGCGCGTTGCCGCTCGCGACGCGCGTGCGCGCGGCGTTCGTGGGGCGTGACATGTCGGGCGGCGACGCAGAGCGCCTTCGGTTGGCGATCGAGTCCTCATCGCTCCTGACCGCTGCCATCGCAGTTGCGCTCGCGCTCGGGCGGGAGGCGGCGGGGCTGCCCACAGCGATCCTCGTGCTCGTCATCCTCGCGATCGGCATCGGTGCGGCCGCGGCGACAGTCCGTCGCCGCTTCCTGTGGTGGTTCGCAGCCGCGGCGGGCACGGGAGCGCTGTGGTGCGCCTGGTCGCTCGCCGGGGTCGAGGTCGTCGAACCGTACACCGTGCCGCCTGCGCTGGCCGCTGCGACTGTGGGGGCCGCGCTCACCTGGCGTCGCCGGAACGGTCGGGCACTGTTCGCCGTCGGCATGGCGGTCGTCGTCACACCGAGCGTCGTGCTGCTGGCGATCGCCGGCGGCACCTGGCGGCTGTGGGCGCTGCTGGCCGCAGCCGTCGTCCTGTGCGCGCTCGGTGCGCGACTGCGTGACCCCGGGCCACTCGGCGCGCTGCGCATCCCGATGCTGGCGACCGCAGTGGTGGCCGCATCGGCGGGCCCCGTGCACGCGGCTCGCGTGGGCCTGGATGCTGAAGGTCCGGGCGGCGTCGTGGTGTTCACTGCGCTGGCGTTCGCCGGGCTCGGCGCCGTGGTCGCGGGTCTCTCGGGAGCGGCGGCGGCATCCTCGGTGTTCGCGACCCCATCGCGGCGGCGGTGGCTGCTCGTGCCCACGGTCGTGTTCCTCGCCGCCGGCACGTGGCCGGCGATCCAGCGGGACTGGACCAGCATTTGGACGATGTGGGCGGTCATGATCGCGGGGCTCATCGCCGTGGTGGCCGTCGCGACGACGCTTCGCCGACGAGGTGTGGAGGATGCCGGCATCCTGCCGCCGGTGTGGGTGCTCTTCGTGTTGTCGTTCACCACTGCGGTTGTCGCGTGGAGTCCGCGTGATCTTCGAGTCGAGTGGTTCTCGCTGCCGCTGGGCGCCGCCCTCCTGGTGGCGGGCGCGTTGCATCTCGGGCGGCATCCGGACGGCGCCCGCGGGACGCTGGCACAGTGGCCGGCGGGGTTCGGCGGGTCGTGGGCGCTGCTCGCGCCCGGCCTGGTGACGGTGCTCAGCGCCTCGATCGCGTCGACGTTCACCGACCCGCTCACGTGGCGTGCGATCCTCGTGATCGTCCTCGCACTCGTCGCGATCCTCGTGGGGGCGACCGCCCGACTGGCGGCACCGTTCGTCATCGGCGTCGTCGTGCTGCCGATCGAGACCGTATCGGCGTTCGCGGTGCAGATCGGTCGGGGCATCGAGTCGATGCCGTGGTGGATCACACTCGCGGTCGTCGGGGCCGTCCTGCTGATCCTCGCCGTGTCGTACGAACGACGTGCCGGCGAGGCGGAAGGCATCGCCGCGCGCCTCCGGGATCTTCGCTGACGCTTCAGTCGAGGAGGGAGCGGATGCGGGCTGCGACCGCGTGCGCCCCCTGGGGCGCCATGACGACCGAGTAGTGGTTCAGGCCTTCCCAGCGTTCATGCTCGACCTGCTGGTGGGTCTCGAGGAGGCCCTCGAGATGGGCCGGCGGGTACAGTCCCGGCGCTTCGTTCTGCAACCCGCGCGGCACCGTGATGAAGGCCGTCCCGGCGGGAAGGACGGCCAGGGCCTGCGTGAGCGCGGTACCGGTGTTGAGGTCGACGGTGTCTTCGGCGGTCGTCTCGTAGCTCGTCGCGGGGCGCAGCAGGTCGCCGTCGGGCACGAGGTCGTACGCGAAGTACCGTTCGAGCGCGGGCGACGGGGGGCCCTCGAACGCGGGGTGCCCGTCCCAGAAGGCGAGGTACTCGCCGGTGTCGGCGAAACGCATTCCGAGCCGTTCGGCGGTGGGGCCGAGGATCGCGGCGACCAGCTCATCGGCCGAGAGCCCGGCAGGAGCGGCGAGCGGCAGCCCGCCGTCGACCAGCAGGAGTCTCGTGACGAGGTCGGGGTGACGGTGGGCGAAGACGACCGCGACGAACGCTCCCATGGAGTGCCCGACGATCACGGTCGGATCGAGTTCCAAGTGGGCGAACACCGCCGCGAGGTCTTCCGCGTGGGCCGCCATGCCGGCCGGGCCCTCGAGCTCGTTGCTGCGGCCGCGCCCGCGAAGGTCTGGTGCGACGATCCGCACGCCCGGCATCGCCTCCGCGACCCACTGCCATGCGAGGTGCGAGGAGGTCACTCCGTGGATCGCGACGAGGGTCGGTGCATCTTCGACGTGCTCAGGATTCCAGATCGCGACCCGCAGGTCGCCGCCCGCCACCGGAACGTCGACGGTGCGATAGGTGTGCCCCGTCACCGCGCGGTCCATCCGCCGTCCATGGTGTAGCTCGCGCCGGTCACCATGCCCGCGGCATCCGATGCGAGCCACCCCGCGAGCGAGCCCACCTCTTCGGGCTCGATGAGCCGTTTGATCGCCGTTTCGGTCAGCATGATCTTCTCGACGACCTCGCTTTCGGGGATCCCGTGGACGACCGCCTGGTCAGCGATCTGCTTCTCGACGAGCGGCGTGCGCACGTAAGCCGGGTTGATGCAGTTGCTCGTGACGCCGTGCGGGCCGCCCTCGAGCGCCGTTACTTTCGACAGCCCCTCCATCGCGTGCTTCGCCGTCACGTAGGCGACCTTGAAGGGACTTGCCCGCAGTCCGTGCGCGCTGCAGATGTTGATGATGCGACCCCATCCGCGCTCGTACATGCCGGGCAACGCGGCGCGCACCAGCAGGAAGGGGGATTCGACCATGAGGCGGTGCATGAAGCGGAACCGTTCAGGGTCGAACTCGTGGATCGGCGCCACGGTCTGGATGCCCGCGTTGTTGACGAGGATGTCGGTCTCGAGCTCGAGTCGTTCCTGGACAGCCGTGTCGCTCAGGTCGACGACCCACGCCTCTCCCCCGACCTCTGCGGCGACGGCGTGCGCCGCATCCCCGTTGAAGTCAGCGACGGTGACATGCGCCCCGCGCGACGCGAACTCGTGCACGCACGCGAGACCGATGCCGCTCGCGCCGCCGGTGACGAGGGCGCGCTTGCCCTGCAGATCGTGCTCAGCCATCCTGGCCTTCCTCCCCGGGCGCCTGGCCCTGTCCGCGAGCCTCGAGGGCGTTGCGGATGAATCGCATGGTGTGGTCGATGATCTCGGTGGGCATCTGGATCGGCGCGTTGCCCTCGTCGTCGCGCTCCCAGAGGACGTAGCGCATGCCGATCAGCTCACCCGCGCCCATGAGTGCCCAGGCGGTGACTTCTGGGTCGAGGGCGACATCGACGTCGCCGACATGCTGTGCGGCACGCAGTCCCGCCTCATACCCCTCGACGATCCGCGTGTAGTGCAGCCGGAGCGTTTCGGGCGAGACGAACTCGGCTTCACGCACGACCCGGTAGAGGGCGGGGTGGGCGGCGGTGAAGCGGAAGAACCCCTCGAAGCCCGCACGCTCGGCGGCGATGCGGTCGGTTGCGCCCGCCATCGCCTCTGCCATCGAATGCCGCACGCGACGGTTCAGGTCGATGACGAGCTCTTCGAAGATCTGCTGCTTGCCGTCGAAGTACAGGTAGAACGTGCCGAGGCCGATGCCCGCGCGCTCGGTGATCTTGACGATGGACGCCTCGTGGTATCCCAGATCGGCGAAGACCACCTCTGCTGCCTCCAGGAGCCTGCGCCGCGTCGCCTCACCGCGTTTTGTGAGCGGGCGGCCCGATGTCGAGGTGGCGCCGACTGCCTCGACCACTCCACCCACGTCAATGCTGCTCATGCGCGACCCCCTGTTCTTCGTGCGCGTGCGGCTCGTGTGCGACGGTCGACGCCGCGTGCACGAGTGCGATGGCCCGTTCGCGCAGGCGTGAGCGGGCGAGCTTGTCGATCGTCGAGCGCGGCAATTCGGACACCAGCGCGATCTTCACCGGCACCTTGTAGCCCGCGAGCTCCGCACGAGCATGGGCGAGCAGTTCGTCCTCGCCGACCAAGGCGCCCGGAATCGGCACGATGAACGCGACCCCCCGCTCGCCCCACACCGGATCGGGGACGCCGACGACGGCCGCCTCTGCGACGTTCGGGTGCCGCATGAGCGCCGCCTCGACCTCGGCCGGCGCGACGTTCTCGCCACCGGAAATGTAAATGTCCTTCATGCGGTCGACGATGCGGTGGCATCCGTCGGCGGTGCGCTCGACGATGTCGCCTGTGCGAAGCCACTCTCCGGCGAAGACGCGCGCCGTGGCTGCGGGATCGTCGAGGTACCCGGCGAACACGCTCGGACCGCGCACCCACAACTCCCCCGTCGCCGCGCCCTCCAGCACGAGTCCGGTCTCGGGGTCGGCGAGGCAGACGTCGACCCCCGGGTAGGGCCGGCCGACCGCGCCGGGATGCCGGCGGGCCTCGTCAGCGGCGAGCCACAGCACGTTGGGCGAGGCTTCCGTCAACCCGTACCCCTGCACGAGATCCACGCCGTGCGCCTGCCATGTCTCGGCCACGTCATCGGGCAGCGTCGCACCGCCCACGAGACCGACGCGCAGCGAGCCGAGGGCGGCCGCGTCGAAGCGAGGATCGTCGGCGAGCAGCCGGTACTGGGTGGGGACCCCCATCATCGCGGTCACGCCGCGGTCCTCGATGAGCTGGAGGACGCGTGAAGGCTGGAAGCCCCGTTCGAGGACGACCGTCGCACCCGTCCACCACGCGAGGAGCGGTTGCACGTTCCAGGCGGCGACGTGGAACTGCGGGAGCATCGAGAGCACGACGTCGTCAGCGGTCAGCGGCAGCGCTCCGGCGAGGGCGAGGTTGTTCCAGAAGCAGTTCGCGTGGGTGAGGACGACGCCCTTGGGCTCGGCCTCGCTGCCCGACGTGAAGATCACGAGCAGCGCGTCGTCGTCGCGGACCGCACGGCAGGGTGCGGGTGCAGTCGTGCGGCGCGGCACGGTCTGCTCGACCCCTGTCGTGCCGAGCGATGCCACCGGCGGGCGCTCGGCGAGCAGGTCGAGCGCCTCGGAGGCGAGCGCAACGTACTCGTCTTCGACGAGCACGAGTTCGGGAGCCGTCCGCGCCAGCATCCCGGACAGTTCCTTCGCGGTGAGCCGCCACGACAGCGGGACGAACGCGGCACCCACGCGTGCCGCCGCGAAGAAGGCAACGACGTGGTCGATCGAGTTGCCCGACACGGTCGCGATGCGGTCCCCCGGACCGTACCCCGCACGTCGCAGCCGCGCCGACAGCTCGCGAACACGCTCGTCGAGCCGGCCGTACGCGATCGTCACGCCGCGATCGTCGATCGCGATGCGCGCGGGCGATGCCGCGGCGCGGTCGGAGAGCCATCGGCCGACCGTGTGCGCACCGTCGCGCTCGGGCAGCAGTTCGTTCATGTGCGCGCCGCGACCTCTCCGGCACCTTCTCCGGCCTCGGCCGTGCTGCCCGCATCGTCGAGCGTGCGCAGTTGGGTGCGCGTGCGCTCGCCTCGGCGACGCCTGACCCAGGTGTCGATCGTTCCCGCGATGCCACCGGGAAGGAACATGACGACGAGGATGAACAGGACGCCGAGGAGGAACAGCGGCTCCGACAGCGGGATGTGCAGCCAGGCCGGCAGCGAATCGATCCACTCCGAACGCGCGAGCACCGTCAGGCGCTGGTCGAGGATCGTGTAGAGCACGCCTCCGAGAATGGCACCCCAGCGGAACCCGACGCCACCGAGCACGACCATCACGAGCACCGTGATCGTCAGATCGGCCCCGACCGAGCTCGGCTGCGTGCCCGACTGCAGCAGCATGTAGGCGATGCCGGCGAGCGAGGCGCACCCGGCGGCGACCGTGAAGACGATCAGCCGTGCCGCGTACGGATGCAGACCGAGCACCCGCACGCGCAGCTCGTTCTCCCGCGTGGCCTCGGCGAGGTGGCCGAGACGCGAGCGGTCCACCCACAGCACGACGAGGTAGACGATCACCACGACGACGAGCGCGAACCAGTAGAGGTTCCGGGTGTTGATGACGCCGATGAGCCAGTCGGGAACATGCTCGGTGGGCAGCCGCATCCCCTCTTCGCCGCCGGTGACCTGCTGGTTGCGTCGCACCAGCACCGAACCGGCCTGCGCGAAGGCGAGGGTGACCATTGCGAACGGGATGCCGGAGACGCGCATCGCGATCGACCCGGTGAACAGGGCGATCAACAGGCCGCCGACCAGCGCGATGAGCACGCCGGGCCACAGGGGCACACCGAGGTACTTCAGGGCGATGCCCAGGCCGTATGCGCCGGCGCCGAAGTACAGTGCGTGGCCGAACGAGAGCATCCCGCTCGTACCGAGCAGCAGGTTGTACGACAGTGCGAGCGCTGCGAACACCATGCACAGCGACATGAGCGACAGGCTGCCGGGCGTGTAGGTGGCGCCGGGCAGGATGCCGGGGATCGAGATGTTCAGCAGTGGCAGCACGGCCATGAGCACGACGAGCCCTGCACCGACGACGAAGGGCAGGTAGGCGCCCTTGCGGCCGGGAACGAGCGTCGGGACGCCGGTGGTGACGGTCATGCTGCCCTCCCCATGAGGCCGGTGGGTCGCACCAGCAGGACGATGGCGAGCAGTGCGACCACGATGAAGTCGCCCGTGCCGCCCAGGTAGTAGTTGGCGAACTGCTGCAGCACCGCGACGATCACGGCGGCGATCGCCGCTCCCGTGAGTGAGCCGAGCCCGCCGATCACGGTCACGATGAACGCGAAGATGAGCAGCGTCGAGCCCATGTGGGCGGACACGAACGTGTTCCAGTGCATTGCGAGCACGCCGCCGATGCCGGCAGCGGCACCGCCGATCGCGAAGACGATCGTGAAGCTTCGGCGCACATCGATGCCGAGCGCCGTGACCATCGCCCGGTTCTCGACACCGGCGCGGATGATCATGCCGTAGCGGGTCTTGCGCAGGAACAGCACGATCGCACCGAGCACGATGACCGCGGCGGCCATCAGCAGCCAGTAGATGTTCGGGATGCTGGCGCCGAGCACGGGGGTCGTGCCCTTGAGCCACGCCGGCCCCGAGATGTTGATCACGTCGGTGCCCCAGATGCCTTCGAAGAGCGCGATCGCAGCGAACGAGAGGCCGACGGTGACGAGCACCTGCTCGATGTGCCGTTCGTAGAGGGGACGGATGAGCACGAGTTCGGTGACCGTCGCGAACAGCGCGCCGACGACGGCGCCGACGAGGATCGAGATCAGGAACGATCCCCACGACGCCGTGCCGAGCGCCTGCGCGACCTGCCATCCGATGAAGGCGCTGAGGGTGAGGAACGCGCCGTGCGCGAAGTTCAGCACGTGCATGAGGCCATAGATGAGGCTGAGTCCGGAGGCCACCAGGAAGTACAGCGCGCCGAGTCCGACGCCGGTGATGAGGATGAGGACGAGCGGTTCGAGGTTCACGAGTGCACCTCCGCGCTGACGCCGAGCAGGCGCATCGTGAGCGCCTCGTCATCGAGGATGCCGCGGGCGGTGCCGGTGTGCACGACACGACCGCCGGCGATCACGACGGCATCCGCGGCCAATCGCTTGACGACTTCGAGGTTCTGTTCGACGAGCAGGATCGGCACGGTCTTCGACGCTTCCTGGAGGGCGGCAGCGACTTCGTCGACGATCTTGGGGGCGAGGCCCTTCGTGGGTTCGTCGACGAGCAGCAGGACGTTCTCGTTCAGCAGGGCGCGGGCGACCGACACCATCTGCTGCTGGCCGCCGGAGAGCGTGCCGGCCATCTGCCCGCGACGCTTCACGAGGTCGGGGAACAGTTCCGCGACGAAATCGCGCCGCGGGTGCTTGGAGCGCTCGGCGAGTGCGAGGTTCTCGGCGACGGTGAGCTTGGCGAACACTTCACGGTCTTCGGGAACGTACCCGACACCGCGCTGGACGACCTTGTGGGTCGACAGGTGGTCGATGCGCTCCCCCGCCAAGGTGACGCGCCCGCGTCGCTGGATCAGCCCGAGGATGCCGCGCAGCGTCGAGGTCTTGCCGACACCGTTGCGGCCGAGGACGGCGGTGATGCCGGTGGCGGGCACCGTGAAGCTGACCGACTCGACGACCTGCTGACCGGCGATCGAGGCGGACAGCTCCTCCACCTCCAGGATCGGGGATGCGGTGGTCGCCGCGCTCATGCTGCCGTTCCCAAGTAGGCACTCTGCACGAGCGGGTTGGCCATGACGTTCTCGGGGGTGTCGAACGCGATGATCGATCCCGAGTACATGACGGCGACCTTCTCGACGAGCCCCATGAGCACGTCGATGTGGTGTTCCACCATCAGCACGGTGCACTGCTTTTCGCGCTGCATCTCGCGGATGTTGTCGACGAGTCCCGCGACATCCCCCGACGCGACGCCCGCCATCGGTTCGTCGAGCAGCACGACCGAGGCGTCGGTGGCCAGCAGCACCGCGATCTCGAGCTTTCGCTTGTCGCCGTGCGAGATGTCGCCGGCGGGTGTGTCGAGCTTGTGGGTGAGCCCGACGAGCGTCAGCTTCTCGAGAGCCAACCCGGTGGCGGCATCCGTGCGACGCGGAAATCGCAGCAGTGAATAGTTGCCGCCGAGGGCGACTTGCGCGGCGAGCCGCACGTTCTCGAGCACGCTCAATCGCGGGAACAGACTCGAGGTCTGAAAGGTGCGCCCCAGTCCCGCCCGCGCCCGCTGCGACACGGACGTGCGGGTGATGTCCTCACCGTGCATCTGGATGCGACCCGACGTGGGTGACGCGACACCGGAGATCACGTTGAACAGCGTGGTCTTTCCGGCACCGTTGGGCCCGATCACGCCGACCAGGGAGCCGGGCGCGATGTCGAGGTCGACATCATGGAGGATGGTGGCGCCGCCGATCTGCAGGCCGAGGCCTTCGATCGTCAGCGCGGACGGGACAGGGGTGCTCATCGGGTGAGTGCTCCTCGGGTCGGTGGAGGTGCCGGGATCAGCCGGCCTCGGCCGGTGCAACTGCGTCGGCGGGAACGGTCTCGATCAGTTCCGGCACGAAGCCGCTGCCGTCGGCGACCAGACGCACCTGGTACATCTCCTGCAGCAGCGCGTGGTCACCCTCACGCACGGTCAGGCTGCCCTTGGGCCCGTCGAAGCTGAACCCCTCGAGTGCGGCGATCATGGCATCCACGTCGCCATCGCCCTCCGAGATGGCCTGCACGAGCATGATCGCCGCGTTGAAGCCGTCGGGAGTGAACAGGTCGGGCGTCCCGCCGGCACCTTCGACCGCCTCGACCATCGCCGTGTTCACGTCGTTGTCCGGTGCACCCGCGAAGTAGTGGTTGAGAAAGCTGATCTGCTCCGACGCCTCACCGTACGCACCGAACGTCGCCGCATCGCCGAGACCCGTCACGACCGGGATGTCATCCAGCACGCCCTGCTGGCTCATCGCCTGCCACATCGCGCCGGAGGTAGCACCGGCCCACGCGACGAACACGAGATCGGGGTCGGCCGCCAGCACCTGCTGCGCGAACGGCGTGAACTCGGTGACGTCTTCTGCAACGAGCACCGGCTCGACCTCTGCACCCTGTGCGCCGAGGATCGCCTCGACGGCGGCCTGGTTGCCCTGACCGAACGCGTTGTTCTGCGCGAACACGACGACCTTCTGCCCTTCGATGTCATCGAGGAAGGTCCCGGCGGTCGCGACGTCCTGCGCGGACTGACGACCGGTACGGAACGTGTACTCGTTGATGCCGGTGATCGCGTCGGCCGCAGCCGGCCCAGAGAGGAACAGCACCTGGTTCTGTGCAGCCTGCTCGGCCACCGCAAGGGCGACACCCGAGGAGGCGCTGCCGGCAAGGATGGTCACACCGTCGCCGATGAGCTCCTTGGCGATGTTGACCGCCGTGTCGGGGTCGCCGGTGTCGTCACGGTACTCGACGTTGATCGTCGTGCCGTCGACCTCACCCGTGCCGTCGGTGGCGTAGTCGAGCCCTGCCTTGAACCCGTCGAGGTACTGCTCACCGTAGCTGGCCAGCGGACCGGTCTCGCTCGTGATGACGCCGACGGTGATCTCGCTGGGCGCATTGCCATCGCCCTCGCCACCATCACCGTTGCCACCCGTGGTTCCGGGAGCGCACGCCGCAAGGGCGAACGCGGCGGTCGTGGCGACCGCCCCCAGGAGCAACTTCTTCGTAACCCGCATGTCGATGCCTTTCACCGTTGGAAGGAAACCTGAAACCCGATTCAGGTAATGCAATCATGGAGCGCAGGGCACCTCGTGTCAAACGGCATGGACCCCCGTGTCGCAACCGTTACCGACGAGGAGCGGCCCGCACATGACACGAAGAAGCCCCGGCGCGAACATGTTCGCGCCGGGGCTTCCCGGTCTGTGCACCCCCTGGGACTCGAACCCAGAACCCACTGATTAAGAGTCAGTTGCTCTGCCGATTGAGCTAGAGGTGCATCGGTTCTGCCGCGAGACGAACCGAGGGTCAACGTTACCATCCCGATGCCGACTCACGCCAATCGAGGCCCCCGTCGCGAACTATCCTTGACGGTGTGACCTCCCCCACCACGCCGACGTCCTGGCGCACGCCCTTCGACGACGACCTCACGGAGGACCTGGCCCTCGCGCTTCGGCTCGCCGATGCGGCCGATCGCGTCGCGATGGCGCGCTTCGACGCACCCGATCTGAACATCGACCTCAAGGCCGATCAGTCACCCGTGACCGAGGCTGACCTCGCCACGGAGCGCGCGATCCGCGACATCCTCGTCGCCGAGCGTCCGGCCGACGGCATCCACGGCGAAGAGTTCGGAACCTCGGGAGACGTTGCACGCCAGTGGATCATCGATCCCATCGACGGCACGGCCAATTACCTCAAGGGCATTCCGATGTGGTCGACCTTGATCGCCCTCGCAATCGACGGCGTGCCCCGCGTCGGCGTCGTCAGCCAGCCGGCGATCGGTCGCCGCTGGTGGGGCGCCACCGGACTCGGCGCGTGGACGAACACCCCGACCGGCGAGCCGCGACGCCTGCACGTGTCTGGGGTCGACGATGTCGCGGCCTCGTCGGTGAGCTTCCAGTCGATCGCGCAGTGGGATGAAGTCGGCCGCAGCGAAGACCTGCTCCGCCTGACCCGCGCGGTCTGGCGCGACCGAGGCTACGGCGATGCGTGGCCCTACATGCTGCTTGCCGAAGGGCGTCTCGAGTTCGTCGCAGAGTTCGGCGTGCAGGCGTACGACATCGCAGCGCACGTGCCGATCGTGATGGAGGCGGGCGGACGGTTCACCGACATCGACGGCGCCGACTCGCTCGACTCCCGCTCCTCGCTGGCAACCAACGGTATCCTGCACGACGCGTTCCTCGACGTGATCGGTCCGACCACCTGATGACGAGGACCCCGATGCCTTTCCCTCGCCCGGCACGCACCGTCGTCGCCGCCGCCGTCACCGCGCTCGCCCTGCTCACAGTCAGCTGCTCGCCCGCCGACGCGCCCGCTGCACAGGACCCGACGCCGCAGGCACCTGTCGAGACCCCGGCCGGCGAGGCCCCCGCATCGACGCCCGAGCCCACCGAGACCGCGGTGCCGGCTGAGGACGTCACGTGCGAGACGCTCGTGCTGCCGGAGACGGTTGCCACCTTCACCGAGGCGGGGTGGACGCCGAAGGAGGAGCCGTTCCTCATCGGCGAGCGGGAGATGCCCGGCGGCATCCGCTGCATGTGGGCCGATTTCAGCGTCGAGAGCAACGACATGATGGTGCTGGCGTGGGCGCCGGTCGCTGCCGACGATGCCGCCGCGATCGAGGCGGAGCTTGTCGCCGAAGGATGGAAGCGCGAAGAGGATGCCGACGGCGTGCTCGTCACCGAGCCCAACCCGCTGACCGTGGACGACGACGGCTACGGGTTCACGTACCGCTTCGGCGACGGCTGGGTCACCCTGGCCGACTGGAAGGCCAACCTCGTGCTCATCGAGCAGCCCGCGCTCTGACCGGGCGCCCCGAAACGGAACAGGCCGCCCCGAGGGGCGGCCTGTCGACTCGTTCGCGTGACAGCGGCGTCGTGGAGATGGGGGGAATCGAACCCCCGTCCATCGCTGGGATACTGCGTCTTCTCCGGGCGCAGTCTGTGGAGACGTTCTGCTCGGCTCCGACCTTTGTCACAGACACCTAAGTCGACGAGCCCAGTCTGGGAAGAGTCCCGGGTGGCGTCCAGACGCCGCCACCCAGCAAGATTCCTAGATGACGCCAGGATCCGTGTCGGAATCAGCCACGGTCTGACGGACTATCGGGCTCGCTCAAGCGGCGAGGGCGAAGTCGTTGCGCTTTGCATCGGCAACTATAGTTTTGCAGAGGGCGTTCACGAGATAACTCTGCATCCTCGGCCCGCTTCCCGCAGTTACACAGGCGATGTCGAAACCGATCATCCCCGTGCGCCTGACGGCAGTGGGCCACTGTCACGCTGTGGAGTTGTCCTCGGGAACTTTCGTACCCGAGCATTACAGCCTACAACGGATGCGGGCAGACTGCCATTCCCCGTAGGCTCCCGAGCATGAGCGACGAGGTCATCATCACCGTCCGGGGCGAGAGCGAACGGCGGGTGGCGCCCGAGCAGGCCAGAGCCCACATCACGGTCGCCGCTGACGGGCCCGAGCGCGGCGCGGTGGTCGAACGCATCGCGGCCCTGGCGGAGCCCGTGCGCGCCGGACTCGGCGTGCGACGCGAAGCCGGTGCCGTCTCGGAGTGGAACAGTCAGCGTGTGAGCGTCTGGGCCCAGCGGCCGTGGAACGACGCCGGGGAGCAATTGCCACCCGTGCATTACGCGTCCGTCGAATTCACCGCCACGTTCACCGACACGATCGCCCTCTCCGGCTGGATCAACGCCCTCGCCGAGCAGGACGGAGTGCAGATCGGCCATGTCGCGTGGCAGCTCACGCCCGAGGTACGCGCACGCACGGAACGCGAGGTCGCGACGTCGGCGGTCGCCGTCGCCGTCGAGCGGGCGACGGCGTACGCGACAGCGATCGGTCGCAGCACCGTCCGGCCGATCGAGATCGCCGACGTCGGGATGCTGGGCGGCAGCGAACCGACGCATCCGGCGATGCTGCGTGCAGCGAAGGCCGAGATGGCGTTCGACGGCGGCGCGCCGGCGGTCGACTTCCACCCCGACGACATCGTCATCACTGCGACGGTCGAGGCGCGCTTCCGCGCGGTCTGAGGCTACTCCCCCAGCCGGTTGCGGGAGCGCATCGCCCGCTCGGCTTCACGCTTGTCTTCACGTTCGCGAATCGTCTGGCGCTTCTCGAACTCGCGCTTGCCCTTCGCGACCGCGATCTCGACCTTCGCCCGCCCGTCCGAGAAGTAGAGCTTCAACGGCACCAGGGTGTAGCCACCGGCGGCCACGGCGTGGCTGAGCTTCACGATCTCGTCTTTGTGGAGCAGTAGCTTTCGGATGCGCTTGGCCGAATGATTCGTCCAGTGCCCCTGCGAGTACTCGGGGATGTGCACGGCGTCGAGGAAGGCTTCGCCGTCCTTGATGTAGGCGTAACCGTCGGTCAGGTTCGCGCGTCCCTGACGCAGCGACTTCACCTCGGTGCCGGTGAGCACGAGACCTGCCTCGTACGTCTTCTCGATGGCGTAGTCGTGGCGCGCGCGACGGTTGGTCGCGACGACCTTCTCGCCGCGTTCCCTGGGCATGATGACTCCTCGATCTCGCCGCACCCTCGACCCGATCTGGCCGCGCGGCAGCCGTTCAGTCTAGCCGACGCAGCGGATCAGGCGCGCAGCCAGCGCCGAATCGCAAAGCCCGCCGACAGCGCGGCGAGGAGCAGACCGATGCCGATGATGGTCGGGAGCACGATCGCCACATCGCCGAGGTTGACCCAGCTCGTGACGAAGTCGACCCTGTCACGCAGATACCGTTGCACGCCGAACTGAACGCCGAGCACGATCGCGCCGCCCGCGAGCAGCGAGCCGATGAATGCCGCGAAAACGCCCTCGAGGATGAACGGCGTCTGGATAAATCTGTTCGAGGCACCGACCAACCGCATGATGCCGAGCTCTTTTCGACGCGCATAGGCGGACAGTCGAATCGTTGTCGCGATGAGCAGGACGGCAGCGATCAGCATGAGCCCTGCGATGCCGACGGCGATGTAGGTGGCGATCGTGAGTGCGGCGAAGAGCGGTTCGAGGTATTGCATCTGATCGGTGACCGATTCGACGCCTTCTTCGTTCGTGAAGGCTTCGACGAGGACGTCCGATTTCGTCGGGTCGACGAGATTCACGCGGAACGTCTCGCCCAACTGCTCGGGTGTGATGAACTCCGAATACTCTTCGCCGTAGAGCTCGAGGACGTTGTCGTACGCCTCCTGCGCCGACTCGAATCGCACACTGCGCACGACCTCTTCGAGCGCGTCGCTCTCGAGTCGCTCGCTGACCGCGTCGAGTTGTTCGACCGTCGCAGCACCGTTGGTGCAGTTCGTCGTCGCGGAATCCTCGCGACACATCGAGATGGCCACTTGGGCGCGATCCACCCAGAAGTCCCGCATCTTCACGATCTGCATCTGCATGAGCATCGCGGCGCCGACGAACGTGAGCGAGACGAACGTGACGAGCACGACCGAGATCACCATGGAGGCATTGCGACGCAGGCCGGACAGCGCTTCGCCGAGGATCAGCCCGGCCCTCACGAGGTCGGCCCCACTTCGTCTTCGTTCTCGTCATGAGCGGCGAGCCCGAGACGATCAGCGACACCCGGGCCGTCGAGCCCCAGCGCACCGAGGTCGACCTCCGGTGCATTGATCGCGATGGGCCTGGTACCGGGATGCGGGTCAGCCCCCGGCTGTGGTGTCGTCACCTCGGGTGCGGCGGTGGCGGGCACGGATGAGGATGCCGGCTCGTGCTGCTCGGGCGCCGGTGTCGACACGGACATTCCGTCGGGGACCGGATCGGGAGTCGCCACGGGGACGGCAGTCGGGATCGCAGCAGCCGCCGCGGCGGCGGCAGCCGGGTCACCGGCGCCCTGCGCGATCTCGCGCTGGAGCTCGAGAACCGCCGTGAGTGCGGCCGTCGCAGCGGCACCGCGTTCCGACGCGGGAGCCAGACGCGGAATCGACGAGGTGTCGCCGTAGCCACCGTGACGGTCGTCACGCACCATGACGCCGCCGCGCAGTTCGATGACACGGCGCTGCATCTGGTCGACGAACGACGCTTCGTGGGTCGCCATCAGGACCGTGGTGCCCGCCGCGTTGATCCGCGCCAGCAGTTGCATGATGTCGACAGACGTTGCCGGGTCGAGGTTTCCGGTCGGCTCGTCGGCGAGGAGGACCTGGGGGCGGTTCGCGAGTGCACGCGCGATCGCGACTCGCTGCTGCTCACCACCGGACAGCTCGTGTGGAAGCCGCTTCTCCTTGCCTTCGAGCCCCACGAGTGCGAGCACTTCGGGGACCGCCTGTTGGATGAAACCGCGTGATGACCCGATCACCTGGAGCGTGAAGGCGACGTTCTGGAACACGGTCTTGTTCGGCAGCAGCCGGAAGTCCTGGAACACGGACCCGATGTGGCGCCGAAAGTACGGCACCTTGCGGGTGGAGAGGGTGCGCAGGTCGCGGCCGAGGACGACGACCTTGCCCTCGGTGGGCGTGTCTTCGCGCAGAATCAGTCGCAGGCACGAGGACTTGCCAGACCCTGAGGCGCCGACGAGGAACACGAACTCGCCGCGCTGCACCTCGAATCCGACGTCGCTCAGGGCCGGCTTGCTCGTCCCGCGGTAGCGCTTTGTGACGTGTTCGAACCGGATCATGACCAGATGAGCCTAAGCGCACGAGGTTACTGCGTTGCGTGCGACACCCGGCGCGCGCCGATCCATAGGAACGGCCGCTCAGCCAGGAGCGGGCTGCGAAGCGGCTGCTGTGCGGTCCAGATCGAGCCGGCCGCGCACCCCGTCTGCCAACGCCCGGAACCGTGCGCGCTCGACCTCGTCGTAGGTCGCATTGGCGAGCGTGCGCTCGGTGCGCTCCAGTTGGGACGCGATAACCGCCCGCTGTCGTTGGTCGTGCACCCGCCAGGCGAGGTCGTCGAGCACCCCGAGGAGCCGAGCCATCACCTCCGGATCGCCGTTGCCGTAGCGCCGGATCTGACCGAGTCCGATGTCGACGTGCAGTGTGAACCCGCCGCCCCTCGGAAGGAGCCGGGCAATACCATCGGCATCCGCGTATGCGGCGGGCGGGTCGTCGATCTCGGAGAGGTCGCCCAGCACGGCGGAGATGTGTCCGAGCGCGTGCACCGCCGTCGTCGGATCGTTCACGCCCGGCGAGAGCGCCTTGACCGCGATGTCGACGAGCTGGCGAAGCCCGAACCCGACGTCTTGTGCAGCCGTTCGTTCGTACCCCGAGGAGAAGGCGGATGCCAACCGTTCGGCGATGCCTGCGACATCCAGTTCGCTGTCCTCGCGACGCGGCCACCATTCGACGAGCGGCGTCTTCTCGATGACGTTCTCCCCCACCACCCGCAATTCGCGGACGACGAGGTCATCCGATGCGGCGACCGACATCAGCCGATCGCGGTCGACACCGGTGAGGAACCCGGAAGCCGGCGCCACGACGACACGCACGTTCACCGGACGTTCGGGCACGCCCGTCTCGCTGACGGCGAAGGCCTCCCCCATCCGCGACATCGTCGCCGACGCCTCGCGGTGAACATCGCGCATCATCGTCTCGACGCGCAATTGCCTGGCGAGGTGTGCGAGGAAGAGCGTGAGCAGCACGATGCTGGCGAGGGTGAGCACCGAAGCCACGGTCATCGACACGCGCGGCACGAACGCCTCGCGCTGCTCAGTCGCGTCGTCGACCGTCCGCAGCACGGTGATCGCATACGCGAACGTGCCCAGGAACACGGCCAGTGTGGCGTGCACCATGCGATCGGCGGCGAACATGCGCAGCAGCCGAGGCGAGCCCTGACTCGTCGCGAGCTGCAACGCGACGACGGTGAGCGAGAAGGTGAGGGATGCCGCCGTGATGAGCGATCCGGCGATCGCCGAGAGCACGGTACGCGCGGCATCCACCCCGCCGCCGAAGACGGCCGCAGAGACCCATGTCGGCAGGGTGGGATCGACGATGCGATCCATGGCCGGCAGGGCGATGCCGATGAGCACCCCGCCGATGACCGCGGTAAGGGGCACCGGCCACAGCCGCGCGTCCATCGATTCGCGGATACGCGCGATGCGTCGCCGCAGTGCAGACGATCCTTGTCCGTTCATCGCCTCCGAGTATGCCGAATGCGGCATCCGGATGCGATCAGTCGTCGTCT
>NZ_CBDRMZ010000008.1:0-157853 GCF_965345345.1 Microbacterium sp. bgisy189 | reverse complement strand
GCCCAAACCCCCCGACGCGGCGGACGCTCCCGCTACACGCTGACGATGTCGGACGCGGCCTGACGCCCGCACAGCCCCGACCCCGCGACGGGTTCGCCGTCGTCTACACCGGCACCCAACGCTCCACCGACCGCCGCGTCGCCGTCAAAATCGACTCGCGCATGATGGACGACGAGCGCAACCGCCGCCGCTTCCTCCGCGAAGCCCGCGCCGTCAGCCGCATCAGCGGCCACCCCCACGTCGTCGCGCATTGCGGGTCACAGTGCCGCTCACCCGCCATATGCGACCCGAAGTCGGTCAGATCGGGCACCCGACGCGCCGAAACAGCACGGCACCCACCCCGTAGACTTGGCGGCATCCCCCGGCACCCCTGAACTTTGGAGTCACGCCGCGTGAGCACCCCCGTCGCAGACACCGTTGAGAACGCCGTCGCCACGCCGGAGAAGGAGCAGCCGTACGGCGCCCTCGGCCTCAAGGCCGACGAGTACGCCCAGATCAAGCAGATCCTCGGCCGCCGCCCCACCTCGGGCGAGCTGGCGATGTACTCGGTCATGTGGAGCGAGCACTGCTCCTACAAGTCGTCGAAGATCTACCTGCGCCGCTTCGGCCAGAAGGTCAGCGACGAGATGAAAGAACGCCTCATGGTCGGCATGGGCCAGAACGCCGGCGTCGTCGACGTGGGCGAGGGCTGGGCGGTCACCTTCAAGGTCGAATCGCACAACCACCCCAGCTACATCGAGCCGTTCCAGGGCGCCGCGACCGGCGTCGGCGGCATCGTCCGCGACATCATCTCGATGGGCGCCCGCCCCGTCGCCGTCATGGACCAGCTGCGCTTCGGCGCCATCGACCACCCCGACACCGCCCGCGTCGTGCACGGTGTCGTCAGCGGCATCAGCTTCTACGGCAACTGCCTGGGCCTGCCCAACATCGGCGGCGAGACCGTGTTCGACGCCGTCTACCAGGGCAACCCGCTCGTCAACGCCCTCGCGGTCGGCGTCATGCGCCACGAAGACATCAAGCTCGCCAACGCCACCGGCGCCGGCAACAAGGTCGTGCTCTTCGGTGCACGCACCGGCGGCGACGGCATCGGCGGCGCGTCGATCCTGGCATCCGACACCTTCGCCGACGGCGGCCCCACCAAGCGCCCCGCGGTGCAGGTGGGCGACCCGTTCGCCGAGAAGGTGCTCATCGAGTGCTGCCTCGAGCTGTACCAGGGCGAGCTCGTCGAGGCGATCCAGGACCTCGGCGCCGCCGGCATCTCGTGCGCCACGAGCGAGCTCGCCGCCAACGGCGGATCGGGCATGCGCGTGGATCTTGAGAACGTGCTGTTGCGCGACCCCACGCTCACGCCGGAAGAGATCCTCATGAGCGAGAGCCAGGAGCGCATGATGGCGATCGTCGCTCCCGAGAAGCTCGACGCGTTCCTCGCGGTCGTCGCCAAGTGGGATGTCGAGACGAGCGTGCTCGGCGAGGTCACCGGCGACGGCCGCCTGCAGATCTTCTGGCACGGCGAGCAGATCGTCGACGTCGACCCCTCGACGGTCGCCGTCGACGGCCCGGTGTACGAGCGCCCCGTCGCCTACCCGACCTGGATCGATGCGCTGCGCGACGACTCGGCATCCGCCCTGCCGCGCACCGACGACCCCGACACGCTGCGCCAGCAGTTCACCCAGCTGGTCGCGAGCCCCAACCTCGCCGACACGTCGTGGGTCACCAACCAGTACGACTACTACGTCATGGGCAACACCGCCCTGAGCTTCCCCGACGACGCCGGCATGATCCGCGTCGACGAGGAGAGCGGCCTCGGTTTCGCAATCGCGACCGACTGCAACGGCCGCTACTGCCAGCTCGACCCGTACGCGGGTGCGCAGCTGGCCCTCGCCGAGGCGTACCGCAACGTCGCCGTCACGGGTGCCGTCCCGACCGCCGTCACGGACTGCCTCAACTTCGGCAGCCCCGAGAACCCCGAGGTCATGTGGCAGTTCGAGCAGGCCGTCGACGGCCTGGCCGACGGATGCCTCGAGCTCGGCGTGCCGGTCACCGGCGGCAACGTCAGCTTCTACAACCAGACCGGCGACACCCCGATCTTCCCGACGCCCGTCGTCGGTGTGCTCGGCATCATCGACGACGTCGCCCGCCGCATCCCGTCGGGGTGGCAGGATGCCGGCGAGAACATCTACCTGCTGGGTGTCACCTCGACTGAGCTGAGCGGTTCGCAGTGGGCCGGCACCATCCACGGTCACCTCGGCGGTCACCCGCCGGCCGTCGACCTGCAGAACGAGCGCAAGCTCGCTGACCTGCTGCACGCCGCCGGTCAGCAGGGTCTTGTCTCGGCCGCGCACGACCTGTCGTCGGGCGGGCTCGCGCAGGCTCTCGCCGAGGGCGTCATGCGCTTCGGCGTCGGCGCCCGCGTGTGGCTGCGCGAGATCATGGAGCGCGACGGCGTGGATGCCGCGACCGCCCTGTTCAGCGAATCCACCGGTCGCGTGATCGTGTCGGTGCCGCGCGAGGAGGACGTGAAGTTCCGCGGCCTGTGCGACGGACGCGGCTACCCGGTGCTGCGCATCGGCGTCACCGACGTCGCGGCCGACGGCGACGAGCCGGCGCTCGAGGTGCAGGATATCTTCACCGTGCCGCTGACCGAGCTCCGCGAGCAGTCGCGCGGCACGCTGCCGGCCGCCTTCGGTCCCGTCATCGAAGAGGTCAGCGCATGAGTGACCTCGACGAGTACTCGGGCTTCGCCGACAAGCGCGCCACGCGCATGAAGGTCATCGCCTGGTCGGTCATCATCTCGATGATCCTCGTCGGCGGCGGCGCGACGGTGCTCGCCCTGCTCTTCGGCTGAGCTCGTTCCGGTCGTTGAGCGAGCGCAGCGAGACGAACCGTCGGCCCGGGGCTGCGTTTCGTCTCGTCGCTGCGCTCCTCGCTCAACGATCGGGTGTCGCGCGGTAGCGTGGCGGGCACGACGAGGGATGGAGGACGACGATGTCCGACCAGGTCTACCTGTTCATCGCGTTGGGCGTGTACTTCGCCGGCATGCTGCTGATCGGCTACTTCGCCGCCAGGCGCACGAAGACGCATGAGGACTACATGCTCGGCGGGCGCAACCTGCCGCCGTGGGCTGCGGCGCTGAGCGCCGGGGCATCCGACATGTCGGGTTGGCTCGTGATGGGTCTGCCCGGTGCGATCTACGCCGCCGGGCTCATCGAGGCGTGGATCGCGATCGGCCTCACGATCGGCGCGTACCTCAACTGGCTGCTCGTCGCCCCGCGCCTGCGCGCCTACACGGAGGTGAGCGCGAACTCGATCACGGTGCCGAGCTTCTTCGAGAACCGGCTGAAGGACCGCACCCGGCTGCTGCGGATCCTCTCCGCGGTCATCATCCTCGTCTTCTTCACGCTTTACATCTCGTCGGGCATGGTCGCCGGCGGGGTGTTCTTCGAGAGCGCGTTCGACGGCGACTACCTCGTCGGCATGCTGCTGGTCACGATCGTGACCCTCGCCTACACACTGTTCGGCGGGTTCCTGGGCGCATCGCTGACCGACGTCGCGCAGGGCCTCATGATGCTCACGGCGCTGATCGTGGTGCCGATCGTCGCGATCACCCAGCTCGGCGGCATCGCCGCCGTCGGCGAGACGCTCACCGAGGTCGAACCCGCCCATCTGTCGATGTTCGGCGGCGAGGAGTTCACCGGCGTCACCCTCATCGCGATCATCTCGGCGCTCGCGTGGGGGCTCGGCTACTTCGGGCAGCCGCACATCATCATCCGGTTCATGGCACTGCCGAGTGCAGCCGCGGCCAAGCCCGCGCGTCGCATCGGCATGACCTGGATGGTGCTGTCGATGCTCGGCGCCGTGGTGTCGGGTCTGATCGGCGTCGCGTTCATCGCCGACCGCGGCATCGACCTCGCCAACCCTGAGACGATCGTGCTGCTCATGTCGCAGACGCTGCTGCATCCACTGGTCGCGGGCCTCGTGCTCGCCGCCGTGCTCGCCGCGATCATGTCGACGATCTCGAGCCAGCTCGTGGTGTGTTCGTCGGCCCTCGTCGAAGACCTGTTCCGGGTCATGCGCAAGACGCCGCCGAGCGACCGGATGCTGGCCTACCTCGGCCGGGGCTGCGTGCTGGCCGTGGCGGTCATCGCGGCGCTGCTGGCGATCAGCCCGAACGACACCATCCTCGGACTGGTGTCGTTCGCGTGGGCCGGGTTCGGTGCGAGCTTCGGGCCGATCATCCTGCTGAGCCTGTTCTGGCGTCGCCTGTCGACGTGGGGCGCGCTTGCGGGCATGGCCACCGGCGCGGTCATCGTCTTCACGTGGGGCCTGCTGAACACCGGCATCTACGAACTGCTGCCCGGCTTCGTCGGCGCGCTGCTCGTCGCGATGCTCGTCAGCCTCGCAACGCACAAGCCCGACGAGCGCATCGAACGCGAGTTCACCGACACGCAGGCGATCGTCGTCCAGAAGGCCTGACCCCGAGCACCCCCGATCCTGAGAGATGTTCAGGCGCGCTGGCTAGGCTGGGCGCGTGGATCCGCTGTGGGCATCGGTCGCAGAGCTGTGGTGGATCGCGCCCGCGGCCGTCGGCGCGGGAACGCTCGGATTCGTGGGGGTGCGCATGGCTCGTCGTGACACCGCCCGCCGGCTCGCGTACGACGCCGCACGCGTCGAGCTCGCCAAAGCCCGCTCGGCGGTCACGTCGTCTCGCTCGGCGGTGCGCATCGCGCGCGCCGAGGTCGCCCGTGTGCAGGCCGAGCGTGCCGCATCCCGCGCCAGTGCGCGCGATGTGAGCACCGCCCGCCGCGAACTGCAGACCGCGCAGCGCGACGCGCGTGCCGCGAGTGCGACCGTCCGCGCCCGCCGCGCCCAGCTCACCGCCGCGCGCGCTGCCCTCGGCGACCGCGCCGCACCTCCGCCGCTCGACGCGCTGCGCACCCGGCACGATGCGATCACGGCGCGCTGGATGGAGTACGAGACCGACCCGGCCCGCCTCATCGCGTTCCCCGCCATGAGCGACGCGAAGGTGCCGACGACCTCGGTGTTCCTCGAGGTGCGCGCCCGCGCGTCGCACGCCCGCCCGAAACCGGATGCCAGGGTCTCGCCCGACGAGTACGCCGCGTACCGCGATGCCGTCGTCGACCTGGAGCGCACGTTCGAGGCGGCCGAGAAGGAGGCGTGGCGGCAGGCTCGGGCGAGCGGCGCCGTGCCGGCCGAGCAGCCGGCGTGGACCGTCGCCGCACAAGACGTGCTGGCCCGGTCGACCGACGCGCTGGCCCGTGCAGCCGAAGCAGCCGCCGAACTGATCGAGTCGCGCCGCACGGCCCGCGACGAACGCGCCCGAACCGAGCCCGGACGAGCCGATCCCACCCAGACGACTCGCCCGCCGAGCGCCCCGCCGCAGGACGCACCGCCGCCGTCCGGAGCGCCGGCATCCGACGTGCCACCGCCCCCGACCGCACGCCCGATCTGGCCGGTCCCATCACGCACCGATCGCCGCCCCCGCGACTGACGCCACGAGCTCCCCGCGTAGCATGGCAACGTGGACGCGTTCTTCAACTTCCTCGGGAGCTACTGGTGGCTCGCGTTCCCGCTCATCGGGGCGTCCGGCGCGATCCTCGGGCGCTGGGACTACTACGCCAAACGCCGCCACAAGCGTCGCCTCGAAGTGCTGCGCGCCAAGGCCGAGATCGCGGGGGCGAAGACCGCGGCACGGGCGTCGGAGCCGAAGCCCATCACCAAGCCCGCGCCACTGCCGAATCAGCTCGAGAAGCTGTTCGCGACGCACGACGAGGTGACGGCGCGCTGGCTCGATTACGAACTCGACGTGGCGAAGCTCATCGCCTTCCCCGCCATGAGCGACGGCCGCCAAGACCTCACCGCCGCCTTCTTGCGGGCCAAGAAGATCGCCGACCGGCTGCGCCCCGATTCGGTGGATGCCAAGGTCACCCCCGACCAGGTCACCGAATACCGCGCCGCCGTCACCGACTACGAGGTCGCGTTCGACCTCGCCGAACGCGAGGCGCGCCGCACGAAGGACGCCGGGTTCACCGAGGTCGAGCGCAAACGCCTCGGCACGGCGCAGCGGCTGCTCGCGACCGCCGTCGACCAGGCCGCGACACCGGCCGAACGTCACCTCGCCTATCGGCGCGTGCGTGAAGAGCTCGACGGGCTCATCGCCCTCTCTGACGAGGCGGTCGAGGTGCTCGAGAAGCGCGTCGGCCTGCAGCTGGAGCAGCGTCCGTCCACCCCCGCGAACCCACACAAAACGAACGAACCCTCACGTTCTGCGCGTGCAGAACGTGAGGGTTCGTGAAGAGCGTGAGGGTTCGCGGCAACTACCGCGCGCCCCTTACTCCGCGATGAGGGTGTCGAACGCGTCGGGGTTCGCCTCGATCCACGCGTCGACCGCTTCGGTCTCCTTGCCCTCGCCGTACTCGTTGACGACCATGTCTTCGAGCGACGCGTACTGCGCGTCGTCGAGCTGGATGCCGGCGATCAGCTCGGCCGCCTCCGGGTACTCGTCGGCAAGGCCTGCGGTGCCGAGGAAGTGCAGCGCCTCGGGCTCGCCCATGGCGCCCTTCGGGTCTTCGAGGTCCTTCAGGCCGTAGGTCTCGTTGGCCCAGAACGGACGCCACGAGGTCACGACGATGTCCTCCTCGGCGCTCGTGGCGGTGTCGAGCTCGGCGAGCATGGCCGCCGTCGACGAGGTCACCAGCTCGTACTCGTCACCCAGCTCGTAGGCGGGGATCATCGAGTCCTGCGTCTGCGCGGTCAGGCCCGCACCGGGCTCGATGCCGATGATCTTGCCGTCGAAGCGGTCGGCGTTGCCGGCGAGGTCTTCGATCGAGTCGATGTCGACGTACTCGGGCACCGCGATCGTGAGCTTGGCGCCCTCGTAGTACGCGCCGAGGTCTTCGATCTGGTCGCCGTACTTCTCCATGTACGAGGCGTGGGTCAGCTCGGGCCAGGCCGACGGGTAGATGTCGACGTCACCCTGGGCGAGCCCGGTGTACAGGGGACCGGCCTCGGTGAGCTCTTCCATCTCGACGGTGTAGCCGAGCTTGGTGAGCTGGTCCTCGAGCAGGTACGCGGTGCTGAGCCCGTCGGTCCACGACGGCAGGAAGCCGAGCGTGATCGTGCCGAGACTCTCGGTGCCGCCCTCCTGCGAGCCGCCCTCGGTCTGGTTGCCGCTCGCGCAGCCGGCCAGGGTGAGGGATGCGACGGCGCCGAGCGCCAGGGTTGCTGTGAGGTGTCGCTTGTTCATGTGATTCCTTTCCGTATGGATTCGTTCGTTCCGTATAGGTGTGTGGTGCGGCCGTAGACCGGTCAGACGGTGCCGCCTGCGAGCACGGGCTCAGGAGCCTGCGCGGCGCGACGCGTCGTCGATGCCGCCGTCCGTCGCCGACCGAGGAGTGCCCGCAGAGAGCTGTCGTATGCACTCGGCTGACCGAGCGCGGCGCTCAGGCGATCGAGGTAGACGGCCAGCAGCACGACGCTGAGCCCCGCCTCGGCGCCCTTGGCGATGTCGACGGTCGACATCGCCTGCACGACCTCCTTGCCCAGGCCGTCGGCACCGGCCATGCCGGCGATGACCGCCATCGACAGGGCGAGCATGATGACCTGGTTGACGCCGGTCATGATCGTCGGCATCGCCAGCGGCAGCTGCACGCCGCGCAGGATCTGCCCCGGGGTGGCGCCGAACGCCATGCCCGCTTCGACCGTCTCGGCATCCACGCCTCGAATGCCGAGCTCGGTCAGTCGCACGCCCGGGGGCAGCGCGAAGATGACGGTCGCGACAAGGCCCGGCACGTCGCCCAGGCTGAAGAACACGATCGCCGGGATGAGGTAGACGAGCCCCGGCATGGTCTGCATGAGGTCGAGCACCGGCTTGATGATCGCGCTGAAGCGGTTGCTGCGCGCCGCGAGGATGCCGACGGGCACCGCGATGACGACGGCGATCAGCGTCGCGACCACGACGAGCGCGAGGGTCTGCATCGCGCCGACCCACTGCCCCATCGCCAGGATGAGGACGAACGAGATGGCGGTGCCGATCGCGAACTTCCACGAGCGCACGAACCAGCCCAGCAGCGCCGCGATGATGACGAACACGACGATCGGCAGGCTCAGCAGGGCGCCGGTGAGCGATTCGATCAGCCAGCCCAGGCCGTCCGAGATCGCCGACAGCAGCCAGGCGAGGTTGTCGCGGATCCAGTCCACGATCGCCTCGGCCCACTCGCCGACGGGAATGCGGAATCCATCCATCAGCGCACCTCCTCACTTTCGCCCGACACGGCTTCGACGACGGCCTCCGCGAGCACCTCGTCGATCAAGGCGTGCGGCACGGGCTCGGGCAGCACGGGAATCTCGGTCGTGTCGGTGGTCTGCGGGCCGAGCGCGGTCAGCAGCGTGATGCGTGGGATGACGCCGACCAGGCGACCCTCGGCATCGGTCACTGCGAGCGGCAGCGGCGACTCGGCGGCGGGCACGAACAGGTCGGCCAGCACGTCGTCGACGCCGACGCTCTGCGGCGCCGGGCGCAGGGCACCGCGCAGGTCGCTGTCGCCCCGACGCACGAGCTTGAGGGCGTCGCGGTCGGTGACGATGCCGATGAGCTTTCGCGCACGGTCGGTCACGTACACGGCGGCCATGCGGGCATCGCGCATCGTGCGAAGCGCCGTGCGGGGGCCGGCCGATTCGGCGACGACGGCGGGGCTCGGGCGCTCCATGACGTTCGCGGCCGTCAGCACGCGGGCACGGTCGACGTCTTGCACGAACTGCTCGACGTAGTCGTTGGCGGGGTCGGTGAGGATGTCTTCGGGTGTGCCGATCTGCACGATGCGACCGTCGCGCATGACCGCGATGCGGTCGCCGAGGAACATCGCCTCGTTGAGGTCGTGCGTGATGAACACGATCGTCTTCTGCAGGCTCTGCTGCAGTTCGAGCAGCTGCTCCTGCATCTCGCGGCGGATGAGCGGGTCGAGGGCGCTGAACGCCTCGTCCATCAGCAGGATGTCGGTGTCTGCGGCGAGCGCGCGGGCGATGCCGACGCGCTGCTGCATACCACCCGACAGCTCCGAGGGCAGCTTGTCGCCCCAGCCCTCGAGCCCCACGAGCGAGAGGATCTCTTCGGCCTTCGCGAGCCGCTCGGCCTTCGCAACGCCGCGCAGTTCGAGCGGGTAGGCGACGTTGGCGGCCACGGTGCGGTGCGGCAGCAGTGCGAAGTGCTGGAACACCATCCCGATGCGCTCACGGCGGATGCTGCGCAGCCGGTTCGCCGGCACGTCGGTGATGGGGTCGCCGTGGATGAGCACCGAACCGTCGGTCGCGTCGTGCAGACCGTTGAGCATGCGGATGATCGTCGACTTGCCCGAGCCCGACAGGCCCATGATCACGAAGATCTCACCGCGCTCGACGGTGAACGACGCGTCGATGACGGCGGCGGTGCCGGCGTCGGCCACCTCGGACCGCGTCTGGCCGGCTTTGAGGCGCTTGATGGCGTCTTTCGGGTTGCGCCCGAAGACCTTGAACAGATTCCTCGCTTCGACAGCGGGTGCAGAACTCACAGATCTCGCCTCAGCGGCCGCGCGTACAGGCCGCATCTCGGTCACGCCCGGGTCGGTGGCATCCGGTGCAACGGCCTGCGTGTCAGGGGAGGACACGCGCTCACTGCACAGCGGCGACGTACATCGGGTTCGTCGCCCAACTCACCGACCATACGTCCGTCGTGCGGGCCTCGGGTGCCTCAGCGTTCGACGTGCGCGGACTGGTCGTTCGGGGCACACGGCCCTCTTTCCACGGTAACGAGGTCGATCTGCAAGTGCAAACCGGGGAGATTCGAGCAGAACGCTTGACAGCGCGGCATCCATCGTTGCATGGTTAGTTAGTCAAGTAAGTAACCGACCAAGTACGAGGAGGTCCGGTGTGATCGAAGAAGGCCGACCACTGTTCCTGCAGATCGCAGAGACCGTGGAGGACTCGATCCTCGCCGGCGGCCTGGCCGAGAACGACCAGGCGCCGTCGACGAACGAGCTCGCCGCCTTCCACCGCATCAACCCCGCGACCGCCGCAAAAGGAGTCGCGATGCTCACCGACAAGGGTGTGCTCGTCAAGCGCCGCGGCATCGGCATGTTCGTCGCCGAAGGCGCCCGCGACCTGCTCCTGGCAGAGCGGCGCGAGGCGTTCGCCGACCGCTTCCTCGACCCGCTGCTCGCCGAGGCGCGCAAGCTCGGCCTCGACCCCGACGACCTCGCTCTCCTCCTGCGGGAGCGGGCCACCAACACGGAAGGAAACCCCCGATGACGAGCGTGATCGAGGTGTCGAACCTCACCAAACGCTACCGCCGCAAGACGGCCGTCGACGCGGTGTCGTTCTCCATCGAGAAGGACACCATCTACGGCCTGCTCGGGCGCAATGGCGCCGGCAAGACCACCATCATGTCGATCCTCACGGCACAGAACTTCGCCACCTCGGGCGACGTGCGCGTCTTCGGCGAGCACCCCTACGAGAATGCCCGCGTGCTCAGCCGCATGTGCTTCGTTCGTGAGAGTCAGAAGTACCCCGACGACGCCACCCCGACCCACGCGTTCCGCATGGCGCGGCTGTGCTTTCCGCACTGGGATCAGGCCCTCGCCGACCGGCTCATCGCCGACTTCCAGCTGCCCATGAAGCAGCGCATCAAGAAGCTCTCGCGCGGGCAGCTCAGCGCCGTCGGCGTCATCATCGGACTGGCATCGCGCGCCGAGATCACCTTCTTCGACGAGCCGTACCTCGGCCTCGATGCCGTCGCCCGACAGCTGTTCTACGACCGACTGCTCGAGGACTATGCCGACCACCCGCGCACCATCATCCTGTCGAGCCACCTCATCGACGAGGTCGCGAACCTGCTCGAACGCGTGCTCGTCATCGACAACGGCCGCATCATCATGGACGAGACCACCGAAGACGCACGGGCCTCCGCCGCGACCCTCGTCGGCGACGCCGCGCTCGTCGAATCGTTCATCGCCGGCCGCGAGATCATCCACCGCGAATCGCTCGGCCACGTCGCCAGCGTCACGGTGCTCGGCGGGCTCTCGCCACAGGAGCGGCGCGAAGCCCAGGATGCCGGTCTCGACCTCGCCCCGGTCTCGCTGCAGCAGCTGATCGTGCGCCGCACGCAGCACGCCGCCGGCACCGCCGACATCACCGAAGGAGCCCTGTCATGACCACGGTCGACGCCGCAGCGTACGCTGCTGCCCCCGCCGCGCCGCGCGGCCGCATCTTCAACGTCGTGCGCCTGCAGTACGTCAACCGGCAGACCTTCATCTGGGTGCCGCTCATGGTGCTGGGGGCGTCGTGGCTCATCTCGCTGATGATCTACGGCATCCTCCACAGCGCCGGCATCCCCAACGTCAACGAGACCGGCAACGGCGACGGCAGCGTCATCGGCGGCGGCGCGCAGGCACCCATGTGGTACTACCTCGCCGTCGGCATTCAGGCATTGTCGCTGACGTTCCCGTTCTCGCAGGCAGTGAGCCTGACGCGGCGGGAGTTCTTCCTCGGATCGCTGCTGGCCGCCGCCATCAGCGCCGCCGGGATGGCGTTCGTGTTCGTCGGCCTCGGCCTCATCGAACAGGTCACGAACGGCTACGGGCTCAACGGCTACTTCTCATACCTGGGCTGGGTGTGGGCGGCGGGCCCGGTCGGCGCATGGTTCGCGTACTTCACGACGATCATGCTGTTCTTCGTGCTCGGCTTCTGGTTCGCCATCGTCTACAAGCAGTACGGCGCCGCGTGGCTCACCGCGATCATCATCGCGATCGCGCTCCTGCTCGTCGGGCTGATCGCCCTGTTCACGTGGCAGCAGATGTGGCCGGAGGTCGGCGCGTGGCTCGCGACGACCGGCATCGTCGGCCTCACGCTGTGGGAGGTGCTCCTCGGCGCCGCCCTCGGGCTCGGCTGCTTTCTCACCCTCCGCCGCGTCCCGGCCTGACCGGGCGCATGCGGCACGAGGCCGTCGGGCTACCGCTCGGCGGCCTCGGTGTGGTGGCGGATGACCTCGGCCACCACGAAGTTGAACCACTTCTGGGCGAACTCAGGATCGAGGTCGGCCTGCTCGGCGAGCGCACGCAGGCGCGCGATCTGCTGCTCCTCGCGAGACGGGTCGGATGCCGGCATGCCATGCTCGGCCTTGAGCACGCCGACCTGCTTCGTGCAGCGGAAGCGCTCCGCGAGCATGAAGATCAGCGCCGCGTCGATGTTGTCGATACTGGCCCTGAGGCTGTGCAGCTGAGCGGTGGCGTCGGTCATGGTTCCTCCCGGGTCCGACCCTACCGCCCTAGAGTGTGACCATGACCGACGAAGCGTCGTCCCCCGGCCGCCCGAGCCTGCGACGGATGCTGCGCCGTGGCGAACCCGTCACCGGCGTCGACGCAACCGTCGGTACGGCCGCGGCACCCGATGCGCCGCCACCGGGACGGACGGTCTGGGCGTTCCTGAACCGGCCGTTCGCGATCGGCTTCTTCCTCGTGCTCGGCGGACTCGTCGCAGTGCTGCTCGGCATGGCCGTGAGCCAGCTGGTCACGGTGTGGATCTACATCGCCTTCGCGCTGTTCGTCGCGCTCGGCCTGGATCCGGTGGTGCGCCGGCTGCAGCAGGGCAAGCTGTCGCGTGCGGGCGCCATCGCGATCGTCTATGTGCTGTTCGCGATCTTTCTGGCGGCCGTGCTGTGGCTGATCATTCCGACCGTCGCGACGCAGGTGGCCGCGTTCATCTCCGACCTGCCCACGACGATCGAGTCGTTCGAGCAGACCGCGTTCTACACCTGGGTGACCGCGCAGCTCGGCGACTCGGTCTCGTCTCTGCTCTCCGAGCTCGAGAGTCTGTTGACCGATCCGAACAATCTCGCGGCGATCGGCGGCGGGGTGCTGCAGGTCGGGGTGTCGGTGGTCTCGACGCTGTCGGGCATGCTGATCGTCATTGTGCTGAGCCTGTACTTCGTGGCGACCCTGCCGCAGATCAAGCAGACGTTCTACCGGCTGGCACCGGCGCGCACTCGCCCGCTGCTCGGGGAGCTCACCGAAGAGATCACGGCGTCGGTCGGCAGCTACCTTGCGGGCATGGTGATCCTCGCGTTCTTCAACGCGCTGTTCACGTTCTTGCTCTACCTCGCGCTGGGGCTGCCGTTCCCGCAGCTGCTGGCGGTGATCGCGTTCTGCATCACGATCATTCCGCTCGTCGGACCCGTGCTGTTCTGGGTGATCGGCTCCCTCGTCGCACTCATCTCCGACCCGCTGCTCGCACTGATCTTCGCGGGCGTCTACCTCCTGTACATGCAGATCGAGGCATACGTCATCACGCCGAGGGTCATGAACAAGGCGATCTCGGTCCCCGGCTCGCTCGTCGTCATCGGTGCACTGGTCGGCGGCACGCTCATGGGACTGCTCGGGGCACTCGTCGCCATCCCGGTGACGGCCTCGATCCTGCTGATCCTCAAGAAGGTCATCATCCCGAAGCAGGACGCCAAGGTGTGACATGCCCGACGAGCTCGCCCTGTTGCGGCGCCGTGCCTACGGCCCCGACTCGGGCGCGCTGACGCCGACCGAACGCGCCCGACTGGCAGAGCTCGAAGACCAGCACCGCCTCGCCCACCCGCACGCCGGATCGCAACACACGGCATCTCCGGCATCCAGATCGGCACCCGCTGCGCCCAGTGCGGTCGTGATCGGTGCGCGCAGTCGGTGGCCCGTCGTCGCCCTCGGCGCCGCATTGCTGCTCATCGGGATCGTCGCCGGCCTCACGGCCGCCCCGTTCCTGCCGCGGGCCGGCATCCAGGCGTCGAACCCGTCGGCCACCCCCGACGCACCGATCTCCTTCGCCGAACGCGAGCGAGAGCTCTCGGCCCTCGGCCCGTGGGATGCCGGATCGCTGCGCCCCATGGTCTCGATCCGCGACGACGACGTCTGGTGGGCCACACGCGACGACGGCAAGACGACCTGCGTGCTCGTGTCGTGGGTCGGCGAAGAGCTGCAGATGTGCGGACCGACCCACGTCGTGCGCGAGAACGGGCTCGTCTCGGGGTCGTACTCCTACAGCGACGACGGCGAATGGCGCCGCGGCACGACGCTGCACGTCAACCCCTACACGGGCCTGTTCGTCGTCGGCGCCGAACCCTGAGCCCCGCCGGCAGCCTACGCGCGGTCCGGCAGCAGGCGGGTCGGCGATGGGGTCGCTGTCCGGTGACGTACACGCGAGGGGATGCCGGTGCGCTCGTCGAACCCGAGCGAGACGACCTCGTCGGAACGCTGGCCCGCGACCACGATCGCATCGCGTTCGATGAGGTGATGCCGCGGCCAGTCGACCCCCGAATCGGCGAGCGCGACGGGCGCGAACTCCGCGCCGCCACCGCCGACGCGGAGCACCGCGAGTGTGTTCGATCCGCGCAGGGCCGACACGACGAACTCGCCGTCACGCGACAACGCGATCTCGGCCGCCGTGTCGGTGTCGGGCGCCCCCGGTGCCAGCGGGGCTCCCCCCGCGATGCGCCACGTTCCCGCGCCGTCGGAGGCGAGCGCGAACAGCTCGCGTGAAAGCTCGGTCACGACATACAGGTGCCCGCTCGGATGCCACACCATGTGGCGCGGACCCGACCCCTTCGGCAGCACGACGGTCTGCACCAGCCGCAGCCCGTCGCCGGTGACCCGCCACAGGCGCACGACGTCGCGCCCCATGTCGGTCGTCGCCGTGAGCCCACCGGGCAGGAACACCGCCTGGTGCGCGTGGGACGGGCGCGGCTCGGCGCGTTTCGTCTCGCTGCGCTCGCTCAACGGCCGGGGAGTACGTTCGCCGGGCGACCCGGGAGGGCTTCCGCCGAGCAGCTCGTCGTACTCCTCGCCGACAGCCGCGCGCAGCGCCTCGCGTGCGGCCGCAACCTCGTCCGCGTCGGGCTCGACCGGATCGACGACAGCACCATACGGGTCGATGACCTCGGGCGCGATCGACGCACGCCCGAGCCGGCCATCGGCATCCAGCGGCAGTCGCACGACCCGACCGTCACCCCAACACGACGCCAGCAGCATCGTCCCGTCCGGCGATGGCGCGACGTGGCAGACCGCCGATCCGACCGCGACCGGCGCGGCAAGCGGCTCGAACCGCTCCTCGCCCGTGCGCAGATACGCCTGCACCATGCCGGCGCCCTCGAGCGCGGCGTACAGCACATCGAGCGACGGATGCCACGCGATCCACGACGGCGACATCGCGGCGACGGCATCCGGGCCGACACCCAGCGGACCCGACGCGAGCGGCGAGTCGACCGCGCCGGCATGCAGCACGCCGATGCCGGTCGCCTGGCCCTGCATGTCGGCGCCGTACGCGCCGAGGAACAGTCGCACCGCGCGGGTCAGTCGACGAGGTCGTGACGCACGACGACCGCGTCACGCGCCGCGCCGACACCGATCACCGAAATGCGGGTGCCGCTCATCGCCTCGAGCGCGAGCACGTAGTCCTGCGCCTCGAGCGGCAGGTCTTCGAACGTGCGGGCACCCGAGATGTCTTCCTTCCACCCCGGGAAGTACTCCAGGATCGGGGTCGCATGGTGGAAGTCGGTCTGGTTGACCGGCACCTCGTCGTAGCGCACACCGTCGACGTCGTACGCGACGCACACCGGAATCTGGTCGAGTCCGGTGAGGATGTCGAGCTTGGTGAGCACGAGGTCGGTGATGCCGTTGATGCGCGTCGCATACCGGGTGATCGGGGCGTCGTACCAGCCGACACGGCGCGGACGCCCCGTCGTCGTGCCGAACTCGAACCCGCGCGAGCGCAGGAAGTCGCCGTTCTCGTCGAACAGCTCGGTCGGGAACGGACCCGACCCGACCCGCGTCGTGTACGCCTTCACGATGCCGACGATGCGGTCCAGGCGGTTCGGACCGACGCCCGAACCGGTCGCCGCGCCACCGGCCGTCGCCGACGACGACGTCACGAACGGGTAGGTGCCGTGGTCGATGTCGAGCATCGTGGCCTGACCGCCCTCGAAGACGACGACATCACCGGCATCCAGCGCCTGGCCCAGCAGCAGCCCCGTGTCGGCGACCATCGGACGCAGCCGGTCGGCATACGACAGCAGGTCTTCGACGACCTCGTCGACGGTCACGGCGCGACGGTTGAACACCTTCACGAGCAGGTGATTCTTCTGATCGAGGGCGCCCTCGACCTTCTGGCGCAGGATGTTCTCGTCGAAGAGGTCCTGGATGCGGATGCCGACACGGTTGATCTTGTCGGCGTAGCTCGGACCGATGCCGCGACCGGTCGTACCGATCATGCGCTTGCCGAGGAAGCGCTCGGTGACCTTGTCGAGCGTGCGGTGGTACGACGTGATGACGTGCGCACTCGCGCTCACGCGCAGCCGCGACGTGTCGATGCCGCGAGCCTGCAGCGCGGTCAGTTCGTCGAAGAGCACCTCGAGGTCGATGACGACACCGTTGCCGATGACGGCGTTCACGCCGGGCGAGAGGATGCCGCTGGGCAGCAGGTGCAGGGCGTACTTCTCATCACCGATCACGACCGTGTGACCGGCGTTGTTGCCGCCGTTGAACTTGACGACCCAGTCGGTGCGCTCACCGAGGAGGTCAGTGGCTTTGCCCTTGCCCTCGTCTCCCCATTGCACTCCGACGATGACGATGCCTGGCATGCCTACTCCCCCGTTATCGGACGGTTAGACCCCATCCTATCGGGCCGGGTGCCCGGCACCGACGTGCGGTCATCAGCGGCGCCAGTCCTCGATCGAGCGGCGCGAGCGCATCACCTGACGGAGTTTCTGCAGCACGTACTCGAGGGCGTCCGACTCGGTGTCGAACACGCGCAGCGTGCGGCCCATGGCCCCGCCCCGCTCGTCGGACACCCATACCCGCCATGCGCCGTGATCGTCGCGCGCGAGGACGACGGCGTCCGTCGCCACCGTGCCCACTCCGTACAGCACGGGCGAGTCCAGCGCCTCGTCGCGCACGATCGCCTGCAGCTGTCCGACATCCACCCGCCCATTCTCGTCGCGGCAGCCACGCTGACGACGTCGTCTCCGCACGGTGCTCCGCGCGCTATCGTTCGCTCATGCGTACCCGAACGTGGCCGACGGTGTGCTCGCCCTGCTCGCTGCCGTCGTGTGGTTCTGGATGCGGCCGCATCACGAGCAGCGCGAGCCGCGAGGCATCGCGCTGGCACTCGCGGTGGCGACCACGTGCCTCCTCATCACGGGCGTGGTCTACAACATCCTGCTGCGTCCCCTGCCGAACAACGCGGACGACCACGTCGCGTGGGCGAACGAGATCGTGCACGTCGTGGCTCCGGCGTTCCTGCTGCTAGACCTGCTCATCGCCCCCACCCGCCGCGCGCTGCCCTGGCGGTCGGTGCTGGCCGTCCTCGCCGTGCCGAGCATATGGATCGCCTACACGCTGCTGCGGGGGCCGTTCGTCACCGACCCTCGGCTCGGGGTCGCGTTCTGGTACCCCTACCCGTTCCTCAACCCGAACGGCGTCGCAGGCTGGGGCGGGGTGTGGGCCTACGTCGCGGGTATCGCCGCCGCCTTCGTCGCGGTCGGCTCCTTCGTGGTGTGGATCTCGCGTCTGCGCGGGCGGGAACGCGAGGCATCCCCCGCCGTCGTCCCCGCGACCCCCTGAGTCGTCAGCGCCCCGAGGACTCGCGCACGATCAGGTGCGTGGGCAGCGGGGTGTCCTCGGTGAGACCGTCGGGCTCCTCCACCGCGAGCAGGACCTTCTGCATCATGAGCTCCCCGAGCGCGCGGAAGTCCTGCCTGACGGTCGTCAGCGGCGGCGACAGGTACGCCGCCTCGGGCACGTCGTCGAACCCGACCACTGCGACGTCCTCCGGCACCCGCAGGCCCCGCGCGCGGAGGGCCGACAGCAGCCCGATCGCCATGTGGTCGTTGCCGACGAAGACGGCGTCGCCCGGCTCGACGGCAAGGGTGCGGCCGATCTCGAACCCGCTCGCGGCCGACCAATCGCCGTGCACCGGTTCACCGGCGGACAGTCCGTGCGCGGCGAGCTCGTCCCGCCACCCGCGGATGCGCTCGACCGCGTCCGGATTGCGCACCGGTCCTGCGATGTGCAGGATGCGTCGGTGCGCCAGTTCTGCGAGGTGGCGGACCGCCGAGCGCGCACCGCGGTACTGGTCGATCGACACGAGGGACGGGTGCCGTCGCTGCGTCGCCGCCGCGGCGACCATCGGCACTCCGAGGTCGAGGCCGCGGACGACCTCGAGGACGCCGAGGTCGGTCACGACCAGGACGATCGCGTCGACGCGCTGGCGCAGGAGGCCCTCGACGACCGAGCGGACGCTCGCCGGGTCGGTGTCGGGCGATGTGACCGAGTCGACGGAGTACCGCTCGACGCGCGCCGCGACGTTGAAGTGCATCGCGATGGACGTCGGCCCGAAGTCCGCCGTGCCCGGCGTGATCAGCCCGATGGTCCGGGTGCGCTTGGAGACGAGCGCGCGGGCCGCCGGCGACGGGCTGTAGCGCAGCTGCGCCATCGCCTGCTCGACCCGCGCGCGGGTGGCGGGCCGGACGTTCGGCAGGTCGTTGAGCACCCGCGAGACGGTCTGGTGCGAGACGCCGGCGAGGCGCGCGACGTCGAAGATGTTCGCGGACTTCGCACCGCGCTCGTCGCTCACGACTCGTCCTCGGGTCGGGCCACGAGCGCCAGCAGCGAGTCGACGGTGAGCGAGTCCGCCGGAATGGTGTCGACGAGTCGACCGCCCCGCATGATCGCGATGCGGTTCGAGACCCGCAGCACCTCCTCGAGCTCGGCCGAGATGAACAGCACCGACAGGCCGTTGTCGGCGAGGTCGGCGACGAGCCGCTGGATCTCGACCTTCGCGCCGACGTCGATGCCGCGGGTCGGCTCGTCGAGCACGAGCACCCGGGGCGAGAGTGCGAGCAGCCGCGCGAGCAGCACCTTCTGCTGGTTGCCGCCCGACAGGGTCCCCGCCGGCCGGTCCGGATCGGCGGGACGGATGTCGAGCGCCTCGATCCAGCTCACTGCGAGCTCGCGCCGGCGGGCGCGGGTGAGCCGGTGCAGGATGCCGCGATCGGCCTGCAGCGCGAGGGTGATGTTGTCCTGCACGCTGAGCTCGCCGATGATCCCCTCGGTGCGCCGGTTCTCGGACGAGTAGACGATCCCCTGCCCGATCGCCCGTCGCGGCGTCGCGAGCACGGCGGGCGCACCGCGGACCTCGATCTCACCGGCATCCGGTCGATCCACCCCGGTCAGCGCGCGCGCCAGTTCGGACCGTCCCGAACCGAGCAGCCCCGCGAGACCCACGACCTCGCCCTCGCCGATCGCCAGGGTGGCCGAGGTCAGCCCCGTCCCCGAGACGAGGCCGCGTCCGGCGAGGGCGACGGGAGAGGATGCCGCGGCATCCTCCCGCTGGTGGACGTCGAGCTCGTCGGCCCCGCGTCCGAGCATCTTCTCGACGAGGTCGATGCGCAGCAGCTCGGTCGGCACGTACTCGCCGATGCGGCGGCCGCCGCGCAGCACCGTGATGCGGTCGCAGATCTCGTAGACCTGGTCGAGGAAGTGCGAGACGAACAGCACCGCGACACCGCGGGAGGTCAGTTCGCGGATGACGCGGAAGAGCTCGGCGACTTCGTCGAGGTCGAGGCTCGAGGTCGGCTCGTCGAGCACCACGACACGGGCGTCGACCGAGATGGCCCGCGCGATCGCGACGAGCTGCTGGATCGCCAGGGAATGCCGCGACAGTCGCGTGCGGGGGTCGATGTCGAGCCCCAGCCCCTCGAGGATCTCGCCCGCGCGGCGGTGCGTCTCGCGCCAGTCGATCGCCCCGAACCGCCTGCTCTCGCGTCCCAGCAGCACGTTCTCGCCGACCGAGAGGTTCGGCAGCAGATCGATCTCCTGGTAGACGGCGCTGATGCCCGCGGCGAGCGCATCGGCGGGCGAGGCGAAGTGCACCGGCTCACCGCCGACGCGGATCGTCCCGGCATCCGGTCGCAGCGCACCCGTAATCGCCTTGATGAGCGTCGACTTGCCGGCGCCGTTCTCGCCCATCAGCGAGTGGACCTCGCCGGGCAGCAGACGGAAGTCGACGGCGTCGAGCACCGTCTCGGAGCCGAAGCGAACGGTCGCGCCGGTCACCTCGACGACCGGCGCGACCGCTGCTTCGCGCGCATCCATACGGACCATCATGCCCGCGGTGAGCTCCCCACGAGCGTCACCGCGACGTTCGCGCGGTCCGCGCCACGAGCAGGCGCTGCACGACGACGAAGACGAGCAGCAGTGCTCCGATCGTGATGCGGGTCCACGACTGGTCGACTCCGAGGAAGGAGATGACCGTCTTGATGGTGCCGTAGACGAACACGCCGATCATCGATCCGAGCACGAACCCGCTGCCGCCCGTGAGCAGCGTGCCGCCGATCACCACCGCGGCGATGGTGTCGAGCTCGGTACCGATGCCGTTCAACGGGTAGGAGGCCCCGGTGTACGCCGTGAAGACGACACCCGCGAGTCCCGCGCACACACCGCTGATGACGTACGCGAGCAGCTTCGTCCGCACGACCGGCAGACCCATGAGGCGCGCGGACTGCTCGTTGCCGCCGATCGCGTAGATCGTGCGTCCGAAGCGGGTGAACTGCAGGATCAGGATGCCGGCGAGCACGACCAGCAGCGCCAGGATGCCGGTCGGGGTCAGGTAGAAGCTGCCCGGCCCGCCCTGCATGCGGGTCGACTGCAGCCACAGGATGGCGGGCTCCTCGACGCGGATCGACGACAGGCTCACCATGAACGCGAGACCGCGCGCCGCGAACATGGCCGCGAGCGAGGCGATGAACGGCTGCACCCCGAAGTACTGCACGAGCACGCCGACGAACAGACCCATGAGGGCGCCGAGGACCAGCATGACCGGGATGACGAGGGCCACCGGCATCCCCTGGCTCAGCATGCTGGCACCCAGCATGCCGGTGAAGGCCATCACGGCGCCGACCGACAGGTCGATGCCGCCGGTGAGGATGACGAAGGTCATGCCGACGGCGAGGATCAGCAGGTACGCGTTGTCGAGCAGCAGCGCCGACAGCACGCGCGGGGTGACGAAATTGCCGAAGTAGGCCTGCGCCCCGATGAGCATCGCGACGAGGATGACGACGGCCGCGAAGACGGGCACCCACGAGGCGTGCCGGCTGCGGAAGCGCTGGACCGTGTCGGCGAAGCCGCCGGTGCGTCCGAGGTCTGCGGTGATCGCGCTCACGAGGCCACCTCCACGGTGCGACGGGTGCCGCCCCGGACGGCATCGGCTCCCTTGGCGAAGAGGGACCGCGTGCGCGGGGACTGCACGAGGACGACGATCACGACCACGATGGCGAGGAACAGCGGGCTGACCGCCGGCGGCACCCCGAGGAAGGTGATCGTCGACTTGAGGGTCTGGATCGTGAAGACGCCGACGACGGTGCCGGCGATCGTGAACTTGCCGCCCATGAGGCTCGTGCCGCCGAGGACGACCGCGAGGATCGCGTCGAGCTCGATGTAGAGGCCCGCGGCGTTCGCGTCGGCCGCCATGATGTTGGACGAGTAGAGGATGCCGGCGAAGCCCGCCAGCAGACCGCTCGCCGCGTACGCGCCCCAGACGATGCCGCGCGAGCGGACGCCGGCGAGGCGGCTGGCCTCGGGGTTGATGCCGACGGCCTCGGTGAGGACGCCGAGCGCGGTGCGCCGCTGCAGGACGGCGACGATGACGATCGCGACGACCGAGACGTAGAACGCGAACGGCAGACCGACGAGGTACCCCTGCGCCATGAAGCGGTACGGCGCGCTCGTGATCGTCGTGATGAAGCCGCCCGTGATGAGGAGGGCGACGCCGCGGCCGGCGAGCATGAGCACGAGGGTCGCGATGATCGGCTGCACCCCGACGACGGCGACGAGGAAGCCGTTCCAGACACCCAGCACGAGGGCGACCCCGACGGCGAGCGCGATCGCGATGAGCACCGTCGAGAGGTCCTCGGGTGCCGGCGACGACGAGATGAAGGTGAGGGCCACCGCGCCCGAGACCGCCATGATCGCGCCGACCGAGAGGTCGATGCCGCGCGTCGCGATAACGATCGTCATGCCGAGCGCGACGAGCATGAGCGGTGCGCTGTTGCGCAGGATGTCGATGAGCGGCCCGTAGAGCTGACCGTTCTGCACCGTGATGGAGATGAACGAGGGACGAGCGATCGTGTTGACGATCACGAGCACGAGCAGTGCCGCGATCGGCCAGACGAGGCGGTGCGCCAGGAAGCGCTTGAGTGTCGGGTTCATGCCGCTGTCTCCGGGTTGAGGCGGGACGTCGTCGTCTCGCCGGACTCTTGCGCGATGAGGGCGACCAGGTCGTCGACGGTCACGTCGGTGGCGTCCAGTTCGCCGATCTTAGAACGGTCGCGCAGCACCACGATGCGCTGCGCGATGCGGACGACCTCCTCGAGCTCCGAGGAGATGAAGACGACCGAGAGCCCCTCCGCCGAGAGCTCGGCGACCTTGCGCTGGATGTCGGCCTTCGCGCCGACGTCGATGCCGCGTGTCGGCTCGTCGAGGATGATGAGCTGCGGCGCGGTGGCGAGCCAGCGCGCGAGCAGTACCTTCTGCTGGTTGCCGCCCGAGAGGTTGCGCACGAGTGCGTTCGGGTCGGCGGGGCGGACCCCGAGCGCCGAGATGTACTCCGACACGATGGCGTCGCGCTCGGCGCGGCCGATCGGGCGCATCGCTCCGCGCTTGGCCTGGATGCCGAGGACGATGTTCTCGGCGACGGTCAGGTCGGCGATGATGCCCTCGGCGCGACGGTCCTCGCTCGAGAACGCGATGCGCTTGTCGATCGCGTTCCGCGGGTTGGTGATGCGTGCGGCATCCCCCCGCACTTCGTGGGTGCCCGCGTCGGCGCGGTCGGCGCCGTAGACGAGGCGGACGAGTTCGCTGCGTCCCGAGCCGAGCAGACCCGCGATGCCGACGACCTCGCCCTCGTAGACCTCCATGTCGACGGGTTCGATGACGTTCTTGCGGCCCAGGCCCGCGATACGCAGGACGGGCGTCGCGGTGCGGTCGATCTCGCGCTCGGCCGAGCGCGAGAGGGCCTCGAGCTCGTCGAGCTGCCGGCCGATCATCTTGGCGATGAGTTCGCCGCGGGGAAGCTCGGCGGGCAGATACTCGCCCACCAGCTGGCCGTTGCGCAGCACCGTGAGCCGGTCGGAGATCTCGTAGACCTGGTCGAGGAAGTGCGTGACGAAGAGGATGGCGACGCCGCGGTCGCGGAGACCGCGGACGACGGCGAACAACTGCTCGACCTCGCTGCGGTCGAGGCTCGAAGTGGGCTCGTCGAGCACCAGCACCCGGGCATCGGCGACCGTCGCCCGGCTGATCGCGACGAGCTGCTGCACCGCGATGGAGTGCGACGCGAGCGCCGAGCGCGGGTCGATGTCGAGGCCGAGGGCGGCGAGGTACCGCGTCGCCTCGCGGTGGGTGGCCCGCCAGTCGATGAAGCCCGCCCGGCGCACCTCGCGGCCGAGCATGACGTTCTCGCCGACCGAAAGGTTGGTGCAGAGGTTGACCTCCTGGTACACCGTGGAGATCCCGGATGCCTCGGCGTCGGCCGTCGAGCGGAACACCCGCTGCTCGCCGGCCACCTCGGTCGTCCCGCCGTCGATGGCGTACACGCCCGTCAGCGCCTTGATGAGCGTCGACTTGCCGGCGCCGTTCTCACCCATGAGGGTGTGGACCTCGCCGGCGCGCAGCGTCAGGTCGACCCGTTCCAGGGCGAGCACGCCCGGGAACCGGATGGTGACGTCCCGCATCCGCACGACCTCGTCATGCGCGGGGATGGTGGCCGGGGACTCCGGCGGGGCTGCGACATCGACCATGAGGCGCACCTTTCCGTGGTGACCGCCGGGGACCGGAATCCGGTCCCCGGCGGTGGTTCGGTGATCCGTACGGACCGTGGGGGGTTAGTCGATCAGTAGGGGCGGGAGTCGAGGACCTCGGCGGCCTGCTCCTGCGTGAACGACTGGTCCTCGACGATCGTGCGCTTCTCGACCTCGCCGCCGGCGACGACGGCCTTGACGAGCTCGGCGGCCTTGTCACCGAGGAGCGGGTTGCACTCGACGATGAAGTTGAACTCGCCGTTCGCGAGGGCGGTCATGCCGTCCTTCACCGCGTCGATGGTGACGATCTGGATGTCCTTGCCGGGTGTCAGACCCGCCGCCTTGATGGCGTCGAGGGCACCCAGGCCCATGTCGTCGTTGTGCGCGAAGAGGACGTTGATCTCCTTGCCGTACTTCTGCAGGTAGCCCTCCATGACCTTCTTGCCGCCGTCGCGGGTGAAGTCACCGGTCTGCGAGTCGAGCACGTTGACGTCGGTGCCTTCGATCGCCTCGTTGAAGCCCGTCGCCCGGTCGAGCGCGGCCGACGAACCGGTCGTGCCCTCGAGGACCACGAGGTTCGCGCCCTTGCCGTCGAAGTTCTCCTTGACCCACTCGCCGGCGGTGCGACCCTCCTGCTCGAAGTCGAGGCCGACCCACGAGGCGTAGAGGTCCTCACTGGCCGAGACGGTGCGGTCTTCGAGGATGACGGGGATCCCGGCATCCTTCGCCTCCTTCAGGACGTCGTCCCAGCCGTCGACCGTGATCGGCGCGATCACGATGGCGTCCACACCCTGGTTGATGAAGTTGCGGACGGCGGAGATCTGCGCCTCCTGCTTGTTGTCGGCCGCGTTGAAGATCAGCTCGAAGCCGTTCTCCGCCGAGAAGGCCCTCTTCATCGACTCGGTGTTGGCGGCGCGCCAGCCCGACTCGGATCCGGTCTGTGCGAACCCGACCTTGATGACGTCGTCACCACCGCCGCCCCCGTTGCCCCCGGCTCCGGGAGCCGCGCCGCCGGCGCAGCCTGTTGCGACCAGCGCGAATGCCCCCAGCATGGCTGCTGCGGCGAAAACGCTCTTCTTCATCCCAAAACCTCCTTGTTCGGGTCCGGCTCACCGCCGGTGTTCCGGGCCGCCCTGGCCTTCGGATGCTCGAATGTTAGCCTTCACATTTCTCGCAGCGCTAGATTGTGAGCGATAACATTCCGGTAACACGGCGGGCGGGCAGGGCTACACCTGCGCGGGCGCCAGGCGGCCCGGTCCAGGCGATGTGAGCATTCACATCCCGGCGCACCGACCTGCCGAGCGGAGATTCTCGCCGACACACCGCCCCCCGGCATCCGTTCCCCCGCGTGTCGCCCCGGATCTCCGCCGCAACCGCCCGCGCGTAACCGCGCCGGGGGCCGGACCGCCCGCTCGATAGGATGGAGGCCATGTCGAAGGTCCTTCAGTCCCTGCCCATCGGCGAGCGCGTCGGCATCGCCTTCTCGGGGGGTCTCGACACCTCCGTCGCGGTCGCGTGGATGCGTGACAAGGGCGCCGTCCCCTGCACCTACACCGGCGACCTCGGCCAGTACGACGAAGACGACATCGCCTCGATCCCCGGCCGCGCGCTGCAGTACGGCGCGGAGGTCTCTCGCCTGGTCGACTGCAAGCCGATGATGGTCGAAGAGGGGCTGGTTGCGCTGCAGTGCGGCGCGTTCCACATCCGCTCGGGCGGTCGCACCTACTTCAACACGACACCCATCGGCCGCGCCGTCACCGGCACCCTGCTGGTGCGCGCCATGAAGGACGACGGCGTCGACATCTGGGGCGATGGCTCCACCTACAAGGGCAACGACATCGAGCGGTTCTACCGCTACGGCCTGCTCGCCAACCCGTCGCTGCGCATCTACAAGCCGTGGCTCGATGCCGACTTCGTCACCGAACTGGGTGGCCGCCAGGAGATGAGCGAATGGCTCGTCGCGCACGGGTTCCCGTACCGCGACTCGGCTGAGAAGGCCTACTCCACCGACGCGAACATCTGGGGCGCGACCCACGAGGCGAAGACCCTCGAGCACCTCGACGTGTCGCTCGAGACGGTCGAACCGATCATGGGTGTGCGCTTCTGGGACCCGTCGGTCGAGATCGCGACCGAAGACGTCTCGGTGACGTTCGAGGGCGGACGCCCCGTCGCGATCAACGGCGTCGAGTACGCAGATGCCGTCGAACTCGTCAAGGCCGCGAACGAGATCGGCGGTCGCCACGGCCTCGGCATGAGCGACCAGATCGAAAACCGCATCATCGAGGCGAAGTCGCGCGGCATCTACGAGGCCCCCGGCATGGCGCTGCTGTTCATCGCCTACGAGCGCCTCGTCAACGGCATCCTCAACGAAGACACCCTCGCGACCTACCACGAGCAGGGCCGGCGTCTGGGCCGCCTCATGTACGAGGGCCGCTGGCTGGAGCCGCAGTCGCTCATGCTGCGCGAGTCGATCCAGCGCTGGGTGGGTTCCGCGATCAGCGGCACCGTCACGCTGCGCCTGCGCCGCGGCGAGGACTACACGATCCTCGACACGACCAGCCCGAACCTGTCGTACGCGGCCGAGAAGCTGTCGATGGAGCGCGTCGGCGACGCCGCCTTCGGCCCGATCGACCGCATCGGCCAGCTCACGATGCGCAACCTCGACATCGCCGACTCGCGCGCCCGCATGGAGCACTACGCGAGCCTGGGCCTGATCGGCGGAGCGACGGCAGAACTGATCGGCGAGCTGCAGGCAGGCGGCGCCGCCGAGATCACCGAGCACGCCGCTCCCTACGACGCCGACCGCGAGGACCTCGCCGAGGCCGTCGACGCCGCCGGCGAATCGGCATCCTTCGACTTCGGCGCAGACTGACCCGTGTGATGGCCCTGCGCGTCGAGATTCCGACGCCACACCCGATCACGGACACCCCGTTCGAGATGGGTCACCCGGCTGGCACCCCGAACGGCATCCGCATCAAAAGCCGGCAACTCGAGCGGGACGGCCGGCCGTGGATGCCGAGATCTCGTGGATCGGTGACGTGCTGCGCGTGTACGTCGGTGACGAGCTCATCGCCGACCAGCCGGCTGACCGTCTGCTGAACATCACCGCAAGAACTTGCACATGAGTGTGCAAGTTCTTAGCATGGTTGCCGTGACCACGACCGCATCGACGCGGCGCCCCCGAAAGGATGCCGCGTCGAATCGCGCAGAGATCCTCGACGCGGCCGCCGCCACCATCGCCCACAACCCGCACGCCCCGATCGACGCGATCGCGCGTGCCGCGGGGCTGAGTCGCCGGGCACTGTACGGACACTTCGAAGACCGTGACGCGCTCCTGCGCGCCGTCATCCGCACCGGCGCGGAACGCTACAACGCGGTTGCGGCCGACATCGGCGACGACGATCCGGCGCCGGTCACCCTCGCGCGACTGGCCCTGGCGCTGTGGTCCAACGCTGCGCACATGCAGTGGGCTGCGACGATCGCGCTCGACGACAGCCATGTGGCCGATACGGCGGACGCGCTGGTGCCGGTGCGGCGCAGGGTGCTCGAAATCGTCGCCCGCGGGAGGGCGGAGAACTCGCTGCGTTCCGATCTGCCGGCAGTCACCGTCGCACGGCTGGTCGAAGAGACCGCCCGAACCGTCATCACCAGACTCGATCCCGCCAGCCCCGACGCCTCGACGATCGCCGTGCGCGCCGTCTTGGGCATCGCCGGGCTCGACTGGCGGACAGCCGACAACGTGCTGCGCGACGCGATGGCGGCGACCCGCGTACCGCAGGAGCCCGTCGCGTGAGGAACAGCATGCGGGTGTTCCGTCGCGATGTGAAGCGGCTGCTGCGCGTCCCGAAGAGCTTCATCATCGTGGTGGGGATCATCGTCACGCCCGCCCTCTACGCCTGGTTCAACATCAACGCGTTCTGGGACCCGTACGAGAACACCGCCCACATCGCGGTCGCCGTGGTGAACCTCGACGAGGGCGCCACCAGCGATCTCACCGGTCCGGTTGACGTCGGCGCGCGGGTGGTGGGCCAGCTCGAAGACAACGACCAGCTGGGCTGGACCTTCATGGATGAAGCCGAGGCCGCCGCTGCGCTGCGCAGCGGCGACGTCTACGCCTCGATGCAGATTCCCGCCGACTTCAGCGCAGATCTGCTCAGCGTGACAAGCGGGACGTTCGCGCAACCGGCGCTCGTGTACTCGGTCAACGAGAAGCTGGGTGCGATCTCACCGAAGATCACTGACGTGGGCGCCTCCACGCTCGACGAGCAGATCACGAGCGCGTTCACGGAGCAGGTCGCCGAGGCGGCGACGAAAGCGCTGCGCGACGCCGGCGTCGACGTCGCGTCGGATCTGACGGGTGCGCGCGACGACTCGATCGCCGCGTTCGAGCAGGCGTCGCAGACGCTCGGCGATGCGCGGGAGAAGCTCGAGCGGGTGCAGTCGGGCATCGACGACTCCCGCGGGTCGCTGGCCGACACCGCCGCCACGCTTCGCGGCGTCGACACGACGCTCGGCGACGTGCAGACGGCGATCGCGCAAGCGCAGTCCATCATCGCTGACGCGCAACAGCAGGTGGTCGATTTCACCGATGCGGCCACCACCGCCTACGTGGACGGTGCCACCGCGCTGGCCGATGCCACCTCGGGTGCGAACGTGGCCATCACCGAGCTGACCCAGACCCTCGACGAGGCCGGCGCTCGCGTCGACGGCGCGATCACGAGCGTGACTGCGGTCGCCGAGGCCAACGGCGCCGCCATCCAGCGACTGCAGGACCTCGTCGACACCGCCGGGTTCGACGAGGCCACGACCCAGCGACTGACCGATGCGATCGGCGTACTGCAGGAACGCAACGCCACCGACCAGCAGCTGCTGTCGGATCTGCAGACGCTGAACACCGACGTGGGGTCGACTGTCGATGCGATCCAAGCCGCGAGTGATTCGCTGGCGGATGCGACCTCGAACGCGCAGTCCGCTGCCGGAGCGATCCGTGGCGCGATGACCGAGTCGGTCCCCGCGCTGAACCAGGCGATGTCGACGCTGTCGACCAGCGCGGGTGCATTCTCTGCGGCGATCGACGCACAGCGCGGCCAGCTGTCCCAGGCCCGCACATTGCTGGGTCAGTTGGACACCCAACTGGTGAGCACGGGCGCGTCGCTGGAGAGCCTCGACGCCAATCTCGCGGCCGCCCAGGACGGGCTGGACACCGCGCAGACCGATGTCGCGGCGCTGGGCACCGCGTCAGTGTGGAACAACCTGGCCACCGTCACCGGACTCGACCCGGCAGCGATCGCCGCGTTCATCGCTTCGCCGGTGTCGGTCGACGAGCAGGTCGTCTACCCGGTCGACACCTACGGCTCCGCAATGGCGGCGCTGTTCACCAACCTGTCATTGTGGATCGGTGCGTTCGTGCTGACAGTGATCTTCAAGATCGAGGTCGACACCGAAGAGGTCGAAGACATCACCGTCGGGCAGGCCTACGTCGGCAGATTCCTGCTGTTCGCCTGCCTGGCCACCGCCCAGGCGCTGCTGGTGTGCATCGGCAACCTCGTCATCGGCATCCAGACGGTGAACCCGGTCGCCTATGTCGCAACCGGTGTGTTCACCGGGCTCACCTACCTGAGCATCATCTACGCGCTGTGCGCGGCGTTCGGGCACGTGGGCCGCGGTCTTGCGATCCTGCTGGTGATCATGCAGATCCCGGGCGCCTCGGGCCTGTATCCCATTGAGCTCATGCCGGCGTTCTTCCGAGCGATCTACCCGCTGCTGCCGTTCACCTACGGCATCGACGCGATGCGCGAGACCATCGGTGGGTTCTACGACGGCCATTACTGGCGGTTCATGGGTGTGCTGGCGCTGTTCATCGTGCTGGCGTTCGTGGTGGGCATGGTGCTGCGACGTCGCTTGGCGCACCTGAACCGCATGTTCAACCGTCGGATCGCGCAGACCGATCTGCTGATCGGCGAGAACGTGCAGGTCGTCGGCAGCGACTACCGCCTCACCGACGTCATGCATGCGCTGTCGAACCGGCGCGAGTACCGCGACGACCTGGCGCGCCGTTCCGCGGCGTTCGCCGCTCGTTACCGCCCGCTGGTGCGGCTGACGCTGCTCGCGGGGCTTGCCGGACTGATCGCACTCGGTGTGGTGGCGTGGGCGATCCCCGGCGCCAAGCCAGTGCTGCTGGGCATCTGGGTGCTGTGGATCCTGCTGGTGATCGCGTTCCTGGTCACCCTCGAGTATGTGCGCGACAGCTTCGAGTCGGCCCGCCTGGTCGACCGGCTCGACGACGATGCGTTGCGTGACGCGGTGGTCGTCGAGGCATCCCACGGTCGCCTGCATGTCGAGCACACCGATCCGCCCACCAAGCTGCTCGAAACGCAGGAGGGGACCCAGGCATGAGCGACATCCTTCGGCTGTTGCGCCGCGACCTGCGCCAGGCGACCTCGAACACGATGGCCATCATCGTCATGTTCGGCCTCGTGGTGATCCCGTCGCTGTTCACGTGGTTCAACGTGATGGCCAGCTGGGACCCGTTCTCGAACACCGGCGACCTCAAGGTGGCTGTGGCCAGCGCTGACACCGGCTACGAGAGCGACCTGGTGCCGCTGCGTGTGAACATCGGCGAGCAGGTGCTGTCGGCGTTGCGCGCGAACGAGCAGCTCGACTGGCAGATCACCAGCGAAGCCGATGCGATCGACGGCACCGAGTCGGGCGAGTACTACGCGGCGATCGTGCTGCCGCCCTCGTTCAGCACCGACATGATGACGTTCTATTCGGACGGGTCGGATCCGACCACGATCACCTACTACAGCAACGAGAAGAAGAACGCGCTGGCACCCAAGATCACCGGCCAGGGCGCCGAGGGGGTTTCGGCGCAGATCACGGAGGTGTTCACGCAGACCCTCGGCGATATCGCGTTCGGCGTCATCGACGAGCTGTCCGACTACCTCACCGACGACCAGACGCAGGCTGCGCTCACCCGCCTTGAGGCGCGCGTCGGGTCGGTTGCCGCCCAGTTGGATGCCGGGGCGCAGACCGCGGACATGTTCGCGGCCCTGGCGGGTGCCGGCGTCCCGCTGATCCAAAGCGGTCAGGCACTCATCTCGGCATCCGGTGCGTCGCTGTCCGATGCGGCCGGCGCCGTCGGGTCGGGTCGGGCAGCGGTCGACGGGCTGCAGCAGACGCTGTCCACGGCCACCTCGTCGCTCTCGCACGCCCTGGATTCGACGGCGGCCGGGTACGACGCGGTGAGTACGCGGGTGGATGAGCTGTTCGCCGATGCCGGTGAACTCACCGACGCCCGCGTCGCCACCGTGCGCACCCTCGCCGATTCGGTGCAGCAGCAGGTCGACCGCTACACCGCCGTGCGCGACGGATTGGTGACGAATGTGGGGCCGCAGGTGCCGGATGCTGCGCAGTCCGCGTTCGACGAGGTGATCGCGCGAATCAACGAGGCCATCGATCGGCAGCAGAACGTGCACGACCGTTTGGTGGCCGCGGCCGACGACGCCGCGGCAGGCGGCGACACCGCCCAGCAGCGCCACAAGGCGCTCACGGCATCCCTCGGAGCGGCGCGCGACGCGATCGCGGATGCGCGATCGGCGTACACCGACGAGCTCCGCCCCCAGCTGGACGCGCTGTCGACCACGCTCGACACGATCGACGCCGACGTCGCCGCCGTGCGCGGCGACCTAGCCTCGGCCGCGAGCCGTCTCGCCGCCGACGGTTCGGTCACCGCCGCGCTCACCGGTGCCCAGTCTGCTGCAGCCGAGGTCTCGACGACCCTGCACGAGGGCGCCGACCGGTTGCGCAAGCTCGAAGACGCCATCGCTGAAGCCGCGGACACGGGTGACCTGACCGCGCTGAGCAAGATCATCGGCGCCGATCCGAGCACGCTGGCGGCCTCGCTGGCCGAGCCGGTGCGTGTCGACCGCGTGCCGGTGTATCCCGTGGCCTCGTTCGGTGTCGCGATGGCACCCCTGTACACGATCCTTGCGTTGTTCGTCGGTGCGTTGCTGATGACCGTCGCAATCCGGGTCGACGTGCACGAGGGCACACTGCCCGGCACCGAGCTGACACCGACGCAGAAGTATCTGGGCCGCTACGGATTGTTCGCCCTGACCGGGCTTGCACAGAGCACGCTGCTCGCGATCGGGCTCATCGCGTTCATCCAAATCGACCCGGTGCATCCGTGGCTCCTGCTGCTCGCCGCCTGGGCGACCTCGCTGGTGTTCACCCTCATCACCTATACCGCGGTCGTCGCGTTCGGCAATGCCGGTAAGGCGTTGTGCGTGCTGCTGCTGGTGATCCAGATCAGCGGATCCGGTGGAGCCTACCCGCTCGACCTGCTGCCGCAGTGGTTCCAGAACATCTCGCCGTTCCTGCCCGCAACGCATGCCATCGATGCGCTGCGGTCGGCGATCGCCGGCATGTACGGGGCCGATTTCTGGCAGGCGCTCGGGATGCTGGCGCTGTTCGCGGTCCCGCTGCTGCTGCTCGGCCTGGTGCTGCGCCGTCCGCTCATCCGGTTCAACCGCAAGCTGATCGAGGCCCTCGAGTCGACCAAGCTGATGTGAACCCGTCAGCGCACGGGATACGATGCGACGACGGACTCATCACGGTCACAGGTGCTGAGACCGCGTCGCGGGATGCCTGATACCGCGTTGCTGGAACATTTGGGGAGCTTCACCGACGATGCCCGACACGACACCCGTGCGCCCGCGTCGCTCGCTGCGCCGCCGCATCGCGATCGTGCTCTTCTCGATCGTGGCCGCCGTCACCGTCATCGCGCTCATCGCCGCGGGCGTCGTGGTCTGGACGATTCAGCGCTCGTTCCCGCAATTGTCCGGCACGGTCTCCGCCGCAGGACTCGACGCGCAGGTCGCCGTGCACCGCGACGCGCAGGGCGCCGCGACGATCGTCGCCGAGACGACCGACGACCTGTTCTTCAGCCAGGGGTACGTGCACGCGCAGGACCGCTTCTGGGAGATGGACTTCCGCCGGCACGTCACGAGCGGCCGCCTCTCGGAGCTGTTCGGCGAATCGCAACTCGGCACCGACTCGTTCTTGCGCACCCTCGGATGGCGGCAGATCGCCGAGCAGGAGGTCGAAGCGCTCGACGAGACGACGCGCACGTACTACGACGCGTACGCCGAGGGCGTCAACGCCTACCTCGAGTCGCGCTCGGGTGCGGAACTCTCCCTCGAATACGCGGTGCTCGGCCTGCAGAACCCCGACTACGAACCCGAACCGTGGACCCCCGCCGACTCCGTCGCGTGGCTGAAGGCGATGGCCTGGGACCTTCGCAGCAACGTCGAGGACGAGACCGAACGCGCGCTCCTCGCCCAGACCCTGTCGCCCGAACTGATCGCCGACCTCTACCCCGACTACCCCTTCGACACGAACCCCGTCATCGTACCGACGATCACGGAGGTGGATGCCGCCCCCGCGTCGACCTCGGCATCCGACGCGGACACCGACACCGTGCCCGCGATCTCGTGGACCGAGGTCGGCGACGTCGTCGAGGCGGCGAGCGCACTCGTCGGCGGTGCGGGCGAGGGCATCGGCTCGAACTCGTGGGTCGTCTCGGGCGAGCTGACCGAGACGGGCATGCCGTTGCTGGCCAACGACCCGCACCTCGGTGCCGCCCTGCCGAGCGTGTGGCACCAGATCGGCCTGCGCTGCGAGACGACCTCGGCTGAGTGCCCGTTCGACGTGGCCGGGTTCGGCTTCTCGGGTGTGCCGGGCGTCATCATCGGCCACAACGCCCAGATCGCGTGGGGGTTCACGAATCTCACGACCGACGTCACCGACCTCTACCTCGAGAAGGTGTCGGGCGACGAGTACTGGCGCGACGGCGAACTCGTGCCGCTCGATGTGCGCACCGAGACGCTCGTGGTCGCAGGCGGTGACGACGTCGAACTCGAGATCCGCTCGACCGTGCACGGCCCGATCGTGTCGGGACTGACCGACGGGTTCACCGAGATCGCCGCCGATCCCCGAACCGGCTCGACCGCCGAGACGACCGCACCGAACGACGAGCTCGACGGCGAGTACGCCGTGAGCCTGCGATGGACGGCGCTCGAGCCGGGCACGACCGCACAGGCGATCTTCGCGCTGAACACCGCAACCGACTTCGACGGGTTCCGTGCAGCGGCCGAGCTGTTCGACGTGCCCGCGCAGAACCTCATCTACGCCGACGTCGAGGGCAACATCGGGTACCAGACCCCCGGCCGGCTGCCGATCCGCGGGGCAGGCGACGGGTCCATGCCCGCACCCGGCTGGGACTCTGACTACGACTGGACCGGCTTCATCCCCTTCGACGAGCTGCCGGTCGTGCTCAACCCGGAGTCGAGCTACATCGTCACCGCGAACAACGCGATCGTCGGCCACGACTACCCGTACTTCCTCACGAACGACTGGGACTACGGGTACCGCGCGGCCCGCATCACCGACCTGCTCGCCCGCACGTCGTCGGTGCGACCGCTGACGGCCGACGACATGACCCAGATCCAGGCTGATCAGGAGTTCTGGATGGGCAAGCGGCTCGCCGCCGCCTACGCCGACGTGCAGGTCGACGACCCCGACGCCCAGGCGGCGATCGACGCACTGCAGACGTGGGATGCGCAGAACCGCCCCGAGTCCTCTCCCGCCGCGTTCGCGAACGTGCTGTGGGACGAACTCGTCCTGAACCTCTTCACCCGCGGCGAGGTGACCGCACCGGCCTCGAGCCAGAGCCGCATGTTCACCGTCGTCGGCGCGCTGCTCGACAACCCGGCATCCGCGTGGTGGATCAACGACCGCATCGGCGTGAACGGGCGCGACGAGATGCTCGCGCAGTCCGCCCTCGACGCCTACGACCGCATCGTCGAACTGCAGGGCGAGGACCCCAACCACTGGAACTGGGGCTCGCTGCACGCCCTCGACCTGCGCAGCGACACCTTCGGCTCGAGCGGCATCGCACCGATCGAGATGCTCTTCAACCGCGGCCCCTACCCGGTCGGCGGCGGCGCGAGCGTCGTGGATGCCAACGGCTGGGTGCTCGGCGAGTCGTTCCGCACGGTCACGGTGCCGTCGATGCGCATGACGATCGACCTCAGCGACCTCGACGCCTCCCGCTGGAACCACCTGACCGGCAACAGCGGCCACGCGTTCCACCCGAACTACACCGACCAGACCGAGGCGTGGCAGCAGGGCGTGCAGACCCCCTGGCCGTTCACGCCCGACGCCGTCGAGGCCGCCGCCACCGACACCCTCGTCCTCACGCCCTGACCGACGCCACCACTCCGGTCACCGGATTCGGATATTGCACGCAGATTCGGATGCCGCAGTCCCTGGCATCCGAATCTGTGATCAGTATCCGAATCTGTGACACCCCGCGCCGCGCGCGAGAGCGCTCAGCCGCCGGCGGCAGGCGGGGTTCGACGCGACTCGTCGAGCTCGTCGACGAAGAGCGAGCGCTCATCGATCGTGCCGTTGCGGTAGGCCTGGCGGCCGACCATGTGCGCTGACAGCGGTGCGGTCGCCATCTGGATCAGCACAACCGGCACGAGAAACGCGACGACGGGCCATGACCGCAGCGACAGCGCCACGGCGATGCAAATGAGCAGCAGACCCAGCACCTGGGGTTTGGTCGCCGCATGCAGGCGCGAGGGCACGTCGCGGAATCGCAGCAGGCCGATCGCGGCCGTGAGACACAGCAGTGCGCCGATGAGGATCAGCACGAGGGCGACGATGTCGAGGATCTCGTTCATGAGCCCTCCCTATCGCGTCGGGCCACGAAACGGGCGATAGAGATCGAGCCGAACACGCCGACGGCCGCGACGATCAGCAGCAGCGGCAGGGTGCGGGTGTGGTGGTTGATGGCCATCTCGGCCCCCAGCACGCACATGACCAGGGTCAGCAGCACGTCAGAGGCCACGGCGCGGTCGAGGATCGACGGGCCGACGATGATGCGCCACACTGTCAGCAGCGCCGCCGCCCCGAAGGCGACGTACGACGCGATCAGCAGCCAGGTCATGCCTTGCCTCCCTGCACGGCGGCCTCCACCTGCGCCACCTGCGCTCGCGAACCGACGGCGCGCACGATGCGCTCCTCCCAGTGCTGCACGTGCCGCTTCTGCGCCGCGACGTCGTCGGCGCCGCGCACCCCGATCACGTGCAGGTACAGCACGCGCCGGTCGCGGTCGGAATCGACGATCAGCGAGCCCGGAACGAGGGATGCCGTGACCGCGACGTGCGTCATGATCAGGTCGTCGTCGGTGCGCAGCTGCACGCCGATGATGGCGGTGCCGGGCTGTCCCGGCGTGAGCGCCTGCCACGCGACGAGCAGCGATCCGCGCACGAGCGCGACGAGGAACTCGAGGAAGAACACGAGGCCCCACCACAGGTTCACCCGCCCCGACAGTTCGACCGGCGGCAGGCGGAAGATGCGGGTTACGAAAATCGCGACGGCGAGCCCCGTGACGAACGCGAGCACCGTGAACTGGCCCCACAGCAGCATCCACAGTGCGATCAGCCAGATGAAGAACGGCAGCTGTCGCCAGATCGTCTCCAGCGCGGTGCGCGAACGCGAGGGCGCCGGGGTCATTGCCGGTCCCCTTCCAGTTCGGACAGGCTCGTGGGCTGCATGAGCGCTTCGCCGATGCTGTCGCAGAGACGGTACAGCGGTCCGGCGAACACGGTGAGGGCGATCGTGACGGCGACCATTCCCGCGGTCGCGGCCGTCATGATGCGTGGAATGACCCGCCGCTCTGTCTGCGTGGATGCCGCCGGTGCCGCGCCCAGGTAGGCGTTGCGGTCGGCGACCTCAGCCTCTTCGCCGTGTTCTTCGTCCTCACGCCAGAACGACAGGTTCCAGGCGCGCATGAGTGCGTAGAGGGTGAGCAGCGACGTCACGATGCCGCCGACGATCAGCACGTACATGAGCGGGTCGCCCTCGCGGGCTGCGGCGTCGAAGAGCGCGAATTTGCCGATGAACCCCGAGAACGGCGGCAGGCCGCCCAGGTTGATCGCGGGGATGAAGTACAGCACGGCGATGACCGGCGCGGCGCGCATGAGGCCCTTGACCTTGAGGATCGATGTCGACCCGGCGCGACGCTCGAGCAGCCCGACCGCGAGGAACAGCGTCGTCTGCACGACGATGTGGTGGACCATGTAGTAGATCGTCGCGCCGAGCGACGCGGCGGTGGCCACCGCGAGCCCGAACACCATGTAGCCGATGTGGCTGACGAGCGTGAACGACAGGATGCGTTTGAGCTCAGCCTGCGCGACGGCGCCGAGCACGCCGACGACCATCGTCGCGAGCGCCACGACCAGCAGCAGCACGTTGAGGTCGCTGTCGCGGAAGATCTCGGTCTCGGTGCGGATCATGGCGTACACGCCGACCTTGGTCAGCAACCCGGCGAACACTGCGGTGACCGGAGCGGGCGCGGTCGGGTACGAGTCGGGCAGCCAGAACGACAGCGGGAAGACGGCGGCCTTGATGGCGAACGCGAGCAGCAGCATGAGGTGCAGCACGAGCTGCACTTCGGGCGAGAGCTCCGTCATCCGCTCTGCCAGCTGCACCATGTTGACGGTGCCGAGCGCTCCGTAGATCGCGGCGATGGCCGACAGGAACAGGATCGACGAGACCAGCGAGACGACGATGTAGACGGCGCCGGTGCGGATGCGGGACTCCGTCGAACCGAGCGTGATGAGCACGTACGAGGCGACCAGCAGGATTTCGAACCCGACGTACAGGTTGAACAGGTCACCCGCGATGAACGCGTTGAAGATGCCCGCCGACAGGATCAGGTACGACGGGTGGAAGATCGTGACGGGCGTGTCGTCGTCGCCGTCGGCCGCACCCTGGCCGACCGAGAACAGCAGAACGGCGAGCAACACGATGCTCGAGACGACGACGAGCAGCGCGGCCAGCCGATCGACGTAGAGCACGATGCCGAACGGAATCGGCCAGCCGCCCACCGACACCGCGATCGAGTCGCCGGTCGTGTCGACCGTGTAGAGCAGCACACCCGCGATCGCACACACGAGCGTGAGCGTCACAATCGAGACACCCACCTGCACCTTGGGCCGGCGACCGAAGATGAGCGCGACGGCGGCGCCCATCAACGGCAGGGCGACCAGCAGGGGCACGAGGGCACTCATCGGGCGTCCTCCGGTGATGACGTGGATGACGGGGAGTCGGTGGGGGCGTCGTCGCGGATGCCGTCGAAATCACGGTGCTGCAGCACCGTGATGGGCGCGGTCTCGGTGCCGATGAAATCGGTCGTGGCGTCGTCGTCTTCGTCGGTGATCGAGTCGTCCATCGCGCCCCCGTCGTCGGCCGCCCGCTCACGGATCTCGAGGTCGGCCTCGTCGTCGGCGACGGTGTCGGCCTGACCGAGCTGCCAGGAGCGATAGATCAGCGCGAGCAAGAACGCCGAGACGGCGAAGGTGATGACGATGGCGGTCAGCGTCAGCGCCTGCGGCAGCGGGTCGCTCATCTCCGACGGATCACCCGCACCGTAAAACGGCGCGATGCCGGGCTGGCCCATGACGATCAGCAGGAAGAGGTTCGCGGCGTTGCCGAGCAGGAGGAACCCGATGAGCACACGGGTGAGGCTGCGCTCGAGCATCGCGTAGACACCGGCGGCGAACAGCACGCCCATGATGATGATCAGCACGAGAGACACGTTCATGACGCGCGCCCCCGTCCCTGCAGCTCTTGCGCCTGCCGGTCGACCTCGGCGCCGAGGGAGCGCAGCACGTCGAGCACGAGGCCGACGACGACGAGGTAGACGCCGATGTCGAACAGCGTCGAGGTGACGAACTCGATGTGTCCGATCACGGGGATCTCCGCCTCCCAGAACGTGCTGCGCAGCGGCTCCTGCCCGAACACGATCGGCACGATCGCGCACGCGACGGCGATCGCCATGCCTGCGCCCAGCAGTCGTCCGGCATCCGTGGGTGCCGCCGCACCCAACTCGTACCGGCCGCCCGCGACGTAGCGCATCACGAGCGCCATCCCGGCGACCAGGCCGCCGGCGAAGCCGCCGCCGGGCAGGTTGTGCCCCGCGAACAGCAGGTAGATCGACACGACGATGATCGTGTGGAACAGGACGCGAACGATCACCTCGAGGATGATCGAACGGTTCTCGGGCCGCACCCGCTGCCCGCCCACAAGCCACGCGAGCCGGCTGCCGGTGTTCTCGGCGCTGCGCGGGCGCGGACCCTGATCGGTCTCCAGCAGCGGACGGCGCGTGCGGGTGGCACCGGTGGGCAGCGACGACGCGCGCGAGAGCAGGTCGGAGCGGTGCGTCACGAACACGAGCGACGCGACACCGGTCGCGGCGAGGATCAGCACCGACAGTTCGCCCATCGTGTCCCAGCCGCGCAGGTCGACGAGGGCGACGTTCACGGTGTTCTTGCCGTGCCCGCCGTCGTAGGCGAGTTCGGTCCAGGTCGTCGAGATGGGTTCGGCGACGCGTGCGCCGGTGGCGACGAGCGCGACCCCTGCCATCGTCGCCCCCACCGCGACGGCGAGCACGGCGCGGGCGACCGGCCACACCGAGGCGTTGTGCTCACCCATGCGCGACGGAATGCGCCGCAGCACGAGCGCGAACGCGACGAGGGTGACGGTCTCGACGAGGATCTGCGTGAGCGCCAGGTCGGGGGCGCCGCTCGTGGCGAACAGCATCACCATGCCGAGACCCGTCACCGACACGAGCACGACGCCGGTGTAGCGCTTGCCGGCCCGCACCGCGAAGAACCCGGCGAGGATCATGATGGGCGCGACGAAGATCTGCATCGGCGTCTGCCACGCGTCGAGCTCCATGCGCCACGGCGCGCCGGCGAGCAGCGCCGTGCCCTCGGCGGCGACCAGCACGACGAAGATCGTGCCGACGTACACCGGCAGCGAACCGCGCTGCGTGAGCGAGGTGGTCTCGACCGCGACGCGGGCGATGCCGCGCAGGGTCGCGTTGTAGGCGTCGGCGGCGGTGAACGGCAGCACCCGCTTGTGCCACCCGGTCACCTGCACGAGCCAGAAGACGAGGGCGCCCATCGCGATCGACCCGATCGACAGGAACAGCGCCGGCTCGAGCCCGTGCCACAGCGCCAGGTGGTACGGGTGCTCGTCGATCGTGCGGGTCGAGACGGTGTCTGCGTAGCCGGCGAGCGCCGTGTCGAGCAGGGGTGCGACCAGACCGCTCAGCAGGCTGAGGCCGGCGAGCACGATCGGCGCGGCCAGAAAGCCGACCGGCGGATCGGGCCACTCGGTGCGCTGCAGCGGCGCGGCCTGCGCGTCTTTCTTCGTCCAGAACGCGCCCCACACGAACCGCAGCCCGTAGGCGGCGGTGAGGGCTGAGCCGAGCAGCATCCCCACGAGCGCCACGATCGCCCACGGCTCACCCGACGCGTCGAGAAAGCCGGTGATCGCGGCTTCTTTCGCGACGAAGCCGAGTGTGGGTGCGACGCCCGCCATCGAGGCGATCGCGATGATCGAGAACACGGCGAGGGTCGGGGCCTGCTTGCCGACGCCCGACAACTCGCGGATGTCGCGGGTCGACAGCTGACGGTCGATCACACCGACGACGAGGAACAGCGCCGACTTGAACAGTGCGTGCCCGAGCAACAGCGCGAGCCCGGCGAGCGCTGCGGTGCGGCTGCCGTAGCCGAGCACGACCGTCAGCATGCCGAGCTGGCTGACGGTGCCGAAGGCGAGGATGCGTTTGAGGTCGGTCTCGCGCAGCGCCTGCACGCCGCCGAGCAGCATCGTGAAGACCCCGAGCGCGATGACGATGGGCCGCCACGGCTCGATCGCCCAGAACGCCGGTGCGAACCGCGCGATGAGGTAGATGCCCGCCTTCACCATCGCCGCGGCGTGCAGGTAGGCGCTCACGGGGGTGGGCGCCGTCATGGCGCCCGGTAGCCAGAAGTGGAACGGGAAGATCGCCGACTTGCTGAGAGCGCCGACCAGCAGCAGCACGACCGCCACGGCGATCAGCGGTGGGGTGGATTCGGCCGAGCGGCTTGTCCACAGCTCAAGGATCTCGGTGATGCTCGACGTGCCGAACTGCACGACGATGATCACCACGCCGACCAACATGACGAGCCCGCCGAGGGTCGTCACGAGCAGCGCCTGCAACGCGGCACGACGGCTCGCGCCACGCTGGTGATAGAAGCCGATGAGCAGGTACGACAGGATGCTGGTGACCTCCCACAGCATCACCAGCACGACGAGGTCATCGGTGAGCACCAGCCCGTACATGGCGCCCGCGAAGGCGAGCAGCACGGCGCTGAACTGCCCGACGCCGTCCTTCTTGCCCGCGAAGTACCAGGTGCAGTAGATCATCACGAGCGCGCCGACGCCCGTGACGATCAGGGCCATGATCCAGCCGAGCGTGTCCATGCGCATCGACAGGTCGATGTCGAGGTTCGGAATCCACGCGTACGTCTCGAACGGCACGTCGCCGGCGAGCACGCGCGGCCCCTGCAGCGCGGCGTGCACGAACGTCGCGGTCGGCAGCACTGCTGCGACGAGGAAGGCCCTGGGACCGATGCGACCTACCAGCCACGGCATCACCACGGGGGCGATCGCGAACGCGGCGAGCAGGATCAGCAACCTGGCCTCCTCAAGCTCGCGGGGGTCGGATCTTCAGTCTACCGGGGCGATCGACCTCTTCGGTCGGCCGATCGCGACTCAGCGGGGCGCGGGACCGGTCGTGTTGCCGTCGCGGAACGTGCACGTGAAGCGGATCGAGGCGGGGTCTCGGCCCTGGAGCATCGCGGCGATCGCCTCACCGGCCGCCCGCCCCTTCTCGGTCGAGGCCTGCACGAGCGTCGTCAGCTGATAGGGCGCGAGGCCGTCGACGACGACACCGTCGAAGCCCGTGATGCTGACGTCATCCGGCACGCGCAGCCCGGCATCCTCCGCCGCGCGGATGACGCCGGCGGCCAGCAGGTCGCTCTGCGCGATGACGGCCGTCGGCCGGCGGTTCGGGTCGGCGAACAGCACCCGGCCTGCCGCGTACCCTTCGTCGATCGAACTGGCGGCTGCGGCGTAGACGGGTGCGTCGGGGTACACATCGCGCGCACCCTGCAGCCGATCGCGGGTGACGTCGATCGAGATCTCCGCGTCGGATGCGATCCAGCCGCGCCGGCGCTGCTTGTCGAGCGGGAGCGTGACGATCGAGACGGTCTCGTGCCCGAGCCGGCGCAGGTGTTCGGCGGCCTGCGCCTGCGCCTCGCGGTTGTCGAGCAGAATGCGCGGAATACCCTCGCCCGCGTCGCCCTCGATCACGACGACGGGGATGCCGCGGGCCACGACGGTCGCGAGTGACTCCCGCAGTCGGCCGCTGTACCCGACGAGCACGGCCGCGTCGATCGGCGCTGTCGTGAGGGTGGGCCCCTCAGGTGTCGTGGCCTCCGCTTCGCCGGCGGCCGTGCGCAGCAGGAGCAGTCCCGCACCGATGGGCGAGACGGCTTCACTGAGTCCGTCCATCATGAGGCGCGTGACGGGGTCGAGGAATGCGACGCCGAGCCGCTCGTCGAAGACGACGCCGACGATGCCGCTGCGACCGCGGCGCAGCGATGCGGCCCGCGGGTCGGGACCGGTGTACCCCAGTCGCTCGGCGGCGGCGAGCACTTTCTCGCGCGTCGCCTGCGAGACGGCGGTCTTGCCGCTGAAGACCACCGACGCCGTCGACGCAGCGACCCCCGCCTCTCGGGCGACGTCGCTGATCGTGGCGCGGCGTGTGCTCATCCCCTCGATCGTAGCGTGCTGCGTTTCCGGGCATCGAATCGATTCGGTACGATGACCTGGTGGACACCGCCCTCACCCGCTCGCAACTCGTCGCGTGGCGTGCCGCGATCTTCACGATCTTCTTCGCGACCGGCCTCGGCTTCGCGTCGTGGGCGTCGCGGCTGCCGGCGGTCAAGACGGCGCTGGGCATCGACGACGTCGGCATCGGGGTGCTGCTGTTCGTCTCGGGCGCGGCATCCATCCTCGGTCTGTCGATCGCGAACGTCGTCGTCGCACGGTGGGGCGCCCGCCGGGGCATGATCGGCACGATCCTCGCCTTCGGGCTCGGCGTCATCGTCACCGGATACGGCGTGCAGTTCGCGCAGTCGTTCACGGTCGCCGCGGTGGGCCTCGCGCTCATGGGGCTCGGCATGGCCTCGACCGACGTGATGATGAACGTCGAAGCGGCCGCCGTCGAGCAGTCCTTCGGCAAGACGCTCATGCCGCTGTTCCACGCCTTCTTCAGCCTCGGCACCGTCGCCGGCGCCGGCATCGGCATCGCGATGGCCGGCTGGCAGGTCGGCGTCGCGTGGCACCTGTGGGGCGCGGGCGTGCTCGTGCTCGCGGCCGGGTTCGTCGCGCTCGTGTACGTGCCGTCCCGCGACATCGTGCACGACGACGAAGCGACTGGCCCCACGCGCAGGGAGCGGATGCGAGAGCTGCTCGCCGTCTGGCGCGACCCCCGCACCTACGCGATCGGCGCGATCATGCTCGGCATGGCGTTCGCCGAGGGCAGCGCGAACGACTGGCTCACGATCGCCGTCGTCGACGGGCACGACGAGACCGAGGCGACCGGCGCAATCGCGCTGACCGTGTTCTCGGTCGCCATGACGCTCTTCCGCATCCTCGGCGGTCCGATCGTCGACCGGATCGGCCGCGTGTGGGCGCTGCGCGTGCTCGCGGTGACCGCCGCGGTGGGCCTCGTGCTGTTCATCCTCGCGCCGTCGATGCCGGTCGCCTTCATGGGCATCGCGCTGTGGGGAGCCGGAGCCTCGCTCGGTTTTCCGCTGGGCATGTCGGCCGCCGCCGACGACCCGGCGAAGGCGGCCGCATCCGTGTCGGCCGCGGCCACCATCGGCTACCTCGCGTTCCTGTGCGGGCCGCCCGTCCTCGGCTGGATCAGCGAGCAGATCGGCATCCTGTCGACCCTGTGGATCATCGTCGGACTCATCGTCATGAGCGGTCTGGCCTCGGGCGCCGCCAAGCCCCTCGCCGGCTCGAAGGTCGGCGCCGGCCACCACTGACCGCGGCCGGCTGCCGTCACCAGATTCGGAGAATTGCACCGGATTCGGATCAAACCGCCCCCGGCATCCGAATCCGGTGGTTCCATCCGAATCCGATGCACCCGGCACGGTGGGCAGCGGCGTAGGCTCGTCGGGTGCGTCTCGTCATCGCCCGCTGCTCCGTCGATTACACCGGTCGCCTCAACGCGCACCTGCCGCTGGCGACCCGGCTGCTGGTGCACAAGGGCGACGGGTCGCTGCTCGTGCACTCCGACGGCGGCTCCTACAAGCCGCTCAACTGGATGAGCCCGCCGTGCACGCTCACGGTCGAAGAACCGGATGCCGAGTCCGCTTCGGCCGGCGTCGCAGAGCACTGGCGCGTGACGCACGCGAAGACCGGTGACGCGCTGCTCGTGCGCATCTACGAGGTGCTGCACGATTCGACCCACGAACTCGGCATCGACCCCGGCCTGCAGAAGGACGGCGTCGAAGCCGACCTGCAGCGCCTGCTCGCCGAACAGGTCGACGTCATCGGCGACGATCTGCAGCTCGTCCGCCGCGAGTACCCGACCGCGATCGGCCCGGTCGACCTGCTGCTGCGCAATCCCGAGGGCGGCACGATCGCCGTCGAGGTCAAGCGCCGGGGCGACATCGACGGGGTCGAGCAGCTCACCCGCTACCTCGAACTGCTCGGCCGCGACCCGCACCTGGCACCCGTGACCGGGGTGTTCGCGGCGCAGGAGATCAAGCCGCAGGCCCGCGTGCTCGCGACCGACCGCGGCATCCGCTGCGTCACCCTCGACTATGAGGGCATGAAGGGCATCGAGTCCGGCGTCCCCCGCCTGTTTTGACCTCACGTGTCACCGCGCCGACGGCCGCAACTCCTGACTTTCGCCGCCGGGCGACCGGATCCAGGCCCCGTGCGCGCTGAAAGAGCTGGAATCCCAGGAGTTGCGCGCGCCGAGACACCACCGGCGCCCATCCCGCCCGTCGGTAGGCTGGATGCCATGGCGCGCTCCCCCTGGACCTGCATCCTCTGGGACGTCGACGGCACGATCGTCGACGCATCCGACGGCATCCTCGGGCGCTTGACGCGCTGCCTCGCCGACTACGGGTTGCCGGCGCCGACGCGTGCCGAGCTCGTGCACTGGATCGGCCCGCCGATGTATGAGTCGTTCCAGAAGAACGTCGGCATGAGCCCCGAGCAGGCGGCCGACGCGGTCAAGCACTACCGCACGATCGGCAAGGCCGACGGGTACACGACGGGCGCGAAGCTCTACCCGGGCGTCGCACAGTTGATCGCCGATCTGGATGCCGCAGGCATCCCGCAGGCGACCGCGAGCTCGAAGCCCGAGGTGCAGGTCACCGCCCTCATGGACCACTTCGACCTCGCCCCGCACCTGCGGGCGATCGTCGGTGCCACGGCCGACGAGAAGACGCTCGCGTCGAAGGCTGCGATCGTGGGTGAATCGCTGCGCCAGTTGCGGGCTTCGGGTGTGGACACCTCACGTCCCGTGCTCATCGGCGACCGCCACCACGACATCGACGGCGGCCGTGAGCAGGGTGTACCGGTCATTTTCGTGCGGTGGGGTTTCAGCTGGCCGCACGAGTCCGAGGGGGCACAGGCGGTCGTCGACGACATCGACGGGCTGCGCGCGTTGCTGCTCGTGCAGGACGAGGCGTGACCGCCGGCGAGGTGTGGGGCTGGGTGTTCCCGGCGCTGGTCGTCTTCGGTGTCGCGGCCGCGCTCGTGGCGGCCGGCGTGTGGTTCGCCCGGCGGGCTCGACGATCGCCCAAGGCGGTCGCCGCCGCGGACGCGGAGCGTGCGCAGGCCGGCATCGCGCTGGTGCGCCTCGATGATGCGGTCGGCGAACTCGATCTCGAGGTCGGTCTGTCGGGTGCGCTGTATGAGGGTGCGGCATCCCCCGCCCTGCGCCGCGCGCGCATGACGGCGCAGCACGCCCGCGACGATGCGTTCTCGCAGTACCGCGACCTCGACGATGCGCCCACGCCTGCCCAGCGCGCCATCGCTGCGCAGCGAATTCGCACTCGCGCCGAGGCGGCGACCGCCGCTGTGGCGCGTGCCCGCACCGAGCATGCCGACTGGGTGCAGCAGCACGTCTCGGCCGCAGAGCAGGTGGATGCCGCGCGCACGCGCCTCGCGGCACTCCGCGTCGAGATGGGCGATCCGTCGGCGCTCATTGCCGAACTGTCGCAGCGTTACGACGCGGTCGAGTGGGAGCGCGGTGCCGCCGCCTCGACGACGGCGATCGAGGCACTGGATGCCGCGGACCAGCTGCTGGCGGAGGCGTCGGAGCGGGCAGCCGATCCGACGCGCACGGCCGTGCCGGTGCTCGCCGCCGCAGAACGCGAGGTGCGCCGCGCTCGCGAGGCTGCGCGTCGGCTCGACGAGACGTATCGCCTCGTGACAGATGCGGGCGCTGCGGTCGGTGAAGAGCTCGAAGCGGCGCGTGTCGCGGTGCGTCAGGCGCTCACGATCCGTGAGGGCCTCGAACCCGCCGACGCGGAGCGGCTGGGCGGCGAGCTTCGCACGATCTCGGAGCGCCTGGCGGCATTGGAGGCCTCGGCGCCACGCCGACCAACGGCGACGGTGGATGAACTGGCGCGGCTGCGCGACCGGCTCGACCTGGCCCTCGGCGATGCGCGCACGGCACAGCAGCGACTGCGGGGCGCGCGCTCGGCACTGCCCGGCGCGCTGGCGACGGCGCGGGCCGCGATCGCGCACGCGGAGCCGAGGGCGTCACGCGCGGGCGCGGATGCACGCGTCAGATTGACGTCGGCGCAACGGGAACTCGCGGCCGCTCGCGGCACGCAGGATCCCGTCGAGGCGCTCGACGCCGCTCGGCGTGCCGCACGGCACGCCGAGGATGCCGCCGCCCTGGCCGATTACGATCGCGACCGACCCGGGCGGCGGTGACCCGACGGGTCAGACGGGACGAATGTTCTCCGCCTGCAGGCCCTTCGGGCCCTGGACGATCTCGAACTCGACGCGCTGGTTCTCTTCGAGCGACCGGTAGCCGGTCGAATCGATTGCCGAGTAGTGGGCGAAGACGTCGGCGCCGCCCTCATCCGGGGCGATGAACCCGAAACCCTTCTCCGAGTTGAACCACTTGACGGTACCGCTGGTTGCCATGACTGCCTTACCTGTATTGCGAAGCCGGCGCCGATGCGCCGACGGGGATCACGCTACGGCAGGCGCGCGCGGGTGTCGCGTGCGCCGACCGATGGTGACACAAACGTTGCACGGGGAGGACGCCCCCATTCGACGCCCGGGCCTGACGCAGAGCGCGTAACAGCCCGGGCGTCGACGGATCCCCCCGGATAAGCCACGCGAAGCGTGACAGCCTCACTCTAGCGATATATCAGTCCGGTGACGGTATCGAATGGATCACTCCCAGCGGCCTCTCGGCGACATAGAATCGTCCTCTATGACAGCCGCCCTCGAGCCGCTCGACCTGTCGCGCGGCGGCATCCTCGGCGACCAGGTCTACGAGAGCATCGCCACCGCAATCCTGACGGGGCGCTTGGCCGCAGGGCAGCGCATGCGCGACGTCGATCTGGCCGCAGAGCTCGGCGTTTCGCGCACACCGGTGCGCGAGGCGCTGCAGCGGCTCGAGCGCATCGGACTGGTCGAGATCGCGGTCGGCCGCTACACGCGAGTGTCGACGCCCGACGACGAACTGCGCCAACACACGGCCGAGTTCACGGCGTACTTCATGGGCAATGCGCTGCGCCTCGCACTGGCACACGGGACGGATGCCGAAGTGGCCGGCATCCTCGAAGCCTGCGACCGGGTGATCGAAGCGTCGAAGACCGGCGACGGAGTCGTGTTGTTCGAGACCTCGACGTTGATGTTCATGGAGATCACGCGGGCCACGCACAACCGCCTGTTCCTCGGCGTCATCCGCGAAGCGCAGCACGCGATCGCCCGCAACCTGCACGGCTGGGACCCGTTCATGCGCGACCCGCTGCTGCGCACGGAGGGGTATGTGCGCCTGCGCGAGGCGATCGCCGCGCGCGACGGCGACACCGCCGAAGCGACTCTGCGCTACCTGCACGCGCTCGTCTGAGCTCCGGTGTCGGCCGTCCCTGGCATGATCGCTTCGGCCGGGGAGAGGAGACACCCGGACCCGTGGGCACCAACCGCCGGTATGCGCGCCAACTCAACGGACGCATGGATGACCGCATCCTCGAGCGCACGGCCGCGTCGGGTCCGCTCGAGACGCTGCTCGCGGCCGAACTGCAGCTGGATCGCCTTGCGGTGACGACCGATCCGCAGCCGGCGCCGGTGCGCGCGTGGGTGCGGTTCGGCGGCGTGCCGATCGAAGTCGACGCCGAAGCATGCATGTGGACCGCCCGGGCGGTGGCGATCCGGTTCCGGGTCGGCGCGAAGGAGTTCCGCACGTGGGTGTGGTCGTCAGCGGTCTCACCCGTCGAAGCCGCTCCGTGACGGCCGAGGGAAGTACGCTCAGGCGGCGCGGGCCTGCAGCCCGTCGACGAGCAGTCCGATGCCGAAGTCGAAGTCTGCGTGCAGGTCGCGGGCACCGGCATCCGTGCCACTCGTTGCGCTCAGGCCGATGCGGTCGTAGGCGAGCAGCTGTTGCTCGTACTGCACGTGCCCGAGCACGAACAGCAGCATCGCGGTTGCGGCCGGTCGCACGGCCTCGGATGCCGGGGAACCGGCTGCGATCACCTCGACGAACCGGTCGTGCGCGGTCGATGATCCGAGGCCCAGCGCCATCGAGCTCGAGACGACTTCGGCGCCGTCGCGGTGTGCGAGCAGGGCCGAGCGCAGTGCACTCGCCTCCCCGCGAAGCCGCGCCGGCCACGACTGCTCGGCGGGGACGGGCGCCGTCTGCGCGACGATGCGGTCGGACAGTTCGGCCAGCAGGCTCTGCTTGTTGGGAAAGTGCCAGTACAGGGCGCCGGCCTGCACGCCGAGTTCGGTCGCGAGTCGTCGCATCGTGAAGTCGGGCAGCCCGTATGCATCGAGAATGCGCATCGCCGCCCGAGCGACGTCGTCTCGGGTGTGGCCGCGGGTGCCAGCTTCTCGCGTCATGCCGCTAGTCTATTGAACGCCGTTTAGGTGAACACCGTTCAAGTCATCTCTCGCCACCAGCCATCACTGTAGGAGTGCCGCCATGCCCACCACCTCCACCCGCGGGCTCGATGCGACCGCCATCGCCCGTGTCGCCGTGTTCGCCGCCCTCATCGCCGTGCTCGGCCTGCTCGGAGCCTTCACGGTCTTCGGGGCAGTGCCCATCACCGCGCAGACACTCGGCGTGATGCTCGCCGGGGCGATCCTCGGGCCGTGGCTCGGCGCAGCATCGGTCGCCGTCGTGCTGGCGCTCGTGGCGGCGGGTCTGCCGCTGCTGGCCGGGGGACGGGGCGGCATCGGCGTCTTCGTCGGCCCGACCGCCGGCTACCTCGCTGGTTGGCTCGCCGGTGTCATCGTCATCGGCCTGATCGTGCGCCACCGCGGCCGCATCCCCACGCCCGTCCGCACCGTCGTGGGCGTGCTCACCGGCGGCATCCTCGTCATCTACCTCTTCGGCATTCCGGTGCAGAGCCTCGTCATGCGCCTGCCGCTCGGCGAGACCGCGCTGTCGAGCCTCGTCTTTCTGCCCGGCGACCTCATCAAGGCGGTCATCGCGTCGGTCGTCGTGCTGACGCTCGTCCGCGCGTACCCGCGCGCGTTCCGACGCGAGACGATCGCCGACGCCGCCGAGACCGAAGAGCGCGACCCGGTCCGCGTGTGATCGTCCCCGTCCGCGGCGACACCGACCGCCTCGTCGAGCGCATCGCCGGCATCCGTGCCGCGGGCGATGCGCCGCTGGTGGGCGATCCACGGTGGCCCGAGGACCAGTGGCGAAACGCCGTCGCCGCGGTCTCGCAGGTGCCGGCGGGCAGCATGGCGGCGTGGGCGGCGCTCACGTCGGGCAGCAGTGCGCATCCGCGCATCGTGCTGCGCAGCGAGGCCTCGTGGGCGGAATCGTTCGACACCGTCGCCGAGCTGCTGGATGCCGGTGCCGACGACGCCGTGCTGCTGCCGGCCCCGCCCGCCGCATCGCTCACGCTCTTCTCCCTCGCCCACGCGCTCGGCGGCGGGCCGCGGCCGGTGCTCGCCGGTGAGCCGGATGCCGAGGTCACCTGCCTGCACGGCACCCCGAACGCGCTGCGTGAGGTACTCGACCGTGGCGTACCGCCGCGCCTGCGCACGGCGCTCATCGGCGGGTCCCGCCTCGACGCCATGCTGAGGGAGCGGGCGGAAGCGGCCGGCATCCGCCTTGTCGCGTACTACGGGGCAGCAGAACTGTCGTTCGTCGCGGTCGATCGCGGCGACGGACTCGTGCCGTTTCCGGGTGTCGACCTCGAGATCCGCGACGGGGTGGTGTGGGTGCGGTCGCCGTTCGTCGCCGACGGGTACGCCGGTGCCGCGGGGCCGCTCCGGCGCGACGGGGCGTGGGCGACGGTCGGCGACCGAGGCGAGCTCGTCGACGGGCGCCTGCACCTGCACGGCCGCACCGACGGCGCCATCTTGAGCGCATCGGCGACGATCATGCCCGATGAGGTCGAAGAGGCCTTGCGTACGATCCCTGGTGTGCGTGATGCGATCGTGTTCGCGAGGCCCCATCCCCGGATCGGCGCCTTGCTGGCCGCGTTCGTCGAGTTCGACGGCGAGCCGGTCGCGAACCTGGCCGCCGCCGCGGCGCAGCTGCTCGCGCCTGCGCACCGTCCGCGCCTGTGGTTTTCGGGTGCGCTGCCGCGCACAGCGTCGGGCAAGCCCGCGCGCGCGGCGGCGATCCGTGCGGTCGACGACGGAACGGCGGTGCGCCATGCCCGCTGACCCGGTGATCATCGCCGCGCGGCGCACGCCCATCGGCACGCGCGGCCGCGGACTGTCGGGCGTCACACTCGACCGGCTCGGCGCGGCCGCCATCACTTCGGCGCTCGCCGACGCCGCCGCGGTCACGGGTCAGGCGCCTGCGGTCGTCGATGTCGTGTGGGGCAACTGCATGGGCCCCGGCGGCAACCCCGGCCGGGTCACCGCGCTGGCGGCCGGCCTCGGACACGACGTGCCGGGTGGCACGGTCGACCGGCAGTGCGGCAGCGGACTGGCCGCGGTGCTGGATGCCGTGACCGCAGCCCGCGTCGACCCCGGCGTCCGGGTCGCGGGCGGCGCCGAGAGCCCTTCGACGGCTCCCGTGCGCGCATTCGACGGTGTCGCGTACGACCGGGCGCCGTTTGCACCGCTCGGGTTCGCCGATCCCGACATGCCGCGCGCGGCCGACGACCTGGCCCGGCACGACGGCATCTCGCGCGAACGGCAGGACGCGTACGCCGCTCGCAGCCATGCGCGCGCGATTGCGGCCCGCGATGCCGGTCGCTTCGACGCAGAACTCGTGCCGATCGCGGGCCTCGACCACGACGATTCGATCGGTCACGCCGCACCGCTGCTGCCGCGGCTGCGTCCACTGTTTGCGGGCGGCACGGTGACGGCGGGTACGGCGACCCGCATCAGCGACGGGGCCGCTGCCGTCGTGGTCGCGCCGGCCGGTGCCGCGCCGGGCCTCGCCGTCCGCGGCGGTGCGATCGTCGGCTGCGACCCTGCGCTGCCCGGTGTCGGCGCCGCCGCCGCCGTCCGCACCCTGCTCGACCGCCACGGGCTCACGGTCGCCGACATCGCCGCGTTCGAGATCGTCGAAGCCTTCGCGGCGCAAACCCTCGCCGTCCTCGACCGGCTCGCCCTCGCCGACGACGACCCGCGCGTGTGCGCCGACGGTGGCGCGCTCGCCCTCGGACACCCGTGGGGCGCGAGCGGCGCGATCTCGGTGGTGCGCCTGTTCAGCCGGCTGGTGTGCACACCGGCAGTGCCCGGCACGCTCGGTGTGGCCGCGGCATCCATCGGGGGCGGCATGGGTGTCGCCGCGCTCGTCGAGGTGGTGCGCTGATGCTGCACCTCGATCGGGTCGGGCTCACGGTGGGCGAGACGACGGTGCTGCGCGACGTGACCCTCGACGTCGATGTGCGCACGCTCGCGGTGATCGGCGACAACGGGTCGGGCAAGTCGAGCTTCGCGCGCGTGGTCGGCGGGCTCGTGCGGCCCACGACCGGCACCGTGCGGGTGCTCGGGGTCGAGCCGCGTGGCCGGTCGGGCGCGCTGCGCAAGCGGACCGCGCTGGTCTTCAGCAACCCCGACACGCAGATCATCATGCCGACCGTGGTCGAAGACGTCGCGTTCTCGCTGCGTGGCGAGGGCCTGTCGAAGCAGGAGCAGGCGGCGCGTGCCGGGGAGGCCTTGGCCCGGTTCGGGCTCGCCGAGCTCGCGGATGCGTCGGCGCACGAGCTCTCGAGCGGTCAGAAGCAGTTGCTCGCACTGTGCGGCGCGTTCGTGCGAGACCCCGATCTGGTGATCGCCGACGAGCCGACCGCGTACCTCGATGCGCGCAACGCCCGCGCCGTCGCCGACCACCTGTTCGCCCCCGACGGGCACCGCCTCGTGCTCGTCACCCACGACCTCGCCCTCGCGGCCGGCTGCGACGCCGCGGTCCTGTTCGCGGACGGCGGCGTGGTCGAGGTGGGACCCGCGGATGCCGTCATCGCCCGCTACGAGCGGGAACTCGCGTGCTGACCGCGTACCGCCCAGGTCAGGGGCGCCTGCACCGCATGTCTGCGGGTGTGAAGACGGTGCTGCTGCTTTTGCTCGCCATCGGCATCCTGCTGCTGCCGTCGCAGTGGTGGTCCGCCGGCGTCGCCGTGGGCGTCACGGTGGCCGGCTACGCCCTCGCGCAGTTGCGCGACGGGCTCTGCGGCATGCGCGAACTCGGCCGACAGGTGCGGGCGATGTGGTGGATCATCGCGTTCACACTCGTCAGCCAGCTCATCTTCACGGGCGTCGAGCCGGCCGTCGCGAACACTGCCAGGGTCACGGCATCCCTCGCCCTCGCCGGACTGCTGGTGCTGACGACACGGGCGAGCGACCTGCTCGCGGTCTACGAACGTGGCCTGTCACCGCTGCGGAAGGTGGGCGTCGATCCGGAACGCATCGCGCTGCTGCTGATGGTGACGCTCAGCACGATTCCGGCGCTCGCCCGCGCCGCCCGCGACGTGCAGGAGGCGCAGCGGGCGCGGGGTGCGCGGCCGAATCTGCGTACCTTCGCAGTGCCGTTCCTGGTGGTCGCGCTCTCGCACGCCGACCAGCTGGGCGATGCACTCACCGCTCGGGGCGTGCGATGATGCGTCCGGTCGTGCGCGGCCCGGTCGTCGACGCGCAGACCCGCTGCATCCACTACGCGACGCCGCTCGACATCATCGCGATCGAGTTCGCCTGCTGTCGCGCCTTCTACCCGTGCCACCGGTGCCACGACGAGACGGCCGACCATGCGGCACGGCCGTGGGGCGCGGATGCCGGTGGTCACCCCGCCGTGCTCTGCGGCGTCTGCGGACACCTGCTGACGATCGACGCCTACGCAACGGCGAGCGCGTGCCCCGCGTGCGACGGCGCCTTCAACCCCGGCTGCAAACTGCACTGGGAGCTGTACTTCGATCCGGCGCTGCGGGGCTGAGGCCGGCAAGCTCAACGACTGACGAGCAGCTCCGTTGCCCAGGGGAGGTCTGCGCCACGCCGCGAGACGGTCACCGCAGCGCAGGACTGCGCGAACGATCCCACCCGCGAAAGCGCCTGCAGGTCGAGCATCTGGCCCCGGTCGACGACCGGCAGCTCCACGTCCTCGAAGATCTCGCTCAGCGCGTGGATCATTCCCGCCATGAACGAATCACCCGCACCGATGGTGTCCACGACGCCCGGCACCTGTGTGGCGAGCGCGATGCGATGCGCACCGGTGCACACCAGCGCACCGTCTGCTCCTCGGGTGACCGCCACAACCGCGGCCCCGAGCGCGAGGAGGCGGTCAGCCACGCGGTCGAGGGCCCAGCCCGGGTAGAGCCAGGCGGCGTCCTCGTCGCTGAGTTTCACGACGTCGGCCGCGCTGAAGAACATCTCGGTCACCGGCAGCTGCTGCGCATGCGGACGCATCAGCGCGGGCCGCACATTCGGATCGAATGTGGTGATGGCATGGGCGCGGGAGGCACGCATGGCTTCGAGAGCGGTGGCATCGCCAGGTGGAAGCGCCGCACCGAGCGAGCCCGTATGAACGAATCTCGTGGCCGGAGACACCTCGACGGACGCGACCTGCCAGTCGACGTCGAATTCGTATCGCGCGGACCCGTCGTCCTGGATGGTCGCGACCGCCGACGCCGACCGCACCGGCGGCATGTCATTGCGCAGGCTGACTCCGGACGCGTCGAGGTGGTTGAGGATCACGGCGCCGTTCGGGTCGTCCGCGACGCCCGCATGGAGCTCGACGGCGTGGCCGAGTCGGCCGAGCCCGACGGCAACGTTGAGGGGCGATCCGCCAGGGGTCGTGGACGGCTTCCTCCCCGGTTGTTCGACGATGTCCACGAGGGCTTCTCCGATGACGACGATGCTCATGGAACGATGAGGACCTTTCCGGAGCTGTCGTTCGTCGCGGCGGCGAATGCATCCGCGACGGCTTCGAGACCGAAGACCTGGGAGATGATCTCATCCGTGGGCAGACCACCGTCGGCTGCGATGTCGATGGCGGTGCGCACGTCCGCCTCGGTGTACGCGGCGCAGCCTTGGACGCGGATCTCCCAGTCCTGGATGAGCGGCATCGGCAGGGACGCGTCGCGAGGAGGAACGCCGACCACGACCAGCGTGCCCGCCCGACGCAGGAGCGCGATGGACTGCGCGAAGGAGCGTTCGTTCGCGACGCAATCCAGCACGACGTCCGCCGTCGGACTGCCCAATGCGTTGAGAACCTGCTCGTTGACGTCGGGGGCTGAGGCGAGCACGGCCCCGCGTGCTCCGACGCGTCGCGCACGTTCGAGCTTGCCGGTGTCCATGTCGGTGACGACGACGGATGCCGCGCCCGCGTGCAGTGCAGCGACGACGCACAGCACCCCGATGGTGCCCGCTCCGAGGACGACCACGTGCGCGCCACGCAGGTCGCCGGCGATGCGTGCTGCGTGGACCGGAGTGGCGAGGCACTCGACGAGCACAGCGGTGCGGTCATCGACCCCTTCCGGGACGGCGAAGAGATTGCGCGCGGGTGCGACGAACTCGGTCGCCATGGCGCCGGACCACTGCTGCGAGGGATCGCAGCCGATCCACGTCAGCTGTTCACACGCGTTCGACCGATTCGTGAGGCAGTTCACGCAGCTTCCGCAGCTGACGTTCGGCTTCAGGATGACGCGTTGACCCACGGTGAACCCGTCGACGTTCTCCCCCCACCCGGCGACGACGCCGACGGCCTCGTGGCCGGGAACGTAGGCGCTGGTGAGGAACGGGTGAGCGCCTGCCAGCGCGTGGGTGTCGGACCCGCAGATGCCGACGACGCTGGAGTGCACCAGCACTTCATCCGGCTTCGGGATGAGGGTGGCGGCATCCTCGAGGTGCACGCCATCGAGCGGGATCGACACCGCGCGGCGGAAGGTGCCCGTGGGGAGATCGGATGCGGGGGTGCGGGTGAGTGCGTCAGACATGGCGATGGTTCCTGATTCAGGTCGGTGCGGTCAGGCTGCGAGAACTTCGGTGCGAGCGGGGATGCGGTGGCCCCGCTCGTCGAAGCCGGGCTGTGGGGGTCGAACGAAGTAGGTGAGGCCGGCGCCGATGACGTAGAGGACGGCGAAGGCCCAGCACACGCCCCCGATGCCGAGAGTCGGCAGCAAGAGCGCGGCGATGGCCGGCCCGAGGAATGTGCAGACACCGGCCGCCAGGTTGTGCGCCGAGATGGCCGCTCCGGTGTGCTCAGGTGCCAGGGACGGGAAGACGGCGCCCATCGGGACGAACGCGGAGACGGTGATGCCGAGGAGCACGGCGGCCGCCGACATCATGATCATGTCGGGGCCGAACCATTGCGGCACATAGTAGAAGGCGAGTGTCGCCACCGCGCAGCCGATGCATCCGAACCAGCGCATCTGCCGCATCCACCCCGCTTTGTCGCCGATGCGTCCCCACACGACGTTGGTGACGAGGGTGACGGCGAACATGAGACCCCACAGCTGCATCCACTGGGCGAGGGAGAAGGAACCGACCGCGTCGTAGCTGTCGGTGGTGAGGTAGAGCGGCATCACGACGGGGAATCCGAAGAGCGTCAGATTGCAGATGACCCTGACCAGCGCGATGACGAGGATCTGGCGGTTCTCGACGAGGATCGTCGCGCCGCGCGCGAGTTCGCGCCAGCGGTCACCGCGGCTCAGCGTCTCCGGAGCAGCGACGGACACCCCTGCGCTCCGACCCGAGCGGTCGCTCCAGAGGCAGAACAGCACGCCCGCAGCCACCCAGGGAAGCGCCATCCAGAGGGTTGCTCGCTCACCGACGACCGGAATGATCCAGCTGGGCAGGTATGTGCCGAGCACGCCGATGCCGAGGGAGTAGGCCGCCCAGTACCAACCCATCGCGGTCGCAAGGCGACTCTTGTCCACCGTCTGGGCGATGAGCACGACGAACGAGTAGATGAACAGCGGGTACGCAGCGGCGCGAATGCCATAGACGAGGAGGATGAGCGGCAGGCTGCCGGCGTCGATGACGAATCCGAGGAACACCGCCTGCAGCACGAGCCAGCTCGTCCCTCCGATGATCATGATGCGCCTGGCCCCGAACATCTCCGAGATCACGCCGGAGCTCCACGCGGCAATGGCCGCGATGAATCCGTAGACGCTGAAGGTGAGCGCGGCGTCCACCGGGCTGTAGCCGAGCCCGACGAGGTGAACGGACAGGAACGTCAGCTCGAACCCGTCGCCGGTCATGAACAGTGCGATTGCGGCGTATCCGAGCGTGAGGCTCAGTGGCCATCGTGAGGACATGTGGTCACCTCATTGTGATGGGCGCAGTGTCAGTGCGCCGAGCGGGTCGTGCGTCATCCATATTCCGTTGCACGCTGGACACGCTCTAGAGCACTGGAACCGGGTGTTCTGATACGAAATTGACATCTGGTTCCGCGAAGAGGACGCTCGTGCACATGGATTCACCGGTATCGGAGGAGGGTGCGTCGGCATCACCGTTTCAACGGCGACCACCCGCACCCGAGGTCGTCATCCCGGACGTGGACAGCATGGTGCGCTGGCACCAGCACGACTTTCCACATCCATTGGCCAGGTGGCACACCCACCCTGAGGTCGAGGTGCATCACATCCGCGCCAGCAGCGGCATCGCGTTCGTGGGCGACTATGTCGGCCGCTTCGATCCGGGCCACTTCGTCCTGGTCGGCTCTCATGTGCCGCACAACTGGATATCGGATCTGGTGGAAGGCGAGGTGATCGCGACGCGCGACACGGTGCTGCAACTGCACCCGGACCGCATCCAGGCGCTCGCGGCAGTCGCGCCGGAAGCGCAAGAAGCGGTCAGTCTCTTCGTGGCCGCCGCGCGCGGGATGACGTACACGGGTCGAACGCGCGACCGCGCCATCGCACATCTGGATGCCGTCGGGGCCACCAGGGGCATCGAACGCTTCGCGCACGTGTTGAGCCTGCTCGCCCTCCTCGCCCGGGCACCCGAAGGGGATCGGTCCTACCTCGGGCGCCGCCGAACGACGGTGCGCTCCGATGCGGCCGCGCAGCGGAAGGTGGACGAGGTCCTCGACTACATCACGACCAATCTCTCGGATCAGGTGTCGCTGACTGCGGCAGCGGAGCTGGTGGGGATGAGCCCGTCAGCCCTTTCCCGATTCTTCACGCGGACTGCGGGGCGGGGGTTCGTGGAGACGGTTCGCCGTCTTCGCGTCATCGAAGCGTGCCGTCGCTTGGATGAGACAACCGCCCGCGTGAGTGATATCTGCTTCGAGGTGGGCTACGAGAACCTCTCCAACTTCAACCGACAGTTCCGAATCGAGACCGGGATGACCCCGCGTGAATATCGCGTTCGAGCCGCAGCGCCACACGGCTGAACCTTCCGGGGGTGGAGCGCGGCCTGGAAACGAATCAACCCCCGCCCGGATAATCCCAGGTCGGGGGCTGATTCTTCGCTGTGCGCGAGGGGGGAGTTGAACCCCCACGCCCTTTCGGGCACTGGCACCTGAAGCCAGCGCGTCTGCCTATTCCGCCACTCGCGCGAACCCGTGTCTCCAAGGACTCAACTTCCCGAGGATATCACGCGCTCACGCGTGCACAGAATCACCGGCTTCTCAGCCGATTCCGCAGGTTCACAGTGAGTGCAACTAGCATGTCCCGTACCGGTCAGCCTGCCTGAGGAGCCCCGTGGGACTACTTGACAGCTTCGAGAAGGGACTCGAACGCGCCGTCAATGGCGCGTTCGCGAAGACCTTCCGCAGCGGCGTTCAGCCTGTCGAGATCGCCTCGGCGCTGCGCAGCGAACTCGACGCGAAGGCCGCGGTCGTCAGCCGCGACCGCATCCTCGCGCCCAATACGTTCACCGTGCGGCTTGCGCCATCCGACGAAGAGCGGATGCTGGCGCTCGGCGCCACGCTCGACGAAGAACTGCACCGCCTCCTGGCGCAGCACGCGAAGGATCAGGGCTTCAGTTTCGCCGGCCCCGTGACGGTCGCGCTCACCTCCGATGACCAGCTGTCGACCGGCACGTTGCGCGTCGAATCGCGCACCGCCGCCGGTGATGTCGCGTGGCGCGGCGTGGTCGAGGTCGAGGGCAAGCGGCATCCGCTCGCGAAGGGCCGCACCGTCATCGGGCGCGGCAGCGACGCCGACATCACCATTTCGGATGCCGGCACGAGCCGCCGTCACGTCGAGGTGCTGTGGGACGGCGAGCGCGCCATGGTGCGTGACCTGGGATCGACCAACGGCACCCAGCTCGACGGCCGCAAGGTGGGCGAAGGGCCGCTGCTGCCGGATTCGGTCATCCGCATCGGACGCACCGACATCACGTTCCGCGTGGTCGCACAGGCCACGCCGCCCCGTCCGTCCACCTCGGCCGCCGACGCGACCCGCGCCTACGACCGGGGAGGGCGCCCGTGAGCGAACTGACACTCCTGCTGCTGCAGATCGGCTTCCTCGTCCTGCTGTGGTTCTTCGTGTTCGCGGTGGTCTACTCGCTGCGCGCCGACCTGTTCGGTGTGAAGGTGCGAAAGCTGCCCGAACCGGCGCCCGCCGCAGCAGCCCCGCCCACGGCAGGACCCTCGGATGCCACGGCTGCCGTCGCGCCGGTGGCCCCACCGCGTCCGCGGTCGTCGGGCCCCGAGAAGGCGACCCGCGACGCCGTGTCGCGCATCGTCATCACGAGCGGACCGAAGACGGGACTCGAACTGCCCCTCACCGGTGAACCGCTGACGATCGGCCGCTCCAGCGAGTCGGGCCTCGTCATCCGCGACGACTACACCTCGAGCCACCACGCCCGCCTGCTGCTGTGGGGCGAGCAGTGGATGATCCAAGACCTCGACTCCACCAACGGCACCTGGCACGACGGGCAGCGCGTCTCGACGCCGGTTCCGATCATCGTGGGGGCGACGGTCAAGGTGGGCGCGACGACCTTCGAGCTGCGGAAGTAACCGGATCTCGGCATGGTCTTCCAGGGATCGAGCACGGCCATCTCCCACACCGGGAAGGTGCGCTCCAACAACCAGGACTCGGGCTACTGCGGCTCGTCGCTGTTCGTCGTCGCCGACGGCATGGGCGGCCACGCCGGCGGCGACGTCGCCTCGAGCCTCGCGGTGCATCGCCTGAAGACCATCGACGAGCCGTTCCCCTCGACCGCCGCGGCAGAACGCGCCCTGCGAGAGACGATCACCGACACCGCCGCCGAACTCATCGAGACGGTGACCCGCAAGCCCGAACTGGCCGGCATGGGCACGACGGTGACGGCGCTGATGATGGTCGACGACCTCGCCGTCATCGCCCACATCGGCGACTCGCGGCTGTACCTGTTCCGCGACGGTGCGCTCACCCAGATCACCACCGACCACACGTTCGTGCAACGCCTGGTCGACTCGGGGCGCATCACGCCCGAAGAGGCCCGCTACCACCCGCGACGTTCGGTGCTGATGCGCGTGCTGGGTGACATGTCGCCCGACCCCGAGGTCGACACGTTCATCATGCCGACCCAGCCCGGTGACCGCTGGCTGCTGTGCTCCGATGGGCTGTCGGGTGTCGTCGACGACGCGCACATCTCCAAGGCGCTCGCGCAGGACATGGCACCCGCCCGCACCGCCGACGTGCTGCTCAAGCAGGCCCTGGACGGCGGTGCACCCGACAACGTCACGATCGTGATGGTCGACATCGGCGGGCAGCACCCCATGTTCGCGGGCACGCCCACGATCGTCGGCTCGGCGTCCAACCCGACCGGCATCGAGGTGCCGGCCGCACGCCCCGGCCGGGGCGGCTGGCTGCACCTGAAGAGCCAGGCCGCGAACGAACCCACCCACTTCGAGCCGGCGGCCGAGTTCCTCGAAGAGCTCATCGAAGAAGACCGGCGCCGTGCACGCTGGCGCCGCATCTGGTGGTTCGTCGGCTTCGTCGTCATTCTCGGCGCACTCGCGGCGGGCGTGTTCGCCGGCTACCAGTGGACGCAGACCCGCTACTTCGTCGGCACCGACGACGACAGTGTCGTCATCTACCGCGGCGTGCAGGCCAACATCGGTCCCATCACGCTCTCCTCGCCGTACGAAGACACCGACATCCTGCTGTCCGATCTGTCGATCCTCGAACGCCAGGCCGTCGACGAGACGGTCTCGGCTCGTTCATTGGCCGACGCGATCGCGATCGTCGACCGTCTGCGACCGACGGAGGAGGAAGAATGACCGCCTCCGTCGAGACCGACACCACGGTTCTGAAGGCACTGCGCAAACTGCGGATGCCGCAGACCCAGCGCAACCGCGAACTCGGCCTGCTGCTGTTCGTCTTCGTGATCAACGCGGTCGCCGTCGCCCTCGTGCAACTCGGCGCGACCGACGCGATCGACTGGACGTTCCTCAACTACTGCGGCGGGCTGACACTGCTCGTGCTCGCATTGCACGTCGTGCTGCGACTGAAGGCGCCGCAGGCCGACCCGTTCGTCGTCCCGATCGCGACCCTGCTGTCGGGCATCGGGCTCGCCATGATCTACCGGCTCGACATCGCCGAGTCCTCCACCGGGTGGGGCGCACTGTCGACGCGCCAGCTCGTGTGGCTGGCGATCGCAATCGTCGGGGCGATCGCGATCGTGATCCTGCTGCGCAACTACCGGGTGCTGTTCCGGTACACGTATCTGTTCGGGCTCGCCGGCGTCCTCCTGCTCCTGCTGCCGTTCGTGCCGTTCCTCGCGGTCGAAGAGAACGCCCAGGTGTGGGTGTCGGTCGGCGGCATCTTCTCGTTCCAGCCCGGCGAGCTCGCCAAGATCTGCCTCGGCATCTTCTTCGCCGGCTACCTCGTGCGCACCCGTGAGGCGATGACCTCGGTCGGTCATCGCTTCCTCGGCCTCACCTGGCCGCGCCCGCGCGAACTCGGCCCGCTGCTGATCGTGTGGGGCGTGTCGATGCTCATCATCGTGATGCAGCGCGACCTCGGCACCGGTCTCCTGCTGTTCGGCATGTTCGTCGCGATGCTCTACGTCGCGACCGGCAAGACCAGCTGGGTGTTCATCGGTGTCGCTCTCGCCGTCGGCGGCGCGATCCTCGCGTCGCGCGTGCTCCCCTACGTCACGGGTCGCTTCGCCGCCTGGCTGAACGCCTTCGACCCCGAGGTCATCGAGCAGTACGGCGGCAGCTACCAGTTGGTGACCGGCCTGTTCGGCATGGCCAACGGCGGCCTCATCGGCACCGGGTGGGGCCGCGGCTACCCCGACCTGACGCCGCTCGCGCACAACGACTACATCTTCCCGAGCCTCGCCGAAGAGCTCGGTCTCGTCGGGGTGTTCGCGCTGCTGGCGCTCTATATGGTGTTCACGAGCCGCGGCATCCGCATCGGCATCGCCGGGCAGGACGACTTCGGCAAACTCCTCGCGACGGGCCTGTCGTTCACGCTCGCCCTGCAGGTGTTCATCATGGTCGGCGGTGTGACCCGCCTCATTCCGCTGACCGGCCTCACGACGCCGTTCCTCGCGGCCGGTGGTTCCTCGCTCGTTGCCAACTGGCTCATCGTGGCGCTGCTACTGCGCATCTCGGATGCCGTGCGCTCCCGCCCCCGGGTGGTGATCGGCTGATGACCAAGGAATTGCGACGCCTCAGCATCGTGATGCTGGTGATGTTCCTCGGGCTGTTCGGTGCGACGAGCTACATCCAGGTCATCGGCGCCGAAGAGCTCAACGCCAATCCCGAGAACCGCCGCACGCTGTACGAGTCGTACGAAGTGCAGCGCGGCTCGATCGTCGCGGGCGACGAGGTGATTGCGTCGTCGACGCCCAGCAGCGACCTCTACTCGTGGCAGCGCACCTACACCGACGCCGAGATGTGGGCACCGGTGACCGGATACCTGCCGGTGTCGGGGCAGACGACGGGACTCGAGCAGGCCATGAACAGTGAACTGTCGGGCACCGGCAGCTCGCAGTTCCTCGCCCGGCTGGAGCGCATCGTGTCGGGGCAGGACCCGCGCGGCTCGAACGTGCTCATCACGATCGACCCCGCCATCCAGCGCGCCGCGTGGGAGGCGCTCGGCGACTACGAGGGCGCGGTCGTTGCGATGGACCCGAAGACCGGCGAGATCCTCGCCATGGTGACCAGCCCCAGCTACGACACGAACCTGCTGGCCGTCCACGACACGGCATCCGTCAACGAGACGTTCGACGCGCTCGTCGACGACCCGCTCGACCCGCTCTACAACCGTGCGATCGCCGGCGACCTCAACCCGCCCGGCTCCACCTTCAAGCTCGTCGTGACCTCCGCCGCCCTGTCGACCGGCGAATACACGCCCGAGTCGACCTTCGACAACCCGGCGACGTGGCAGCTGCCCGGCAGTGAGAGCGTCATCCGCAACCACGACGGCGGTACGTGCGGCTCGGGCGACGAGGTCACCCTCGCGACGGCGCTGCGCCTGAGCTGCAACATCCCGATGGCGCAGCTCGCCGTCGAACTCGGCGACGAGGTGATCCGGGCCGAGGCCGAGAAGTACGGCTTCAACAGCTCGTTCGAGATGCCGCTCACCTCGACCGCGTCGGTCTATCCGACCGGCCTCGACGACGCCCGCACCGCACTCAGCGGGTTCGGCCAGGGCGACGTCATCGCCACGCCGCTGCAGATCGCGATGGTCTCGGCGGGCATCGCCAACGGCGGCGTCGTCATGAACCCGCGCCTGGTCGACTCGGTGGTCGCACCCGACCTGACGGTGCAGCAGGAGTTCGGCGACACCGAGTTCGGGCGCGCGCTCGAGTCCGATGTCGCGGCGACCATGACCGACCTGATGATCGCCAATGTCAGTGATGGCGCGGCGAGCGGTGCAACAATAGATGGCGTCGAAGTGGCGGGGAAGACGGGCACCTCCGAACACGGTCCCGGGGACCCCTACACGCTGTGGTTCACCGGATTCGCGCCGGCAGACGACCCCGAGGTCGCCGTCGCCGTCATGATCGAGAACGGCGGCGGTCTCGGACAGTCCGGAACGAGCAACGGGATCGCGGCCCCGATCGCGAAGAAAGTCATTGAGGCGGTGCTGAGCAGATGAGACCGACGCAAGGTGTGAGCTTCGGCGGACGTTACGAGCTGGACTCGCGGATCGCGATCGGCGGGATGGGCGAGGTGTGGGAGGCCACCGACCACGTCATCGGTCGAACCGTCGCCATCAAGATCCTCAAAGACGAGTACATGGGCGACCCGGGATTCCTCGAGCGCTTCCGCGCCGAGGCCCGTCACGCCGCACTCGTCAACCACGAGGGCATCGCGAGCGTCTTCGACTACGGCGAGGAGAACGGCTCCGCCTTCCTCGTCATGGAACTCGTGCCCGGCGAGGCGCTGTCGACCATCCTCGAGCGCGAGGGGTCGCTCTCGAGCGACAAGACCCTCGACATCGTCGCGCAGACCGCATCCGCGTTGCAGGCGGCCCACGCCGCGGGCCTCGTGCACCGCGACATCAAGCCCGGCAACCTACTGATCACGCCCGACGGCCGCGTGAAGATCACCGACTTCGGCATCGCGCGCATCGCCGACCAGGTGCCGCTGACGGCCACCGGTCAGGTCATGGGCACCGTGCAGTACCTCTCGCCCGAGCAGGCGTCCGGCCACGCCGCGTCGCCCGCGACCGACATCTACTCGCTCGGCATCGTCGCGTACGAATCGCTCGCCGGCAAGCGCCCCTTCACGGGCGAATCGCAGGTCGCGATCGCGATGGCGCAGATCAACGACGCCCCGCCGCCGCTGCCGAACACGGTCGCCGAACCGGTGCGCAACCTCGTCATGGCGATGATCGCCAAGAAGCCCGACGACCGCCCGGCCACAGCATCCGCCGTCGCCCGTGCCGCCACGGCCCTGCGCCGCGGCGACATCGCGGCCGCTGCCGCGGTGGTCCCTGCGATCGCCGGCGGCGCGGTCGTCGACGAGGTCACCCAGCTGCTGAGCCCCGCGCTCGGCACCGAGGAGGCCACGCGCATCCTTCCGACCACCTCGCCGCTCGCGGCAGGTGCCGGCGGTGCCGCGGGCGCCGCGGCTGCCGGCTCGGAGACGAAGACACGCAAGCGCAGCCCGTGGACGTGGCCGCTCGTCGCCCTCATCGTGCTGCTGCTGCTCGTGCTCGGCGGCACCGTGTTCACGATGCTGCAGGGGCAGGCTGACCCCGAAGCGACGCCGTCCGACACGCCGACGTCGCAGACGCCCGCAGAATCGCCCACGCCGAGCGACACGCCGGAAGCGACGACGGTCAACGTCGATGACCTCGACCTCCTCGGCAAGACGTGCGACGAGGCCCTGCAGATCGCCCGCGCGGCGGAGCTCGAGAACGCGAGCTGCGAGACCGGCGATGCTGCACCGACGGCCGAGGACGTGGGCACCGTCTACGAGTACTCGCCGGCCGGCAACGTCGCCTTCGACGCGGCGTTCGTGATGACCGCCTACGACGAGCTCGCGCCGATCGACACGCCGTCGAACCCGACCCTGCAGGACGAGTCCGGCAACGCCATCACCACTGCGGAGCAGGGCACGACCGTGTATGCCGGGTGGGACACGTTCTCGTGCCCGGCCGGCAGCGCCGTGAAGTCGTACACGCTCACCGTCAGCGGCGGCATCTTCACCGTCAACAACGACACGTCGGCGAGCTTCAACGCCGAGCAGCGCCCCGCACCGATCACCGTCAACGGTGATGTGGGCGGACGCCTGGGTGTGTCGATGGTCGTGACCTGTGAGGGTGAGAACGGCACGCGCGACTCCGGCTCATCGGGCACCACCGAAGCGACGATCATCGCTGCCGCGACGCCCGATCCCGAAGAGCCCGACGAGGGCGCCGACGGCTGACGTCGAGGGTCGTCCCAGCATGGGGTCGGATAGGCTTGCGAGGTCTGCTCCAGGGGGGTGAAGTGTCCGAACAACGACGAGTGCTGTCCGGGCGCTACCGTGTCGACGAACTCGTCGGCCGGGGCGGTATGGCCAGCGTCCACCGCGGCCACGACCTGACCCTCGGGCGGCCGGTCGCGATCAAGCTGCTCAAGCGCGAGCTCGCCGAGAACGACACCTTCCGCACGCGGTTCCGCCTCGAGGCGCAGGCGGCCTCGCGCATGTCGCATCCGACGATCGTCCGCGTCTACGACGCGGGTGAAGACACCGAGACCGACCCGGACGGGTCGACGCATCCGGTGCCGTACATCGTGATGGAGCTCGTCCAGGGGCGGCTCCTGAAAGACATCGTCGACGCGGGCCCGCTCTCCACAGCGGATGCCGTGCGCTACACCGACGGCATCCTCGAGGCGCTCGAGTATTCGCACCGCGCCGGCGTCGTGCACCGCGACATCAAGCCCGGCAACGTCATGATCACCGAGGCCGGGCAGGTCAAGGTGATGGACTTCGGCATCGCCCGTGCCGTCTCCGACTCGTCGTCGACGGTCGCCGAGACCACGACGATCCTCGGCACGGCGTCGTACTTCTCGCCCGAGCAGGCCAAGGGTGAGCCGGTCGATGCGCGCGCCGACCTGTACTCGACCGGCGTCGTGCTGTTCGAGTTGCTCACGGGGCAGCCGCCGTTCCGCGGTGACAGCCCGGTCGCCGTCGCCTACCAGCACGTGAGCGAAGCGCCGACGGCACCGTCGGAGGTCACCGACACCGTCTCGCGCGGGCTCGACGCCGTCGTGCTGCGCGCGCTCGCGAAGGATCCGTTCCAGCGCTACCAGGATGCCGCGTCGTTCCGTGAGGCGCTCGATGCCGCCGTCGACGGCAAGGCGCCCAGCAAGCGTCAGGTCGGTGCGCTCACCAGCGAGCTCTACGGCGCCGACCCGCGGCAGGCGGCCGAGACCGCGCGGTCGCTGCGGCAGCTCTCGACCGACACGACGATGCGACGCACGCAGTCGGGACCCCCGGTGTCGTGGATCTGGACGGGTGTCGTCGTGCTGGCGGCGCTGCTGATCTCGGTGTTCATCTGGGTGATCTCCATCCGGCCCACCGACGGCATCAACCCGAACGCGCGAGAGGTACCCGACCTCGTCGACACGTCGTGGGAGCGCGCTGAAGACCGACTCGCCGAGCTCGACCTCGTCGCCCGCAAGATCGAAGAGGCGAGTGCTGAGATCAATGAGGGCAACGTCATCCGCACCCAGCCCGAGGCGGGAACCACGGTCACGCCCGATCAAGAGATCCGCGTGTACGTCTCGACGGGGCAGCAGATGGCGACGGTGCCGAACCTGTCGACCATGACCCGCGATGAGGCGGTCGAAGCCCTCGAGAAGGCAGGGTTGCAGTTCGGGACGGAACGGCGACGCAGCGACCCCGACACCGCGGCCGACATGGTCATGGATGCCAGCGCCGGGGGCTCGTCGGTCACAGACGGGTCTGAGTTGCCCCTCGGTACACGCGTCGATCTGGTGGTCGCCACGGGAACCGTGACGGTTCGTGACTTCACCAAGACGAGCACGCTGGCGTCGGCGATCGAAGAGCTCGAGTCCGACCGGTTGCAGTTGACGGTCGTCCGTGAAGAAGACCCCGATTGCCCGGCCGCAGACCCCGAGATCGTGATCGCTCAGGACAAGGTCGGCGAGGTGCCGATCCACTCCGACGTGACCCTCACGGTGTGCACGGGCGCCGCCGACGGCTGAGTCATTCCGAGCGGTGCGGATGCAGGGCGCTGCCGCGATCGGCCGCACCCCGGCATCCGAGTGATTCGAGCCAATTGCCGAGCAGGCGGTACCCGCCCTCGGTGAGCACGCTCTCTGGGTGGAACTGCACGCCGTGCGCCGGTGCGTCACGGTGCGAGAGGGCCATCACGGTGCCCGACCCGGTGCGGGCCGTGACGGTCAGCTCCGGCGGCAGGGTGGCCGCGTCGACGGTGAGCGAGTGATAGCGGGTCGCGACCATCGGATCCGGTAGGCCGTCGAACAGCCCGGCGCCGTCGTGGTGCACCTCACTGGTCATGCCGTGCATGAGTTCGGGCGCGTGCACGATGTCGCCGCCGAGCGCGGCCGCGAGCGCCTGGTGGCCGAGGCAGACGCCGAGCAGCGGGGTGCGTGCGGCGAGCGCGGCACGGACGACGTCGATGGACGCACCGGCATCCTGCGGGGTGCCGGGCCCGGGTGAGACGAGCACGCCGTCATAGCCCGAGATCGCCGCGGCCGCACCGGCAGGATCGATCTCGTCCGCCTCGACCATGTCGACGGCGGTGCCCAGTTCGACCAAGTAGCCGGCGAGGGTGTGCACGAAGCTGTCGCGGTTGTCGACGACGAGCACACGCGTGGATGCCGGGGTCATCCGCCGATCGTCGCATCCTGCGGGGTGATGATCTCGGACACCCACGGGAACACCCACACGAACAGTCCGTAGACGGCCGCCGCGACCAGCGCGAGCAGGATGACCAGCCGCACCCACCAGGGTCCGGGGAGCACATGCCACAGTGCGGCGTACATCAGGCGGGCGCTCCTTCTGCGGCGGGGGCGGCTTCGACGGGCGCCGACAGCACGGCGGGTGCACCGTCGGCGCGGGGGGTGAACTCGTCGAACAGCGCGTACGCGATGATCCGCTCGAGCATGTTGAGCTTGGGCGCGCAGCTCGTGAGGGTGAGGTAGCGCCCTTCGCCCTCGACGCCGGCGCGCTGCGGCACCGGCAGCAGGACGTCGGTCTGGGTGTCCTGCACATACTCGAGGGTGCGGAAGCGGTAGGTGTACCAACCGTCCTTGGTCTCGATGACGATCGCGTCGCCGACGACGAGACGGTCGATCGGGTCGAAGGGCGCACCCGATGTCCACCGGTGTGCCGCATACGCGGTGTTGCCGACGGCCCCGGGCATCGCCGTGTCGGCGTAGTGGCCGATCATGCCCTCGTCGAGGATGTCGTCACGCGTGACGCCCGAGGCGATGCGGAACTTCCAGTCCGACCCGAACCGGGGCACGTACATCACGCCGAACTGGTCACCGTGCGACGCGTCGCCCATGACGGGGATGACGACCGGTTCGGCCGGGTCGACGGGAGCCATCATGGGCGGGGCGCTGGGCTCAGCCCACGACTGGGCGAGCGCCTCGGCTTCGGCGTGCTCCCGGGCGCCGGCGATCGCGTCGCCGATCCACAACTGCCACGCGACGAACAACAGGGCGACGACGCCGACGGTGATGAGGAGTTCGCCCAGCACGCCGATGATCGAGACCCGGCGACGACTGCCGCCGCGCTCGCCCCTTCGATCCGCCGCGAGTGCCACACGGGGATTCTATGTCGACGGGATTCGGGCGCGCAGACCGTTAGAATCTCCCCATGGCACGTTCTGGCAATGACGACGAACCGATCGTCGAGCGCACCGACAGCGAGCAGGCTCCCAACCCGGTGTGGTTCAAGCCGATCATGCTCGGACTCATGCTCATCGGACTCGTCTGGGTCATCGTCTTCTACCTGACGAACCAGCAGTACCCGATCCCCGGCATCGCCGGCTGGAACCTCGCGATCGGCTTCGGCATCGCGTTCATCGGATTCCTCATGACCACGCGCTGGCGCTAGCCGCCCGCAGACACACGAAAGGCCGAGATCCTGCGGGATCTCGGCCTTTTCCACATGTGGACGGGGTGTGAATTACACCGGTGTGATTCATCCCCATCTGTGGATGAATCTGTGGATAACTTTCGTCAGCGGTACACGACGACGGGGATGACGAGCAGTGCGCACAGGCCGACAGCCACCGCGATCAGCAACCACAGCTGCGTGCGCTGCTGCCGCTGCGCACGGGTGCGCGCGAAGATGAAGCCCACGAGCGCGCCGACCAGGCCGCCGCCGATGTGCGCCTGCCACGAGATGCCCGAACCGGGCAGGAACGTGATCACCAGGTTCAGGCCCAGCAGGACCGCGATCGCGGTGACGTTCGCGCCGAGGTGCCGGCCGATCACGAACATCGCACCCAGCAGGCCCCAGACCGCGCCCGATGCGCCGACGACCCAGGTGCCCGGCGCGAGGAGCGCCACCAGCACCGACCCGCCGAGCGCACTGAGCAGATAGAGCGCGAGAAAGCGGAGTCGGCCGAGCAGCGGCTCGAGGCTGCGGCCGAGCGCCCACAGCGCGAGCATGTTCAGGGCGACGTGCCAGATGCTCGCGTGCACCAGCGTCACCGTCAGCAGGCGCCACGGCTGGAAGGCCACATCGGGGAACAGGAACCCGCTGTTGAAGGCGAGCCACCATTCCACGGTCGCCCCGAAGCCGGGGATGAGGGTGATCAGATAGACGAGCGAGGTCAGCGCCACGAGCCCGTACGTCATGAGGGGTCGCGAGTCGGTCGCGAGCGCCCGCACGGCACTGCGCCCGGGCGAGCGCCTCGGCATCCGAGTGACGGGTGCGACGTTCGCCTGTTGCTCACGCAGGCACTCGGGGCAGATCACCCCGACGGGCATCTGGGTCTGGCACTCGGGGCAGATGGTGCGCAGGCACCGCTGACACAGCACGAAGCTCTGCCGCTCCGGGTGCCGGTAGCAGAAGTTGTCCGGGTTGCTCCCGAAGTCGGCAGAGCTCACGTGATCTGGTGCGCCGGTCAGGCGGCGGCGATGTCGACCGAGGTCAGCACGACCGGCTCGATCGGGCGGTCACCGGCAGCGGTGGGCACGGCGCTGATCGCGTCGACGACAGCGCGCGAGGCGTCGTCTGCCACCTCGCCGAAGATCGTGTGCTTGCCCTGCAGCCACGGAGTCGGGTCGGTCGTGATGAAGAACTGCGAGCCGTTGGTGCCCTCGGGCTGGCCGGTGATCGCGTTGCGGCGAAGGCCGGCGTTGGCCATGGCGAGGATGTAGGGCTGGTTGAAGTTCAGTTCGGGGCTGATCTCGTCGTTGAACGTGTAGCCCGGGCCGCCCACGCCCTGACCGAGGGGGTCGCCGCCCTGGATCATGAAGCCGGGGATGATGCGGTGGAAGATGACGTCGGTGTACAGCGGGCCCTCACCGGGCTGGCCGGTGGCGGGGTGGGTCCACGAGCCCGAACCGTCGGAGAGTCCGACGAAGTTCTGCACCGTCTTGGGTGCCTGGTCTCCGAAGAGGTTGACGACGATGTCGCCGTGGTTGGTGTGGAGCGTCGCGACAGCGGTGTGAATCGGCATGCTCACCATTCTCTCACCCACCGCCGCTTCCCCCGCCCGCCCTGTCTGGCAAGATGGGGGAAAACGTCCCCGATCTGGGAGGGTCACCGTGAGCCTCAGCCGCAAGCGCAAGAAGGAACTCCGCAAGCTCCAGGAGCAGGCGAACAAACTGTGGGAGTCGCAGGAGGTGCTGCTCGGCCAGGCCGGTGACGTCGCCCGCGAGGCCGGCCGTCAGTTGGGCAACTACAACCGCGAGCACGTCGTGCCCGCCGTGCAGGGCGGCTACCAGAAGTACGCCGCGCCCTACGTCGACAAGGCCGCTTCGACCTCGACGAGGGTCTACAACCAGAGGGTCGTGCCGGCCGCCGGTGCCGTCATCGGTTCGGCGCTGTCGATCTGGGACGCCGCGAACGACACGCGCGACCGCATCTCGAAGGGTCGCGGCCTCGCGCAGGTCGACATGAACGACTTCGCCAAGCGTGCCGAGAAGCACGCCAAGAAGGCGCAGAAGCTGCTCGCAGCGAAGGCGCCGGCACCGACCGTGAAGAAGCAGGGCATGAGCGCCGGTGGCGTATTGGCTCTCGTCTTCGGCATCGCGGCCGCCGTCGGCGTGCTGTACGCCGCCTGGCAGACGCTTCGTGCCGACGATGAGCTCTGGGTCGCCGACGACCCGCTGCGCGCCCCCGACGCGTGATGAACCCCGACCCGCTCGACCGGGTCCGTGACGCCGCCGCTTCGCGGGGACTGGCGATCGAGCTGCGTGAGCGGCCGGCCGCGAACAGTCTCCCCGAGGCGGCGGCGTTGCTCGGTCTGCAACCGGCAGACATCGTGAAGACCCTCGTGGTCAAGCGCAGTGATGACACGTTCCTGTTCGCGCTGATCCCCGGTGACCGCGCCATCTCGTGGCCGCTGCTGCGCACGGTGGTCGGTGTGAACAAGCTGCAGCTTCCGGCGCCCGAGCTGGCCCTCGCCGCGACCGGATACGAGCGCGGCACCATCGTCCCCATCGGCAGCACGACCGACTGGCCGGTGTTCGCCGACACCTCGATCGTCGGTCGCCGGATCGCGATGGGTGCCGGCGCCCACGGCTACAGTCTCTTCGTGGATGCCGACGAGCTGATCGCCGCCTACGGCGCCACGGTCGCCGAGATCTCCCAGCCCACCGGCTGATCAGCCGAGGTCGGCCATGCGCAGGGCGACGTCGACGAGTTTGACCCGCGACAGCCGCTGCACATGTTCCACGTGGAACCACTCCGCGCGATCGGTCGACCCGTTCTGCTCGTACCGCAGCTTTCCGCCCACGATGTGCGCGCGGTACACGATGCGCAGCGCGTGGAGCGGGACGGCGACATCGCGTTGCAGTCGCCGATTCGCCGGAATGACGAACGAATCGATGCCGAGCAGCTCGTCGACCGCCACCTTGTAGCCGGTCTCTTCGCGCACCTCTCGTCGCACCGCGGCCTCGGGGTCTTCACCGTGCTCGAGCCCACCACCGGGCATCGTCCACGCCGCGCGGCGCCCTTCGTTCCAGTGGGCGAGCAGCAGACGACCGTCATCGTCGGTGACGACCGCGTACGCGGCCACTCGCATATCCATTCCCGCCACCCTAGCGAAGTCGCTCAGCGTGCGGCTGTGGCCGGTGAAGAAGAGATTGTGGAGCCTAGGAGATTCGAACTCCTGACATCCTGCTTGCAAAGCAGGCGCTCTACCAACTGAGCTAAGGCCCCGTGAGGGTGGTGTGGGGCTACCAGGACTTGAACCTGGGACCTCTTCATTATCAGTGAAGCGCTCTAACCGCCTGAGCTATAGCCCCGTGAAGGATCGGCGCCAGCGCCGTCAACCTCCAAGACTTTACCCGACACACGGCGACTTTGGCGAATCCACACGTCCGCCGCGGGAAACTGACATCATGACCCAACCGACGCAGCACCGCGAGCCGCATGACCGGGGAGTGAATCAACGGCTCAACTGGCTCCGCGCGGGGGTCTTGGGAGCCAACGACGGGATCGTCTCGACTGCGGCACTCGTCGTCGGCGTCGCCGGCGCCACCAGTGCGACCGCGGCGATCTTCACCGCTGGAATGGCGGGCCTGGTTGGAGGTGCTGTCTCGATGGCGCTGGGGGAATACGTCTCGGTGTCGAGTCAGCGCGACACCGAGCGCGCGCTCATCGAGAAGGAACGCCGCGAACTGCGAGACATGCCCGCAGCAGAACTCGAGGAGCTCTCCGAGTTGTACCGCGAGCGAGGGCTGTCAGAGAGGACCGCGCGCGCGGTTGCCGAGGAGCTCACGGCGCACGATGCCCTCTCCGCCCACCTCGAGGCGGAACTCGGCATCGATCAGGACGACTTGGTGAGCCCATGGCAGGCAGCCTTGTCTTCAGCCGTCTCCTTCACGATCGGCGCGCTGTTGCCGCTGCTGGCCATCCTGCTGCCACCCGAGCCGTGGCGCATTCCCGTCACCTTCGTCGCCGTGCTGGCGGCACTTGCCGCCACCGGTGCGGTCTCGGCGCATCTCGGTGACGCTCCAAAACTCCGAGCGGCACTGCGACTCGTCATCGGCGGCGCGCTGGCGCTCACGGCCACGCTGCTGCTGGGAACGCTTCTCGGAACGACAGGGATCGGGTGAACTCCTCCTGCGTTGAATGCCTCAGTTCGAGGTGAAGCCGACCAGCAGCCCGCCGGTCACCTTGACCATCATGTTGTAGATTCCGGCGATGACGGCGCCGAGCACCGTGATCACGATGAGGTTCAAGATCGCGACGATCGCGGCGAACGCCATGACCTGCGGCAGGTTCAAGAACTCGTTCAGCGAGAACGTTCCGCTGCTGAACGCCATCACGATCTCATCGAGCTTGCCGAGCAGGTTCGTCGTCTGCAGCACCGTGAAGATGAGGAACACCGACACGACCGTCACGATCGCGAGCGCCACCGCGGTCAGGAACGAGAGCTTCACGGCAGACCAGAAGTCCACGTACACCAGGCGCAGGCGAACCTGCTTCGCGCTGGTCTTGCTCGACGACTTCTTGGCGAGCTTGTCGGCTACCGTGCTCATGACTCGGTTTCACTCTCTTCGGGGGTGGCGGGCGTGGATACATTATCCGGTGCCACCTGAGCGTTGTCAGTGGACTGCCCGGCATTCTCCGCGTCGAGCTGCTCGGCGAGGTTGCGTTCGCTGTTGCGCGCGATGGCGAGGATGCGGTCGTCGGCGTCGGGTCGGGCGAACACGACACCCATCGTGTCACGGCCCTTGGCCGGCACTTCGGTGACGGCCGAGCGGACGACCTTGCCGCCGGCGAGCACCACGAGCACCTCGTCGTTCTCACCCACGATCAGGCCACCGGCGAGCACGCCGCGGTCATCGTTGAGCTTGGCGACCTTGATGCCGAGCCCGCCGCGGCCCTGGATGCGGTACTGGTCGACGGCGGTGCGCTTGGCGTACCCGCCCTCGGTGACGACGAACACGTAGCCCTCATCGGTGACGACGGATGCCGACAGCAGCGCGTCCTCGCCGCGGAACGACATGCCCTTCACGCCCTCGGTCGCACGACCCATCGGGCGCAGTGACGCGTCGTCGGCGGTGAAGCGCAGCGACATGCCGTGGCGCGAGATGAGCAGGATGTCGTCGGTCTCGTCGACCAGCAGTGCCGAGACCAGCTCGTCGCCGCCTTCTTCATCGTCCTGCCCGCGCAGGCGGATCGCGATGATGCCGCCCTGACGGTTGGTGTCGTAGTCGGTGAGCGCCGTCTTCTTGATCTTGCCGTCGCGCGTCGCGAGCACGAGGTAGGTCGCGACCGCGTAGTCGCGGATGTCGAGGATCTGCGCGATGTCTTCGCCGGGCTGCAGCGCGAGGAGGTTCGCGACGTGCTGGCCCTTGGCATCCCGCCCGCCTTCGGGCAGCTCGTACCCCTTGGCGCGGTAGACGCGGCCCTTCGTCGTGAAGAACAGCAGCCAGTGGTGCGTCGTCGTCACGAAGAAGTGCTCGACGATGTCGTCGGCCCGCAGCTGCGCGCCCTTCACACCCTTGCCGCCGCGGTGCTGCGACCGGTAGTTGTCGCTACGCGTGCGCTTGATGTAGCCCCCGCGGGTGACGGTGACGACGACCTCTTCTTCGGGGATGAGGTCTTCCATCGACATGTCGCCGTCGAACCCGTGCAGGATGTGGGTGCGGCGCTCGTCGCCGAACTTGTCGACGATGCCGGTGAGCTCCTCGCGGATGATCTCGCGCTGGCGTCCCTCGTCGGCGAGGATCGCGTTGAGGTCGGCGATCTGCGCCTCGAGCTCGGTGGCCTCGTCGATGATCTTCTGGCGTTCCATCGCGGCCAGGCGACGCAGCTGCATCGCGAGGATCGCGTCGGCCTGGATGTCGTCGATCTCGAGCAGCTGCTTCAGACCCTCTCGCGCCTCGTCGACGGTGGGCGAGCGGCGGATGAGCGCGATGACCTCGTCGAGCGCGTCGAGCGCCTTCAAGTAGCCGCGCAGAATGTGCATGCGCTCTTCGGCCTTGCGCAGACGGTACTGCGTGCGGCGGACGATGACCTCGATCTGGTGCGCGACCCAGTACGAGATGAACCCGTCCAGCGGCAGCGTGCGCGGCACGCCGTCGACGATCGCAAGCATGTTCGCGCCGAAGTTCTCCTGCAGCTGCGTGTGCTTGTACAGGTTGTTCAGCACGACCTTCGCGACCGCGTCGCGCTTGAGCACGATGACCAGGCGCATGCCGGTGCGGTCACTCGTCTCGTCGCGGATGTCGGCGATGCCGGTCAACTTGCCGTCGCGTGCCAGGTCGCGGATCTTCGCCGCGACGTTGTCGGGGTTGACCTGGTACGGCAGCTCGGTGACGACGAGGCAGTTGCGACCCTGGATCTCCTCGACGTTGACGACGGCGCGCATCGTGATCGAGCCGCGCCCGGTGCGGTACGCCTCGCGGATGCCCTTCGTGCCGAGGATCTGGGCGCCGGTGGGGAAGTCGGGCCCGGGGATGCGCTCCATGAGCGCTTCGAGCAGCTCGTCGCGGGTGGCCGTCGGATGCTCCAGCGACCACAGGGCGCCGGCGGCGACCTCGCGCAGGTTGTGCGGCGGAATGTTGGTCGCCATACCGACCGCAATGCCCACCGAACCGTTGACGAGCAGATTCGGGAAGCGGGCCGGCAGGACCGTGGGCTCCTGCGTGCGGCCGTCGTAGTTGTCCTCGAAGTCGACGGTCTCCTCGTCGATGTCGCGGACCATCTCGAGGGCGAGCTGGGCCATCTTCGTCTCGGTGTACCGCGGGGCTGCGGCACCCATGTTGCCGGGCGAACCGAAGTTGCCCTGGCCGTCGGCCAGCGGGTAGCGCAGCGACCACGGCTGCACGAGGCGGACGAGTGCGTCGTAGATCGCGCTGTCACCGTGCGGGTGATACTGACCCATCACCTCGCCGACGACGCGGGCGCACTTCGAGTAACTCTTGTCGGGACGGTAGCCGCCGTCGTACATGCCGAAGATGACACGGCGGTGCACGGGCTTGAGGCCGTCACGCACGTCGGGCAGCGCGCGCCCGACGATGACGCTCATCGCGTAGTCGAGATAGCTGCGCTGCATCTCGACCTGAAGGTCGACCTGGTCGATGTTGCCGTGCGCGTACCCGGCAGTCGGGTCGGGGCGTTCTTCGTCAGTCATTGTGTGCTTTCGGTGATCGAGTGCCGCGCTCGGCGCGGCGTATCGAGATCAGGGTCAGATATCCAGGAACCGCACGTCCTTGGCGTTGCGCTGGATGAATCCGCGCCGCGCCTCGACGTCGTCGCCCATCAGCACCGAGAAGATCTCATCGGCCGCGGCGGCGTCGTCGACGGTGACCTGCTTCAGGGTGCGGGTCGTCGGATCCATCGTGGTCTCCCACAGTTCCTTGGCGTTCATCTCGCCGAGACCCTTGTAGCGCTGCACGCCGTTGTCCTTCGGGATCCGCTTGCCTGCGGCGATGCCGTCGGCGAGCAATGCGTCGCGCTCGCGGTCGCTGTAGACGTACTCGTGCGGCGAGTTCGACCACTTCAGCCGGTACAGCGGCGGCTGCGCGAGGTAGACATAGCCGGCCTCGATGAGCCCCCGCATGTAGCGGAACAGCAGCGTCAGCAGCAGCGTCGTGATGTGCTGACCGTCGACATCGGCATCTGCCATCAGCACGATCTTGTGATAGCGCGCCTTCTCGACGGCGAAGTCCTCGCCGATGCCGGTGCCGAACGCCGAGATCATCGCTTGGATCTCGTTGTTGCCGAGCGCACGGTCGAGCCGCGCCTTCTCGACGTTGAGGATCTTGCCGCGCAGCGACAGGATCGCCTGACGCTCCGGGTCGCGGCCGCTCACGGCCGAGCCGCCGGCCGAGTCGCCCTCGACGAGGAAGATCTCGCTGATCGACGGGTCCTTGCTCGTGCAGTCCTTCAACTTGTCGGGCATGGATGCCGACTCGAACACGCTCTTGCGCCGGGCGGTCTCGCGCGCCTTGCGGGCGGCGAGGCGCGCGGTCGCGGCGTCGATCGCCTTCATGATGACGCGCTTGGCCTGGGCCGGGTTGCGGTCGAGCCAGTCGGTGAGCTGGTCGCCGACGACCTTCTGCACGAACGCCTTCGCCTCGGTGTTGCCGAGCTTCGTCTTGGTCTGACCCTCGAACTGCGGCTCGCTGAGCTTGACCGAGATGACGGCCGTGAGACCCTCGCGGATGTCATCACCGGTGAGGTTGTCGTCCTTCTCCTTGAGCAGGCCCTTCTCACGCGCGTACTTGTTGATGTACGTCGTCATCGCCGCGCGGAAGCCCTCTTCGTGGGTGCCGCCCTCGTGCGTGTTGATCGTGTTCGCGAAGGTGAAGACGTTCTCGGTGTAGCTCGTCGTCCACTGCATCGCCATCTCGAGCGAGATGTGGCGCACGGTGTCTTCGGATTCGACCTCGATGATCTCGTCGTTGACGACCTCGGCCTTGCGTACCTTGTTGAGGTACTCGACGTAGTCGACGAGGCCGCGCTCGTACAGGAACTCGTCGTGCGGCGCGCGATCCTCGCTCGTGCCGTCTTCGAGGTCGACGACGTACACCGACGACGGGCGCAGGTCGCGCAGCGCGATCCGCAGCCCCTTGTTCAAGAATGCCTGTTGCTGGAAGCGGGTGCGCAGGGTGTCGTAGTCGAAGTCGATCGACTCGAAGATCTCGGCATCCGGCCAGAACGTGACCGTCGTGCCCGTCTCGTCACTGGGCTCGCCCTTCGCCAGCGGACCCTCCGGCTTGCCGCCGTCACTGAACGACTGCCGCCACACGTGACCCTGTCGCTTGATCTCGACCTCGAATCGCGTCGACAGCGCGTTCACGACCGACGATCCGACACCGTGCAGACCGCCCGAGACGGCGTAGCCGCCACCGCCGAACTTTCCACCGGCGTGCAGCACCGTGAGCACGACCTCGACGGTCGACTTGGTCGGGTCGGACGCATGCGGGTCGACCGGGATGCCGCGGCCGTAGTCGACGACCTGCAGGCCGCCGTCTTCGAGAATCGTGACCTCGATCGCGTCGTTGTAGCCGGCGAGCGCTTCATCGACGGCGTTGTCGACGATCTCGTAGACCAGGTGGTGCAGGCCACGCTCACCGGTCGAGCCGATATACATGCCGGGGCGCTTCCGAACGGCCTCGAGTCCCTCGAGCACCTGGATGGCGTCGGCACCGTATTCTGCGGGGACCTTTCGGTCCTGCGGCTCGGCCTTCGGGGTGTCGCTGTCGGAAGCGGGAACGCTGTCAGGGGTTTCAGGCGTCATAAGCTCTTCGACCGCTCCAGATTCTGTTGTACGGACTTCACTCAGTCTAGTGGCTGAGGACCGGTCTGCGCCGCTGAAAGGCCCTGTGGCGCGATGAAAGTGTTTCCGAGGCCTCGGGATGTGGGTTACCCGTAGGTATCGCGCGGACCCCGGCCTGGAACGGCTCTGGGACCCCATTTCCATGAGGGGACGTCCGGTCCGATGAAACGCACGTTCTGGACACCCGCGTCCGGGAACCGCTTCATGAGCTCGGTGATGATGGGTGCGCGCATGAGATGGAGGTTCTTCGCCCAGGCCGTCGAGTCGCACTGCACCGTCAGCGTTCCGTCACTCAACGCGACGGGTGTCGCGTGCCGCGCGGTCTCTTCGCCGGCCACGTCCTCCCACTGCAGCACGAGGTCTTCGCGAGCCAATTGCGGGTCCCAACCGGCCTGCTTCGTGAGGTCGGCGAGCACGTCGCCGACGCCGTGCGGGTCGCGCCCCTTCGTGAACGGCTGGTGCTCGTCGTCGTCCCCACGTCGACGACGTTTGCGGCGAGCACGCGCCGACGGCTCGAGACCGCGCAACCGCAGGTACGTCGCGATCGTCTCGGGGTCGGGCGTCGGATCGCTCATGCCTCCGCCTCCACGGCATCCGGCTGCGTGATCGTGCCCGCCTCGACCCGTACCGTGCGCGCACGCAGCCCCTCGGGCACATCGGCCTCGACAGCGGCGGTGACGATGACCTGCTCGAAGTCGGCGACGACGCCGGCCAACCGGGTGCGCCGGTCGGCGTCGAGTTCGGCGAACACGTCATCGAGGATGAGCACCGGGTCGCCGAGCATCGACTGCTCGCGCAGGAGTCGCGCAGATGCCAGGCGCAACGACAGCGCGACCGACCACGATTCGCCGTGCGACGCGTAACCCTTCACCGGCAGCCCGCGCACCCGCAGCAGCAGGTCGTCGCGATGGGGCCCTACGAGCGTGAGCCCCCGATCGAGCTCGGATGCGCGTTTGTCGGCCAACGCCGCACGGAACTGCGACTCCACCGTCTCCCGATCCGGAACGTCACCGACACCGGTCGCGGACTCCGGTGGTTGCGTGCCGGCGCGAAGCGACGGTGTGACTTCCGGTGGTTGCGTGCCGGCGCGACGCGACGGTGTATCGAAACCACCATCCTCAGGATCGGCGCCGCCGATCGACAGCATCCACTCCAACTCCGGCTGGTGATCCGCCCCCGCGATCGCGGTGTACGCCTCGGCGACGGGACGGCCGAGGTCACCCGCGAGCGCAAGCCGGGCACGGATGACTTCGGTGCCGAGCTGCACGAGCTTGTCGTCCCACACCTCGAGGGTCGACAACCCCTCACCGCGCACACCGCGGGCTCGAGCGGACTTCAACAGTGCGGTGCGCTGCTTGAGCACGCGGTCGTAGTCGGCGAGTACGCCGGCCATGCGTGGTGCACGCTGGATCAGCAGCTGGTCGGCGAACCTGCGCCGCGACGACGGATCACCGCGGACGATCTGCAGATCTTCCGGCGCGAAGAGGACGACCGCCGCATACCGGGGCAGTTCGGTCGTCTTCACGGGAGACCCGTTGACGCGCGCCTTGTTGGATCCCGACCGGTTCAACTGCGCTTCGAGCATCACACGGCGTTCACCGTGGGCGAGCCGGGCGCGCACGATCGCGGCATCCGCGCCATCGCGCACCATCGGCGCGTCCTGCGACACCCTGTGCGAGCCGAGCGTCGCGAAATAGCCGATCGCTTCGGCCAGGTTCGTCTTGCCCTGGCCGTTGCGGCCGACGAAGACGTTCGCGCCCGCAACCAGCGACACATCGGCGGCCGCATAGTTGCGGAAGTCGACGAGGCTGAGCTGCTCCACGATCACCGAACCAGCCTAGGCACTCGAACCGACATGCGGGGGTCTGCAGCCCGCACTCGTATCAGTGAGCATCGACGGCGCTCTTCAGGAGGGAGAACGACACCATCCGACGGGAGCTCATCATGGCGCACGGCACAGCAGACCTCGGCCTGCTCACCCCGCAATCGACCTTCTACGACCAGGGCCGATTCGGCCGCCTGTTCCCGACGCTGCCGGCCTTCGCCGCAGACACGCCGTCGGTGCGCGAGGCGCTCACCGAACTCGGCAAACGCGGCGGTCCCATGGATGCCCGCGACAACCTCGGTGATGCGACACTGCTCATCACCAATCCGGGGCGCGCGGTACGCAATCCCGACAACCCGACACAACCGGCGGGCATGACCTTTCTCGGTCAGTTCCTCGATCACGACATGACGTTCGATCCCACCTCGAGCCTCGCCAGGCGGCAGGATCCGGAGTCGATCCGCAACTTCCGCATTCCGGCGCTCGACCTCGACAGCGTGTACGGCGGCGGGCCCGGTGTGAGCCCACATCTGTACGACCGCACGATCGACCACGGTTCGACAACGCTGCTCGTTGAGCAGATCACCGGCTCCGGCTCCGTCAGCATCGACGGCGCCGACCGTTTCGATCTGCCACGCAACGCGCAGGCGACCGCCCTGCTGGGCGACCCTCGAAACGACGAGAACCTCATCGTGAGCCAGCTGCACCTCGCGTTCCTGCGCTTCCACAACCGGGTGGTCATCGACCTTCGTACCGATATGCCGTCACTGACCGCGGACGAACTGTTCGCTGAGGCACAGCGCGTCGTCCGCTGGCATTATCAGTGGATCGTGCTGCACGAGTTCCTCCCCGCCACGATCGGCGCGGACCTCACCGAAGAGCTCATGACCGAGGGGCGCAAGCACTACAACTGGCGCAACAATCCCTACATCCCGGTCGAATTCGCCGTGGCCGCCTACCGGTTCGGCCACTCGCAGGTGCGTCCGTCGTATCGGGCCAATTTCGGCACCGATGCCGACGACTTGGCACACCAGTTCATCGGCTTCATCTTCGATCACCGAGCCATGGACCCGACCGACCCCGACGATCTGCGCGGCGGATGCCGGGCGGCGCGGCGCTACATCGACTGGCAGACCTTCTTCGACTTCGGCGACGGCCGAATGCGGCACAACAAACGCATCGACGCGACGTTGTCGACGAGTCTGTTTCGCCTGCCCGGGTTCGGTGACGGCGCTGGAGCGTCGCTCGCGACCCGCAACCTGTTGCGGAATCTGACGCTCAAGGTGCCGTCGGGGCAACGGGTCGCCCGCGCGATGCAGTTGCCCGAGCTCGCCGCGGCCGACCTGTCGGAACTGGCCGATCTCGAACTGGATCGGCGCACACCGCTGTGGTTCTACGTGCTGCGCGAGGCGGACGTCCTCGCTGATGGCAAGCACCTCGGCCCCGTGGGCGGTCGCATCGTCGGCGAGGTCATCCACGGTCTCATCGACGGGGATGCCTCGTCGTACCTGTCGCAGGATCCGGACTGGACGCCGACCTACGGCACGGATGACACGTTCGCGATGACCGATCTGCTCACGGCCGCCGGCGTGGTCGGCAGCCTGGGCTGAACGACGCGCGAGCGCGCCGGATCAGCGCAGCAGCAGGTTCGGCTGCAGCAGGTACTTGAAGCTCTCGGGGCCACCCGAGGTCTGCGGCGTGATGAGGATCGGGCTGAGCTTGTTCGCGTTCTCGCTCGAAGTGAACGTGACACGGGTGAACTCGCTCTTCACCGCGCTGAGCGCTTCGAGCAGGTACTGCGGGTTCAGGCCGAGCGTGACCTCTTCGCCGGTGAGGGTCGCATCGACCGACTCGGTGGCGCGAGCCTGCTCGGTGCCCGAAGCATCCATCGACACCCCGTCTTCGCTGAACGTGAAACGCAGCGGCGCCGAGCGGTCGAGCACGAGGGCGACACGACGCACGGCCTCGGTGAGGTCTGCCGTGTTGACGACGGCGTAGTGGTCGGTCGCGGCGGGGAACAGCCGACGAACCGGCGGGAAGTTGCCCTTGATCAGCAGCGACGTGACGGTCTTGTTGCCGGCGGTGAACGCGATGATCTCGCGGTCACCCGACCCCGAGAACGAGACTTGGATGTCACCCGAGTGGGCGAACGTCTTGCCGACTTCGGTGAGAGTGCGTGCAGGGACCAGTGCGGTCGTTGATTCGCCGTCGGTGGCGACACCGCCGCCATCCCACGGCACGTCGCGAAACGCGACACGGTACCGGTCGGTGGCGACGAGGCTCAGCTCGGTGCCGGCGACCTCGAGTTGCACGCCCGTGAGCACGGGCGTGACATCGTCACGCGACGCCGCGAACGCGACCTGCGCGATGGCGGTCGCGAAATCCTCTGCGGGGACGAGTCCCGAGTCGCCCGAGACCTCGGGAATCGCCGGGTACTCCTGCACCGGCATCGACGCGAGGGTGAAGCGGGCCGAACCACACGTCAGCAGAATGCCGCCGTCGGCCTCCTGCTCGATCTGAATGGGCGCATTCGGCAGTCGGCTCGCGATCTCAGACAGCAGTCGGCCGTGGACGAGGATCGTGCCGGGCTCATCGACGGTCGCCTCGATCGTCGTGCGAGCTGATGCTTCGTAGTCGAACGCCGACAGCGACAGCCCCTCGTCGGATGCCTCGATGAGCACGCCCGCGAGGATGGGCTGCGGATTGCGCTGCGGCAGGAGCTTCACGACGAACGAGACTGCTTCGCTGAACACGTCGCGATTCACGTGGAACTTCACTGCTGCTCCCTTGTCGATTACCCAGCCGGTCGTGGGTAGGGCCTTCCCATGCTAGTGCCCTGCACACCGTGCACCGGAAGAGCAGGCTCTCCACGGGCCGTCCCCCACAGGGTGATCGAATCGGCTTTTCTCTAGATGGATCTCTGTCATGGTGTTAACACCTGTGGAAAGTGTGGATAACTCCAGCGATCCCAGTCGACGAGCGGAAACCACACGTGTGTAAGTTGTGAGCGAGCTGCGGATGGCTTGTGTCCACTGTCATCCCGGGCCGCGGCGCAGTCACCGGTTCATCCACAGGATGTCGCCGTTCGTTCACAGGAGACCCGTCTCGACGACGAGTTATCCACAGGCTGTCCACACTGTGAAGAACGCGCATGATGAGACCTCGGTGCTGACACTGTCAAGCACAGAGGTGGGATATATCGGCCGAGATCGGCCGGAACGCACTCAGCGGGATGCGCGGCCGAGCTGCGTCGTGATCTCAGAGACCTGGTTGTAGATCGAGCGACGCTCCTTCATGAGCTCACTGATCTTCTTATACGCGTACATGACGGTCGTGTGGTCGCGGTTGCCGAACAGCTGCCCGATCTTCGGCAGCGACAGGTTCGTGCGTTCGCGGCACAGGTACATCGCGATCTGGCGCGCGGTGGCGACGGCCTGCGACCGGCTCGAGCCGTACAGGTCATCGACCGACAGACGGAAGTACTGCGCCGTCGCACTGATGATGTCGGTCGGCGAGATGACATTCGTGTCGTCGGTGTCGACGATGTCGCGCAGCACCGTCTGCGCCATCGAGATGTCCAGCGTCGACCGGTTCAGACTCGCGAACGCCGACACACGGATGAGCGCACCCTCGAGCTCGCGGATGTTCGACGACACCTTCGTCGCGATGTACTCGAGCACTTCGTCGGGCACCTGCAGCCGCTCGGACTGCGCCTTCTTGCGCAGGATCGCGATACGCGTCTCGAGGTCGGGCGCCTGCACATCGGTGATGAGGCCCCACTCGAACCGACTGCGCATGCGGTCTTCGAACCCGGTGAGGTGGCGCGGCGGAACATCGCTCGTGATCACGACCTGCTTGTCGTGGTCATGCAACTGGTTGAAGGTGTGGAAGAACGCCTCCTGCGTCTCCGCGCGACCCTGCAAGAACTGGATGTCGTCGATGAGCAGGATGTCGACATCCCGGTACCGCGCCTGGAACGCGGAGCCCCGGTTGTTGGCGATCGAGTTGATGAAGTCGTTCGTGAACTCTTCGCTCGAGACGTACCGCACTTTGATGCCGGCGTACAGATTGATCGCGTAGTCGCCGATCGCGTGCAGCAGGTGGGTCTTACCGAGGCCCGAGTCGCCGTAGATGAACAGCGGGTTGTAGGCCTTGGCCGGGGCTTCGGCCACAGCGACCGCGGCCGCATGCGCGAAACGGTTGGACTGGCCGATGACGAAGTTGTCGAAGGTGTACTTCGGGTTCAGTCGGGTGTCGCTGCGGGATGCCGTCGGTGCCGGTTCTGCGTACTCCTCGACGACTGGGCGCAGCGCCGCCGGCGCGGGCAGGGTCTGCACCGGAACGGGAGCTGTCAGATGCGCATCGGCGAGCTCGGGGTTGACGACGACACGGAACGCAGACGCCGAAGGATCGGCATCCGCCACAGAGAGCGCCTCCATGATCGGCGCGCGCAGCCGGGTGTTGAACTGCGCCGCGGTCAGCTCGTTCGGCACATCGAGGTAGAGCGTGCCGCTCATGACGCCTTGCGCCACGGCCAGATTCAAGAATCCGCGCAGCTGCGGGGTGACGCGGTCGTCTGCGTGGAGTCGGTCGAGCACTGCGGTCCAGACCGGAACGTCCGGAACGTCGTGCTGAGACATAGCCCCTCCGGGTGACATTGTGGATGGATGCGCGGATCGCCGCTGATCTGCGCGGACAAGCCTGTGGATAAGTATCCGTGACACGCTAGTCATCCACGTTCGCGGCGCAAAATCCACTGTAGGTGCGCTCCGCGTGTCGTCGCCATGGGCCCTGCGCACCATGGGCATAATGGGCGGTTCCCTGGGTTCGGTTTGCGTGTCACCGCCACTCGACGTACCCTTAGTCGGTTGACTTATGCCCGAATGGGCAGTCCCTGTCTATGTCTGTGTCCCCGGTCTAGAGCGCTCGGGTGACCGCCGATCCGGAGTGATCCTCATGAGCAAGCGTACGTTCCAGCCCAACAACCGCCGTCGCGCCAAGAAGCACGGCTTCCGCGCCCGCATGCGCACGCGTGCCGGCCGCGCGATCCTTTCGGCTCGCCGCGCCAAGGGGCGCACCGAGCTCTCGGCCTGACGTCACGTCACGGTGCTGGCGCGCGGGAACCGCATCACCCGCGGGGCGGAGTACAAGGCCGCCGTCCGCGGGGGTGCCAAGTGCGCCGCGACGCACACCGTGACCTACGTCATCAGTACGGACGAGCCCCGTCCCGCCCGCTTCGGCTTCATTGTCAGCAAGCAGGTGGGCGGGGCTGTCGTGCGTAATACGGTCCGCCGCCGGCTGAAGGCCGTTTGCGCGGAGGCGCTGCCCGCGATCCGCGAGGGCGCTGACGTCGTCATCCGCGCGTTGCCCCGCGCCGCCGATGCCGACTACGCGCAATTGCGCGACGAGGTCGTCCGGTGTCTCGAGCGGAGGGCTGCAGCGTGAGTGCGACGACCCTTCCTTCGTATGCCCTCGGTGACGGCCGCTGGATCGGGGCGCGACCCTGGCAGATGCTGCCCCTCGCGCCGCGCAATGCCGTGCTCACTGTGCTCCACGCATATCGCGCCACCATCTCGCACGTCTACGGCGACGTGTGCAAGTACTACCCCTCGTGTTCCGCCTATGCGGTCGGGGCCGTGCAGCAGCACGGCGCCGTCAAGGGCGCAGCGCTGACCGCCGCCCGACTCGCGCGCTGCCACCCGTGGGCCGCAGGCGGGATCGATGACGTCCCCGCACACCGCGACTTTCGTCATCAGTTGACTCCGCACGGATTCGTCGTGCCCCCCAGAAAGGACTGATCCCGTGCTGGATCTCTTCGCCGCCACCCCGACCCCGGTCGTGCCGACGCCCACAACGCCCGCCCCCGGTGACGGGACGGACTTCTTCAGCATCATCATGTGGCCGTTCAAGTGGATCGTCGAGGCGCTGCTCGCGTTCTGGCACTGGCTGCTCACGTCGGTGGGGCTCCCCGAGGCGTCGGGCCTGACCTGGGTGCTCTCGATCGTCGGTCTCGTCATCGTGGTGCGCGCTGCGCTCATCCCGCTGTTCGTGCGACAGATCAAGAGCCAGCGAAAGATGATGGAAATCGCCCCTGAACTGCGAAAAGTTCAGGAGAAGTACCGCGGGAAGCGCGATCAGCTCTCCCGTGAGGCGATGAGCCGCGAAACCATGGCGCTGTACAAGAAGCACGGCACGACGCCGGTTTCGAGCTGTCTCCCCCTGCTCGTGCAGATGCCGATCCTCCTCGGCATGTTCTACACGCTCAGCGATGTGAAGAAGCACGCCGAATGGGGCGTCGGTGGCGTCGGCCTGCTGAACACCGAGCTGACCAAGCAGTTCTACGACGCTCAGCTCTTCGACGTCGCACCGCTGCACGTCACCATGATCGAGGCCATCAACAACGGCCAGACCGTCAGCGTCATCATCCTCGTGATCCTCGTCGTGCTGATGATCGTCTCGCAGTTCATCACCCAGCTGCAGATCATCTCGAAGAATCTCTCGCCCGAGGCCAAGACCGGCCAGGCGTACCAGATGCAGCGTGTCATGCTCTATGTGCTGCCGCTCGCCTTCATCTTCTCGGGTGTGTTCTTCCCGCTCGGCGTCGTCATCTACTGGTTCACCTCGAACATCTGGACCATGGCGCAGCAGTTCATCGTCATCCGCAATCTGCCCACGCCCGGGTCGGAGGCCGCGAAGGAGCGTGAGGAGCGTCTCGCACGCAAGGGCAAGGCCCTGAACGCCGAGGGCAAGGTCGTGCCGATGGAGAAGTACCAGGCCGAGCAGCAGCGTCTGTATGAAGAGGCGCAGAAGGCGAAGGCCGAAGCCCCCAAGCGTCAGCAGCCGATGAGCAAGCAGCGCGCGAAGAAGCAACAGCAGCAGAAGCAGAACCCGGAACGGACCGACGGCAACTGACCGTCGCCCGGCATCCCCTACCCCCTCCACCGAGAGTGCAGAGACGATCATGACGCAGTCCCCCGATCCCGTCGCCGCCGAGCGCCCCACCTCGAGCGCTGACGCCACCGTGGAGCAACTCGAGCAAGAAGGCGACATCGCTGCCGACTACCTCGAAGGGCTCCTCGACATCGCAGATATCGGCGGTGACCTGGACCTTGATGTGCGCAACGGCCGCGCGTACGTGTCGGTCGAAGCCGATGAGGAGGGCTCGCTGGCGCTGCTTTCGGAACCCGAGACGGTACAGGCGCTGCAGGAGCTGACCCGCATTGCGGTGCAGACGCAGACCGGCCGTTTCTCACGCCTCATCCTGGATGTCGCCGGCTCGCGCGACGCCCGCCGCGTGCAGCTCGAAAAGCTCGTCGACCGCGCTGCCGCCCGTTTGGATGACGGTGCTTCGCAGGCATCGCTCCCCTCGATGTCCAGCTACGAGCGCAAGCTCGTGCACGACATCGTCGCCGAGCGCGGGTTGATCTCCGAGTCGTACGGCGAGGGCGCGGACCGTCACACGGTCATCCGTCGTGGCTGACGTTTCACGTGAAACACCGGTCATCGAACCGGAACCTGAAGTCGCGGCGCAGATCTTCGGTGATCGGGTCGAACTCGCACGCGCCTTCACGGCTGCGCTTGGTGCGCACGGTGAGGAACGCGGGCTGATCGGCCCACTGGAACTCCCCCGGCTCTGGACCCGTCATATCCTCAACAGTGCGGTGGCCGCTCCGTTGTTCTCGGGTCGAGTCGGTGACGTCGGATCGGGTGCGGGTCTTCCGGGCCTGGTGCTCGCGATCGCGCGGCCAGACGTGCAGTGGGTACTGATCGAACCGATGGACCGGCGCGTCACTTGGCTGCACGAGCAGGTCTCCGCGCTCGGACTCGACAACGTCGAGGTCGTTCGTGCTCGTGCCGAGGACTGGGACGGCGGACCGGTGCTCGACGCCGTCACCGCTCGTGCGGTCAGCGCGTTCCGCACGCTCATTCCGCTGACCGCACCGTTGGTGCGTGATGGTGGCGAGCTGATCCTGTTGAAGGGCGCCAATGCGGCAAATGAGATCGGTGCCGCCGAGAAGCAGATTCGTAAGTATCGCCTGTCCGACGTTCGCGTCGAGCCGGTCGGCGATGGTGTGATCTCTGAGCCCACGAGAGTGATCCGCGCGACCGTTCGCTGACGTTTCACGTGAAACATCGCGCCCCCGCTGGTTTCCGGTGGTTGAGTGCCGCGTCGCAGACGCGGTGTATCGAAACCACACCCACAGGCGCCGTTGAGGCGGCGTTTCACGTGAAACATCGAGCGCTGCACGAGAGAACCCGACAACGGCTGCGCGCCCCGGTGGTTGAGTGACGCACTGAAGGTGCGACGCATCAAGGCCAGGCAAGCACGGGATGGTGCCACAGCTCTCGATCGGGCCGTGGATCCGCGCAGCCGCCGCGCTCCCGGTGGTTGAGTGCCGACGCGCAGCGTCGGTGTATCGAAACCACGCTCTCACCAGTCCGCCGCCGTTTCACGTGAAACGCTTTCGACTGAGCAGAGGCAGCGAGCCTGCACGACTTGTGATCAAGGCGATCCGTTTCGCCCGGCTCCACCCCTGCACTTGCTTCTCACGCAGATGCGCTTCATCAACGCGATCGAACGTCTCCGCGTAGACCAGTCGGACAGGGCGACGTCGCTGGGTGTAGGCCGCACCCTCGCCGGCGTTGTGCTGAGCAAGTCGCCGTTCGAGGTCGAGAGTTGATCCGACATAGAACGAGCTATCCGAGCATTCCAGGATGTACATGTGTGCCATCAATTGAGCTTGCAGGACGCATCCAGGTGACTGATCGGGCGTTGAGGCATCTGTGGATAAGGCGACGCGATTCGCTGGTGTGCAGGAGGCGATGTTTCACGTGAAGCACTGCGCCGTAAGCGTTCTGGGAGTGGTTTCGATACACCGCGTCTTCGACGCGGCACTCAGCCACCGGGAGCGTGTGATCCCCGTGATTGGATGGCGGAGCGCACTGCGGATGCGTGGAGGCTGTTCGTTCGGGCTGTGGCGCGGATGTTTCACGTGAAACGCCACCCCTACATGCATTGCGGGCGCGGTTTCGATACACCGTGTCTGCGACGCGGAGCACATGTTTGACGTGAAACGGGATCTGCGGGGTTGCTTTCGATACACCGACGCCGCGCGTCGGCACTCAATCACCGGTCAAGGTGACGGCGGTTGAGTGACCGGGCTCAGCCCGATGTATCTAAACCGGTGCGGTCGCGCTCGAGAACGAGATGTTTCACGTGAAACATCACCCCCACATGAGTTGTGGGGGTGGTTCCGATACGCCGCGTCTTCGACGCGACACTCAACCACCGAGAGTGCGGTTGTGCGTCGGAGCAGATGTTTCACGTGAAACGGGGTCTGGGGGTGTGGTTTCGATACGCGCGTCTTCGACGCGGCACTCACAACCACCGGGGAAGGGGACGTCGGGGCGCGCCCGCCGGCAATCACCGGCGGGTGTTTCACGTGAAACGGGGGTGGGACACCGGGGACGTCGGTGCGGTCAATTACAGTAGAGGAGGCCTTTCGACAACGACGGGAGTATCAGGTGCCGGAATCGGAGAACGCGACCACATCCGCGCCCTTCTCCATCGATGACAGCCCGATCGCCCGTGAACTCGCCGATCTGACGTCGCGCCGCAAGGTGCTCGACGACGTGGAGCTGGAGTTCGATGGCAAGACGCGGATCATCACCGTGTCGAACCAGAAGGGCGGCGTCGGAAAGACGACCACCACCGTCAACATCGCTTCGGCACTCGCGTCGGTGGGCGCCCGCGTGCTTGTCATCGACCTCGACCCGCAAGGGAACGCATCGACCGCGCTCGGCGTGCCCCACACCGCCGAGATCCCCAGCGTTTACGACGTGCTCATCGACGAGTTCCCGCTGGCCGACATCGTGCAGACGAGCCCCGAATCGCCTCGACTGTTTTGCGCGCCCAGCACGATCCACCTCGCCGGCGCCGAGATCGAACTCGTCTCGCAGGTCGCTCGCGAACACCGTCTGCGGACGGCGCTCGAGGAGTACATCCAGGCATCCGAAGAGCCCGTCGATTTCGTGCTGATCGACTGCCCGCCGTCCCTCGGTCTGCTCACGATCAACGCGTTCACCGCCGCCAGCGAGGTCATGATCCCGATCCAGTGCGAGTACTACGCACTCGAGGGTCTCAGTCAGCTGCTCGGCAGCGTTCGGATGATCCAGAAGCACCTGAATCCGCGGCTGCACCTCTCGACGATCCTGCTCACGATGTTCGACGGACGCACCCGTTTGGCCCAACAAGTGGCTGATGAGGTGCGAAATCACTTCCCGCAGGAAGTCCTGCGCACTGTCATCCCGCGTTCGGTGCGCGTCTCGGAGGCGCCGAGCTTCGGACAGACCGTCATCGCCTACGACGGACAATCCGCAGGCGCCGTCGCCTACCGCGAGGCGGCTGTCGAGATGGTCAAGCGGACACAGGCTCACAGCACGAAAGAAGGAGCATCCTGATGGCGAAGCGAACCGGACTGGGGCGCGGCATCGGCGCCCTCATCCCCACGAGCGAGCCGGCCGAGTCGCGCCCGGTCGATGTCTTCTTCCCTGGCGGCACCGCAACGATCACGGCCGAGGATGTCGCTGAGGTTCGCTCGGCAGACAGTGCCGCCGCAGAACCCGAACTCGTCGCCGTCCCGGGAACACGTCTCATCGAGATCGACCCGCATGCGATCGTGCCGAACCCGCGTCAGCCGCGCACCGAGTTCGACCCCGATGACCTCGCCGAACTGGTCCACAGCATCCGCGAGTTCGGCGTGCTGCAGCCGGTCGTCGTGCGCCCCACAACTGAGGGCACCTACGAACTGATCATGGGTGAGCGTCGCACGCGGGCTTCACGCGAGGCGGGCCTCGAGAAGATCCCGGCGATCGTGCGCGACACGGCGGACGAGGACCTGCTGCGTGACGCGCTGCTCGAGAACCTGCACCGCTCGCAGCTGAACCCCCTCGAAGAGGCCTCGGCGTATCAGCAGCTGCTCGAGGACTTCGGCATCACGCAGGAGCAACTCGCTGGACGCATCGGACGTTCGCGCCCGCAGATCAGCAATACGATCCGCCTGCTCAAGCTCCCCCTCCCGGTGCAGCAGCGGGTCGCCGCCGGCGTGCTGAGTGCAGGTCACGCCCGAGCGATCCTGTCGCTCGACGATGAAGAGACCATGGGCCGCCTGGCCGACAAGATCGTCAACGAAGACCTCTCGGTTCGCGCCGCCGAAGCAGCGGCGAAGCAGATCGGAACCGCCGGCACCCGCCGCATCGCGCCGCAGGCCGGCGCTCGTCGTGCACACCTCGACGACGTCGCGCAGCGCCTCGGCGACCGCCTCAACACCTCGGTGAAGATCTCGCTTTCGGCAAAGAAAGGCCAGATCAGCATCGATTTCGCAACCATCCAGGATCTCAACCGAATCCTCGGTGAGATGGGTGAGACGGAGTACGGCGCCGCCTGAGCCCCGTGCGGCCAGGGGCGCGTACCCTGGATGAGTGGAAGATCAGCGCAACCTCCCGCCGCGAGCGAGCCTCGAGCTGCTGCGCGCCGAGGCCGCTGACGAACTCTCGGTGCTGATCGAAGAGCGGATTCGCCACGGCGAAGACCCGTGGGACTTCATGGAAGATCTGCCGAGCGTCGATGAACTGGTCGTGCTCACGCTGCGCGCGGAGAACATCGCCGGCGATGGCGGGGTTCGACCCACCGCGTCGCGCAACTATCGCGTACTGCGGCAGATCGCACTCGATCACCCGGCGCTCACCAAGGCGGTCTGGCGCATTCTCGGCAGCGAACCCCACCGCGTGTGGGACGCGTCGGTGCGCACCCAGGCATCCTGACGGGTTCGGGTTCGGGTTTCGATACACCGCCGCTGCGCGGCGGCACTCAACCACCGGACAGGGTTGCGCGGCGGCACCCAACCACCGGGCTGAGCTGCACGGCGCGGTGAACGGACGAAGAAAAATCCCGGTCAGAACGAGAATCTGACCGGGATTTCGAGGTGTGGGGGATCAGCCGATGTAGGCGGCGAGGTCCTGCTCGAGTGCGAACTTCGGCTTGGCGCCGATGATCGTTGTCTCGACCTGACCCTTGTTGAAGACCTTCATCGCCGGGATCGACGTGATCTGGTACTGCATCGCGAGGTTGGGGTTCTCGTCGACGTTCAGCTTGAGCACGGTGAGCTTCTCGGCGTGCTCCGACTGGATCTCGTCGAGGATCGGTCCGACCATGCGGCACGGTCCGCACCATTCGGCCCAGAAGTCCACGAGGACGGGGCCGTCTGCCTCGAGGACGTCCTGCTGCCAGCTGCTTTCGCTCGTGGCCTTGGCGGTCATGTGGTGTCTCCCTCTGTGTGGCGATGACGTGACGGTGTCGGTGAAGAGAACGCGCGGATGCGGCGAATTGTTCCACCGCTCCGATCGAGGCGATCAGGCGATGGAGGCCTCGGGCAGTCCGTCGATCTCGGCGGCATCCACGGCCGGTTCGCCGGCTTCGCCGAGCGCGGCGAGGTAGTGCTCGACGTCGAGGGCTGCGACCGTGCCGCTGCCGGCCGCGGTGACGGCCTGGCGGTAGGTGGGGTCGATGACGTCGCCGGCGGCGAAGATGCCGGGCACCGAGGTGCGCGACGAGCGGCCGTCGACCCACACGGTGCCTTCGGGGGTCAGCTCGAGCTTCTCGTGCACGAGGTGGGTGCGCGGGTCGTTGCCGATCGCGACGAACACGCCGTCGAGGGGGAGTTCGCGGGTGGACCCGTCGACCGTGTCGCGCAGGACGAGGCCGCTCACGGCGTCGTCGCCGAGGATGTCGGCGACCTCGGCGTTCCAGATGAACTCGATCTTCTCGTTCTTGATGGCGCGCTCCTGCATGATCTTGGAGGCGCGCAGTTCGTCGCGGCGGTGGATGACGTAGACCTTGGATGCGAACTTCGTGAGGAACGTGGCCTCTTCCATGGCCGAGTCGCCGCCGCCGACGACGGCGATGACCTTCTCGCGGAAGAAGAAGCCGTCGCAGGTGGCGCAGTACGAGACGCCGCGGCCTGAGAGGCGCTGCTCACCGTCGATGCCGATCTTGCGGGGCGCGGAGCCGGTCGCGAAGACCACGGCATCCGCTTCGTGCGTCTTGCCGGAGCCGAGGGTGACGGTCTTGACGCGCCCGTCGACGGAGAGCTCGGTGACGTCGTCGTAGACGACCTCGGCACCGAAGCGCTCGGCCTGCTCCTGCATCTTGGCCATCAGGTCGGGGCCCATGATGCCCTCGGGGAAGCCGGGGAAGTTCTCGACCTCGGTGGTGTTCATCAGTTCGCCGCCGGCCTCGACCGAGCTCGCGATGACGAGCGGGTTGAGGTTGGCACGGGCTGCGTAGATCGCTGCGGTGTAGCCCGCGGGTCCGGAGCCGATGATGATGACCTGTCGCACGGCGACGCCTCCTTGGAACGGGGGATGCGGGACGCTCACGCACCCCGGAGAACTCAACCAATGGTAACCGCGCGGCATTCCACCGGCGGGGTGCGGCACGGGCGATGCGTCAGCGACCGGGCAGGAAGCGGCGGGCGATGGATGCCGCGGCCCGCAGTTCTGGTGCCCGGAGGGCCCAGAGGGCGAGGGCGTAGACGAGGAGCGCGGCGATGCCGATCGCCACGATCGCGACGAAAGACTGCGCGAGACCGGATGTCGCCCAGCCGCCGACGCCGCCGAGCAGCAGGAACACGCCCCAGCCCGCAGCGCCCGCCGGGATGGCGGCGCCGAGGAACCGCAGGTACGCGACGGTGGCGCCACCCATGCCGAGGGGCCCGATCTTGCGACGCAGCAGCACGACCGCCAGGACGAGTTGCACGATGTTGGCGAGCGACTGCGTGAGCGCGATGCCGGCGGCGAGGTGCACCGGCGCGAGCAGGGCGAACGCGGCCAGTGCGCCGAGAATCACAAGCGCTGCCTGCACCGCGGTGAACACGAACGGGGTGCGGGTGTCGTGGTACGCGTAAAAGGTGCGTTGCAGCACGAACTGCACCGACAGGGGCAGCAGTGCGACGAGGTAGGCGCCCAGCACGAGCGAGAACTGCACCGATTGCTCAGGCGTGTGCGTGAAGAACCGCGAGATCGGCACGATGGCGGCGACGATGGCGGCGAGGGCGCCGACCATGAGCACACCGATCGTGCGGGTGGAGGTGTCGAGGTCGGTGCGGACGGCATCCGTCCGTCCTGCTGCCGCGTGTTCGCTGAGCTGGGTGAAGTAGGGGGTGCCGATCGAGAGGACGATGACCGAGAACGGCAGCATGAACACGAGCCAGGCGTATTGCAGCGCGGCGACGGAGGCGCCCTGTTCGGATGCCGCGCCCACAAGATTCGTCTGCACGAGGCCGGCGAGCTGTCCGACGACGACCATGAGGAAGGTCCAGCCGGCCAAGCGTGCGATGTGACGCAGGCCGATGCCGCGCCACTGGAAGTCGGGTCGCACGTGCAGGCCGGCTTTGCGCCAGAACAGCAGCAGCACGAGTGCTTGCGCGACGATGCCGCCCGTCGCGGTGCCCGCGAGGACGGCGATCATCTCCGGCGTCCAGCCGACCGCCGACCGTTGCACACCGAAGATCCAGATGAAGGCCGCGAACCCGACGATCGAGACGAGGTTGTTGACGATCGGCGACCACGCGAACGGGCCGAAGACGCGACGCGCGTTGAGCACTTCACCCACGAGCGCGTAGAGCCCGTAGAACAGCAGCTGCGGCAGACACCAGTACGCGAAGGCGATGGTGAGGGGGATCGCGGCGGGCGACAGCCGGGAGCCGTAGAGCAAGACGAGTACCGGCGCAGCGACGACGGCGACGAGGGTGACGGCGGTGAGCGCCGTGACCCCGAGGGTGAGCAGCTTCGAGACGAACGCGCTGCCGCCGTCCCGGTGGGATGCCGCCTTGATGATCTGCGGAACGATGACGCCGGCCAGCAGTCCCGACGAGATGATCGCGTAGATGTTGTTCGGCAACTGATTGGCGATCGCGAACGCATCGGCGGCCCCACCGCCGATGACCGGCAGTGCCGCGGCGAGCACGATGTTGCGGATGAGTCCGGTGACGCGTGAGACGAGCGTGCCCGCTCCGACGATTGCGCTGGCGCGGCCGATGCTAGCCATTGTCGGCATCCTTCTCGTGCGCGACGACGTCTTCGTCGCGGGGGCGGCCACGGGCGCGCAGCCGCAGCCAGGTGCGTACGGCGCCGAGCACGATGAGGCCGCCTACGACGATGCCCATGAGGACGATGCCGACGGTCTCCCATTCGGCGCGCACCGAGACGTCGGCGGTGAGGGTGTCGCCGATCGCGACCATGCTGGGGCTGCGCAGCTGCAGGTCGATCGTGGCTTCACCGCTGCCGACGCGGGCTTCGACGGGCACGTCGGCTCGGGTGTTCTGCAGCGGGCCCGCCTCGACGGTCGTGATGTTCTGCACCCGCAGGCGCGGGTCGTTCGGCGAGGCGATGAGGATGAGCGACACCGGCCACGCCAGGTCGTTGCGGATGCTGAACTGCAGGGGCGCGCTGGATCCGAGCAGGGTGATGCCGGCCGGTGGCACGATGCTGACAGCGTCGAGGGTCGTGCGCGTCTGCGTGCGGTGGGCCGTGACGGCATCGCGCCACGCCACCGGGGTCTCGCGCCAGCCGTTGCCGATGAGCTGGAGGATCTCTGCGCGCTCGGTGGCGGTGATCAGCTGCGGGTCTTCGAGGATGGTCGCGAAGCTCGTCAGTTCGCTTTCGTCGGTGCGGAACTGGTTGAGCACGTCGGCTCGACCGGTGTCGGGTTCGATCTCGTCGAGCTGCACCCGGGTGGGGGTGGATGCCAGCAGCTCGTTCAGATCGACGGTGCTGGTGCCCGGCACGCCGGTGACGGCCGAGAGCGCGGATTGCAGGGCACTGCGGTCAACCGATGCCACCCGGTCGACGACGACGAGCAGTGGCGCGTCGTCGAGCTGCGCGGTCGCGAGCGTTGTGTACGCGGTGACCTGGGCGAGTGCGGCGGCGCGGTCGACGCTGTCGGCGATCGTGACGGCGTTCGACAGCGCGGTCGATGTGCGACTGTCGGCCACGAGGAGCGCGGCTCCGTCGTCGGTTTCGCCGCGGCCCGAGACCGCACCCGTGGCACCTGTGACGGAGGACGGCACGAGCGTCACGGCGGTGTCGTCGGCGCGTCGGATGCCGGTGATCGTCTCGCTGCCGGCGCTGCCGCTTGCAGGCCAGTACACACCGTCGCGGGTCGGGCCGATCTCGAGCAGCGCTTCGTCGTCGGGGAGGGCGCCCGTCTCGGTGTCGTCGACGTCGGCCGCGTCGGTCGCCGGGGTCTCTTCGTCAGCCGCCGTGAAGTTCTCGGCGTCGAGGTACGGGCTGAGGGTCGTCGCCGTGAGCAGGCTTCCGGCGCTCGCCGAGAGCTGGGTGGCGATGTCGGCGTCGCCGAACTGCAGCGCGAAGCGCGTGTTCGGCAGGGCGAGCAGGTCGTCGAGCCAGTCGGTCACCGATACGGGCGCGGCGGTACCGAGTGCGCGGATCGCGGCGGGGACGGCGGGGTCGACGGCGAGGATCGCGTCGGTGCCGGTGACGGCGTCGAGCCGCGCGCGCAGCGCCCCGTCGTCTGCCGTGAGGGCTTCGAGCTCCTCGGCCGTGGCGAGACCGGTCGTGAGGGGTCCGGCCGTGATCGGCACGACGATCGCGACCTGCGGTGACGCGTCGGCATCGGGCACGACGACGACGCTGCGCGCGGTGAGTTCACCCTGCGCCGATGCGTAGGTGACCAGCAGCGGGTATACCCCGGGTGCGCGGTCCTCGGTGGTCGAGGCGTCGACGTCGACCGTCACATCGAGTTCGCCGTGCGCGGCGATCGACGGCAGCAGCGTCTGGGCCGCCTCGGAGAGCTCGCCGACATCCGAGCCTTCGGCGATCCACGCTGCAACCGCATCCGCGTCGTTGAGCTCGCTGTCGCCGAGTGACACCGACACCTGTCCGGCGGCGACGGTCGAATCGGTCGGATTCGCCGCCTGCACCGCGACCTGCAGCGGCTCGTCCGGGTTCCAGAGCGCGTCGCTTTCGGGCGCGGCCGTGAAGGTCATCGGCGGCGCTTCGGGCGGACCGGTCACAGCGGCGGCGGTGACCGGGGCGGCGCCGAGTACGAGGAGCGCGGCAAGCACACCCGACCACACGCGTCTGCGCATGCGGGGCGCGGGGCGCGGGCCTGTCACCGGCGAAGTCAAGGTCATAGGGATGCGGTTTCTGTGCGATCCCGGACCGCACGACAACGCGATTCTAGGGCGACGGGCACTGCGGAACCTGAGTGACCGGCCGCACGACGCCGGATTGCGCGCGCGCGTGGGGTGAGCGGGTTGAATGGAACCATGCACGCCGACCCGACGCCCACCGAGCCCCTGTGCGCCGCGTTGCGCGCCGACCTCACGGCGGCCGGCTACACGGCTGCGGCGGTGCGGGCGGCGTGGGGTGCGGTGCCCGACGACGCGATCGGGCGCGGGCTGATCGGTCCGGCGTTGACGGCGCTGGCGGCGCGCGACGACGCGCTCGCCGTGCTCGCGCGGCTGCTGTTCCTCGGGCAGCCGACGCCCGTGACGGTCGCGGATCGCGCCTTGCCGACGCTGACCTCCCGCGGCCTGGTCGATCTGGGGCTTGCGCGCATCGACGGCGACGACCTCGTGCCGACGGCGCTCGTGCGCCCGCAGGACGTCGACGACGAGCAAGGCAGCGGGCACTGGTGGATCGCGTCCGACCTCGACGAAGCCGCCCGCGGCGGTGCGCTGCCGGTCGACCACGTGCTGGGTGTCGGCGGGGCGTCGCTGACCCTCGCCGGATTGCAGCTGACGGCTCCGGCCGATCGGGTGCTCGACGTGGGCTGCGGCTGCGGCATCCAAGCCCTTCGCGCGCGCCGTGTCGCCGAGCACGTGACGGCGACCGACATCTCGCGCCGTGCGCTGGCGTTCACCGAACTCAACGTGCTGCTGAACGGGCAGGGCGGCGTGCAGACGCGATTCGGCAGCCTGTTCGAACCGGTTGTCGGCGAGACGTTCGACCGCGTCGTCTCGAACCCGCCGTTCGTCATCACCCCGCGTGTCGCGGGCGTGCCCGCCTACGAGTACCGTGACGGCGGCATGGCGGGCGACGCGCTCGTCGAATCGTTCGTCACCGGGGTCGCAGCGGTGCTCGCGCCCGGCGGGGTCGCACAACTGCTCGGCAACTGGGAGTACCGGGCCGACGCCGACGGCCTCGAACGGGTGCGCGAGTGGGTCGGGCGGGCACCGGTGCCGCTGGAAGCCTGGATCGTCGAGCGCGAGTTGCTCGACCCGCTCAGTTACGCGGAACTGTGGGTGCGCGACGGCGGCACCACACCCGGATCGGGCGAGTACGCCCGGCTCATCGACGCCTGGCTCGACGATTTCGCAGCCCGCGGTGTCACCGGCATCGGCTTCGGGTACCTGCTGCTGCGCCGCCCGGCATCGGGCACACCCACCCTCGCGCGCTACGAGCGGATCGCGCAGCCCGTGCCCGGCGCGCTCGGCCCGCACCTGACCGAAGCGCTCGCCGCGTGGGACCGGCTCACCGCGATGGATGACGTGGCCCTGGCGGCATCGACCCTGATGGTCGCCCCCGACGTCACCGAGGCGCGCCACCACGCACCGGGCGAGGAGGACCCCCGGGTCATCGAGCTGCGGCAGGGTGGCGGGTTCGCGCGGTCGCTCGAGGTCGACCCCGGGCTCGCGGCGCTCGTCGGGGCGTGCGACGGCGACCTGCCGGTCGGTGTGCTCATCGATGCGATCGCCGACCTGCTCGACGTGGATGCCGCGGCCCTGCGCGCCGATCTGCTGCCGCGCGTGCGCGAACTCATCTTCACCGGGTTCCTCGCACTGCCCTGACCCATCGCGACTTGCGCCGAGCTTGCCAGTTCCGCCGCGAGCTTGCCGCTTCCTTGCCGAGCTTGCCGGCGAGTTCGCGAACGAACCGGCAAGCTCGCGAGCGGACCGGCAAGCTCGCGAGCGGACCGGCAAGCTCGCGAAGGAGGGTGACGCACCGCCGGTAGGCTGAAATCCATGCTCAATATGGCCGAGGGCCTGGCCCGGATCGGCGCGCTCGCCGCATCTCCTGTGGTCGCGACCCTCGCCGACGCGTTCGCCGCGGCCGGTCACGAACTGGCGATCGTCGGCGGGCCCGTGCGTGACGCGCTGCTCGGCCGCCGCACGAACGACCTCGACTTCACGACCGACGCCCGCCCCGACGAGATCCTGCGGATCGTCGAGCCGATCGCGACCGCCACGTGGGACATCGGTCGCGCGTTCGGCACGATCGGCGCGAAGATCCGCGGCGAACAGGTCGAGATCACCACCTACCGTGCAGACAGCTATGACGGGGTCACCCGCAAGCCCACGGTCGAGTTCGGTGACACGCTCGAGGGCGATCTGGCGCGTCGCGACTTCACGGTGAACGCGATGGCGCTGCGGGTTCCCGGTCCCGCGCTCGTCGACCCGACCGGCGGTGTCGAGGATCTCGTCGCGGGCGTGCTGCGCACCCCGAGCGACCCGGCGGTGAGCTTCGGCGACGACCCGCTGCGCATGCTGCGCGCCGCCCGCTTCGCCTCGCAGCTCGGGTTCGACCCGGCGCCCGCGACGGTGGCGGCAATCGAACGGCTTGGTGAGACCCTGCGGATCGTCAGCCCCGAACGTGTGCAGGGCGAGCTGGTGAAACTGCTGCAGACCGACGATCCGACCCGCGGGATCCGCATCCTCGTCGACACCGGGCTCATGGAGCAGTTCCTGCCCGAAGTGCCGGCGCTGCGCCTCGAAGTCGACGAGCACCACCACCACAAAGACGTCTACGAGCACTCCCTCACCGTGTTGCGGCAAGCCATCGACCTGGAGCACTCCCGGCATCCCGGTGCGGCGCCCGACGTGACCCTGCGCCTGGCTGCCCTGCTGCACGACATCGGCAAGCCCGCGACCCGAAAGCTCGAACCGGGCGGTGGGGTCAGCTTTCACCACCACGACATGAAGGGTGCGCGTCTGGCGCGCAAGCGCCTGCAGGCGCTGCGGTTCGACTCCGACACGATCTCGTCGGTGACGCAGCTCATCGAGCAGCACCTGCGCTTCTTCGGGTACGCCGAGGGCGCCTGGACGGATGCCGCGGTCCGCCGGTACGTGCGCGACGCCGGCGCCGAACTGGAGCGGCTGCACATCCTCACACGTGCCGATGTGACCACGCGCAACAAGCGCAAGGCGAACCGGCTCGCCGGTGCCTACGACGACATCGAGCGGCGCATCGCCGAACTCGCCGAACAAGAAGAGCTCGACGCGATGCGCCCCGAGCTCGACGGCAACCAGATTCAGCGGATCCTCGGCATCCGCCCCGGCCGCGAGGTCGGCGAGGCATACCGGTACCTGCTCGACATCCGCCTCGACGAGGGCCTCATCGGTCCCGAGGCCGCGGAGGCTCGCCTGCGCGAGTGGTGGGCCGCCCGCGCCTGATCGGCCCTCGCGGGACGGCATGCCGCCGCCTAGACTGGCGGCACTCCTCACTGCTGAACGGAGTCGCATGGCGGGGCGCTGGTCATCGCGGCGTGAGGTCTCACCCGAGAACTCGCGCCTGCTGATCGAGCGCGCCCACGAAGAGCTGATCGGCGGCAACGCGGCTGATCCTCGCATCGCGCAGATCCGTCCGCTGGTCGCCGATTCGTGGCGCCGCTCGCTCGAGGGGCTCGTGGGCGCAGAGGCCCTGCCGCCGCTCGATCTTGACGACGACGAGCTCGAGGCATACCGCCGGGCCCACCCGCTGTCGGGCGTCATGGACATGGTGCGCGGCCTGCTGCTGCCCGACCCGGATTCGGGGGTCATCGTCGCGGTGGGCGATGCCGCGGGCCGGTTGCTGTGGGTCGAGGGCGATTCGCAGGTGCGCGCCCTCACCGGTGACATGGGCTTCGTCGCGGGCGCGAACTGGTCGGAGGCGGCCGTCGGCACGTCGGCTCCCGGGACGGCGCTCGCGCTCGACCGGTCGGTGCAGATCCACGGTGCGGAGCATTTCAATCGGCTCGTGCAGCCGTGGTCGTGCACGGCGGCCCCGGTGCACGACCCCGAGACGCGGCGCCTGCTGGGCGTCATCGACGTGACGGGCGGGGCGGATGCCGCGACGCCACAGGCCCAGTTGCTCGTCGACGCGACCGCGCGCGCCGTCGAGGGCGAACTGCTCGTGGCCCGGCTGCGCAGCCGCGCCACGCAACCGCCGCCGCGGCGAACACGGACCGTGCGCACGCCCGAGACGACGACGTTGCGGGTGCTCGGGCGTGACAAGGCGCTGCTCGAGGTCGCGGGTGAAGGCCACGAAACCGTGACCGAGCTGTCGGCCCGGCACGCCGAGATCCTGCTCATGCTGGCCGTGCACCGGCAGGGCGTGTCGGCCGAGGCCCTCGGCGAGATGATCTACGGCGAGGGCGGCGGCGACAGCATCCGACCCGAGCTGGTCCGGCTGCGCAAGGTGCTCGAACGCACCGCTCCGCACCTCGTGCCGGCGTCGCGTCCGTACCGGCTGCCGGTGCCGCTCGAGACCGACGCACACCACCTCATCTCGCTGCTCGACCGTGGTGCGCACCGGGTCGCCCTGTCGGCGTACCGCGGCGCGGTGCTGCCCGACTCGGTCGCCCCAGGTGTCGAGGAGTTCCGCGAGCAGGTGCGCGTCGCGCTGCGTGAGGCGCTGTTGTCGGAGGCGTCCGTCGACGTGCTGCTGGCCTACGCCGACATCGATGAGGGTGCCTCGGACGCCGAGGTGCTCACGCTCGCGCTGAGCATGCTGCCCGCCCGTTCACCCAAGCGCGCGGGACTCGTTGCACGCCTGGAACGGCTCGAGGCCTGACGGCTCAGGCCTCGGTCGCGAGCGCGCACGCGCTGCGGGTGACCGGATGACCCGGAGACCGTGTGTTCGGATAGTGCGTCCGGTGGCGTCGCGGTGGGAGGATGGGTGCGACGAAAGGATCGGCGATGAGCGATGACACGGCATCCGACCTGCCAAGCGAGCAACTGACGGCGCTCGCCGAGGCCCACGGCATCGCAACGCGCTATTGGTCGTTCTTCGGCGACGAGGTCGTCGTGCCCGCCTCGACCCTCGTGGCCGTCCTGACCGCCATGGAGGTCGCCGCACACGATGCGGATGCCGTGGCGCGGGCACTCGCCGACGTGCAGGACCAGCCGTGGCGGGCGCTCGTGCCCGCATCGACCGTCGTCCGGCCCGGCGCCGGTGACCTCGTGCTGCACGTGGCCGACGGCCACGACGTCACCGTCACCATTCGGTTCGAGACGGGCGGCAGCCGCGTGCTCGAGATTCCGGTGCAGAGTCCGGAAGCTCGCGAGGTTGATGGCATCCGGCTGTGGCGCGTGCGTGTGCCGGTGCCCGCAGATGTGCCGCTCGGCTGGCACACTGTGCAGGTGTCGCAATGGGTCCACGGCGGCGCCGACACCCGCGTGGCCGAAGGTGTGCTCGCGGTCACGCCGGCGCGACTGCCCGACCCACCTGTGCGCTCGGGCGAGCGCGGCTGGGGCCTGATGGCGCAGATGTACTCGGTGCGGTCGGAGCGGTCGTGGGGCATGGGCGATTTCGCCGACCTCGGTGACCTCGCCGCGATCGCCGGGCAGCGCGGGGCCGACTTCCTGCTCGTGAACCCGATCCACGCAGCCGAAGTGACCGTGCCGATCGAACCGTCGCCGTACCTCCCCGCCACCAGGCGCTTCCTCGCCCCGCTGTACGTGCGCCCCGAAGACATCCGTGAGGTCGCGTACCTCGACGAGGGCGACCGCGCCGTCGTGACCGAGGCGCAGGCAGCGGTCGGCGCGATGAACACGGATGCCGAGCGCATCGACCGCGATGCTGTCTGGACAGCCAAGCGTGCCGCCCTCGAACTCGTCTTCGCCGCACCGCGCTCGGCGGCGCGCCAGATCGAACTCGACGCGTTCCTCGCCCGTGAGGGGCAGGCGCTGCAGGACTTCGCGCTGTGGTGTGCGCTCGAAGAGCATTACGCCGACGTGCCCGCCGATGAGCGCCCCGCCGACGCGTGGGACATCGGCTCCGAACTCGTCGCGCAGCTGCGCGGCCGCCTTGCCGACCGGGTTGCGTTCCATGCCTGGCTGCAGTGGGTCGCCGACGAACAGGTCGAGGCCGCGCAGGCGGGAGCCGTGGCATCCGGCATGGGCATCGGCATCATGCACGACCTCGCCGTCGGCGTGCACACGCGCGGGTCGGATGCGTGGTCGTTGCGTGACATGTACGCCGGCGGCATCACGGTCGGCGCCCCGCCTGACATGTACAACCAGCAGGGGCAGAACTGGAACCAGCCGCCGTGGCTGCCCGCAGCGCTGGCCGAGGCCGCGTATGCGCCGCTGCGCGACATGATCCGCACCCTCCTGCGACACGCGGGCGCGTTGCGCATCGACCACATCATCGGGCTGTTCCGGCTGTGGTGGATTCCGGCGGGCCTGGGCCCCGCCGCCGGCACTTACGTGCGTTACGACCACGAGGCGATGATCGGCGTGCTGGCGTTGGAGGCGCAGCGCGCCGGCGCGGTGCTCATCGGCGAAGACCTCGGCAACGTCGAGCCGTGGGTGCGCGACTACCTGTCGGCCCGCGGCATCCTCGGTACGAGCGTGCTGTGGTTCGAGCAGGAGGGCGACCGTCCGCTGCCGCCCGAGCGCTACCGGCGGGACCTGCTCGCGACCGTCAACACGCACGACCTGCCGCCGACCGCCGGCTACCTCGCCGACGAGCACGTCGCCCTGCGCGCCCGCTTGGGGTTGCTCACGCAGCCGGTCGATGAGGCGCTCGCCGAGGCCGACGAGGAGCGGCGGCGCATGCTCGACGAGCTGCGCCGCCGCGGACTCATCGACGACGATGCCGACGAACAGCAGATCATCGAGGCGCTGCACGTGTTCCTCGCGGCATCCCCGTCGCGCCTGCTCGGCGTCGCCCTCGTGGATGCCGTGGGCGAACGTCGCGTGCAGAACCAGCCCGGCACCGACAAGGAGTACCCGAACTGGCAGGTGCCGCTCGCCGGCCCCGACGGCGCCGCGGTGCTGCTCGAAGACCTGCCCGCCGACGAACGCTTCACGTCACTGCTCGCGGCGGTCGACCGCGCCCTTCGCTGACCGCGCGTCGCGTTCAGTCACCACGACTGGGCCACATTCCGGCATCCGCGCCATCGATCGATGCCGCAGTCGCCGCGAACTGGCGCAGACGCGTGAACCGGATGCCGGGCGGCCCGCACCCCTCGCAACGGGATGCAACGTTGCACGGCGTAGCGTGCCCGACACGTCGCAGCACCGAAGCGCGACGCTCATGGACTGTCGAAGGAGACCATCATGACCATCGTCGAAGAGGGCGTCTCGAGCGTCTACGCCGCACCCGGCCAGCGGGGTGCCGTCGCCGACTACCGCTCCCGCTACGGCCACTACATCGGCGGCGAGTTCGTCGAGCCCGTCAAGGGCCAGTACTTCGAGAACATCACGCCCGTGACCGGGAAGCCGTTCTGCGAGGTCGGGCGCGGCACAGTCGAAGACATCGACCGCGCCGTCGACGTCGCCTGGAAGGCGTTCGAGTCGTGGAAGAAGACGACGCCCGCCGAGCGCGCCGTCATCCTCAACAAGATCGCCGACCGCATCGAGCAGAACCTCGAAGCGATCGCCGTCGCCGAGACGTGGGAGAACGGCAAGCCGGTCCGCGAGACCCTCAACGCCGACATCCCGCTGATGGTCGACCACTTCCGCTACTTCGCGGGCGTGCTGCGGGCCCAGGAGGGTTCGCTCAGCCAGCTCGATGAAGACACCGTCGCGTACCACTTCCACGAGCCGCTCGGCGTGGTCGGGCAGATCATCCCGTGGAACTTCCCGCTGCTGATGGCGACGTGGAAGCTCGCCCCCGCGCTCGCCGCCGGCAACTGCGTCGTGCTGAAGCCGGCAGAGCAGACCCCGGCATCCATCCTGTTCCTGTTCGACATCATCGGCGACCTGTTGCCGGAGGGCGTCGTGAACATCGTGAACGGGTTCGGCATCGAAGCCGGCGCCCCGCTCGCGCAGCACAAGCGCATTCGCAAGGTCGCGTTCACGGGTGAGACCACGACCGGTCGGCTCATCATGCAGTACGCGTCGCAGAACCTCATCCCGGTGACCCTCGAACTCGGTGGCAAGTCGGCGAACGTGTTCTTCGACGACGTCGCGCGCGAGAAGGATGCCTACTACGACAAGGCGCTCGAAGGCTTCACGTTCTTCGCCCTCAACCAGGGCGAAGTGTGCACCTGCCCGTCGCGTGCGCTCATCCAGAAGTCGATGTACGACGGGTTCCTCGCCGACGGCCTCGACCGTGTCGGCAAGATCGTGCAGGGCAACCCGCTCGACCCCGAGACGATGATCGGCGCGCAGGCCTCGAACGACCAACTCGAGAAGATCCTCAGCTATATCGAGATCGGCAAGGAGGGCGGCGCGAAGCTGCTCGCCGGCGGTGAGCGGGTCGACCTCGGCGGCGAGCTGAGCGGCGGCTACTACGTCGCCCCGACCGTGTTCGAGGGAACGAACGACATGCGCATCTTCCAGGAGGAGATCTTCGGACCGGTGGTCTCGGTGACCTCGTTCACCGACTTCGCCGACGCGATGTCGATCGCCAACGACACCCTCTACGGCCTCGGCGCCGGCGTGTGGAGCCGCTCCGGCGACACCGCCTACCGCGCCGGCCGCGCCATCGAGGCCGGTCGTGTCTGGACGAACACGTACCACCAGTACCCCGCCCACTCCGCGTTCGGCGGCTACAAGCAGTCCGGCATCGGTCGCGAGAACCACCTGAAGATGCTCGACCACTACCAGCAGACGAAGAACCTGCTCGTCTCGTACGCCGAAGGCGCGATGGGCTTCTTCTGATCGGCATCCGCGTTTCGACGCTCCGCTCCTCGCTCAACGACCGGTGGCCCCCAGCCGGTCGTTGAGCGAGCGGAGCGAGACGAAACGCACGGTCGGCGAAGGAGGTCATGATGACCACGACCGAGCAGTACCAGCGGGTTGCGGTGACGGATGCCGCGGCCGGCCTGTTGCGCGAGCTGACGATGCAGCACGGCAAGCTGATGTTCCACCAGTCGGGCGGATGCTGCGACGGCAGCGCCCCCATGTGCTACCCCGTCGGCATGTTCATCACCGGGCCGAGCGACGTGAAGCTCGGCGACCTCGAGGTGGGCCTTGACGACCCGATCGAGGTGTTCATCTCGGAGGCCCAGTTCGAGTACTGGAAGTACACGCACATCACCATCGACGTCGTGCCGGGCCGTGGCGCCGGGTTCAGTGTCGAGGGCCCGACGGGCAACCGTTTCATCATCCGCTCACGCATGCTGAACGACGCGGAGCTGGAGGCCTTCGGGCTCGCGCCGAGCTGACGGCTGACGCCGGCATCCTGATCCGACCCGGCTGATCCGCGAGACAGCATCTGCGCTGTCGAGACTGTGCGTCTTCCGCGCGGTCTCGACGGTACGGATGCTGTTTCGCGTTGAAGGGGGTCGGGCTTCTAGCGTGGAAGGACCGCAAACGAAAGGAGCACCGTGGATCAGGACCTCTGGGAGCAGTGGCTCGCGTGGGGCGTCGTCCTCGCGATCCTCATCGGCATCGCAATCGTCATCGCGTTCGTCACAACCTTCGTGCTCGTCCTCATCGGGCGCCGCAAGACCTGGCCGCACGCACTGTCGACGCGCACGCGCTGGCCCTTCCGCACCACCCTGCTGCTGATCGCGCTGCTCGGCTCGACCGCAGCGCTGCCGGTGGAGACCGACATCCGCGGCGGCATCCAGCACGGCCTCGCGATCGCGATCATCGTCGCCGGGGCGTGGCTGCTCGCGAACCTGTTCCTCTTCTTCGTCGACAGCGGCACGCAGCGCTACCGCCTCGCCGAGACCGACACGTTCTCGGCCCGCAAGATCCGCACCCAACTGCAGATCGTTCGGCGACTCGTGATCGTCGTGATCGTGGTGCTCGCCGCCGGCGCGATCCTCATGACCTTCGACGCGGTGCGTGCCGTCGGGGCGAGCGTGCTGGCATCCGCCGGCATCGCGTCGATCGTCGCCGGTCTTGCTGCCCAGTCGCTGCTCGGCAACCTCTTCGCCGGGGTGCAGTTGGCCTTCAGCGAGGCGATCCGTGTCGGTGACGTCGTCGTCGTGCAGGGCGAGTTCGGCACGATCAACGAGATCACCCTCAGCTACGTCGTACTGCAGCTGTGGGATCAGCGCACCCTCGTGTTGCCGTGCACGTACTTCACGACGACGCCGTTCGAGAACTGGACGAAACTCGGCCGCGCCCTGCTCGGCACGGTCTACTTCGACCTGGACTGGCGGGTGCCGGTCGATCGCATGCGCGAGCAGCTCGACCGCATCCTCGAAGGCACCCCGCTGTGGGACGGTCAGTCGGCGAGCATTTCGGTGACGGATGCCGTGGGCGGTCAGCTGCAGGTGCGCGTCGTCGTCTCGGCGAGCGACTCGAGCGCCCTGTGGGACCTGCGCTGCCTGGTGCGCGAGCAGCTCGCCGACTGGGTGCGCCGTGAGGCCCCCGAGGGGCTGCCGCTGCAGCGAGTCGCCTTCGACGCCCCGACCGCCGTGCCATCCCCGGTGCCGTCTCCGGTGCCGGCTCCCGGCTCGACCGAGGAGTGAGCGCCCTGTTGCGCGCGTAACTCCTCACTTTCGCGGCCTGCACCCCCGGATCCGGGCCGTTTTCGCCTCGGCCGCGCGAAAACTCAGGAGTTCCGCACGGGCGACCGAGGCAACCCGCCCGATTGCTTCACGTGAAACGGCCGGCCCCGCAGGTGCGGGACCGGCCGTCGGGGCGGATGCCGCTCAGCGGCGAACCGTCACCTCGGAGTGGGTGGAGTACACCCCGGCCACGCAGTGGGTGCAGGAGTGGACGGCGACGCGATTCGGCGGGCTCGACGAGTTCGTGCTGGAGGGCCCGATGGATGACCCGGTGCGCGCGCAGGAGGTGCTCGATCTGCTCACGGCGAGCCTCGGCGACGGCGGCTTCTCGGTGACCGCGGCCACCGCCACGTTCCAGTACGAGACGGCTGCCGGAACAATGCGGGGCATGGTCGAAGCGGTCACATTCGGCAACGCCCAGGCCTGGAATGCTGTGGCGCAGGGACTCTCAACGGCGGGCGACCCGCGTGCGCTGACTTCGACGGCGGCGCCGGGCGCGAGAGCACCCGACTCAGTTGAACAAGAACCGGGTGAGGATGCCGCTCTGGGTGAGTATCCAGAACAGGCCGAACCCGACGACGGCGATGATCGGCACCCAACGGACGCGCCGTTGCAGGCGCTGGCCCTGCTTGGCCACGCCTCGAGGTGGTGTGAAGGATTCGACGGGTGCTGCGAAGGGCAGCGCCTGTGCGCCGCCGTCGGCGGCGTGGACGGGCTGCGGCTGCGGGAACGCCTGCGCGGCGGCCTGCGCGGCGAGGCGTTCGTCGCGCCAGCGTTCCCACTGTGCGAGTTTGTCGAGCAGGGCGCCGACGACGGAGAACAGCCAGTTCCACATGTTGGGGTCGAGCGTCGAGAAGTCGCGCTTGGCGTAGAGGAACAGCCAGTCGTCGACGATTTCGATGTCGAGGGCGGCTGCGTTGTCGATGAACCGGGCCATGATGTCGGGCGTGAACAAGTAGAGCGCGTCGCGTTCGTACCCCTGAGGGCAGTACAGGTGGAAGTACTTGTCGAAGTCGCCTTCGAGGCTGAGGCGCTGGTCTTTGTCGAATGCGGCGGGCAGGTTCGAGCTGCCGAACAGGCCGTTGTTGCCGACGGCGTCGAGCACGATGTGCGGCAGCGGTGACGACAGGTGCACGCCGACGTAGCCCCACTTGTGGGTGGTCTTGTTCTTGCCTGAGCCGGTCGTGTACCGGTAGTTGCCGAACTCGACGAGGCGGGGTTCGGATCCGCGGAGGATGTCGGTGGCCTGGCGCGAACTGCCGAGGCTGAAGATCATGCCGGGCAGCGGCGGGTTCGAGGCGGTCGGGTACCAGGTCATGCCATTGGCCTTGGCGAAGCGGTCGAAGCGGTACCAGTTCTCGCCCGAGCGGCGCATCGCGGTGATGACGAGGGCGGTGATGCCGCCGACGATCGTCAGCATCACGACGACGGGCACGATCGATCCGATCACTGCGGTGGCGCCGAGGCCGGGTTCGCTGAACGAGGTGGCGAGGGCACCGAAGATGCCGAACAGCACGCTGCTGAACATGAACAGGAAGACGATCCCGATCACGATGAACACGACGATGCCACCCGTGAGCGAGCCGCCGGGCGCGCGGCCTTCTGCGATGAGCTGCTTCTTGTAGGCCTTGACGGTGGCCCGGTCGACGGGTTCGGTCAGCGGTCGCGCGTCGAACGGGTACGTGCGCGGTGCGGTCGGGTTCGTCATGCGTTCACCTCGTCGGAGAAATACGTCAGGGTCGTGCCCTCGCCGATAGGCAACGCTTCGATGCCGTCGGCGGCGCACAGCGACTGCACGAGGGCGGTGCTGCCGCCGACGATCGTGGAGTCGTAATCGACTTCGGTGACCCAGACCCAGGCGCGGTCGGCGGGCCACACGATGCTCGGTGCGTGCGCCGACGGATCGAAGCCGTGTTCTTCGGCGGGCCGGTCTCGCCATGGCGCGTCGAGCACCCAGTCTGGGGCGGCGAGCTCGTCGATGCCGCCGCGGAAGAGGACGTGAGGACGTCCGGGCAGATCGAAACGCGGTCCTTCCGAGACCTCACGGGAGAGGATGCCGTCCTGCCACGTCTTGCGACGGAACACGTCGTTGAAGACGTCGCGCGTGGCAGCGCCGAGCATGCGGTTGTGCTTCGCGAGGTCGTCGTCGTAGCGGTCGCCGATCTGCAGGAACGCGCGCGACGGGCTGTGCCCCAGGTGCCCGACGAGCCCGCCGATGCCCTCCCATTGCGCGATGTGACCCTCGGTCGGTGCCGTCGTGTGCTCACGCAGGATGCCGGCGAGGCGGGCGACGAGGCCGGGGTCCATGTCGCCTTCGGGTGGCGCGTTGTATTCGCGGCCATCCGGCCCGATGACCTGCTGCCAGCCGTTCGCGTCGCCCAGCGGGTCACCCGGGCTGCGGACGAGACGGTTCCATTGCGCACCGGCGTGGAACGTCGTGCCGAAGGCCGCAGCGGTCTGCGCCCACGTGACCGCACTGGTCACCATGCGGTCGAAGAGGGCTTCATGCTGGTGCCACGGCATCTCGCGCACCTCGTCGGGCGCCGGCATCCGCTCGCCGGGAAGTTCGGTGACGGATGCCGGATGGAACACGCGCGCGTAGGCCTCGAAGCCGCGCGGGACGACGTCGTGCATCGTGCCGAGCCAGGGGTCGTCGAGGCGTTCGCGCAGCCACTCCCCGACGCTCGTGTCGGGTTCCCATTCCATGCGGGCCACGCTACCGGGCCGTCGCGTCGCGAAGAGAAATCCTTTGTCCTCGCTGTGTCCCCCATTTGGGGGACAAGGGGGTAGACTCGACACCGGCGGCGTTGCAGAGCGTACTGCTCTCGCGCCGTCCTTCTTGCGCTCGACCGCGTGACCCGGGGCACCCTGCACCCCCTGCGACGCTCCGGTCCGTGGTCGAGCGCGAGTCGGCTTTCGCGCCGCCGGGGACCCGAACCCCGGCGGCGCGACGTCGTTCGCGCGCCGATTCGGCCGCGTCGGCGGTGAGCCGTGGCATCCGCTAGACTGTTGTGGTTGTCTGCCTCCGGCATGCCCGGTCGGCGACACGTGCATCAACCCTCCTGCTGTCGGGAAACGCCCGGCAGCCGTTCAAGTCCGAAGGAGGTGGGTTAGTGACGCACACGCACCAGTACGAACTCATGGTCATCCTTGACCCCGAGGTCGACGAGCGCCAGGTCGCTCCCAAGCTCGACGGTTTTCTGAAGGTCATCACCGCAGATGGTGGCTCGATCGAGAACGTCGACGTGTGGGGCAAGCGCCGTCTCGCGTACGAGATCCAGAAGAAGAATGAGGGCATCTACGCCGTCGTCAATTTCACCGCCACGAGCGAGGCCACGCACGAGCTCGACCGTCAGCTCAAGCTGAACGAGCAGATCATGCGTACCAAGGTCCTCCGTGCCGAGGAGGCGATCGCTCAGGTCGCCGCCGAGAAGGAGCGCGCTGAGGCCAAGGCCGCCCGCAAGGCCGCGAAGGCGTAATCGCGATGGCCGGCGAGACGATCATCACCGTCGTGGGGAACCTCACGGCCGACCCCGAGCTGCGGTACACGCAGAACGGACTGCCGGTCGCGAACTTCACGATCGCATCGACGCCCCGCAATTTCGACCGTCAGGCGAACGAGTGGAAGGACGGCGAAGCGCTGTTCCTCCGCGCGTCGGTCTGGCGGGAGTTCGCAGAGCACGTGGCAGGTTCGATGACGAAGGGCATGCGGGTCATCGCGACCGGCCGCCTGAAGCAGCGCTCCTACCAGGACCGTGACGGCAACAACCGCACGGCCATCGAGCTCGAGGTCGATGAGATCGGTCCTTCGCTGCGCTACGCCACCGCCCAGGTGACGCGCGCCGCTTCCGGCGGTGGCGGCAACTTCGGCGGAGGCCAGCAGGCCGCGCGCCCGCAGCAGGGTCAGCAGGACGAGCCGTGGTCGACCCCCGGTTCGGCAGCACCCGACGCGTGGAGCGCCCCCGGCGCCAGCTACGGCGACGACACGCCCTTTTGAGTCGGGGCGGGTCAATGCCGCGCAGCGGCGTTGATGCGACCGCGACGCAAGGTTGAGTAGCCGCCGAAGGCGGCGTATCGAAACCCAAGATCACAGGAAGCCGGCACGACCGGCATCCACAACTTCGTACTAAGGACAAACAATGGCTGGAAAGGCTACCGGCGATCGCCGCAAGCCGCGGAAGGGCGCGAAGAACGCTGCCCCCGCGAAGGCGATCCGCGTCGGCGTCATCGACTACAAGGATGTCGCCACCCTTCGCAAGTTCATCTCGGAGCGCGGCAAGATCCGTGCCCGTCGTATCACCGGTGTCTCGGTGCAGGAGCAGCGTCTGATCGCCAAGGCGATCAAGAACGCCCGCGAAATGGCGCTCCTGCCTTACGCCGGCGCTGGCCGCTGAGGAGCACCGACATGGCAAAGCTGATTCTCACGAACGAGGTCGCCGGGCTCGGAAGCGCCGGTGACGTCATCGAGGTCAAGAACGGGTACGCCCGCAACTACCTCATCCCCCAGGGCTTCGCTGTGGCCTGGACCCGCGGTGGCGAGAAGCAGGTGGCGTCGATCCGCGCCGCCCGCGAGGCACGCGCGATCCACGACCACGAAGACGCTGTGGCGCTCAAGGACAAGCTCGAGGGCGATAAGGTTCGCCTCGAGGTGACCGCGGGCAAGGAAGGCCGCCTGTTCGGCTCGGTCAAGACCGCTGACGTCGTCGACGCGGTCAAGGCTGCCGGCATCGGTGAGCTCGACAAGCGCAAGATCACCTTCCCGTCGCCCATCAAGTCGGTCGGTGACCACGAGGCCGTCGTCCGCCTGCGCGACGACGTGACCGCCGTGATCACCCTCCAGGTGGTCGCCGCCAAGTAATCGGATGCCGCCCAGGCACTCCTCACTCCGGTGATCGAGTGCCGAGCAGGCGCTCCTCACTCCGATGATCGAGTGCCGCCGCAGGCGGTGTATCGAGATCAGATGCCCCGGACCTCCACGGTCCGGGGCATCTGTCGTTCCGGCGCGCCGCTCACGGTGACGGCGGGTGGATGCTCCGCGGTTGGCGGTGTGGCGTCCGGCGTCAGACGGTGAGCCCGACACGATCGCGGCCGGCATGTACGACCTGCTGCACAACCGCATGTTCGCCGACCCGGCGTTCCCCGAACCAGACACCGTCGACGGGCCACTCCACGACACCGACCGAATCGCATACCTGCACGGGCATATAGCAGCGGTGGCGCGGGCTCGAGCGGCAGGCGTCGACGTTGCCGGATACACGGCATGGTCGCTGGTCGACAACTTCGAGTGGGCCGAGGGGTACACGCAGCGCCTCGGGCTCGTGCACGTCGACCACGCGACCGGCGGCCAGGGAAGGGTTGCCGCCCGCTGGTTCACGCTCTTCACGACCGCATGGCTCGTCGTTTCGGTGCTCGGGGCCGCGCTGTACGCCGCGGTGCGTGAGGCCCAGGGAACTGGACTTGACAAAGTCGAAGTTCTCCCCAGTTGATACACACACCGCGAACCTTCAACACACACTTCAATCACATTCGTCATCCACAGCCTGTGAACGAAAGAATCCCAGGTCAAGCTGACTATAGATTTCTCCAATCCTTGTAGACTCGGGCGTTTTCCACAGGAGTTGTACACAGGCGTTCCGGCGTTTCGTGCAGATTCTCCACACAGTTATCCACAGGGTGGTTTGCGGCTGTCGCACCCCCTCCTTACCGTGTACTCCGGCTCGAAAACCCGGGATGCGAGTCAGAGTGGGGTGAGGCGCGCAATGTCGATTGCGGACATCGGAGAAGACCGGCTCGGGGGACCCCGCGAGCATGAGCGCACTCCGCCGCACGACCTGCTGGCCGAGCAGTCTGCGCTGGGCGGCATGCTGCTGTCGGGCGACGCGGTCGCCGATGTCATCGAGTCGCTGCGCGGCACCGACTTCTACGTGCCCAAGCACGAGCTGATCTTCGAGGCGATCCTCTCCCTCTACTCGCACGGCGAGCCCACCGACGTCGTCGCCGTCACCGACGAACTCATCAAGAACGGCGAACTGCAGCGTGCCGGCGGTGCCGACTACCTGCACTCGCTCACCTCGATCGTGCCGACGGCGGCCAACGCCGGCTACTACGCGTCGATCGTCAACGAGCGCGCCCTGCTGCGCCGGCTCGTCGAGGCCGGCACCCGCATCGTGCAGATGGGCTACAGCGGACAGGGTGAGGCGCTCGACCTCGTCAACAACGCGCAGGCCGAGATCTACGGCGTGACCGGTGCCGAGCAGACCGAGGACTACGTCCCGCTGCAGGTCGCCGTCGACACCGCCGTCGAAGAGATCGAGGCTGCACGCGGCCGCGATGGGCAGATGACCGGCATCCCAACCGGCTTCGCCGGGCTCGACCAGCTCACCAACGGTCTGCACGGCGGTCAGATGATCGTCGTCGCGGCGCGGCCGGCGATGGGCAAGTCAACGCTGGCTCTGGATTTCGCCCGCGCGGCGGCCATCAAACACAAGCAGCCGACGATTTTCTTCTCGCTCGAGATGGGGCGCAGCGAGATCGCGATGCGTCTGATGAGCGCCGAGGGTGCCGTGCCGCTGCAGAGCATGCGCAAGGGGTCGCTCGACTCGCGCGACTGGACGACGATCGCCGCGACCCGCGGAAAGATCAACGACGCACCGCTCTACATCGATGACAGCCCCAACATGACGCTCGTCGAGATTCGCGCGAAGTGCCGAAAACTCAAGCAGCGCGTGGGGTTGCGGATGGTCGTCATCGACTATCTGCAGCTGATGACCTCGGGCAAGCGCGTCGAGTCGCGCCAGCAAGAAGTCTCGGAGTTCTCGCGTGCCCTCAAGCTGCTCGCGAAAGAACTGCAGGTGCCGGTGATCGCGCTGTCACAGCTGAACCGTGGCCCCGAGCAGCGGCAAGACAAGAAGCCCGCCATCAGCGACCTGCGTGAATCGGGCTCGATCGAGCAGGACGCCGACATGGTCATCCTGCTGCACCGCGAAGCCGCCTACGACAAGGAAAGCCCCCGTGCAGGCGAGGCCGACCTGATCGTCGCCAAGCACCGAAACGGCCCCACCGACACGATCACGGTCGCCTTCCAGGGCCACTTCTCCCGCTTCACGGACATGGCGCAGGACTTCGGGTAGGTATTGTAGGTTCCACGTGAAGATGTCGGATTCCAGATCGAGATGTCGGCTAGTTGTTGCTGGCCATAACGTTGTGGTCACGTAGGAAGGTCGCGGCAGGAGGCTCCGCCTCTGCGCGCGTCATCTCGGATTGGCTACAGGTACCTGCAGACCTCGTCGGCGTTGCAGGTCTCGGGTTCGGGTTCTGCGGCTGCGTCGCGGAGGGCGGCAACGTTGTCGCGGAGGGAGACGAGATCCGAGATCTGGCGCTCAATGTCCTTCAGACGAACGTCTAGGAGGTCCCGGACGTGGCCGCAGGGAATCTCGCCTCCATCGCGGATGTCGAGGATCTGTTTGATCTGCGCGAGGGTAAGTCCGGCAGCCTGGCCGCGGTGGATGAAGTCGATCCGAGTCGCTGCTTCCGGATCGTAGTCGCGGTATCCCGACGCGGTGCGCTCGGCCGCGGGAAGCAGGCCCTGCTCCTCGTAGAACCGCAGGGTCTTGGCGGTGGTGCCGGCCGCCTCGGCGAGTTCGCCGATCCTCATCTGGGTCTCCGATGTGTCACAGGTCGCACTTGACCTTCCCCCGTACTGGAAGGTCCATTGTGGCTGCATCAAGAGCAATTCTCAAGACTCAGGGGAGGAATCGGGATGCAGTCCAGGTACGACCTTGCGATCATCGGATCGGGTGGCGCCGCGTTCGCCGCCGCCATCCGCGCGACCACGCTCGGCAAGTCGGTGGTGATGATCGAGCGCGGCACTTTCGGCGGCACGTGCGTGAACACCGGCTGCGTGCCGTCGAAGGCGCTCATCGCCGCCGCTGAGGCCCGCCAGACCGCTGCCGAGGCGGGCAACCGTTTCCCGGGGATCGCCACCACAGCGGACGACGTGGACATGCCCGCGCTGATCAGCAGCAAGCAGGACCTCGTCGAGGAACTTCGGGGTGAGAAGTACGTCGACGTCGCCGACGCCTACGGCTGGCAGATCCGCCACGGCGACGCTGCGTTCGCCGGCACGCCAGAAGCGCCCGTTCTTGAGGTCACCGCGACTGACGGTGCGGTCGAGACGATCGACGCTGATCACTACCTGGTCGCCACCGGCGCCAGCGCATGGGCCCCACCGATCGACGGTCTTGAGGAGGCCGGCTACCTGACCTCGACCACGGCGATGGAGTTGACCAAGGTTCCCGACTCGCTGCTGGTGCTCGGCGGCGGCTACGTCGCCTTGGAGCAGGCCCAACTGTTCGCCCGGCTCGGGTCGAAGGTCACCCTGCTGGTTCGTTCCCGGCTGGCGTCGAAGGAGGAGCCGGAGGTATCCAAGGCGCTGCAGGAGGTCTTCGCCGACGAGGGCATCCGCGTGGTCCGCCGTGCGGTCCCGACCCACGTTGCCCGTGACGACGTCAGGGGCCAGGTTGTTGTCACCGCTGACATCTCCGGCGGCGAGCAGGAATTCCACGCCGAACAGGTCCTCGTCGCCCTCGGCCGCCGACCGGTCACCGATGGGCTGAACCTCGATGCGGTGGAGGTGAAGACCGGCGACACGGGCGAGATCGTGGTCACCGACCAACTGCAGTCCTCCAACCCCCGGATCTGGGCAGCCGGCGACGTGACCGGGCACCCCGAGTTCGTCTACGTCGCCGCCCACCACGGCAACATGGTCGCTGAGAACACGTTCGCTGGCGCTGAGCGGTCGGTGGACCACAGCCGGCTGCCGCGGGTGACCTTCACCAGTCCGGCGATCGGCGCGGTCGGGATGACCGAGGCCCAGGTGCTCGCTGCCGGGATCCGCTGCGACTGCCGCGTCCTGCCGCTGGACTACGTGCCCCGGGCGCTGGTCAACCGCGACACCCGCGGCTTCATCAAGATCGTCGCCAACGCTGAGACCGGCGAGATCCTCGGCCTCACCGCCGTCGCCAAAGACGCCGGCGAGCTCGCCGCCGCCGGTGTCCACATTCTCGGCAAGACCGTCACCGAGGTCGCCGACGCATGGGCGCCCTACCTGACCATGACCGAAGGCATCCGGATCGCCGCCAAGGCCTTCACCACCGACATCTCCAAGCTGTCCTGCTGCGCGTGACCCGCAGCCGACAGCCTCCACCCGACTCATGAAGAAGGTACCGCCATGTCGGAGCTCACGACGCAACTGCCCGAACGACTCAACAACACCGAAGAGACCGGCCTTGACGCCGTCCTATTGATCCCGCTGCTGCGGCTGATCGTCGAGGGCGGCCCGGTCACCGTCGAGCAGTTCGCCGCGGCCGCCGGCCGTCCGGTCGACGACGTACGCACGGGTCTGGCCGCGGTGCCGGACACCGAGTACGACGACCAGGGCCGCATCATCGGCCAGGGCCTCACCCTGCGCCCCACCCCTCACCGGTTCACCGTGGCCGGTGAGGAGCTCTACACCTGGTGCGCCCTGGACACCCTGATCTTTCCGACCCTGCTCGAGCGCGCGGCGAGCGTGGAGTCGGTCTCCCCGACCAGCGGCGAGCCGATCCGGGTCACCATCGTGCCCCGCGCGGTCTAGGTCCGTGTGCGCACGGCAACACAGGCTTCGTCCGAGGGTCCGACCATACTGGCACTGTGCCTGCAGAGAACGAAGCTGATCGGATAGCGACCGACGTTGAATCTCAGCCGTCGGAGCAGCCGGCGCCGACGGTTGTCCTCCGCTCTCTTGCTCCCGAGTATGAGGAACCACACCACGCGGGCTATCTGCGGCATCTTGAGGATGCGATGAAGGACCCCAGGAATCGCAACATCGCACTCACAGGTCGATACGGTTCCGGAAAGTCCAGCGTGCTCGATCAGTTCGAACGCGCACACAAGGCCGATACTCTCCGAATCAGCATCAATACTCTCGGACCCGACGAGGACGACGAGGACCTCACCAACCGGATTCAGAAAGAGCTTGTCAAACAGCTCGTCTATCGTGCCGAGCCGGGGAAGCTCCGCCGTTCGCGGTTCGTGCGAAGCAGACCGCTCACCCGCTGGCGTGCGTTCTTCGAAGCGGTCGGGATCACAGCTGGAGGGCTGCTACTGCTCTGGCTGATAGGTCTCCGTCCGGGTGACAGTTGGTTCGGGGGCACCAGCAACCCGTTCTTGACACTCCTCTTGGGCGGGATATTCGTCGCTCTCGTCGTTGCGGTCGTGTGGGTGGTGCGGCTGGTCATCGGGGACCGCGTCGTTTCACAGGTCACGACAGCGGGGACGACGATCACCCTCGGCGATAAGCCGACCACGTACTTCGACGGCTATCTCGACGAGATCGTCGCCTTTTTCGACGCTGTTGAACCGAAGTACGTGATCTTTGAAGACCTCGATCGCTTCGACGATCCGCAGATCTTCGACTCTCTCCGTGAACTCAACACGTTGATCAACGCCTCTTCTCACTGGATCGGCAAGGATCATCCGCTTCGGTATATCTACGCGATCAAGGACAGCTTGTTTGAGAAGATCGGCACGGATCTCGACGAGAAGGATCCGGGATCGGACGACGAACCGTCGAAACCGACGACTGACCGGGAACGCAAGATTGATTTGGCCGCCGCGGCCGTGGAACGTGCGAACAGGACGAAGTTCTTTGAACTGGTGGTTCCCGTCGTGCCATTCATCTCCCATCGCAACGCTCGAGACCTCCTTGCAGGAGCGCTCACGAAGCTCGGCCTTCCGAAGGATCTCGTGACCCGGCCGCTCTTGGATCTCGTCGCGCGCCACACCACTGACATGAGGTTGCTGATCAACATCTGCAACGAGTTCGCGGTGTTCGCCGAGCAGCTCTACTGGACTGAGAATCGCGCACCAGGCATGACCCCGGACGACCTGTTCGCACTGGTCGCCTACAAGAACTTCCACCTCGCGGACTTCGAAGCAATCCCCCAGCGGGCGAGTGCTCTTGACGCGCTTGAGAACAGCCATCGAGGGCTCGTTCGGGCCACCATCGAGGAGCTACAGAAGAAGCGTCGCGAACTGATCCGGACGGAAGAGAAGCGACGCGTCCAAGACGAAACGGCGGCGACTCTCGGAGCACGCCTGTTACTCGTCAAGGACCTGGTGTCGGCTCGTACCTCATACGGCTATGCGGGAATCTACGTCCAAGGGCAAACCCGCGCGTTCGATGAGGTGACTTCCCCGACGTTCTGGCGGCACGTCTCAGAAGCAGGCACGCTGACGCTGACACCCGCCCGGCCGAACTACGAGAACAATGCCGTGATCATCGATGCCGCACAACTCACGTCCTTGTTCCCCGACAGCATGGACAGCGACGTTTGGCGCGACTCGAGTCCCGCAGAACTCACCCGTCAGGTGCGGCGATACGACGAGGACATTGCATCCCTACGCGGTGCGGATTTCAAGGACCTCGCTCACTACGAGAACATCGCTTCGGGCAAGACACCGTTCAAGGACACGATCACGAGCACGCTCGATTCCGAGCTCGCACGGGACCTCGTGCGTCGCGGATTCCTGACCCGGAATTACGCGGAGTACTCAGCTCGGTTCTACGGGAGCTTCATCGGCGTGGACGTCGCCTTCTTCTACAACCACAGCGTCCAGCCGAACCAGATGTACGTCGACTACTCATTCAAGACCGAGAATGCGGTGGCGAACCTGCTCGAACAAGTACCGGCAGACTTCACAAGTTCCGCCAGTGCGCTCAACCTGGAAGTGGTCTCGTACCTCCTGGGCAACGACTTGGCGGCGGCCAAAGAAGTGGTTGAGTTTGTCGTCGCCGATTTCAGCAAGGACGCTCAGACCTTCCTCGACGCGTTCATCAATTCGCCGACGACGCCACGCGAGAAGCTTGTCGCGCTGCTCGCCGAGCATCCATGGAGAGACCTCTTTCAGTACATCGCCACTCACTCTGGCATGCCCGACGAAGACACCCGGATCCGCCTCCTCGACGCGGCGCTGCTAAGCAGCAAGACGGCCGATGCCTATGATGTCGACGGTGAAGCTCTCTCACTACTCTCCAGTGAGTACGCGAATCTTGGTGGCGTTCGTGATCCCCAGTCTCCGGAGAGGACGGCGACGATCTACGGATTCCTCCAGTCCGCCAACATCCTCGTCGAGGATCTGGGTGTCCTCGGCGCACCGTTGCGAACGCGCGTCGTTGCTGGGGAGATGTATCAGATCTCGACGCCGAACCTGCAGCTTGCCCTGGAGATCACGACCACCCCCACAATTGACGAGGCGCGCAAGCACGAAGCGGTCTGGCATTACGTCAAGGAGAACATTGACGTATACCTAGGCACGCTCTTCGCATCTCAGCCTGACGCAGAGACCGTGACTGCCGAGGCTGTCCTTCAAGCCGTCATCTCGGAACAGCACGGCACGTGGAGCGATGAGCAACTCGCAAGAGTCATCGCGTCGAGCTCGCAGACAGCAGCGCTTGCCGATATCACTGATGTCCCACTTGACGCCTGGCCCCTTCTTGTTGCGGAGCGTCGTGTTATGCCCGCTGTCGCCAATGTGAATGAGTACGCCTCGGCGCACGGCATCGATCACGACCTCGTTCAGTTTCTCGTCGACGACGGAGAGGCCATTCCGCTGCAGGGTGTTGATGAGGTTGACGAAGACGACCGGCGCGCTCTCGCCGTGCTTGTCCTCAATGCCGGCGCACTTCTCCCGGCATCTGTTCGGGTAGGTCTTGCGATCCAGCTCGACCTACGTAACGGGGTTGACGCGGCTGCCCTGGCGCCAGCCGGCGACGATCTCTTGGCGAGGGCGCTAGAAGCCGGACTCGTTCCTGACGAGGCGTCGACGTTCGAGCACTTCTCCAGCGGCGGCTGGGCCTCCGTCGCAGCCGCATTCGCCGTATCGGAGAACGTCGAGACGTTCCTCACGCCAGCGCTCGTGTCGGGGTATGTCGCAGAGCTGGTTCGCAGCGCTGGCGTCCCGGAGGTCCTCCGCAACAGGGTTGCGGAGGAAGTCACTGCGTTCGTCCCGGATGACGAGGTCGAGCCGCTCCGGGCCGTGGGCGTCTACGCCGCGGAAAAGTGGATCAGGATTCCGCGCGAGCAGGTCAGCCGTATCGCGAGAGTCACCATGGACGCCAGCGCCGTGCTCCCGCATTTGGTTCGAGATCGAGATCTCAGCCCTGATCAATTGATCGAGACGATGGCATTCCTCGGGGCGCCATACAACGCGCTAACAAGCGGTCCGGGGGTGGAGTTCGACCTTCCGCCCGTTTCGTCAGCCAAGACCCTCCTGGAGCGTCTTGAGGGGGCCGGTCGCGTCGAGATATTCAGCCGCGGATGGGGAGCCGGGAAGGGTGTCCGTAACCGGATGTGATCCCGCGGACAAATCTAGCTGGCGGAAACTCCGGACAAACTGCTGGCGGAATGCCCTCGAAGCCGCCGTGTCCGGACAAACTAGTGAAGTGCCCGACAAGGTGTTGTAGGGATTTTTCTGAGTTGTCCATTTGGCGGATGAAATGTCCACGCGATGTCCATCCGGACATTTCTCGGGAGAATCGCGGGTCAAAGTACGAAGAAGCAAGCGCCCGACGGAGTACAGCAGTTGATGTATAGTCATCGTGTGCTGACTATTGCTGATCAACTTGATGTGATGAACCGGCTCGGTCGAGCTATGGCCGACCCGACCCGCTCTCGCATTCTCCTGACTCTCTTGGCCGGCCCGAGTTACCCGGCGGTGCTGTCTCGCGAGTTGGGGTTGTCCCGCTCGAATGTGTCGAACCATCTGACGTGTCTGCGCGGGTGCGGGATCGTGGTGGCCGAGCCCGAGGGCCGGCAGACCCGCTACGAGGTCGCAGACCCGCACCTTGCCCGCGCCCTGACGGCGCTGGTGGATGTGACACTCGCGGTCGACGAGAGCGTGCCGTGCATGGACCCGAACTGCGGGGTCGAAGGTTGCGTGGCGGGGGAGGTGCGGGCGTGAGCGCGGTCACGGGTTCGCAAGTCGAGCACGTCGACCTCGACGACGACGATGATGACGATGACCGGTCCTGGTATCGGAGCCCGAGCGTTCTGATCCCGATCGCCTCCGGCGTCGCGTTCGCCGCCGGCCTGGTGTGCGAGTGGACCGGCGCGGAGACCGCGGGCCTGGTGTTGTTCTGGATCGGTCTGCTGCTGGGCGCGTACACGTTCGTGCCGGGCGCGCTGCGCAAGCTGTTCACCAAGGGCAAGCTCGGCATCGGCCTGCTCATGACGATCAGCGCCACCGGCGCGGTGATCCTCGGCTACGTCGAGGAGGCCGCCGCGCTGGCGTTCCTGTACTCGATCGCAGAGGCGCTGGAAGACAAGGCGATGGACCGCGCCCGCGCGGGGTTGCGGGCACTGTTGAAACTCGTGCCCGACACCGCGCTCGTCAAGCGCGGCGACGCCACAGCCGAGGTAGAGGCGAAGGAGCTGCGCGTCGGTGACGTGCTCGTGGTCCGGCCGGGTGAACGGATCGCGACAGACGGTATCGTGCGCGCCGGGCGGAGCAGCCTGGACACGTCCGCGATCACAGGCGAGTCGATCCCGGTCGAGGTCGAACCCGGCACCGACGTGTCGGCCGGGTCGATCAACACCACCGGCGTCCTCGAGGTCGAGGCCACCGCCGCTGGCACCGACAACTCGCTCACCACGATTGTGGAACTGGTCGAGCAGGCGCAGGCCGAGAAGGGCGACCGCGCCCGCCTGGCCGACCGCATCGCCCGACCCCTCGTGCCCGGCGTGATGATCCTCGCCGTGCTGGTCGGCGTGCTCGGGTCGCTGCTGAGCGGCGACCCCGAGCTGTGGATCACCCGCGCCCTGGTCGTGCTGGTCGCAGCGTCGCCGTGTGCTCTGGCGATCGCCGTCCCGGTCACTGTCGTATCCGCCATCGGGGCTGCGTCGAAGTTCGGTGTGGTTGTGAAGTCCGGTGCCGCGTTCGAGCGGTTCGGTGGCATCCGCCACCTCGCCGTCGACAAGACCGGCACCCTGACTCGCAACGAGCCCACCGTGACCCGCGTCGTCACCACCGGCGTGACCGAGGCTGACGTGCTGGCGTGGGCGGCGAGCCTGGAAGGTCACAGCACGCATCCCCTCGCCGCAGCGATCACCACCGCGGTTCCCAACGCTCCGGCCGCTGCAGACGTCAGCGAGACCGCCGGCCACGGCATCGCCGGCACCCTCGACGGTGCTCGTCTCGCCGTAGGGAGTCCACGCTGGCTGGACGCCGGCACGCTGGTCGGCGACGTGGAGGCGATGGAGTCCGAGGGGATGACCGTCGTCATCGTCCACCGCAACGACCAGCCCGCCGGAGCGATCGGAGTGCGGGACGAGCTGCGCCCCGAAGTCCCCGAGGTCATCGCCATACTGAACCGGCGCGGGATCGGCGTGACGATGCTCACCGGCGACAACGCCCGCACCGCCGCGGCCCTCGCCGCACAGGCCGGCATCAGCGACGTGCGCGCCGAACTGCGCCCCGAGGACAAGGCCACCGCCGTCGCGGAACTGTCGAAGTCGCAGCCCACCGCGATGATCGGGGACGGCATCAACGACGCCCCCGCTCTCGCAGCCGCCGACCTGGGGATCGCGATGGGAGCCAAGGGCGCAGATGCCGCGATCGAGTCCGCCGACGTCGCGTTCACCGGCCACGACCTGCGCCTCATCCCGCAGGCCCTCGCTCACGCCCGCCGCGGCCGCAGCATCATCAACCAGAACGTCGTCCTGTCCATCGCGATCATCGCGGTCCTGCTACCGCTCGCGATCACCGGCATTCTGGGCCTCGCCGCCGTGGTGCTGGTGCACGAAGTCGCGGAGGTCATCGTTATCCTCAACGGGCTCCGCGCGGCGCGGCGCACGAAGGCATGACCGGTCCCGTTCACGGCCTCGCGCAGGGAAGGGCGGATGCCGTGGAAGTGAGTTCCGCCGGCCCTCTTGGCGCGCGCGTCCGACCGCGTCTATTCCTGATCGCGTGCGCCGTCGCTGTCGGGGCGGTGCTGATCGACCAGGGAACCAAAGCACTCGCCCTCGCGCAGCTCAGCGAACAAGCCCGCATCCCACTCCTGGGAGACTGGCTCGGCTTGCAGCTCGCGTTCAACCCCGGCGCCGTCATGTCCCTCGGATCCGGCTCAACCTGGCTGCTCACCATCATCGCAGCCGCGGCATCCGTGGCTCTGCTCATCGCCGCAACACGCGCCCGCACCGCCGGGTGGGCGGTCGCGATCGGCCTGCTGTGGGGAGGCGCAGTCGGCAACCTCCTAGACCGCCTGCTCGCCCCACCCGGATTCGGCCGAGGCCACGTCACCGACTTCCTCGCCTACGGCAACCTGTTCATCGGCAACCTCGCCGACGTCATCCTCGGTGTCGGCATCGCTCTCGGCATTTTGCTCTACATCTCGCCGCCGAAAGGCAAAAGGTGGAGTCATCCGCCCGACGAGCACAGATCGACTCCCGAAGACATCTAGCAGCATGTTCGCGGCTGGCTTTCGAGGACATCTCGCTTGTCACTCCCGCGTCCTTTCGCTGCGCAGATGGACATCTCTGAGCGGTTCCTACAGTGTTTGTAGGTTCCACGTGGAGATGGCATTGTCTACCGCAAGATGGCCCACAGTTGGCCATTGGGCCAGGTCTCGTGGACGGATCGTGTGTATTGATCTGGGGTAGAGGAATGGCAGACGTCGTTGGGGACGGGACTGGTCTGGGGTTGGTGCCGCTCGTTCCGGTGCATGTACCCGAGCAGCACAAGGTGTACAGCGACGAGCTCGTGTCGCTCTTGGAGGACGATGAGCGCCGCAAGCGGGTCTGGAACATCGCGCTGACGGGTGGGTACGGGAGCGGCAAGAGCAGCGTCCTTGCGGGGGTGCGTGAGCGTCTGGCGTCGAGGGTCGTCGAGATCTCACTATCATCGCTGAGCGATGTCGGGGTGCAGCCGTTCGATCGACAGAGCAATGCGCTGGCGAACTACATTCAGAAGGAGATCGTCAAGCAGCCGCTGTACCGCGAGCGTCCGATCTCGGTGCCGGGGTCTCGGTTCCGGCGGATCAGCCGGTTGCCCATGCGCCGCGCTCTTGTGACTTCGGTACTCGCCGGCGTGTTGGTGACCGCAGTGTTCTGGGTGACTGGCTGGGGCGCTCCACTCCAACTGGGGGCGGATGCGGAGTGGTGGCAGCGTCCGACGATCCTGACTGTGATCGGGCTGCTCGCCGCTACTGGCACATTCGCGGCGCAAGTGTTGTTGTCGAACCGGATGCGAATCGACAAGCTCGGCACCGCGGCAACGTCGGTCAGCCTGACCGGAGACGCCGATGGGAGCTACTTCGACGAGTACCCGCTCCCGTGCGTGGTGTTCTGACCGTGTCGCGGAGGCAGGGCACCGCTACCCTGGACGGGAAGGAGGTCGGTCGTGAACGTGATTCGCTCGCACGCGCGTCTGACCCCCGGGGTGCGACGGCTCCTGCTGGCCGCTCCGATCGCCCTGGCGATCATCACCGGGCTGCTGTCCATGCACGTCCTGACCGGTTCCCACCAGCCCGCCCTGGCATCAGAGACCAGCGCGATGAGCACGCACAGCCAGGTCGGCTCCGCACCAGCCGCCGCCGACGATACGCCGATGACCGCAGCTGCGGCGGAGGGCGCTGGGGGGCATTGCCAGGACGGGTGCGGCAGCCCTGCGGGGATGCCGGATCATTCGTTGCTGATGATGGTGTGTGTGCTGGCGCTGCTGGCCGCGGTGATCGTCCTGCTCGCCCCGACGTTCCGTGCCCTTCTCACATACGCCGTAGCCCGCTCGCGCTCCCATACCCGGACTCTGCTGGCCGGATTGCCGCATCCCCGCCCGCCTTCACTGCTTGTCCTGTCCATCAGTCGCACCTGATTCCGCCTGAACCCCGGCGACCCTTGCCGGGGATGCTGCGCTCTGCCCTCCCGGGCACTGAATCAGACCCTCACCGACTGAATAGACAAGGACACCCCTGATGCGTTTTCGTACTTTCACGCTGACCGCTGGCGCCCTGGCCACCGTGCTCGTGCTCGCTGGCTGCGCCCCCACCGACGGCACCATGCCCGGCATGGACCACGGCTCCGGGGGGATGACCAGCACCGCCCCGTCCCAGTCCGCCGCCGCGTTCAACGCCGCGGACGAGATGTTCGTGACGATGATGATCCCGCACCACCAGCAGGCCATCGAGATGGCCGATCAGATCCTCGCGAAAGACGGCATCGACGAGCGGGTCGTCTCCCTCGCCGAGCAGATCAAGGCCGCACAGGACCCGGAGATCCAGACCATGAAGGGCTGGCTTCAGGAGTGGGGCGTTCCGTACGACGACTCCATGTCCGGGATGGAGGGCATGGACATGGGCGGCGGGATGATGTCGGAGGACGACATGGCCGCTTTGGATGCCGCGACCGGGGTCGAGGCGACCCGCCTGTTCCTGAACGGCATGATCGCTCACCATCAGGGCGCCGTGACGATGGCGCAGTCGGTGCTCACCGACGGGCAGAACACGGACGTGGCCGCCCTCGCGCAGCAGATCATCGACGGGCAGACCGCCGAGATCACCACGATGCAGGACATCCTCGCCAGCCTCTGACCCGGTACCCCTCGGACGGGACCCGCGCTCCCGATGCCGGTCCCGTCCGAGGCCCCACCCTCGACCCCTGTGCGGTCACCGGTATCCGGCGTACCCGCACGGAAAGGCTCTCCGTTCATGATCTCTCCCACCACCCGCAGACTGGCGATCACGGCCACCGTCACCGTCGCGCTGCTGCTCACGGGCTGCAGCACCACCCCTGCGGAGCCCGATGCCCCCGCGAGCACCGCGGCCGGGTTCGGGCATGTGCACGGCATCGTCGACGCCGGTGACGGCACCGTGCTGCTGGGCACCCACACCGGCCTGTACACGCTGGGCGAGGACGGCACCGTCACCGGCCCGGTCGGTGGCATCGACCTGGACGCGATGGGACTGACCGCTACCGGTGACAACCTCTACGCGTCCGGGCACCCCGGCCCGTCCACCCCGGCGGAGCTCGGCGCCCCCAACCTCGGCATCATCCGCAGCCTCGACGCTGGCGCCTCGTGGGAACCGGTCGCGTTCACCGGGGAAGAGGACTTCCACGTCCTCACCGTCACCGGCGACGGCACCCTGTACGGGATCGGATCCTCCCGCCCACTGCTGCGCACCAGCAGCGACGGCGGGCAGAGTTGGGCGGACGGTGCCGAGCTGCCCGCCGTCGACCTGGCCGCCGCGACCGACGGCACCCTGTACGCCGCCACCCAGGACGGGCTGCAGCACAGCACCGACGGTGGCGCCACCTTCACCCCGGCGCCGGACGCGCCAGTGCTGTACCTGGTGGAGACCGACCCAACCGGTGGGGTGGTCGGAGTGGACACCGACGGGACGTTGCGACGCCTAGTCGGCACCGGCTGGGAGAACGTCGGCACCACCACGGGAACCGTCCAAGCCCTCGGGGTCACCGGGGACGGTGCGATCGTCCTGGTCGATGACCGCGGCGTGGTCTGGATCCGCGACACCACCGCCACCGTTCTCATCCCGGCGGCAACACCATGACCCCCGTCATTCGCACCTGGCGCGACCCGAGCGGCCGCGGATCGGAAGGAGACCGACCATGACCCCCACACCGGCACCCCCCGCGTGGGCGCACCGCACCACTGATGCCACCGTCGAGCAGTTGGCGGCGGTGGATGCGTGGTGGCGGGCGGCGAACTATCTGAGCATCGGCCAGATCTACCTGCAGGGTAACCCGCTGCTGCGCCACCGCCTCAGCCGGGACGATATCAAGCCGCGGCTGCTGGGCCATTGGGGCACCACCCCGGGCCTGAACTTCCTCTACGCCCACCTGAACCGTGCCATCCGCGATCGCGACCTGAACGCCCTGTACGTGACCGGGCCCGGGCACGGCGGACCCGGCATGGTCGCCAACGCCTACCTGGACGGCACCTACACCGAACGCTACCCGGGCATCGACCGCACCGAAGAGGGGCTGCGGGCGTTGTTCCGGCAGTTCTCCTTCCCCGGCGGGATCCCCTCGCACGCGTCCCCGGAGACGCCGGGGTCGATCAACGAGGGCGGCGAGCTCGGCTACTCCCTGGTGCACGCCTACGGGGCGGCGTTCGACAACCCCGACCTGCTGGTCGCCTGCGTGATCGGTGACGGGGAGGCAGAGACCGGGCCGTTGGCGACCGCGTGGCACGGCAACAAGTTCCTCAACCCCGCCCACGACGGGGTGGTGCTGCCGATCCTGCATCTGAACGGGTACAAGATCGCCAACCCGACCGTGCTGTCCCGCATCCCCGAGGAAGAGCTGGTCGCGCTGCTGCGCGGCTACGGCCACGACCCCCACGTCGTCACGGTCGGCTTCGATGGGGAAACCCCGCGTGAGTCCCACGCGGCCTTCGCGGCAGTGCTGGATGCGGTACTGGATGAGATCGCGGACATCAAGGCCGCCGCGGCGGCGGGGACGTTGGAGGGGCGGCCGGCGTGGCCGGCGATCGTGCTGCGCAGCCCGAAGGGGTGGACCTGCCCGAAGATCATCGACGGTCTGCCGGTGGAGGGCACCTGGCGGGCCCATCAGGTGCCGCTCGCCGAGGTCCGCGACAATCCGGAGCACCTGCGGATCCTCGAGGACTGGCTGGCGTCCTACCGTCCGCACGGGCTGTTCGACGTGATCGGCGCCCCGCGCCCGACCACGGTCGCGATCGCCCCGGACGGGGATCGGCGGATGAGCGCGAACCCGGCCGGCAACGGCGGACAACTCACGATCCCGCTGCGGCTCCCGGACTTCCGCGAGCACGCCCACCCCGTCGACCCCGCCGCGCGCGGGGCGTCGACCGGCGAAGCGACCCGGACGTTGGGGGATTGGCTGGCGGGGGTGATCCGGGACAATCCGGACAACTTCCGCATCTTCGGCCCGGACGAGACCGCCTCCAACCGACTCGCCCCACCCGTCTACTCGGCGACGGGCAAGCAGTGGAACGCGGCCGTGGAGCCCGTCGACGAGCACCTGGCCCCGACTGGGCGGGTGATGGAGGTGCTCAGCGAGCACCAGTGCCAGGGCTGGCTCGAGGGCTACGTCCTGACCGGCCGGCATGGGCTGTTCAACTGCTACGAGGCGTTCACCCACATCGTCGACTCGATGTTCAACCAGCACGCCAAATGGCTCGAAGCGGCCCGGGAGGTGTCGTGGCGGGACCCGATCCCGAGCTTCAACTACCTGCTCTCCAGCCACGTCTGGCGGCAGGACCACAACGGGTTCTCTCACCAGGACCCCGGGTTCATCGACCTCGCCCTGAACAAGAGCCCCGACATCGTCCGCGTCTACCTGCCGTTCGACGCGAACACGCTGCTGTCCACCTACGACCACTGCCTGCGCTCGGCCGGGTACATCAACGTCGTCGTCGCCGGGAAGCAGCCCGCCCCGCAGTGGCTGACGATGGACGAGGCGATCGAGCACTGCACCCGCGGGCTGGGCATCCTGCCGTGGGCGGGCACGGAAACCGAGGGCACGGAGCCGGATGTGGTGCTCGCCGCCGCCGGCGACGTCCCCACCCTCGAGACCCTCGCCGCCGCGGCGCTGCTGCGCGAGCACGTCCCCGACCTGAGAGTGCGGGTGGTGAACGTGGTCGACCTGACCCGGCTGCAGTCGGAGGATCAGCACCCGCACGGGCTGCCGGACCGGGAGTTCGATGCGATCTTCACCCCCAACAAGCCGGTGATCTTCGCCTACCACGGCTACCCGTGGCTCATCCACCGGCTCACCTACAACCGCGCCGGGCACCAGAACCTGCACGTGCACGGCTTCCAGGAGCGCGGCACCACCACGACCCCGTTCGACATGGTCATGCTCAACGACCTCGACCGGTACCGGCTGGCGATCGACGTCCTCGACCACGTCCCGGGCCTCGCCGCCCGCCACGCGGAGCTGCGGCAGGAGCTGCAGGACGCCCGCCTGCATGCCCGCGCCCACACCCGTGAGCACGGCACCGACATCCCCGCCGTCGCCGACTGGCACTGGCCCCACCCCGACACCACCGACCCCGCCATCGGGAAGGAACCGAAATGAGTGACACCAGAACCGTGACCCTGCAGGTCAGCGGCATGATCCGCGCGACCTCCAAGAACGTCACCGAAGCCCACCTGGGCCGACAACCCGGGGTGATCGCCGTGGACGCGAACCCGGTCTCGCAGACCGCGACCGTCACCTACGACCCCGAGACCACCTCGGTCGCCCACCTCCAGCAATGGGTCATCGACTGCGGGTACCACTGCGCCGGCCAGTCCGTCCCCGACCACATCTGCCCTCCCACCGGCGACTCACACGACCACGGCGCCCACGACCACGCCGGCCCCTCAGCCGACGGCGCACAAGAACCGCACGCGAGTCACGACGCGCACGAGGGCCACACGGATGCCACGGGTCACGCCAGCCACGCGGGCCATGAGGGTCACGCAGGCCATCACGACGACCCCGTCCACGATCACGCCGCTGGCCACGACCACACGCACGCCCCGTCGGCGACGGCGGATGCCGGTGAGCACGCCGGTCACACCGCGGCCGCGGGTGGGCACGATCATGGTGCAGCGTCGGGTCACAGTGCGCAGGAGATGATGGGCCACGGTGGGCATCACGGCGGGATGTCGATGGACGCGATGATCCGCGACATGCGCAACCGGTTCCTGGTCGCGCTGATCCTGTCGATCCCGATCACCCTGTGGTCTCCGATCGGGCGGGAGGTGATCGGATTCGAAGTGCCGGCACCGTTCGGGCTGCGCGATGACGTGTTCATGCTGATCCTGTCGCTGCCGGTCATCTTCTACTCCGCGTGGATCTTCTTCGACGGCGCCTACCGGGCGCTGCGCGCGAAGACCCTCGACATGATGGTGCTCGTCGCGGTCGGAGTCGGCGCCGGCTGGCTGTACTCCCTCGCGGTCACCCTCACCGGCGGCGGTGAAGTGTTCTACGAAGCCGCCACGGTGCTTGCCACCTTCGTGCTGCTGGGGCATTGGGTGGAGATGCGCGCCCGCGGCGGCGCGAACGACGCCATCCGCACCCTGCTGGAGCTCGCACCCTCGCAGGCGGTCGTGATCCGTGACGGGCAGGAAGTCGAGATCCCCACCAGCGAGGTCGTCCCGGGGGATCTGATGCTGGTGCGGCCGGGGGCGAAGATCCCCACCGACGGTGTCGTGGAATCCGGAGAGTCCGAGGTGGACGAGTCGATGGTTACCGGCGAATCCATGCCGGTGGACAAAGCGCCCGGGTCGGAGGTGATCGGAGCGACCGTGAACACCGTCGGCACCCTCCGCGTCACAGCCACCAAAGTCGGGTCGGACACGGCGTTGGCCCAGATCGTGAAGCTCGTGCAGGAGGCGCAGAACTCCAAAGCCCCCGGACAGCGCCTCGCCGACCGGGCAGCGTTCTGGCTGGTCCTGGTCGCCCTGATCGGCGGCACCCTCACCTTCCTGGTGTGGCTGCTCGCCGGCGCTGCAATCCCGATGGCGATCCTGTTCGCCATCACCGTCGTCGTCATCACCTGCCCCGACGCCCTCGGATTGGCGACGCCGACGGCGATCATGGTCGGCACCGGGCTCGGCGCGAAACGGGGCGTGTTGTTCAAGAACGCATCCGGGATCGAAATCGCCGCCCGCATCGACACGGTCGTGTTCGACAAGACCGGCACCCTCACCAAGGGGGAGCCGGAGGTCACCGACTACATCCCCGTCGGCGGCGACGACCTCGAGACCCTCTCCCTCGCGGTCGCGTTGGAGCGGGAATCCGAGCATCCTCTGGCGAAAGCGATCGTGAATTACGCCGACGCCCGCGACATCCCCCGTCGCACCGCAACCGCGTTCCGAAACGTCACCGGACAGGGCGCGATCGCCACCGTCGACGGTCGACAGGTCGTCATCGGCAACCCGCGCCTTCTCACCGGGGAGGGGATCGACATCAGCGGGGTGCAGGCCGCTCAGCAGGACCTGGCTGGGTCCGGCCGCACCGCGATCCTGTTCGCCGTGGACGGGCAAGTCGCCGGGATCATCGGTCTCGCCGACGCACCCCGGGACACCGCAAAGACCGCGATCGACGCTCTCCACGAGCAGGGCGTCGAGGTCGCGATGCTCACCGGGGACAACAAGCCCACCGCCGACCGGATCGCCGCTCTCCTCGGCATCGACACCGTGATCGCGGATGTGCTCCCCGAGGACAAGTCCGCGAAGGTCGCCGAGCTGCAGAAGACGGGCAAGAAGGTCGCGATGGTCGGCGACGGCGTCAACGACGCCCCCGCCCTCGCCCAGGCCGACCTCGGCATCGCGATCGGCGCCGGCACCGACGTCGCCATCGAGACCGCCGACGTGGTGCTGATGCGCTCGGACCCGCTCGATGTTGCGATCGCACTCAAGATCGGCAAGGGCACACTGCGAAAGATGCGGCAGAACCTGGGCTGGGCCATCGGATACAACGCCGCCGCCCTCCCCATCGCCGCCGGCGTGTTCTACCCGGCGTTCGGGATCATGCTGTCCCCGGAGATCGCCGCCCTGTCGATGTCCGGTTCCTCCGTGATCGTCGCCGTCAACGCCCTCCTCCTCAAGCGGCTCCGCCTGCCCGCCCAGGCGCCCGCTGCGACGACCATGCAGAAGGAGCCCGAACATGCCTGACCGTCCGCTCTCTCCCACACCGTCCTCCCCGATGCTGCTGACCCGACGAGGTGTGCTCGGACTCGGACTGGGCGCCGTCGCGGCAGCCGTGCTCGCCTCCTGCACCCCCGCGCCGCAATGGGTGACACCCACCGGCGCAGCGGTGTCCGGCACGGAGAAGAACCGCGGCGGCACCGGCCGAGTCACCACCGTCGACCTCACCGCCGCCCCCACCACGCTCGACCTGGCCGGTACCGCCGCCGCCACCTGGGCGTTCGGAGGTATCCCGGCCCCGGTAATCCGGCTCACCGCAGGCGACACGCTGAAAGCGACCGTCCGCAACCAGCTCGACGCGGACACCTCCGTGCACTGGCACGGACTCGCCCTCCGCAACGACATGGATGGGGTCCCTCCGGTCACCCAAGCCCCCATCGCCCCGGGCGGACAGTTCGCATACGAGTTCGTCACCCCGCATCCGGGCACCTACTGGTTCCACCCCCACGTCGGCCCGCAACTGGACCACGGCCTCTACGGTGCGCTCATCATCGACGACCCGGACGAGAAGGTGACGTGGGACGACGAATGGGTGCTGATCCTCGACGACTGGCTCGACGGCGTCACCGCCACCCCGGACCAGGTCCTCACCGACCTCTCGAAGGGCATGGGAGACATGGGCGGGATGGGCGACATGTTCATGCGGATGGGGAACCTGCTGATGGGCGCCACCTCCGACCTGCTCGGCGGCGACGCCGGCGACGTCTACTACCCGCACTACCTCATCAACGGCAAACCCAAAGCCGACCCCGCCCAATTCACCGGCACTCCTGGTGCCCGGGTGCGGATCCGTGTCATCAACGCCGGCAGCGACACCGCGTTCCGGTTCGCGATCGGCGGCCACACCCTGACGATCACCCACACCGACGGGTTCCCGGTGGATCCTGTCGAGGTCGACAGTGTCCTGATCGGGATGGGCGAACGCTACGACCTGCAGGTCACCCTGGACGATGGGGTGTTCCCTGTCGTCGCCGACGCGGAAGGCAAGCAGGATCGCGCGTTCGCGCTCGTTCGCACCGCCGCTGGCACGGCTCCGGCCAGCGACGCCCCCGTCGCCGAGCTCGGCACCGGCAGGGTCGGCACCGCTGCCGGACTGAGCGCGACCGCCTCCGTCACCCTGCACCAGGCATCCCCCGACCGGGTCGTGCACCTCGCGCTGACCGGGGGGATGGAGGCGTACGACTGGGGGATCAATGGGCGCCGGTTCGACATGAACGACCCGTTGCGGGACGCGCACGCGATCAGTATGGGGGAGCGGGTGCAGTTGCGGATCCGCAATGACACCGAGATGTGGCATCCGTTCCACCTGCACGGCCACACCTACCAGCACGCGAACGGCGGCCCCCGGAAGGACACCTCCATCATCCTCCCGGGCCAGACCCTGACAGTCGACTTCGACGCCGACAACCCCGGCCAGTGGGTCGCGCACTGCCACAACATCTACCACGCCGAGACCGGCATGACCACGGTGCTCGGATACCAGTCATGAACCGCGCGTTCATCCCCAGCACGGGAGGATGATCGCGCGGGCGATCGGACGGCGGCGGACGTCAAGTCTAAGTGGACTTCCTACTCTTATGTAGGGATCTGCCATTTCGCGCGGAATCCTGCTGACGAAACTGCTGCCAATTAGCGTGGAATCCCCGAGTTCTCCGCCAACTTGACCGTGTCCATATGGACGTTTCGGCTCTCGAACTCGGACCTCCTCGGAGTGATGCGACGCTGGTGGGAGGCTGCGTTCAGCGTCCCAGAGCTCGGGCCTCTCGCGTCAGTCAGGCGGTCTTCTTGTACGTGGCCCGAAACACTGCATCCTCAAGCCACTTCTTGAAGTCAGCGTTGTCCGAGTACTCCTTGAAGAGCTGAGTCTTGTCACGGACCAGGCTGAGCATCACGCGGCCGAGCGCATCGACCATCGCGATCTTCGCGTTGGCTTTGTCATTGTTCGCGGCGGCGATCTGGCAGGCAGGGTCTTCGGTGACCTTCGCCGGAACTTCTTCGGGAATCCGGTGGCGTATGCGCCAAGGCTTCCTTCGCGCCGTGCTTGCGATGGGGAGAGCGCGGAAGCGGTCTCCAGCGGACACGAGCGCGCTACAGCCGATCCATGAGCAGGTTCGCGACCATCCCCGGCATTCGACGGTTGTGCCTGATGTACTCATCCATCAGGTCTACGGAACCATCATCGAAGGAGAAGCGCCCCTCGGCGGAGACAAGCGCCACCGGGGCGCTACCACGCAGTAGCGCCCAGAAGCGGCACGAAACCGGGCCTGCTGCGATGCAGGCGCTCGGGGAGGGCGACCCAGCGACGCGCGAGCGCCGCCGACGTCACTCGCTGCACGCGGATCATGCGAGAACCGAAAGCATTCGGCGCATGCGATCGTGCCGCTTGCGGAACACTGCAAGCAATTGGCTGCGCAGGATCACGCGGTCGATGGTCGGCCCGAACGGCCCCGCGAAGCGCAGCGTGTCGGTGTAGCGGCTGCCGGTTCCGTCGTCGACCGCCGTGTGGGTGTGGTGGAAGTATCGGAAGAATCCCCGGACCTGCTGGTCGCTGAACTCTCGCCCGGGCTCATGCGAGTCGATGAAGGCAACCCACTCGATCGGGATGACGTGTTTGAGCCACCACCTGAAGTGATAAGTGCCGCCGAGTTCGCCCGTCTCGGTCGAGGACCACAGCACCTGCATCGGTTCCGGCATGATCGCGATGAAGTTCTGGCGCTGCAGGCAGAAGTCGATCACGACGTCCGCGGGTTGCGGCAGCCACGACTCGACCTTCACCTCGATGACGTCGGCCGGGGCATCCAGCAGAGCGAGCCCGCCAATGCGACTTCGCCCGGCATAGGCGCGGGCTGCGATCTTGCGCTCGGTGATGGTCAGTTTGTCGGTGGTCACGTCGGGCCTCCTGGCAAGCACACTCTATCCGCGGCGCGGAGATCGAGGTGTCGATCAGCCACAGCGGCTCGTTCGTTGCCGTTGCCGTCGCCCGCCGCCCGGTGGGAATCGACATCGAGGATGCTGCCGATGTGGTCCTACGCGCGGGCGACCTCTCGATGCTCCTCAGTGACCCTTGATCTACGCGGCCTGACTCGTGAGGTGGAAGCCGTGGCAGGCGTCGCACTCGTAGGTGCGGACTTCGCGTCGCCGCGTGGGCAGGCTCAGGACTTCGGCGTGGCGAGGCAGTATCCCTTTCGCCGCCGGCGTGGCGTCAGCACGGGCGTGACGGCGCGATCGAGATCGCCGCGAACCTTGACTGGGAGCGAACGGGGATCCCGGAGAGGCCACGCAGAGCCGCCGGTATACTCCGAGTATGACCACGACCATCAAGGTGAGTGATGAGCTCCGCGACAGGCTCAAGGCGCAGGCTGCTCGCGATGGGCTCACGCTTGGCGCGCACCTCGCGCACCTCGCCGATGCCGAAGATCGGCGGCGGCGGCTTGAGCAGCTGAAGTCGGTGATCAGCGGCTCGACGGAGGCCGAGACCGAATCGTATGCGCGAGAGACGGCGGACTGGGAGCGCGCCGAGTTGTCCGACGCGTCGTGACGGCGTCGGACCTCGCTCCGGGCGCTGTCGCCTGGGCGGCGCTCGAACCGGTCCGTGGCCGCGAACAAGGCGGGCATCGCCCGGTGCTGATCGTCGCCTCGCAGGGCTACTTGGATGCCGTGACGACCCTCGTCATCGCGCTCCCCATCACGACGGTCGACCGTGGGTGGCCGAACCACGTCCGAGTGGATGGACCCAGCGGACTGGATCGTCCGTCGTGGATCATGACCGAGCAGCCCCGCACCCTCCCACGCGACAGGCTCACCGGAATCGCAGGAGAGGTGACCGATGAGTGCTTGGTCACGGTGCGCACCTGGCTCGGCGACTTCTTCGACCTGTGACGTGCAGCTCGTAAGCTCGACGCATCCGGAAGGAGACGGCTCTACGCCAGTCCCGCTGATGATCTCCGGGCTGATGGACTCTGCGGTCGAGCTCGCAGCGGTCGAGCCGTCCGAGCATGTGACGCGCACGCCAGGCGATGCGTCGGGCTCGGGCGACATGGTCGACACTCGCGTGAACGCGCGGGTGGTCAGGCCCGCCCGCGCGTGGCGATCATCGGGCACTCGAACGGGTCGCGCGCGGCGAGGCCCACGCGGTTGAGGTAGGCGATCACGATGCCGTACGAGCGCCACAGTGTCGTCTCGGTGTACGGCACGCCGAGGGCGCGGCACTGGTCGATCACGATCTCGCGGGCGCGCGCCAGGTGCGGGCGCGGCATGTTCGGGAACAGGTGGTGCTCGATCTGATAGTTGAGCCCGCCCATCAGCCACGTCGCCCACCAGCCGCCGCTGACGTTGCGCGACGTGCGCACCTGCTTGCTGAAGAAGTCGAGCTTGGCGTCTTTGGCGATGATCGCCATGCCCTTGTGGTTCGGTGCGAACGAGGCGCCCATGTACACGCCGAACACCGCCAGCTGTACGCCGAGGAACGCGAACGCCATGCCCAGCGGAAGGAAGATGAACACCGGCGTCCAGATCACCGCGAACCGCAGCGCGATCAGCGCCAGCTCCGTCCAGCGTTCCTTCACCGCTTCGCGACCGAGTAGGTGACGGATCGCCAACACATGCAGGTTCAGGCCTTCGAGCGTCAGCAGCGGAAAGAACAACCAGCCCTGTCGTCGGGTGATGAGCCGGCGGATGCCGCGGGCTTTCGTGGCATCCTCTTCGAGGAACGAGATCGTGTCGACCTCGATGTCGGGATCTTTCGTCACCCGGTTCGGGTTCGCGTGGTGACGGGTGTGCTTCGACGTCCACCACGAGTAGCTCATGCCGACCACGCCGTTCGCGAGCACGCGGGCGAGACGGTCGTTCGCGGGGCCGGACGCGAGAATCTGTCGGTGCGCAGCCTCGTGCCCGAGGAACGCGACCTGCGTGAACAGGATGCCGAGGGCGCCGGCGATCAGCAACTGGAACCAGCTGTTGCCAAGCAGCACGAATCCCGTGATCGCGCCGCCGAATCCGAGCAGTAGCACGAGTCCCACAGCGCCATAGAACCAGGGTGTTCTGCGCAGCAGCCCGCTCTCTTTGACCACCTGCGACACCTCGGTGTACGCCCGCGTCATCGGGGGAAACTCGGTCGTGCCGGCATAGGTCTGACGGACGGGGCCGAGACGGTTCGCGGTGATGGTGGAAGAGATAGTGCACCAGTTTCGATGGGGACCGGTCGGCCGTTTCACAGCCAGAGGCGGGGCGCCCATCGCTGCCACCACGCTACGCGCTCGACCATGAGCGGACCGGCATATCTCCGAACACACCGAGGATGCTCAGGTTGCGGGTGCGTCTGGCTTCGGGTCGCCGCGGGGCCGCGGACGTCCGTGCGTCAGACCGCGCGAGGAAACGCGCCGGCGATGCGTGTGGCGACGGCATCCACGTCGACGTCGGTTTCGGTGGCTGTCGTGAGCCGCTTGACGAGCAACCTTGGCCACAGCACGTGAACGCCATTGACGATGAACGAACCCCCGATCAGCGGCCAGTCCGCTTCGATGAAGCACAGCGCACCGGTTACCGGCACCGTCGGGTCGTTGACCGCGGTGGCTCGAGTGCGGAGCGCCTTCGGCAGGAGATCGCTGCGCTGCTGGACGACGAACTCGTGTCGGAGCGCGCCCGCCGCACCGGTGCCAGGCTGCGTGCGGAACGGCCCGGCGCCGACGTTGCCGCGACCAGGATTCTCGAGGTCGCGGACGCCTCGCGAGGCTGACCGCGACACTGCCGACGCTCAGTGGGGAGGCGGGTCCCCACCCGCCTCCCCACGCACTCACCTACGCACCTGCACCGCGAGCAGGTTGCTCGAGGTGGCGCCGACCGCATTGGCGAACTCGACCCGGTACACGTGCGAACCGACGTGCGCGCCGCGCACGTCGAACGTCGCCCGCTGCGCGCCCGGGGTCGCCGCCGTCAGCGGACCTTCGGCGAGGAGCGTGTCGCCCTCGTAGACGCGGTACGACGTGGCATTGGTGCCCCACCACAGGTTCGCGGTGAGCCTGAAGTCGCCGTCACCGTCCCAGTTGTCGTGGCTGAGCACCGGTCGGGCCGGATTCGCCTGGGTGACGGTGACCGTCACGGTCGAGGTCGCCGTGACGCCCTTGCTGTTGACGAGCTCGCCGGTATACGCATACGTGCCGTTGGCGCGCCCGCTGATCGGCACCGTCGCGCGCTGCGCGCGCTCACCGTCGTGCGTGAGCGGGACGGTCGCCACCAGCTCGCCGTTCTCGAACAACCGGAACGAGCTCGCGTTCTCACCCCACCATAGGTTCATCGTCACCGTGTACGCACCATCGGCCAGCCCGGTGTCCCACCCGTTGTCATGGCTGAGGATGCCGCGAGCAGGGGCAGCTGCCGCACCGTCATCGGGGCTCGACCACATGGTCCCCTCCAACGGCGTGACCGTGATGCGTTCCAGTACGGCTGCACCTCCCTCGGACCAGGCGCTGATCATGTCGGCCCCCTCGGCGGGGAACACCTGGTCGGTGATCGTGACCGTGCCGTCAGCGGCGAACAGTTCCACCGAGGCGCGATCGAGGTACAGCTCGAAGCGCACCGTACCGTCCGCATCGAGCTCGACAGGGGCATCCTCGATCGAGGCGAACGCCGGGTGGAAATCGACCTCTCCGGACGCACGGCGGTCGACGAACAACCGGCCCCGGTCGCGGTCGTATCCGATACGTGTGCCGGTGTCACCGTCGCCGAACACGGTGATGCCGGCCTGCTCGGCCGACCCGGGACGCAGCACGACCTCGACCTTGGCGACCTCGCCCGACAGACCGAGCTCGCTCTGCCCGTCCACGCTCACCCCGGTACGGGTCGCCGCACCGCCGGTGTCGAGGACGTCGCCGACCTGCGCGACGACCTGCTGTCGCAGCCGCGGGCCGTCAGGGGTCGACACCAGCGTCACCTCCCGCGGGAGGCTCATCGAGCTGCGCCACGTGGAGGTGGGGATGTCGTTGGCGTAGTCCCAGTTGTTCATCCAGCCCTGCATGATGCGCGACCCGTCGGTGGGGGTCCCGAAGTACGACACCGCCGCGTAGTAGTCGCGCCCCCAGTCGAGCCAGTCGTATCCCTCCAGTCGGGGCGCCGCGGGGGTGTCGGCGAACATGATCTGATCGACCAGGATGTGTCCCCAGCCGAACCGGTTGTTGTCGACGATGCGGATGGTGGCATCCTTCCCCGCGAACGCCCGCACATCCCACCCGACCCAGTCCAGCGTCTCGCTGTCGGCACCGGTGGCTGTGCGCACGACCTCACCGTCGACCACGAGGCTCACCGAGGTCTCGTCGCTGCGCACCTGCGCGGACGTGTCGCCGACGACGACGTGGTCGAAGGTGAGATGTCCCCACCCCCCGGTCGCCTCGTCGCGGATGCGCAGCTGCGCGGTGCTGCCGCGGTAGGACGCGACATCCCACGATGCCCAGTTGAGCTGGCCGGCGTCCGACCCGGTCTGGGTGCGGACCACCTCGCCGTCGACGACGAGCTCGGCCTGCAGGGTGCCGTCGGTGCGCTTGCCGCCGCCGATCAGGAACGACACGACGTCACCGTCGAGGGTGAACTCGGGTGAGGTGTAGAGGCCGACGTTGTCGTCACCGTTCGGCCCGCCCTCCCAGGTGTTCACTCGCTTCTGCCCGAGGTAGTAGTCGCCGCCGGCCGTCGACGGGTTGCGGGTCGGTTCGGTCGCGAAGTCCCCGGTGAGCTGCCATCCGGTCTGGGAGAGGTCCTGCCCATCGGGCAGTTCGAAGTCGAACACGGTCGCACCGGCCGGCGGTTCATTGCCCAGCTGTGTGCCGTCGACGTGCGGATGCCGCCCGCCGCCCACCAGCAGATTGATGGCGTCGGACGTGATCGTGAAGGTCGGGGACTCGAGGGTGCCGACCGGCCAGTCGCCGTCGGCGAACCCGTTCACCAGGCCCTCACCGGCGAAGCCCGTCACCGTGTTCTGGCCGGCCATGGTGCCGGTCGCCGGGACGGCGGTCCACGGGCCGTCGAACCGGTTGCCGGGCTCGTTCGAGACCGTCCACCCCTCGTATGTGCCGTCGTCGAACCCGGCGTACACCTCGCCGGCGGGCAGGTCGGACGGACCGTCGGTGCTCTCGCTGGTGAAGGTGGTGCCGTCGAAGTCGCCGACGAAGTACTGGCCACCGCTGCCACCGGCGACCGCGCCGGGGTTGAGGTTGACGACCATGACCCACTTGGTGCGTTCGGGGTCGCCGTCGACAGGCAGCTCGAACAGGTCGGGGCACTCCCAGATGCCGCCGGTGGAATTCGCGGGCCCGAAGTCGGAGAGGTGCTCCCACGACCGCAGATCGTCGCTGCGGTACAGCACGACCTTGTGGTCGAGCGCCTCGACGGCGACCATAACCCAGTACGCGCCGGCCGGGCCGTCGTACCAGAACACCTTCGGGTCGCGGAAGTTCGCCGACCCGCGGTCGAGGACCGGGTTGCCCTCGTACTTCGTCCAGGTCGTTCCGTTGTCGGTGCTGTAGGCGAGGGACTGCGCCTGGATGCCGGCGTGTGTCGGGTGGGCCGGCTCGTACGCGCTGGTGTAGATCGCCACGAGCGGCGCCTGTCCTGCGACGCCGAAACCGGAGGTGTTGTGCTCGTCGACGACGATCGACCCCGAGAAGATGCTCTCGATCGGGCTGCCGGACTCGTCGAAGGTCTGCGGGATCGCGATCGGCTGCTCTTCCCAGTGCAGCAGGTCGTCGGAGGTCGCGTGCCCCCAGCTCATGTTGCCCCAGCGGGTGCCGTCGGGATTGTGCTGGAAGAACAGGTGGTACGTGCCGTCGACGTAGACCATGCCGTTCGGGTCGTTCATCCAGTTCTCGGCGGGGGTGAAGTGCACCTGCGGGCGGAAGCGTTCGTCGCCGGGCAGCTCGTCGGCTGCTGCGGCGGCACCGGTGGCGGCGATCGCGCCGGTGAGCGCGAGCGCGGTCGCGGCTGCGGTGGCCGCGACGCGTTTCGCGATCGAGGGTCGTGTGCGGGCAGGGATCGGATGACTCATTCGCGCTCCTTCGGGCGAGGCCGGGGCGGGTTCCCCAACGTGCTGACATCGATGTCAGCACGTTCCGCAGGAGGCTAGGGAATGTCCGCCGGACAACGCAAGGGATGCTTCAAGAACGATGCTGACACCGTTGTCGCAGCGATGCGGCGGATGCGGGGATGGCGCGCGTGAACACCGGCGATGTCGCAGCTGGCGTCCTGTCAGTCCTGGGCGACGATCTCGCCCGATCCGCGCGGGATCAGCCTGGTCGGCACGATCTCGCGTCCGGCGGGTGAGCGGTCGCCGGCCAGGCGCGCGAAGGCGCGTTCGACCGCTTTGCGACCGATCTGCTGCGGATCCTGGGCAACGACGGTGACGGCGGGATCGACGAGATCTGCCAGTGGCAGGTCGTCGAAGCCCACCAGCGCGATGGTGTGCTGCATCCGCGCGCGTTGCAGTGCGTGCAGTGCGCCCACCGTGATGAGGTTCTGTGCACTGAAGACCGCGGTCGGCGGGTTCGGGCCGGCCAACAGACCCGACAGTGCGCGCTCGGCGGCGTCGGCGTCGTGCAGTTCGGTCACGATCGTCGCCAGCGAGGTGGGGATGCCCGCCTGCCCGAGCGCGTCGAGGAATCCGGCGTGGCGGTCGCGGGCGGTCTGGATGTCCATGCGGTCCGCCAGCAGCGCGATGCGACGGTGCCCGTGGGCGATCAGGTGCGCCGTGGCCGCTGCGGCGCCGTCGCGGTTGTCGCTCACCACCGAATCGACATCGACGCCCGGGTCGCGGTCGATGTACACGACCGGCAGGCCGCGTTCGTTGACCGCGCCGAGGTAGGACTGGCGGCGACCGGCGGTGGTGAGGATGAGCCCGTCGACACGCCGCTGCAGAAAGGCGCGCACTGCGCCGTCCTCCCGATCGGGATCGTCATCGAGGCTCGAGGCGAACACGGCGACGCCCCGCGCGGATGCGACGTCTTCGACGGCGCGGTGGATGGCGCCCGAGAACGGGTTGTCCACGCTGCCGACGAGCAACCCCAGCGTGCGGGTCCGGCCGTCCGATCGACGAAGGCTTCCCGCCTGCAGGTCGACATGGTAATCCAGGGCGCGGACGGCGTCCCACACGCGCGCGGCGGTGGCAGCGGCGACGTTCGGTTCATCGTTGATGACACGCGACACCGTCTTGGTGCCCACGCCCGCGAGGGCGGCGACGTGGCGCATGGTGGCCCGGGGGCGACGGACTTCGGGATGCTGGGGCGCTGACATCGGTGTCAACTTCCTGTAACGACGGTCGGATTCTGTATTGACCATATCGGATCGATGGGCTAGAAAGTCCATTGACATCGTTGTCAAGGGACAGCGTTGGCCCGAGAGGAATTCAATGATGAACCACATGTACCGCCGTCGCAGCGTGGGAGCTGCGACCATCGCCCTGACCGCAGCCGCCGCATTCGCCCTGGCCGGTTGCTCGAGCAGCAGCAGCACACCGGGAGCCACCGGTGACACCGGAGACACCGAGCAGATCGGTGTCTCGCTCATCGTCAAAACCAACTCCAACCCCTTCTTCATCGCGATGCAGGAGGGCGCCCAGGAAGCCGCCGATGCGAACGGCGTGTCGTTGACCCTCGCCGCCGGACGTGAAGACGGCGACGAGGACACGCAGATCCAAGCCATTGAAGCCGCCATCTCCAAGGGCGACGCCGGCATCCTGATCACCCCGAACGGGCCCGCCGTGCTCGACGCGGTGCAGAAGGCGCGCGATGCAGGCCTCTACGTCATCGCCCTCGACACCGTGCCCGACCCGGCAGACGCCGTCGACATCACCTTCGCGACCGACAACTTCCTCGCCGGCCAGTACATCGGGCAGTGGACCGCCGCCGCTCTCGACGGCGAAGACGCGGTGATCGGTCTGATCGATCTGTTCGACGACAAGGCCGTCACCGTGGACTACAACCGCGATCAGGGCTTCCTCGACGGTATGGGCATCGACACCGGCGATGTCACCGTCAACGGTGACGAGGCCGAAACCGGCTCGTACAGCGGCGGCGACTACACGATCGTCGGCAACGAGGCGTCGCAGGGCGCCGAAGACGGTGGTCGCACCGCGATGGAGAACCTGCTCGCGAAGAACCCCGACATCAACGTGGTCTACACGATCAACGAGCCCGCGGCCTACGGCGCGTTCCAGGCGCTCGAAGCAGCGGGCAAGAGCGCCGACGACGTGCTGATCGTCTCGGTGGACGGCGGCTGCACCGGCGTATCGCAGGTCGCCGACGGCACCATCGACGCGACCAGCCAGCAGTACCCGGTCGCCATGGCAGAACTCGGTGTCGAAGCGATCGTCGAACTGGTCGAGAGCGGCACCGCACCCGAGACCAGCGAAGGACTCGACTTCTTCAACACCGGCGTCGCACTGGTCACTGACCAGCCGGCAGACGGCGTCGACTCGATTGACACCACCGAGGCCGCCGGCATCTGCTGGGGCGGCGAGTAAGCACCGAACGGATGCCGCGGCCGCAGCGCCGGCCGCGGCATCCACCCGCTCCGATCGGAAGTGACACAGTGACCCAGTCAGCCCCACCGACCTCGACCCTCGACCTGGCGGCCGAGTTCCTCGACCGGCGCACGCCGCTCGACCGCGTACGCGGACTGCTGCACCGGTACCCCGCGATCAGCCCCGCCGTGGTGCTGATCGTCGCGGTCATCGTGTTCGGCACCATCAATCCGCGCTTCTTCGCCGCCGCCAACCTGTCGCTCGTGCTCGACCAGGTTTCGGTCGTCGGCACCGTGGCGATCGCGCAGACCCTCATCATCCTCACCGCGGGCATCGATCTGTCGGTGGGTGCCGCCATGATCCTCGCCTCGATGGTGATGGCGCAGACCGCGTTCCACAACGGCTTTCCCGCCGCGATCGCACTGCTGGCGGGTCTAGTCGCCGCCCTCGCCGCCGGTGCACTCAACGGGTTCTTGGTGACCCGCGTGAAACTGCCACCGTTCATCGCGACCCTCGGCACCTTCAACGTGTTCGTCGCGCTCACGCTGCTCTACAGCGGCGGACAGACCGTCCGGCGGGCCGAGATGCCCGAGCTACTCACCTGGACGGCCACCCCGCTGCCCATCGGCGACGTCCGGCTGACGGTCGGCGTGCTCATCATGCTCGCGCTGTACGGGCTGGTCGCCTACGTGCTCGGACGCACCGCGTGGGGCCGGCACGTGTACGCGGTCGGCGACGACGCCGAGGCGGCGCGACTGGCGGGCATCTCGACCAGCCGCGTGCTGATGAGCGTCTACGTCGCCGCCGGCGCCGTGCTGGCAGTGGCGGCGTGGATCCAGATCGGTCGATCGGGTGCAGCCAGCCCCAATGCCGGTGCCGACCTGAACCTCGACTCGATCACCGCGGTCGTCATCGGCGGCACATCCCTGTTCGGCGGCCGGGGAGTGATCTGGGGCACCCTGCTGGGCGCCGTGATCGTCGGCGTGTTCCGCAACGGACTGTTCCTCGCCGGCGTCGACGGGCTCTACCAGACCCTCGCCATCGGCATCCTCGTCATCGTCGCGGTCGCCGTCGACCAGTGGATCAGAAAGGTACGCAAATGAGCCTCATCCAAGACGCCGCACCCGTCACGCCGCCCGCACACGGAGTGCCCGTGCTCGAAGCCAAGCGGCTGGTGAAGACCTTCGGGCGCGTGGTCGGCCTCGACGGGGTCAGCCTGCAACTGCACCCCGGCGAAGTGCTCGCTGTGATCGGCGACAACGGCGCCGGCAAGTCCACCCTCATCAAGTGCCTCACGGGCGCGTACATCCCCGACGAAGGGCAGTTGCTGCTCGACGGCAAGCCGGTGCACTTCAAGCGTCCCCAGGACGCGCGTGCCGCCGGCATCGAGACCGTCTACCAGAACCTCGCCGTCTCGCCTGCCCTCGATGTCGCCGCCAATCTGTTCCTCGGTCGGGAACGGCGAAAGCCAGGGTTCGCCGGATCGGTGCTGCGGCTGCTCGACACCTCTGGCATGCGGCGCGAGGCACGCGAGCAGGTGCACCGGCTGGGTATCTCGACTCTGCAGGACGTGACCGTGGCCGTCGAGAACCTCTCCGGCGGACAGCGCCAGGCGGTTGCTGTCGCGCGGGCGGCGGCGTTCGGATCGAAGGTCGTCATCCTCGATGAGCCGACCGCCGCGCTCGGCGTGCGCGAATCGAACCAGGTGCTCGAGCTGATCGTGCGTCTGCGTGAGCACGGCGTGCCCGTGATCCTCATCTCGCACAACATGCCGCACGTGTTCCAGGTCGCCGACCGCATCCACATCCAACGGCTCGGCAAGCGCGCGGCGACCATCACCCCGCAATCGCACTCGATGACCGACGCGGTCGCGATCATGACCGGTGCGGCGCAGGCATGAGCGAATCGGTCGTGTTGTACGCCGAATTCACCGCCACACCGGATGCCGGCGAACACGTCGATCGGTTGATCTCGGATTACGCTCAACTCGTGCGCGCGGAACCTGGCAACGAGGTGTTCGAGGTGTATCGACGCGAGGAGGCCCCGGACCGGTTCTTCGTCTTCGAGCGGTACCGTGACCGGGCGGCCTTCGAGGCGCACCTTGGCGCGGAATCCGGACGCGCGTTCAACGACGCGCTCGGTCCGCTGATCGTCGAATCGGGAAGCACGCTCAGCTTCCTGCGCGAAACGGCGCGGGTCTGATGGGCAGGCAGGCCGACGGCACCGGAGAGGTGGCGGAAGGTCTCGTCCACGCACGGGTGCTCGTCATCGGTGAAGCACTGGTCGACATCGTGCAGCGCGACGGGATCGGCGCGCAGGAGAGCCCGGGAGGGAGCAGCGCCAACGTCGCGCTGACGCTGGGAAGACTGGGCCGGCCCAGCATCCTGCTCACCGCGTTGGGCGACGACGAGCGCGGTGACCGCATCCGTGCCTGGCTCGATGCGTCGGGCGTGCGCGTGCTCGCCGGACCGTTGGAGCGGACCTCGACCGCGTCGGCCGTGCTATCCGCTGACGGGTCGGCCAGTTACGAATTCGATCTGCACTGGCGCCTCGACGCCGTCCACCCGCCGCGTGCCGGCATCGTGCACAGCGGGTCGTTGGCGGCGTTGCTCGAACCCGGTGCGAGCCAGGTCCGCGGGATCGTCACGGCGATGAGGCCCGAAGCGCTGGTCACCTACGACCCGAACATCCGCCCCGCGCTGCTGCCGGATCCCCAAGCGGCCCGCCAGGCAGTGCTCGCCGCCGTCGCCTCGGCCGACCTCGTCAAAGCGAGCGACGAAGACATGTCGTGGCTGCATCCCGGTGAGGACCCGGTCGAAGTAGCGCGCCGATGGCTCGCCACTGGACCTGCGGTGGTGGTCATCACCCGCGGTGCGCAGGGAGCCGTTGCCGTCTCGAGGTCGGGCGAGGTGCGTGTCGCGGCACCGACGACAGCCGTTGTCGACACCGTCGGTGCCGGCGACAGCTTCATGGGCGCACTGATCGACGGACTCATCGACACAGGTCTGGCCGACGCATCCGCGCGTGAGGCGCTGCACGGCGTGGATGGGGCGACGCTCGAGGCGCTGCTGCAGTTCGCGGTCGCCACGGCTGCGGTCACGGTGTCCCGTCCTGGGGCCGATCCACCGCGGCGCGCCGAGATCATGGCGCTGTGACCGTTCAGTCGTGACGCGGGCCGACCCTTGCCGGTTCCGCCATCGCCGGTTCGTCGCTCGACGGTGTGTCCGTGCCGGCGTCCGCAGCATCCTGCGCCCGCGCGGCAGCGACGGCAGCCGCGATCTGGGCTCGTACCTTCGCGGCGTTGCGCTTGCGTTGGCGGCGCATCAGGAGCGTCTGGCATCGGGTCGCCGCGGGGCCGCGGACGTCCGTGCGTCAGGCCGCGCGAGGAAACGCGCCGGCGAGGCGTGTGGCGACGGAATCCACGTCGACGTCGGTTTCGGTGGCTGTCGTGAGCCGCTTGACGAGCAACCTTGGCCACAGCACGTGAACGCCATTGACGATGAACGAACCCCCGATCAGCGGCCAGTCCGCGTCGATGAAGCAGAGCGCACCGGTCACCGGCACCGTCGGGTCGTTGACCGCGGTGGCGACGCGTTCGACCTGGGTCTGCACGCCGGCGACAAGCTTCGTCTTGTCGCGACCCGCGACGCGGAGCGACTCGACGCGCGGGCGGAAGATGCCGCCGTCGACCTGCAGGGCGGGTCGACCCTTGTAGCGCTTCGCATCGACGACCCACACCCCGCTGGGAGCGACGATGATGTGGTCGATGTTGGCTCGCGTTCCGGGAATGCGGCGGTCATGGAGCACCTGTGTGGTCTCGGGCAGGTCCTTCATTCGTGCGGCGAGCAGTTCCTCGCCGATCGCTCCCTGTTCCCAGGCGCGGGTGCTCTGCGGATCGTCGGAGAGCGCAAGGATCAGCCCGCCAAGCTTCGGGTGCTTGGTGCGGATGCGATCTTCGCGAGCCTGTTTGCGACGCTCGTACTCGCGTCGAGCCGATCCGCCTGCCACATCCGGCCTCGATTCGACAGGCTCCGCTGCACATTGCACGCAACGGACGGTCTTCGACGCTCGCTCGTACACCGCCTCCTGCTTCACCGCGAGCGCCAAGCCGCACAGCCGACAGATTCCCGCATAGCGCAGCCGCATGACCTTGTCGCCCTGTTCCAGCTCCGCGTCCACGGCCCGACCGTAGCAGCGGCCGAGACACTGACTGTGCCACCTGGCATCAGCGAGGTTCACTGTGCGGCGCCCGACGTGACGCCGACACCGGTCACGGCGTGGGGGCTCGCCCCTACTCGTCGGCCGGGTTCGGGACGACAATGGCGGCATGGCAGAGGAGATCACGGTGCTCCTCGCGGACGACCATCCCGTCGTGCGCGGGGGTCTGCGCGCGCTCTTCGACACCTTGGACGGCATTCGGGTGGTCGCGGAAGCAGCCGATGGCGCCGGGGCGATCCGTGAAGCATTGCTGAATCGTCCCGACGTGATCCTGCTCGACGTGCGGATGCCGGGGATGGGTGGGATCGATGCGGCACGACGGATCGCGATCGACGTGCCGGAGGCGGGCATCATCATGCTGACGATGGTCGACGACGACGTGCTGGTCACCGACGCCCTGCAAGCCGGCGCGCGCGGCTACCTGCTGAAGGGAGCCGAATCCGATGAGATCGAACGCGCCGTGCGCAGCGTCGCGGCAGGCGACGCCGTCTTCTCGTCGGCCATCGTGCCCGGGGTAGTGGGCCGGATGCGGGGTCCCGCCTCGACGCCCGCGATCGGCTCGCTGACGGCGAGAGAGCGACAACTCCTCGACCTCATCGCGCGCGGCCTCTCGAACACCGCGATCGCCGAGCGCATGGGCATCGCCCCGAAGACCGTCGGCAACCACATTTCGTCGGTTTTCCTCAAACTGCGGGTCGCGACACGTGCCGAGGCGATCGTCCTGGCACGCGACGCCGGGTTCGGCCGATGAAGCGCCGTCGGATCGGTCTCGCACTGGCCGCGTTCCTCGTCATCGCCAACCTCGCGCCGGCACTGGATATCCGACCCGACCCGGCGACGGGCGAGGTCGGATGGCTCCCGGTCACCGCTGCTGCCATCGGTCTCGTCCTCGCGGTCGCGACCGTTGTCCTTCTCGTCCCAGCGTGGCGTGGTCGCCAGTGGGCGGTGCGCGCCGTCGCGCTGATCCAGTTGCTGGGGATGCTGCAGGCGACCCCGATCTTCTTCGTCCCCGCCGAGGTCGTCCCTGCAGGCGCGGTCGTCTTCGCGGCACTGGGTGCACTTGCGAGTCTGGTCGCGATCACGCTGATGCTGTACGACTCGTCATCCGTGCTGCTTGCCTCGGCGGCAGTCGTCGTCACGGTGGCCATCTACGCGGGCCTCGTCGCCGCTGTGTCGGTGCTCTTGCCTGCCGCGGCGGAGCGCAGCATCCAGACCGCGAGCGCCATCGTCGTGGCGCTGCTGTTCGCGCCGATCCTGGCGCTCATGCGTCGCACCGTCGCGCGGTCGATCTACGGCGGGAGGGTCGATCCTGCCGGAACGGCCATCTCCGTCAATCAGCAGCGCGGGATCGGTGAGGGTGCGGTGCAGACGGCCGTCGAAGAGACCCGTCGAGCGTTGCGTCTGCCGCGGCTTGAACTCATGGAGGGCGGACGCACGCTCGCCGCCGCGGGTGCGCGGCATGCGACGGCCGCCCGCGAGACACTTCCCGTCGGGAACGAATCAGGCCTCGTGCTCGTCGTCACGTTGCGACCCGGCGAGACGCGCTTGCATCGCGACGATCGTGCTGCGCTCGAGCTCGTCGCCGCGCCGTTCGCGCTGCTGCTGCGCGAGTCGGCGTTGATCGCCGAGCTCCGTGTCGCTCGAGCTGATGCCGCACGTGCGCGAGAGGCCGAACGCGCCACCATTCACCGCGAACTGCACGACGGACTGGGCCCGCTGCTCACTGGCGCGTCGTACCGCCTGGACGCGGTACGCAACCAACTCGATGCGGCGCCGCAGGGGGTGGATGCCGACCTGGCCACCATCGGCGCGGACCTCCGTACCGCAATCGACGAGGTGCGTCGCGTCGTCTATGGACTGCGCCCGGCTGAGCTCGAGCAGGGGACGATCTGGTCGGCCGTCAGACGGCACGCGGGGGCTGTCGGCGCCGACCTGAGCCTTCCGGATCCGCCCCCGGCGCTGTCGCCGGCCGTCGAGCTCGCCACCTTCCGTATCGTGACCGAGGGGATCGCGAACATCGAGCGGCATGCGCCCGGTTCGCAGGTCACCTTGGCGATCGAGTGCGACGGAGACGCGATGCGCATCGGCTTGGGCAACGCCGGCGTGTTCGAGCCACCCTCGGCTGCCGGCGTGGGGACGACCTCCATGCGCGATCGCGCCGAGGAACTCGGTGGGCGCTTTCACGCCGGACCGGTGGCGCAGGGCTGGCTCGTGAGCGCCGAACTGCCCCTCCATTGAGACGGTCGCCCCGCGACACTGGGGGCGGACCCCCATACGTCTCCCGGCCAGGTGGGTGCTTCCCCTCATGATCGCATCGCGTCGCGCAGGGAGCATCGAGTGAGCGTCCGCTCCGGGCGTCGCCGCAACCACAGGGGGTTCACATCATGTCCGCTTCATCCATTCCATCCGCCGTCACCGAGACGAGGCCACGTCGTCTCGGCATGCTTCGCACGGGCCTCGTGATCGGGGCGATCTTCGGCCTGCTCGGCGTACTGCCGTCGCTCGACATGGGGTTCGACGGCTCTGGCTGGGACGTCGTGCTCATCGTCTTCGCGATCCTGTCCGTGCTGGTCGCGATCGCCGCCATCATCTGCGCCGTGGTGGGCTGGCACGGGCGGCGCGGCGCGGCCATCACCGCGTGCATCGTGCAGGTGATCTCGCTCATCCCGTCGCTGCCCGCCTTCTTCCTGCCGCACCACGAGACGACTGCGGAGGGCCCGGGCCCGACACTTGCGATCGTCGGCATCGTGCTCACCGCCGGCGTCATCGCGCTCATCCTGATCGGGTTGCGTCGAGCGCACGCACACCCGTGAGTGCGCCGGTCGATCATCGGTCGCCCGCGCGTCAGCCCTTCGGCAGCATCGTCAAGAGCATCTTCGACGGCTCGAGCGCGCGCACCGCGTGCGGCACACGCGCGTCGAGGTGCAGCATCCCGCCCGGTCGCAGTTCGACAGTCTCCTCGTCGGTCGAGAACTCGAGGTGTCCGGTGAGCCCCTGGACGAGGATCGGGCCCGGTGCGGAATGCTCGGTCAGTTCGGCACCCGCATCGAAGGCGAACACCAGCACTCTCGCGGCATCCCCCGACAGCGCGAGCTTCGACGCGCGCTTGCCCGCCTCGATTTCGACGACGTCCAGCAGGTTCTCGACGAAGGTGAGCGTCATGCCCCCATTCTCGTGTCGGCATCGTACCGAGACAAGGGCCGGGTCGGGTCGCGCGTTGACGATGTCGGACCCAGGCGGCAAACTGACCTGCACCGACGCGGGGAGGATGCCATGGCCGACACCGACCAGACGAGCGACGACACCGGCGCCACGAGACACGTCATCAAGCCGCTCACGCCCGAGACCTTTCCGGGCTGGCTCGCGCTCGCCGACAAGCACAACGGCGTGTGGGGCGGATGCTATTGCTCCTACTTCCACGGCGACACCGAGCACACCGCCAAGGCCGACTTCGACAACAACCGTGGCGCGTACAAGAAGCGTCTCGTCGAGGAGGGCGTCGCGCACGCGGCGCTCGTGTTCGACGGCGATCAGGCGATCGCGTGGTGCGAGTACGGCACCCCGGCAGAACTCCCCGGCATCTATCACCGCAAAGAGTACGACGCCGGTGAGCAGAACCCGGCGCCGTGGCGCATCACCTGCTTCTTCGTCGACCGCGACCACCGACGTTCCGGGGTCGCCCGTGAAGCACTCGACGGCGCACTCGACCTGATCGCGAAGGCCGGCGGCGGCGAAGTCGTCTCGTTTCCGAACGTTCCGGTCGAAGGCAAGAAGACCTCGGCATCCTTTCTGCACAACGGCACGCGCCGCATGTTCGAGAAGGCGGGCTTCACGTTCGAGCGCGACCTCGGCAAACGCAAGACGGTCATGCGGATCACCGTGCCTCCGGCCGCGTGATGGGTCGGCGCCCCGACCCGCTGACGTGCCCGACCTGCGGTGACCCGCTGCGGTTCGAAATCCTCGACGACGAACGGTTTCTCGTCGCGTGGTCGTGCGTCAACTGCGGGCTCATCCGCACGACCGAACCGGTGTGAGTCAGCCCTGCGCTGACGACCTGACGACTCTCGGCACGAGCCGTACGAACACGACCATCGCGACCAGTTCGACGAGCGTCTGGGTGACCACGACGAGCGGTGCGAGGTCGAACGCGGCCGGCAGCGCGAGCACGAGCGGCAGCACCACGAGCGAGTTGCGGGTCGCGCCGCTGAAGACGATCGCGCGACGCCCGGGCACGTCGATCCGCCCGATGCGACCGGCAGCCGCGCCGAGCGGCACCATGACCGCGGCGAACAGCACGTATACCGGAACCGCGAGCGCGAGCGACGGCAATTCGCCGGCGACCCCTGAGATCTGCGACGCCACGACGACGGTGAGGGTCAGCATCATGAGGGGCACCATCGCGCCGAGCACGGCATCCTGCACGCGCGCGCCCACCCGTGTCCGCGCCGCGAACTGGGTGAGTGCGGCGGCGAGCAGCGGCAGCACGATCAGCAGCACGAACGCCTCGACGAACGGCGCAAGGTCGACGGCCCCGACGAACTCGGCCCCGACGAACAGCCACAGGTACACGGGCAGCAGCAGCATCTGCGCGAGCATGAGCAGCGGCGCCGCGGCCAGCAGGCGGTCCTTCGCGCCACCGGCGAGGCCCGTGAACACGATCACGTAGTCGACGCACGGCGTGAGCAGTACGAACAGCACACCGATCAGCAGCGCCTGCTCGTGCGCGACGATGCGCGACAGCACCCACACTACGACCGGCACGACGACGAAGTTCAGCGCGAGCACCGTCGCGAGAAACCGCACGTCACGGATCGCTTGCCCGATCTTCGCGAACGGCACGCCGAGGAACGTCGCGTACAGCAGCACCCCCAGCACCGGGTTGATCGCCAGTTCGGCGGGGTGCGCGACCGCCGGGATGCCGAGACCGAGCGCCGCGCCCACCGCCAGCGCAAGAAGGTACAGCGCGACCTGATGCTTCTCCATCCAGTCGGCGCTCGCTCGCACGCTCCCCATCATGCCCGTACGCCACCGCTCCGCAGTCAGTTGCGCGGCATCCAGTGAGGATGGACCCGACGCAATTGACTGCGGAGCGGTGGGTGGTGCCCGGCGGTCAGACCGAGGCGGTCTCGCGCTCACGGTCGACGTCGTGCCCGGCGACGGTGACGGGCGCGGCGACGGTGGGGGTGGCTTCGCGGCGGCTGCGCTTCGGCTCACGGATGCGGCGCGGCGAGCTCGGGCGGCCGTACGTGTAGTAGAGCGGCAGGCCGACGAAGGCGAGGCCACCGACGAGGTTGCCGAGCACGGTGGGCAGCTCGTTCCAGATGAGGTAGTCCATGACCGTGAAGTCGCCGCCCAGCAGCAGGCCCGACGGGAACAGGAACATGTTCACGATCGAGTGCTCGAAGCCCATGAAGAAGAACAGCATGATCGGCATCCACATCGCGAAGATCTTGCCGATGACGCTCTTCGACACCATCGCCATGACCACGCCGGTCGCGACCATCCAGTTGCACAGCACGGCCCGCACGAACAGGGTCAGCATGCCGGCCGCCCCGTGCTCGGCGTAGCCGACGGTGCGGCCTTCGCCGATGTGGCCGATCGCCTCGCCGACTTCGTTCGGCGGTGTCGAGAATCCGTAGGTGACGACGATCGCCATGAGCACTGCGACGGTGAAAGCGCCGATGAAGTTGCCGAGGAATACGAGGCCCCAGTTGCGCAGGATGCCGCCGAGCGTCACGCCCGGCCGCTTGTCGAGCCACGCGAGCGGCGCCAGCACGAACACGCCGGTGAGCAGGTCGTAGCCGAGCAGGTACAGCATGATGAACCCGACCGGGAACAGCACGGCGCCGAGGATGGGGCTGCCGGTGGTCACCGAGACGGTGACGGCGAACGCGGCCGCGATGGTGAGCACGGCGCCGCCCATGATGGCGCGGATGATCGTGTCGCGGGTGGAGTACATCACCTTCGACGCGCCGGCGTCGATGACGTCGCGGACGAGTTCGGTGGGCTTGACGTAAGACATCGCAGATCTCCAGGGGACGGGGAGCAAGACGAGGGGTCGAGCGGTATGGTCACCGAACCTACGACCGCCCCGTTACCCCCGAAGTGCCCACGACGGCACAGTCGTGTTACCGCTTCCTCTCAACGGGGATGCCGGCCATGTGAGGGTGCCGTCAGCCGGCGGCGTCGTCGAACTCGCGCTGCAGGTACTTCGGAGCCTGCGCGCGCCACGCCTCGGTGACGAGTTCGGCGAGGTGATCCGGCTCGATGCCAGCCATACGGAACGCGACTTTCGGCTCGCCCCACGCGGTCGTCGCGGGCAGAAAGACGTCGGGCAGCATCTCGCGCAGCGCGAGGGCGTCGACCCGGTCGGCGATCTTCACACCGACGACGAGTTCAGTCGCGACGATCTCACGGACGTCGGCGGGAATGCTCGGCCACGGGTGGCACTCCCACGCGAACGGCTTGCGGCGCACGAACCACGCCACACCACCCGTCGTCGCGCGCTCCTCACTACCCGGAAGCCCGGCCGCGATCGCGCGCACATCATCGAGGGTCGCCACGGACCGAGCCTATGCGGCAGTCCCGACAGTGTCAGTCGTGCCGACCGCTGTGATCCGCGACATCCGGTTCGGCGCGAAGCTCGTCGGCGATCTCTTCCTCCGGTCGTGGCGCGATCGTCTCGTCGTCCTCGAGCTCGGGGATCGTCGTCTCGCCCGGGCGAGGCACGTGCGGCTCGACATGATGCTCGGTGTGCTCGGTCACGGCGGCTCCTCCGTTCGTGCCCCACAGCGTACGCCCGTCGCGGCGTGAACGCGTCGAGACGATCCGCCCGGGGCAGACACTTCCCGGTCATGAGGAGCAGACCCGAGTGCGCCGCTGTCGCTGCCGCCGCGATCTCGGTGAGCCTGCTGGTCGGCTGCGCGGGTAGCGAGAATCGAGCGGATGCCGGGCTCGTCCGTGCCGACGTCGCCGCGCGCACCGTCTCGACCGCCGACGCGGCAGCACTGCCAGATGTCGTCGCAGCGTCGCGCGAGGCGGGTATGGCACTGCTCTCCGCGGCCGCCGACGACGCGAACACCGTCGTCTCACCGTCGAGTCTGCAAGTCGCGCTGTCGATGCTCAGTGAGGGCGCACGCGGCGACTCCCTCGCGCAGCTCGAAACGGCCCTCGGTGCCAGCGGCGACGATCGCCGCGACGCGTTCGCCGCACTGCGCGGGGCGCTTGCGCCACTCGACGGAGATCCCAGGGATGCCACGGGCGACGACCTGCCGGACGAGCCGATCGTGCACCTGGCCGATCAGGTGGTCGTCGATGAGGGATTCGAGGTCAGCAACGACTACCTCGCGACGATCGCCGAGGTGTACGACGCCGGCATCCATCACATCGACCTCGACGGCGCCGCGGCGAAGGACGCACTCGACGCGTGGGCCGATCACCACACCGGTGGACTGATCCCCGAGAGCGCGATCTCGCCGAATCCCGACCTGCGCCTCGTGTTGCAGGACGCGATTCTGCTGGCGGCGCAGTGGCAGACCCCGTTCGGAACAGCGGCCACGTTTCCGCAGCCGTTCATGTTGCCCGGCGGCGACAGGGTCGACGTCGACATGATGCACAGCATCGAACCATTCGCCTACGTCGAAGTCGATGGCTGGCGTGCCGCCCGGCTGCCGTACAACGATGCGCTGCACGCCGACGTCGTGCTGCCGCCGACCGGCATCGATCCCGCCGCGGCCTCCGCCGACCTGCTCGCGGACCTCGACGCCGCACTCGACGTCGCGTCGCCGGAGCCGCTCGATCTCGCACTCCCCAAGGTCGACACCGCAGGCACGCTCGACCTCCTGCCGTCGCTGGCGGCACTCGGCGTCGCATCGATCGGCTGTACGGGCGACGCGGATTTGTCGGGCATCGGCGGGGTGCCTGGTGAGCTGTGCGTCGCCCAGGCATCGCAGCAGACCGTTCTGCGGATCGACGAGGAGGGGACCGTCGCCGCAGCGCTCACCGAGATCGGTGCGGAAGCGAGCGCCGCCCCCGCGGCGCCAGACCGGCAACTGCACCTCGACAGGCCGTTCCTGTTCCAGATCGCCCACACCGACACGGACTGGCTGCTGTTCGCCGCAGCCATCCGCGACCCGCGCAGCTGATCCACCGACTCCGCGAGACTTCACGAATGTCACGATTTCGTGCGTGAAGCGTGACATTCGTGAAGTCTCGCGCGGCAGACTGACCGCATGAAACTGTTGCTCACGTCGGGTGGGATCACGAACGACAGCATCCGCAACGCGCTCGAAAGAATGCTCGGCAAGCCGATCGGCGAGGCGAACGCCCTCTTCGTGCCGACCGCGCAGTGGGGGCAGCCGGCGTGCAGCCCCACGACCGCGTTCAACTCGACCGCCGACACGTGGCCGAGTCACACCTCGATGACGGGCCTCGGCTGGAAGTCGGTCGGCCTCCTCGAACTCACCGCACTCCCGAGCATCGGCGCAGAGCGCTGGCGGCCGTGGGTGCTCGCCGCCGACGTGCTGCTGGTCGACGGCGGCGAGGCGGTCTACCTCGCCGAATGGATGCGGCGGTCCGGCCTTGCCGCAGTCCTGCCCGAACTCGATGACACCGTGTGGGTCGGCGTGAGCGCCGGCAGCATGGTGATGACCCCCCGCATCGGGCCCGAGTTCGTCGACCGCGACCCCGACGGCGGCGACGAAACGCTCGGCCTCGTCGACTTCGCGATCTTTCCGCACCTCGACTACCCCGGCTGGGATGAGAACACCCTCGAATGCGCTCGCGAGTGGGCGGCGCGCATCGGCATCCCGTCGTATGCGATCGACGATCAGACCGCGATCAGCGTGGTCGACGGCGTCGTCGAAGTCATCTCCGAGGGGCACTGGGAGCAGTTTCCTGCAGCCTGACTGCAGGGCGACGGTGACGAGACCGACCGCGACGAGCGGCAGAGCGATGACCGCGGCGAACACGGTGCCGGAGATCACGGCATACCCGTGCGGGTCTGCGGCGCAGGTCGGCACCTCGAGCACCAAGCGTCGGGGAAGACTCGGTCGCCGGGTGTCACGTGTCCGATGGATACCACACGGAAAACGAGGCCATCCCCGGTGCGAACGCCGATGAACTCGAAGCCGCCCTCGCGACGACCCTGGGTGCCCACCCGCTCCCGCCGCAGCTCGCCCTCGAGGAAGGAGTCAGCGTCGACGACGATTTTGGCCGGTGCCTCGGGAGGTGCCTCGGGCGAGCTGTACAGCTGCCCACCGTCGCCGATCACGAGGTAGCGGAAGTCGATGCCGTGCTCGAGGATCTCTTCGTCCGCGTCGTCTGGGCGGGCCGGTCGAGCCAATACCGACTTGGCGATCGCGGCCGTGCTGCCGGCGATCGTGTCGTACGGCCAGCGCCGTCGCCGCGGGCAGGAGGCGATCGAGTCGCGGGACGACTGATGGGCGCCGGGTTCTTGGCGCTCGCGTTCACGCACGATCTTCCCCAGGCCGCGATGTGGTTCGCGATGTTCGCCGCGGTGCTCGGAGTCGGCAACGGCCTGTCCAGCGGCATCCTC
>NZ_CBDRMZ010000007.1:0-158391 GCF_965345345.1 Microbacterium sp. bgisy189 | reverse complement strand
TACCGCTCCTACGCCTGGCGAGATGCCTGCTCCGAGCTCAGCATCCGCCACAAACGCACCCGCCCTTACCGACCCCAGACCAACGGGAAGATCGAGCGCTTCCACCGCACCCTCGCCGACGGATGGGCCTACGCGAAGCTCTACACTTCCGAGACCGAGCGGCGCGACGCCCTACCGGGCTGGATCCACTTCTACAATCAGCACAGGCGACACTCCGCGATCGGCGGGACACCGATCAGCAGACTCAACAACCTGCCTGGACATCACACCTAGGCGGACGCGCGCGACGACGTCTCTGTCGTCCGGATTCTTGCGGATCGGCTACTGGTTCCCCCACGCCACCTATCTTGGCGGACAGCAGAGACATCCGTTGATAACCGGAGTCCTTTAGGAGTCCTCCGCTGATTTGGAACATGCAGAAGGCCCGGAACCTCTGTTGAGATTCCGGGCCTCGTCCGGTCGGGATGACAGGATTTGAACCTGCGACCCCTTGACCCCCAGACATCGAGACGACATCTCGTCTCGTGTCGTCGAGTGTCGGGACGTAGTCGGGAGTTGACGTCTCTCGGCTACGCCCGACACTCTCGTGACGTCTCGTCGCGGGCCGTGATGTGCAGTGTGCACAACACGCTGCACAACGCCGCGACGTTGCCTGACGTACCGTTGCCACGCCCGAAGGGAGCAGCATGCTGACGTTTGACGAGTGTCGCACGATCGTCGATCACGAGTTCGGTGAGCCTGTTGCTGTCGACGGCTTCGAAGACCACGACGCATGTCTCGTGACCTTGCAGCGCGTCGCTGACGACGAAGCGCTCGGCCTCATCGAGATCGGCCGACCTTGGCTGGTCGTGCAGCGCGCGACCGGAGAGATCGAGCAGTGGCCACATCTCGAATATCTCGGCCTCGTCTCGAACATGCGATTGATTCGCCGCTAGAGCACAAGCGACTGCTGCTCAAGAATCTCCAGTCCGCCGTCTGTATCGTCCGCCCGCAGCCAATCAACGTCTCGCACCCAGAGCGCCCATAGCGCTGACTTCGTCGTGTGATCTGCGCCACCAAGATAGGGATCGACGTCTGCTCGCTCCAGATCGCCCAGGGCTCGGATAATGAGTGCCTTGTTGTCCCCAGCCGCGGACTGGGCGTGTGTAACCAGCGTCTGAATCTCTCCCCGTCTGGCCAGCAGATGCGCCGCAGACGCGACTCGCCTGAGATCCGTGCTCGTCAGCCAGGATTCAAGTTCCGCCTTCAGCCAGTTCGTCAGCGGGTTAGGCACGACAGCGCCCGCATGAAGCGCGACGAGGTCATCGTGGTCGTCAAGAAATGCGATGAGGCGGTCCGGCTGTCCCGCAGCGCCGAGGCCCAAGCCCCATGTCGCAGCCGAACGCAACTCCGAGGCAAGCGTCACGTCCGCGGCGATCTGCTCCAATGCCTCTGCTGCATCATTCGAGGCGAGTTCGGTGAGGACGAACACCGCTTCCATTGGCGCGCCTTCCTTCGCCCCCGAAAGTGCGTGCTGAAGAAGGACATCAACCATTGAGGGCTCGTGCGGGCTCAGGCTCGCCGCGGCCTCGATGGCGACTCGCCAATCGGCACCCGACTGGAGAGCGAGGACGCGCAGTGCGTCGTCAGCGCTTCCCCGATTGAGCCAACGCGCCGCCTTCACAGCCGCGAATCGGTCATCGGTGTCCGGGGACGCAAGATCAGCCTCCCAGTCCCACACGTCACCCGCGCACGCTACGTCTGCTGGAGCGACGGAACTAACGACCATGTCGCCCGCAGCGAAGTGGGCCCCTTGAGGCAGGTAGGGGTGCTGACTCGGCCACTTCGCGTGGTTTCGGTAAGTCTGACGCCGACCATCGCTCTTCTCGATCACGATTTCTGTATCAGTCAGGACATCGATGATCCCCCCGCTCGTCGGAGTCCAGGATGGCCACGACACTGCGATCTCCGAGCCGTCAGCGACCGACTTCCGCTGACCGGCGACGAGCGCGTCCTTCGCTTCATGCAGCGCCTCGCGAGTCACGTAGACGACCTGACCGACGTCGACGCGGTTTGGCTGAACTGCGACTCGAACGAACCCGAACACGTCGTCCTGTCGCATCCCTCCCGCCCACCACTCACGCCCGGGCGTTGCGCTGTCAGAAAGTTTGAGTTCGAGCGCCGACTTACCCTTCGATTCGAACCGTCGGCCGCAGCGCAGACACATGAGATCGGGCAGGCGCATACGCTTCACCTTGACCTGCCAGATCTTGTTCGCGCGTGCGTAACGCTCGAGTTCGATGATGCGATGCCCGTGATTCTGCTCCAGGTCTCGCGATATGGCCGAGGCCGCGTGTGCCCCGATCGTGAGAAAGCGCGCGAAATCGTCCGGTTCCTTGAACCCCATTTAGTTGTGTTCTCCAAACAGCCGCGCAGCCGGCAAGCCCAGGGCCTCCGCGAGCGCGTAGATGTTGTCCAGCCCTACGTTGCGATGTCCGCGCTCCACGCTAGAAACGTAGGTACGGTGGAGTCCTGACTTCTCCGCGAGTGCTTCCTGCGACAGCCCAGCCGCGAGACGAAGATCGCGTAGCCGGTGCCCGAAGGCTTCGCGGTGTGTGGGCGAAGGCAACTCCGGAGCGCGAGACATCGCCCTCAACGCTACGAACCTGAAGACTATGAGGCTACAGACTATGAGTAACATCGACCTCGTGCCCGAGGAAATATTGGTCGGACGGGGCGACCCCGTCTACATGGCTCACGCTTACCTGACCAAGGTGCCGGTGCCCGCCATCGTCCCGTTCATCAGCGCGTACTCGAAGCCCGGTGACGTCGTCGTTGATCCGTTCGCAGGCTCGGGCATGACAGGCGTCGCTGCGGCGATCTGCGGGCGACGGGCCCTTCTGTCAGACATCTCGGTTCTGGGTCGCCACATCGGATCGAACTACGTCAACTTGGTGGACGCGACGACAGTCCGCAAAGCCGCGAGCGATGCATTGGGACGAGCGCAGGCACGGCTGGGCACCGTGTACTCAGTCACATGTGCATCGTGCGGTGAGGACGGCGAACTCGCGAAGACGGTGTGGAGCTATCTCGTCGAGTGCAACGAATGCCACGAACCTGTCAACTTCTATGACTCGCTGAAGCACGCCGAATGGTCGAAGGCTCGAATGACCTGCCCGCACTGCTCCGCAAGCCTGACGGGCCGCGCAGCCCGAGTTGGCGAAGCGCCGGTCGTCGACTATGTGAAGAGCGCATGTTCGAAGACTCAGGTCGAGCAGCCGTCGTCGCCCGACAGCACGGACGTCGACCTCAGCGGTGCACATTACCCCCGCGTTGAGATCACGCCGGATCGCGAGATGTACAAGGCTCAATCGCTCGGCAAGAGCGGGCTCACCACGGTCGCCTCGTTCTACTCCAAGCGGAACCTGCTCGCACTCTCCACACTTCGTGAAGAGATTGAGCGCGAGCCGAACACAGCGATTCGCTCGAAGTTGCTGTTCGCGTTCACTGCAACTCTCACTAGGGCATCGAAGCGCTATCAGTGGTCGCACAAGCGCCCACTCAATGCTGCCAATGCCAATTATTACGTGGCGGCGGTCTTCTACGAGTGGAACATCTTCGACCTCTTCGACCGCAAGGTCGACGCAGTCATCAAGTCGGACCAGTGGGTTCGCGCTGAGACGGCTCGACTCACCGGAACATCAGACGCAGTACCCGACGTCGTTTACAGCACTCAGAGCGCAGCCTCTCTCAACTATGCAGATGAGAGCGTCGACTACGTCTTCACCGATCCCCCGTTCGGCTCGAACCTCTTCTACGCGGACATGGCTCTGTTCCAAGAGGGCTGGTTGGGCGAGTTCACTGATGTCCATCAGGAGGCGGTGATCGATCGAAGCCGCGACAGCAAGCGCTCCGCAGGGCGATATGAGGATCTTCTGACTGACGCCTTGCGCGAGTGCCGTCGCATCGTCAAGCCTGGCGGGAAGATCAGCATGGTCTTCGGCAACTCTTCCGGCAAGGTCTGGGCTCTCGTGCAGCGAGCAGTTGCGAATGCAGGACTCAGGATTGATCCGGGCGCGATCGCCATCCTGAATAAAGGACAGCGCAGCGTAAAGGGCTTGGCCTCCGGGTTCGAGCACGTCGCGACTCTGGACCTCATCCTCACGATGACGGCGACGAACGACCCCGCACCTGGGCTGCACGCACCTTCCCGCTCAGAGATTCAGGACGTCACTCGACGCTTGGCTGAGGCCGATCACCCGTCGCCCAGCCACCTGTACCTCGAACTCCTTCGACACGCGCTGTTCGAGGACTGGAGCGTCGCCGATCTTGATCTCCGCGACGCTACGGCTGCGCTCATCGAGGCGGGGTGGACGATCGATGCGAAGTCCGGTCGACTCGTAAATGTGAACGAAGACGAGGTCAGTGAACCAGCGTTCGTCTGACCCGGACGGCTCACGACGACTCGTCGCGGTACTCTCCAACCCGCCCAGCGAAACAGACGGCAGTCGCACGCTCAGCCGCGTGCAGCAGGCGAGCGCCGCGCTCGGTACTTCGACTATCGATGTCGTCAATCTGTTCTCTCTGCCGACGTATCGCAGCGATGAGATCAGTCGCGCTGGAGTCGCGCCCGAGTCATGGCTCTCGGCAAGACCCACGATCGCGAAGGCAATTGAGCGCGCTGATGCGGTTCTGCTCGCTTATGGCATCAGCGAGCCGACCGGCATCGCCCGAGATCTCCATCGCGAGCAAGTCCGTTGGCTCACCGACCTTCTTCGTGAGTCCGGCCTGCCCGTCTACGTAGTTGGGGATGGCCCTCGACACCCGACCCGGTGGCAGCGATACACGACTCGTCACTTTCAGCACCTGTCGTTCGGTGATGCACTTCGTCAAGCACTTGTAGCCGTCAGCCGCCCGCCGGCTACTTGACAGCGCGTCAACGTCCCACGCTGCTGATCAGCAGTTTCCGGGATGATCGTGCAACGCGTGTGCACCTGTCACGCCGGATTGGGCAGCATCAGCGCGTCTCCCCTAGATTGCTCGTATGACGGCCTTCCCCTACGCGATCGAGCCGTCGACCGGGACACCGCTGCTTCGAGGCATGCCGACCCGCGCCACCGACCGCATGGAGTTGTTTCAGTTGGGCGTCGTCGAGTCGCTCGCTGCTGCCGCTGGCTGCAATGTCAGCGCCCCAATCATCGACAACGGCATCGACATCGATCTCACCCACGAATTGCCAGGGGACGAAGACGTGCCGTTGCGCGTACAACTCAAGGCCGTGACGAGCGGTTGGAATGCGAATCGTTCAGCGATAAGCGCAGACCTGTCTCTCAAGCGCTACGACAAGATGCGCCGCCCCGGAGTGATGATGCCCTCGATTGTCGTCATCATGGATCTCCCCAAGGACGTTGACGACTGGTTCGCCTCGGGCCATCCCCACACGACCATGCAGCACTGCTGCTACTGGGTGAGCCTGGAGGGCGCGCCCGCCCGCTCAGGAAAGACCGTCAGCGTGTCGGCGCCCGCTACTAACCTCTTCGACGACGTCGCGCTTTGCGCGATCATGGCTCGCATCAGGGCGGGGGGTAGGCCATGACGGACCCGTCCCCAGAATCGATTGTCCTCCGACGAGTGCTGCAACGCCTCGGTTGGCAGCGAACGGGTGGTTTCCGAAATGCGCTCGACTACTGGGAGGCCCGTACGCATTCACACGAGATGTCCGCACTTCGCGACACTCGCCTAGTCTTCCCACTGATTCCCGATGCTCCCGACTACGAAGATCTGCTAACCGATCTCGAACAGCGGCTGCGGATCTTGCACGGCGACGATCTGGCACGCGCGATCGACCTTGTAAGAGTGATGATCAGCCGACGTCTGGACGAAGTCGATGTGAAGCGCGAGACCGACAACGAAGCCGGTCTGATCGCGTGGCAGTCGGGAAACCAGATGATCGATAGCGCGCGGGGTCTTCTATCCACCGCCGCCAAGACCGCAAGCGGCCCACGCAAGCGATTCGCCCACGCGAGTTCTACGATCGCCGACGAATACCTACGACACTGCTACATGGGGCAGACCCGAGTTGGCAGCTATGTAGTTACAGCGCTCACTCCATCTGAAGAGTCGTTCGCGACCTCCAAGTCGGCATCCGCCAAGTCGAAGAAGCATCCCCGCATCCCGGGGCGGCAGATCACGGCCACGTTGGTAGGCGCTCTGGGAGCAGTGTCTGCGGCCATCGAGGAGAGTCGAGGCGCGAAGGATGCGCTTCAGGCATTCGATGAGAAGATCGGCAGCGGCGTCTCATACGAACTCCTTGCAGCACTGGAACCGATCACGACCGGCGATGAGTCAGCGATTGTGGTCGAGTTCAACGAGAACGACCAATTGGCGCTCGCCGAGATGCCCGTTCATCGCGCGGAGTTCGCCTTCACCCCCGAAGACGGCAAGGTCATCGCTCGGGCTCGCCAGCACTTCGAGCAGGCACCGGAGCCACGCCTTCTTACAGTGAGCGGCGAGGTGACGCTTCTACGCTCGTCGCAGGCAGACGCCGAGCGACAGATTCGCCTGCATACCCGCATCGACGGGCGCCCTCGCTCGATTTTGGTGAACCTGAGCGACGAACAGTATGACCAGGCCGTGCGCGCCCACGGGGCGAAAGTAATGCTCAGCGTCACCGGCGAGGTCGAGCAGCGAACTCGTGGCTCAGCGATCGATAGGGCTGAAGCGGTGCGTGTCGAAACCACGCCAGTGTCTGCCGAGGTGAAGTCAGAAGCCCGCGCGCCGCTGTTCGACATGGGCGAGTAGCAGTACCGGTGGAGGCAGTCGCGGTCGCGAACTGCCTCCACCCTCCAGCCTTCAGCCTTCAGCCTTCAGCCTTCAGTGGCATCCAGTCGGCGTAGCCACTCGTCGACCTGACCGTCGAACGAGTCGCGCACTGCGTTGTAGCCGTCAGCGTCGGCACGATGCACGTTCGCCCATGCACCGATCGACGCGTTGCCGTGCTCGGCCGCTTCGGTCATCGCAGCGTGCCATGCGATCGCAGGCGCGTTGCGCTGCGCCATGTCGCGCGACGTCGCAGCACGCTCGACGCCGAGATCAGCGAGACGGTCGAAGACGAGGCTGCGCGTCTCGTCGACGATCGCTGCGCCGTCGTTCGACTGCAGCACCTGCGGGAGCGTGTCGACGAGATCGGCGATCGCGAGCGCGGTCTGCTCGTCAGCGTCAGCGATGATGCGCGACAGCGGCTGACCGGCGTCGAGTCGAGCGCGCACCTTCGACTGTGCGTGCTGCAGACGAGCGATCTCGTCGGCGGTCGTCGCGGTCATCGACGCGAGCACGCTGTCGCGAGACTCGCCGCTCTGCGGGAGCAGCGGGCGCTTCGCGAGCAGATCGGCGCGTGCCTTCGAGACGATGTCGCGTCGACGCTGCGCGTTGCCCTGCTCGCTGAGGTTCGCGTCGTTGAAGCGCATCGCGGTCGCGAGCGCCGTGCGGTACTGCTGCACTGCTGCAGCGAAGGGGATCGTGTCGGTCACGGTGTTTCCTCTCTCTGGGTGATCTGCACGGGGTCGTCGGGCAGAGGTTCTTCGGGGTCGTCGAGATCGTCAGCGACGAGCGATCGACGCCATTGCACGAGCACGGCCTTGAACTCTTCGACGCCGCTGTCGGTCGTGTTCTCGTAGAGGCCGAACAGTCGCGCGCGTTGGTCGATGATCTTCAGCAACCGATCAACCGCGACGAGGTCGCCGCGCAGAACTCGCGGCATGATCGCGAGTTGCGCAGCGTCGAGCGTTTCGACTTCGAGCGTGCGCAGCGCGGTCGCGTTCTCACGCGGGATCGACTTCAGCGCCTTCTCGACGGCGCGATGCGCGCTGCCGGGGTTGGCGTAGCCGACGCGCTGCGCGATCTGCCGATACGACATGCGCGCGAGACGCAGTCGCAGCGCTTCGTTCTGCCGCTGGGCGGCGGCGTGACGGGCGCTCGTGCTGTGACGATCGCCCCCAACGTTGTTCGACTCGTTCAAGCCTTGTTCTCCGTTCTCGTGGCTCGCGCGATGATCTCGGCGAGCAGTTCGCGCAGTTCGCGAGCATCAGCCCGGTTCGCTGCAGCCTCAGCAGTCAGAGCAGCCACATACGCGCTGACCGCGAACTCGTGACGCGGCGGCATCTGATCGAGCGCTTGCCCGTACGCTTTGACAGCGCGAGCACGCCGGGTCTTCGCCTCGCGCAGCGACGGGCGCTTCATCTCGACGAGCACGCGAGCGCGCTGCAGCAGTTCAGAGAGCGTCAGATCACGCATCGTCGTTCTCCTTCCTCGCGAGACGACGTCGTCGCGCTCGCTCTTGCACGCGAGCGCACCCGCGACAGTGACCGTTCGGCTTCTTGCCCCAGACGACGCGCACGTGTCCGCGCGGGCACATCTCCCAGTCGCCGCCGTGATCGAGCAGCGCGTTATGGCTGTCGCACAGCGGCGCGTAGTCGTCGAGATCGGTCGACCAGCGCACGGCACGACTCGCGTGCTCGCCGTAGATCATCGCCTCGCCCACGAGCGCCCAGCCGGTAGCGAGACGATCGCACTCTGGCGCTGCGCACGGCTGCCCGACTGCCCGACCGCGTCGACGACGCAGTCGCGCGTGAACTGCTGCGTACGTTCTGCTGCTCACGACTCACCGCCAATCCGCCCGCAGTGCGAGCACGTGTCGCCGAGCAGACGCGCGAGCGGCTGCGTCAGCACGCGCACGGTGCGCCCGATGCGCAGCGTCTCGATCTCGCCGCTCTCGATGAACTGGCGCGCGTGCTGCTCGTCGATGCCGAGCACGAGCGCGGTCTGCGCGATCGTCAGCGTCGTCTGCTCGCGCAGCAGCCGGATCGTGCTGCTGATCTCGCTCGACGGGCCGTTCTGCTGCAGACGCTCGTACGCGTCGACGAGATCGTCGATCGCCTCGTCGCTCTCGAACCAGTACGACGTCGCGTGCTGCGCGTCTCGTGCTTCGATCTCTCGTCTGAGGTCGCTCACTGCTGCTCTCCCTTCTTGGCGGCTTCGGTCAGTCGTGTGATCGTCGCGGCGAGATCACGCAGCGCTGCAGCGATCTCAGTCGTGTGCTCGCGCCACGGCGCATTGATCCTGGGGGTCTTGATCGGTGCGCTCATGCAGTCGTCATCCTCTCTCGGGAGGGTTGACACTGAGTCAACGAGCCACGCGTCTGATCTGCGATTTCCTGGTCGTGTGTGCACGAGTAGTGCACCCGTTGCGCTGTCATGACGCGCTCCGTTCGCTGTTGTCGAGCAGCAGCCCGTGCTCGCGCACGTAGCGCTGAGATGCGGGCGAGAGATCGTCGAGTCGACCGTGCAGCGACTCGTCGCGGCTGCGTCGATGCTCGATCTGCTGCCAGTAGTCGCGGATCAGATCGTGAGCGTCGTCGATGCTGTCGACGATGACGTCGTCGTCGATGTCGAGCAGCGATCGTAGATCGTCGATGAACCGACGCTGAGACGCAGTCGCTGCTCTCGTCGACTTCGTCGCTTCGACGTCGTCATCGGCGCGCGACGCGAAGCGGTGCGCTTTGTCTCGTTCGTGAGTCTCGTTGCTAAGTCTCGTTAGGGGTGCTCTCTGCACCCACCCCTGGGTGCTGTCAGCACCCACCTGGGTGCTCTCTGCACCCACTTCGCTCGATCGCTCATCTGCAGGGTGGGTGCTGTGAGCACCTACCCGCGCGCGCTCGATGTGCAGCGTGTAGAGGTTCGGCAGGTTCTTCGTGCCGACACGACGTCGCTCGATCTCGATCAGCCCGCGCTCTTCGAGAGAGCGGAGCGCGCGCTTCACGCTGTCGCGCGAGATGCGCGCCTGAGCGGCGATCGTCGCGAAGCCCGGATGACACTGCCCGGTGCTGCGCGCGTGCTTCATCAGGACGATCAGCACGGCGTAGTCGTGCAGCGCGATCTCGCTGCTCTCGACGAACCAGTCAGGGATCATCGTGAAGCCGTCGCGCGTGCTGCGCGCTCGGGTCGTGGTCATGATGTGCGTCTCGCCCTCCGTCGAGTGATTCAGTCGCGTATCTGTCAGGACTCGCCCAGCCAGGCGAGCAGCGCGGGCACCGGCACGAGCAGGCGACGCCCGATGCGCTTCACGGGGAACGTGTCGCCCCGGCGAGCGCTCGCGTAGGCGTTCGAGCGCGATACGCCGAGCACCGATGCGGCCTCGTCGACCGAGATCGTCGCGCGCCCTCGCACGTCATCGAGCGTCAGCGTGCCGCGAGCGAGCGCGGGCGTCGCGGTGTCGTGCTTCGTGTCTGTGGTGGTCATGTTGTCCCCCTTTGGTCGGGTGTCTAGTCATGACGATACGTGCTCTGCTATCGTGGCGTGTATGCCTACTAACAAACGAGTAGTACAGCCGATTGACGAAGTGATCGGCGCCCGCATCAAGCACCTGCGCACGACCACGACGCCGAAGCCGATGACGATCGACGAGTTCGGAAGGCAGATGCGCGAACGGCTCGGGCAGGGCTGGCAGCCGCCCGCCGTCATGCGCGTCGAGCGCGGGCAGCAGCCGATGCGGTTCGCCGAACTCGTCGCAGCCGCCGATGTCTTCCATTGCACCGTCGCCGAGATCGTGGACACACCGACGCCCGTGCATCTCGGCGGTGACGGGGAGGGCTCGATCGTGGCGCGCCTCGACGCTGTGATGGGCGGCGCAGACTCGATTCCCGAGTCAGTGATCTTCGAGCGGTTCGAGCGCGCCGCCGAAGCGCTCAATGAGCAGCGGCATGCGGAAGCGCGCTACCGGAACGAGATCGACGCTGTGCGGCGCGCTCTGGCGCGGGGCGACGAAGTCAGCGAGTCGCTGCGCGCTCGCATCCTCGCGCGAGGGCGGGGCGCGGTTGAGTCGCTTCGCGTCGAACTCGAAGCGATGCACGCTGAGGACATCGAGCATGCTCGGGTTGTCGGCGCCGAGCCGCCGCCGATGTGGGCGCCCGTCGTTCCCCTGACGGTCGCGGCGAAGGATGCGCTCAGCGATGCGCCGCTCCCGGCAGAGATCTGGGCGCAGGGTCGCGCGCCCCGTAATCGTCCGTCCAACTGAGACGGCCAACCGAAAGAGAGGAAGACAGATGATCTACAGCAGATGCGCGTGCAAGCGCGCAGACGGGAAGCCGTACGGCAATCTGCCCGAGCACGCGACAGCAGAGCAGATCGCGAGAGCGTGCCCAGCGCTCGTCAGCGCTCGCGAGAGCGGCGCGAAGCACGGGAAGTGGGGCTACTACCTCTCGCGCGGATTCGACGCGGCAGGCAAGCGTCTGCAGACGCGCGTCGCGACATTCGACACGAAGCGCGCAGCGCAGTCAGCGCTCGCGAAGGCGAAGACGCAGCACGATGCGGGCGACTTCGTCGAGACGAGCCGCGTGCGCTTCGCTGACTGGCTCGACGAATGGCTGACTGGTCGCGAGCAGCGCGGCGACATCAAGCCGTCGACGCTCGACAACTACCGCCGCTACGTCACGAACGACATCAAGCCGTCAGCGCTCGGGAGACTGCGTCTGACCGACATCAAGCGTCTGCACGTGCGCGCGTTCATCGACTCGCTCATCGCAGACGGGCGCGGTGCTGTCACGGTACGTCGCATCGTCGCCGTCGTGCAGGGTGCGCTCACCGCAGCGCTGCGCGACGACATCATCGCGACGAACCCGGCGCGCGGCGTGCGTCTGCCGAACGTCGACGCGCACGAGTTCGAGCCGTGGACGCCGCAGCAGGTCGGCGCGTTCCTCGATCACGCATCGCAGCATCGTCTCGGCGCGCTCTTCGAGGTCGCTGTGCTGACGGGTCTGCGTCGCGCTGAACTCGTCGGCCTGCGCTGGGTCGACGTCGATCTCGCGCGTCGCGAACTGAGCGTCCGATCGACTCGTGTCGAGACGTCGACGGGCGTCGTCGAGAACGCGCCGAAGACGAGCGCGGGTCGACGCGTCGTGCAACTCGACGACGCTGCTGTCGGTGCTCTCGTCGCATGGCAGATCGCTCAGAGCGGCGAGCGCGCACAGTGGGACGCCGCGTGGCCGGGCGGCGGCTACGTCTTCACGTACGAGAACGGCGAGCCGCTGCGACCGCAGTACGTGACGCGACTGTTCGACTCACTGCGCGCTGCTGCCGATCTACCCGAGATGACGCTGCACGGTCTGCGCCACATGCACGCGTCGCTGCTGCTCGCGTCTGGTGCCGACATCGCGCTCGTCTCGAAGCGGCTCGGGCACTCGTCGATCTCGATCACGTCGGACATCTACACGCACCTGATCGGTGACGCTGCTCGACGTGCTGCGGAGAGCGCTTCAGCGCTCGTTCCGCGCGCTACTGCACAACGAGTGCACAACTCGGGTGCTGCTGCAGAAACGACAGAGGCTCGGAATCTCGCGATTTCTGCGTGATTCCGAGCCTCTTCCCGGTCGGGATGACAGGATTTGAACCTGCGACCCCTTGACCCCCAGTCAAGTGCGCTACCAAGCTGCGCCACATCCCGGATGTCGTCTTGCGGACAACTCCCCTATCCTAGCCGCTCTCGAGCGGTGCCGCGAACCATCGTGCGACGACCGGCCTTCCGAATGTCGGGCGTCGCCGCTACGGTCACGACATGGCTGAGATCACGATCCGTCCCGCCACGACCGAACGCTTCGCCGATGCGGAGCACGCCCTGACCGGTGGCGGCGACGGCGGCTCTTGCTGGTGCCAGTGGTTCATGCTCACCGGTCGCGAGTTCGACGACACGTCGCGCGATGAGAAGCGCGAACGGCTTCGCGGCGATCTCGCCACCGCGCCGACCTCGGCGCTCATCGCCTACGTCGACGACGAACCCGCCGGGTGGGTGAAGGTCTCGCCCAGGCCCGCACAGCCACGGCTCGCACGCACCCGCAACGTCGCGTCCTCACCCGAACCGCTCGACGCCCCCGATGTCTGGGCGATCACCTGCTTCGTGGTGCGCCGCGAGCACCGCAAGCAGGGCCTGAACGCGCGTCCGCTCGATGCCGCCGTGCGACACGCGCGCGAGCACGGTGCACGCGTCGTCGAGGGCTACCCGATCGACACGGATGCGAAGAAGACGAGCACGAACGAACTGTTCCACGGCGCGCTCTCGACGTTCCTCGACGCCGGATTCACCGAGGTCGCGCGCCCCGGCGCCGCGCGACCGATCGTGAGCCTCACGCTGTGAACCGCCCCACGCTCACCGCCGTGCTCGGCGACATCACTGCACAGCGCGTCGACGCGATCGTCAATGCCGCCAACACCGCGATGCGCGGCGGAGGCGGCGTCGACGGCGCCATCCACCGCGCCGGCGGACCCGAGGTGCTCGCCGACTGCATCCGCCGGTTTCCCGACGGCCTCGCAACCGGGGATGCCGGGTGGACGACCGCCGGTGCCCTCCCCGCGACATGGGTCATCCACACGGTCGGCCCCAACCACAGCGCGGGCGAACGTGATCGTGGGCTGCTGGTCTCGTGCTATCGGCGCGCACTTTCCGTCGCCGACGAACTGGGTGCCGCCTCGATCGCGTTCCCGCTCATCAGCGCCGGCGTCTACGGCTGGCCGAAAGATGACGCGGTCGACGCTGCCGTCGCCACGATCCTCGCTACCGAGACCGCCGTGGACGAGGTGCGCATCGTCTCGTTCGACGCCGCCATGCACGAGCGCGTGCAACGGCGGATCGCCGCAGGCTGAGCACTAGTCTGGTCGAGCGCGGCGACACCGGCCCATGGCCGCCGTGCACCGCCCGTCCGCGCGAAGGAGCCACGTGACCGCCGCCGTCGAGACCCGACCCACCACGATCGCCTGGGGATTCACGCCGTACGCTCTGGTCTCGCTCGCCCACGTCGTGCTCCTCGGGCTCGATCACGCGTGGAGCTACCCGACCAAGCTGCTCCTCATGCCGACACTCGTCTTCGCTGTGCTGTGGGGCCTGCGCGGCATCCGCCTCGGCGCGGCTTCGACGCGATCCGATCTCGCGCCCGCCGGCGGGCTCCTGTTGGCCGCGATCGTGCTGTCGTGGCTCGGCGACGGCGCCGCATTCTTCTTCCCCGGGCTCGACGACGAACTCCCGGCGATGCTCCTCGCCTTCGGCCTGGCACACGTCGCCTACGTCGTCCTGTTCGCCCGGCACCTCGCCGTCCGCCGGCCGCCGCTGTGGACCCTCGTCTATGCCGTGTGGTGGATCGTGCTCGTCGCGGTGCTGTGGCCCCTGCTCGGCGCCCTCGCAGTCGCCGTGGCCGTGTACGGACTGGTGCTGGGCGGCACGGCGGTCATGTCTGCGCGGTGCTCCCCCGCCGTCGCCCTCGGCGGGGCGTTCTTCCTCGCGAGCGACACGATCCTCGCCTTCCGGATCTTCGTGCCGCAGACGCCCGAGTGGTTGGGCGTCACCGTCATGGTCACCTACACGCTCGGCCAGGGACTCATCGCGTGGGGTGCCGTGCGACAGTTGCGGGCACCGAAGGCCGAGGCATGACGGATTCGGTCCGCGCAGACGCCTGGCTGTGGGCGGTGCGCGTCTACAAGACCCGCTCAGCCGCGACGACTGCGTGTCGCGCGGGCCATGTACGCCTCAACGGCGAGAAGGCGAAAGCCGCCCAACCGGTGCGGATCGGCGACGAACTGCGTGTGCGGATCGCCGGCTTCGACCGCATCCTCGTGGTCCGCCAGCTGCTGACCAAGCGCGTCGGCGCCCCCGTCGCAGCCCTCGCGGTCGACGATCGCACGCCACCGCGTGAACCGGTCGCGCAGCTGGCCGTCCGCGATCGCGGCGCCGGACGACCCACCAAGCGCGAGCGCCGCGAGATCGACCGGTTGCGCGGCCGCGACTGAAGCGATCGCGTATCACGGCGCGGCGCTCGCCCTCCTCTTTGCAAGGGGGTGGACGACGTGGTCTGTCGCGAAGTGTCGAAGTGGGTGACCGAGAACGTCCTTGTGCCCGTCAACCGCTTCATCACGGAGGCGCGCGAAGCGTGCGAGACGATGAAGCGGAAGATCGAGGAGCAGGTCAGCAAGCCGATCGAGGACTGGGTCGAGAAGACCGAGGAGCGCTGCAAGAAGAACAAGTGCAAGTGGTGGTGCGCCTGCTGCAACAAGTGGTTCTGCTGGCTGGTCACCATCGTGGTCCGCGTCGTGACCTGGGTCGTCGTCACGATCGTCAAATGGGTGTCATACCTGGTCTGCAAGATCGTGACCGTCGTCGTGGGCGTCGTGGTCGACCTCGTGCTGAAGGTGATCACGCGGGTGGTGACCTTCCTGGTCTGCCTGTTCACCGATCCCCTGCGCGCGCTGTCGGCACTATGGGATCTCGTCAACGACGTGTTCGACGCCGTCGGGGGCCTGCTCGATCTCGTTGTCGATCTCATCGGCGACATCGCGAGCATCCTCCGCGAAGCCGGCGCGTTCCTGGCGGGCATCGGTATGTCGTTCTGCATCTACGGCAAGGCGATGTGCAGCGTGTTCGGCGCAATCTTCGGCGCATTCAAGGGGCTTCTCGACTGGGCCGCCGACGTCGTGGACTGGATACAGGACACCGTGCAAGGCGTCGTAGACCTCGTGATGGGCATCTTGAGTCTGGACTGGTGCCGCATCCAGAAGGGCCTTGGCATCTTCAACGTGCTGCGGGTGATCACGAGTGTCACCCGGGTGCTGGGCTCCGTGTTCTATGTCGGTCCCGCCGAGCAGTTGGCCAGGGATGACCTGGCCCGACTCATCGACGGCTACCTCGGCAACACGTTCGGCGACGACCCGGAGCGACGCGAACGCTCCCGCGCGCGCATCGGGCTCGACGGCGAACTGCGTGGCGTCCCGATGGCGATCGAGCCTCATCGCCTCGCGATTCGATCCGGCGACTTCCTGCACAGATTGCACCGCGAAGGCGCGATCGACCTGTACGCAGTGGCGGGGCGGTTCACATCGTGCCAAGGCAAGTGGACCGGCAACCAGTTCGAGGGCGAGGTGGTCTACACCGGCACGACGAGCAGGGTCACCAAGACCGACCTCGACACGTTCCTGTCCGACGGCGCAGACGCCGTCGCGTCGTTCACGGTGTACGCCCTGAAGACCCAGACCTTCCGCCGCCGGCTCGAGCTGACCGCCCGAAAGGGCACGCAGGTGGGCGTGCGGTTCACGTTCGGCGACGTCGCCGATCTCCTGGTCACCGAGCCCCGATACGTGCCGCTGGATGCCGGTATCGACGACGGATCGGTACAGACCGACCTGCTCCGTGAGGTCGGGCGCGCCGGCGAGGACGACCTGTCGCGCGTCCCGCTGATCGCCGTCTTCGGCTACGTCGACACCGGGCTGCACGGACTGGCCACCTGGTACCGTCCAGACCTCGACGCCGTCGGACCCTCGGGCGTCACCTTCCGCGACCGCTTCCCGGAGACCGTCTTCCAGTACGTGCCACCCCACGAGGTCGGGCACTACGTCGGGTTGGATCACGACGGGCACACGCATCCGGGCGAGATCATGTGGAAGCCGAACCTTGGCACCGAGTGGGGTCCCACGCTCGTGAACTATCTGCTGACGACCGGCGAGGCGAACTTCACCGCTGACGACGCCGATGCGGTGTGGCGCTGGATCACGGCGACGCCGCGCGCCCGCGACGACATCCTGCCCTGACCCGCGAAGGAGGAATCATGCGCTACATCGTGCACGACCACACAAGCCTGGAATCGCTCGCGCAGCGCCGGCTGCCTGCTGGCACCGACGCAATCGAACTCGGCGGTATCCTGTCGGACCGCCGGATCGAACGCGACCTCAATCGGCACTACGCGGCCTGCGGGTGCACGCAGGGATCGGCAGCAGTCATGGCAACTCTGGCGATCAGCGTCGTCGGTGCGATCGCAACCGGCTTCTCGGCGCCGTTCGCGTGGTGGCAAGTGCTCCTCTACCTGGCCGGTGCGGCACTGGTCGGAAAGGGGGCCGGGTTGGTCTGGTCGCGCAGCCGGATGCGCGTGCTCGTCCGATCCCTGCGCCGCAGGCTTGCGGCTGCCTCTCCGTCCGAGGTCGCCGTATCCGCCCTGGGGTGACGTCGAACCCCACTCGATTCGTTCGCGCCGAGGTGCGAGGAGTGCCAGCAGGACCGACCGTTCGGCGCGAACGAATCCGCCGCCTCGCGGGGCGCACGCCGCGACTGACCTCAGCGGCGACGGCGCCAGATGATCGTGTCGAGCACCGTGACGAAGACGATCGTCAGGCCGTACATCAGCAGGTCGCGCCAGTCGAAGACCGTGCCGAGCACGAGCATGATCGGCGGGAAGTCCGCCGCCCATTGCACGGGCAGTCCCGTCCCCTGAAAGAGCTCGACCGCGAGGCACCAGACGGCGGCCACGAACCCGACCTGCGGCGGCACCCAGTGCGGCGCGACGATCATCAGCGCGAGGGAGACCGCTGCCGCGTACAGCACGTCGCCGAAGATGTCGGTCGCCGCGTTGTCGGGCAGCGCGAAGTGCACGAGCAGCCCCGCGGTCACCGCGAGCAGCAGCAGCACGGCGCCGACGATGCGTCGGGCACGCGGCGCCGGCCCGACAGGTGCGTCATTCGCGCTCACAGTTGCTCTCGCAGCCACGACACCGAGCGCACCGAGGCACCGCCGGCGCGGACGCGATCGGCGAGCCCGTGATCGCTCGTCACAACCGTGACCGAACGCCCCGACCGAGCGAGGTCGGCGGCGGTCTCGACGATCGTGTCGTCGCCCTCGCCTGCGGCGCGCACGACACGGAGCCCGTCGATATCGGATGCCGTCCGCGCCGCGCCTTCGAGCACGACGTGCACGTCAGGGAACCAGCGATGCTCCGGCAGGTCGAGGCCACCGGCATCCACGCCCTCGCGCGCCCACGCGGCGATCGTGTCGAGCAACCGCGCCGCAGCACCGGCGCGATCACGCCACCACCCGTCGGGCACCGATCCGACGACGTTCGCGGCGTCGATGACGACGGCGGGTCGCACCGGCAGCAGGGCGCGCAAGTGGTTCCACGACGCGGCGAACCCGGGATGCAGCGGGTACGTGTCGACCTCGGCGACAGGCACCCACGCGAGTTGATGACTTTCGGGGTCGCTGATGACGGGCTCGAACGGCGTGGTCACGTCGGCGACGAGGGTGCTGTACGACCAGACGCCGACGTCGTAGACGCTCATGAAGCGTGGTCGCACCGCGCCGACCGGCACCCCGGCTTCCTCCGCCGACTCGCGCAGTGCGCCATCGACGGCGGACTCGCCCTCGTGACGCGCGCCGCCGGGTAGCCCCCACGTGTCGCCGTGATGACTCCACGACACCCGATGCTGCAGCAGCACACCGCGCTCGGCATCCACCGCGAGCAGTCCGGCAGCACCGAATCGTCCCCAGAAGCGTGTGCCGTCGTCGGCGACGACCCAGGCATCACCCGGGTCACGCGGCCCGTGCGGGCGTCGCGGCTCACCGGGTGAAGGCGGCACGATCGTCACCGCTCCAGCCTGTCACACCTGCACAGCACCGACGTCAGCGCTGGCGGCGCTCACGCACCCGCATGTTGGTGACGATGGGGGTGCCCTCGAAGCCGAAAATCTCGCGCAGGCGCCGCTGGATGAACCGGCGGTAGCCCGGATCGAGGAAGCCGGTCGTGAACAGCACGAATGTCGGCGGCCGGGTCGAGGCCTGCGTGCCGAACAGGATGCGAGGCTGCTTGCCGCCGCGCAGCGGATGCGGGTGCTCGGCGACGAGTTCTGCGAGGAACGCGTTGAACTTGCCGGTCGGGATGCGCTGATCCCACGATTCCAGGGCCGTCTCGAGCGCCGGCACGAGCTTGTCGAGGTGACGCCCGGTGCGCGCCGAGATGTTCACGCGCGGCGCCCACGCGACATGCGCGAGGTCCTGTTCGATCTCGCGCTCCAGGTACCGGCGGCGGTCCTGGTTCTCGAGTTCGGGGGTGTTCAGCAGGTCCCACTTGTTGAAGGCGAGCACGAGCGCACGACCGGACTCGAGCACGAGGTCGATGATGCGCACGTCCTGCTCGCTCAACGACTGCGAGACGTCGAGCACGACGACGGCGACTTCGGCCTTCTCGAGCGCGGCCGAGGTGCGCAGCGACGCATAGAAGTCGGCACCCTGCTGCAGGTGCACGCGGCGACGGATGCCGGCGGTGTCGACGAGCCGCCAGATCTTACCGCCGAGCTCGACGATCTCGTCGACCGGGTCACGGGTCGTGCCCGCGAGCTCGTTGACGACGACGCGCTCTTCACCGGCGGCCTTGTTCAGCAGCGACGACTTGCCGACGTTCGGACGGCCGAGGATCGCGACCCGGCGCGGGCCGCCGATCTCGTTCTTGGCGACCGCCGAGACTTCGGGCAGCACCTTGACGACCTCGTCGAGCAGGTCAGCGACACCACGACCGTGGATCGCCGAGACGGGGTGCGGCTCTCCGAGTCCGAGGTTCCACAGCGCGGCGGCTTCGGGCTCCTGTCGCGCATCGTCGATCTTGTTCGCGACGAGGAAGACGGGCTTGTTCGCCTTGCGCAGCAGGCGCACGACCTGCTCGTCGGTCGACGTGGCGCCGACGATCGCGTCCACGACGAACAGCACGACGTCGGAAAGGTCGATCGCGACCTCCGCCTGCGCGGCGACGGAGCGGTCGATGCCCTTGGCATCCGGCTCCCACCCGCCGGTGTCGACGAGAGTGAAGCGGCGCTCCATCCACTCGGCTTTGTACATGACGCGGTCGCGCGTGACCCCGGGAGTGTCTTCGACGACGGCCTCGCGGCGGCCGAGGATGCGGTTGACGAGGGCCGACTTGCCGACGTTGGGGCGCCCCACGATCGCGACGACCGGCAGCGCCGGCAGCACCTCGACGGGCTCTCCTCCGGCGGTGAGACCGGCGAGCAGGTCGGCGTCTTCATCGTCGAGTTCGTAGTCGGCAAGCGACGCGCGCAGGGCTTCGGCGCGCTGGTCGGCGAGCTCGTCGTCGATCTCAGCGAGCTTCTCGGCGAGCTGGTCGGGGCCGCCCTCGTACTCTTCTTCTGCCGGGCTCATCCCTGCACTCCTGTCCGGACGACGCCCAAGACGGCATCCACGGTCTGGTCGAAATCAAGATCCGACGAGTCGACGACGCTCACGCCTTCAGCGGCGGTAAGGAAGTCGACGACCTTGCTGTCGGAAGCGTCGCGCTGGTGCAGCGCGGCTGCCACCTGCTGCGCGTCGTGACCGACGAGCTCGGCGCTGCGTCGCGCCGCGCGCACCTCGGGTGCGGCGGTGAGCAGGATGCGCACCGGCGCGTCGGGGGCGACGACGGTGGTGATGTCGCGACCTTCGACGATGACGCCGGGGCGGCCGGATTCGGCCACGAGGCGACGGAACAGCGCGTTGACCGTCTCGCGGACGGCCGGCACACGGGCGACCCCGCTGACCGCGTCCGAGACGCGGGGCTCGCGGATCGCGGCGGTGACGTCGTCGCTGCCGACACGCACCCAGTAGTCATCGGGGTCGAGCGAGATGGCGTAGTCGAAGTCATCGGCTGCGGCGAGCACCGCGCTTTCGTCAGCGGTGTCGGTGCCGCGGGCCAGCACGTGCCAGGCGAGCGCCCGGTACGCGGCCCCGGTGTCGAGGTAACCATACGAGAGCGCACGCGCGGCCTGCTTCGACACGCTCGACTTTCCGCTGCCCGCTGGCCCGTCGATCGCGATGATGAGGGTGTCAGTCATTGGTCGTGCTCGCAATCTTCCAGCCGCGCTCGGTGAGCCCGTCGACGGCCTGGCGGACGATGGTGGGGACGACACTGATCTCGGCGAGACCGAACTGTGCACCCGGAGAGTGTTCGAGGCGCAGGTCTTCGACGTTCACGCCGAGGTCGCCGAGGTCGCCGAACAGGCGCCCCAATTGGCCCGGGGTGTCGTCGACCATGACGATGAGCGGCTCGAAGCGCCGACTCTGGCCGTGTTTGCCCGGCAGGCGTTCGACGCCGTCGTTTCCGCGGCGGATCGTGTCGGCGACGGCGCGGCGGGCGCCGGGGCCGTCGGGGTCACGCAGCGCGTCGGCGACCGAACCGAGGTCGGCGGCGAGCGCGTCGAGGATGTCGACGACCGGCTGCGCATTCGCGCCGAGGATCTGCACCCACAGTTCGGGTGCGGATGCCGCGATGCGGGTGGTGTCGCGCACCCCCTGGCCTGCGAGGCGCATCGCATCACCGGGGGCGTCGACGAAGCGACCGGCGAGCAGGCTCGCGACGAGCTGCGGCACGTGCGAGACGAGCGCGACGGAGCGGTCATGCTCCTCGGGGGTCATCTCGATCGGGGTGGCACCCAGGTCGAGCGCGAGCCCTTCGACGAGTGCGAGGTCGCGGGCGGGGGTCTCCTCGTCACGGCAGACGACCCACGGCCGACCGACGAAGATGTCGGCACGCGCAGAGATCGCGCCGCCGCGCTCACGACCGGCCATCGGGTGCGACCCGATGTAGTGGGTGAGGTCGACGCCGCGCTCGCGCAACGTACGGAGCGGTTCGAGCTTGACGCTCGCGACATCGGTGACGACGGCACCCGGATAGTCGGCCAGTTCTCGTTCGACGACGTCGGCGATGACATCCGGCGGCACGGCGACCACGATCAGGCCGGGCGCATCGCCGTCGGCAGCCGCGCGCCCTGCCCCGTAGTCGATCGCGAGCTTGAGCTGCGCGGGCGACGCATCGGCGAGCACGACATCGACCCCGAGGCCCCGCAGCGCATGGCCGACGCTCGAACCGAGCAGGCCGGCGCCGACGATGCGTACGGTGCCACCGGTGCGCGCAGCGCGCGCACGCGCGGGGGCGGAAGCAATGGTCACGGTGACTCCGGGCGAGACGGTTCCGCCGAAGCGGGTGCGGATGCGCCCTCGGACGGGGCGGCCTGGCGCGCGAGGGTGAGCAGCGCGCCGCGTTCCACTGTAGTCAATTCACGGGCCTTGCCCGCTGGGAGCGTCCCCAGGTGGAGCGGCCCGAACTGGCGGCGCACCAGATCGATCACGGGGTGGCCGACCTCTGCCATCATCCGCCGCACGATCCGGTTACGGCCGGAGTGCAGGGTCAGCTCGACCAGGCTCGTCCCACCCGACGCATCGAGCAACCGCGCCTTGTCTGCCGCGATCGGACCGTCTTCGAGCTCGACGCCCTTGCGGAGCCGCTGGATCGTCTGCGGCGTGACGGTGCCGCGCACCTTCGCGATGTACACCTTCGTGACCCCGAACGAGGGGTGCGCGAGCACGTGCGCGAGCTCGCCGTCGTTGGTGAGCACGAGCAGGCCGCTCGTCTCGGCATCCAGCCTGCCGACGTTGTACAGCCGCTCTTCCCAGTCCTTCGTGAAGCGGCGAAGATCGGGGCGCCCCTGCTCGTCCTTCATGGAACTGACGACACCGGTCGGCTTGTTCAGCACGACGTACCGCTTCGTGGCGTCCAGCTGCACGGCAGTGCCGTCGACGTCGACGAGGTCGTGCTCGGGGTCGATGCGGGTGCCGAGCTCGGTGACCACCTCGCCGTTCACGCGAACGCGTCCCTCAGCGATGTACTGCTCGCACACGCGGCGCGAGGCGACGCCGGCGTTCGCGAGCACCTTCTGCAGGCGCACGCCGGTCGGCTCTTCGAAGCTCATCGCAGCACCTCACCCTCGAAGCCGTCGGCACCGTCGTCGAGCAGCGGCGAGATGTGCGGCAGCTCGTCGAGCGAGTTGATGCCGAGGTTCACGAGCAGCGCGTCGGTCGTGCCGTAGTTGATGGCCCCGGTCTCGGGGTCGGTGAACTGTTCGGTGATGAGCCCGCGGGCCACGAGCGTCCGCACGACGGAGTCGACGTTCACGGCCCGGATCGCGGCGACCTGACTGCGGGTGACGGGCTGCTTGTACGCGATGACGGCGAGTGTTTCGAGCGCCGCCTGCGACAGGCGCGACGGTGCCTGTGCGTTGACGAACTCGCTCACCAGGTCGTCGTGCTCCTCGCGCACGTACAGTCGCCAGCCACCGCCCACTTCGCGCAATTCGAATCCTCGGCGCGGTCCCCCGCTCTCGCCGTCGTAGTCGGCGACGAGCGTCTCGACGGCCTGACGGACGGCGGGCACCGGCGCGCCGACGGCGGTCGCCAGGTGGACGAGGCTCTGCGGCTCGTCGATGACCAGCAGGATCGCCTCCAGGCGTCGCGCCACGTCGGCAGACGTGCGCACGACAGGCGCCTCGTCCGGCTCGGTCACGGTCTCATCGGTCATAGTCGGCTCCCAACGAAGCGAGGTTCTCTTCGGACCAGCGCTCGGCGGTCCAGCGCAGGGTGAGCTCGCCGAGCGGCTCGAACTGCTCGAACGAGATGGCGGCGTGGCGGTACAGCTCCAGCACCGCGATGAAACGGGCGACCACGATCCCCGGCTGCGCATCACCGGCGACCAGCTCGCGGAAGGTCAGCTGCCGTTTGTCGCGCAGCAGCGTGACGACGACCGCGGCCTGTTCGCGGATCGAGATGAGCGGCGCGTGCAGGTGGTCGAGGCCCACATGCGGGATCTCCTTCGGCGCGAAGGCGAGCATCGCGATCGCCGCGAAGTCCTCCTTCGAAAGGGTCCACACGAGCTCCGGCACGGCGCGGCGGTACTTCTCGTCGAGGCGCACGGCGCGCACGTGACGGCGGTCCTCGCGCACCATGCACCGGCCGAACCACGCGGAGACCTCCTTGAACGCGCGGTACTGCAGCAGCCGTGCGAACAACAGATCGCGCGCCTCGAGCAGGGCGACGGATTCGGCATCCACCAGTTCGCCCTGGGGCAGCAGGCCCGCGACCTTCATGTCGAGCAGGGTCGCGGCGACGACCAGGAACTCACTGGCCTGCTCGAGTTCTTCCTCGTCTTCGAGACCGCGCAGATACGAGATGAACTCGTCGGTCACCTTGCTGAGTGAGATCTCAGTGATGTCGAGCTCATGCTTGCTGAGCAGTGTGAGCAGCAGGTCGAACGGGCCGTCGAAGACCCCGAGCGAGACGCGGAAGCCGGACTCGTCGGGTGCGGCCTCGGTGGTGGGCTCGTCGCCGTCGCTCTCGACGGGCTCGTCAGGCGACGGCGCCACGGGCCACGAGCTCCCGCGCCAGCCGCAGGTAGGCCTGGGCGGCCGGGTGCTCGGGCGCGAACTTGGTGATCGGGATGCCGGCGACCGACGCGTCGGGGAACTTCACGGTGCGGCCGATGACCGTTTCGAGGACGTCATCGCCGAAGGCCTCGACGACCCGTTCCAGCACCTCACGGGAGTGCAGCGTGCGCGGGTCGTACATCGTGGCGAGCACACCGTCGAGTTCGATCGACGGGTTGAGGCGATCGCGCACCTTGTCGATCGTCTCGATCAGCAGCGCGACACCGCGCAGCGCGAAGAACTCGCACTCGAGCGGGATGAGCACGCCGTGGCTGGCCGTCAGCGCGTTGACGGTCAGGAGGCCGAGCGAGGGCTGGCAGTCGATCAGGATGACGTCGTAGTCGCCCGACACCTTGCGCAGCACGCGCGCGAGGATGGTCTCGCGGGCGACCTCGTTGACGAGGTGCACCTCGGCCGCCGACAGGTCGATGTTGGCAGGGATGACGTCGAGGCCCTCGACCTCGCTGGCCACGATCACGTCACGCGGGTCGCGCTTCGTGTCGAGCAACAGATCGTAAATGGTCGGGCCGTCGTGCGTATGGATGCCGAGACCTGCCGAGAGGGCACCCTGCGGGTCGAAGTCGACGGCCAGCACGCGGCGGCCGTATGAGGCGAGGCCTGCGGCCAGGTTGATGGTGGTCGTCGTCTTGCCGACGCCACCCTTCTGGTTGCACAGCGCGATGATGCGCGCAGGGCCGTGCCCGTCGAGTTTGGGAGGGGTCGCGAAGCCCTGGTACGGGCGACCGGTGGGCCCGATGGGGGTGTCATCCGTGGGGGCCTGCTTCGTCCCCCGCGTCTTCTGCGTCACCAACACTCCTGCTTTCTCGGTTTCGTGCCCCTGATTCTGTCACAGACCGCCTCGCAAGCCCGGATCCGCGCCGACGTTGACATCAGCGGGCGCGCGGGTGCGACGTGAGGTAGACGTCGCGCAGCGCGTCGACCGTGACGTGCGTGTAGATCTGCGTCGTCGCGACCGAGGCGTGGCCGAGCAGTTCCTGCACGACCCTTACATCGGCGCCCCCCTGCAACAGGTGCGTCGCGAACGAATGGCGTAGCGTGTGCGGCGACACGTGCGCCGAGAGCTTCGCGCGCTCGGCAGCCTGTTGGATCACCAGCCACGCGCTCTGGCGTGACAGCGGCGCCCCGCGCGCACCCAGGAACAGTCGCGGTGTCGCGGCTCCCCGCCGCGACAGTTCGGGTCTGCCTCGGGCCAGGTACGCCTCGATCGCCGCCCGGGCATAGGAACCGACCGGCACGATCCGCTCCTTCGAGCCCTTGCCCCGCAGCCGCAGCACGTCACCGTGCGCGAGGTCGTCGACGTCGAGGGTGACGGCCTCGGACACGCGCGCACCCGTCGCGTAGAGCAGCTCAAGCAGGGCGCGGTCGCGCAGGCGCACGACGTCGGTCTCGGTGACTGCGCCGGGCTCGGGACCCGCGGCATCCAGCAGCGCCGTGACCTGATCGATCGTGAGGGCCTTCGGCAGCCGTTGCGGCGTCTTGGGCGGGCGGAGGCGACCGGTCGGGTCCTCGGTCGTGACCCCCTCGCGCACCAGAAAGCGGTGCAGCCCGCGCACCGATGACTGCAGGCGGGCGAGCGACGTCGCGGCGGGCGGCGGGTCGGCCGACGCCCGCTCGGCGGCGAAGCGCGAGACCAGCTGCGCGGTCACGGCGGCGGGCTCGTCGATGCCCTCGGCGGCAAGCCACTGGACGTAGCCGGCGAGATCGCGGCGATAGGCGGCGACGGTGTGGTCCGACAGCCCGCGCTCGATCGTGATGTGCCGCAGATAGGCGTCGACGGCACGGTCGAGCTTCACGCCTGGCCCGCTCCGATCGCGCGCGAGCGGCGCGGCCACGGTGCGTCCCCCGGGGCGAGCGAGGCCCACCCGCGGGAACGGGAGGTGTGCGCGGCGAGCGCGCCGACCACGAGCGACGGGTTCTGCAGCCGCCGGTCGAGGATCGCGTCGACGACCTCGTCGAGGGGCACCCACCGCTTCTCGATGTCGGCTTCTTCGTCGGTGCGCGCGAACGTTTCGTCGGCGTCGCGCAGGTCGCGGGCGAGGTAGATGCGGATCGCCTCATCCGACCCACCGGGGGTGGTGTAGAACTCCCCCAGCACGTCCCACCGGTCCGCGACCAGGTCGGCCTCCTCGGCCAGTTCGCGCTGCGCGGCGGCGAGCGCGTCCTCTTCGGCGACGTCGAGCAGCCCGGCCGGGATCTCCCAGTCGCGCACCCGCACCGGATGCCGGTATTGCTTGATCAGCAGCACACGGCCCTCGTCATCGAGCGCGAGCACTGCGACGGCGCCGGTGTGGTCCATGTATTCGCGCACCATGGTGCCGCCGCCGTAGCGCACCTCGTCGCGCCGGATGTTCCACACCCGGCCCCGATAGACGGTCTCGGTCGCGATGACCTCGGCATCCGCCGGGTCGTCGGTGAGGATGCCGGAATCAGTCATCCTCGACCTCGAACAGCTCCGACGCGCGGTGACGGTCGAGGGCCGCGGCAACCAGTCCGCGGAACAGCGGGTTGGCCTCGGTCGGGCGCGAGCGCAGTTCAGGGTGCGCCTGCGTCGCGATGTAGTACGGGTGCACCTCGCGCGGCAGTTCGACGTACTCGACGAGGCCGCGCTCGGGCGAAATGCCCGAGAAGACGAGCCCGGCTTCGGCGATCTGGTCGCGGTAGCGGTTGTTGACCTCGTAGCGGTGACGGTGGCGCTCCGAGGCGGTCGTCGAGCCGTACACCTCGGCGGCAAGAGACCCCTCGGCGAGGTCGGCCGCCATGAGTCCGAGCCGCATCGTGCCACCCATGTCGCCGTGGTCGATGATGTCGACCTGCTCGGCCATCGTCGCGATGACGGGGTACTGCGTGTCGGGGTCGAACTCTGTCGAGGAGGCGCCTTCGAGACCTGCCATGTTGCGGGCGTACTCGATGACCATGCACTGCAGGCCGAGGCAGATGCCGAGCGTCGGAATACCCTGTTCACGCGCGAATCGCAGCGCGCCGAGCTTGCCCTCGATGCCGCGGATACCGAAGCCTCCGGGCACGACGATCCCGTCGACGCCGCCCAGTGCCTTCGCGGCACCCTCGGGCGTCTCGCACAGGTCGGAGGGGATCCAGGTGACCTGCACCTTCGTCTCCTGCGCGAACCCGCCCGCCTTGAGCGCCTCAGTCACCGAGAGGTACGCGTCGGGCAGGTCGATGTACTTGCCGACGAGACCGATCGTCACCTCGTGCTTGGGGTTGTGCACGGCGTTGAGCACAGTGTTCCAGCGCGTCCAGTCGACGTCGCCGGCCTTCGCCGACAGGCCGAGACGTCGCACGATGTACGCGTCGAGGCCCTGCTCGTTGAGCGTCGAGGGGATGTCGTAGATGCTCGGCAGGTCGACCGTGTTGATCACGCCGTCGACGTCGACATCGCACATGAGCGCGATCTTGTTGCGGTTGCTCTCGCTCACCGGCCGGTCGCTGCGCAGCACGAGCGCATCGGGCTGGATGCCGACCTGGCGGAGCGCTGCGACCGAGTGCTGGGTGGGCTTGGTCTTCTGCTCGCCGGACGCGCCCATGAAGGGAACGAGTGAGACGTGCACGAAGAAGACGGTGTCGCGGCCGAGCTCGTGACGCAGCTGACGCGCGGCCTCGAGGAAGGGCTGCGATTCGATGTCGCCGACCGTGCCGCCGACCTCGGTGATGATGACGTCGGGCTTCGGGGTCTCGTCTGCCTGCAGACGCATGCGGCGCTTGATCTCGTCGGAGATGTGCGGAATGACCTGCACCGTGTCACCGAGGTACTCGCCGCGGCGCTCCTTGGCGATGACCTGCGAGTAGATCTGCCCGGTGGTGACGTTGGCGGCCTGGCTCAGCTCGATGTCGAGGAACCGCTCGTAGTGGCCGATGTCGAGGTCGGTCTCGGCGCCGTCGTCGGTGACGAAGACCTCGCCGTGCTGAAACGGGTTCATCGTCCCCGGGTCGACGTTGAGGTAGGGGTCGAGCTTCTGCATGACGACGCGCAGTCCGCGCGCGGTCAGCAGATTGCCGAGGCTCGCGGCCGTGAGACCCTTGCCCAACGACGAAACGACACCTCCGGTCACGAAGATGTGCCTGGTGGTGTCGTTCGAAATGATGCCCGCGTCAGAAGTGTCCGTCACGGGCTTTCATCCTATCAGCGAGTTCGCCCCCTCGGCTGTGAGGATGCCCCGGGCGCGTCGTCACCGGCCGCGGCGGCGCGTCTTGATCAGCACCACGACGGCTGCCGCGACGGTGAGCCCTGCCGACAGGAGCGCGACCGGCAGCACCGGGTCGTCGTCGTACATGTCGCCGGTCGTCCACCCGAGCAACGGGAACTGCGCGACCGCGAGCAGCGGCGGCAGCCACCGCACGAGGTCGCGGGCGACGCCACGAAGTCGCCTGCCCGCAGTCCACGCCGCGAGCGCACACAGCAGCGAGATCACGGCCGCTCCGACCGGCAGCACGATCGGCAGCGACGCCACCGCCGCGGCGCCGAGCCACTCCTGCTGCGAAGGCCCGGCGAACGTGCCCGCAGCGAACTGCAACTGCGTGCCGACGTACGCCGATGCCGACGGCCAGTCCTCATCGTCCGGGACGGCATCGAGGGTGGGATGCTGCGGGTCCTCGAACGGCACGACCGGCCGTTCCGGTCGATGCGGCAGATCGTCGATCCACCCGCTCGCTCCGATGAGCTGCTGGTCGAGGCCGTCTTCGACGGCGAGCGCGACGCGCAGGTGCTCCGGTTCGTGATCGACGCCCTCCCACGTCGTCGTCCACCACGGCAGCAGGGCCGTCCACCGCACCTGGTCGCGCCACTGGCCGTCGACCTGGGCGGCGGCGGCCGCGTCGGCGAGCGTGTACGACACCGTGAGGGTGTGCTCCCCCGGCCATTCGTCGAAGACGCGTGATTGTGCGAACGCGTATCCCTTGAGCCGATCCTGATCGAACGGAACCTCGGCGCCGTCCACGGTCATGCCCGTGACCGTCAGCTGCATGTCGTGGCCGTCGACGCGGTCGCGCCACACCCGGGTGATCTGCGGTATCGCTCGCAGGTTCGAGTCGACGTCCGCCGTCAGCGTCTCGACGACGTCGAGCTGGGCCCGCCCGTCGGCGGCGGTCCGCAGCGTCGCGTCGATGTCGACGTCCGACACGTAGACGCCGTAGTCTCCTTCGACGTCATCGAGGATCTCGAAGTGATCGGGGTCATGGCGCGTCGATGCCGGCACCGTGAAGGCGACGACGATGAGTGCGGCGGCGAGCAGCACCGCCCCGACACGGACCGCGAGGCGTCCGCCGGTCACGAAGTCGGGGTCGGCGAACACCTTCTCGGTGACCCCGGCCTGATCGAGCAGCCGCAGCATGAGCCTGCGCGCCTGGCGCGGCGGCTGGAACATGAGCACGTACGGCAGGTCGCGGTCCTTCGCCGTGATCCGTTCCGCGGCGAGGGTTTGCGACAGATGGAGCCGCTGACCGCGCAGGTGCTCGGCGGCGAGCGCCCCGGCGCGGGTCAGGGGCCTCGCCGACAGCGTCACCGCCAAGACGGCGACAGCGAGCAGCGTCGTCACCGCGACGACGGCGAGCGGCCACCAGTATTCCGAGAGCACCACCTGATGCGACAGCTGGCGCACGAGCCCCCACTGCACGAGGGTCCACGCGATCGTGCCGCCGAGGAACGCGTCGCGGACGAACCCCTTGGGGACGCGGCGCAGACCGAGCGCGAACTGCTCACGCCACGCCGGCGCACCGAGGTATCGGCTCCACGCCGCGGGGAGGTCGCCGAGGCGGCCGGTCCGCCGCGCGGCGCGCACGAGGGCGCGGGTACGGCGGGCGTCTCGATGCGTTCGATACGCGGTGAGGGCATCGACGAGGGGTGCGACGCGCACGGCGCGTGCCAGGCGCGCATCCAGCGGTGGGGTGCCCTCTTCTCTCGGTGCACTCTCGGGCACGAACCACTCACGACCGCGGGCGTCCGCCCACGCCACACGACGCGCCGCCACCGAGAGCAGCAGCGAGATCGCGAGCAGGGCCAGCGGCACGAACGGACCGATCACCTGCACCCAGAACACGAACGACGGCGGCGGCATCGTGAACGTGTCGGGTGCGAAGCGGAAGGTGAACCAGAAGGAGGCGTGCGGCGGCAGGTTCTGGTCGTTGTCGAGGGTGTAGACGACCGCGTCGTCGGTGGCCTCGTCGACGGTCAGCGTCGTCGAATCACTCAGCAGCAGCCACGCGACCCCGCCGCTCGGCTGCCGGTCGTACGAGGCCGCCAGCTCTTGCGGCACCGTGATGCGCACGGCCGTCTCTGCCACCGCGTGCGACCAGTCCGGCCCGAACACGTCCCATTGCAGGATCTGCTGCGGACGCTGCGATGAGCGATCCGCGCCGACGTAGGCGACGTCGTGCAGCGTGTACCGCAGCGAAACCCGGTGGTCGCCAGTGAGTTGCTCCCCCGCATCGATGACGATCGTCGTCTGCGTCGGCCCGCGCCGCACGTCGGCTTCGACCTGCTCACCGTCGAGGCTCGCCGCGGTCAGCTCGAGCGCGAGGTCGTGCCCCTCGTACTGGGTGGCGATGACGCGCTCCACCGTCGACTCCGACGTCTCGTCGGTGAACAGCACCTCGATGGTTTCGACGACCGTCGCCTCGAGACGCCCGTCCGCGTTTCGCTCCAGGGTGTAGTCGGCGTCGAAGGATCGGGCGATCCACGTCTCGGTCGCGTCGTCTGCCGACGAGGTGATGTCCTCGAAGCTGAGCGGCTCGTTGATGACGGGGCCGACCAGCAGCAGCACGCCGATCCCTGCGAGCACGGCCCAGAACACCTGGATCGTACGCCGAAGGCCCGTCCCGCCGCGCGAGCGCAACCACATCTCGAGCCTGCGCAGCATCGCCGACAACCACCGGTACACCGGCGTCTGCCTCGTCGGCGGCATCGGCACCGAACCGGCCGGGCGGTCGAGGGATGCCGCCCCGTCAGGCGTACCGCCGCCAGTCACGCCTTCTCGCCCAGCTCGATCAGTTCGCGGGCGTGGACGAGCGCCGCCTCCGAATCCGTCATGCCCGACAGCAGCCTGGCCATCTCCGCCTCGCGGTCGGCACCCTCGAGGGACCGAACGCTGGATGCCGTGACCGATCCGTCGCTCGACTTGACGACGGTCAAGTGGTTGTTCGCGAACGCCGCGACCTGCGCGAGATGGGTGACGGCGATGACCTGGCTGCGATCGGCGAGGCGCGCCAGCCTCCGACCGACCTCGATGGCCGCTGCTCCCCCGATCCCGGCATCCACTTCGTCGAAGACGAACGTCGGCACCGGGTCGACGCCGGCGATGACGACCTCGATCGCCAGCATCACGCGACTGAGTTCACCACCCGATGCACCCTTGGCCACCGAACGCGGCTGGGCTCCGGGGTGGGGAGCAAGGAGCAGCGTCACCTCGTCGCGGCCTGCGGTCGTCTGCGGGGCAGGCTCCACGGCGACGACGAGGCGGGCATCGGGAAGGGCGAGCTCGTGCAGTTCGGCGGTCACGGCTTCGGCGAGCCGCCCGGCAGCTTCGGACCGAGTCGCCGTGAGCGTCGCGGCCGCGGCATCCAGTGCGCGCGCGGCGGTATCGACTTCGACGCGGAGCCGCTCGAGGCGGTCTCCGTCGTCGTCGAGTTCGACCAGCCGCGCCGAACCCGTCTGCAGCATGTCGATCGCGGCGTCGACGCTCCCATGCGCGCGCACGAGCCCGTTCAGCTGCGCGCGCCGATCCTCGACGGCCGCCAGTTCGTGCGGCCCGCCCTCATCGAGGTCTGCGAGATATCCGCTGAGCTCGGCGGCGACGTCTGCGACGCGGTACCCGATCTCTTCGAGCACCGTGGCGAACGCGGCGAGCTGCTCGTCGCTCGCCGTCCGCTCCAGCGCACGGCGCGCCTCCGCCAGGAGCGCCGTGACATCGGTGCGGTCGTCCTCGCCGGAGAGGGCTTCGTGCGCGGTGGCTGCAGCGATCCGCAGCTCCTCCGCGTTGGCCAGCCGTTCGGCGCGGCGCGTCAACTCGGCGTCTTCGCCGGGTTGCGGATCGACCTGCTCGATCGCCGCCAACGCCTCTCGCAGGCGTTCCGCCTCCTGCGCGCGTTCGTCGCGTTCGGCGACGAGTGTCTCGAGTTCGCCGGCGACGCGCCGCCAGGTCTCGAACGCCTCCACGTAGACGGCGCGCGCCTCAGCCACTGCGGTGCCGCCGAACCGGTCGAGCGCGTCGCGCTGCGCAGCCGCCGACCGCAGGCGCAACTGATCGGCTTGCCCGTGCACGACGACGAGTTGGTCGGCGAGATCCGCGAGCACCCCGGCGGGCGCCGTCCGCCCGCCAACCGTGGCTCGGCTGCGGCCTTCCGCCGACAGGGACCGGCCGAGGTAGAGCTCCGCGCGGCCGCCGCCGATCGGCTCGACCTCGCCACCGGCGTCGCGAACCCGTTCGGCGACCGCGCCGTCGTCATCGACGAGCCAGACGCCCGAGACCGACGCCTGCTCGGCCCCGGAGCGCACGGCGCCCGAGTCCGCGCGCTGTCCTAGCAGCAGCCCGAGACCGGTCACGACCATCGTCTTTCCGGCGCCGGTCTCGCCGGTGATGGCGGTGAATCCGGGGCCGATCGGCAGGGTCGCCTGCGAGATGACCCCCAGATCGCGCAGGTCGATCTGTTCGATCATGCCGCTCCCGGCCCGCTCGGCGCCGCGGGTCCGCGCCACCCGTCGACCGGCAGACGGAACTTCGCGACGAGCCGGTCGGTGAACACGGCGGGATGCAGGCGCGCCAGCCGCACCGGCGCTTCGGAGCGTCGCACGACGACACGCGCACCGCGCGGCAGGTCGTGTGAGCGGCGCCCGTCGCACCACAGGATGCCGGAGCCGTCGGTGCGGGTGAGCACCTCGATCGCGACGGATGCGTCGGGGCCGATCACGAGCGGGCGGGCGAACAGTGCGTGTGCTGCGAGCGGGACGACCGCGATCGCCTCGACGCTCGGCCAGATCACGGGGCCCCCGCCTGAGAAACTGTAGGCGGTCGACCCGGTCGGGGTCGACACGACCACGCCGTCGCAGCCGAAGCTCGACAGCGGGCGGCCGTCGATCTCCATGACGACTTCGAGCATGCGCTCGCGCGACGCCTTCTCGACGGTGGCTTCGTTCAGCGCCCACGTCTCGTACACGACGTCGCCCGCGGCATCCTTCACGCGCACCGACAGTGCCATGCGCTCTTCGACGTCGTACTCGTGCGCGATCACCCGCCGGATCGCCTCGTCGAGCACGTCCGCTTCGATTTCGGCGAGAAAGCCGACATGCCCCATGTTGATGCCGAGCACCGGTGCGCGCCCGTCTCGGACGAGTTCCGCCGCGCGAAGGATCGTGCCGTCGCCTCCCAAGACGATGGCCAGGTCGATCTCGTCGACCTGGGCGTCGTCGCCGAGTCTGCCGACACCACGCAATTCACTCAGCGCCGCCGCGAGGTCGGCATCGTCGCCGGGCAGCACGGCACGTGCGTCGGCAGCCTGCAGCGCGGCGATCACGCGACGGGCGGCCGCGACGGTGTCCTCGCGCTGCGCGTGCGCGACCACCAGGACGGTGTGAGGGACGTTCGTCATCAGGCTCCCGCCAGTTCGTTCGCGATGCTCAACCATTGTGTCGGATTGCCCTCGGCGACATCGGCGCCCCGGGGGCGCAGATGCACCAGGTACTCCGCGTTGCCGTGGGTGCCGACGATCGGCGACGCGATGAGTCCGTGCACCCCGAGGCCGGCATCCCACGCCGCCCACAGCACGCCGGCGACCGCATCGGCCCGGCGCACAGGGTCGGTCACGAGCCCTTCGCGCACACCGGTACGACCGACCTCGAACTGGGGCTTGATGAGCAGCACGATGTCGGCACCGTGCGCCGCCACGTCGGCGACGGCCGGCAGCACGTGGGTGAGCGAGATGAACGAGAGGTCGCCGGTGATCACCGTGAAGTCCGCTTCGACACCTGATGCCGTCCGCAGTGACTGCGACGTCATGTTGCGCACGTTGAAGCCTTCGACGGCGCGCACACCGGCATCCGCCGCCACGGATTCGGCGAGTTGACCGTGACCGACGTCGACGGCGACGACGACCGGGGCACCGCGTTCGCGGAGCACCTGCGTGAAGCCGCCGGTCGATGCACCCATATCGAGCGCGGGCCGCCCCGTCGGGTCGACGGCGAACGCGTCGAGCGCGGCGATGAGCTTGTGGGCGGCACGGCTGACGTAGTGATCGGGCAGCGTGACCTCGATCTGCGCGTCATCTGCGACGCGCGCCGATGGCTTGACGACACCGACCCCGTCGACCCGGACGTGACCGTCCTGTACGAGCTGTGCGGCATGGGTACGCGAACGGGCCAGCCCGCGCGCGGCGATGACCGCGTCAAGTCGCCCGGTCATGCGGCGGGGTCGCGAGGCCCCGACTCGAGGCGTCGGGCGAGGTCGTCGTGCAGATTCGCGTACGCCGCGGCGCGCTCCGCGAGCGGCTGCTCCTCGATCACTTCGAGCGCTGAGAGCAGATCCTCGCGACGCGCATCGGCCTCATCCATCGCCATGGCTCCCACGATACGCGGGCGGTGGGCAGTTCTGCCCATTCACGCGGGCTCGGCGCCGTGCGTACGGTGAGGGCGCCCACGATCAGAATCGGAGGACTCCCCCCATGAAGACACGTACCCCCGTCCGAAAGATGCTCGCCGTCGCGGCGGCCGTCACCCTCGCCGTCACGCTGACACCGTCGTCGGCGACCGCGGCGAACTACGCGAAGAGCGACTACCCCGCAGCGGTCATGACGTACCGCGCGCACCCCGCCGGCTTCAACGACGCCGCCGAGGTCACCAAGCCCGGCCCCCGCTGCAACGTGGCGACCACGACCATGGAGGCGGGCGGCGTTCGCGTCACGGTGCGCACCGAACTCGCCGCGCTCGTGAAGGAGCTGCTCAAGCGCACGAAGCAGATGGGCTACACGATGCACGCCGCGAGCACAGGCGGATACAACTGCCGCTACATCTCGGGCACGACGACCCCCTCGAACCACGCGTACGGCCGCGCCGTCGACATCAACTGGAACGAGAACCCGCACAGCTACACGTTCCGCAGCACGATCCCGCCCAAGGTCGTGAAGATGTGGATGAACGCGGGCTTCTACTGGGGCGGCCACTACTCCAAGCCCGACACGATGCACTTCGAGTACGTGGGCGCCAAGAGCGCGATCGGCACGTACTACCAGAAGCTCACCGGCTCGCCGGTGCCGACGACCCCGACGCCGACCGAGACCGCGTTCCCGACGGTGAAGGCGGGAAGCGGCAACAGCGCGGCCGTCAAGACGCTGCAGTACGGCCTGCAGGCACGCGGATACAGCCTGACCGTCGATGGTGCGTTCGGCGCGAAGACGAAGGCGGCACTGGTCGCCTTCCAGAAGTCGCGCGGACTGACCGCTGACGGCATCGCCGGCGCGAAGACGTGGCCGGCGCTGCTGCCGACCGTGCGTTCGGGTTCGCATGGCGCAGCGGTGCGCGCCCTGCAGGTGGAACTGCGCGCGGCAGGACACTCGGTGGCGGTCGACGGCGTGTTCGGCGCCGGCACGAAGGCGGCTGTCGTCGCCTACCAGAAGGCGAAGGGCCTCACCGCAGACGGCATCGTCGGCGCGAAGACCTGGGGATCGCTCGTCGACTGACGATGCAAAACGCGAAGGGCCACGGGCGGTGATCGCTCGTGGCCCTTCGCCATGTCGTTTCGTCAGGGACGGTGGAACGGATCCGCGTAGAGCCGCTCGGGCACACGGAACCCGTAGATCGCCCGACCCGTCGACCAGATCGCTGCGGCACCCGCACGGACGAGGTCGATGGGGCGTGCCCCTTCCGAGACGATGCGCACATCCGCGCCGTCGATTCGGACGGCGGCGGATCCGACGGTCGTTGTGTCGCCGGCCGTGACGACCTCTGGATAGGGCTCGTGCAGTTCGCGCAGATCGCCGAGGATGTAGGTCGGTCGCGACGTCGGCGGAGCGGCAAGCACGTGTTTGGGTCGATCGATGCCGGTGAGGACGAGTGCGGAGTCGATGCCGGCTGCCTGCGCACCTGCGATGTCGGTGTCGAGCCGGTCACCGAGGAACAGTGGACGCTGCGCGCCGAACCGGGCGACCGCTTCGGCGAAGATCGGTGTCTCGGGCTTGCCTGCGACCGTCGCGAGACGCCCGACCGCCGTGTGCACGGCGGAGACGAGCGTGCCGTTGCCGGGTGCGATGCCGCGCGCCTGCGGGATCGTCCAGTCGGTGTTGGTTGCGATCCAGGGGATGCCGCCCTCTTCTTCCGGCAGGGCGAGGGCGTAGGCGGCTTCAGCGAGTTCCGCCCACCCGATCTCGGGGGCGAAGCCCTGCACGACGGCGGCAGGCGCGTCCTCGGCACTGCGGGTGACGCGATATCCGGCCTTCTCCGCCTCGAACACGAGTCCGTCCCCGCCGACGATCAGTACCGTCACTCCCGGCGCGACCCGCTCGGCAAGAAGCCGCATCGCCGCTTGCGGGCTCGTGACGACATCCTCCGGACGGGTGGCAGTCAGCCCGAGGTCGCGCAGATGCTCGGCGACGACGGCGTCACGACGGGATGCGTTATTGGTGATGTAGCCGAGACGACGCGTCCGGCCGGCATCGTTCAGGCTGTCGATCGCGTACGGCAGCGGTCCGGGTCCTGCGTACACGACACCGTCGAGGTCCGCCAGGACGGCGTCGACCCCATCGAGCGGCGTCGGGCGCCGCTTGCCGAACAGCGGCATCAGGCCTCTTCCCCTTCGCGAGGTTGCGACGCCACCGCGTCGGCTGCCGCCTCGACTGCGTCGGCCGACTCCGCGTCTGTGGCTTCGAATTCCGAGTCGTCTTCGAGCTCGAGTTCTTCGATCTCTTCGATCTCGAGCAGTTCGCGGTCGGCTTCCGTGCTGCCGATCGCTTCGTCTGCGATCTCGGCGCGACGGCGCCACTGTGCAGCTTCGTCGTCACGGCCGAGCTCTTCGAGCACCGCGGCGCGTGCTGCGAACAGGGCAGAACTCCACGAGAAGGCACGGTCGGGGTCGAGTTCGGGGATGTCGAGCTCACCGAGCGCGCGATCGGGCTGGCCGAGATCGAGGCGAGCGCCCGACATGGCGATCGCGAGCTCGACGCGGACCTGCACCGGCAAGGCGCTGCGATCGACACCACGCCCTTCTTCGAGCGCGCGGTCCGCGCGGCCGACGCCGCGTTCGCTGTCGACGATGAGGGCGATCTGTTCGTCGCTGCCCGAGATGCGCCGGTAGGTGCGCAGCTCACGGAGCGCGAGCGCATAGTCACCGGTCGCGTATGCCGTGATGCCGACGGTCTCGCGCACGACAGCAACGCGGCCGGCCCGACGCGAGGCCGCAAGCGCGTGCTGGTGCGCGAGGTCGGGATCGTCGTCGATGAGGCGCGCGGCCATTGCGAGATGCCGAGCGACCTGCTCCGCGTTCTCCTTGGACAGCGTCTTCAGCTCGTTACGGGCAGCACCCGGAAGATCACGAGCGGTGATCTCCTCGGGAATCTCCGGCCCCTGCGCGGCGCGCCGTTCAGCCGACTGCGGCGGACGCGAGTTGCGGCGATCCCCGTCGCGGGCACCATATCGCTTCCGATCGCGGTCGCCGTAGGGCTTCCGATCGCGGTCGCCGTAGGGCTTCCGATCGCGGTCGCCGTAGGGCTTCCGATCGCGGTCGCGGTAGGGCTTCGCGTCACGACGCTCGAACGGCTTCTTCTCACGGTCGCCGTAGGGCTTCCGGTCCCGATCACCGGAAGGCTTGCGTTCCCGGTCCCCGTACGGCTTCCGGTCGCGATCCCGGTTGGGCTTCCGCTCGCCGGTCGATCGATCGTCACGGCGCTCGAACGGCCGCTTCTCGCGATCTCCGTACGGCTTTCGGTCGCGATCGCCGAAGGAACGGCGCTGCGCACCGCTGTCGGAGCCGCGCGCGCCCCCGCGGGATGCGCCGGCACCTCGTGTGTCTCGGCGGGATCCGGAATCGGCCGCGCTGAAGCGCGGCTTGCGGCCCTTCTCGGGGCGCTCTTCTTCGGTCATCGCGTCTTCCTTTCAGGGCGCGTTAACGAGAAATGGCCACCCAGCACTGGGCGGCCATTTCACGAAAGAAGTCCGGCGGTGTCCTACTCTCCCACAGGGTCCCCCCTGCAGTACCATCGGCGCTGTGAGGCTTAGCTTCCGGGTTCGGAATGTAACCGGGCGTTTCCCTCACGCTATGGCCGCCGAAACACTATTGATGTTTCAGTCTGCATAACTCATCGAGTCATGCGGTTCTCGACCGTACATCGAGAACCACTCAGTGGACGCAAGCATCGTTCAAAACGAAGGTGTTATCAAGTCATCGGCTTATTAGTACCGGTCAGCTTCACGCGTTACCGCGCTTCCACATCCGGCCTATCAACCCAGTAGTCTGGCTGGGAGCCTCTCGCCCGAAGGCATGGAAATCTCATCTTGAGGCCGGCTTCCCGCTTAGATGCTTTCAGCGGTTATCCATCCCGAACGTAGCTAACCAGCGGTGCTCTTGGCAGAACAACTGGCACACCAGAGGTTCGTCCAACCCGGTCCTCTCGTACTAGGGTCAGATCCTCTCAAATTTCCTACGCGCGCAGCGGATAGGGACCGAACTGTCTCACGACGTTCTAAACCCAGCTCGCGTACCGCTTTAATGGGCGAACAGCCCAACCCTTGGGACCTACTCCAGCCCCAGGATGCGACGAGCCGACATCGAGGTGCCAAACCATGCCGTCGATATGGACTCTTGGGCAAGATCAGCCTGTTATCCCCGAGGTACCTTTTATCCGTTGAGCGACAGCGCTTCCACAAGCCACTGCCGGATCACTAGTCCCGACTTTCGTCCCTGCTCGACCTGTCAGTCTCACAGTCAAGCTCCCTTGTGCACTTACACTCGCCACCTGATTGCCAACCAGGTTGAGGGAACCTTTGGGCGCCTCCGTTACTTTTTGGGAGGCAACCGCCCCAGTTAAACTACCCACCAGGCACTGTCCCTGAACCGGATTACGGTTCGAAGTTAGATATCCAGAGTGACCAGAGTGGTATTTCAACAATGACTCCACGGTAACTGGCGTCACCGCTTCAAAGTCTCCCACCTATCCTACACAAGCCACACCGAACACCAATACCAAGCTGTAGTAAAGGTCACGGGGTCTTTCCGTCCTGCTGCGCGTAACGAGCATCTTTACTCGTAGTGCAATTTCGCCGAGTTCGCGGTTGAGACAGTTGGGAAGTCGTTACGCCATTCGTGCAGGTCGGAACTTACCCGACAAGGAATTTCGCTACCTTAGGATGGTTATAGTTACCACCGCCGTTTACTGGGGCTTAAATTCTGAGCTTCGCTTGCGCTAACCCGTCCTCTTAACCTTCCAGCACCGGGCAGGCGTCAGTCCGTATACATCGTCTTGCGACTTGGCACGGACCTGTGTTTTTAATAAACAGTCGCTACCCACTAGTCTCTGCGGCCTCCAAACGCTTTCGGAGCAAGTCCTAATACGTCGAAGGCCCCCCTTCTCCCGAAGTTACGGGGGCATTTTGCCGAGTTCCTTAACCACGATTCTCTCGATCTCCTTGGTATTCTCTACCTGACCACCTGAGTCGGTTTGGGGTACGGGCAGCTAGAACCTCGCGTCGATGCTTTTCTCGGCAGCATAGGATCACCCACTTTTTATCCGCATCGTGTCTCAGCCATAAGAGCGACGGATTTGCCTATCGCTCGGCCTACGCACTTGCCCCGGGACAACCATCGCCCGGGTTGGGCTACCTTCCTGCGTCACACCTGTTAATACGCTAGCCGCACCAGCATGGGGTCGAGCGTTCACACGGACGTCATCACCCCGAAGGGATCCGTACATTCCGAGCTAGGACTCTTAGCACCACTGGATTAGCTTGGGCGGTTCTTCGCCGGTACGGGAATATCAACCCGTTGTCCATCGACTACGCCTGTCGGCCTCGCCTTAGGTCCCGACTTACCCAGGGAAGATTAGCTTGACCCTGGAACCCTTGGTCTTTCGGAGGACGTGTTTCTCACACGTCTTTCGCTACTCATGCCTGCATTCTCACTCGTGTAGCGTCCACGGCTGGTTTACACCGCCGCTTCACTCGCCACACGACGCTCTCCTACCCATCAACACGGCTGGACCACGAAGGCCTACCAATAATGTCAATGCCACAACTTCGGTGGCGTGCTTGAGCCCCGTTACATTGTCGGCGCGGAATCACTTGACCAGTGAGCTATTACGCACTCTTTCAAGGGTGGCTGCTTCTAAGCCAACCTCCTGGTTGTCACAGCAACTCCACATCCTTTCCCACTTAGCACGCGCTTTGGGACCTTAGTTGGTGGTCTGGGTTGTTTCCCTCTCGACTATGAAGCTTATCCCCCACAGTCTCACTGCTGCGCTCTCACTTACCGGCATTCGGAGTTTGGCTGACGTCAGTAACCTGGTGAGGCCCATCGGCCATCCAGTAGCTCTACCTCCGGCAAGAAACACGCAACGCTGCACCTAAATGCATTTCGGAGAGAACCAGCTATCACGAAGTTTGATTGGCCTTTCACCCCTATCCACAGCTCATCCCCTCAGTTTTCAACCTAAGTGGGTTCGGCCCTCCACGACGTCTTACCGTCGCTTCAGCCTGGCCATGGATAGATCACTTCGCTTCGGGTCTAGGACACGCGACTGAATCGCCCTATTCAGACTCGCTTTCGCTACGGCTACCCCTCTCGGGTTAACCTCGCCACGTATCGCTAACTCGCAGGCTCATTCTTCAAAAGGCACGCTGTCACAGCTGCTAGGGCTGCTCCAACGGTTTGTAAGCAAACGGTTTCAGGTACTATTTCACTCCCCTCCCGGGGTACTTTTCACCTTTCCCTCACGGTACTTGTCCGCTATCGGTCATCTGGGAGTATTTAGGCTTATCAGGTGGTCCTGACAGATTCACACGGGATTTCTCGGGCCCCGTGCTACTTGGGATACTCTTCGCGCCAAGGGAGGCATTTCGACTACGGGGTTGGCACCCTCTATGACCCGCCTTTCAATGCGGTTCGTCTATACCTTCTTGTAACGCCGGCTGTTCGGCAGAACAGCCTGAAAAGTCCCACAACCCCGAATACGCAACTCCTGCCGGATATCACACGTACTCGGTTTAGCCTGTTCCGGTTTCGCTCGCCACTACTAACGGAATCGCGGTTGCTTTCTCTTCCTGTGGGTACTGAGATGTTTCACTTCCCCACGTTCCCTCTACCCGCCCTATATATTCAGGCGGGAGTCACTGGGTCGGCACGCCGCCCAGCGGGGTTTCCCCATTCGGAGATCCTCGGATCAAAGTGTGCTTATCCACTCCCCGAGGCTTATCGCAGATTGCTACGTCCTTCTTCGGCTCCAGATGCCAAGGCATCCACCGTTTGCTCTTAAAGACTTGAAATCACATGAGTTTGAATCGTCAATTGAAATTGACTAATGATCTTTAAGATCATCTATACGAGACGACCGAAGTCGTCTCGAAGATGCTCGCGTCCACTGTGTAGTTCTCAAAGTACGGGCGGTACCTTCTCCGCTGCCGGCGCTGCCGGCGTCAGAAAAGGTCCTGAGGTTGGTTGGCTCCGAAGAGCTCATCCGGTCCCTCAGGACCCAACAGCGTGCATGTGCCGGTCGGCTCGCTCCGAACTGTTCCAGCTGCAAGCAGCGTACTGAGTTCGAGGTTCACCCTCCGGCACCTCGTCAAATGTTCCACCCATGAGCTAACCGGCGAGAACGTTCGTCTCGATCCGGCGCCTGGACACCCGTGGGTGCCAGATGCTCCTTAGAAAGGAGGTGATCCAGCCGCACCTTCCGGTACGGCTACCTTGTTACGACTTAGTCCTAATTACCGATCCCACCTTCGACGGCTCCCTCCACAAGGGTTGGGCCACCGGCTTCAGGTGTTACCGACTTTCATGACTTGACGGGCGGTGTGTACAAGACCCGGGAACGTATTCACCGCAGCGTTGCTGATCTGCGATTACTAGCGACTCCGACTTCATGAGGTCGAGTTGCAGACCTCAATCCGAACTGGGACCGGCTTTTTGGGATTCGCTCCACCTTGCGGTATTGCAGCCCTTTGTACCGGCCATTGTAGCATGCGTGAAGCCCAAGACATAAGGGGCATGATGATTTGACGTCATCCCCACCTTCCTCCGAGTTGACCCCGGCAGTATCCCATGAGTTCCCACCATTACGTGCTGGCAACATAGAACGAGGGTTGCGCTCGTTGCGGGACTTAACCCAACATCTCACGACACGAGCTGACGACAACCATGCACCACCTGTTTACGAGTGTCCAAAGAGTTGACCATTTCTGGCCCGTTCTCGTATATGTCAAGCCTTGGTAAGGTTCTTCGCGTTGCATCGAATTAATCCGCATGCTCCGCCGCTTGTGCGGGTCCCCGTCAATTCCTTTGAGTTTTAGCCTTGCGGCCGTACTCCCCAGGCGGGGAACTTAATGCGTTAGCTACGTCACGGAATCCGTGGAATGGACCCCACAACTAGTTCCCAACGTTTACGGGGTGGACTACCAGGGTATCTAAGCCTGTTTGCTCCCCACCCTTTCGCTCCTCAGCGTCAGTTACGGCCCAGAGATCTGCCTTCGCCATCGGTGTTCCTCCTGATATCTGCGCATTCCACCGCTACACCAGGAATTCCAATCTCCCCTACCGCACTCTAGTCTGCCCGTACCCACTGCAGGCCCGAGGTTGAGCCTCGGGTTTTCACAGCAGACGCGACAGACCGCCTACGAGCTCTTTACGCCCAATAATTCCGGATAACGCTTGCGCCCTACGTATTACCGCGGCTGCTGGCACGTAGTTAGCCGGCGCTTTTTCTGCAGGTACCGTCACTTTCGCTTCTTCCCTGCTAAAAGAGGTTTACAACCCGAAGGCCGTCATCCCTCACGCGGCGTTGCTGCATCAGGCTTTCGCCCATTGTGCAATATTCCCCACTGCTGCCTCCCGTAGGAGTCTGGGCCGTGTCTCAGTCCCAGTGTGGCCGGTCACCCTCTCAGGCCGGCTACCCGTCGACGCCTTGGTGAGCCGTTACCTCACCAACTAGCTGATAGGCCGCGAGCCCATCCCAGACCGAAGTTCTTTCCAGCTGCTGAAGATGCCTTCGCAGCTCGTATCCGGTATTAGACGCCGTTTCCAGCGCTTATCCCAGAGTCCGGGGCAGGTTGCTCACGTGTTACTCACCCGTTCGCCACTGATCCACAGGAGCAAGCTCCTGCTTCACCGTTCGACTTGCATGTGTTAAGCACGCCGCCAGCGTTCATCCTGAGCCAGGATCAAACTCTCCGTAAAGAAATGTTGTCGACAGCGACCGGAATAGGGTCACTGCGACGAGTTTGATCTGACCAAAGGGATGTCATTGCTGACTATCCGTTGCCGGCACCGAAGTGCCGGTCTTTGATCCAAAGGAATCTCATTCAGCCGAAGCTGAATCGAGGTTTTTTGGCATTTGACAAGTGCACGCTGTTGAGTTCTCAAGGATCGGATGCTCCTGCCGTTCAGCCTCTCGGCCTCCCCTGCAGGGCAACTTCTCTATCTTATTCTTCGTGTCCGGCTTGTCAAATCGGCGTTTTCCGTGATGGAAGCGGCTGGTTCGACGGCCTGAGGCACAAAGATCGAGATGCTGTCCGGAGCGTTCGGATCTCAGTGGATCTCGCTGCTCTCGGGCAACTTCTCTATCTTATCCCTCCCGCTCAGCTTGTCAAATCGGCTGTCCGTGACTGTTTTCGCGTCTCCGGCAGCACTCATCGACAAGACTCGAGGAGTGGGATCCCCCATGCTAGGCCTTCGACACGCAGACACACAAGGAATCTTTGTTTTGAAGGAGGGGGTTGGTTCTCCGCTTGAGGGGGCGAGGCCTTTCGGCCTTCTCGCTCTTCCCTGTGGGGCGAACAGGTAATAACTTACGTGCGTTGCGGGGGTCCGGCAAATCAGGCTCGCATCCCGGGCGTGTCGCGTCCGAGATCGTTGATTTTCCGCGGTTTCGCCGCGCACGCGGCAAAACGACGCCGCCCGGTCCACAAGGAACCGGGCGGCGTCGTTCGCGATGTCATGGTCAGGATGCCAAGAAGACTCCCGCGAGCGTCTTCTTGCCACGGCGCAGCACGGACACTCCCCCGGGGAGCGAGCCGGCGATCGAAGTCGCGTCGTCATCGACCTTCGCACCGTCGAGCACGACGCCCCCCTGCGCGATCGCGCGCCGCGCCTCGCCGAGGCTCGTGACCAACCCCGTATCGACGAGCGCCTGCACGACGGAGGTGCCGGCCGTGACCGTCGCGTTCGGCAGTTCCTCGAGTGCGGCGCGCAGCGTCTGCGCATCGAGCGACGCGAGTTCGCCACGACCGAAGAGCGCATCTGACGCCGCAGCTGCCGCGCCGGTCGCTTCCCTTCCATGGACGAGGGTCGTCACTTCGAGGGCCAACCGCTTCTGTGCGGCACGTCGGAACGGCTCATCGGCGACTGCGCGCTCGTACTCCTCGATCTCGGCACGCGTGAGGAAGGTGAACACCTTCAGACGTGCGATCACGTCGGCGTCGTCGGTGTTCAGCCAGAACTGGTACATGCGGTACGGGCTGCACATGGCGGCATCCAGCCAGATCGCGTTGCCCTCGCTCTTGCCGAACTTGGTGCCGTCGGTGTTCGTGATCAGCGGCGTGCCGATGGCGTGCGCCGAGACGCCCTCGACCCGGTGGATGAGGTCCGTGCCGCTGGTGAGGTTGCCCCACTGGTCGCTGCCGCCCGTCTGCAGCACACAGTCGTACTGGCGGTGCAGCTCGAGGAAGTCCATGCCCTGCAGGATCTGGTAGCTGAACTCCGTGTAGCTGATGCCGGCATCGGAGTTCAGGCGCGCGGCGACGGCATCCTTCTTGAGCATCGTGCCGACGCGGTAGTGCTTGCCGATCTCACGCAGGAAATCGATCGCACTCATCGGCGCGGTCCAGTCGAGGTTGTTCACCATGCGCGCGGCGTTGTCGCCCTCGAAGCTCAGGAACCGCTCGACCTGCGCGCGCAGGTACCCGACCCACTCGGCAACCGTGTCCTTCGTGTTGAGCGTGCGCTCGGACGACGGACGAGGATCACCGATGAGACCGGTCGACCCGCCGACGAGACCGAGCGGCTTGTGGCCGGCCAACTGCAGACGACGCAGCAGAAGGAGCTGCACGAGGTTGCCCAGGTGCAGGCTCGGCGCTGTCGGGTCGAACCCGCAGTAATACGTGATCGGGCCGCCGGAGAGCAGGGCGCGCAGCGCCTCCTGGTCGGTGGACACGTGCACCAGGCCGCGCCAGACGATCTCATCCCAGACGTTCTCGAACGTCGGATCGTTGGCGGGCGCCAGGGCGCTCACGATGGTTTCGGACACGCGTTCCAGGCTATCAGCGGGCGTGTGTCCGCCAGTCGCATCCGGGGCCCGTGTCAGACTGGCGCCATGGACCTCCCCGTGCCGGACATCGTGCTGATCACCGCCCTGTCGATCACCGTGTTCGGTGCACTGTGCACCGCGCTCGTGCTGACGATGCTCAATCTGCGGACGCCGCGAACCGCACCGCTCGCCGTCGCGGCGGGGCTGCTGGTGCTCGCCGTCGTCGTCGTTTCGGTGACCCCCGTCGGCGTTCCGGCGCTTCTCGGCGCGATCATCGCGCTGCTGGCCGTCGCCGTCGCCGTCTTCGGCGGAAACCCGATCACCCGACGCGTCCTCGACATCGCCACCGGCGGGCGCGTGCGCGAGACGGCCGACGGTGGCATCCTGCTGCCTGCGCGACGTGATCCGGCGGCAGCAGCGGGCGAGATGGAGCCGCTGCTGCGCGGAGGGACGACGATCGGCTACCTCGAACGACTCGCCGTCGCCGTGGGCGTGATCTCGGGCTATCCGGAAGCGATCGCCGTCATCGTGGCGATCAAGGGCATCGGGCGATTCTCCGAGCTGGCCGCCGCTGAGGCGCGCGAACGGTTCATCATCGGCACACTCGCGAGTCTCGTCTGGGCCTGCGTGTGCGGCGCGATCGTGCGTCTCGCGCTGTGGTGAGCTTCTCTCAGGACTGACGCAGCACGGCGAAGCCCTCGATCAGGGCGGTCGCTCCCCCCCGCGACAGCGCCTGCGAGACGGCGGACTGCGTGATGCCTTCGTCTGCGGCCAACTGCCGCTGCGTGCGACCCAGGCACCTGCCGTACGTGAGCCTGCGCGTGCGTTCGGTCATGTCGGCGACGATGCGGTCGCGCGCGAGGAGGTAGGCGTTCACGGCCGGCAGACCGGTCCCGTCGATCCCGTCCGCAGCGACCACCCACGTCCGGGCCTCCGGCGCAGCGCGCTGCTCGAACGCGTGGACCTTCTCGATCGCAGCGCGTGCAGCCCACCAGCCCGGCCCGTCCGGGATGGGACCGTCGACCGCGGGCACCTCGCCGAGCTCCCCCACGCCGATGCCGAAGCGCAGATCGACCCCGTCGGGAAGTGCGAGTCGCACGAGCAGCGTGCCGAGCAGTGCCGCAGTGAGGTCGGGGTACACGCCCTGCTGCTCGTCGCCGACCGTCGGACGCAGCTGCCGAGAGGCCAGCGGCAGATCGCGCTCCGCTGCCGCGATCGCGTCGTCGATCGCGCGCTGCGCACCGGTTCGATCCTCGAGCCGGCGCGAGCCGACGATGTCGGCGGTCACTGCGACGTTCATGACATCAGGGTATCACTTATCTTTTCGAGATATTAGTGAAAGTCTAATGTTCTCGGGATATCAGTCAGACCCCGACCGCGAGAGCAGCCGACTGCGCGCGGGAGACCAGCTCGGCGCGCTGCTCCGCAACACGGACGCCGGCCGTCCCGCCCGCGCCCGTCCGCGACGCGACGGAGCCCTCGATCGACAGCACACTGCGCACATCTGCGGTCAACCGCGGCGACACCGACGCGAGCAGCGCGTCGTCGGCATCCTCCAGCCCGATCCCCCGCTCCTCGCACGCGCGAACGAGCGAGCCCGAGATCTCGTGCGCGTCACGGAAGGGGACGCCCTGCTTGACGAGCCACTCGGCGACATCGGTCGCCAACGAGAAGCCCTGCGGTGCCAGCTCCGCCATCCGCGCGGTGTCGAACCGCATCGTCGCGATCATGCCGGCGAAGGCCGGGAGGACGACTTCGAGTGTCTGGACCCCGTCGAAGACAGGCTCCTTGTCCTCTTGCAGGTCGCGGTTGTACGCGAGCGGCAGCGCCTTCAAGGTGGCCATCAACCCGGTCAGGTTGCCGATCAGGCGCCCCGCCTTGCCACGAGCGAGTTCGGCGATATCGGGGTTCTTCTTCTGCGGCATGATGCTCGAGCCGGTCGAGAAGCCGTCATCGAGGGTGACGAACCCGAACTCGCGGGTGTTCCAGATGATGACGTCCTCCGCGAAGCGCGACAGGTCGACGCCGATCATCGCGGCGATGAAGGCGAACTCGGCCACGACATCGCGGGCCGATGTGCCGTCGAGCGAGTTCTCTGCCGGCCGACTCAGCCCCAGCGACTCGGCCACGAGCTGCGGGTCGAGGCCGAGCGTCGCCCCGGCGAGCGCTCCCCCGCCGTACGGCGAGACCGACGCACGTGCCGACCAGTCGCGGAGGCGTTCGAGGTCGCGCACGAGCGGCCACGCGTGCGCCTGCAGATGGTGCGCCAGCAGGATCGGCTGCGCGTGCTGCAGGTGGGTGCGGCCCGGCATGATCGCGTCGGGGTGCGCATCGGCCTGCGCGACGATCGCGTCGATGACGCGCAGCACATCACGGGCGATGACCCGTGCGTGATCGAGCAGATACAGCCGCACGAGCGTCGCGATCTGATCGTTGCGGCTGCGCCCGGCACGCAGCTTTCCGCCGAGCTCGGCACCGACTTCGGCGATCAGCGCTGCCTCCAGCGCGCCGTGCACGTCTTCGTCTTCGGGCGCCGCAACGAGCGACCCGTCCTGGACGGCCCGCCCCAGCGCGTCGAGGCCCGCGTGCATGCGCGCCGCTTCATCGGCGGTCAGGTAGCCGGCAGCTTCGAGCGCCGTCGCATGCGCGTGCGAGCCTGCGAGATCGTAGGAAGCCAGCGCCCAGTCGAAGTGCGTCGAGCGACTCAACGCGGCGAGCTCGGGTGAAGGCCCCGACGCGAAGCGCGCACCCCACAGCGCCCCTTCGTTGGTCCCCTGGCCGTCGGTCTGTCCCGTCATGTCACTCACCTGACCAGCCTACCGACGGCCGGAACCGACGACCGCGCGGGTGACTGCGGCGACGAGTCGCTCCAACGGCCCCCGACCCACCAGCAGCGCCCACACGGTGCACACCAGCAGCGTGCCGATCACGAACGGGACGAACGGATCAAGATCGCGGAACCCTGCGAGCTGCCCGCTGTCGCCGAGGACGCCGGCCGCCCAGATCGCCCACACCACCAGCTGCCCGGCATAGGCGGTGAGCGGCATCGTGCCGACCGCCCGCACCGGCAGCACGAGCCAGGTCAGCGGTGTGCGGCACAGCAAGAGACAGAGCCCGATCACGGCGACCGCGAAACCACCGGAACCGAATGCCTCCAGGATGCCGCTGGAGTGCGCATCGGCTGTCCACACCTGCGCCACCAGCGAGCCGTCTTGCACGGGCGACAGCCGCTCGGCGGCCACGGCATCGAGTCCGTACGCGACCATCGCCACCGCGCCGCCTCCGACGAGCAGTCGGACCGCGACCGCAGCGCTGCGCAGTCGGCTGCGACCGATCGCGAGCCCTGCGGCGACGAACGCGATCCACAACGGGAACGGGTAGTGCCAGCCGACGAGGGTGCTCGCTTCGGATCCGAGTGCCGATGACCAGATCGGCAGGGCGTTCAGCATCGGGACGAACCACGGCACGACCAGCGCAACGGCGACCGCGACGGCCCAGAGCACCGGCGCCGACAGCGTCAGCAGCGGCAGCGCGAGCAGAAAGAGGATGCCGTAGGCGGGCAGGATCACGAACACGGGAACGCCCGTGAACACCAGCGCAACGCCGATCGCCCAGATCAGTCCCGCGCGCACGGCGAGCGAGCGTCGCGCGCGTCGCAGCCGCTCACCGCGGACCGGTGACGCACCGCCGGTCACCAGCGCGATCGAGACCCCGGCGAGCGTCGCGAACAGGATCGACGAACGGCCGTTCGCGACGTCGATCCACGTCGCGGGTCGGGTCCAGTCGAACGGGTCGATCCACAGCAGGTGCGCAGCGAGCATGCCGAGCACCGCCAGCCCGCGGGCAAGGTCGATACCGTGTATGCGTCCCGGACCGTTCCAGGACGCAACGGCACGCATCACTGCTGGCGCAGCAGCCACACCAAGAGTGCCTTCTGGGCGTGCAGGCGGTTCTCCGCCTCATCCCACACGACACTCTGCGGTCCGTCGATCACGTCGGCATCCACTTCGTACCCGCGGTCAGCGGGCAGGCAGTGGATGAAGATGGCGTCGTCCTTGGCGAGCCCCATGGTCTCCTGAGAGACCTTGTAGCCGCCGAGGTCGCGAAGCCGCGCGGTCTTCTCCTCCTCCTTGCCCATCGACACCCAGGTGTCGGTGACGATGACGTCGGCACCGGCGGCGGCTTCGAGCGGATCGGTGAACAGTGACACCGATCCCCCAGTCTGCGCGGCGATGCGATCGGCATCGGTCACGACATCGGCGCGCGGCGCGTACGCGTCGGGCGACGCGACCCGCACGTGCATGCCGGCGGTGACGCCGGCGAGGATGTAGGAGTGCGCCATGTTGCACTCGCCGTCGCCGAAGAAGGTGAGGGTGAGCCCCGCGAGTTCGCCCTTGTGCTCGCGGATCGTGAGCAGGTCGGCGAGCAGTTGGCAGGGGTGGAAGTCATCGCTCAGCGCGTTGACGACCGGCACCCGCGTGCCGCGCGCCATCTCTTCGAGGCCCGCCTGCGCGTAGGTGCGCCAGACGATCGCGGCGACCTGACGTTCGAGCACGCGTGCCGTGTCGGACGGTGTCTCTTTGCCGCCGAGCTGGCTGTTGGCCGTCGAGATGATCAGCGGTGAGCCGCCGAGGTCGGCGATGCCGACCGCGAACGAGACCCGCGTGCGGGTCGAGGACTTGTCGAAGATGACGGCGACCGTCTGCGGACCTTCGAGGGGCTTCAGCTTCCAGCGGTCCTTCTTCAGCGCGAGCGCGAGATCGAGGATCTCGGCCTGCTCTGCGGGGCTCAGGTCGTCGTCGCGCAGCAGGTGGCGGGTCATGCGGGCACCTCCGTGGTGGTGTCGGTCAGCAGGAGCGCATCGGTGACGGTGGCCAGTGCGCGGGCGAACAGGTCGGCGAACTCGTCGATCTCGACGTCGCCGATCGTGAGCGCCGGGGCGATGCGGATGGTGGTGTCGTTGGCGGCGTTGACGATCAGCCCGTGCGTCTGGGCGGCGGCGACGACGGCAGGAGCGACCGGGTGGCGCAGCGCGATGCCGATGAGCAGGCCCTGGCCGCGGGTGCCTTCGACAAGCGGCGAGCCGATCGCCTCGATCGCGGCGCGCACCTGCGGCCCGCGGGAGGCGGCATTGCCGACGAGATCAGCCCGCTCGATCTCCCCGATGACGGCGCCGGCGACGGCTGTCGCCAGCGCATTGCCACCGAAGGTCGAGCCGTGCGTGCCCGGATAGAACAGCTCGCTCGCGGCGCCGAAGGTGATGAGCGCCCCGATCGGGAATCCTCCGCCGATGCCCTTCGCGACCGTGATGGCGTCAGGGGTGATGCCGGCGTGCTGGAACGCGAACCACTCGCCGGTGCGACCCGCGCCTGTCTGGATCTCGTCGATGATCAGCAGCGCACCGTGACGCTCGGTCAACTCGCGCGCCGCGGCGAGGTAACCCTCGGGCAGTTCGAGCACCCCAGCTTCGCCCTTGATGGGTTCGAGGAACAGCGCCGCGACCTGATCGTTCATGGCGGCTTCGAGCGCTTCGATTGTCGAATCGAGGAACTCCACACCGGGGACCATCGGGCCGAACGGCTCCTGCATCCACGGCTTGCCGGTGAGGGCGAGCGTGCCCATCGTGCGGCCGTGGAACGCGTCACGAAGCGCCAGGATGCGGGGGCGCTCGGCGCCGCCGTGGAGTCGTGCGAGCTTGAAGGCAGCCTCATTGGCCTCGGCGCCGGAGTTGCCGAAGTAGACGCGACCGGTCTCACCCGTGCCCGCCAGCCGCTTCAGCGTTGCCGCGAGTTCGAGCTGCGGCGGGGTCGCGAAGTAGTTCGAGACATGCGACAGGGTCGCGGCTTGTCGGGCGACGGCATCCACGAACACCGGGTGAGAGTGACCGATCGAGGTCACCGCGATGCCGGCGAGGAAGTCGAGGTAGCGTGCGCCGTCGGCATCCCACAGGTACGAACCCTCGCCGCGCTCGAGGAGCGCGAAGCGCGCCCCCGCGTTGCGCACGAGATCCTGATCGACTGCGTCCTGCCATGTCGCGCTCACTTCGCGACCACCTCCGTACCGATTCCCTGCTCTGTGAAGATCTCGACGAGCACCGAATGGGGCTGACGTCCATCGATGATCGCCGCCGTGTCGACGCCGCCGTCGACCGCGTCGAGGCAGGCCTGCATCTTCGGGATCATGCCCGACTCCAGTCGCGGCAACATCTCGCGCAACTCAGCGGCGGTCAGGTGCGAGACGAGCGAGTCACGGTTCGGCCAGTCGGCGTAGAGCCCTGCGACATCGGTGAGGACGACGAGCTTGGTGGCCTCGAGCGCGACGGCGAGCGCCGCAGCGGCGGCATCAGCGTTGACGTTCAGCGACGCACCCGGACTGTCGAGGTCGGGCGCGATCGAGGAGACGACGGGGATGCGGCCCGCCTCGAGGTGGTCGAGCACGGGACGCGGGTCGACCGTGACGACGTCGCCGACGGCGCCGAGATCATGGTGCTCGCCGTCGATCAGGATGCCCTTGCGACGCCCGCCGAACAATCCGGCATCCTCACCCGAGAGCCCCGTCGCCAGCGCAGCGCCGTGCGTGTTGATCTTGCCGACCAGCTGCGGGTTGATCTGACCGGTGAGCACCATGCGCACGACGCCGATCGCCTCGGTCGAGGTGACGCGGTACCCGCCCTTGAACTCGCTCGGGATGGCGAGTCGGTCGAGCATCTGCGAGATCTGCGGTCCGCCGCCGTGGACGACGACCGGCTTGACGCCGACGTAGCGGAGGTAGGCGATGTCTTCTGCGAACGCATCCTGCAGCTGTTCGGAGACCATGGCGTTGCCGCCGTACTTGATGACGATGATCTGGTCGCGGAAGCGCTTGAGCCACGGCAGCGACTCGACGAGCACGCCCGCCTTGGCGGCCGCCTCTTCGGGGGTGGTGTGCTGGATGTCGGTCATGAGGAGTACGCGCTGTTCTCGTGGACGTAATCGTGCGTCAGGTCGTTCGTGAGGATCGTCGCCGCTGCGTCGCCCGTGCGCAGGTCGATGAGGATGTGCGTGGCGCGGGGCGTCAGGTCGACCTCTTCGCGCGGGCGGTCGGGGCCGCCGGCGTGACACACGCGCACTCCGTTGAACGAGACGTCGACGTCGTACGGGTCGAACGCGGCATCCGTCGTGCCGATCGCCGCGAGCACCCGGCCCCAGTTGGGGTCGTTGCCGAAGATCGCGGCCTTGAAGAGGTTGTTGCGGGCAACCGAGCGACCGACGGTGACGGCGTCGTCCTCGGACGCGGCACCGACGACCTCGATCGTGATGTCGTGGCTGGCGCCCTCGGCATCCTGCTGCAGCTGCGACGCGAGGTCGCCGCAGATCGTGATGAGCGCTTCGCGGAAGGCGTCCGGGTCAGGATCGGCACCGGATGCACCGGAGGCCAGCAGCGTCACCTGGTCGTTGGTCGACATGCAGCCGTCGGAATCGAGCCGGTCGAAGCTCACGGCCGTGGCAACGCGCAGGTGGGCGTCTGCCTCCTCGGCGCCGAGGACGGCGTCGGTGGTGAGGACCACGAGCATGGTCGCAAGACCGGGGGCGAGCATGCCCGCACCCTTCGCGATGCCGCCGATCGTCCAACCTTCGCCTGAGACGGTTGCCGTCTTCGACCGGGAGTCGGTCGTCATGATCGCTTCCGCGGCGGCCTGTCCCCCCTCGGGGTCGAGATCAGCGATCGCCGCTTCGGTGCCGCTGAGGACCTTGCCGCGGAACACCTCGTCGCCGGTGCCGATGAGCCCGGTGGAGCACACCAGGATGTCGCCGGCGCTCACCCCGAGCAGGTCGGCCGCCTTCTCGGCGGTTTGGTGCGTCGTCTGGAAGCCGAAGGACCCGGTGAAGCAGTTCGCGCCGCCCGAGTTGAGGACGATCGCCTCGACGGTGCCGTCGGCGATCGCCTGCTGCGACCACAGGATCGGGTTCGCCTTGGCGCGGTTGCTCGTGAAGACGGCCGCGCCGACCTTGAGCGGGCCGCGGTTGACGATGACCGCGACGTCGGGCTTGCCGGTCGACTTGAGGCCTGCGGCGACGCCTGCCGCTTCGAATCCCTTGGGTGCGGTGACGGTCACGGCGCGACTCCATTCACGCTCAGGCCCGTCGCCTCGTCGAGGCCGAGGGCGATGTTCATCGATTGGACGGCTGCTCCCGCGGTGCCCTTGACGAGGTTGTCGACGGCGGTGACGACCACGACGCGGTTCGCGGCGCGGTCGATCGCGAGCCCCATGAGCGCCGTGTTGGCGCCCTGCACGTCGGCGGTGCGGGGGAAGTGGCCCGCCGGCAGCAGCTGCACGAATGTCTCGTCACCGTACGCCTGCTCCCACGCGGCACGGATCTCGGCATCCGTCACCCCCTGCGCGATCGGGGCGGTCGAGGTCGCGAGGATGCCGCGGGACATCGGTACCAGGACGGGCGTGAACGAGATGCGGATGCCGTCGGCGGGCGCCCCGGCCGCGGCGAGCGCCTGCGCGATCTCGGGGATGTGCCGGTGCGTGCCGCCCACAGCGTACGGGTTCGCACTGCCGAGGATCTCGGCGGCGAGCAGGTTGGTCTTCAGCGACTTGCCGGCACCCGACGGGCCGACCGCGAGGACCGTGACGATGTCGCCCGGATCGATCACGCCCGCGGCGACCCCGGGCGCCAGTGACAACGCGACCGTGGACGCGTTGCAGCCGGGCGCGGCGATCCGTGTCGCACCGACGAGCGCGTCGCGCTGCCGGGCACCGCCGACCGGCAGCTCGGGCACGCCGTACGTCCACGGCTCGTGGAAGGTGCCGCCGTAGAACGCGTCCCACGCGTCCTGCGAGGTGAGCCGGTGATCGGCGCCTGCGTCGATGACGAGCGGGGCGCCGGCGAGCGCGTCGGTGTATTGACCGGACTGTCCATGCGGCAGCGCGAGGAAGACGACGTCGTGGCCTGCGAGGATCTCGGGTGTCGTCTCTTGCAGCGTCAGGTGCGCGAGCGAGCGCAGGTGCGGTTGGTGTTCGATGAGCGGCTGCCCCGCATTGGAATGCGCGGTGACGGTGCGGATCTCGATGTCGGGATGTGCGGCGAGCAGGCGCAGGATCTCGCCGCCGGCATAGCCGGATGCGCCGGAGACGGCGACCGAGTAGGTCATGGATTCCACCTTATTGTCTGAAGCAGGGCCACCCGATCCGGGTGACAGAGCACGGCAACGGCGACTCCGGCGGCTCGACCCGGTTCCGTGCAGAATCGGGGAGCTCGCGGGGGTCGCCTAGCGTCGGCGGCCGCGGGTGCTCAGACGACGTCGGCGCGCGCGGAGAACCGTGGGAACGGTGGTGATCGCGGCCGAGGGCATGCCATGACGGTAGCGCCGCGGATCGCGTGCCGCAAATCGCGGCGCACGAAGCCGGTGTCGGCACCGGCGGGCAGGATGGTCGCATGCTCACCACACTCGCCGTCGCCGGGTATCGCTCGCTGCGTGACGTGATCGTGCCGCTCGGGCAGTTGACGGTCGTCACGGGCCCGAACGGGTCGGGCAAGTCCAATCTGTACCGCGCCCTGCGGCTGCTGGCCTCGGCCGCGCGCGGTGAGGTGATCGGTGCGGTCGCGCGCGAAGGCGGACTGCCGTCGGTGCTCTGGGCGGGCCCCGAGCAGGGCGGCACGCAGGGCACGGTGCGCAAGAAGCCCGTCGCCGTGCAGCTCGGATTCGCGTCGGATGAACTCGGCTACCTGCTCGACCTGGGCATCCCGCAGGTCGATCAGGCGAGCCCCTTCGCGCGTGACCCCGAGATCAAGCGGGAGCAGGTGTTCTCCGGCCCTGTGGCCAAACCCGCGACCCTGCTGATCGACCGGACCCGGCAGAACACCCGCGTGCGCGACGGCGGCTGGATCGACCTGCGACAGCAGCTCGCGCCCTACGAGAGCATCATCACCGACCTCGCCGAAGGCGACACCGCGCCCGAGCTGCTGGCCCTTCGACGGCTTATGGGAGCGTGGCGGTTCTACGACCACTTCCGCGTGGACCCTGACGCCCCTGCGCGTCGTGCGCAGATCGGCACGCGAACCCGGGTGCTTTCGCACACCGGCGATGATCTCGCAGCGACCTGGGCGACCATCGTCGATGCAGGCCACGGAGCCGCCCTCGACGCAGCGGTGGATGCCGCGTTTCCCGGGGCCCGCGTCGACGTGACCGCCGAGGCCGGGCTGTTCCGACTGCAGCTGCGGCAGCGTGGCTTGCTGCGCCCGCTGGAGACGGCCGAATTGTCGGACGGCACGCTGCGGTTCCTGTTGCTGTGCGCGGCGCTCCTGCCGGCTCGCCCTGCTCCCCTGCTGGTGCTCAACGAGCCCGAATCGAGCCTGCACCACTCGTTGCTGCCGGCACTCGCGGAGTTGATCCGTGCGGCCGCCGAGCGGACGCAGGTCATCGTCGTCAGTCACGCAGCACCGCTGGTGGGCGCCCTGCCGGAGCCGGCCCGTGTCGAACTCGCCCCCGATCTCGGCGGCACACGCGTCGTCGATCAGGGATTCATGGACGTCCCCGCATGGAACTGGGGCCGTCGCTGAATCGGGGTTGACGACCGCTGGCTTGCAGCGCAAACGACTTTGCATGGACGACGACACCACCCGAGACGACCATGTCGACTCCGGCGCTGATCGGAGCGATCATCGGCGCGACGATGAGCGCGAAGGCCGCGATCGCGGTGGAGCAGGTCGCGATGTTCCTCCTCGCGTTCGGCGGCGGGCTGTTCCTCCCGCCGATGATGTTCCCCGACTGGCTGGACGTCGCGTCGCGGTTCCTTCCCGTCCGGCAGGCGCGAGAGATCGTGGTCGGTGCCGCGAGCGGCACCGAGATCCCGTTGTGGGCGGTGCTCGGCATCGCCGCGTGGATCATCGTGCTCGGCGCCCTCGCCGTCTGGCTGTTCCGCCGCGACGAAGGCCGACGCTACCGCTGACGCGGCAGGGTCAGCGCGGGAACGCGCGGATGCGTGCGAGCAGGCTCGGTCCGGTGCGATCCAGGGTGCGACCGCCCACGTGCACCCCGACTGCGACGGTCACGCCGCCCAGCACCACGCCGACGGCGAGCGCGGTCCACCCCAGCATGGCCGAACCGCTCGTGATCGACACGATCGACAGGACGAGCGCCGGCGAGGAGACCACCGCGATCGCGGCGAGCACGACGAACACCAGCAGACTGCCCACGAACGTCTGTCCGGGCACACTCTTGAACGGGCTGTCACCGGGCGCGGCCACGGGCGAGACGATGAGGGCCGACGAGACCGCTGACACGCCGTACCCGACCAGCAGCACGCTCAAGGCCGCCCCGAGCACGGCAGGGGTCGCGGTCGCACTGCCCGACACGGCAGCCGTCACGACGGCGACGAGGATGACGAGCGGTACGCCGAGGCAGGCGGCGCCCAGCACACGGCCGAGTCGGTCGTCGCGGCCTCGGATGCCGGTGGCCAGCACCGACGCGAACGCGGTGCCGTCGTAAGAGATGTCGGTGTAGCACGCGATCGCCAGCACGAGCGCGACCAGCACCGCAGAGGCTGCGAACAATGCCCCCTGTGTGCCGGAGGTGAACAGGAACAGCACCGGGAACAGCGGGACGAGCAGCAGTTGCCGAAGGTATCGCGGATCGCGCAGCCACGCGGTCAGTGAGCGCGCCCATGTTGCACCGACCGGTCCCGTCGGCATGCGCCCGAACCAGCCGACTGCACCGGAGGCGACCGTGCGACTCGCGCGCCCCGCCCCGGCGGAACGCGACAATTCGAGCGCGCGCGCCCACAACAGCCAGAGGATGATCGGGGTGCCGATGGCGATCGCCAGGCGGGCGACGGCCGGCAGCCAGAGGCCTGCCGCAACGTCGGCCGGTACCGACCAGGCAGCGCCGAGGGGCGTCCAGGCGAGCACGTCGGCCGCGGTCTGCATCCTCGTGCCGAGGTCGCCGCCCGCGTCGAGCAGCACAAGCAGCCCTGTCACGATCGGCCCCGACAGCATGAGCACTGCGAGCACCAGTGTGCCGACGAGTTCGCGTCCGCGACGGCTCCCGCCGAGCCCCGTTGCGAGGGTGGTCGTCAGTCGCGCGGCGATGACCGCGGTCACGACGCCGAGCAACGCCATCGGCACTGCCACGACTGCCGCAGCAGGCCACCGCACCCACAGGATCACCGTCATCAGCGCGACGAGCGTCGTGACGATACCGGGAACCCCCGTCAGACCGACTGCGGCCAGCGCCACCTGCACCTGCCTGCGGGTGAGCGGAAACGGTGCGAGACGTTCCGCGTCGACGGTCGATTCCATGCCGGCGACGACGATGGGCCCGACCACCCAGCCGAGCGTGAGCACCGCCCCACCCACGACGACGATGAGGCGTGCCGTCTCCGCACCCTGCAGCAGCGCTGCGGCCACGAGCCCCGTCGCCACGAGGACCAGGATACTGATGGCCCACAGCACGCCGGCGCAAAAGCCGACCAACTGCCACGGGTTGCGCAGCAGGGTGTTCGCGAGTGCGCGGTATCGCAGCCTCAGGACGGTCGCAACCACTGCGGCCCCTCCGTCGCGTGACGCCCGCCCACGAGGGAGACGAATCGGTCCTGCAGGGTCTGTCCGTCACGCACCTGGTCGATCGTGCCGGCCGCGAGCACCCGCCCCGCAGCGATGACGGCGACGTGGTCGCACATGCGCTGCACGAGATCCATCGAGTGGCTCGAGACGATGACGGTGCCGCCGGCCGTGGTGTAGCCGCGGAGCACGTCCTCGATGTTCGCGGCCGAGACAGGATCGACGGATTCGAACGGCTCGTCGAGCACGAGCACCCTCGGCGCGTGCACGAGCGCACAGGCGAGCGCGGTCTTCTTCGTCATGCCGGCCGAATAGTCCGCAACCATCGTTCCGGCAGCCTCACGCAGATCCATCATCGCGATGAGGTCGGCGACGCGCCCGGCAATCTCATCGCGCGCGATGCCGAACATCATCGCCGTGTAGGTCAGCAGCTGCTCGCCGGTGAGTCGGTCGAACAAGCGCACCCCGTCGGCGAGATTGCCGATCATCGACTTCGCACGCACCGGCTCGGCCCACACGTCGACACCGTGCACGAAGGCGCGACCGCCGTCGGGGCGCAGAAGTCCCGTGGCCATGGACAGGGTCGTCGTCTTGCCGGCGCCGTTCGGACCGACGAAGCCGTAGAACGAACCTTGCGGCACATCCAGGGTGAGCGTGTCGACGGCGAGCTTCTCACCGAACCGCTTGGTCAACCCCTCCCAATGGAGGGCGGGCGGCGTCGGAGCATCGGTCATGCTCCGAGCCTATGGGCGCGGCAGAGCGACACGCCTCCCCCGCGAGTCTGATCTCGTGCTGGTTCAGTCGCGGATCGCGGCGCCGAAGCGCTCCGCCGCGACCGCAACCCCCGCGAGCTTCGCCTCAGACGCCTCGGCCGCAGTCAGTGTGCGGTCCTCAGCGCGAAAGCGCAACGCGAACGTGAGGCTCTTCGAGCCCTCCGGCAGTCCCGCCCCGCGATAGTCGTCGACAAGACGGAGCGATTCGAGCAGTGGACCGGCACCGTCCACGAGTGCGGTGCGCACAGCGGCGGCTGAGACTGCGGCATCCACGACCAGCGACACATCCTGCGTCGCTGCGGGGAACGTCGTGAGCGACGCTGCGGCCTCGGGGTCGCCCGCGAGGGAGAGGATGCCGTCGAGATCGAGTTCTGCGACGTACACCCGACCCGGCAGGTCGGCCTCGGCGGCCACCGCGGGCAGCAGTTCGCCGACGTAGCCGACCTCGACGTCGCCGACCGACAGGACGCCGGTGCGGCCGGGGTGCAGCGCTGCGCGCTGCCCCTGCGCGACGTCGATGCGGACCCCGGCTGCGGTCGCGATGGTCTGGACGGCGCCGAGCGCGTCGGCCAGTTCGAACGCCGTGGCCGCGTTGCCGGGAGCCTTCGCCACGGCGTTGCCGGACAGCAGCACCGCGACGTGCCGCGGCTGCGGCGGCAGCGACGCGTTCAGGTGCGCGAGCGTCGCGTCGTCGGGACGCTCGGCGAGCGGCGGAACCGTCTCGGTGCCGTAGACCACTCCCGGCTCCGGGCGGAAGACGATCCCGGTTTCGAACAGGGCGAGGTCGGTGAAGCCGCGTGACACGTTGCGGTGCGCGACCTGCATGAGGCCGGGAACGAGCGTGCGACGCAGGAACGGCGCCTGCCCGTCCAGTGGGTTCGCGAGCTTGACCGAGGGCAGGTGCTCCCCGGACGCCGATGCGTGCAGGTCGTTGGTCGCCTCAGTCGTGAACGGGAACGACGGCGTCTCGACGTAGCCGGCCGCTGCCAGCGCGTTCGCGACGCGGCGACGCCCCTTCTGCAACGCCGTCAACCCGCGCCCGGATGGCGGGGTCGGGACGATGGAGGGGATGCGGTCGAGCCCGTGGATGCGGGCGACCTCTTCGGCGAGCGTCCACTTGTCGGTGAGGTCGGGTCGCCACGACGGCGGGATGACGCTCCACGTGTCCCCCGCGTCGGAGACCTCGCAGCCGATCGTCTCGAGCGCGCCGGTGATCTCGGCATCCGTGTAATCGACACCGATCAGCTGCGGCACGAACGCCTTGGGCAACGCGATCTCGGCGAGGAACACCTCGCCGAACAGGGCACCGCCGACCTCCTGATCGAGGGTGCCGCCGGCGTGGGCGACCATGAGGTCGGCGACGCGGCGCGCTGCCACGAACGGGATGAGCGGGTCGACGCCACGCTCGAAGCGACGCGACGCCTCGCTGGGCAGCTTGTGACGGCGGGCGGTGCGCGCGATCGAGACGGTGTCGAAGATGGCCGCTTCGATGAGGACGTTGCGGGTGGCATCGGTCATCTCGGTCGTGCCGCCACCCATGACACCGGCCAGCCCGATCGGTCCGGACTCGTCGGTGATCAGCAGGTCCTCACCCGACAGGGTGCGCTCCTTGCCGTCGAGCGTCGTGAGCTTCTCGCCCTCGTCCGCGCGACGGACGGTGATGCCGCCGGCGAGCTGATCGAGGTCGTAGCCGTGGATCGGGTTGCCCAGTTCGAGCATCACGTAGTTGGTGATGTCGATGAGCACACCGAGCGAGCGGATGCCGGCGAGCGTGAGCCGCGCGACCATCCAGGGCGGTGTCGGACGGGACGGGTCGACACCGCGCACGATTCGGGCGACGAACTCGGACGCGCCGACCTTGCCGCGGATGGGTGCACGATCGTCGACGGCAACGGGAAAGCCGTTGCCGGGCTCGACGTCTGCCCAGTCCCGCTCGGCGGGATCGCGGAAGGTCGCTCCGGTGGCGTGACCGTACTCGCGGGCGATGCCGCGCACACTCATCGCGTAGCCGCGGTCGGGTGTGACGTTCACGTCGACGGCGACGTCATCGAGTCCGAGCAGCGCGATCGCGTCGACGCCCACCTCGGGGTCGAGGCCGAGCTGGACCAGCCGCAGGATGCCGCTGTGCTCGTCGCCGAGCCCGAGCTCCTTCGCCGAGGCGATCATGCCGTCGGAGACATGCCCGTACGTCTTGCGTGCCGCGATCGGGAACGGACCGGGCAGCACAGCGCCGGGCAGGGTCACCACGACCTTGTCGCCCTCGAAGAAGTTGCCGGCACCGCATACGATGCCGCGGATACCGCCGTTCGCCTCACCGACGTCGACCTGGCACCAGCGGATGGTCTTGCCGTTGGACTGCGGCTCGGGCGTGAACTCGACGACCCGGCCGACCACGATGGGACCTGTCAGGTCGAACCCGTGCACGTCCTCTTCTTCGAAGCCGACCTCGACGAGCGCCGCGAGGACGTCCTCCGGCGTGGTCGCCGCGGGGACGTCGACGTATTCACGCAGCCACGAAAGCGGGACGCGCATCAGACCACCATTCCGAACTGCTCGCTGAAACGGACATCGCCCTCGGCCATGTCACGCATGTCCTGCACGTCGGAGCGGAACATGAGCGTGCGCTCGATGCCCATTCCGAACGCGAACCCGGAGTAGACCTCCGGATCGATCCCCGCCGCGCGCAGCACGTTGGGGTTGACCATGCCGCATCCGCCCCACTCGATCCAGCGCGCCCCGCCCTTGAAGGTCGGGTGCCACAGGTCGAGCTCAGCTGACGGCTCGGTGAAGGGGAAGTAGTTCGTGCGGAACCGCGTCTTCGCCTCGGCACCGAACAGCACCTTCGCGGCGTGGTCGAGCGTGCCCTTGAGATTCGCCATCGTGATGCCCTTGTCGATCACGAGGCCCTCGAACTGGGTGAAGGCAGGCAGGTGGGTCGCGTCGAACTCATCGGTGCGGAACACGCGTCCCGGGCACAGCACGTAGATGCCGCGCCCCTCGTTCACGAGGGCGTCGTGTCGCTCGAGCATCGAACGCACCTGCACGGGGCTGGTGTGCGTGCGCAGCAGCAGATGCCTCGAGACGGGATCGACGAAGAAGGTGTCCTGCATCTGTCGCGCCGGGTGGTCGACGTCGAAGTTGAGCGCATCGAAGTTGAACCACTCGTGCTCGAGCTCGGGGCCTTCGGCGATCTCCCACCCCATGCCGACGAACAGATCGGCGATCTCCTCCTGCAGGAGCGAGATGGGATGCCGCGCGCCCACGCGTGCGCGCGGTGCGAGCGCGGTGATGTCGACGCGCTCGGCTTCGAGCTGCGCCGCCGTCTCGGCCTCGGCGAGCTCGTCCTCTCGGGCGGCGAGCGCCTGGTTCACCTGCCCGCGGGCCCCGCCGACCAGCTTGCCGAATGCGGCCTTCTGGTCGTTCGGCACGTGGCGCATCTGCGCGTTCAGCTGGGCCAGCGGCGAGCCTTCGGCGGTGTGCGCCGCACGCGCGGCTTTCAGCGCGGCGGTGTCGGCGGCCGCGGCGATGGCGCCCAGCGCCGCCGCGACAGCGGACTCGACCGCTTCGGGTGTGATCTGGGGTGCGTCGGACACGAGAGACGAGTCTACCGGCGGGCGCGCGTTCGGCCCGCCGGTGGCGCGTCAATCAGGTGTTTCCGATGTTGAACTTGCCGGCGCCTTTCTGCGCCGCGATGAGTTCGGTGTCGGTGCCGGGTGCGACCGGGTGGTGCAGGGGGTCGACCATCGCCGCGCCTCCGCCGGCGGCATCGCCGCCGCGCGGCGAACGTCGCAGCCGCCGCTCGAGGGTTCTCGCGAGCCACGACAACAACAGACACATCGCGATGTAGATCGCGCCGATGACGATGCCCGACTGCAGAATTGGGCGGCCCGGCTGCGATGTGAGCTGCTTGGCGAAGTAGAGCAGTTCGGGGTAAGTGATGATGAAGCCGAGCGCGGTGTCCTTCAGCGTGACCACGAGCTGAGCGACGATCACCGGGAGCATCGCGCGCACGGCCTGCGGGAGCAGCACGAGTCGCATCACGCCGCTCTTGCGGAGACCGATCGCGTAGCCTGCTTCCTTCTGGCCGCGCGGCAGCGATTCGATGCCAGCACGCAGCGCCTCGGCGAGCACCGAGCCGTTGTACGCCACGAGTGCGATCACCACCGCCCAATACGGCTCCATGCGCACCCCGACCGTGGGCAGACCGTAGTACATGAGCATCATGAACACGAGCACCGGGACGGCGCGGAACACCTCGGTGATCCATGCGACGGGGACGCGGACCCACGCGTGGTCGGAGAGGCGCCCGATCGCGAGGATGAACCCGACGGCGAGCGAACCGATCGCGGCGAGCCCGAAGGCCGCGAGGGTGTTGCCGAGGGCGCGCAGAATGCCCATCCAGACGTTGCTGAACGTGAAGATGTACCACTTCTCTGCGGAGAACTGCCCCGTCACGGCGAACCGGTAGACGATGAAGGCGAGGACTGCGGCGACCACGAGGATCGTCGCGACGCCCAGGATGCGGTTGCGGAGGATCGCCCGGGGTCCGGGCACGTCGTACAGGACGGAAGTCATCGCGCGATCCTCCACTTGTTCTCGAGGTGTCGTTGCAGCCAACTCAGCAGCAGGACCAGGACGACGAAGACGAGCGCGACCCACAGGAGCACGACGAGCGCGTTCTCGCCCCGCTCGCTCAGGTTCGCGCGGATGACTCCGAGTTCCGCCACCGAGAAGCCGGCGGCGACGGTGGTGTTCTTCAGCAGGGCGATGAACACGCTCATCATGGGAGGCACGACCGACCGGAAGGCCTGCGGCATGACCACGAGCGTCATGACCTGACCGAAGGACAGGCCGATCGCCCGCGCCGCTTCGGCCTGACCGACAGGGACCGTATTGATGCCCGCGCGGATGACCTCTGCGACATAGGTGGCCGTGTAGATGCCGAGCGCCCAGATGCCGAGCACCGTGAAGCCCGGACTCGGCAACCCCAACTGCGGGTAGCCGAAGGCGAAGAAGAAGAAGACGAGTGTCAACGGGGTGTTGCGGATCGTGTTGACGTAGAGCGTGCCGAATGCTCGCGCCACCGGTATAGGTGAGACCCGCATCGCTCCGACGATCGTTCCGAGGATCAGCGCGATGGCGCCCCCGGCGAAGAACAGCAGCAACGTGTTGCCGAGTGCCTCGCCCCACAGGTCGAGGTTTTCGGTGATGACGCCCACATCGTCTCCTTGGGTGATTCAGGGTGGGGGCGCGGGCGCCCCCACCCTGGATTCATGTGGTCAGTGGTCGATCAGTACGCGTCCACCGCGGGCTGCTCGACCGTGATGCCCGACTCGCCGAGGTTGGCGTCGAAGATCGCCTGCCACGTGTCGCCGCCCTCCGTGAAGAGGTCGTTGATGTGCGCACGGAGCGCGTCGTCACCCTTGGCGAGACCCACGCCGTAACGCTCCTCGCTGAAGGGTTCACCGACGACCTTGATCTCGTCGGGGTACTGCGCGGCGTAACCGATCAGGATCGCCTGGTCGGTCGTGACCGCGTCGACGGTGCCGTTGATGAGCGCATCGACGCACGCGGAGTACAGGTCGAACTCCTCAGTCGGCACGTCGGGGTAGTTCGACTTGATGTTCTGGATCGGGGTCGATCCGGTCGCGGAGCACACCGTCGTGTCGGCGCTCAGGTCGTCCTCGCCCGTGATCTCGCTGTCGGCAGCGACGAGCAGCCCCTGTCCGGTGAGGAAGTAGGGGCCCGCAAAGTCGATCTGTTCCTTGCGCGAATCGGTGATCGAGTACGTGCCGACGTAGTAGTCGACATCACCGTTCACGATCGCCTGCTCGCGGTTCGCCGAGGCGATCGCCTTGTATTCGATCTTGTCTGCGTCGTAGCCGAGCGAGGCTGCGATCCAACGGGCGATGTCGACGTCGAAGCCTGAACGCTCCCCTGTCGTCGCGTCGAGGTAGCCGAGACCGGGCTGGTCCTCCTTGACGCCGACGATCACGCCGTCACGCTCCGTGATGGCGTCGAACGTGGGGCTGCCCTCGAGGGCGACGTCGGTTGCGACCTCCCACATGGCGCCGGAATCGGTGTCTCCGTCGGTGTCGCCGTCACCGCCCGTGCCGGGGCTGGTCGGGCTGCCGCTGTTGCAGGCGGTGAGAGCGAGAGCCGCGATCGCGATTCCTGCGAGCGCTCCGCCGATACGCATCTTGCGCATGAGATCCTCCTGGTTTCGTATCTCTGGGTGTGACCGCGCCGGTGCAAGGCGCGGACGTCTTAGTGGGTGAGGAGCTTCGAGAGGAAGTCCTTGGCGCGGTCGCTCTTCGGGTTGTTGAAGAACTCTTCGGGCGTCGCTTCCTCGACGATCTGCCCGTCGGCCATGAAGACGACGCGATCGGCCGCCTTGCGGGCGAAGCCCATCTCGTGGGTGACGACGATCATCGTCATCCCCTCCTGCGCGAGGCCGACCATGACGTCGAGCACCTCGTTGATCATCTCGGGGTCAAGCGCGCTGGTGGGCTCATCGAAGAGCATGACCTTCGGCTTCATCGCGAGCGCGCGGGCGATCGCCACACGCTGCTGCTGACCGCCCGAGAGCTGTGCCGGCAGCTTCGCGGCCTGATGCCCGACGCCGACACGGTCGAGCAGCTCTTTGGCGAGCTTGTCGGCCTCGGCCTTCTTCATGCCCTTGACCTTGATCGGCCCGAGGGTCACGTTCTCGAGGATCGTGAGGTGTGCGAAGAGGTTGAACGACTGGAACACCATGCCGACGTCGGCACGGAGCGCCGCGAGCGCCTTGCCTTCTTTGGGCAATTCCTTGCCGTCGATCGAGATCGATCCGCTCGTGATGGTCTCGAGCCGGTTGATCGTGCGGCAGAGCGTCGACTTACCCGACCCCGAGGGGCCGATGACCACGACGACCTCACCGCGACCGACCGTCAGCTGGATGTCTTTGAGGGCGTGGAAGTCGCCGTAGTGCTTCTGCACGTTCTCGACGACCACGAGCGGCTCGCCGCGGCGCACATTGATGTTCGACGTCTTCGGCGCCGAACCCTGATCGGGACTCGTCATGGGTTCACCCTAGGTGCGCTCATACGCTCGCACCCAGGACCTTGACCGCGCCTTTACCGATCTGTAACAGGCGCGGAACAGTTCGGTCAGTCCACGGTGCGCTGCGCGAAGGCGCTTTCGTACAGGCAGACGCTGGCCGCCGTGGCGAGGTTCAGCGACTCGGCTGCGCCGTAGATCGGCAGCCGCAGCGACAGGTCGACGCGCGCGAGCGCCTCGTCGTCGAGTCCCCGCGCCTCGTTGCCGAACAGCCATGCTGTCGGCTCCGCGAGCACCGCGCGGTGGGCGAGGAAGTCATCACCGCCGACATCCGCTGCGATCACGCGGAGTCCGGTCTTGCGCGCACGGTCGACCGTCTCGGCGAGGTCGGCGCCGACGACGATCGGCAGGTGGAACAGCGACCCTGTCGTCGCCCGGACGACCTTCGGGTTGTAGGGATCGACGGTCCGGCCCGTGAGCACCACGGCATCCGCACCCGCCGCATCGGCCGCGCGGATGATGGTGCCGAGGTTGCCGGGGTCGCGCACTTCTTCACAAATGACGATCAGCCGCGGCGACTCGGCGAAGACGTCTTTGGCCGCAGTCGGCGACTGCCGGGCGACCGCCACGATCCCCTGCGGAGTGACCGTGTCGGCCATCGCATCGAGCACCGCCTCGGTCGTGAACACGACCTCCTGCCCCGCATCGCGAGCCGCGTCACGGACGTCCTGATGCTTCTCCATGGCGCTCGGCGTGGCGAACAGTTCGACCAGCGTGTCGGGTCGGAAGGCCAGCACCTCGCGTGCCGCCTGCGGCCCCTCGAGCAGGAACAGCCCGGTCTCCTGACGGGCGCTGCGCTTGGACAGCTTGGCGACCGCGCGCACACGCGGGGAACGGGGGTTCTCGAGCACGTTCTCAGTGTATTGATCCGACGCCGGATACGACGGAAGGGCGCCCTCCCGTGGGAGGACGCCCTTCTCGGACTCGCAGGTGTTACGCCTTGGGAGCGTTGACGTCGGCGGGCAGCGCCTTCTTCGCGGTCTCGACGAGCGAGGTGAAGACGGCGGGCTCGTTGACGGCCAGCTCGGCGAGCATGCGACGGTCGACCTGGACGCCGGCCAGGTTCAGACCCTGGATGAAGCGGTTGTAGGTGAGGCCGTTCTGACGGCTCGCAGCGTTGATGCGCTGGATCCACAGACGACGGAAGTCGCCCTTGCGCTTGCGACGGTCGCGGTACGCGTAGACGAGCGAGTGGGTGACCTGCTCCTTCGCCTTGCGGTACAGACGCGAACGCTGACCCCGGTAACCGGAGGCGCGCTCGAGGATGACGCGACGCTTCTTGTGGGCGTTGACGGCCCGCTTGACTCTAGCCATTTCTCAGTGATTCCTTACGTGCGTCGGCGTCAGATGCCGAGGAGCTTCTTGGCGACCTTCGCGTCACCGGGGGCCAGGATCTTGTCGGCCGACAGGCGGCGCGTGCGCTTCGTGGGCTTGCCCTCGAAGTTGTGGCGCAGGTTCGCCTGCTGCTTCTTGATCTTTCCGCTTCCGGTGACCTTGAAGCGCTTCTTGGCGCCCGAGTGGGTCTTCTGCTTCGGCATGTCTCTTCCTTCGTTGTGGTTCCCGCCGGGGCGGGAGTCTGGGGGCGCTTACTCGGCGGGAGCGGGCGCGGGTTCCGTGTCGGTGGCGCGGGCCTGGCGTGCGGCTTCCTTGTTGGCTGCGCGCTGGGCGTTCTGCTCCGTCTTGACCTCGGACTTGTTCTTGTGCGGTGCGACGACCATCACCATGTTGCGTCCATCGATCGTGGGGTTGGATTCCACGGTGCCGAACTCGGCGACATCCTCGGCGAACTTGCGCAGCAGACGCACACCCTGCTCGGGACGCGACTGCTCACGCCCACGGAACAGGATCATGGCCTTGACCTTGTCGCCCGCCTTGAGGAAGCCCTCGGCGCGCTTGAGCTTGGTCGTGTAGTCGTGGGCCTCGATCTTCAGGCGGAAGCGGACTTCCTTGAGGACCGTGTTGGCCTGGTTGCGTCGGGCCTCTTTGGCCTTCTGCGCCGTCTCGTACTTGAACTTCCCGAAATCCATGATCTTGACGACGGGAGGCTTCGAGTTGGGGGCGACTTCGACCAGGTCGAGGTCTGCCTCCTGAGCCAGACGCTGAGCGACTTCGATGCGGACGACGCCGACCTGCTCTCCGTTCGGCCCGACGAGGCGGACCTCGGGGACGCGGATGCGCTCATTGGTGCGGGGATCGCTGATGCGGAACTCCTAGTGTCGATGCGGGTGACGGCCCCGGGGCACATGGCTGTGCCTCGGGCGGAAGAGGTTCGCATCCACCCAGCTCGACGCACGCGTCGGTCAGTGCAGTTCCAGCACCCTGAATCCCTTGCGGGCTACCCCGTGGTGCGGGGCGGAGTGCGTGACCCGGTAGCCTGGAGCGGCAAGCGCGGGTGGGATGTGATCCTCTTTCGACCCGGAGCAGAACACTCCGGTGCCCGCCAAGTCTAGCAGAGAGCAGCACGTGGACACGACGGCATCCGACGCCCCCCGCCCGAACGACACCGACGAGGCCCGTCAGGCCCGGTGGGAAGAGCAGGAGCAGGCCGCCCGCGCAGCCACGCGCGACATCGCCGACGTACCGGCGGTCGAGGTCATCACGACGGCCGCCGTCCACCTCATGAGCGCTGCGGCGGTGAAGGTCGGACTCGCCGACGATCCCGACCAGCAGAAGGACCTCGACGAAGCGCGAAAGCTCATCAACGCCCTCGCCGGCCTCATCACCGCGGGCGCCCCGGAGATCAGCGACATGCACGCACGGTCGCTCCGCGACGGCCTGCGCTCGGTGCAGCTCGCCTTCCGCGAGGCATCCGTCATCCCTGACCCGATCGGCCAAGGACCCGGCGAGAAGTACACCGGCCCGGTCAACTGACCGCTCCCCCTGGTGTCAGCCGGCCCGGAGAAGCTTGACGGTCAAGCTGTCGACGAGCAACGCGATGCGGTCGTCGGCTGCCCAGCGGGCCGCGAGGCGCTGCAGGATCGCGTCGAGTTCGACGCCGTCGAGACCGTCGACCAGGTGCAGCCGCACGATCAGCTCGGGACCGCGGAGCCGGGATGCCGGATCCCCCGGCGCGACCGACAGGTCGAGCACGCCGAGCTCGCCGCCGATGCTGTGTTGCAGGCCCGCGAACACCTCGGGCGACGTGTGCGCCGGCTCCCATCGCTGGCCCTGACCGACGGCCCACACGGCGGGACGGCGCAGCACGAACTCCGTTGCCGAACCCGGATCGAGGACGATCAGCTCGGTGTCGTCTTCGGCTGCAGCGAGCGCGGTGCGCACCCCGTCGGCGGGCACGGGGCGCGCCGTAGGGTCCCAGGCAGCCATCGCCGCGACCGAGGAGAAGACCGGCAGGATGCGGCGGCCGTCGGGCGCGGCGACAGTGACGATCGAGAGCTCCTGCGTCTTGTCGACGCGCAGGCCTGTCGGCCCGACCCCCTCATCACCCTTCTCAGCCACCAACGGAATGAGCAGGCGCGCCGACCGGTACGCGTCGACGACGGCACCGGCATCCCCCGAACCGTCTCGGAAGGCGGTCAGTGCGCCCAGCAGCGCCGGATCGGCCGATCCGTCATCGTCTGCGTGGCGGTTCGGTTCGAAACTGCGACCCTGCCAGGGCACGCCCGCCGAATCGCCCGGGGTGCAGGAGTGGTCAGCCTCCGGCGACATCCAGCGCCTCGGCGAGGGTGAACGCGCCCGCGTAGAGCGCCTTGCCGACGATGGCGCCTTCGACGCCGTGCGGCACGAGCTCGCGCAGCGCAGCGATGTCATCGAGGCTCGAGACACCGCCCGATGCGACGACGGGCTTGGCCGTGCGGGAGGCGACCTCGCGCAAGAGTTCGAGGTTCGGGCCCTTGAGGGTGCCGTCCTTCGTCACGTCGGTGACGACGTAGCGGCTGCAGCCCGCGTCCTCGAGACGTTCGAGCACCTGCCACAGGTCGCCGCCGTCCTGCGTCCAGCCGCGCGCCGCGAGCGTCGTGCCCCGCACGTCGAGCCCGACCGCGATCGCGTCGCCGTAGCGGCCGATCACGTTGGCGGCCCACTCGGGGTTCTCAAGGGCGGCGGTGCCGAGGTTGATGCGCGTGGCACCCGACTCGAGCGCCGCTTCGAGCGTCGCATCGTCGCGAATGCCGCCGGACAGCTCGATCTGGACCCCACGCACCTGCTTGATCACCTTGCGGAGGACGCCGGCGTTGCTGCCGCGCCCGAATGCCGCGTCGAGGTCGACGAGGTGGATCCACTGCGCACCCTGACGCGCCCAGGCCAGCGCAGCGTCGACGGGGTCCCCGTAGTTGGTCTCGGTGCCCGCGGCGCCCTGCGTAAGGCGGACGGCCTTCCCGTCGGCGACATCGACGGCAGGCAGCAGGATCAGTTCAGGGGTTGACGCGAAATCGTTCATGGCTCCAGGGGATTCGGGAGGGTGCGCCCAGACGCGCACAAGGAGTGAGACTAGCCCTGCGGCAGCGACCCAATCCAATTGGTCAGGACACGGATGCCGGCATCACCGGACTTCTCGGGGTGGAACTGCGTGGCCGACAGCGGACCGTTTTCGACTGCCGCGAGGAACGGCGTGCCGTAGTCGCACCACGTGAGCGCGGGCTGCCGGAACGGCTTGATGACGTCGAGCGTCCAGTGCTGGGCGGCGAACGAGTGGACGAAGTAGAACCGTTCGTCTTCGACTCCGGAGAACAGCGTCGATCCTTCACCGGCGCGTACCGTGTTCCAGCCCATGTGCGGCAGCACGGGAGCATCGAGCTCGGTGACGGCGCCGGGCCACTGCCCCATGCCTTCGGTGTCGACCCCACGTTCGACACCGTGCTCGAACAGGATCTGCATGCCGACGCAGATGCCGAGCACCGGAAGGCCGCCCGCCAGTCGGCGCTCGATCAGTTCGTCGCCGCGACTTTCGCGGAGTGCATCCATGACGGCGCGGAACGCGCCGACGCCGGGCACGACGAGCCCCGCAGCATCCTGGATCAGAGCACGGTCGGAGGTCAGACGCGCATCGGCACCGGCCAGCGCGAGCGCTTTGGTGACCGAGTGCACGTTGCCGGAGCCGTAGTCGAGCACGGCGACCAGCGGTCGCTCCCCCGACGACGCGTGCTGCTCCGTCACAGGGCACCCTTCGTGCTGGGGATGCCGACGACCAGCGGGTCGAGCGACTTCGCCTGTCGGAACGCGCGTGCGAAGGCCTTGTACTCCGCCTCGGCGATGTGGTGCGGGTCTCGGCCGCCGAGCAGCATGACGTGCATCGTGAGCCCGCCGTTGAAGGCGATGGCTTCGAACGTGTGACGCACGAGCGATCCGGTGAAGTGGCCGCCGATCAGGTGGTGCTCGAATCCGGCCGGCTCACCGGTGTGAACGAGGTACGGGCGCCCGCTGATGTCGACGACGGCCTGCGCGAGCGCCTCGTCGAGCGGCACGAGCGCGTCACCGTAGCGAGAGATGCCCGATTTGTCTCCGAGCGCCGAGCGGATCGCCTGCCCGAGCACGATCGAGATGTCCTCGACCGTGTGGTGTGCGTCGATATCGGTGTCGCCGGAGGCACGAACGGTCAAGTCGGTCAGCGAGTGCTTCGCGAATGCGGTGAGCATGTGGTCGAAGAACGGCACCGTCGTGTCGATGTGGCTCTGACCGGACCCGTCGAGATTCAACTCGAGTTCGACCGTGGATTCGCTCGTCGCGCGACGGATCGAGGCCGTGCGGGGCGCGGGGGTGCTCATGCGCCCGAGTCTATCGAGGCGAGAGCGTCGAGGAATGCCGTCGTCTCCTGCTCCGTGCCGGCCGTCACGCGGAGGCTGCCGGGGATGCCGACGTCGCGGATGAGGATGCCGCGATCGTAGAGCGCTTGCCACGTGGCGGCCGGGTCGTCGACACCCGAGAACAGCACGAAGTTCGTCCAACTCTCGTACGGCGTGTAATCCAGCGCCTCAAGCGTGGCCGAGATGCGGTCGCGCTGCCCGACGATGTCGTCGACCATGCGCAGCATGGTCGGCGCGTGCCGCAGCGCGGCCGATGCCGCCGCCTGCGTCAGGGCGCTCAGGTGGTACGGGAGTCGCACGAGTCGCAGCGCGTCGATGACGGCGGCGTCGGCGGCGAGATAGCCCACACGCGCGCCGGCGAAGGCGAACGCCTTGCTCATGGTGCGCGAGACGACGAGACGTTCACGCCCGGGCATCAGGGTGAGTGCCGACTGGGTCTCACGCGGTGCGAACTCCTGGTATGCCTCGTCGACGATCACGATGCCCTCGGTCGCCTCGTAGACGGCCTCGATGACGTCGAGGCCGACGGGCGAGCCGGTCGGGTTGTTCGGTGCGCACAGGAACACGATGTCGGGGCGAGCCGCCTCGACCTGCGCGGCAACGCCCTCAGGAGCCAGCGAGTAGTCGGCCTCGCGCGTCCCCGCGACATAGGTGGCGCCGGTCGCGCGGGTCAGCAGCGGATACATCGAATACGTCGGCGCGAATGAGAACGCGGTTCGTCCCGGCCCGCCGAACGCCTGCAGCAGGTGCTGCAACACCTCGTTGGATCCGTTCGCCGCCCAGATCTGGTCCCTCGTGAGCCCGTGCCCGAGATAGTCGGCGAATCCCTCGCGGAGCCCCGTGAACTCGCGATCGGGATAGCGGTTGACGTCACGCAGGGCCTGGGCGACGGCATCGAGGATGTCGTCCGCGACTTCGCCGGGAACCGGATGCGTGTTCTCGTTGACGTTGAGCGCAACCGGCAGTGGCGCCTGCGGCGCACCGTACGGTGTCAGTCCGCGCAGATCGTCACGGATGGGTAGATCATCGATCCTCGTGCTCACTCCCCCATGCTAGGACGCCGCCGCGGAGGGTTGACGCCGCATGACGCCTTCGGCTATCAGTCGACATACTCCGCAGGGATGGCGAGCGACTGGCCCGCTTCGAGCTGCGTGGAACCGAGCACGTTGAGCCGGATGATCGCATCGACGACATCACGGGGGTCGGCCCCGGGAGCGACCCGCTCGGCGATCGCCCACAGGCTGTCGCCGGGCATGACCGTGACCATCTCGAACGCTCCCGCCGGTGCACCGTCGACCGACGTGGCGATCGCGCCACCGCCGGAGACGATCGCGATGCTCAGCGCGACGACAGCCGGGAGCGACGCCAGAACGGCGAGGACCCGACGCCCGCGGACGGTCAACCGCAGCCGCGTCGACGGCACGGTGCGGAATGCGGGGCTGCCTGCGATGTCGATGGCGGTCATGGTGTCCTCCTCGGGAGTCGAGAGATTCGCATCCGACACTCGGCCGGGAGGGCCGGATGCGAATCTCTTTTCCGAACGTATCTTCGATATAGTCGGATGTCAAGTGGCCGGTGTGATCGGACATCGATCGAAGGCGACACGCGGCCACCTGCCGATCGGTGGGCGAAACAGCGGATACCGTTTCGACGAGAACACCCCATCACCGACCTCCGACATTCGAAGAAGCATCGGAGCGGGACGAAGGAGCACGGGACCATGAGCGAGAAGCCGCAGACCCGCCGGCGCAAGAACCTGAGCGACAAGCAGCTGGCGATCCTCGAGGTGATCCAGCGCTCCATCGCGCACCATGGATACCCGCCCAGCATGCGCGAGATCGGGGATGCCGTCGGCCTGAAGTCGCTGTCGAGCGTGACGCACCAGCTCAACCAGCTGGAGCTGAGCGGCTACCTGCGACGCGACGCCGGCAAGACCCGCGCCATGGAGGTGCTGATCGACCTGCCCGGCGTCAGCGGCGAGAACCCGGCCGACACCGCACCGGCGGTCGGCGACGCAGCGCTCGTGCCCCTCGTGGGGCGCATCGCCGCGGGCGTGCCGATCACGGCGGAACAGCAGGTCGAAGAGATCTTCCCACTCCCGCGTCAGCTCGTCGGCAAGGGCGACCTCTTCATGCTGAAGGTGAGCGGCGATTCGATGATCGACGCCGCCATCTGCGACGGCGACTGGGTCGTGGTGCGCTCGCAGGCGACCGCCGAGAACGGCGACATCGTCGCGGCTATGCTCGATGAGGAGGCGACCGTCAAGACGTTCCGCCAGCGCGACGGCCACACCTGGCTGCTCCCCCGCAACTCCGCCTTCGAGCCCATCCTCGGCGACGACGCCGTCGTGCTCGGGAAGGTCGTGGCGGTCCTCCGAACCGTCTGACGCCACTCGAGCGCCGCGAGCCCGCCGATCAGTCACGCGGGCGTAGCGTGGACGCGTGACCGAGACAGCACCATACGGATCCTGGCCCTCCCCACTCACCGCCACACAGGCATCAGCGGGCTCGCGGCGCCTCGACGGCGCCGCGTTCGTGGGCGATGAGATCTGGTGGGGCGAAGGCATTCCCGCAGAGGGAGGGCGCACCAGCGTGCGCCGACGCACCGTGACAGGCGACATCGAGACGGTGCTGCCGGCTCCTTGGAACGCACGCTCGCGGGTACACGAATACGGCGGCGGGTCGTGGGCGGCGGCATCCGACGGCAGACTCTTCTTCGTCGAGAAGACCGACCAGCGCGTGTGGCTGTTCGCACCGGGTGCCGACCCCGTGCCGTTGACGGCAGACACCGACGGCGCCGTTCGCTACGGAGGCCTGTCGTGGCAGCAGGGACTGCTGCTGGCGATTCGCGAAGACCACGCCGCGGCCCGCATGCCGGAGGGCCACGTCGGCGTTCCGGTTCCGCTCCGCACGATCGTGACGATCCCGACCCACCCGGGCGGCGAGGTCGCCGAACTCGCGGGCGGCACCGACTTCGTCGCACAGCCGGCGCTTTCCGCAGACGGGCAGCGCCTCGCGTGGGTGGGATGGGATCACCCGGCCATGCCCTGGGATCGCACGCGCGTGTTCGTGCGCGATCTGGGCTCGCCCGATGCCCCGGCCGCAGTGACTTCGGGAGCGACGTCCGCACTGCAGCCCGAGTGGGTCGACGACGACCTGATGCTGATCGACGAACCGCAGGGTCGGTGGAACCTGCAACGTCTGCGCCGCAGCGACGCCGGCGGATTCGCGGATGCCGAGGCGTTCGCACCCGCCGACGCCGACACCGGCGGTGGGCTGTGGGTGCTCGGCCTGCGCTGGTACGCGCCGATGATCGACGGCGGTGTCGTCGCCACCCGCACGAACGGCGCCGATGCCGTCGTGCGAATCGATCCCGACGGCAGCGTCCGCGCGCTCGAGGTGCCCGTCGCCTCACGCGCCGTGATCGAGGACAGCGACGGCGAGCGCGTGCTCGTGTCCGGCGTCGCCCCGGGGGTCACGGGGCTGTGGGTGATCGCCGCCGATGGCGCGGTCGAACTCGTGCACGGCGGATCGACGGGTCTCGAGGAGGCCTGGCTTCCCGAGGCGCGCCCGGTGACGTTCGCGGGACGACACGGCGACGTGCACGCGTTCGACTACGCGCCGACCAGTCCCACGCACGCCGCCCCTGACGGCGCCCTCCCCCCGTATGTCGTGCTCGTACACGGCGGCCCGACGGCCCATGTCGGCCCGATCGCCGACACGAAGACCGCCTACTACACCAGTCGCGGCATCGGCGTGCTCGACGTCAACTACGGCGGCTCGACCGGGTACGGCCGTGCCTACCGTGAGCGACTGCGCGGCCAGTGGGGAGTCGTCGATGTCGACGACGTCGCCACGGCCGCCGAGGGCCTCGCCGCCGAAGGCCGTGCGGATGCGGCACGGATCGCGATCGAGGGTGGTTCGGCCGGCGGCTGGACCGTCCTCGGCGCGCTGACCGCGACCGACGCGTTCGCCGCCGGGATCAGCCGCTACGGTGTCGGCGACGCGCGCATGCTCGCCGAAGACACCCACGACTTCGAAGCCCGCTACCTCGACGGTCTCATCGGCCCGCTCCCTGAGGCGGAGCAGCGCTACCTGGAGCGGTCGCCGCTCAGCCGCGCGGACCGCTTCCGCGTGCCGCTCCTGCTGCTGCAGGGCGCCGACGACGCCGTCGTCCCGCCCTCGCAGTCCGAGGCCATCCGCGACGCGCTGGCCGCACGCGGCATCCCGCACGCCTACGTGCTGTACGAGGGCGAGGGACACGGCTTCCGCAAGGCGGAGACCATCGTGCACGCGCTCGAGAGCGAACTCGCCTTCCTCGGCGAGGTGTTCGGCTTCGAAACGCCCGGGGTGGCGCCGATCGAGCTGGCCTGACCGTTTCGTCTCGGCGCTGCGCGCCTCGCTCAACGACCGGAACGGCATCCACCCGGTCGCTGAGCGAGCGCAGCGAGACGAAGCGCCACGGACCCCGGCTCAGTCGACGGCGAACGGCGCGAGGTCTGCGGCGAGCTTCTCGGAGACGTGCGCGTGCACGGCCGTGCCGCCCTCCTCGTGCTTCGTCGAGACGATGTGGCCACTCGAGTGGACGGCGGAGACGAGATCGCCCCGGTCGTAGGGCACGAGGGCGCGCACCTCGACCGCCGGCAGCGGCAAGGCGGCTTCGATCGCCGCCCGAAGCTCGACGACACCTTCGCCCGTGCGCGACGAGACGAAGTGCGCCTTGGGTTCGAGGCCGCGCAATACCAGGCGGGTGTCATCGTCGAGCAGGTCGGCCTTGTTGAACACGACGATCTCGTGCGTGGACCGCGCACCCACATCGCCCATCACGTCGCGCACCGTCGCGAGCTGTGCCGCAGGGTCAGGGTGTGCACCGTCGACGACGTGCACGATGACGTCTGCGTCGCCGACCTCCTCGAGCGTCGACCGGAAGGCCTCAACGAGCTGGTGCGGCAGGTTGCGCACGAACCCGACCGTGTCGGTCAGCGTGAACACGCGACCGTCGGCAGCTTCGGCGCGGCGGACCGTGGCATCCAGTGTTGCGAACAGCGCGTTCTGCACGAGCACGCCCGCGCTGGTCAGCCGATTCAGCAGACTCGACTTGCCGGCGTTGGTGTAGCCGGCGATCGCCACCGAAGGGATCGTGTTGCGCTTGCGCTCGGCACGCTTGGCCTCACGGCCCGGCTCGAACCCGCGGATCTGCCGGCGCAATTGCGCCATGCGGGTGCGGATACGGCGACGGTCCAGTTCGATCTTCGTCTCACCCGGGCCACGCGAGCCCATGCCTGCGCCGCCGGCACCCACCTGACCACCGGCCTGCCGGCTCATCGACTCACCCCAGCCGCGCAGGCGCGGCAGGAGGTACTCGAGCTGGGCGAGTTCGACCTGGGCCTTGCCCTCGCGACTCTTGGCGTGCTGGCTGAAGATGTCGAGGATGACGGTGGTGCGGTCGATGACCTTGACCTTCACGACATCTTCGAGGGCGCGCCGCTGGCTGGGTGCGAGCTCGGTGTCGGCGATGACCGTGTCGGCGCCGACCGCTGCAACGAGGTCGCGCAGCTCGGCCGCCTTGCCGCGACCGATGTAGGTGGCGGGGTCGGGATGCGGACGACGCTGCAACACACCGTCGAGGACGACCGCGCCGGCCGTCTCGGACAGCGCGGCGAGCTCTCGCAGCGAGTTCTCCGCGTCTTCATGCGACCCCTGCGGGTAGACGCCGATCAGCACGACGTTCTCGAGACGCAGCTGACGGTATTCGACTTCGGTGACGTCTTCGAGCTCGGTGGACAGGCCGGGAACGCGGCGCAGCGCTGCGCGCTCCTCGCGGTCCCACTGTTCGCCGTCGGTGTCGCCGTACGCGACGGTCGACTCGTCCTGCAGTGCCTGGGCCCCGCCGAACACGCGAACGCCCGACCGCGCGTCGGCGCGCGAGAGCACACGATCGACCGGGTCCACCGGCGTCTCGTCCGTGCTGTGGGGGGTTGTGGTGTCGGTCATGGGGTCCTTTCGATGCTGAGCCTTGCAGTCTAGCTTCCCGCGGAGTCCTGCGGCTCCGCTACGATCGCTGACGTGGGGAGCGACCATTACTTCAGCGCCGCCCCGTCCAGTGCCGAGCACCTCCGCCGCATCCGTGTGTCCATCGCCGGTCGCGACATCGAGGTGACGACCGCGGGCGGGGTGTTCAGTCCCGACCACGTGGATTCCGGCACCGCCGTGCTGCTGGCGAACACGCCCCCGCCGCCGCCGGGCGGCAATCTGCTCGACCTCGGCTGCGGATGGGGACCGATCTCGCTCACGCTCGCGACGCAGTCACCGCACGCGACCGTGTGGGCCGTCGACGTCAACGAACGCGCACTCGACCTCGTGCGCCGCAACGCCGACGCACTCGGGCTCTCCAACATCAACGCCGTGCGACCGGAGGATGTTCCCGTCGACGTCTCGTTCCGCACGATCCGCTCGAACCCGCCGATCCGTGTCGGCAAGAGCGTGCTGCACGACCTCATGGAGACGTGGATCCCCCGGCTGGACGAACGCAGCGACGCGTGGCTCGTCGTGCAGCGCAACCTGGGGTCCGACTCGCTGCAGCGATGGCTCGCCGCGACCTTCGAGGGCGGCTACAGCGTGACGCGCGCAGCCACCGGACGCGGCTTCCGTGTGCTGAAAGTTCGGCGCCACGGCACGCCCCGCACCGAGGCCATCGACCTGCCCTGACAGGTGCGTTCAGGCGAGTGCGACCTCGCCGGAGAACACGAGCGATGCCGGGCCGGACAGCAGCACGTGCTCCCCGTCTTGGTGGGTGACCACACGCACGCCGAGGCGGCCACCGGGAACGTCGACGCTCCAGCGGTCGGGGGCGGCGTTTCCCGCCCAATGGCGCACGGCGAGTGCGGCCGCTGCCACGCCGGTGCCGCACGACAGCGTCTCACCGACGCCGCGTTCGAACACCCGCATCCGGATCGAGCCCACGCCCGCGTGGACGAGGGGGTCCGCCGGGACGACGAATTCGATGTTCGCGCCGGCTGCCGGCGTCGGGTCGAGCATGGGTTGGACCGAGAGGTCGAGGCCCTCGAGCTCGTTCCCGCTCGAGAGGGCGACGACGACGTGCGGGTTGCCGACGTCGATGCCCTGGCCGGGGCGCGCGACCGGGAGCCCTTTGGCGCGCACGAGCACGTCGGCGTCGTCGGCGCGCCAGACGCCGAGGTCGACCTCGAAGCCCGCGTCGGTGCGGGTGACGGCCTTCGTGCCGGCGCGGGTGCCGATGACGACGGCCTCACCCACCGCGAGGTCGACCAGTCCCGCTTCGACGAGGTACTTGGCGTACACGCGGATGCCGTTGCCGCACATCTCGGCGGCCGAGCCGTCGGCGTTGCGGTAGTCCATGAACCACTCGGCGTCGGGCGTCGAAGCGCCCTCGGAGAGCGCGCCGGACCGCACGACGCGAAGGATGCCGTCGCCGCCGATGCCGAACCGGCGGTCGGTGAGGACGGCGACCTGGGCGTCGCTGAGGGTCAACTCGCCATCGGGGTCGGCGATGATGACGAAGTCGTTGCCGGTGCCGTGGCCCTTGGTGAACGCGATGGTGGACACCCGTCGATTCTAGGCGGGCACCACCGGGTCAGTCGGCGATGAGTCGCTTGCCGGTGTTCCAGGTCATCTCGAGCGGCCGCTCCTCCGCCGCTTCCACGAGACGATGCTCGATCGGCGATGTCGAAGGGCCGGATCGTCGGGCTCATGCCGACGAGTCCGCCAGAGCCGCCACATCGGCATCCGGGCCGACCCACTGGATGCCGGGGTACCGCTTGAACCACGACACCTGCCGGCGCGCGTAGCGGCGGGTGAGCGCCTGGGTCTGGGCGATCGCCTCGGTCTGGTCGAGTGTGCCGTCGAGTTGCGCGAGCGCCTGCGCGTAGCCGATGGCGCGGCGGGCGGTGACGCCGTCATCGAGTCCGCGTGCGCGCAGTTCAGCGGCTTCGGCGACGATCCCGGCGCGCCACATGCCTTCGACGCGCGCACCGAGCCGCACGACGAGGTCGGCACGGTCGACGTGGACGCCGACGATGCGAGTGTCGGGGCGCCAGAGCGTGGGCTCTGCAGGCAGCGCCGCACCGTGATTCTCGCCACCGGCGAGGGCGACTTCGAGCGCCCGCACGATGCGCCGCCCGTTCCTCGGATCCACACGGGCCGCGGTCGTCGGGTCGATGTCCCGCAGCCGGGCGAGGAGCGCGCCGGGCCCGTCACGCTCGAGGTCGGCCTCGAGCTGCGCGCGCAGGTCGTCGTCGTGCGGCGGAAACCGGAAGTCGAACACGACGCTTGAGACGTACAGCCCCGAGCCGCCGACCAGGATCGCGTCGGCGCCGCGGCCGAAGATGTCGGCGACGACGGTGCGGGCACGCAGTTGATAGGCGGCGACGGCGGCTTCTTCAGTGACGTCGAGCTCGTCGAAGAGGTGATGCGGGATGCCGCGGCGCTCATCAACCGGCAGCTTGGCCGTGCCGATCTCCATGCCGAGATACAGCTGCATCGCGTCGGCGTTGACGATCTCGGCTCCGCGCCCGGTCGCGCGGAGGTGCTCGGCCAGGTCGAGCGAGAGCGCGGTCTTTCCGGTGCCGGTCGCCCCGACCACGGCCCACAGCCGCGGGGCTGCGCTCACTGTCCGCGAAGACGCAGCGTGGGAAGCCCCAGCGACACGGCGCCGCCGCCGTCGCCCGCCGGTGTCGGCACCGCGCAGGATTCCGCCTGCGAGCGATCCCACGCGTCGCCGGCGCGCGTGCGACGGATGCGCAGCGGGGCGCCGTCGGTACTGTCGGCGAGCAGGTGGAACGGCGCGCCGTGGGTCACGGTGACCGAGACGATGTCGCCCGGCCGCGGGATCTCTGAACCGGCGGGCACTTCGAAGTGGACGAGACGGTTGTCTTCGGCGCGCCCGGTGAGGCGGTGGGTCTCGGCATCCTTCTTGCCTTCGCCGGTCGAGACGAGCACCTGCAGTTCACGACCGATCTGACGCTGGTTCTCTTCGAGGCTGATGCGCTCCTGCAGCGCGACGAGCCGCTCGTACCGTTCCTGCACGACGGCCTTGGGCACCTGGTCGGGCATCGTGGCTGCGGGCGTGCCCTCACGGATCGAGTACTGGAACGTGAACGCGCTCGCGAACCGTGCCTGCTCGACGACGCGCATCGTGTCTTCGAAGTCCTCGTCGGTCTCGCCGGGGAAGCCGACGATGATATCGGTGGTGATCGCGGCGTGCGGAATGCGCTCGCGAACCCGGTCGAGGATGCCCAGGAACCGTTCGCTGCGGTATGAGCGGCGCATCGCCTTGAGGATGCGGTCGGATCCGGACTGCAGCGGCATGTGCAGTTGCGGCATGACGCCGGGGGTCTCGGCCATCGCGTCGATGACGTCGTCGGTGAAGGCGGCTGGGTGGGGGCTCGTGAAGCGGATGCGCTCGAGCCCATCGATCTGCCCTGCCGCGCGCAGCAGCTTGCCGAACGCCTGACGGTCGCCGAACTCGACGCCGTAGCTGTTGACGTTCTGTCCGAGAAGGGTGACTTCGAGGGCGCCGTCGTCGACGAGCAGTCGGATCTCGCTGAGGATGTCGCCAGGACGGCGATCCTTCTCCTTGCCGCGCAGGCTCGGGACGATGCAGAACGTGCAGGTGTTGTTGCAGCCGACCGAGATCGACACCCACCCGCTGTAGACGGAGTCACGCTTGGTGGGCAGCGTCGACGGGAAGACCTCGAGGGATTCGAGGATCTCGAGTTCGGCGTCGCCATTGTGGCGAGCGCGCTCGAGGAGGGCCGGGAGCGAACCCATGTTGTGCGTGCCGAAGACCACATCGACCCACGGCGCTTTGTCGAGGACGGCGTCCTTGTCCATCTGCGCGAGGCACCCACCGACGGCGATCTGCATCCCGTCGTGCTTGTCCTTGCGCGACTTGAGGTGCCCGAGGGTGCCGTAGAGCTTGCCCGCCGCATTGTCGCGGACGGCGCAGGTGTTGATGACGATGACGTCGGCCTCGTCGTCGGCTTCGGCGCGAACGTAGCCGGCCGATTCGAGCGAACCGGAGAGTCGTTCGGAATCGTGGACGTTCATCTGGCAGCCGAAGGTGCGCACCTCATAGGTGCGTGCACGGCCGTCTGCGGTGACGGCTGCCGACGACGGCGCGATCAGAGTCGGGGATGCGGACGGGGAAGTCATGATCGCACCATTCTACGAGCCGCACCTGCACACGGCCGCGCTCGCGCTGACCGTGTGCGTCAGTCGAATCTGACCCGCGACCGAGGCGAGGACACTTCATCGAGCGCCTGTCGAGCCGCCGAGAGCGCGACTGCTCCGTAGCCACGGCGTGCGAGTTGCCCTGACAGTCGCCGGAGGGCGACGTCGCGCTCGAGATCACCAAGCCCGGACGCCTTCTTGCGGGCGAACTCGAGGGCGCGCTCCGCCTCGTCGTCGGGGAGGGTGCCGAGCGCGGCGTCGACGATCTCACGCGGGATGCCGCGAGAGGAGAGCGTCTGCGCGATCATCTGGCGCCCCTGCGCTTTGCGCTCGGTCGCCGCATGCGCGAGCTGCTCCGCGAGCCGCGCATCGTCGAGGTAGCCGTTGCGTTCCGCGCGCTCGATGAGTGCGTCCGACGTCTCGGGATCGAGCTCGGATTCGGCCAGCACGGCCCGCGCCTCGCGAATGGAGAGCGATCGCGTGCGCAGTCGCTTGAGGAGGCGCTTCTCGGCATCGACGGCAGCTTCGCTGTCGATGCCTGGCCGCTCGTCGTCGATCCAGGTCGCGTGCCAGTCGGGTGCAGATTCGACCGTTGACGGCTCTTGCGTCACCGCACGGCGGGCCGCTGCACGGTCGTCGGTGGCGCCGAACAGCGGGATGACCGGGGCGAGGTCAGCGGATCGCTCCGTGCCCTCGCCCCGCATGTCGTCCGTCATGATCATGCCGGGCGACGGGCAGCCAGTTCGTCGGAGACCGGCCCGTCGGCGGCGGCGGGTCGAGGCTGGCCGATGCCGAGCTTCTGCTTGATCTTGCCTTCGATCTCGGCGGCGATGTCGTCGTTCTTGATGAGGAAGTTGCGGGCGTTCTCCTTGCCCTGCCCGAGCTGCTCCCCCTCGTAGGTGTACCAGGCGCCCGACTTCTTGACGATGCCGTGCTCGACACCGAAGTCGATCAGGCTGCCTTCGCGGGAGATGCCGACACCGTAGAGGATGTCGAACTCGGCCTGCTTGAACGGCGGGGCCATCTTGTTCTTGACGACCTTCACACGGGTCCGGTTGCCGACCGCGTCGGTGCCGTCCTTGAGCGTCTCGATACGGCGGATATCCATGCGCACGGAGGCATAGAACTTGAGCGCCTTTCCGCCGGCGGTTGTCTCGGGCGAACCGAAGAACACACCGATCTTCTCGCGCAGCTGGTTGATGAAGATCGCCGTCGTCTTGGTCTGGTTGAGGCCACCGGTGAGCTTTCGCAGCGCCTGCGACATGAGGCGGGCCTGCAGACCGACGTGCGAGTCGCCCATCTCACCCTTGATCTCAGCCTCGGGCACGAGCGCGGCGACGGAGTCGATCACGACGAGGTCGATGGCGCCCGAGCGGATCAGCATGTCTGCGATCTCGAGTGCCTGCTCGCCCGTGTCAGGCTGCGACACGAGCAGTGCGTCGATGTCGACGCCCAGCTTCTGGGCGTAATCGGGGTCGAGGGCGTGCTCCGCGTCGATGAACGCGGCGATGCCGCCGGCGCGCTGCACGTTCGCGATCGCGTGGAGGGTGAGGGTCGTCTTTCCCGACGATTCCGGGCCGTAGATCTCGACGATGCGTCCACGCGGGATACCGCCGATGCCGAGCGCGACGTCGAGCGCGATGGAACCGGTCGGGATGACCTCGACGGGGGCGCGCTCGTCGCTGCCCAGGCGCATGACCGAGCCCTTTCCGAACTGACGGTCGATTTGAGCGAGGGCCGATTCGAGGGCCTTTTCGCGGTCTGCGGGTGATGGCATGGTGTGCTCCTTCTGCACCTCGTCCGTCGGCGGTCTGTCCGCTCCCGGTATCCGTGTCGCCTGTAGGCTGTCGCGCTCCTCGCTGAGGAGACTGCGACAAGGCGGGGTGTCATGGTGACGTCGAACACGCTATGGGCGACCTCCGACATTGCGTCGATGATCGACCCGGATTGTGGACAACGTCCTTCCGAGACCCGTTGTGAAGGAGCCTACGTTCGAATCGAACGAATCTTCGATGACACGCCGTGGCGCATCGTCACCGATCGCGCGGGTCCAGCCGTCCGACGCCGTAGCGGCGATCACGCGGCACATCGGCTTCCTCGCAGAGCGCGAGCCAGACGTCGCGCGTCGAGATGCCGGCCTTGAGCGCTTCTGCTGCGGTGCGATAGCCGACCCGCGCGAGCGCGAGGTCGTCGAGCATGGCGCGGCCGCGAGCACCGAACTCGGCGTCGACGGCGCGATCGAATTCGCTCAGCCGCATCCGTGCCGACTCAGTGCAACGAGAGCTCGGGAGCGACGAGGTCGTCGCCGAGACCCGCGAGGTCGTCGGGCACGACGTCGGGGAAGGTCTGCAGTCCCTCGAGCACGGAGATGCGGTCGCCGACCTCACGCATGACGGCCGAGATCGGCACGTCGAGCGCCTCGGCCACGGCCGCGAGGATCTCACTCGAGGCCTCTTTCTGACCGCGCTCCACCTCGCTGAGGTAGCCGAGCGCGACGCTTGCGCGCCCCGCGACCTGACGCAGGGTGCGGCCCTTCTGGAGGCGGAAGTCGCGCAGGACATCGCCGATCTCTTGACGAACCAGGATCATGTCGGGCTCCCTCCTCGGTCAATCACGCACGTGTCCGGGTGGACAACAGTACCGGATGTGATCCTCACCCTAGACCTCGGGTGCTGTGGAACGGGTGGGAATCACTGAGACGTAACCGAGCCGAAACAGCCGGTATTCCCGGATCACAGTGCGTCGATGATCAGCCGTAGCGAGCGGGCGACCGCCTCGGCTCGGATCTGCTCGCGATCGCCCGCGAGCAACAGCGACTCGACACGCGATCCCAGCGGCGTCGACACGGCCACGTGCACCGTGCCCACCGGCTGCCCGTCCGGAGACAGCGGTCCCGCGATGCCCGTCGTCGCGACGCCCACGTCGGTCGGGACACCACCCTGCCCGAGCGCACGGCGCACGCCGTCGGCCATCTGCCGCGCCACGCGAGGATGCACGGGCCCGTGCGCCTCGAGCAATGTCTCGTCGACACCGAGGATGCTCTGCTTCACATCGGTCGCGTACGCGACAACTCCCCCGCGCAGCACCGAACTCGCGCCGGCGACCGAGACGATGGATGCGACCAGGAGGCCTCCGGTGAGCGACTCCGCGACACCGATCGTCCAGCCCAGTTCCTTCAGCCGCGCGACGAGGCGCTCCGGATCGGTGCGGCGTACCGCAGAGACGAGCGTGCTCTCCAGCTCCTCCGGGAGGTCGCTCGCGGGCATCTCACGCCTCATGCGCGGGGCCCGCGTGCCGAGCGTGCGCCGCGCACCTCGGTGACGACGTAGTCGATGCCGCTGGCGACGGTGAGCGCCACGGCGATCGTCATCGCGACAACGTTGACCACATGGATCCAGTCGCCGACGACCGTCCACAGCGGCAGGAGCGCCAGCGAGAGCGCGACCGCCTGCGCGAGTGTCTTCAGTTTGCCCATCCAGGCAGCGGCGACGACGTGGTCGCTGGCGACCGCGAGCCGGTGCACGGTGATCCCGATCTCGCGCACCAGCACGACGATCGTGATCCACCACGGCAACTCGCCGAGGATCGACAGGCACACGAACGCGCAACCCGTGAGCGCCTTGTCGGCGATCGGATCGAGCAGCTTGCCGAGGTCGGTGACGATCTCGTACCTGCGCGCGAGATACCCGTCGATGCCGTCGGTCGCGATCGCGACGATGAACAGCATCGCCGCCCACCAGCGCAGCGCACCGTCGGCGCCCGCGTCGGCGAGCAGCATCCAGACGAAGACCGGGGCGCACAGGATGCGCACGATCGTGATCGTGTTTGGCAGTTGCCGGGGAATCGCCACGGATCGAGCCTACTCAGTGCGCGGCGGCGACGTCAGTCGCGCCCGGTGAGGCCCCATGCGTCCTCGGAGTCGTCGTCGCCGTCGACCACTTCGAGGCCGTCGAACTGGGCATCGACCGCGTCGGGGCCGTATCCGTCGCCCTGGCCGTCCGCGGCGGCGGGTGCCGAGGCCGGTTCCGGTTCGCCCCGCAGGCGCGCGAGCACGGCCGGCAATTCGTCGGGCGTGACGAGCACGTCACGCGCCTTCGATCCTTCGGACGGGCCGACGATCTCGCGGGACTCGAGCAGGTCCATGAGCCGCCCCGCCTTGGCGAACCCGACGCGGAGCTTGCGCTGCAGCATCGACGTGGAACCGAACTGCGTCGAGATGATCTGCTCGGCCGCTGCCAGCAGCAGTTCGAGGTCGTCGCCGATGTCGGCATCGATCTCGCGCTTCTCCACGACCGCTTCGACGTCCTTGCGGTACTCGGGCCGCGCCTGGTTCTTGACGTGCGCGACGACCTTCTCGATCTCGGGCTCGGCAACCCACGCACCCTGCACGCGCAGTGCCTTCGACGCCCCCATCGGCAGGAACAACCCGTCGCCCTGGCCGATGAGCCGGTCGGCGCCGGGCTGGTCGAGGATGACGCGCGAGTCGGTGACGCTGGTGACGGCGAATGCGAGACGGGAGGGCACATTGGCCTTGATGAGGCCCGTGACGACATCGACCGAGGGTCGCTGGGTCGCGAGCACCAGGTGGATGCCCGAGGCACGCGCGAGCTGCGTGATGCGCACGATCGAATCCTCGACATCGCGAGGGGCGACCATCATGAGGTCGGCGAGCTCGTCGACGACCACCAGCAGGTAGGGGTACGGCTTGAGCACCCGTTCGCTGCCGACCGGGAGGTTGATCTCACCGGCCACGACGGCCTTGTTGAAGTCGTCGATGTGGCGGAACCCGAACGACGCGAGGTCGTCGTACCGCATGTCCATCTCCTTCACGACCCACTGCAGCGCCTCGGCGGCCTTCTTGGGATTCGTGATGATGGGGGTGATCAGGTGCGGCACACCGGCGTAGCTGGTGAGCTCGACCCGCTTGGGGTCGATGAGCACCATGCGCACCTCGGACGGCTTGGCACGCATGAGGAGGCTCGTGATCATCGAGTTCACGAAGCTCGACTTTCCGGAGCCCGTGGAACCGGCCACGAGCAGGTGCGGCATCTTGGCGAGGTTCGCGATGACGAACCCGCCTCCCACGTCCTTGCCGACACCGATCGTCATCGGATGGGTCGACCCGGTCGCCGCCGGCGAGCGGAGCACGTCGCCGAGCGTGACGATCTCACGGTCGGTGTTCGGGATCTCGACGCCGATCGCGCTCTTACCGGGGATCGGCGCGAGGATGCGGACCTCGTTCGATGCCACGGCGTACGCGATGTTGTTGGTCAGCGCCGTGATGCGCTCGACCTTGACGCCGTGGCCGACGGCGATCTCGTACTGCGTGACGGTCGGGCCGCGCGAGAAGCCGGTGACCTTGGCATCCACGCCGAACTGGTCGAACACACCGGTGATGGCGCGCACGACGGCGTCGTTGGCCTCGGAGCGCGCCTTGTGCGGCGTGCCCTCCGACAGGGCGTTCACCGCGGGAAGTCGGTACGGCGCGGACGGCGGCCGGCCGTCGTGGTCGCTGCCGAGCCCGGAGAGACCGGGCAGGAACTCGTCGTCGGACTGCTCGACGGCGTCCTCGCGGATGCCGGTGTCGGCCTTGCGGGCAGCACGCTTGGCGCCCTCGACCACCCGCGGGTCGATGATCTCGGTCGGCGCGTCCTGGGCGGGAACCGGAGTCGTGACGGCCTGCTCGAAGCTGCCGTCGGACGACGGCGTCAACAGCGCCGTGAGGTCGTCGGAGCCGAGCGTGCCGTCTTCCTCCTCCTCGCGACCCGACTTCGTGCGGCGCCACCACGGCAGTCCCGGATCCTTCTCGTCGTCGTCCTTCGAGAAGGACACCGACGTCGCATCGGCCGCTTCGCGCTCGACGCGCTCGGTGCCGAACATCCAGGCGTACAGATCTCCCAGCCGCGCGCCGATGCGGTTCGGAGGCGTCTTGGTGATGATGAGGATGCTGAGCACCGCCAGCAGGCCCAGGATGATGCAGGCGACGACCTCGGTCAGCATGGCGAGCGGTTCGCCGACCATCCACCCGAACTGGCCGCCGGCTTCGCTCAGTGCAGGCAGCCCGCCCTTCGGCTGCGGACGCCCGCCGACCACGTGGCAGAAGCCTGCGATCGTCAGCACGAACAGGCCGAACCCGATGCCGATTCGGCCGTTGTCGTGCACGGAGGCGGGATGCCGGAACAGCCAGCCAGCGAGGATCAGGAGGAGCACCGGGAGGATGAACGCCTCGCGGCCGACGAGCGCGCCGACCGAATACGCCGAGATGTTCGTGCCGACCTCGGTGCCGATGAGGAACCATTCGACGACCGCTCCCGCGACTGCGAGGAGCACCAGGAGGAACGGGAACCCGTCGCGGCGCTGGTCCTTCTCGAGACTCTCGGGACCGAACGTGCGGAACATGCCGCCGACCCCGTGCGCAAGACCGAGCCAGGCGCGGACGATGACAGGCGGCTTGTCGACATGATCGACGTATCGCTTGGGGGCCGGTGCCGGTTTCTTCGCGCGCGACGACGAGCTCTTCGCGGACGCGCGCGAGCTCGAGGTCGGACTGGTGCTCCTGGCCATTCCTCCACGGTAGGCGCGAGGTGTGACATTTCCGCGGATTGACGCGGCGTTCGGCCCACACGCGGCCGCCTCGCGTCAGCTCAGCCGTTTGACCATCGTGTCGCGTCCGATGCCGCTGCGGACGACCGCGAACCCCTCGCTGCGATACAGGGTTCGCGCGAAGTTGCCTCGCTCCACCGACAGACTGATGCGCCCGTACCCGCGTTCCCCGGCGTGTTCGCACAGCGCCTGCAGCAGCACCCGCCCCACACCGTGAGAGCGCCAGATCGGCCGCACGCCGATGATGAGCTCCGGCACCCCCGTGCCGACGTACCCGAACCCGGGGTCGGTACGCGGCAGCATGCGATACCAGGCGGCACCGATCGGCTGGCCACCGGCGGTCGCGATGAATCCGGCATCGCTCGGCCGCATCCACCCCGCGAGGTAGCGGCTGTGGTCGGGATCGCTGATCACCTCGTGACGCGAACGGGCCGCGCCGGGTCGCCAGGTCGCCGCCTCCAGGACCATGTCTGCGAGGAAGGCGCCGTCGACCTGCGTTGCGGCCCGCAGCGCGATCTGACTCATGGCCAGAGTGTAGTGATGCGGTGTTACGCCTCGATGACGAGCGGCACGATCATCGGCCGGCGACGCAGTGACTGGTTCACCCAGCGGCCGATCGTGCGGCGCACGATCTGCGAGAGCGCGTGGTTGTCGCGGACACCGTTGCCGGCCGCCTCGGCGAGCGCGGCGGCGATCTTCGGCTTGACCGCGTCGAACACCTTGTCGTCCTCCGCGAAGCCGCGGGCGTGGATCTCGGGGCCGGTGATGACCCGACCGGTCGCCGCATCGACGACGACGATGACGGAGATGAACCCCTCTTCGCCGAGGATCCGGCGGTCCTTGAGGTCGGCATCCGTGATCTCGCCGACGGTCGAACCGTCGACGTAGACGAAGCCGAGGTCGAGTTGGCCGACCACGGTCGCGACGCCGTCCTTGAGGTCGACGACGGTGCCGTTCTCGCCGAGGATCGTGCGCTCGGCGGGGATGCCGGTGTCTTGCGCGAGCTTGGCGTTGGCCATCAGATGGCGGTACTCGCCGTGCACGGGCAGGACGTTGCGGGGTTTCAGGATGTTGTAGCAGTACAGCAGCTCTCCGGCCGCGGCATGGCCGGAGACGTGCACCTTCGCGTTGCCCTTGTGCACGACGTTGGCGCCGAGCTTGGTGAGCCCGTCGATCACGCGGTACACGGCGTTCTCGTTGCCCGGGATGAGGCTCGAGGCGAGGATGACGGTGTCGCCCTCCCCCGGCTCGATCGCGTGATCGAGGTTCGCCATCCGGCTGAGGACGGCCATCGGCTCGCCCTGCGAACCCGTCGACATGTAGACGATCTTGTCGTCAGGGAGGTCCTTGGCCTTCTTGTAGTCGATCAGCACGCCGTCGGGCACGTTGAGATAGCCGAGGTCTTCGGCGATCGTCATGTTGCGCACCATGCTGCGGCCGAGGAACGCGAGCCGGCGTCCGTGCGCGTGCGCTGCGTCGATGACCTGCTGCACGCGGTGCACGTGACTCGAGAAGCTCGCGACGATCACGCGGCGCGGCGCCTTGCCGATCACCTGGTCGAGCACCGGCCCGATCGAACGCTCCAACGGCGTGAACCCGGGGACGTCGGCGTTCGTGGAGTCCACGAGGAACAGGTCGACGCCCTCTTCGCCGAGGCGGGAGAATGCGCGCAGATCGGTGAGGCGACCGTCGAGCGGCAGCTGATCCATCTTGAAGTCGCCGGTGGCGAGCACGAGCCCGGCGGGCGTGCGGATCGCGACGGCGAGCGCGTCGGGGATCGAGTGGTTGACCGCCACGAACTCGAGGTCGAACGGTCCGACCTTCTCGCCGTTGCCCTCGCTCACCGTCAGCGTGTACGCCTTGATGCGATGCTCCTTGAGCTTCGCCTCGATGAGCGCGAGCGTCAGTCCCGATCCGATGAGGGGGATGTCCCCCTTCATCTTGAGCAGATACGGAACCGCGCCGATGTGGTCCTCGTGACCGTGGGTGAGCACGACGCCGACGATGTCGTCGAGCCGGTCCTTCAGCGGTTCGAAGTCGGGCAGGATCAAGTCGACGCCCGGCTGGTGCTCCTCGGGGAACAACACGCCGCAGTCGACGATGAGGAGCTTTCCCTCGTACTCGAAGACGGTCATGTTGCGGCCGACCTCCCCGAGCCCGCCGAGGGGGGTCACGCGGAGTGTGCCCGCTTCGAGCGCGGGCGGGTCGTACACGGTGGTGGGCATGGCATGCCTCCTGGGGATGCCGTCTGCGGCATCCATTGTTCGGTTGTCGTTCGTCCGACGGGTCAGCGGGTCGTGCCGTGCACCTTCGGGAGGGCACCGCCGGCGGCCGCATTGCGGTCGGGGCGGAAGTTGGAGAAGTCGGCGCCGGCGATCCCCTGCACGAGTGCGAGCTCGTCCTCGATGATCGCGGCCTCCCACTCCTCCGGGCCCACCAGCGGCAGGCGCACGCGGGGGCTCGAGATACGGCCGAGGCCGTGCAGGATGTACTTCGCGCTGACGGTGCCCGGCACGTGCGTCATCACCGCGCGCACCAGGGGCTCGAGCTGCTTGTGCGCGGCCGTCGCCGTCGCCAGATCGCCGCGGTTGACGGCATCGACGATGACGCGGTACGGCGCAGCGGTGATGTTGGCCGTGACGCCGATCATGCCGGTCGCGCCGATCGCGAGGTGCGGCAGCACGTTCGCGTCGTCGCCGGAGAAGTACATCAGGTCGGTCTGGTTGAGCACGCGACTGACCTCACTGAAGTCGCCCTTGGCGTCCTTCACGGCGAGGATGTTCGGGTGCTTCGCGAGACGCAGGATCGTCTCGTACTTGATCGGCACACCGGTGCGACCGGGGATGTCGTAGAGGATGACCGGCAGGTCGGTGGCGTCGGCGACGAGGCGGAAGTGCGTCAGGATGCCGGCCTGGGTGGGTTTGTTGTAATACGGCGTGACGATCATGATACCGTCGGCGCCGGCCTTCTCGCTCGCCTTGTAGAGCTCGATGGCGTGCGCGGTCTCGTTCGAGCCGCCGCCGGTGATGATCTTGGCGCGGCCGGCCGAGACGCTCTTGCCGACCTCGACGAGCTTGAGCTTCTCGGCATCCGTCAACGTGCTCGTCTCGCCCGTCGTGCCGGTGACGACGATGCCGTCCGCCCCGCCGGTGATCACATTGTCGATGTGCTTCTCGACGGCGGGCCAGTCGACCTCGCCGTCGGCCGTCATCGGGGTGACGAGCGCGACGAGTACCTGTCCGAAGGGGTTGCTCGTGTGCGTCATGCGTTCAGGCTATCGGTTCGCGCTGTGCGCCCGGTGCCGTCGGGGATGCGCGACAAGCGACGGTTCGTCCCGGCGCGGCCGGGGTGCGACCGGGCCGGTCGTCGGAACGGTGTGGCGGATGTCACCCGTCGCGACTCAGAGAACGACACCAACCCCACCATTCCGACGACTGGTACGCCGAAGGCGACCGAGGCGCGCGAGGATCGCCCGCTCGACGGTCGGCCAGTCGTGGATGATGAGGGCATCGTCGACCGGCGCGAACTGGCGGGATCAGCGGCCGGTTTTGGCGAGGCGGGTGGCGAGGCCGTTCGGGAGCAGGCGGGCGACGGCGACGAGCACCTTGTAACGGGTCGAGGGGATGGAGACCGGCTTGCCGCGGGCGGCGTCGGAGAGGGCCTCGGCCACGACGTCGCGGGCGTCGAGCCACATCGGGCCGGGGATGCCCTCTTTGCCGGGTGCGAGCCCCATGCGCTCGTGGAAGTTCGTGTGGGTGAAACCGGGGCACACCGCGGTCGTCGTGACGCCGCGCGCGGCGTATTCGGCGTTGGCCCACCGGCTGAACGAGACAATCCACATCTTCACAGCGCCGTACGTGCCGCGCGGCAGGAAAGCCGCGACCGATGCGACGTTGAGGATGCGACCTCGGCCCCGCTCGAGCATCGCGCCGAGGGCCGCGTGGGTCAGCCGCATCGTCGCCCGCACGTGGAGGTCGAGGTGTCGTTCCTCGTCGGCGATGTCGTTGCGCGCGAAGTCGAGATCGAGGCCGAAGCCCGCGTTGTTGACGAGCACGCCGATCGGACGCGTCGGGTCGGTCAGGCGTGCGGCGACGGCATCCAGGCCCTCGGTGGTGACCAGGTCGGCGGGCAGCACCTCGACCTGCACGCGATGGTCGCTGCGGATGCGCTCGGCGATGTCGTCCAGCGCGGCGCGGTCGCGGGCGACGAGCACGACGTCGGCTCCACGTGCGGCGAGTTGGCGGGCGAACTCGGCACCCAGACCAGAGCTGGCTCCGGTGATCAGCGCGGTCTTCGGCATGCGGCCTCCTCAGGGGTGGACGAGTTCAGGGGCGGACGAGCGTGAGGATGCGGTACGGCACACCGGTGCGCGAGACGTGCCACCCGTCGCCCGGATCGACCGACGCCACGGCGAAGCCCTCACGGCCCGGGGCTGTGGTGTCGCCGTCGACCTGTAGGTCGAGTTCGGTGACCACCAGCACGTCGGCGCGGCCGATCGCCTCGCGGTACAGCATCCCTCCCCCGATGATCCAGACGGTCTCGGCGCCTGCGGTGAGGGCGAGGGCGTCGTCGAGGGATGCCGCGCGCTCTGCGCCGTCGGCCTGCCACGCATCCGATCGCGTGACGACGATATTCCGCCGTCCGGGAAGCGGCCGGAATCGCTCGGGGAACGACTCCCACGTGCGTCGCCCCATGATCACGGGCGCATCGAGGGTCGTCCGCTTGAAGTGCGCAAGGTCTTCGGGCACGTGCCACGGCATGCCGCCGCGCGCACCGATGACACCGCCACGCGCCTCGGCCCAGATCAGGCCGATCCGGCTCATACGGCGACGGCCGCGCGGATCGCGGGGTGGTGCTGGTAGTTCTCGACCACGACGTCGTCGAAGGTGTAGTCGAAGATCGACTCGGGTGTGCGCGCGAAGCGCAGGGTCGGATACGGGTACGGGTCGCGGCTGAGCTGTTCTTGGACCTGTTCGAGGTGATTGTCGTAGATGTGGCAATCGCCACCGGTCCACACGAAGTCGCCGGGCTCGAGTCCCGTCTGCTGCGCGATCATCAAGGTCAGCAGCGCGTAGGAGGCGATGTTGAAGGGCACCCCGAGGAACATGTCCGCACTGCGCTGGTAGAGCTGGCACGACAGCTTGCCGTCGGCGACGTAGAACTGGAACATCGCGTGGCAGGGTGCGAGCGCCATGTCGGGGATGTCAGCGGGGTTCCACGCCGACACCAGCAAACGACGCGAGTCGGGGTTGGCCCGGATCTGTTCCACGACCTGCGCGATCTGGTCGATCTGCTCGCCCGACGACGTCGGCCACGAACGCCATTGCACGCCGTACACCGGGCCGAGTTCACCGTCGGCATCGGCCCACTCATCCCAGATGGTGACGCCGTGCTCCTGCAGCCACTGCACATTGGATTCACCGCGCAGGAACCAGAGCAGTTCGTAGACGACCGACTTGAGGTGCACGCGCTTGGTGGTGATGAGCGGGAATCCCTGCGACAGATCGAAGCGGATCTGACGACCGAACACGCTCGTCGTGCCCGTGCCGGTGCGGTCGTCCTTGTGCGTGCCGGATGCCAGCACCTCCCGCAGCAGATCCTCGTAGGGAGTGGGGATGATCGCGGCGTCGGTCATGGCATCCAGGCTACCCGCGGCAGCCGACATCACGGCGGTCCGTGCGCATGTTACGCGGCCGGCGTCACACAGCGATCACCCGGCCGGTCCGGGTTAGGCTGTCCGGTTGTGAACCTCGTCGACGCCCTCCTCGTGCTCGCCGGCCTGCTCGTGGCCACGGCGGGCATCGGCGTGTTGTCGCTGCGGCTGCAGAACCGGGCTCGCCGGCAGGTCTCGGGTGAGATCGTCGATCCGCGCCGGCTCGGCGCGACGGTGCTGGGCCACGAGGCGACGCTGCTGCAGTTCAGCACGGAGACCTGCAGCCGCTGCCCCGGCATGCACCGCATGCTCGCGCAGATCGCGGACCAGCGCGACGGCGTGCTGCACCTGGACGTCGACCTGACGGAGCGCCCCGACATCGCCAAGCACTTCCATGTGCTGCAGACGCCGACCACCTTCATCCTCGACCGCGACGGCGTCATCCAGACCCGGTTCGGCGGGACACCCGGCCGGGATGTCGTCGAACTCGAGTTGAGCCGGATCACCGCGGGGAGCGTCCATGCCTGAGATCGGCAAGATCGACCCCCGCGGTCCCCGGTTCGTGGCCGGCATCACCGCGCTCCTGCTCGCCGTGACGGTCGTGCTCGGTCTCACCGGCCTGAGTGCCGCGCGCGGCGCGTGGTGGATCGGATTGGAGGGCGAACCCGCATCATTCGGCTGGTTCGCATACCAGCCGCTCACCGACTCGACGTTCACGCCGGGCACCTGGGCGGTCTCGGCCGTGCCGTTCACGGTGCGTCTGCTCGATCCCGGATTCCTGCTGCTGCTCGCGGTCGCGCTGCTGTTCGTCTGGGGCGTCGCCTCGCCCCGCACCGCACCGTGGGGTGTGCTGTACCGCACCCTCGTGCAGCCGCGACTCGCCCCGCCCACCGAACTCGAAGACCCCCGCCCGCCGCGGTTCGCCCAGGGTGTGGGCCTGTTCGTCACCGGGCTCGGCGTCATCCTGCACCTGGCCGGCGTGCCCCTTACCGTGCCCGTCGCGGCCGGCATCGCGTTCGTCGCCGCCTTCCTCAACGCCGTCTTCGGCCTGTGCCTCGGCTGCCAGATGTGGCTGCTGCTGCAGCGCGTCGGCCTCGTTGGACGCGCCCGTCCGGCCTGACCCGTTCCGCCGCCGGTGACCGCCGTCTAGGCTCGTGACAGGAGCGCATCCGCGCCCGGACAACGCCGAGGAGGGCACACATGAGCGTCACGAGCGAAGCCAGCACCACCTGGAAGGGCAGCCTCATCGAAGGATCGGGCGAAATCGCCCTCGAGAGCTCGAACCAGGGCCCGCTTGCCGTCAACTGGCAGGCCCGCAGCGAGGGCTCCGCATCGGTGACGACGCCCGAAGAGCTGCTGGCCGCCGCGCACAGCTCGTGCTTCAGCATGGCGCTCTCGCATGCACTCGCTGGCAACGGCACCCCGCCGGAGCGTGTCGAGACGACCGCATCGGTCACCTTCATCCCCGGCACCGGGATCACGGGGTCGCACCTCAACGTGAACGCGGTCGTGCCGGGCCTGTCGGCCGACGACTTCGCACGCATCGCGAATGAGGCGAAGACCGGCTGCCCCGTCTCCGCCGCGCTCACCGGCATCGAGATCACCCTCGAGGCGACGCTTGCCTGAACCCAGGATCGTCATCGCGGGCGCGTCCGGCCTCATCGGCGGCGCGCTCGCGGACTCCCTCGCCGCCGACGGCGTTGTGGTCACCAAGCTCGTGCGCCGCGACCCGATCGCGGACGATGAGGTCGCCTGGGCCCCTGGCGACAGGGACCTCGACCCCGACGTGCTGCGCGGCGCACGCGCCGTCGTCTGCCTCAACGGCGCCAGCATCGGCCGCTTTCCGTGGACCCACCGCTACAAGCACGAACTGCTGTGGTCGCGCATCGCCCCGACGCGCACCCTCGCGACCGCCCTACGCGCGCTCGGCGACGACGCCCCGCAGTTCGTGTGCGCGTCCGCCGTCGGCTACTACCCGTCGGCGCCGGGCGTCGAGTTGACCGAGGACGCCCCGCAGGGCGATTCGTTCCTCGCGGACCTGTGCGGCGAGTGGGAGGCGGCGGCCCGCGGCGCCGGATCGCGCGTGGCTCACCTGCGCACGGCTCCCGTCGTGCATCCTGACGGCGTCCTGAAACCGTTGATGCTCCTTACCCGGTTCGGGGTGTCGGGGCGGATCGGACGCGGCACACAGGTGTGGCCGTGGATCTCGCTCGTCGATGAGGTCCGCGCGATCCGCCACGTCATCGACGCGGGCCTCACGGGCGCGGTGAACCTGTCGGGTCCCGTGCGCGCGACCGCGAACGACATGGGCCTCGCCCTCGCAATGCGGATGAACCGTCCCTACGTCCTGCCCGCACCGGTGTGGGGCATGAAGCTCGCGCTCGGACGCGACGCCACCGAGGCGCTGCTCACGAGCGACATGCACGTGGTCCCGACCGCCCTGGCCGACAGCGGCTTCGTGTTCGAGCATCCATCGGTCGAAGACGCGATCGCGGCCGTCGTCCCGGCCTGAACCCCGAGGCGCGTCAGCCGCGGGCCAGCTTGATCGCCCGCCTCGCGGCTTCGCGGGCGCGCTTGCGGTCGCCCGCCCCGTCGTAGGCGAGGCTGAGCCGGAACCAGGCCCGCCAATCCTCGGGATGCTGCTCGACGTCGGCACGGTAGGCGGGGAACAACTGGTCGGCCTGGTCGCGCAGCGGCCTGCCGCTCGTGCGCACGTCGATCTGCTCGGTCGGCAGTGCGTCTTCGGCTTCGAGCCGGCGGGCGAGCTTCTCGGCCTGCACGCCGAACAGCAGCTCACGCCCGACCGCCCACGCACCGATGATCGGAATGACGACGAGCGCGACGCCCATCGTGATGGCAACGGCATCCCCCGAGGTCAGCAGCAGCCACGCTCGCTGCCCGATCAGCACGAGGTAGAGCGCGAGGATCGCCGTCATGACGACGACGCCGACGCGTGCGCTCATGCGCCCGTGGCGCGCGCGACCTGACCCGGCACACCGCCCTCGGCGACGGGCTTGTCGACCCCGGGCTTGGGGATGCGGATGCCGATGTCGATGAAGCTGTCGAGGCCGACCGACACACCGCGGGCGTCGCGCGCTGCGGCGAGCGCGATGCGGATGCCGGGGGCGTAGGCGCGGGCAGGGTCGATCGTGTCGTGCACGATACTGAGCGACTCCCCCGGACCCGAGGCGATGACCTCTTGCTTCGCGACGACGCCCGGGCGGCGCAGCGAGTGGATCGGCACGCTCGCGACCTGCTGCCCGCGGGCACGCTGGTCGACGTGGGGCGACTCGACGGGGCCGGCGTCGGCGCGGGCGGCGGCGATCATCTCGGCCGTGCGCACTGCAGTGCCACTGGGCGAATCGATCTTCGTTTCGCGGTGGGCCTCGATGATCTCGATCGACGGGAAGAACGGCGCCGCCGCTGCTGCGAGCGCACTGCCGAGCACCGAGCCGATGGAGAAGTTGGGGACGAAGACGACTCCGGTCTCGGCCGCGGCCACGGCGGAGCGGATGCCGGCGATGCGCTCCGCGGACCACCCGGAGGTGCCGACGAGCACGTTGATGCCCCGTTCGGTGGCGGCGCGCACGACGTCACCAGAGACGGCCGGGGTGGACGCGTCGACGACGAGGTCGACGCCGTCGAGCTCGGCCAGGTCGCTGCCCGAACCGAGGGTGCGGGTGACCTCGAAGCCGTCTTCTGCGTCGATGACCGCATGGATGATGCGACCGAGCTTGCCGCTCGCGCCCACGAGCGCCACTGTCGTCGTCATGCCTCCAGCCTAATGCGGCGGCCCCCTGCGGCGGTCCGATACTGCGGTCCGAGCGGCACGGTGCACGGGCGTAGGCTCAGTCGCATGGTGACCCTCGCATCCGCGCCCGCTGACAGCCCGCGAGCGAAGGCACTGCTGGACGAGTACTTCGGCATCCGTGCCGAGTCCTTTCCCGGCGGCACCTACTCCCCCACGTATCCGAGCGCCGCGATGTTCGAAGCGCCGGCAGGGGTGTTCCTCGTCGTGGTCGATGAGGACGGGCGCGACGTCGGCTGCGGCGGCATCCGTCGGATCGACCACGGCCCTGCCGGCATCCGCTACGAAGTGAAGCACCTCTACCTGCGGCCCGAGACCCGCGGCCGCGGATGGGGGCGACTGCTGCTCGACGAACTCGAGGCGCGCGCCCGCGCATGGGATGCCGCCGAGCTGGTGCTCGACACCCACCACACCCTCGAGGCCGCGGGCGGGCTATACGCCCGCTCCGGCTTCACCGCGATCGAGCCCTACAACACCAACCCCAACGCGACCCGCTGGTACGGCAAGCCGCTCACCTGACCTGCGCCACCCGAGCCGCGAGCGGTCAGGCCACCAACTGTGCGGTTGTGTGGGCGGCCATGCGGGCGAGGCCCCGATCACCGGAGTCCGCGAGCAACGTGGCGATGGCGGCGGCCCACCCGCGGGACCGCTGCCACATCGCGTCGTCGTGGACGGGGCTGAGTGCCGAACGGAAGCGGGCGCGACCCGCCGGGGTGAAGGCGTACCAGGCGACCGCGAGGTCGCACGCAGGGTCGCCGGCGCAGACATCGCCGAAGTCGAGAACCGCGGCGAGCGCCCCTTCTTGCAGGAGCAGGTTGCCCAGGTGCAGGTCACCGTGGACCCAGAGGGCATCTCCCGACCATTCGGGTGCGGCGAGCGCCGTCTGCCACACGGCTGCCAGCGCCGGATGCTGCTGCATCCGCGCATCGACCGCCTCGGCTCTGGCCGCCAGCGGCACGCCGCGGTACGGATTGGTCGGCGCGTCGGCAGGCGCCGGGCGGTGCAGGGCGTTCAGGAACCCGGCGAGCTGCTCGGCGACGGCATCCCTCACCGCGGCGTCGACATCGGTGGCGCGCTCGCCCGGAAACCACGGCACGACGCTCCAGTGCCACGGGAACGACCCGTCGGGCACGCCGACCGCCACCGGCGCCGGCACCCGCACGGGCAGCACGGCCGCAAGCTCGGGCAGCCAGCGCTGCTCGTGCGCGATGAGCTGCGCGGCCGCCGCCCGCCGGGGCAGTCGCACTGCGAGGTCGTCGCCGAGCCGGAACATGTCGTTGTCCCACCCGTGCGAGACCAACCGCACGGGCGCGCGCAGGCGTGGATGCTGTGCCGCCAGCAGCCGGTTGACGTCTGCCGCGGTGGTGTGCACCTCTGCCGGCGGATGCGACACGGTCAGACCGGCGGCAGCTCGGGCAGGCCGGTGCGCAGTTCGACCGGCAGGTGCGAGAGGTCGTTGTGGGTCACGACCGTCCACGGCCGGCCCGGTCGCTGGGCGAGCACCGTCAATCCGCAATGGGCCTGGTTGATGGTCAGCCAGCGCCAGGACGGCGCGTCGAGCACCTCGCGCACGAACCAGGCGATCACGAAGTTGTGCGTGATGAGCAACTCATGGGCGTCGGGTTTGCGCGCCAGGAACTCCGCGACGGCGTCACCCATCTGCGCGCTGCCGGCATCGGCGTCGGCGTCGGTATAGCTGCCGAAGAACGGCTCGTACGCGGACGGGGTGTCGGCAGTCATGCCCGTCGGCAGGCAATCGAACAGCAGTGCCGACGGCTGAGGCGTGAGCGCCGGAAGCCGCTCCGACACCGCCCGCGCAGTCTCTGCGGCCCGCTCGAGGGGCGAATGCCAGACACTGCTCAATGGCACGCCCGACAGGCGATCCGCCAGCAGCGCGGCCTGCCGCCTGCCGCGCGGCGACAGCGGCCCGTCTTCGAGGCCGTGCTCGGCGTCGAGGTGCTCTCCATGGCGCACCAGGTACAGATAGTGCGTCATGGGGATTCTGCTCGCTTCGTCGAGGTCGGCGCTGTCGGGCACCCCCAGCCTACGTCAGCCCAGCGACACCGGCTGCCTGCCTCAGACGGCTGCCCGCTCGATCTCGGCCATGTGCGCGCGGCTGAGCTTCGCGCCCACACCCTGCACGAGTTCTTCGATGTGGTCGACGGCGTACGCGCTCACGATGGGTGCCGTCACGATGCGCTGCGCGAGCAGCCACGCGATCGCCACCGCGGCCGTCGGGATCGACAGTTCGGCACCGACCCGGTCGAGTGCGCGTAGCACACGGGCACCGCGTCGATTCATGCTGGCCGCCAGCTGCGCACCGCGCACCGACTGACCGGCCGCCGCGCGAGAGCGCAGCAGACCCGAGAGGTAGCCGTGTTCGAGTGCCTGCGACGGCGTGACCGCGATGCCCTGCGCACCGGCGACGAGCTTGAGGTCACCGTCGAGCTCGCGCCGCCGCAGCACGTTGTACGGCACGTCGAGCACCGTCAGACGCGGATACCCGGCGGATGCCAGAATGCGCGCCTCGACGAGCTGCGCCGCGGTGTGACCGAACGCGCCGAGGGCACGCACCTTTCCGGCCTCGACGAGCCACTCGGCCGTCGCGAGCGTGTCTTCGAGCGACGTGGTCGAATCGCTCGTGGCATCGAGGGAGAGCACATCGATGCGATCGGTTCGCAAGCGCGTGAGCGATGCTTCGACAGCGCGGATGAGGTTGACCGAGCCCAGCCCCGGGTTGTCGGGGTGCGACCCGACGCGAACACCGATCACGAGGTCGTCACGCTGCCCGCGGTCGCGCACCCAGCGGCCGATGATGTGCTCGCTGCGCCCCGACGAGAACCCGTCGGAGGTGAAGACGGCGTTGCCGCCCTGCTCGCGATAGGCGTCCAGAATCCGGTGCGCCGCGGCCATGTCGACGTGCCAGCCGAACTCGGCGCCCCCGAGGATGAGGGGGAAGACGGAGACCCCCGACTCGCCCAACGCGACACGGATCGACTCGCCGAGCGGCGGACCCTGCACCGGGATGGGAGCGGACGGGTGCGCGACGCCTGCTGCGCGCGTCACCGACTGGGAACCCGCCTGCGTCACCTCACACCCCCTCGCCATGCGATACGCACCCCCCGATGCGTACTCCGAGGGTAAGCCCTCCCAACGACAGCACCGTGCATTGCGGCCAACGAAGGATGAACTTTGCGTAACACTTCGACCGCGGCATCCGGGGCGCCGCACAAACGGCGCAGAGAAAACGGATGCCCGCCCCTCCGAGACGGGAGGGTGCGGGCATCCGTGGCGGTGACGAGGATCAGGCCTCGGCGGGAGCCTCCGCCTCGGCGGCCTCCTCGAGGACCGGCTCCAGCGACAGCTTGCCGCGGTCGTCGACCTTCGTGATGCGCACCAGCAGCTTCTGGCCGACACCGAGCACGTCTTCGACGTTCTCGACGCGCTTGCCACCGGCGAGCTTGCGGACCTCGCTGACGTGCAGCAGGCCGTCCTTGCCGGGCAGCAGCGAGATGAAGGCGCCGAAGGTGGCGATCTTCACGACGGTGCCGAGGAACTGCTCGCCGACCTCAGGATTGGTGGGGTTGGCGATCGCGTTGACCTGGGCACGGGCGGCCTCGGCCGACGGGCCGTCGACGGCGCCGATGTAGACGGTGCCGTCCTCCTCGATGGAGATGTCGGCGCCGGTTTCATCCTGGATGCCGTTGATCGTCTTGCCCTTGGGACCGATCAGCTCACCGATCTTGTCGACCGGGATCTGCACGCTGATGACGCGCGGCGCGGTCGGCGCCATCTCGTCGGGCGCGTCGATCGCCGCGTTCAGCACACCGAGGATCGTGGTGCGAGCCTCCTTGGCCTGGGTGAGCGCAGCCGACAGCACCGACGACGGGATGCCGTCGAGCTTCGTGTCGAGCTGGATCGCGGTGATGAACTCGCTCGTCCCGGCGACCTTGAAGTCCATGTCGCCGAGCGCGTCCTCGGCGCCCAGGATGTCGGTCAGCGCCGCGTAGCGGGTCTGCCCGTCGACCTCGTCGGAGACCAGACCCATCGCGATGCCGGCGACGGGGGCGCGCAGCGGCACACCCGCGTTCAGCAGCGACAGGGTCGAGGCGCAGACCGAGCCCATCGACGTCGACCCGTTGGAGCCGAGCGCCTCGGAGACCTGACGAATCGCGTAGGGGAACTCGTCGCGTGCGGGCAGCACCGGCACGAGGGCGCGCTCGGCGAGGAAGCCGTGGCCGATCTCGCGACGCTTGGGGCTTCCCACACGGCCGGTCTCACCGGTCGAGTACGGCGGGAAGTTGTAGTGGTGCATGTAGCGCTTGCTGGTCGTGGGCGACAGCGAGTCGATCTGCTGCTCCATCTTCAGCATGTTCAGCGTGGTGACACCCATGATCTGGGTCTCGCCGCGCTGGAAGATCGCCGAGCCGTGCACGCGCGGGATGACCTGCACCTCTGCGTCGAGCGGGCGGATGTCGGCGAGCCCACGACCGTCGATGCGCACGCCCTCGGTGAGGATGCGGCCGCGCACGATCTTCTTGGTGACCGACTTGTAGGCGGCCGAGAACTCGAGGGTCGCCACGGCGGGCAGCTCCTCGGCCTCGACTGCGGCGATCAGCTCGGCCTTGACGCGGTCCTTGACGGCGTCGTCGGCGTTCTGGCGCTCGACCTTGTCGGCGATCTGGTAGATGCCGACGAGCTCGTCGTAGGCGCGACCGGCGACGAAGTCGTAGGTCTGCTGGCTGTGCGGCGCGAAGACCGGGTAGACGCCCGGCTCCTTCGACGAGGTTGCGGCCATCTGCGCCTGCGCCTCGACGAGCTGCTTGAGGAAGGGCTTCGCGGCCTCGAGGCCGCTGGCGACGACCTCTTCGGACGGCTTGACAGCGCCGCCCTTGATGAGGTTCCAGCTGTTCTCGGTGGCCTCGGCCTCGACCATCATGATCGCGACGTCGCCGTCGGGCAGGACGCGACCGGCGACCATCAGGTCGAACACGGCCTCCTCCACGACCTTCTGGCTCGGGAACGCGACCCACTGGTCTTCGTGCTCGCCGTGACCGGGCACGAGCGCCAGGCGGACGCCGGCGATCGGGCCGGAGAATGGCAGACCCGAGATCTGGGTCGACGCGGATGCCGCGTTGATCGCGAGGGCGTCGTAGTACTCGCCGGGAGCGATCGAGAGGACCGTGACGACGATCTGCACCTCGTTGCGGAGGCCGTCGACGAACGACGGGCGCAGCGGGCGGTCGATGAGGCGGCACACGAGGATCGCCTCGGTGGAGGGGCGGCCCTCACGGCGGAAGAACGAGCCGGGGATCTTGCCTGCTGCGTACGAACGCTCTTCGACGTCGACGGTCAGCGGGAAGAAGTCGAAGCCTTCGCGCGGATGCTTGCCGGCGCTGGTGGCCGACAGGAGCATGGTCTCCTCGTCGAGGTAGGCGGCGACGGCGCCCTGCGCCTGCTGGGCGAGGCGTCCGGTCTCGAACCGGACGGTACGGGTGCCGAAGCGGCCGTTGTCGAGGACGGCTTCGGCGGCGGTGATTTCAGGACCTTCCAAGAGGTCTCTCCTTCTTTGTTTAGACTCGCACGCGCGTTTCGCGCACGAGATCGTGCGAAGGAGCGGGACACATCGGTTCGGGCGCACACCGCGTCACTGCAGACGCGAGCGTGATCGTCGCTTGCGCTGGCCACCAGTGAAAGATCACCGTTCGGGACGGGAATCCACCACAGGGGACCAGCTCGCCGCTGGACCTGCTCCCTGAGCTCTTTGATTCGAGCGGTCGACACGGAAGACCCGTGACAACCCGATCCAGCCTACCAGCAGGCCTTTCCTGTGCGTATCGTTGGGAACATGAGCACCGAGAACGGCGATGCCGCCGCAACCGACGACATGAAGCGCAAGTTCCGCGAGGCGCTCGAGAAGAAGAACGCCCACCACCGTGAGGGTGAGGCGCACCTCGACGGCGACTCCGCGGTCCACGGGACCCACGGCGCGATGACCAGGCGCGAGTTCCGCCGCAAGAGCGGCTGACCCGCACGACGCGGAACACGACGGCCGGGGGGCTTGCGTGCCCCACAATGGTCACGTGAACCCGCCCCGAATCGCGATGCCCGTACGCCTGTCAGACGGTCGCGCCGACGCGCGCATCGACGTCGCGAACCGCATCTTCGCCGACGTCGTCACCCTCGTCGAACGCGCAGGCGGCACGCCGATCCTCATCGACACCGTCGACCTCGCGGGCATCGACGCCGTCGTGCTCCCCGGCGGCGGTGACGTGGACCCTGCGCGGTACGGTGGCGAGGTCATCGACGCGCTGTACGACGTGAATCCGGCACAGGACGCGCTCGACTTCGGGATCGCGCATGCCGCGCTGGCCGCAGGGCTCCCGGTGCTCGGAGTATGCCGCGGGCTGCAGGTGCTCAACGTGGTCTACGGCGGCACCCTCGCCGAAGACCTCCCTCCGACCGACGTCGTGCACACCGTCAGCGGCGACGGCGCGCAGATCGTGTGGGCCTGGCATCCGGTGGCCGTCTCACCGGGGTCGCTGCTCTCTTCGCACACGGACGCAGAACTGCAGGTCGCTTCGGGACACCACCAGGGGATCGCGAGGCTCGGCGACGGGCTGACGGCGAGCGCTGTGGCCGCCGACGGACTGGTCGAGGCCTTCGAACGCGCCGAAGACCGCGTCATCGCCGTGCAATGGCACCCTGAGGCGGAGGGCACACCGGCCGCGCATGCACTGGCGCCGTTCTTGACACTGATGCAACTGGTGGCGCAGCGCTCGCACTGACAGCGTCGGATGCACCCGGCACACTGGTGGCATGAACGGGGAGACCGGCGACACACTCGGGTACGACGACTGCTTCTTGCGGGTGGCGGTGCCGCTCCCGGTGCCGTCGACGCCTGCGACGAGACTCGATTACCCGCACTTCACGGTGCTGCTGGACGATGCCCGGCGGCTCGCGTCTGTGACGGCCGTCATGATCGACGGCGCGAGCCTGGTCGATCTCCCCCGCTCCGGCGAGTGGCACCTCGACTCTCGCCTGCCGGCCGAGCGGCAGACCGGGGGTGACGTGTATGCACGCAACGACCTGGATCGTGGCCACCTCGTGCGCAGGCGCGACCCCGGGTGGGGCGATCGCGCCGCCGAGGCGATGGAGGCAACCTTCGCCTACCCGAACGCCGCTCCGCAGGCGGCCTCGTTCAACCAGTCACGCGAACTGTGGCTCGGCCTCGAAGACCATGTGCTCGCGTACGCCGATGCGCTCGATCACCGGGTGGTGGTCTTCACAGCGCCGGTGCTCGACCCCGAAGACCCGCCGTACCGCGGCGTCCTGCTCCCCCGCCGCTTCTGGAAGGTGGCCGTCTGGCGCGACGGCGCGGGCGGCCCGGCTGCTGCCGCGTTCGTGCTCGACCAGTCCGACCTGCTCGACGAGTCGCAAGGGGTCACGGTCGAACCGCTCGGCGAGTACCGCACCTTCCAGGTCGCCGTCGCCGATGTTGAGGCGATCGCCGGGATCGACCTCGGCCTCCTCGTCGACGCCGACGTGCGCGGGGCATCGGTGCGGGGCGAGCCGTGGGTCGAACTCGCGAGCATCGCCGACATCCGACTCTCGTAGCCGCTACTCGCCCGACAGGCCGCCCAGCAGGTGGCCGAAGCTCTTCCCCTCCCCGAGGTAGCTTGCCGGATCGAACGCGTCGGATGCGGTCGCCGGTGCCTTGCGCGAGATCGCCTCGGCCAGCTCGCGTGCGCCGCGCTCGACGCGGGAGCTGAGCGGTGCGACCTCGTCGGCGTGCGCGCCCCAATCGCTGGATGCCGCGAACACACCGGTCGGCACCGGCTCGGCATGCAGGTAGGTGAACAACGGCCGGATGGCGTAGTCGATCGCGAGCGAATGCCGGGCGGTGCCGGCGTTCGCGCCGATCAGCACCGGCATGCCGGTGAGCGCGTCGGGGTCGAGCACGTCGATGAATGACTTGAACAGGCCCGAGTAGCTCGTGGAGAAGATCGGCGTCACCGCGATCAGCGCGTCCGCCGACACCACCGTGTTGATCGCGGACTCCAGCGCGGCGGGCGCGAAACCGGTGAGCAGGTTGTTGGTGATGTCGTGTGCGAGGTCGCGCAGTTCGATCGTGTCGACCGTCGCCTCGATGCCCCGATCACGCAGGTCGGCGACGGTCGCCGCAGCAAGCCGGTCGGCGAGCATACGGGTCGACGACGGGTTGGAGAGCCCTGCCGAAACGACGGCGATGCGACGCGCGCTCATGACTGCGCTCCCGTCACGCCGACGGCGGCGCCCGCGGGAGCCGGCGCATCCTGGTAGGGCGACGGGCCACTCAGGTTGTCACCGCGGTTCGCGCGGGGCGTCGCCTGCCGGGTCGGGCCGTCGCCGTAGGTCGCGGCGACCAGGCGGGCGTGCGTCGGTGCGTCTGGCACGGCTGCGGGACGGTCCTTGGCGAGCTCCTTGCGCAGCACCGGCACGACCTCGCCGCCGAGCAGGTCGAGCTGCTCGAGCACGGTCTTCAGCGGCAGTCCGGCGTGGTCCATGAGGAACAGCTGGCGCTGGTAGTCGCCGTACAGATCGCGCATCCCGGCGTAGCGGTCGATGACCTGCTGGGGCGAGCCGACGGTGAGCGGCGTCATCTCGGCGAAGTCCTCCATCGAGGGTCCGTGACCGTAGACGGGCGCGTTGTCGAAGTACGGGCGGAACTGGTCGACGGCATCCTGCGACTTCTTCGCGAGGAACGCCTGACCACCCAGGCCCACGATCGCCGTCTCGGGTGCACCGTGGCCGTAGTGCTCCCAGCGCTGCCGGTACAGCGCGATGAGTCGCTGGTAGTGCTCGGCCGGCCAGAAGATGTTGTTCGCGAAGAAGCCGTCGCCGTAGTAGGCGGCCTGCTCGGCGATCTCGGGCGTGCGGATGGAGCCGTGCCACACGAAGGGGGCGACGCCGTCGAGCGGGCGCGGTGTCGAGGTGAAGCCCTGCAGCGGGGTGCGGAACTTGCCCTCCCAGTCCACGACGTCCTCACGCCACAGCTTGTGCAGCAGCGCGTAGTTCTCGATGGCCAGCGGCAGCCCCTGACGGATGTCCTTGCCGAACCACGGGTACACGGGCCCCGTATTGCCGCGGCCGAGCATGAGGTCGACGCGGCCGCCCGAGACGTGCTGGAGCATCGCGTAGTCCTCGGCGATCTTCACCGGGTCGTTCGTCGTGATGAGGGTCGTCGCGGTCGAGAGCACGAGCCGCTCAGTCTGCGCGGCGATGTACGCGAGGGTCGTGGTCGGCGAGGACGACCAGAACGGCGGGTTGTGGTGCTCGCCGAGCGCGAAGACGTCGAGTCCCACCTCCTCGGCGTGCTTCGCGATCGTGAGGGTCGCCCGGATGCGCTCGGCCTCGCTGGGCGTGTGACCGGTCGTCGGGTCGGTCGTGATGTCACTGACGGTGAAGATGCCGAACTGCATGGCGCCGCCGGTCGTGCTGTCGGCGCTGCCGGTGGTCTCGCTCACGATCTCTTCCTGATTCTGGATGCCGCGGCATCCGGGTCTATGCAATTGAATGTATCTGGTGCAACGCGACCTCGTCCAGAGTATTCCCGGCCGGTAGGGTGGCCTGCGTCATGACCGAGTCCTCGACCCCGCGCACCGGCCCTGTCGCAACGCAGAAGCGTCGCCGGGTGCCGCTCTGGGACAACGCCCGCTTCGCCTGCATCGTGCTGGTCGTGCTGGGGCACGCCGTCCAGCGGCTCACGTACGACTCCGACATCGCCCTCGGCCTCTACCTGCTGGTGTACGCGTTCCACATGCCCGCGTTCGCGATCATCTCGGGCTACTTCTCCAAGTCGGACTCGCCCTCCCGCCGCCAGATGGCGCGCGTGATCACCGACATCGTCGTGCCGTACATCATCTTCGAGGGGCTCTGGACCCTCACGAAGCTGCTCGTCGAAGGGCGGGCGAATCCGAACATCACGGAACCGTCTTGGACGCTCTGGTTCTTGCTCGCGCTCGCGATCTTCCGACTCGTCCTGCCCTATCTCGCGCTGCTGCGCTGGCCGCTGGCGTGGACCGTGCTGATCTCACTGAGTGTGGGCTACCTGCCGAACATCGACTCGACGCTCTCGCTGTCGCGCACGCTCGGCCTGCTGCCGTTCTTCACCTTGGGATGGTGGTTGAGCCACCACGGGATCCTGGAACGATTCGACCTGCTGCGCAGGCAGCGGTGGTGGGTGCGTGGCGCTGCCGCGGTGACGTTCGTCGTCGCCGGGTGGGCGGCGTGGTTCTTCGTCGACGCCTGGCGCGAGATGAGCCTGCGCGATTGGCTGTTCTACGACGACAGCTATGCCGAGATCGGCGGCACGCAGTGGTGGGCGGCCGGCGTGCGCCTGGCGCTGATGGCCGTTGCGCTCATCCTCAGCGTCGCCTTCTTCGCGCTCATCCCCCGCGGCCAGCACTGGTGGACCAAACTCGGGCAGTACACGATGTACGTCTACCTGCTGCACTCGTTCGTGCTGTACCCGTTCCGCGAATCGGGCGTGCTGCGCGATCTCGACCCGACGTGGCTGTGGCTGCCGATCGTCATCGTCCTCTCGGTGCTGATTGCGATCGGGCTGGCCACGAAACCCGTCCGATTCGTGTTCCGCCCCGTCATCGAACCGCGCCCCGCGTGGCTGTTCGCCGACCCGACGCTCGCCGGCAAGGAGGGGCGCCGCAACGACCCCACCGGATCGAAGCGCCCCGCGCCGCCGATACCCGTCGCGCGACGCATCGACCGACCGCCGGTGTGAGCTACCGCGCGGGCTGAGCGGGCGTCACGGCGAAGACCGCCCGCCAGGCGAGCAGGACAGGCCCAGGATGAGGCCGAGGACCGCACGCTCGCCAGCGGTAACGAACGGCAACAACCGCCCGCGGCACAACGGACCGTGCATATTCTCGGTGCATGTCTGACCTGAACCTGCCCGTGCTCGACCTCTCACTGCTCGACCAGGGGCCCGATGCGGCCGCACGGTTCCGCGACGATCTGCGCCGGGCGACCCACGACGTCGGATTCTTCTACCTGACCGGCACCGGGGTCTCGCCCGAGCTCGAAGCGCGCCTACATCGCACCGCGCGCGCCTTCTTCGATCTGCCCGAGGCGGACAAGCTCGAGATCGAGAACGTCAAGAGCCCGCACTTCCGCGGCTACACGCGCGTCGGCGGCGAGCGCACGCAGGGCAAGGTCGACTGGCGCGAGCAGATCGACATCGGCCCCGAGCGCGAGCCGGTCACCGACCGCGCGGCCCCGGACTACGCCGTGCTCGTCGGCCCGAACCTGTGGCCCTCGGCCCAGCCCGAACTGCGCGACGTCGCCGATGAATGGGTCGCGCACCTCTCCGGCGTCTCGCGCAAGCTCCTGCGTGCGTGGGCACTCGCGCTCGGCGCCCACGAGTCCTACTTCGACGAGCACTTCGGCGACCCGCAGACGCTCCTGAAGATCGTGCGGTACCCCGGCAAGGAGAACCCGTCGCAGGGCGTCGGCGCGCACAAGGATGCCGGTGTCCTCACGCTGCTGTGGGTCGAGCCAGGAAAAGGTGGCCTGCAGGTCGAGCGGGACGGCGTCTGGGTCGATGCCCCGCCCGTGCCTGGAGCGTTCGTCGTGAACATCGGCGAACTGCTCGAGCACGCGACGAACGGCTACCTCACTGCGACGAAGCACCGGGTCATCTCGCCCCGGCATCCGGACGACCGCATCTCGGTGCCGTTCTTCTTCAACCCGTCGCTCGAGGCACGGTTCCCGCTCATCGACCTGCCGCCCGAGCTGGCCGCCGAGGCGCGCGGCGTCACCGACGACCCGGCCAACCCCATCCACGGCCTGCACGGCACCAATGCCCTGAAGTCGCGACTGCGCGCGCACCCCGACGTCGCCGAGATCTGGCACGCCGACCTCGTGGCCGCCCGCGCCGCGCAGGTCTGACCGTCGCCAGCTCTCGGACGCAGGAGAAATCCTCGCAACAGGACGATTCGTCTGGAATCGTCCTGCGCCGGTGATTTCTCCTGTGTCGGAGCTGCGTGAAGGCGCGGCGTGAACAGAAAGAAGACCTCCCCACACCGTGGGGAGGTCTTCGCAAGAATGTTTCGCGCGATTGAACGCTGGCGACGATGCTGCTTATCGACGCAGGCCGAGACGCTCGATGAGCGAGCGGTAACGGTTGATGTCGATGTCCTGCAGGTAACCCAGCAGGCGGCGGCGCTGACCGACGAGCAGGAACAGGCCACGACGCGAGTGGTGGTCGTGCTTGTGTGCCTTGAGGTGCTCGGTGAGGTCCTTGATGCGCTGCGTCAGCATCGCGACCTGCACCTCGGGGGATCCGGTGTCACCGGGGTGCGTCGCGTACTCTTCGATGATCGCCTTCTTGACGTCTGCTTCCAGTGCCATAGGTGATCCCCTTTCTTGTCGTTGCGCGGCGCCCGACGCCTGATGCGTGGGGCTCTCTTTCTCCGCGGCCGATCGAACGGCAACCGCTACAGCCTACCAGCCCTCGGGCCGAGCGGCGACCTGAGCGAGGGTAGCCTCGAATGGTGCCCCTCCCCCTGAGTTCCGCGTCATGATGGCGCGCCTGCGACGCGACCACTTCATCGATCTGCGCCCACTCACCGCGAGTCCGGCGTTCGCGCGGATGTCGGTCGGGTCGACGCTCGCCGGGCTCGGCGGCCAGCTCACGATCGTCGCGATCATGCTGCACATGTACGACCTGACGGCGTCGACCTTCGCGGTGTCGATGATCGCCGTCGCGGGACTCGTGCCGATGATCATCGCGGGACTGTACGGCGGCATGCTCGCCGACGCGTTCGACCGGCGACGGGTCGCCCTCATCGCGGCGACCGTGACGTTCGGCTCGACAGCCGTCCTCATGACGCTGACGTGGATGGGCGGCGAGACCGTGGCCGCGCTCTACGTGATCGCCGTCGTCAACTCCGCCGCGAACTCGGTCGTCATGGCCGCCCGCCAGTCGATCGTCCCGCGCTTGATTCCGCGTGAGCTGCTGCCGGCGGCCTCGGCGCTCGGTGGCATCACGATGGGCATCATGGTCTCGATCGGGCCTGCCGCGGCCGGTGTGCTCGTCGCGTTCACGGGCTACGGCTGGACGTACACGATCGATCTCGTGCTCATGTCGGCGCTCTTCCTCGGCCTGTGGACGCTGCCACGCATCCATCCCGAAGGCGAGACGGTCCGGCCGGGACTTCGGTCGCTCGCCGACGGCTGGGCGTTCTTGCGTCGCGCGCGCAACATCCGGTTGCAGTTCGTGCTCGACATCATCGCGATGACGTTCGGACAGCCGCTCGCGCTGTTTCCCGCGATCGGCACCCTGCTGCTGGGCGGCGGACCGATCACCACCGGGGTGCTCACCGCGTCGATCGCGATCGGTGCCTTCTTCTCGAGCCTGTTCTCGGGGCCCGTGGCCCGATACCGCCATCACGGTGTGGGCATCGAGCGCGCCATCATCGGCTACGGCGCCGCCATCAGCGTCTTCGGCGCGGTGCTGCTGCTCGCGGCGCTCGGCGTCGCAGCTCCGGCGGTCGTCGATGCGTCGTCGGCGAACATCACACTGCTGGTCGCCGCAGCCGTCGCCCTGGCGGCGGCGGGCGCCGCCGACAACATCAGTTCGATCTTCCGCAACACGATGGTGCAGGCCGCTGTGCCCGACGCCATCCGCGGCCGCCTGCAGGGCGTCTTCATCGTCGTCGTCGCGGGAGGCCCGCGGCTCGGAGCGCTCTACGCCGGCGCGCTCGCGACCTTCACGACGCTGTGGTTTCCGCCGCTGCTCGGCGGTTTCGTGATCATGGGGCTCGCGCTGATGCTCGTGCGCCTGAACCCCCGGTTCCGCACGTACGACGCCGACGAACCGACGCCCTGAGCACCGGCCTGAGGCGCGACGAAGGGGTGGATGCCGCGGCATCCACCCCTTCGCGTCGCGTGCTGGAACGCGGGTTCCTCAAGCCTGCAGCGCGCCCTGCAGGTCGAGGGTGATCGTGACGTCCTTGCCGACCAGCACGCCGCCGGTCTCGAGCGCGGCGTTCCAGGTGAGGCCGAAGTCCTCGCGGTCGATGACGGTGGATGCCGTCGCACCCGCCTTGTAGTTGCCCCACGGGTCGGTGCCGAAGCCGCCGAATTCGACCTTGAAGGTCACCGGCTTGGTGACGCCACGGATGCTGAGGTCGCCGTCGACGAGGAAGTCGCCGCCCTCGATGCGCACGCCGGTGGAGGCGAACTCCATCGTCGGGTAGTTCTCCACGTCGAAGAAGTCGGCGGAGCGGAGGTGGGTGTCGCGGCCCTCATCCTTCGTGTCGATCGAGGTCACGTCGACGGAGGCGTCCACGCGCGCCTCGAGCGGGTTCTCGGGCGCGATGATCGTGGCGCTCTTGACGCCGAAGGTGCCGCGCACCTTCGAGATCATCATGTGGCGGACGCTGAAGGTGACCTCGCTGTGCGAGGGGTCGAGCACCCAGGTGCCCGCCTTGTAGCCGGGGATATCGATCGCGGTGGTCGTCATGAGGGGCCTTCCGTTGGTGAATGGTCTGCAGGGTGCAACCACTCGCGATCGGATCTATTCCCGTGAATACGAAATTCGTGCGCAGAAGAGGGCGGGTGGTCATGCCACCCGCCCTCTCGCTGCTCGGTTCAGCCGATCCGGTCAGCCGACCTTGAGCAGGTCGATGATGAAGATCAGGGTCTTTCCGCCCAGGAAGTGACCGCCCGCGGGGCCGTACGCCAGGTGCGGCGGAATGACCAGCTCGCGCCGTCCGCCGACCTTCATGCCGGGGATGCCGTCCTGCCAGCCCTGGATCAGGCCGCGCAGCGGGAACTGGATCGACTCGCCGCGTCCCCACGACGAGTCGAACTCCTCGCCGGAGTCGTACTCGACGCCGGCGTAGTGGACGGTGACGGTGTCGCCCGGCTTCGCCTCGTCGCCGTCGCCCACGATGATGTCGCGGGTGACGAGCTCCTGCGGGGCCGGGCCGGACGGGGCGTCGAACTCGGGCTTGGTGCGCTCATCAGTCATGACTCCATCCAAGCACCTCATGACCGCGTGCGGACCCTCTTGACACGGCCGAGCGCCCGCCTCGACAATGGGTCAAGGCCAACTCAGCGCCCGGGAGTCATGCAGGCATCGCCGCAGCACCGGGCGCTGAGTCTTGTCAGCGGGACAGCAGCGCGACCCGCGCGGCACCCGCCCGAGCGAGGAAGACCTTCTCGTCTTCGGCCGCGTGCGGATCCCGCCCCGTCAGCGCCCGTTGGCGCGCCGCGGCGAGCGCAGTCGAATCCGCGATGAAGTCCTTCATGTGTCGGACTCGATCACCGGGAAGCGTCCTGGCCCACGCGATCCCCGCTCGGCGCCCCCACGACGTCGCGAGCATGTCGACCTCCTGCGGGGCGAACCAGCCGGCGGCTGCATACTCCCCCAGTCGTTCGCGCGTGAGCCGGGACTCCTCCCGTCGCAGCAGCACGACCCCGACGATGAACCCGATGAACAACGGCACCTGCAGCGTCACGTACAGCTCGAAGAAGTCGCCGAACATCGCCGACCCGTTCCACAGTGCGTGCAGCGCGATGGCGCCGACCAGGCCGAGCAGCCCGGGGCCGAGCGCCGCCGCCGCGCCCCGCCCGGACCGTGCGGCGCGGCCGAGCGCGTACCCCGTCACGGCCGTGAACATGACGTGGGCGAACGGCGAGAGGATGCCGCGCAGGAAGAACGTGATCGTCGTTCCGTCGACACCCTCGTCGATGAGGCTCGTCGCGAAGTAGAGGATGTTCTCGGTGAACGCGAACCCGGCACCCACGAGCGCGCCGTAGACGACACCGTCGACAGGGCCGTCGAACGCGCGTCGCGCGACGGCGAAGATGAGGAAGACGCCGAGTCCCTTCGCGAACTCCTCGACCACGGGAGCCTGCACGACTGACGACAGCGCTTCGCCGAAGGTCGAGTCGTCGCGACCGAACAGCGCGACGAGTCCGATGTCGACGCCGAGTGCGATGCCCACCGACACGATGGCACCCCATGCGATCGCGAAGATCACGAGCGAGCGGGGCTCGGGCTCCCATCGGTCGACGAGGCGAACGGCCAGCAGAACCCCCGTCAGCGGCAGCAGCGCGAGGACCATCCCGATGGTTGAGGCGGCCGCTCCGAGGAAGGTCAGCAGGTATGCCACGAGCCCGATGAGAAGCACGATGAGCACCGCGAACACCCAGATGGGTGTCGAGCGGCCCTTTCGCGTCGGCACCGGCAGGGCCGGCGCGGCTGGTGCGGGCGGCGGGACGATGGAAGCGGGAGCGCCGTGCGGCTCCTGGGCCAGCGGCGAAGGGAAGGTCACGGCCCCAGCCTAGGGGCGCACACGGAGCGCGAACCGTGTCACCTCGCGCGCCACTTCTCCGCGCGCCGGTAGCCTGGAAGGATGCGCTTCGCCCACGTCACCCTGCCCGGAGAGGCGGCACCGCAGCTCGTCCTCGTCCGCGATGGACACGCCGTCGCGGTGGGTTCGCTGTGGGACGGCGCACCCACACGCCTCCAGCAGCTGATCGACGGCGGCGACGAGGCACTCGACCGGGTTCGGCAGTCCGCCGAGCATGCCCCAGCGGGGCACCCGATCGACGGGCTCGCGTTCGCGGCGGCGGTGGATACGCCGCCCATCGTCCTCGCCATCGGCCTGAACTACGCGGCCCACTCCAGCGAACTCGGCCTCAAAGCCGACACCGCCCCGACGGTCTTCGTGCTGTGGCCGAACTCGCTCAGCGGGCACGGGCAGACCACGACCTGGCCACGGACCCTGAGCGAGTCGGTCGACTACGAAGCCGAACTGGGCGTCGTCATCGGCAGCGCCGCGAAAGACGTCTCCCCCGACGACGCGCTGGCGCACGTGTGGGGCTACACCGTCGTCAACGACATCACGGCCCGTGACATCCAGTTCTCGGAAGCGCAGTGGTCACGGTGCAAGTCGTTCGACGGATTCACTCCGAACGGCCCCTTCGTCGTGACCGCCGACGAGATCGCCGATCCGCAGGACCTGCATATCTGGGCGGTGGTCGACGGTCAGACCGTGCAGGACGGCAGCACGGGGCAGATGATCCGCTCGGTGCCGACACTCGTCTCCCACTTGTCGCAGTCGGCGACACTGCTGCCCGGCACCCTCATCTCCACCGGCAGCCCCGGCGGCGCAGGCTACTCGCGCGACCCGCAGATCTTCCTGCGGGACCGATCGACCGTCACCGTCGGCGTCGACGGGATCGGCGAACTCACCACCCGCTGTCGCATCATCGGCTGAAACGGCGACGGCGGATGCCCCCGAGGGGACATCCGCCGCATTGGAACGCCGATCAGTCGAGCTGGCCCTGATCCACCTGCTCACACGGGATCTGCTCGCCCATGTACTCGATGTACCCGGAGCCGCCCGTCGAGCAGTTGTCGAGGTACTGCTGGTAGATGTCCGTCGACGCGTTCATGAACAGCGAGAACACGACGATGCCGACGATGATGCCGACGATGCCGAGCACGACGCTGATGATGATCGCGGCGAGTGCGAAACCGTTCTTGTGGCCGGCCTTGCGGCTCTGGACGAGCGCGATGATGCCGAGGATGAGGCCGATCAGCTGCGCGAAGAACGACAGCACGAACGCGACGATTCCCATCGTGCGCCCGGGGATCGGGCCGCTACCGGCGGCGGGCGAAGCGGGCGGTGCGGAAGCGTAGGCCGGGGCCTGATAGGCGGGCGGCTGGTTCGACGGCGTCGAGTTCTGCGGATCGGTCATGTTCGTGGTCTCCTCGTACAGGGGGCCGGACATCGGCCACCGTCGACGCTATCCAGCCGAGGCCCTCCCGGTCAAAGGCGGTCGGCCTCGACGACGTTCTCGGCGGGCTGCACGATCGGGATCGCCTGCGTGATGGCTTCGAGGCCCGACAGCCGAGCGGGCGAGAGCTGCTTGTCGACCTCTTCGCGCGACATGAGGCCGGCCTCGACGACGAGGTCGCCGATGTTGTGGCCGGTCAGCAGCGCTGTCTTCGCGAGCGCCGCCGAAGCCGCGTAGCCGATGTACGGCGTGAGCGCTGTGACGACACCGACCGAGGAGCCCACCATGGCACCGAGGCGCTCACGGTTGGCGGTGATGCCGTCGACGCAGTTGACCCGCAGCGTGCGCATGGCGCGCCGCATCCACGTGATCGACTGGAAGATCGAGTGCGCGATGACGGGTTCGAACGCGTTGAGCTGCAGCTGCCCGCCCTCGACGGCCATCGTGACGGTGAGGTCGGCGCCCGCGACGGCGAATGCGACCTGGTTGACGACCTCGGGCACGACCGGGTTCACCTTGCCGGGCATGATCGACGAACCCGCTTGGCGGGCCGGCAGGTTGATCTCACCGAGTCCGGCCTGCGGGCCGCTGGAGAGCAGGCGCAGGTCGTTGCAGATCTTCGACAGCTTGATCGCGTTGCGCTTGAGCGATGACGAGAACGACATGAACGAGCCGGTGTCGCTCGTGGCTTCGACCAGGTCGTCGGCCGTGACCAGGTCGAGCCCGGTGATCTCGCGCAGGTGACGTACGACGGCGGGTGCGTACGCCGGGTGTGTCGTGATGCCGGTGCCGATCGCGGTCGCGCCCATGTTGACCTCGTACAGCAGGTAGGCGTTCTCGTTCAGCCGCTGGTGGTCGTATGCGAGGGTCGTCGCGAATCCGTGGAACTCCTGCCCGAGCGTCATCGGGACGGCATCCTGCAGCTGCGTGCGACCGATCTTGAGGACGTCGTGGAACTCGACCGCCTTGGCGAGGAACGACTGCTTGAGCAGATCGAGCTCCTCCAGCAGCGACTGCAGGTCGAGGGCGAGCCCGACCTTGATCGCGGTCGGGTACACGTCGTTGGTCGACTGGCTTCGGTTGGTGTGGTCTATCGGCGACAAGAAGTCGTAGTCGCCCTTGTCGCGGCCGGCGAGTTCGAGCGCGATGTTGGTGATGACCTCGTTCGCGTTCATGTTCGTCGAGGTTCCGGCGCCGCCCTGGATGACCCCGACGACGAACTGGTCGTGGAACTCGCCGTCGATCACCCGCTGCGCGGCGCGGTCGATGAGGTCGGCGCGCTCGGCGTCGAGCACGCCGATGTCGCGGTTCGCGCGGGCCGAGGCCTGTTTGACCATCGCGAGCCCACGCACCAGGTCGGCGTACACCGAGATAGGTCTGCGCGAGATCGGAAAGTTCTCGAGCGCTCGGGCGGTGTGGATGCCCCAGTAGGCATCGGCCGGGATCTCCATCGAGCCCAGCGAGTCGGATTCGGTTCGCGTCGTCGCGTCCAGAGCCATGTGTGCAGTCCTTGTGGGTCGTCACAGCGAGGAAGGGATGCTTCGAGCCTACCCACGTCGCGCGACGCACCGACCGGACACGGCGTATAGTTCTGCACGCTCGATACGCCGCGGTGGCGCGTGTCATCGCTTGCGCGAGAACTGCTCCAACCGCTCCTCGGGCGTGAGGGTCGCCATGCGCGCCGTCCACGCATCGCTGAAGTACTCGACGGTGTCGGCCGAGGCCACCGGCACCACCGTATGGGTGATCGTGTCGCGGTAGACGTGCACGAGCTGGAACGACTGCCCGGCATCCATGCCGTTGACCCGGTTGGCGGGGCGCTGCAGGTTCATCGTGTAACAGGTGGCCGCCGCGACGCTCACCGGCACCCCCGCGAACATGCCGCTCATGCCGTAGTGCAGGTGCCCCGCGAGGATACCGCGCACGTCGGTGCCGGCGATCACCGCCGCGAAGCGATCCTGACCGCGCAGTTCGAGGATGTCGAACAGCGGCACGTGGCTCGGCAGCGGCGGGTGGTGCAGCGCGAGGAGCGTGCCCAACGGCGCCGGTTCGGCAAGTTCCGCCCGCAGCCAGTCGAGCTGGTCGTCGTCGAGATCGCCGTGATGCCAACCCGGCACGGTCGTATCGAGGGCGATCAGCCGAAGCCCCCGCAGATCCCACACCCCCGTGATCGGCTCCTGCGACCCGATGGCGTCGAACAGCCCTTCGCGCATCGCCGGGCGCTCGTCGTGATTGCCCGCCACCCACACGAGGGGTGCACCGAGCGACGCCGCGAACGGCTCGACACGCTCGCGCAGCGCGCGGTACGCGTCGGGCTCACCCAGGTCGGTCAGGTCGCCCGTGAAGACGATCGCGTCGGGCCGGATGCCGGTGGCCCGCACCGCCTCGAGTGCACGTTCGAGTCCGTCGACGGTATCGAACCGGTCACCCAACCGCGCATCGCCCGCGAGCAGGTGGGTGTCGCTGAGATGCACGAGCACCCGCTCGGCGGGCGGGTGCGCTCCGAACTGCACGGCATCCATGTCGCCAGCCTACGACCCGGTACCGACCTCGACTGTGGACCGCGTCAGTGGTTGAAGACGATCAGCAGCAGGCCGACAAGCACCGCGCCCCCGGCGACCGCGAACGATGCGATCGCGCCGACGAAGGCGAACTGCTTCTGCCCGTCGGTGAGGGGGCTCTTCTTGGCGGCCTTGGCAGCGGCCTTCGCCGCCCGCTTGGCCTCCTTCTCAGTGATGATCGTGATCGCATCGGTGAACTCTGCCGGTGCGACGACCGGCGAGCGACCCGCGAGCACGAGCAGACGCAGCCCGATCGCGTAGAACGACACGACCGCGACGGCACCGATCATGGCGGCGATGAACACCTGCAGGAAGGCGATCCAGTTGATCTCGATGTTCATCGCTCGCCTCCCTTGGCCGCACGCGCGGCGTCTTTCGCGGCCTTCTTCTGTGCGGCGCGCTCACGCGCCTCGGCCTCAGCCTTGCGCTTGGCCTCTTCGCGCAGCGCGACACGCTGGCGTCGCGTGGGCGGCGGGTTGCGCTTGACTTTGATGGCGTGACCCGAGTCGGCGACCTCGCTCATCGCGTTGGCGTGGTTGACCTCGTTGCGCCGTGAGCGGAGGAAGATCGCGAGGATGATCGCGACCGCGGCGACTGCGCCGATGAGCACGCCGACGACCTGCCCGAGCCACACGACCACCAGCGCCGCGAGCGCACCGACGGCACCTGCGGCGGGCAGCGTGAGCACCCAGCCGATCATGATGCGACCGGCGGTGCGCCAGCGCACCTTCGACCCGCGGCGCCCGAGTCCCGAACCGATGACCGATCCCGACGCGACCTGCGTCGTCGACAGCGCGAAGCCGAGCGCGCTGGAGGCGAGGATGGTCGATGCGGTCGATGCCTCGGCGGAGAAGCCCTGCGCCGGCTTGACGTCGGTGAGTCCCTTGCCGAGCGTGCGGATGATGCGCCAGCCGCCCATGTAGGTGCCGAGCGCGATCGTCACGGCACACGCGATGATGACCCACAACTGCGGCTCGTGGTGCGCTGCCGACTGCCAGCCGACGGTGATCATGGCGAGGGTGATGACACCCATCGTCTTCTGCGCGTCGTTGGTGCCGTGCGCCAACGCGACGAGCGACGACGTGAAGATCTGGCCCCAGCGGAAGCCGTCGCGGCCGTCCGGCTTGGCGTCGTAACGACGCGTGAGCGCGTAGGCGAGCTTCGTGACGGTGAAGGCGATGATGCCCGCCGTCAGCGGCGCGATCAGCGCCGGGAGGACGACCTTGGTGAGCACGACGCCGAAGTCGATCGCCGCCGCGCTGGCACCGACGAGCGTCGCGCCGATCAGCCCGCCGAACAGGGCGTGCGAGGAGCTGGACGGCAGCCCTAGCAGCCACGTGAGCATGTTCCACGTGATCGCGCCGATGAGGCCGGCGAAGATGATGGCCGGAAAGATGCTGCTCGAGAGCTGATCTTCTCGGATCATGCCGCCGGAGATCGTCTTGGCGACCTCCGTCGACAGGAACGCCCCGACGAGATTGAGCACGGCGGCCAGCAGCACGGCGGTCTTCGGCTTGAGCGCGCCGGTCGCAATGGGCGTCGCCATCGCGTTCGCGGTGTCGTGGAAGCCGTTGGTGAAATCGAAGAACAGCGCCAGTGCGATGACCAGCACGACGATCAGGGCTGCTGTTTCCACAGGTCGCTTTCCGTCGGGGTGTTGAGGGGGAAATGGCCGATGATGATCGGCGGTGCGAACGAAGAGTTCACCGTGGTTTCAGTGTCCGGCAACCGGACCAGAATGTATCCTGTCACACCCTCCTGGGAACAGGGAACCAACCGCATCTGCGATCGCCCAGCACGCCGCACGACGGCGCGCGGGCGTTAGCGTTGAGCCTGTGACCGAGCAACTCTCCGCACCCGTCGCCGACCGCCGCCCCTCCCCCCGTGCCCACCACGGCGACACCTTCGCCGATCCGTACGAATGGCTGCGCGAGAAGGATGCCGCGAGCGTGCGCGCCCACCTCGACGCCGAGAACGCGTATACCGACGCGCGCACCGCGCATCTCGAAGGACTGCGCGGTCGCATCTTCGACGAGATCAAGGGCCGCACCCAGGAGACGGACCTGTCCGTCCCCACCCGGCACGGGTCATGGTGGTACTACAGCCGCACCGTCGAGGGACGGCAGTACGGCATCCATTGCCGTGCACCCCTGGCATCCCCCGATGATTGGACGCCGCCGCAGCTCACCCCGGGCGTCGACGTGCCGGGCGAGCAGGTGCTGCTCGACGACAACGTCGAGGCCGAGGGGCACGAGTTCTTCTCGCTGGGCACCTTCGACGTCTCGACCGACGGCGCGCTGCTGCTGTACGGCGTCGACACCGAGGGCGACGAGCGCTACACGCTGCGCGTCCGCGACCTCGCGACGGGCGAGAACCTGCCCGACGTCATCACCGACACGTTCTCCGGCGCGACCCTCTCCCCCGACGGCCGCTTCGTCGTCTACACGACCGTCGACGACGCCTGGCGTCCCGACACCGTGTGGCTGCACGAGCTTGGTGCAGACCCGGCCGCGGCGCAGCAGTTGTTCCACGAGCCCGACGAGCGCTACTGGGTGGGAGCCGGCTTCACGCGAAGCGAACGCTACCTCGTGATCGAGACCGGTTCGTCGATCACGTCGGAGGAGTTCCTGGTGCCCGCCGACGACCTGCGCGCCGAACCACGGTCGGTGTGGCCGCGCGTCGAGGGCGTCGAGTATTCGGTGACCCACGCCGTGGTCGACGGCGAGGACGTGCTGTATGTGCTGCACAACGCCGACGCGCTCGATTTCGAGCTCGTGCGGGTGTCGGCATCCGACCCTGCGGGCGCGCGCGAGGTGGTGCTGGGCCACGAACCGGGTCGCCGGCTGCTGCACATGTCGGCGTTCCGCGACTGGGGTGTCGTGTCATACCGGCGCGAAGGGCTCCCCCGCGTCGGCCTGCTCGACTACGCCAGCGGTGCCGTCGATGAACTCGATTTCGACGAACCGCTGTACTCGGCGGGCGCGTCGGGCAACCCCGAGTGGGCGCCGCCGGTGCTGCGACTGGGGTACGGCTCGTTCGTGACGCCGGGCACCGTGTACGAGTACGTCATCGGCAGCGGCGAACTGCTGCTGCGCAAGCGCCAGCCCGTGCTCGGTGGGTACGACCCGGCCGACTACGACCAGCGCCGCCTGTGGGCCACCGCCGAGGACGGCACCCGCATCCCGATCTCACTCGTCTGGAAGCGCTCGTTCGGCGACCCCGCCGACGGGCCGCGCCCCGTGCACCTGTACGGCTACGGCTCATATGAGCATTCGATCGACCCCGGCTTCTCGGTCGCACGCCTGTCGATGCTCGACCGCGGCGTCGTCTTCGCCGTGGCGCACGTGCGCGGCGGCGGCGAGATGGGCCGCCAGTGGTACGAGGACGGCAAGCTGCTCGCCAAGCGCAACACCTTCACCGACTTCGTCGCCGCGGGCCGTCACCTCGTCGATGCCGGGGTGACCGTGCCCGAGCGCCTGGTCGCCGAGGGCGGATCCGCCGGCGGCCTCCTGATGGGCGCGGTGGCCAACCTCGCACCGGAGCTGTTCGCCGGCATCCTCGCCGATGTGCCGTTCGTCGATGCGCTGACGACGATCCTCGACCCGTCGCTGCCGCTGACCGTCATCGAGTGGGACGAGTGGGGCGACCCGCTGCACGACCCCGAGGTGTACGCGTACATGAAGTCGTACACGCCGTACGAGAACGTACGCGAAGGCGTGACGTACCCCCGCATCCTCGCGTCGACCTCACTCAACGACACCCGCGTGCTGTACGTCGAGCCCGCCAAATGGGTCGCGCGCCTGCGCGAAGTCGGCGCCGACGCACTGCTCAAGTGCGAGATGGCGGCCGGCCACGGCGGTGTCAGCGGCCGTTACAACGCCTGGCGCCAGCGCGCCTTCGAACTCGCCTGGCTGCTCGACGTGTTGGGCCTGGCCGACTGAGGCGCGGCGTCTCCCGAAGACAGGAGAAGTCGCCGGAACAGGCGAATTCGGCTCCCATGCTCCTGTCTCCGTGATTTCTCCTGTTGAGGCGACGTCAGCGGTGGAGTCCCTGCGCCATTGCCGCAGCGATGGTGGAGATGACGTACTCGGGGTCGAACAGCAACTGTTGGAGGTCGAACCGCAACACGGTGTACCCCCGCAGCGCCAGCCGCGCATCGGCGCGCAGATCGCGACGGCGGTCGGCTCCCTGGTGATGCGCGAACCCGTCGAGCTGGGCCACCAGGTGGCGCCCGATGAGCGCGTCGACAGGATGATCGTCGAGCCACACCTGCTGCCGGATCTCCACGCCGATCGATCGCATGAGTGTCGCGAAGCGAGTCTCCAACCCGGAGTCCGACAGCTCGGATGCCAGGTCTCCGATCCGCCGAGCACGTTCGCTTCGCCACCGCACACGTGACAGCACCTGCGGATCGATGAGCCGCTTGCGGATCGCGGATTCCCAGACGCTGAGCGCGTCACCGAGCGGTACGCACCGCGCGACATGGAAGAGGACGTTGATGATCGGGTCCTCGAGCGCATGGGGGTGGCCACAGGCGCCGGTCCCCGTGACCAGTGCAGTCGGAGCCCGGCGTCATCCACTCGAGACGCCGTCGGCGGAACGGCGACATGGAGGGCATCGTGCGCAGGCGTCCACAGTCCCGCGCGCTCGGCCTGCGTCAGGCACGTCACCCGGCCGCCGCTGAGCGCCGCCCGCCGAAGCGACCAATCGCAATCCGGGCTCACCAGCCACGATCGACGAACGCGTTCGGCCGCACCGGTCGCCACCGCGCACCGAATCCCGTGGGTCGTGAATCCTGACTCTCGGGCCACTGTCGTGTGGGCGACTCCGCCCTGTTCAGCGAGCCACAGGCTGAATTGTCCGATCGACCTCATGCCGACCACGGTGCCGCGGTGCGCCGCTGCTGTGCCCGGCGGCGGCATGATCTGGGGACAACTCCGCTGACCTCACCGTTGGGGAGGAGCCGGCGCGTCTCACGCACACAGGAGATATCCCCGAAGCAGGACGATCGCCGAGATTTGGTCCTGTCCCAGGGATTTCTCCTGTTCTCGGCGCGCGGCCCCGCGGGTCAGCCGAAGAGCGCGGCGGCCTCTTCGTAGCGGTAGAGCGGCACGGTGTGCAGTTCGCCGAGGGCGTCGGCGAACGGGACGCGGACGATGTCGGTGCCCTGCAGCGACACCATCTGCCCCCAAGCCTCCTCGACGACGGCGTCGGCCGCGGCCAGGCCCAGACGGGTCGCGAGCACGCGGTCGAACGCCGACGGCGAACCGCCGCGCTGGATGTGGCCGAGCACGGTCGAACGGGTCTCGATGCCGGTGATGCGCTCGATCTCGGGCGCGAGGATCTCGCTGATGCCGCCGAGGCGCGGACGGTTGAACGCGTCGAGGCCCTTGTCGCTGTAGGCCTCGTCCATGCCGGAGAGGGTGAAGCCCTCAGAGACGACGACGAGCGGCGCGCGGCCGCGGTCGTGCGCCTTCTGCACCTGCGCGGCGATCTCCTCGATCGACATCGGCACCTCGGGGATGCAGATGACGTGGGCACCGGCGGCGATACCGGCGTGCAGCGCGATCCAGCCGACGTGGCGGCCCATGACCTCGGCCACCATGCAGCGCTGGTGCGAGTCTCCGGTGGTGCGCAGCCGGTCCATCGCGTCGGTCGCGATGTTGACGGCCGTGTCGAACCCGAACGAGTAGTCGGTCGCACGCAGGTCGTTGTCGATCGTCTTCGGAACGCCCAGCACGTTGATGCCGTCGTTCGCGAGGCGGTTGGCTGCAGCCAGCGTGCCTTCGCCGCCGATCGCGATGATCCCGTCGATGCGGTGACCGTACAGCGTCTTCGAGATGTTCTCGGCGCCGCCGCGGGGACCCTCGTACGGGTTCGTGCGGCTCGTGCCGAGGATCGTGCCGCCGACCTTCGACAGCCCCTTCACCTCGTGGCGCGTCAACGGAAAGAAGTCGCCGTCGACGACGCCTCGCCAACCGTCGCGGATGCCGACGAACTCCACGTTGTACGTGGTGGTGCCCTTGAGCACGACGCCGCGGATCACCGCGTTGAGGCCGGGGCAGTCGCCGCCGGACGTGAGGATGCCGATCTTCATGTGGTGAGGATCCCTTGGTGTTTCGTGGATAGCGCGGCGCCGTTGCCTCGCACAGAGACTATCGCCGTGCGAGCACCGCGTGCCACACGTGACGGATCAAGCAGCGCCGAGCGCCTGCCGCAGCAGGTGCTTGAGCGCCGACAGTTGCACCGACTCACCGGACTCGGGCCCGACGGCCGCGCCGTCGAGGGCTCGGGCGGCAAGCCCCTCCTTCGAGTCGATGAGCTCGGCGATCTTCGTGTCGAGCGTGTGCGCCGCGATGATGCGCCACGCCGTCACCGGCTCGTCCTGCCCGATGCGGTGCACGCGGTCGATCGCCTGCGTCTGCTCGGCGGCGGTCCACGACAGCTCCGCAAGCACGACGTTGGAGGCCGCCTGCATGTTCACACCCACACCCGCCGCCGTGAGCGAACACACGGCAACGGCGACATCGGGGTCGTTGTTGAACGCGTCGATCGCCTCCTGACGGGCGGGCGTCGACTGATCGCCACGCAGCGACACCGTGCGCAGGCCCGCCGCGGCGAAGTGCGCCTCGGCGGCGTCCATGACGTCGATGTGCTTGGCGAAGAAGACCACCTTGCCGACAGACCGCTGCAGCTGCACGGCGTAGTCGGCCGCGAGCACGGCCTTGGCCTGACCGATGCGGCGGACCATCGTGAAGACGTTTTCGCCGCCTGCATCCGATGCCCGCGACTCCTCCAGCTCGCCTTCGGCGACCAGCCGCACGATGTCTTCATCGGCCTCGCCGTAGACGACCCGATCGCCGCGCGCCTCGATGATGCGACGGTACTTCGCCGCCAGGCGCTCGCCGAGCTCACGCTCAGCGGCACGGATCGAGCGTCCGAATTCGTCGTCGAGCTCGACCGGCAGATCGGCGACGAGCTTGTCGGGCAGGTCAGCGGCGACGTCCTTCTTCTTGCGGCGGACGATACCGAGCGAGATGACTGCTGCGCGCGCCTCGGGGTAGAAGGCCTTGTCGGCAGGGGTGAGGCCGGTGGCGTCGAGCTTCTCCATCAGCACCGGGCCGGGCTTCTCGCCGTTGGTCCAGCCGAGGAAGCGCCAGATCGCATCGAAGTCTTCGACGTCATTGATCAGCGGGGTGCCGGTGAGGGCGAGCATGAGCGGGTCGCGCACCTGCTCGCGGATGCGGCCGGCGAGGGCCAGCACGTTCTGCGAACGCTGCGACGTGAGGTTCTTGATGAAGTGCGCCTCGTCGACGACGAGCCCCTTCAGGCCCAGTGTGCTCAGCCACGACAGGTGCCGGTCGAGCACCTCGTAGTTGACGATGAACACGTCGGCGAACGCGTCGACGGTGGCGCCGTCACCCTGGATGACGGTGGCGCGGCGCTGCGGCGTCCACCGCTCGACCTCGCGCGCCCAGTTCATCTTGACGACGTTCGGCACAACGGCCAGGAGCGGGTAGGCGCCGGCGACCGATGCCGCCAGCACCGACTGCGCCGTCTTGCCCAGACCCGGCTCGTCTGCCAGCAGGAAGCTGCGGTGCCCCTCACGGACGGCCTCGAGGAACCGCGACTGGTGCGGCATGATGTCGAGGCCCTTGGGCGACAGACGGTCGAGCTCTGGAACGGGCGGCAGCTCCATGGATGCCGCTCCCCCGCCGGCGCCGATCTCGAACGACTTGTACAGCGGGCCCATGAGTTCCCAGCCGTCGAGACGCCGACGCTGCGAGGCGACCGGCGCGCGCAGCGCGAGATCGGGGGCGAGGAACGGGTTGGCCTCGCGCCGCGCCTCGATCTGCGGCGGCACGACCTGTCGCTCAGCGAGCGCGGCGGGCACGACGGCCGCCTGCACCGGCTTGACGTCGGTGATGATGAGTTCGTCCTCGGGGAGTTCGGCACCGGATTCGAGCAGCCAGTCACGGCGCATGCGCTTGGCGACCGGCGACGTGGCCTGGTCGACCTCGAGCAATTGGATGAGCGACGTGTCGCGGGCAGCCGTCTTCGCGAGGATCGTCGCGACACCGTCGAGGCGCTTGAGCAGCTCGACGCGCGCGCCGTCGGCGATCTCGCCGTCGGCCTTGACGCGGGCGCGCTCCTCGCGAACGAGGAAGGCGATCACCTGGAACTTGACGCGGTTGGTGGGGCCCAGCTTGCCGCGCTGCGCCTTCGCCTCGACTTCGCGCACTTTGCGGGCGAGGATCGGGATGAGGGGGGCCTCGTCGTCGCGGCGCGAAGACGAGCCCTTGCGGCGGCGGGCCGATGATGTGGACGCGCCTCGAGTGGCGGGCGCGGCGGGTGCCGTGGTCGGCATGCTCCTCCTGAGCGTGTGGGCCGGGTCGACCCGGCGGCCGGATCGACGGGTCGATCGGCGGTTCGGTGCCCGTGACGCCCAGACGTCGCGAGCGGGAGTGCGTGAGGCTCGTCGGTGCCGGCTGCGGGTACTCGCTTCTGCGAGCTGCAACGTCGGAGCGACGGATCCCTCGTCACCAGTGTAGCGCGCACGCCCCGATCGGCGCGGGATGTGTCAGCCCGCGCGCCGCAGTCGCAGGCTGTTGAGCACGACGAACACGCTCGAGAAGGCCATCGCGGCACCGGCGAGCATGGGGTTGAGCAGGCCTGCAGCGGCGAGCGGGAGCGCCGCGACGTTGTAGGCGAAGGCCCAGAACAGGTTGCCGCGGATGATGCGCATCGTGCGGCGACTGAGCGAGATCGCGGTGGCGACGGGTGCCAGTCCGCTGCCGGCGACGGTGATGTCGCTGGCGTGCATCGCGGCATCCGTGCCGCCACCCATCGCGATGCCGAGGTCGGCGGTCGCGAGCGCTGCGGCGTCGTTGACACCGTCGCCGACCATCGCGACGCGGCGCCCTTCGGCGCGAAGTCGCTCGATCTCGGCGACCTTGCCCTCCGGCAGCACGCCCGCGACGACGCGGTCGATACCGACTTCGGCGGCCACGGCCGCGGCTGCGCCGGCGTTGTCGCCGGTGAGGAGGACGACGTCGAGTCCGAGTCCGCGGAGTCTGGTCACCACGTCGGCGCTGTCGGCGCGCACCGTGTCGGAGACGGCGATCACCGCCGTCACCTCGCCGTCCCATCCGGCGACGACGGCGGTCGCACCGTCGGCTTCGAACCCAGCGATGCGCGCGGTGACCTCTGCATCGAGGGTCGCGTGCTCGGCCGCGAATCCCGCCCGCCCGACAAAGGCGACGTGGCCGTCGACGACGCCTGTGACTCCCCGCCCGGCGTGCGCCGTGAACTGGTCCACGTCGCTGCGCGTGTCGGCGAGGGCGGCGAGCGCACGCGCGATGGGGTGCTCTGAGCCGTGTTCGAGGGATGCGACGATGCGCCCGACGGCGACCGGGTCTGCGTCGCCGAACGGCACCACATCAGCGACGCTCATGCGCCCCTCGGTGACGGTGCCGGTCTTGTCGAGCACGACGGTGTCGATGCGGTCGGCGTTCTCGAGCGCCTCGGGTCCGGTGACGAGGATGCCCAACTGCGCGCCGCGTCCGGTGCCGACGAGCACCGCGATCGGCGTCGCCAGTCCGAGTGCACAGGGGCAGGCGATGATGAGCACCGCGACGGCGGCGGTGAACCCGGTGGCGACGGGCTGCCCGGCGAGAAGCCACCCGGCGAGCGTGAGCACCGACAAGGCGATGACGATCGGCACGAAGACGGCCGAAATGCGGTCGGCGAGCTTCTGCACGCGGCTCTTGCCGGTCTGGGCGTCTTCGACCAGCCGCGCCATGTGCGCAAGGCGGGTGTCTGCCCCGACGCCGGTCGCCCGGACGAGAAGCTGCCCGTCTGCGGCGATGGTTCCGCCGGTGACCGGGTCGCCGACGGCGACGTCGACGGGGACGGACTCTCCCGTCATCATGCTCTGGTCAACGGCTGCCCGCCCCCCTTCGACAATGCCGTCCGTGGCGATCTTCTCGCCCGGCCGCACGACGAAGCGGTCGCCGACGACGAGGTGGTCGACCGGCACCCGGCGACCGTCGTCACGCTCGACGTCCTTGGCCGCCATGTCGAGCAGGGCGTGCAGCGCAGCGCCCGCCCGCCGCTTCGAGCGGTGTTCGATGTGCCGCCCCAACAGGAGGAACGCGGTGACGGCCGCCGCGACTTCGAAGTAGACGAGCGCACCGGCGTCATGAACGGGCCCGAACAGGACGACATCGTGCGTGAGGCCGATGCGCCCCGCGGTGCCGAACAGCAGTGCCCAGACGCTCCAGCCGAACGCGGCGAGCGTGCCGAGGGTGATGAGCGTGTCCATCGTGGCGGCGCCGTGACGCGCGTTCGCGACGGTCGCACGGTGGAACGGCCAACCACCCCACAGCACGATCGGTGCGGTGAGGACGAGCGAGACCCACTGCCACCCGGGGAACTGCCAGGCCGGCACCATGCCGAGTGCGACGACCGGCACCGCGAGTGCCGCCGAGACGAACAGCCGCGTGCGCAGCGAGCCGTCGGCGTCACCTTCCGGCGCGGCCGGTGCCTGCTCGCGGCGCACGCGCGCGTCGTATCCGGCTTCACGCACAGCGCTCACGAGCGCACCCGGGTCGGTGCCCTCGGGAAAGACGACCCGCGCCGACTCGGTGGCGAGATTGACGGATGCCGTCACCCCGGCCACGGTCTGCAGCCGCTTCTCGACGCGCGCGACACAGCTGGCGCACGTCATTCCCTCGATGTCGAGGACGGCTTCACGGGTGTCTGTCATGGCAGCCTCAGGCGCGACCGGCGAACGCGTAGCCGGCTTCGGCGACGGCAGCGGCGATGGCCTCGTCGGATGCGGCGCCGGCGACGGTGACGGTCCCTTGCGAAACGTCGACGGCGACGTCGGTGATGCCGTCGACGGCGCTCACCTCACGCGCGACGGCCTGGGCGCAGTGCCCGCAGGTCATGCCTTCGACGGTGTAGGTCTGGGTGCTCATGGCTGCTCCTTCGAGTTCAGGGATAGCAACATGATACCCCCTAGGGGTATTCCCGGCATCCCATCACTCGGCGGCGAGCGTCTGCTGCCAGGAGTCCAACCGCACCGGGTCGTCGGTGACGATCCCGTCGACGCCGAGGGCAGTGACCTCGCCCCACTGGTCATCGGAATTGAGTGTGAACACGATGACGCGCATTCCCGCGGCCTGGAGCGCGTCGACCGCCTCGGGTCGTGCGAGGAGGGCTTTTCGATCCACGATGATGCCGCGGGCGCCGACCTGCACGGCCGCCTCGACGACATCCGCGGGCAGCTGCTTGAGCAGCACGAGCCGGGCGATGACGTCGGATGCCGCGCCGAACAGCCCCAGCACCCGGGCATCGAAGGACGCGACGGCGACGGCGCGCTCGAGTCCGCGATGCTCGATCGCCGCGACGAGGGCGGCGGCGCCCGCGGCATCCCACTCCCCCTTCAGGTCGAGCAGCGCGCGACCGTCACGGCGTGCCAACAGATCGAGGAACTGCTCCGCAGTCGGCACTCGCGTGCCACGGAATGAGGCGTCGTGCGACGCGCCCGCGTCGAGCCGCTGCACCTCGGCGAGCGTGAGCTCGGCCAGTGCGCCTGCGCCGTCGGTCGTGCGATCGACGGTCGCATCGTGGAAGAGCACCGGATGACCGTCGGCGGTGAGCGACACGTCGACCTCGACATAGTCGAAGCCACCCGACAGGGCCGCCTCGACAGCGGGCAACGTGTTCTCGGGCGCGAGTGCCGCGCCGCCGCGATGGCTGGCGATGAGGGCGCGGTCACCGGGGTCGCGCGCCTCACCGAGCAACTCGTGCGCGCTCACGCGCGTCGGGACCGCCGCCAGCAGCGCAAGCGTGACGGCCGCCACGGCCAGTGCCGCGAGCCAGAGCGCAGAGAGCCGTTCGGCTCGGAGCGTGCGGGGCATCGGGTATGTCCTTCGCTCGACGTCGTCGTCGAGCCCACCCTACGCCACAGCGTTACCTTTTCGTTACCCTTTTTTCGCTCGGCGTTCAGACCATGCTCTTCGGATGCCACACCGTTTTCGTCTCGGTGAACGCCGTGATGCGAGCCAGGCTCGGGGCCGCGGCATCGTCACCGCCCTCCGGCGGCAGCACACGCGTGAGCGTCTCAGCCGCAGCGATCTGCAGATCGACCCAGTCCAGGTCGCCGGCGCCCACCAGGTCGAGTGCGTGCACATCGGGGTGGGACGCGAGCCACGGTGCGAGTTCTGCGGGTGAACCGGTGAGCACGTTGACCACACCCCCGGGCACGTCGCTGGTCGCGAGCACCTCGGCGAGGCTGATCGCCGACAGCGGGAAGCGCTGCGCGGCGACGACCACGACCGTGTTGCCGGTCACCAGTGCCGGCGCGATGGCAGAGACCAGCCCGAGCAACGCGGTGTCCTGCGGCGCGATGACGGCGACGACGCCAGTCGGCTCGGGCACCGAGATGTTGAAGTAGGGGCCCGCGACGGGGTTGCCGTTTCCGGCGACCTGGCCGTACTTGTCGCACCATCCGGCGTACCAGACCCAGCGGTCGATGGCCTCGTCGACCTCAGCGCGCGCCGCCGTCGCGGTGGCGCCGGTCTGCTGCACGATCTCGTCGACGAACTGCGCGCGTCGCCCTTCGAGCAGTTCGGCCACGCGGTACAGCACCTGACCTCGGTTGTACGCGGTCGCGCCGGCCCACCCCTTGCCCGCCGCGCGCGCGGCGGTCACGGCATCGCGGGCGTCCTTGCGCGACGCGAGTGCAGCGTTGGCGAGGAACTCGCCTGACGTCGAACGCACTTCGTAGGTGCGCCCCGACTCGCTGCGGGGGAAGGCCCCGCCGATGAAGAGCTTGTACGTCTTCGGCACGGTCAGTCGCTTGCTCACGCCGACGCTCCCTTCAGGTACGCGAGCAGGCCGTGGCGGCCGCCCTCCCGGCCGTAGCCGGATTCCTTGTAACCGCCGAACGGGCTCGACGGGTCGAATCGGTTGAACGTGTTGGCCCACACGACACCCGCGCGCAGCCGGTCGGCGACGGCGAGGATGCGCGAGCCCTTGTCGGTCCAGATGCCCGCAGACAGGCCGTAGGGCGTGTTGTTGGCCTTCTCGATCGCTTCGGCCGGCGTGCGGAACGTGAGCACCGAGAGCACCGGACCGAAGACCTCTTCGCGGGCGATGCGGTGGCTGGCCTGCACGCCGGTGAAGATCGTGGGGGCGAACCAGAAGCCGTTCTTCGGAATCTCGCAGTCCGCGCTCCAACGCTCCGCGCCCTCTTCTTCGCCGATCTTGCTGAGCTCGGTGATCCGCTGGATCTGTTCGGCGGAGTTGATCGCCCCGATGTCGGTGTTCTTGTCGAGGGGGTCGCCCAGGCGCAGCGTCGACAGCCGGGCCTTGAGCCGGTCGATGACCTCGTCGTGCACGGACTCCTGTACGAGCAGACGACTGCCCGCGCAGCAGACGTGCCCCTGGTTGAAGAAGATGCCGTTGACGATGCCCTCGATGGCCTGATCGATCGGCGCGTCCTCGAACACGATGTTCGCGGCCTTGCCGCCGAGTTCGAGGGTGAGCTTTTTGTCGGTGCCGGCGACCGACTTCGCGATCTCGCGGCCGACGGGGGTCGACCCGGTGAAGGCGACCTTGTTCACGTCGGGGTGACGCACGAGCGCCGCGCCGGTCGCTCCGGCGCCCGTGATGATGTTGACGACGCCCGGCGGCAGGTCTGCCTGCTGCAGGATCTCGGCGAAGATGAGCGCCGACAGGGGCGTCGTCTCGGCGGGCTTGATGACGACCGTGTTGCCCGCGGCGAGCGCCGGTGCGATCTTCCACGCGAGCATGAGCAGCGGGAAGTTCCACGGGATCACCTGGCCCGCGACGCCGAGCGGCTTGGGGGCCGCGCCGAGGCCGGCGTGGTCGAGCTTGTCGGCCCACCCGGCGTAGTAGAAGAACCAGGCGGCGACGAGCGGCACGTCGACATCGCGGCTCTCCTTGATGGGCTTGCCGTTGTCGAGGCTCTCGGCAACGGCGAGCTCGCGGGCGCGTTCCTGCACGAGACGGGCGATGCGGAAGAGGTACTTGCCGCGATCGCGACCGCTCATCTTCGACCACGTCTTGTCGAAGGCGCGGCGGGCTGCGCCCACGGCGACATCCACATCGGCCTCGGTCGCCGATGCGACCGACGCGATGGTCGATTCATCGGCGGGCGAGATCGTCAGGAACGACTCACCGGACCCGGCGCGGAACTCGCCGTCGATGAACAGTCCGTACTCGTCACGGAGGTTCAGAATGGCCCGTGATTCGGGGGCAGGAGCGTATTCGAGGAAGCTCATGTGTTCTTTCCGTATCCAGATCAGTCGATCGTCACGTAGTCGACGCCGGTGTAGTGGCCGGTGCGCAGCTTCTGACGCTGCAGCAGCACATCGTTCAGCAGGCTCGATGCGCCGTAGCGGAACAGGTGCGGCTGCAGCCACTCCTCGCCGACCGTCTCGGCGACGGTGACGAGGTACTTGATGGCATCCTTCGCCGTGCGGATGCCGCCCGCGGGTTTCACACCGATCTTCTGCCCCGTCGCGCGGTACCAGTCGCGCACGACCTCGAGCATGAGGAGCGTTGTGGGAAGGGTCGCCGCAGGCTGCACCTTGCCGGTCGAGGTCTTGATGAAGTCGCCGCCGGCGAGGATCGCGAGCCACGATGCGCGCTTGATGTTGTCGTAGGTGTTCAGCTCACCGGTCTCGAGGATGACCTTCAGCGACGCGTACGAGCCGTCGGCGCGGCGGCAGGCCTCTTTGACCTGCACGATCTGGTCGAACACGAGCGCGTACCGGCCTGCGAGGAAGGCGCCACGGTCGATCACCATGTCGATTTCGTCGGCGCCTGCCGCGACGGCCTCGGCGGTGTCGGCGAGCTTGATGGCGAGCGAGGACCGACCGCTCGGGAACGCGGTCGCGACGGCGGCGACGCCCACGAGGCCGTCGTCGGGGTCGCCGTGCATGCCGCCGAGGGCCTCGACGGCGAACGGCACCATGTCGCCGTAGACGCAGACCGCCGCAACGCGCGGACAGGTGGGGTCGGAGGCGTCGGGATGCAGCGCCTTGGCGACCAGCGAGCGCACCTTTCCGGGCGTATCGGCGCCCTCGAGGGTGGTGAGGTCCATCAGCTCGATGATGCGGTCGAGGGCCCACGCCTTCGACGTCGTCTTGATCGAACGGGTTCCGAGGCCGGCCGCCCGCTGTTCGAGGCCGACCGCGTCGACGCCCGGCAGCCCGTGCAGGTAGCGGCGCAGCGTGGTGTCGTCTGGGGCGCCGCCCAGAATTTCGACGGCGCGTTCGGTGACGCTCAACTCGCGCGTCGGAGAGGACGAGATCGTCATGTTCATCGTCTTTCGGCTCATCGGGAGGGGCGGACGGGGAAAGGTCTAATTCTAGACATTATGAAGGAGTGCTGCCGTATGCGGCCAGGCGAACGCGGCATCGCCCGCCAGTTTCACGGCTCCGGTGAGACCGGCTTCGGCGCCGAGCGCACCGAGTTCGATGCGCAGATTCTTCGTCGCGAGCGGATGCGAACGCTCCGCGACCCGCTCGCGGATGGCATCGAGCAGTGCCGGGCTGGCGGGGGCGAGGTTGCCGCCGACGATCACGAGCGTCGGGTTCAGCATGCCGACGGCGTCGGCCAGCACGTCGCCGAGCCGGTGGCCTGCGCGGCGCAGCAGGTCGAGCACGAGCGGGTGCCCGTCGCGGGCGAGCGCGACGATGTCGGCGCTCGTGGCAACAGACATGCCCCCGTCCCTCTCGAGGACCCGCGCAATGGCCCACCCGCCCGCGGTCGCCTCCGCGCAGCCGAACTGTCCGCACCGGCAGCGCTCGCCACCCGGCCGTGGGAGATGCCCCAGGTCGCCGGCAGCGCCCTGTCCGCCGCGCAGGATCTCGCCGTTGGCGATGATGCCGGCGCCGATTCCCATGCCGACCTTCAACAGGAGCACGTCGCGGACGGCGGGCGGAACGTGTGCGTATTCACCGATCGCGATGATGTTGGCATCCTTGTCGACCACGATCGGTGCGTCGAAACGTTCGGTGAACGCGGCAGGCACGTCGATCCCGTCCCAACCGCGCATGGTCGGGGGGCTGACGACGCGCCCCGTCGACTGCTCGATCGGGCCGGGGATGCCGACGGCGATTCCGGCCACTCGAGCCGGCGTCGCGGACTGCCGCTCGAGCAGTTCGAGGAATGCGGCCTGCACGGTGCCGAGCACGGCATCCGGTCCGTCGTTGACGTTGATGTCGTGATCGGTGACCTCGATCAGGGTGCCGAGGAGGTCGGCGATCGCGACGCGCGTGTGACTGCCGCCGACGTCGGCACCGAGCAGGAATTTTCGGGCTCCATCGATCACGAGACGGTCGGCAGGGCGCCCGCCGGTGCCGCGGACGTACGCGTCGGCGCGGACGAGCCCGCTCGACTGGAGCGCATCCAGTCGCCGCGCGACGGTCGCCCGTGCAAGGCCCGTCGAGCGCACCAGCTGCGCCTGACTGGTCGCCGCGCCGGAACGGATCAGCCCGAGCAGGCTCGCCGCGATCTCATCCACCCATCGATCTTCGCAAGCGGCCGACGCCGTGTCGACCCTCGCGCTCCCTATTGCGTCGGCGCGTCGGGATGCCCGGGTGCGGCGAACACGGGCGCCACCAGCGCGTCGACCGAAATGCCGCGACGACGCGCCTCGTCGGTGAGCTGCTGGGCGAGCTGTGCGCTCACGATCGTGGGGTCTGCCGGCGCCACGGGTGCCGCAGCGGCGGCCGCGACGTCATCGCGCAGCAGCAGCGACATGACCGGCACGACCACGACGCCGAGGGCGGCGAGGATCAGCGCGATGCCGAGGACCCGCCAGTACGCGTCACCGAACGCATCCTCGTTCCAGATGCCGAACGTCGCCACGAGGAATGTGACGCCGAGCAGCGCCAAGGTCGTGACGAGCGCCACCCGCACGGGTGTGCGGCGACGGTCGACCAGCAGGAGCAGCAACGATGCCACGGCGAAGTGGGCCGTCGCGATCGATCCCGTCACGGCCAGCTTCGTGACGATGTCGTCCCAAGGGATCAGCTCCCACACGAGCCCGAGCAGCAGGACGAGCGTGACGATGGAGACGCCGATGCCGATTGCCCCGAACACCTTCGTGCGGCGCTCGAGGAGCGTGGCACAGCACAGCACCGCGATGCTGAAGACACCCGACAGGGCCGTCGTGCCGAGGATCCGCCAGACGGTCTCGTCCATGCCACCGCCGAGCAGCGCAGCGATGCCGGCCACTGCCGCCAGCACGAACGAGACGACCACCACCCAGACGACGACCCGCCTGACAGTCTTGGCCCGGTTCACCGGTTCACTCATCGTCGCGCCCCCTCTCGGCCTGCGCCTTCGCGATCGGCCGCCTGTGCGCGACTCTAGCGCCTCGGATGCCACGTGCAGGCGCCCGCCACACCAGCGGTTCGGGCAGGGTGACGGTCAGCGCAGCAGCGACCGCACGCGCGCGACGTCGTCGCCCATCTGTGCGATGAGGGTCTCGATGCCGTCGAACGCCATCATCGGCCGCACCCGGTGCGTGAACCGGACACGGACGGTGTGGCCGTACAGATCGAGGTCGTGCTCGTCGAGCACGTAGGCCTCGACCTGGCGCGCCAGCACATCGTCGAAGGTCGGATTCGTGCCGACCGAGATCGCTGCCGGGTAGCGCGTGACCGCGTGCGACGGCGCCCCTGCGCCAACTCCTTCGTCGAGCAGCCAGCCCGCGTACACGCCGTCCGCCGGCACGAACCCCTCGAGTTCAGTGGACAGATTCGCCGTCGGATAACCCAGCTCGCGGCCGCGCTTGAGGCCGTGCACGACCTCACCGCGCACCTCGTGTGCCCGGCCCAGCAGACGCGCCGCGTCTTCGACATCACCCGCCGCGAGCGCTTCGCGCACCCACGTCGACGAAACCCGCCGTCCGCCGCCCTCGATGTCGCCGACGACGGCGGCACGGAAGCCGAACTCGGCGCCGAGGTCGACGAGCAGGTCGGGGTTGCCGGCGCCGCCCTTGCCGAAGCGGAAATCATCGCCCACGAGCACCATGACGACGCCGAGCGCATCGACCAGCACGTGCTCGACGAACTCCCGCGGACTCAGTCCCGCGAGCGCCTCGTCGAAGCGCAGCACGAGCGTCGCGTCGACGCCGGCTCCGGCGAGCAGCCGGAGCTTCTGCTCGAGGCTGACCAGCGGCTCAGGGCACAGCTCGGGACGCAGCAGGCTCAGCGGATTGCGGTCGAAGGTCACGGCGACCACGCGCGCCCCGGCATCCGTCGCGGCCACCCGGGCACGGTCGATCACCGCGCGGTGCCCGGAGTGCACCCCGTCGAACTTGCCGATCGCGACGACGCTCGGGCCGAACCCTACGGGCACCTCCGCCGGCTCACGGAAGACGATCACCAGCTCGACCCCTGTTCGACGGGCTCCTCTTCGACGACGTGCGAACCGTCACGGTGCGTGACCAGCCACCACAGGCCGATGAACGGCAGCACGAGGGGCACCCACACATAGCCATAGCCGTAGCCCGACCAGACCGTCGCGTCGTGGGCGAAGAGGTCGGGCAGCACGAGACTCAGTGTGCCGACGACCAGCACACCGACCAGTTCGAAGCAGATCGCGACCCACGCGATGATGTACCAGGTGCGCGAACCAGACTTCACGAGTGCGACCGTCGCGAGGATGTAGACGAGGGCGGCCGCAGCCGACAGCGTGTACGGGACGGGCGCGGCGTCGAACTCCTGCACGATCTGCACGAACGATCGGCCGGTCGCGGCGAGCGCCATGATCGCGTAGACGATCACGAGGACGCGGCCAATGCCGGTCATGCGGGGGCGGGTCGTAGCCATGACCTGTCCATCCTAGGCGCGTCGATCACGCCGCCTGGACGGTCCATCGACCCATCCAGGGGCCTGCGCGAGCTGGCACATAGACCACTTTCGCCTCGCCGGTAGACAGACACACCAAGAAGTGACAATATTCACAGGCTGGCGTCCGCCACGCACCCCTCTCCCAACCCTGTGAAGTGCACCATGCGATCGATCCGCACCATCTTGCTCGCCTGCGCCACCACAACAGCGCTCATCCTCGGCGTGAGCGCGCCCGCCACGGCCACCACCGGCGCCCCGACGTCGTCGACCGCGCGCCCGGCGGCCTCGACACCGACGCCCGCACCGACGGTGCCTGCGGCCACGAGCTTCAAACTGCCGCTCGTCGCGAAGTCCTACAACGTCTCTTCGTTCTTCGGACCGCGCTGCATCCCCACGCAGGGCGGCGGGACCGTGCACCGTGGCGTCGACATGGCGACGCGCGGCGGGTCGCCGATCTACGCCATCGCGGCAGGCGTCGTGACCGCCACGGTCGACGGCACCTCATCCCGCGAGGGGTACATCAAAGTGCGTCACAAGATCGACGGGGTCGAATACGAATCGGTCTACATGCACATGTGGAAGTCGACGACGCGCGTGAAGGTCGGGCAGAAGGTCAAAGCCGGGCAACGGATCAGTGAGGTTGGAAGCAGCGGCGCATCGACGGGCAACCATCTGCATCTCGAGGTGTGGCGCAAGACGTCGAAGGGCATGGTCGCCGAAGACGCCGCGACGCTCCTCGCTGCCAAGGGTGTGGACCTGCTGGGAGCTGCGACGTCAATCTGGGCGAAGTCCGCACCCGCGACGTGCAAGTACTACACGGTCGGTGGCGTCAACTTCCGCACCGGACCTTCGACCGCGCATGACATCATCAAGCTGCTCCCGAAGGGTACAGCGATGGTGCACGTCCCGGGCAAGGTCACCGACGGGTTCATCCCGGTGAAGGTCGGATCGCGGTCGGGTTGGATCGCGATTTCACTGGTCACGCCTCACAAGCCGGCCACACCCACAACCACGCCCACGCCCACGCCCACGGCGACACCAGCGGCCGCGGCGACACCAGCGGCCGCGGCGAAGGCGCCCACCTACAAGACGACGGCCCCGTTGAACCTGCGAACGGGCGCGTCGACGAGCAAGCAGCGGATTCTCACCATTCCGAAGGGCTCCAGCGTCGGCGCGATCAAGAAGAAGAGTGGGGACTGGCGCAAGGTCACCTACGCAGGCAAGACCGGCTGGGTGCACTCGGACTTTCTCACCAAGCGGTGAATCTGCTCACGCCGCCTGGACGGTCCAGATCACGAACATGCGCCACACCATGACCGCAACCGCGAGCGATGCGACGCCCATGATGACGGTGCTCCAGCGGCTGCGTTCGACGAGCGCCCACACGACGGCTGCGGGCGGCAGCAGCACGGCCGACACCAGGTAGGTCCAGAATTCGAGCAGGCTGCCGCTGGCGGGGTTGCCGACGAGCGGCGCGACGATCCCGACGACCACCTGCGCGATGAGCAGGAGCAGCACGAGCGCGAGGCCGCCGACGCTGAGATCACTCGGCCTGCGCCCGGCAAGGCCCAGCACGACGCAGAGCAGGCCGACCGCGACGGCCACAGTGACCTGGGCGATGGTGAACCACAGAATCACGCGGATTCCTCCTCGGGCATGTTCATGATGCTCTTCACGTCTGCACCGCGCGGGCCCACGATGCCGACCAAACGGCCGTCGGGGTCGATCGCCGCGGGAGACGCTCCGTCGAGACGGAACGCCGCACCGATCAATCGCTTGCCGTGGCGCAGGTCGCGGGCCTCGTCGGCGGTCACGTCAAAGCGACCGAGCACGGATGCCGCAGTCTCCGCCGCGCCGAGCAGCGGCATCCCAGGTTCGAGCTCCGCCACCGCGTCGGCGACGTCGAACGGGCCGATGCGGGTGCGCCGGAGCGCGGTGAGGTGGCCGCCGACGCCGAGGGCGCTCCCGAGGTCGCGGGCGAGGGCGCGGATGTAGGTGCCGCTGGAGCAGTCCACGACGACATCCAGATCGACCACCCGGTCGCCGCGACGGATCTCGAGCACCTCGAAGCGCGACACCGAGACGTCGCGCGCCTTCAACTGCACGTCCTCCCCCGCCCTCGCGAGGTCGTAGGCGCGCTTGCCGCCGACTTTGATCGCCGACACGGTGCTCGGCACCTGTGAGATGGGTCCGGTCAGGTCGCGGATGCCGTCGACGATCGCGCCTTCGGTCACATCACCGGCATCCGTCTCGGCGGTCACCTCACCATCGGCGTCGTCGGAGTCGGTCGAGACGCCGAGCCGGATCGTCGCCTCGTACGTCTTGTCGAGCCCGACGATGAACGTGAGCAGCCGCGTCGCGCCGCCGACGCCCAACACCAGCAGCCCCGTCGCCATCGGGTCGAGGGTGCCCGCGTGGCCGATCTTGCGGGTGTTCAGCGCGCGTCGGGTGCGCGCGACGACGTCGTGGCTCGTGATGCCGCCGGGCTTGTCGACCAGCAGGATCCCGGTGGGAGCAGGCATGCCTTCCAGCCTAGGCGTGCCGCTCAGCAACCGCGCACGACGACGGGGTGGGCGTGATCGGTGTTGTCGACGACGGCATCCGCGAGCCCTTCGGGGGCGACCTGGGCCCGGTACAGCTGCTGACCGACGAAGTAACGGAGATTGCCGGGATGCGTCGGGGCGGGATCGGTGCCATCGCGAACCGCCATGCGGGCAAACCGCTCGGTTGCGGCGACCTCGAGCCACAGCGACCAGTCCCAGAGGCCGCGCAGCTCGGGCCGGTGGAGGAAGATGCCGTCGACGATCAGCACGCAGTCGACAGGCGTCGCCTGTGGCGTGGTGCGCACCGGCGCGTCAGCGCGGACGTCGAAGACCGCGGACCGCACTGGCGCTCCGCGACGAAACGGGTCGATCAGTTCGCGACGGAACGCGTCGAGGTCGTACGAATCGCGGTAGAACCCCTCGGGCGACGTGCGACCGCGGGCGTAGCGCTCGGCTCGAGGCCGGTGGAACCCGTCGATGCTCGCACGCAGCACCGGCTCCCCTGCGGTCACGAGGTGCGATGCGAGTCGGTCCGCAAGGACGGTCTTGCCCGCGCCGTCCTCACCATCGATCGCGACCAGCACTCGGCCTGCCGGGCACCGTTCGCGGATCGCCGCCTGAAGCCGAGATTCGAGCGAGGACGACATCACGCCAGGCTACCTGTGGCCGCATAGGCTGGGCGGATGCCCGACCTCGCCACGCCGCTGATCGCGTGGTACCGCGACAACGCGCGCGACCTGCCGTGGCGCGCACCCGGGTTCGGGGCGTGGGGCGTGCTGGTGAGCGAGTTCATGCTGCAGCAGACACAGGTCGCACGCGTGATTCCGCTGCTTGATGCGTGGCTCAGCCGCTGGCCGACACCGGCAGCCCTGGCATCCGCTCCCCCGGCCGACGCCGTGCGCCACTGGGCGAATCTCGGCTACCCGAGGCGGGCCCTCTGGCTGCACCGGGCCGCGGTCGAGATCCGCGATCGGCACGACGGCGTCGTGCCCCGCGATGTCGAGGCGCTTCTGGCGTTGACCGGCATCGGCGACTACACGGCGCGGGCCGTGGCCGTCTTCGCGTACGGAGACCGGCATCCCGTCGTCGACACGAACACGCGACGTGTGCTCGCGCGCGCGGTCGATGGAAGGTCGCAGCCCGGCCCACCCCACAAGCGCGACCTCGACGCGATGGCCGCGATCCTGCCCGCGGACCGCGCGGATGCCGCGACGCTCAACGCCGCCGCGATGGAACTCGGCGCCGTCGTGTGCACCTCGCGCGCGCCGCGGTGCGAGGCGTGTCCGATCGCGAAGCAGTGCGCATGGCGGGCCGCCGGTTACCCCGACACCGGCGACGAGCGCCGCCGGCAGGCGAAGTACGAGGGCAGCGACCGGCAGACGCGCGGCGCCGTGCTCAAGGTGCTGCGTGAAGCCAAACGGCACGAAGTCCCCGCGGACGCAGTCATCGCCGACTGGCACGACTCCGTCCAGCGCGACCGCGCGATCGACTCGCTCGTCGTCGACGGGCTCATCGAGGCGGCGGATGGAATGCTGCGACTGCCGCGCTGAGCGGCATCACCAACACAGGAAATGTCACCGGGACAGGATGATCCAGCGTGGATCGTCCTGTCCCGGTGATTTCACCTGTGTCCGAGTGTCAGTCCTCGTCGGCCTCGTCTTCGCGCGGCTTGCGGTAGGGGTCGGCTTCGCCGGCGTAGTTCGCCGACGCCGACAGCCCTGCCACCGACGCGTCGCGCTCGCGCGCTTCGCGGAGGAGGTCTTCGATGTGCCCGGCGTTCTCGGGGATGCCGTCGGGGATGAACTCGAGGCTGGGCGTCAGGCGCACGCCGAGCTTCTTGCCGACCTCGCTGCGCAGCATGCCGGTGGCTGCCTTGAGCGCGAGCGCCGAATCGGCGCGCTCCTGGTCGGTGCCGTACACGGTATAGAACACCGACGCATGCTGGAGGTCGCCGGTCACCCGCACGTCGGTGATCGTCACGAAACCGAGCCGCGGGTCGCGCAGCCCCTTCTCGATGCGCTCCGCGATGAGCACGCGGATGCGGTCAGCCAGGCGTGCCTGCCGTTCGTTCGACATGTCCGTTCCTTCCTCGGAAGAGCGAGGGGCGCCGGCGGTTCGCCGGACGCCCCTCGTTCAGATTCGATCAGCCGCGCGGCTTCTCGACCATCTCAGTGGTCTCGATCTCGTCGCCGATCTGGATGTCGTTGTACTTGCCCAGGCCGATACCCGCCTCGAAGTCCGTCCGGACTTCGGTGACGTCGTCCTTGAACCGGCGCAGCGACTCGATGGCCAGACCATCGGCGATGACGACGCCGTCGCGGATGACGCGCGCCTTCGCGTTGCGCGTGATCGTGCCCGAGCGGACGATGACACCGGCGATGTTGCCGAACTTCGAAGAGCGGAACACCTCGCGGATCTCGGCGACACCCGACTGGACCTCTTCGTACTCCGGCTTGAGCATGCCGGTGAGCGACTGCTCCACGTCGTCGATCGCGTTGTAGATGACGGAGTAGAAGCGCACGTCCACACCTTCACGGGCGGCGCGCTCGCGCGCCTTCGTGTCGGGGCGCACGTTGAAGCCGATCACGATCGCGTTGTCGATCGTGGCCAGGTTGATGTCGCTCTCGGTGATCGCACCCACACCGCGGTGGATGATGCGCAGCTGCACGGAGTCGTCGACCTCGATCTTGAGCAGCGACTCCTCGAGCGCCTCGACGGCACCCGAGACGTCACCCTTGATGATGAGGTTGAGCGACTCGACCTTGCCCTCTTCGAGTGCACGGGTGAAGTCTTCGAGCGAGATGCGCTTGCGGGCCTTGGCCAGCTGGGCGTTGCGCTCTGCGGCCTCACGCTTCTCGGCGATCTGGCGGGCGGTGCGGTCCTCTTCGGTGACGATGAAGGTGTCACCGGCGCGGGGCACCGAGTTCAGACCCTGCACCTGCACGGGACGCGACGGGTAGGCCTCTTCGACCGGGTCGCCGTTCTCGTCGATCATGGCGCGCACACGACCGTAGGCGGTGCCAGCGACGATCGCGTCGCCGACGCGCAGCGTTCCGGACTGGATGAGCACCGTGGCGACCGAACCGCGGCCCTTGTCGAGCTTGGCTTCGATCGCGACACCACGGGCCGCCTTGTTCGGGTTGGCCGTGAGGTCCAGCCCGGCGTCGGCGGTCAGCAGGACCGCGTCGAGGAGGTCCTGGATGCCGGTGCCCTGACGGGCCGACACGTCGACGAACAGCACGTCGCCGCCGTACTCCTCGGCGACCAGCCCGTACTCGGTGAGCTGCTGGCGCACCTTGGCGGGGTTGGCCTCGGGCTTGTCGACCTTGTTGACCGCGACCACGATCGGCACGTTCGCCGCCTGGGCGTGGTTCAGGGCCTCCACGGTCTGGGGCATGATGCCGTCGTCGGCGGCCACCACGAGAATCGCGATGTCGGTCACCTGCGCACCACGGGCACGCATGGCGGTGAACGCCTCGTGACCCGGGGTGTCGATGAAGGTGATCGCACGCTCGATCTCGTCGTGCTCGGTCCAGACCTGGTACGCACCGATGTGCTGCGTGATGCCACCGGCCTCGCCTGCCACGACGTTCGTCTGGCGGATGGCGTCGAGGAGCCTGGTCTTACCGTGGTCGACGTGACCCATGACGGTCACCACCGGAGGACGGATCTCGAGGTCGTCCTCGTTCTCCGCCTCCAACTCGGCCTCGAGGTCGAGGCCGAAGCCCTCGAGGAGCTCCTTGTCCTCGTCCTCGGGCGAGACCATCTGGATCTTGTAGCCGAGCTCCTCGCCCAGCACCTCGAAGGTGGCCTCGTCGAGAGACTCGGTCGCCGTCGCCATCTCACCCAGATTGAACAGGATGGTCACGAGCGTGCCGGGCTGCACGGTGTACCCGCGCAGCGCCTCGAGCTTGTCTGCAAAGTCCGCGATCGACGCGCCACGGCGCAGGCGGATGATCTCGCCGTTGCCCTTCTGGACGTTGACGCCGCCGACGACCGGCGCCGACCGCATCTCGAACTCTTGCCGCTTCGCCCGACGCGACTTGCGCTGCTTGGACTTGCCGCCACCCTTGCCGAAGGCACCCGCGGTACCACCGCCGGGGCCACGACCGCGGCCACCGCCACCACCGGGACGACCGGCGAAACCACCGCCACCACCGGGACGACCGGCGAAACCGCCACCGCCCGCACCGGCACCGCCGGGACGACCGGGACCGCCGGGACGCTGCTGGAAGGGAGCGCCGGGACGACCGCCGCCACCGGGACGACCTGCACCGCCGGGGCGCGGGGAACCGGGACGCGGAGCGCCGGGACGCGGGGCCTGCGGGCGCGGGATGTTGCCGGGCGTCGGGCGCTGGCCCATGCCCTGCGCCGAAGCGAAGGGATTGTTGCCGGGGCGGGGGCCGGCGGGACGCTGACCCATGCCCTGCGACGACGCGAAGGGATTGTTGCCGGGGCGCGGCGCTCCGCCACCGGGGCGGGGCGCCTGCGGTGCTGCGCCGCCCGGGGCGGGCGCTGCCGGAGCTGCCGGCTTGGCCGGGCCGGGGCTCGGCGCGCTCGGAGCGGCCGGCGCCTCGGCTGCGGGGGCCGGTGCCGGCGCCTCGGCTGCCGGTGCGGCCTCGGCTGCGGGAGCAGCAGGCTTGGCGGGGCCGGGCTTGGCGGCCGGCTTCGCGGCAGCGGGCTTCGCTGCGGCGGGAGCGGCGGCCGGCGCGGGTGCGTCAGCCTTGCCTGCTCCGTCTGCCTCGAGGGCAGCACGGAGCTTGCGAGCCACGGGGGGCTCGATGGTGGATGAGGGGCTCTTGACGAATTCGCCGAGCTCCTTCAGCTTCGCGAGGGCGACCTTGCTGTCGACGCCGAGCTCGGAAGCGATCTCGTGCACGCGTGGTTTTGCCACAATTCTCCTGTCTGGGGTCCACCCCGGACAGGGCGGACCGTTACTTGCGGACGGGTCTCATTTCGAGCCGTTCACTTTGTGTCCATAGCCGTTCAGCCGTTTCGCTGGTGGTGTTCTGTGTTGGTCCGCGTGACCAGGGCCTGATCACTCAGGGGTCCCGACACACGCAGTGCTCGTCCGAAGGCGCGGCGCCGGATGGCGGCATCCACGCACGATTCCGTGTCATGCACCCACGCACCCCTGCCCGGCAGGACGGCGCGCTCGTCTGGGACGAGGACTCCATCGTGGGCGACGACTCTCAGAAGTGAGGGCCGCGGGGCACGCGCGCGGCATCCCACGCACGTACGAACAGGTTCCATCCTACCCCGTCACGCGTCTTCCAAGATCGAGTCCGGCTGGATGTCGATCTTGGCGCCGGTCAGTTTGGCCGCCAGACGCGCGTTTTGGCCTTCCTTGCCGATGGCCAGCGACAGCTGATAGTCGGGGACGAGCGCCCGCACGGCCTTATTGGCCGCGTCGAGCACGAAGCTGGAGGTCACCTTCGCGGGCGACAGCGCGTTGGCGACGAACTTCGCGAGCTCGGGGTCGTGGTCGACGATGTCGATCTTCTCGCCGCCGAGCTCTTCGGTCACGGCGCGCACGCGGCGGCCGAGCTCGCCGATGCAGGCACCCTTCGCGTTGATCGACGGGTCGTTCGCCTTCACGGCGATCTTGGTGCGGTGTCCGGCCTCGCGCGCGAGCGAAACGATCTCGACGAGCCCGTTCGCGATCTCGGGCACCTCGAGGGCGAACAGCTTGCGGACCAGGCCCGGGTGGGTGCGCGAGACGGTGATCGACGGCCCCTTCGTGCCCTTCGAGACCGACGTGACGTAGACGCGCAGCCGCGAACCATGGGGGTACTCCTCCCCCGGCACCTGTTCCTCGGGAGGAAGCATCGCTTCGACAGTGCCGAGGTCGACATGCACCATGCGCGGGTTCGGGCCCTGCTGCACGACACCGGCGACGATGTCGCCCTCCTTGCCACGGAACTCTCCCAGCACCGCGTCATCGGCGATGTCGCGGAGGCGCTGGCTGATGACTTGCTTCGCGGCGAACGCGGCGATGCGACCGAAGTCGTCGGGCGTGCTCTCCTCCTCGCCGATCACGACGCCCTCTTCGTCGCGCAACGGCATGTACACGGCGACGTGACCGGTCTTGCGGTCGAGCTGCGCTCTCGCACCCTCAGGGAGCTCGCCGTCGGGGGACGTGTGCTTCGCGTATGCGGTGAGGATCGCCTGTTCGATGATCCGCACGAGTTCGTCGAAGGGGATCTCCTTCTCACGCTCGACCGTCCGCAGCAGTCCGAGATCGATGTCCACGGTGTCCTCCCTTTTCACTTCTCCGCCGAAAATCACGCTCCGGCATCCACACAACGTTACCTGATGCCGCCGGGCACCGCCCCGGCCTGGTCTGCACGGGCACGCATCGCCATACTGTTGCGATGGATCAGGTCAACGACGCAGTGCTCTGGGCCGGCGAACAGCTGTGGACGTGGGCAGTGCTGCCCGTCGTCGTGCTGCTCGGCCTGTACTTCACGGTGCGGTCGGGGGTGGTGCAGTTCCGCCTCATTCCCGAGATGTTCCGCACCCTCACCGACAAGACGCCCCGCACCGAGTCCGGTGAGCCGCAGTCCGTCTCGGCATTCCAGGCGTTCACGATCTCGGCGGCATCCCGCGTGGGCGTCGGCAACATCGCCGGGGTCGGCACCGCGATCGCCGTCGGCGGCCCGGGAGCGGTGTTCTGGATGTGGCTGATGGCGTTCGTCGGCGGCGCGTCGAGCTTCATCGAATCGTCGCTGGCGCAGCTGTTCAAGACCCGCGAGAAGGACAGCTTCCGGGGCGGCCCCGCCTACTACATGGAGCGAGGCCTCGGCGCGCGGTGGATGGGCATCGTCTTCGCCATCGTGCTGATCGTGTGCTTCCCGTTCGCATTCAGCTCGTTGCAGGCCAACACGATCGCGGGCACCATCGGCGCAACGGTGGGTGAAGCGCCGGTCTGGCTCGCATGGGTCATCGGCGGCGTGATCGCCCTGCTGACCGCACTCGTCGTGTTCGGCGGCGTGCGCCGGATCGCGTCGGTCACGCAGTTGCTCGTGCCGCTCATGGCACTGGCATACCTCTTCCTCGGTCTCATCGTGGTGGCACTGCACATCGACCGGCTTCCCGAGGTCTTCGGCCAGATCTTCACGCAGGCGTTCGGCTTCAACGAGGTGGTGGGCGCCGCCTTCGGCTACATCGTGCTCACCGGCGTGAAGCGCGGCATGTTCTCGAACGAGGCGGGTCTCGGATCGGCGCCCAACGCCGGCGCGAGCGCCGCCGTCACCCACCCCGTCAAGCAGGGGCTCGTGCAGACGCTCGGGGTCTACTTCGACACGTTCCTGGTGTGCTCGATCACCGCGTTCATCATCCTGGTGTCTGTGCCGGATCTCGCCAACGCCGAGAAGGGCATCGACCTCACCCAGGGCGCCCTCACGAGCACCCTCGGCGACTGGTCGAGCATCGCGCTGAGCATCATCATCTTCTTGCTCGCATTCTCGTCGATCCTCGGCAACTACTACTACGGCGAATCGAACATCGAGTTCATCACCCGCAGCCCCGCCGTGCTCACGGGGTATCGCCTGCTCGTGATTGTCGCGGTGTTCGTCGGCGCGATCGCGTCGGCAGACCTCGTCTGGAACTTCGCCGACGGCATCATGGGCGTCATGGCGCTCATCAACCTGATCGCCATCGGGCTGCTCTCCGGCATCGCCTTCCGCCTGTTGAAGGACTACACGGCGCAGCGACGAGCCGGTCGCGACCCGGTGTTCACCCGCGACCGGCTTCCCGGGGTATCGGGCATCGAGTGCTGGGAGGATGAACTGACGGTGACGGGCCCGCTCGACATCGTCACGAAGGCGCACCAGGCCGACAAGCACCGCGACCACCTGCACCACGACCGACCGACGAACTGATCGGAGCGACATGAGCGACCCCGCCACGCAGGTCGCGCGAGAGGCGACGTCGAAACCCGCCTTCCGTGCGCTTGCCCGCGCCGGCTTCGCCGCGAACGGCGTCGTGCACGTGCTGCTCGGCGCGATCGTGCTCGCCGTCGCGTTCGGCGCCCGCGGCGATGCCGACCAGTCCGGCGCGTTCCGGGCGATCGCGACCGCCCCGCTCGGCTTCGTCGTGCTGTGGGTCATCGCGGCCGCGCTCATCGCCCTTGCCCTGTGGCGCGTGGCCGAAGGCATCCTGGTGCGCGGCGGCGACCTCTCCGACTGGGGCGCCCGCGCCTCGGCGTGGGGGCAGGCGGCCGTGTTCGTGGCCCTGGGTGTCGTGTCGGCGGCGGTCGGCCTCGGTGCGCGGCCGAACGCCGACCGCACGGCAGAGGACACCAGCCGCGGCGTGCTGCAGATTCCAGGCGGCGTGTTCGTCCTGGCCGCCGTCGGTGTGGGTTTCGTCGGGGCCGGGATCGGATTCGCCGTGGCGGGAATGCTGCGCACCTACCGGAAGAAGATGACACTCCCACGGTCGGGCATCGGCCGCGTCGTCGATGTGCTCGGCATCGCGGGGTACATCGGCAAGGGCGCGGCACTCGGGATCGTCGGCGTGCTGCTCGTGGTGGCAGCGGTCAAGGGCGACGCGGATGCCGCGGGCGGCCTCGACGGCGCCGTCGACGGACTCATCCAGATGCCGTTCGGCCCCTTCCTGGCAGCACTGGTCGGCGTCGGACTCATCGCCTACGGCGTCTTCACCGCGATTCGGTCGCGCTACGCCGATCTGTGACGCGCCGCTCACTTCGCGTGCGCGCGCCCTCCCGGCGCCGACCCCAGCGCGTTGATCGCGCCGATGAGCCGGTACAGGTCACCGACCTGGAACTGGTCGAGGTCGAGCACGAGCCGCGGCAAGTCGACCTTGTCGTCGTCCTCGCGCTCAGGGCGCATGGCATCGCGCTTCTCGATGCGCCCGGCGCGCAGCAGCCCACCGAACCGCTCGTTGAGGTCGTCGACCTCATCGTCGGTCGGCTCGGCGCGAAGGCGAAGCACGAGGTGCGAACCGACCCAGCGCAACGAGTCGTAGTTGCGCCAGAACCCCGTGATCGCCTCGGCCGCGGCATCCACCGAGTCGGTGACGAGGACACGGTCGAAGTCGTCGGGCGAGATGACGCCCGCGGGAATCAGGTGCTCGTCGATGTAGTGCTGCAGTCCTGCCCAGAACGTGCCGCCGGGCTCGTCGAGCAGCACGATCGGCACCGGCTCCGCCTTCCCCGTCTGCTGCAGCGTGAGCAGCTCGAACATCTCGTCCAGCGTGCCGAAACCGCCGGGCACGCACACGAACCCGTGCGACTCCTTCACGAGCATGAGCTTGCGGGTGAAGAAGTACTTCATCGCGACGTTGTTCGCGGATGCCGCGATCACGGCGTTGGGCTTCTCTTCGAACGGCAGCCGAATGGAGACCCCGAGTGATCGCTCCGGCCCAGCACCCTCGGCGGCGGCCTGCATGATGCCGGGCCCCGCCCCCGTGACGACCATCCACCCGCGCTCCGCCAGCGCCTGTGCGACCCCGGATGCCTGTCGGTACAGCATCGACTCGGGCTTCGTGCGGGCCGAACCGAACACGGTCACCTTCGGCACACCGCGGAACGGCGCGAACAGCTGGAACGCCGCCCGCATCTCGGTGAGCGCAGCAGAGGTGATCTTGAGGTCGAGCCGATCGGAGTCATCGAGCCCCAGCCCGACGCCGGTGGCGAGGATGCGCGCGATGAGGTCTTGGTCGTGCGTGATGCCGGCTTCGGCGATCACGGTGCGGAGCGCATCCGTGACTTCGGGCGGGATGGACGCGGTGGAACCTGGTGCCATGCCCTCAGCCTGTCACGTCACGATGACGTGCGGTGGCCGCGCGGTGAACACGCGGCATCCGGTCAGCGGGTCGAGAGCGCGGCCACGGCCTCGGCGGCCGGTACCACCTGACGCTCGCCCGTGCGGCGATCCCACAGCTCGACCTGACCGTCGGCCGCGCCGCGACCCACGATGACGATCTGCGGCACACCGATCAACTCGGCATCGCCGAACTTCACGCCGGGCGACACCTTCGCGCGGTCGTCGAGGAGCACGTCGAGTCCGGCCGTCTCGAGCTGCGCCGAGACCTGCTCGGCGAGTTCGAATGCGGCCGCATCCCGGCCGGTGGCGACGACCTGCACGTCGAACGGCGCGATCGCAGCGGGCCAGACGAGGCCCTTGTCGTCGTTGTTGAGCTCGGCGAGGATCGCGAGGATGCGGGTGACGCCGATGCCGTACGAACCCATTGTGACGGTGACGAGCTTGCCGTTCTCGTCGAGCACCTTGAGGCCGAGGGTCTCGGCGAAAAAGCGACCGAGCTGGAACACGTGTCCGATCTCCATGCCACGCGCGAGTTCGACGGGCCCCGATCCGTCCGGTGCGGGGTCGCCTTCGCGCACGTTCGCGATCTCGACGAACCCGTCGCCGAAGAAGTCGCGGCCTGCGACCACGGAGTGCGCGTGCTGCTGATCGATGTTCGCGCCGGTGATCCAACTCGACCCGTCGACGACGCGCGGGTCGAGCAGGTAACGGATGCCGGTGGCCGATTCTTCGCCGAGGACGGCCCCTTCGGGCGACCACGGACCGATGTAGCCCTTCACGAGCAGCGGGTGACGCTCGAAGTCCTCGGGCGTCGCGGCCTCGACCGCAGCCGGTGCGAACGCGACCTCGGCGCGCTTGTCGTCGACCTCACGGTCGCCCGGCAGACCCACGACGACGAGCTCACGCGTGCCGTCGGCGTGCGTCAGCGCCAGGACCACGTTCTTGAGCGTGTCGGCCGCGGTGTACTCCCCCTCCAAGTGCGCGTTGGAGTGGGCGACCAGCGTCTCGATGGTCGGGGTGTTCGGCGAGTCGAAGACGACCGGGGCGCCCGCAGCATCGAAGGGCACGGGATCGGGGGCGATGGTCGTGAACGCCTCGACGTTCGCGGCATAGCCACCCGCGGACCGGACGAACGTGTCTTCGCCGACGGCGATGGGGTGCAGGAACTCCTCGCTGCGCGCACCGCCCATGAGGCCGTTGTCTGCCGCAACGATGACGTACTCGAGACCGAGCCGCTGGAAGATGCGCTCGTATGCATCACGCTGACTCATATAGGAGGCGTCCTGCCCCTCGTCGGTGTAATCGAACGAGTAGGCGTCCTTCATCGTGAACTCGCGGCCGCGCAGGAGCCCGGCGCGGGGGCGCGCCTCGTCGCGGTACTTGTCCTGGATCTGGTAGATCGACAGCGGCAGGTCCTTGTAAGACGAGTAGAGATCCTTCACCAGGAGCGTGAACATCTCCTCGTGCGTCGGGGCGAGCAGGTAGTCGGCTCCCTTGCGGTCCTGCAGGCGGAAGATGCCGTCGCCGTACGAAGTCCACCGGCCCGACTGCTCGTACGGGTCGCGGGGCAGCAGCGCCGGGAAGTGCACCTCGAACGCACCCGCCGCGGCCATCTCCTCGCGGATGATGCCCTCGATCTTCGCCTTGACTCTCAGACCCAGCGGAAGCCACGTGAAGATGCCTGGGGCCGCGCGACGGATGTAGCCGGCGCGCACGAGCAGCTTGTGGCTCGTGACCTCGGCATCGGCGGGGTCTTCGCGGAGGGTGCGGAGGAAGAAGTTCGACAGACGTGTGACCACGAAGATCCAGCTTAGACCCGCGCGATCCCGCCGCTGTCAGAGGGCGGGCAGCCCGTCGAGCGAGACGGCGTTCTTCTCGGCACGGTACTGCTCGAGGCCGTCCGGGCCCTTCTTCTCTGCCCACGGGCGCATGATGTCGCGGTCGGCGACGAAGTCCATCTGCGGCACACCCCACCCGCACGAATCCGACACCCGGTCGACGTCGACGACGATCACAGCCCGCGCCCCGACGTGACCAGGGTGCTCGGCATCCACCACGGCGAACAGCGCCTCACCGGGCAGCACGACGCGGCCGCGGCCGTGGAGCCGCACGATGCGCGGCCGTGCGTCGAACGAACAGAACATGAGGGTGATGCGGCCGTTCTCGCGCAGGTGCGCGATCGTCTCGGCCCCACTGCCGGTCAGATCGAGCCACGCGACGGTGTGGTCGTCGAGGATGCTGAGGCTGTCGAGTCCGCGCGGCGAGACATTGACCCGCCCGTCGCCCGACAGCGGTGCCGTCGCGACGAAGAACAGGTGCTGCGCCGCAATCCACTCACGCAGTGATGCATCGATGCCGTCGAAGACCTTGCCCATGCCTTGAGTGTGGCATGGGCAAGGTCGGTGGGTCAGCCGGCGAGCGCTGCGAGGACCGCGTTCCCGACCACGTCGACGTCGACCGCGACATCGTGCGCGTCGACGAACACGACGTTCACGCCGTCTGAGATGGCGAGATCCAAGTAGCCGTCTCCGGGGAACGTCAGCGCCTCCTCGGCACCTTCGATGCTCACGGGCGCGACGTCACGGCCCTCGATGAAGGACTCCAGTTGCGTCGCCGCTCCGGGGTAGGCCCAGAGCTGCACGGCACGGGCGTCGTCGCCTGCGTATCCGTACCAGTGGCAGGTGCCGATGAGTGAGCCCGATGCCCGGTTGATTTCGGTGTCGACGTCTTCGCCACCGTCGGCGGGAAACCCGAATTCGTACTCGTCGACCCCGAGCAGGGTCGTGAGATCCAAGGCTGCCTCCACGTCGTCGCAACTCGTCGTCCACCATTCGGCGGTCGGTGTCGACGCGTTGCCGGTCGTTCCCGCAAGCGCCTCCGCGACGTGCGCAGCCGCGACGTCGAGACTCGCCGGCGGCTCCTCGTCGGCGGGCGCTCCGAGCGGGGGCGACACAGTCACCAGCGCCCAAGCGTCAGCTTCGCGCACACCGACGCGGCAGCCGTAGCCGTCATAGAGGAACCCTTCGCAAACGGGGGTCTCGTAACGCGCCGCGATGTCGGCGGGGACGATCTCGGACGGGTAGGCGATGACGTCGAGGGAGCCCTCCTCACTCGTCCACCCGCAGCCCAGGCCGCCCAATGTGGCAGTTCCCAGGTCGCGCCCTTCGCGCGGATCACCCGCTGCCCCGATGACCTCTGCGATCGCCTCGCTCGGCAGCACTTGCGCGCAGTCGCCGTCGAACAGCACCTGCGCGACGACGGGCTCGGTCTCGGTCGGTGTGGGCGTTGGCGTGGTCGTGGGTGTCTCGGGTGCCGGCGTCTGCGCGACGGGAGCGGGCGTTGCGCACCCCGTCAACAGGAGCGCGATGATCGAGGCGGCTGCGACGGCGATCGCGTGGCGGCGGCGTGGTGACGAGGTCATGCCATCACGCTAGGGTGCGCCAGGCGACGCCCATCACGAGTTCGCGCAACAATTGCGCAACACCTCGCCGCATACACTGACCTCGTGTCCGTGCACCGCTCCAGACTGCATCCGCCACCTGACCCAGAAGCAGGTATGTCGACAAGCGTTGACGACGCGCTTGCTGCTGCTCTCGCCGCCGCGCGGAGACAGCTCGGGGTGCCCGAAAAGTTTCCGGTCGAGGTGCTCCGTGAGGCAGAGCTTGCCGCAACGGCGACCGCCGTCGAGCCGGGAGGAACGCTCGCGGACCTGCGCGACATCGAGTTCCTGACGATCGACCCGGCCGGATCGACCGACCTCGACCAGGCCGTGCACTTGCAGCGGTCCAGCGATGGTGCGATCTTGCACTACGCCATCGCAGATGTTCCGGCATATGTCGAGCCTGACGGCGCGATCGATCATGAGGCGCGCGAACGCGGGCAGACCCTCTACGCACCCGACGGCCGGGTGCCGCTGCATCCGACTGTGCTGAGCGAGGATGCCGCTTCGCTGCTCCCGGACCAGGACCGGCGCGCGTTCGTCTGGCGATTCGAGCTCGATGCGAAGGGTGTTCCGACCCAGACGTCCCTCACTCGGGGCGTGATCCGCTCGCGCGCCCAGTGGTCGTATGTCGACGCCCAGGCCGCCATCGAGTCGGGCACCGCGCCCGAGACGCTCATGGCGATGCCGTGGTTCGGTGCTGAGCGCGCGGCGCGCGAGATCGAGCGCGGCGGCGCGAGCCTGAACCTGCCGGAGGTGCGCATCGAGCGCGACGGCGACGGCTACCGCCTCGAGATCGACGAGGGCGTGCCGCTGGAGGACTGGAACGCCCACGTCTCGTTGCTGACCGGCATGGCGGCGGCGCGCATCATGCTCGACGGCGGCATCGGCATCTTGCGCACCATGCCGCCCGCCTCCCCCGAAGACGTCGCCGCGTTCCGCGCGCAGACCGTCGCGCTCGGGATGCCGTGGCCCGACGATGTGCCGTACGGCGCGTACCTGCAGAGCTTGGACCGCGGGCCGGTGGCGCGCGCCGTGAAGGAGCACGCGGCCGGATTGTTCCGCGGCGCGGGCTACACGACGTTCGACGGCGACATCCCAGAAGTGAGCGAGCAGGCGGCGATCGCCGCCCCGTACGCCCACACCACGGCCCCGTTGCGTCGCCTTGTCGACCGCTGGTCGCTCGTGGTGTGCGATGCGCTCGCGAACGGGCGCGAGGTGCCCACGTGGGCACGGGAGAGTCTGCCCACGATCCCCGACCTCATGGAGCGGAGCAAGCAGCGCGTGCGCCAGGTCGAGGCCGGCGCCCTCGACCGCATCGAAGCGGCCGTGCTGCATGGGCGCGAAGGCGACGAGTTCGACGCTGTGGTCCTGCGCGAGCGCGGCGACGGCGTGCGGGTGGCGCTGCTCGACCCACCGGTCGAGGCGACGCTCGAGAGGGCGACCGCGCTCCCCGGCACAGAGGTTCGCGTTCGGCTTCGGCGCACGTCGATCGCCGATGGCGTGGTCGAATTCGAGCAGGTGCGAGGGTGACGGAACGCAGGGTCGTGCTGCTGACCGGCTTCGAACCGTTCGGTGGAGACGAGTCGAATCCGAGCGGCGATGCCGTCGAGCGGGTCGCGGCGACCTGGAACGGCGATGCCGAGCTGATCACGGCCGTACTCCCGGTGACCTTCGCCGGGTCTGCCGCAGCCATGCGCGAGTTGGTCGAGGCGCATCGACCGAGCATCGTCATCGCGACGGGACTCGCCGGCGGGCGGACGGCGATCAGCGTCGAGCGCGTCGCCGTCAACCTGATCGACGCGCGGATACCCGACAACGACGGAGCCCAGCCCATCGACGAGCCTTCGGTGCACGGCGCCCCCGCCGGCGCATTTGCGACACTTCCGGTCAAGTCGATCGCGGCGGCCATCCGAGGTGCCGGTATCCGGGCCGAGGTCTCGCACACCGCCGGAACGTTCGTGTGCAACCACGTGTTCTACACGGCGCTGCAGGCCGTGCCCAGTGACGTACGGGCAGGGTTCATCCACGTGCCGTGGGCGATCGAGGGGGCGCCGACGGGGCAGCCCACGCTGCCGCTCGACGACATCGCCGCCGCGCTTCGCATCGCGATCGACACGACGCTCGTCGGCGCTGACGACGGTGGGATGCCGGGCGGCGCAATCCACTGACGGACCCCCAACCCTTCGCAGTCGCAGAATTTCGGCAAATCTTCACGCCGGTTTTGGTCAGAAGACCGTCATTCCTTGGCACACAGTGGAACCAAGCGATTCGCCCACAGCGTCCGTGAGCGAACCACCCACCGCGAAGGAACCAACATGACTGCGTACAACGACGACATCGAAGCCATCCGCGCGCTCAAGGAGCAGCAGGGTTCGAGCTGGGATGCGATCAACCCCGAGTACGTCGCCCGCATGCGGGCGCAGAACCGCTTCAAGACCGGACTCGAGATCGCCCAGTACACCGCCGACATCATGCGGGCGGACATGGCCGAGTACGATTCCGACTCGTCGGTCTACACCCAGTCGCTCGGCGTGTGGCACGGCTTCATCGGGCAGCAGAAGCTCATCTCGATCAAGAAGCACCTCAAGACCACGAACAAGCGCTACCTGTACCTGTCGGGCTGGATGGTCGCCGCGCTCCGGTCGGAGTTCGGTCCGCTCCCCGACCAGTCGATGCACGAGAAGACCGCAGTCCCGGCACTCATCGAGGAGCTCTACACGTTCCTCCGTCAGGCCGACTCCCGCGAGCTCGACCTGCTGTTCACGAAGCTCGACGACGCACGCCTGGCGGGCGACGAGACCGCGGTCGAGTTCATCCAGTCGCAGATCGACACCTACGAGACCCACGTCGTGCCGATCATCGCCGACATCGACGCCGGTTTCGGCAACCCCGAGGCGACGTACCTGCTGGCCAAGAAGATGATCGAAGCCGGCGCCTGCGCCATCCAGATCGAGAACCAGGTCTCGGACGAGAAGCAGTGCGGCCACCAGGACGGTAAGGTCACGGTGCCCCACGAGGACTTCCTCGCCAAGATCGCCGCGGTCCGCTACGCGTTCCTCGAGCTCGGCATCGACAACGGCGTGATCGTCGCCCGCACCGACTCGCTGGGCGCCGGCCTCACCCAGAAGCTCGCCGTCACGGCGCAGCCGGGCGACCTGGGCGACCAGTACAACGCGTTCCTGGATGTCGAGGAGATCTCGGAGGACGAGCTGGGCAACGGCGACGTCGTCATCAAGCGCGACGGCAAGCTGCTGCGCCCGAAGCGTTTGGCCAGCAACCTCTACCAGTTCCGCAAGGGCACGGGCGAGGCGCGCTGCGTGCTCGACTGCATCACGTCGCTGCAGAACGGCGCCGACCTGCTGTGGATCGAGACCGAGAAGCCCCATGTCGCGCAGATCGCCGGCATGGTCGACGAGATCCGCAAGGTGATCCCGAACGCGAAGCTCGTCTACAACAACAGCCCGTCGTTCAACTGGACGCTGAACTTCCGCCAGCAGGCCTACGACGCCCTTGTCGAGCAGGGCGCGGACGTCTCGGCCTACAACCGCGACGAACTGATGAGCGTCGAGTACGACGAGACCGAGCTGGGGCGCCTGGCCGACGAGAAGATCCGCTCGTTCCAGAAGGACGGCTCGGCCCGTGCCGGCATCTTCCACCACCTGATCACCCTGCCGACCTACCACACGGCCGCACTGTCCACCGACGATCTGGCCAAGGACTACTTCGCCGAAGAGGGCATGCTCGCCTACGTGAAGGGCGTGCAGCGCCGTGAGATCCGCGAGGGCATCGCGACGGTCAAGCACCAGAACATGGCCGGCAGCGACATCGGCGACAACCACAAGGAGTACTTCGCCGGCGACGCGGCCCTGAAGGCCGGCGGCAAGGACAACACGATGAACCAGTTCTGACTCTGCCACAAGCGGTTCTGACGAACGCCGATCAGGGGCCCCTGCACCAGCAGGGGCCCCTGATCTCGACTCAGCGCGATATATTGCATATCGTGCCGATTCCCACAGAGACGTTCGCCCCGAGACCGCTGCTGCGCGACACCGTGCTGGGGCGTCTGCGCGATGCGATCGTCGACGGCACGCTGGCACCCGACGAGCAGCTGCGAGACGCGGAGCTCGCGGCCTGGCTCGGGGTCTCACGCACCCCGGTGCGCGAAGCGCTGCTCGAGCTTTCGCGCGCCGGACTCGTGCATGCCGTTCCCGGCCGATCCACCGTCGTCTCCCCCATCGAGCCCGCTGTCCTGCGCGATGCACAGGCGGTCGTCGGGGCGATGCACGCCCTCGCCGTGCGCACCGCCGTACCGCGGCTGACGCCGGCGGACCTCGACGCGATGCGCGCCGCGAACGAACGCTTCCGCGCCGCGCGGGATGCCGACGACCTCGATGCGGCGCTCACCGCCGACGCCGACTTCCACGCGATCGCCCTGGACCGGTGCGGCAACGCGGCCGCGCGCGCTGTCATCGCTCAGTACGAACCTGTGCTGCATCGCGCCGAACGCCTGCGCTTCGGATCGGCCGAGGGTGAGCAGTCTGCCAGGCGCCACGAGCGGCTGATCGAACTGTGCGCCGCCGGCGACGCGGATGCGGCAGCAAGGCTTGCAGCCCAGACATGGCACAGCCTGCACCTCGACACCGCCTGAACCCCGCCACCCACGAAGGACGATCCGCATGAAGCTGCACGAGTTCCCGCGCCACCCGCTCACGTTCGGCCCGAGTCCGCTGCAGCATCTGCAGCGCCTCACGCAGCACCTCGGCGGTGCACAGGTCTGGGCCAAACGCGAGGACGTCTCGAGCGGACTGGCCTACGGCGGCAACAAGGTCCGCAAGCTCGAGTACATCGTTCCCGACGTACTCGCCTCGGGCGCCGACACGCTGGTGTCGATCGGCGGCTACCAGTCCAACCACACCCGGCAGGTCGCCGCCGTCGCCGCACATCTCGGCCTGAAGGCGCGCCTGGTGCAGGAGAAGTGGGTGCCGTGGGACGACCCGACCAACGACCGTGTCGGCAACATCCTGCTCTCACGCATGATGGGCGCCGACTCGCGCCTCGAGGACGCCGGCTTCGACATCGGCATCCGTGATTCGTGGAAGCAGGCGCTGCAGGAGGTGGAGGATGCCGGCGGCACGCCGTATCCGATCCCCGCGGGCGCGAGTGAGCATCGCCTCGGCGGGCTCGGCTTCGCGAACTGGGCGTTCGAGGTCGCCGAACAGGAGAAGACGCTCGGCGTGTTCTACGACACGATCGTGGTGTGCACCGTGACCGGATCGACCCATGCGGGCATGATCGCGGGCTTCGCCGCGCTGGAAGAGCTCACGGGCGTGAAGCGTCGTGTGCTCGGCATCGACGCCTCGGCCA
>NZ_CBDRMZ010000006.1:0-174540 GCF_965345345.1 Microbacterium sp. bgisy189 | reverse complement strand
GTAGGCGGGGCCGTTGTCGGACAACACTCGCTCGACGGTGACGCCCCTTTCAGCGAACCAAGCGACCGCGCGGCGCAGGACAGCGATCGCGGTGTCGGATCGTTCGTCGGCGTGCATCTCGACGTAGGCGACGCGGGAGTGGTCGTCGACGACGGTGTGGAGGTGGCCGATCCCGAGCCGTGGCTGATGGTCTTCGTTACGGTTCACGCCGTTCATCGCGTGCCGGTTCCGGGTGCCTTGCGCGCGGCCGAGGAAGCGGTGTCCGCCGCCGTCGGGGATGTTGCCGAACTTGGTGACGTCGACGTGGATCAGCGAGCCGGGATGGTCGTGCTCGTAGCGTCGGATCGGTTCCCCGGTGACCCGGTCGATCCGCGACAGCCGGTTGATCCGGCAGCGCACCAGAACGGCGTGAACGGTCGATGGCGCCAGGCCGAGCTCGCCGGCGATCTGGGCGGGCCCGAGCCGGCGCCGCCAGCGCGCTTTGACGATCCGCTTGACGACGGGCAACGGCGTCTTCGACGGCATTGAGCGCGGACGACTAGACCGGTCCTGCATCCCTGACACGCCCTCGGCGCGGAACCGGGCCGCCCACTTCCGGGCCGTGACGGTCGAGACCATGAACATCTTCGCCGCAACGGACGGCGGCCAGCCGTCATCGACGATCAGGCGCGCCAGCCGAAGACGAGCGCGCGGAGTCGGAGCAGCGTTAGCGTGGGACACGAAGGCCTCCTGGTTCGTGAAGCGGTTCCTTGAACAGCTCCACTTCACAACCGGAGGCCTTCGCCAGTCAGTAGCTCACGGACGTGTCGCCGAAACAACGTCCATGGACATCACACCTAGGGAGTCCGACTTACCGATCAGTCCAGAGATTGAGCGCGTATTCGACCTGATCCCTGAGGCCGGTGAGGGCTATCGCTGGTACGACTACCCCTACCGTTTCCTGTCATGGTTGCTGTTCGGCTGGAGACGGAGGCTGTTCCCGAATTCGGTGCGCACATGGCTCAATGACCGTCTAAATGATCTTCTTCAATTCAACGAACATGAGCGGCACAAGGTAATGGGCCGGGACTCTGTTCTGGAGAACCTGCTCGTTCCGCCTGATGAGCACGTCCGGGTCGGCGGACTGTGGGTCGTCGAGTTGTTCCCGCCCACCGAGTTGCCAGCGCTTGAGCGTGCGATGAAGCGCAACGGTTGGAGCAAACCAAGGGCAGTACCACCACACGAATCTGACAATCTCGCAACCCTCGAACGCTCGCGCTCGCAATGGGGCTCCAGGTGGTGGCGTCTGGCGGACGTGCTTCCTCCAAAGTCAAATCGGTTCTACTCGTTCCATGCCCACAAGATGCGGCTTCCCGAGTCCTTCGACATGGTCGAGATTCGCGCCGTCCAGATCGGCCAGGGGCTGACGGCGGCAGTCGCCTACTTCACGCCCACCGACGAAGCGAGGAAATCGCTCGACGCTGTTTGGCACGCCGCCCATGAGCCCATGCTTGTTTGGGAGAACGGTCGATTGATCCCACTCGACCGGAAGTACGCGGCAATCCGGCGGATTCAGGCTCAACGGCGAATGCTCCGCACGGAGGCACGTGATTGGCTGGCTGGGAAGCTGCCCGGGTCATTCGCGGCGAATAACGAGCAGCAGTTGGTGTTGGAACTGCTGCTTCTAGACGAATTCGATCCCACCACTGTTGTTTTCGCGGAGGGGAATGAACGGGACGTGCGGTTCGCAAGAGCGAACCAAATGGACGTGTACCGCGCCGTCGGGATCGACATTCACGACTTCGAAGAGATCAAAGCCAAATCCCTGCCCGGATTGATCCTGTCGCAACCGGACCGGCGGGGACGTGACATTCTGGCGGACGACCCAACATGGACTCTGTGGGGCAACACCGCGACAGTCGCTGCCGGGTTCGAAAGGGAGCGAGAATTGTTTGGAGGCACAGTAGCCGCGGTGGGCCACAAGGTCGATAACTTCTACGAACTCCTCCCGATGCTGGCGATCGTCGAGTACCTGGGTAACGCAGACGCGAGGTATGCCCGGCTTCGAGACCGTGCGAGCACACGCCATGGGAAGTTCAGAGGTCGCGCGCTCCGCAACCTTCGGCGAAGTTTCCTGACGCTCAGTCTCAACATCACGTCCATTCACCGCGACGTGAATGAGTTCTGGCAGTCGCATGGCCCAGTGGTGATTTCGGACTTTAGGATTCATGAATCGCGTCAGCGGAAGTTGAGTCCCGCATAGTGGTGTAGCGCACGGTGGCCCGGCTCGTCGTTCATGACGTGAGCGCGGTCACCGTGTGATCCTTCGAGAAAGCTCTCTACTTCTCACTCGAATGGAGTCATCACGATGACCGCTCCTCATATTGTCGACCCTGCCGGCCTGCTCGGCGAAGCCCTGGCGGATGCGTCGCCGGATCTGATGCGCAGTCTGCTGCAGACCATGATCAACGCGCTGCTGTCCGCCGACGCGGACGCGGTCGTCGGCGCCGAATGGGGGCAGCGAAGCCCCGACCGCACGACCCAGCGCAACGGGTACCGGCACCGCGACCTCGATACCCGGGTTGGGACGATCGACGTCGCGATCCCGAAGCTCCGGCAGGGGACGTACTTCCCGGAATGGCTGCTCGAGCGTCGCAAACGCGCCGAGACCGCGCTGATCACCGTCGTTGCGGACTGCTACCTCGCCGGCGTGAGCACGCGTCGCATGGACAAGCTGGTCAAGACCCTCGGGATCCACTCGCTGTCGAAGTCGCAGGTGTCGCGGATGGCGGCCGACCTCGACGAGCACGTCGACCAGTTCCGACACCGCCCGCTCGACGACGCCGGTCCGTTCACGTTCGTCGCCGCTGACGCGCTCACCATGAAGGTCCGTGAGGGCGGCCGCGTCATCAACGCCGTGGTGCTGGTCGCGACCGGCGTGAACGGCGACGGGCGCCGCGAGGTCCTCGGGCTCCGTGTCGCGACCAGCGAAACGGGCGCTGCATGGAACTCGTTCTTCGCCGACCTCGTCGCCCGCGGCCTCGGCGGGGTCCGCCTGGTCACCTCCGACGCGCACGCCGGGCTGGTGGAGGCCATCGCGGCGAATCTGCCCGGCGCGGTCTGGCAGCGCTGCCGCACCCACTACGCGGCCAACCTGATGTCGGTGACGCCGAAGACCATGTGGCCCGCGGTCAAAGCGATGCTGCACTCGGTCTACGACCAGCCCGACGCGAAGTCGGTGCACGCCCAGTTCGACCGGCTGCTGGACTACGTCGACGGGAAGCTCCCCGACGCGCACGAGCACCTCGACAACGCGAGGGCGGACATCCTCGCGTTCACCGGGTTCCCCGAGGGCCTCTGGCAGCAGATCTGGTCCAACAACCCCAACGAGCGCCTCAACCGGGAGATCCGTCGCCGCACTGACTCCGTCGGGATCTTCCCCAACCGGGACGCGATCATCCGCCTCGTCGGCGCCGTCCTCGCCGAGATCACCGACGAGTGGGCCGAAGGCCGCCGCTACCTCGGCCTCGAGATCCTCGCGAAGTCCCGCCTGACCCTCGTCGACAACACCGTCACGGAGGAGGTGAACACCGACAGCACCCTCGAGCTCACCGCCTGAACCATCAAATCGAAGGACACAGCGCTACACCACTACTCGGGACTTGACCTCAGCGGAAGACGTGGCGCCGGGCTCGTGGAGATCGCAAAAGCAAGCCTGTGAGGCTCGACGAGTCAATTAGGAAGCGGCTAGATCGGCAGATCACACGTCTTACCGAGGCCGACAGCGACTACAGGGACATCCTTTCGACCGTCGCCTCGTTGGGTGCATCTGCTGATGCGTTCAAGGTCGGGCGGTGGGCGCTGTGGGTCGCGATCGCCTCTCTGGCCGTTGCTACTGTAACCACGCTCGTGGCCGATGTCGGCTGCTCGAGTGTCCTGCAGCACCTGCTTATCTGGAACGATCCCGCGACGTGCGGTCCGTGAGATGAGTGCGGGTTTTCGTCGGGCACGCGTGGGGTCGGTAATTGGCCTGTTCGATTTAGCTGCGTCCGATGGCCGTCCAGTCGACGTCAATCTGTGCGTGGCTCATTTCGGCCGCGAGCTTGCCCTTCCAGGCGCCAGCTGAATCCAGGGGGATGTAGACGAGACCGGTAATGTCGCTCGGTAGCTCCACCCCCTCGTCGTAGAGGACTGCAACACGGCTACGTCCAATCAAGCCGATGAAGAATCCCAACTCGAACACGACGTTCTGCCTAGCTCGCGGTTTGTCGTCTTCCACATCGAGAAGACACGATCCTCGTGCCCTTCGGGTGGCACGGCCCCGTGCTCGCCGCCCCAGGCCACGCCCTGTACCAGCTGAACGCGATGGCCGGGCCGCACCGGCGAGCGTGGAAGGTCACCGACGATCCCGGCCAGGCGTGGGTGCGCGAGCTCTGGCCCGACCTCCCGGTCGACGAAAGGCTGCTGTGACCTCGGATGAGACGGCTGCCCCGCTCCGATCCGTTGTGGTGATGGGGGTGTCAGGGTCAGGGAAGTCGACGATCGGCGAGGCGCTCGCCGCGACGCTGCAGCTTTCGTTCGTCGACGCCGACGGCCTGCACCCGCCCGCCAACGTCCCGCTGATGGCGGCCGGGACCCCCTGCGGGACGAGGACCGGTGGCCGTGGCTTGACGCGGTCGGCGCGGTGCTCGCGCGGGCCCGTGGTCGTCGCCTGCTCCGCACTGCGGCGGGTCTATCGTGACCGGCTCCGCGAGTTCGCCCCGACGTCGCGTTCGTGCATCTCGACGGTCCCGCGGCGCTCCTCTCGTCGCGGGTCGCGCACCGGGTCGGTCACTTCATGCCGGCGGCGCTCCTGGAGTCGCAGCTGGCGACACTCGAACCGCCCGCTCCCGACGAGCACGCCCTCGTCTTCACGATCGCCGACTCTCCCGAGTCGATCGTCGAGGTCGCTGCCCGCGCCCTCGGCTGAGGGGCGACGGAGTCCGGCGCCGTCGCAGTGAAGTCCGTCTCCCACGTCACGCGATCCGGATGAACCTCGGGCCTTCATAGCCGTCTGTGGAGCGCTCCGAGTGGGATCGGGTGCTCGCGGTCAATGTGACCGGCGCGATGCTCGGCACTCAGGCGCTGCTGCCGTTCATGCGAGCGGGTTCGTCCATCGTCAACATCGGGTCCGCTGCCGGACTCACCGGGCACTACACGGCTGCGTACACGACCAGCAAGTGGGCGTTGCGAGGACTGACCCACGCCTGTGTGACAGAGCTCGGTCCCCGAGGCATCCGCGTGAACATCGTCCATCCCGGTACATCCGCACCGAGATGACCGCGAGCGCACCCGCTGCCTTCCGCCACGCCAACATGGCGGTCATCCCCCTTCACCGGGGTGGCGAGCCCGAGGACGTCGCCGGCGTGGTCGCCTTCCTCCTGTCGGATGCCGCCGCCTACGTCACGGGCGCCGAGTTCGGCGTCGACGGCGGCCAGTTCCTGTCGGGTGCGGCGACGTTCCTCTCGGACGCGGTGCGGCCGGTGCCGTGATCTCCGCCGCGCTCGACTCAGGCCTTCGTGAGCGCGCCGAGTCGTCCGAAAAGCAGATCGCGGAGTCGTGCGTCCTTCATACGGAAGAGGCGTACCCGCCCGTATAGGGTTCCGCGCACCAGGTCGAGCTCCTCGAAGTCGTCGAGACACTTCTGCACGTCGTGCGGAGCGAGTTCGAGAACGTCGGCCAGATGATTCACGGACACTTCATCGTCCCCGAGCGCGAGTAGCACTCGCAGGTTCCCGGTATCCCCGAGGGGCACGAACAACCGGGCGAGATGGGCCGCATACCTGGCCTCGGCGTACTCCCCGCACATGACACGTTCACCTTCCACGCCGTCAGTTTTGCATCATTTGACGAGTAAGTAAAGCAAGTGTATAAAGGCTTCAGACGACGCGCAGTCGCTCGTCGCCCTAGACAAGGAGGTACTAGATGAAGGTGACAACCACAGAGTGGGAAAACGGTCAGTTGGACCCCGAGAACCTGCTCCTGGCCCAGTTGAACCTGAAGATCAAGGGTTACGTCGTCATCGAGAACGTCTTCGGTGAGGCGCAACTGGAGGAGCTCAAGAGCCGCTTCCACGAACTGCTGTCGGACTACATCGCCCAGACGGATCCCAACCGCGGCGCCAGCCGGTACGGCATGCCTCTGCCCTTCGAAGCCCCGTTCGCCAGCACGACACTCGTCGCGAACCCGCTCCTGCTGCAGGTCATCAAGTCGATCCTCGGCGACGACGTGGTGTGCTCGTTCTTCGCCTCGGACACGGCGCTCTCGGGCTCGCAGTATCAGCAGGCTCACTCCGACGTCGAGCCGCTGTTCCCCTCCGACAACATCAGCCTTCCCCCCTTCTGCTACGTCGTGAACATTCCGCTGGTCGACTTCCGTCCCGACAACGGGCCGACGGAGATCTGGCCCTTCGGCACCCATCTCGTGGGCGACCCCGCGGTGATTCCCGTGCCCGACTTCACGCGCATCGAGGAGCTTCGGAATTCCCCCGTGGGCAAGTTCACCGAAGAGGAGATGCTCCCCCAGCAGGTGATCACGCCGGCCGGCTCCGTTGTGATCCGCGACATCCGCATGTGGCATCGTGGGACGCCGAATCGATCCAACGAGCCCCGGCCGATGATGGCGATGGTCTACAACCGTCCGTGGTACAACCACGGCGTGGTCGAGATCGACGAGAACGAGTTCCAGGAACTCCCCGCCGAGGTCAAGCAGGTCTTCCGCAAGGCGGTGCTGCGATGAGGTCTGCCTACGGGAGGCTGCGGCGGCCGGTCGCCGTGGCACTCGCCGCCGGAGTCGCGCTCTCCCTGACCGCCTGCGCCGGCGGAAGCGGCGGGAATGCCGACCGTGTGACGCTCGAGTGGTACGTGCAGCCGCTGAACTCGACGAACATCTGGCCCGACCTCGTCGCCGCTTTCAACAAGAGCCAGTCCGACATCGAGGTGAAACTGACCGTCGGACCCACCAACGTCGACACCGTCAGAGGCACGCTGTCCACCCAGATCGGCAGCGGTTCGTCTACCCCGGACGTGTATGAGGGAGACATCACCTGGCCCGCTCAGTTCGCGGAAGCCGGTCTCGCCGTCAACCTCACCGAGGTCTTCCCGGAGAGCTTCTGGGACCGATTCTCGCCCGGGTCGATTCAGTTCGCCCAGTACGAGGGCCAGTCGTACAGCGTGCCGTCATGGACCGAGGCGGCGTTCCTGTACTACCGCGAGGACCTGCTCGAAGAAGCGGGATTGCCCGTTCCCGAGACCTGGGAAGAGCTGATGGAGACCTCGAAGGCCATTCAGGAGAGCGGGGCGGTGAAGACCGGCTACACCTGGCAGGGCGCCGGCTACGAGGGCCTCACCTGCGTGTGGAACGAGCTGGTCGCCGACGCCGGCGGAAGCATCACCACCGCTGACTTCGACGCAGGAACCCTCGACACGGCGGAGTCGGAGCGGGCCCTCGACTTCCTGAAGGAGACGATCTCCAGCGGAGTGAGCCCGGAGGCGACGGTCACCTTCCAGGAGCCCGAAACCCTCAACGAGTTCACGGCCGGGAACGCATTGTTCATGAGGAACTGGTCTTACGCGTGGGCCATCACCCAGGACCCTGCTCAGTCGCAGGTGGTGGGCAAGGTGGGGATGGCGCCGCTACCGACCTTCGACGGACAGCCATACCCCGGCGCATCCACCAACGGAGGCGGGGGCATGTACATCAACCCCCACTCCGAGCACGTGGAGGAGGCGGCGGCGTTCCTCGACTGGTTGACCGACACCGAGGCGCAGAGCCTCTTCGCGTCGGTCGGGAAGGTGCTGCCGGCCAACCTCGACGCCCAGACTCCCGAAGCTCAAGAGCAGGTCGGCCCCGTGGGCACGGTCCTCGCGGAGCTGCAGCTGGTGGGGCGCCCCGTGGGTACGCCCGCCTACTCCGAAGTCTCGCGAGCGGTGTTCCAGAACATCAACGCCGCACTGACGGGTAACGCGAGCGTCGAAGACGCGCTCGCAACGGCGCAAGAGGAAGTCGACCGCGCTCTGAACTCCGGCCGTCACTCCGGAGACTGATCGGGTCGAGCGGGCGCGCACCCGGGCTGGCGACAGGTCAGGCCGGGTGCGCGCATCCGCACCAGCGACAAAACTTGTTGAACGATGGGGATCAATTGAGCCTTCGCACCACCACTTTCCATGAAACGGGGTTCCAACCCCGCCGGACTCGTATGACTCGCAGCGACCGCGCGCGGCGCACGGGGGCTCTCCTGACCGCCCCAGCTATCGCCGTTGTGGCGCTCGTCACGCTGGTTCCGATCGCATTCTCCGTATTCCTCAGCCTCTCCACGGTCAGACCGGGGGTGGAGGGCTTCGACTTCGAGTTCGTCGGTCTGGCGAACTACATGAACGCGATCGAGACGCCGGCGCTGTGGCAGGCATTCCTCTTCACGGGGACCTACACCGTTGTCAGCGTCACGGTGCAGATCGCTCTCGGGCTCGCTGTCGCTCTGGTGATCGACCGGATGACCCGGTGGGCCGGAATCACGCTGGCGATGTTGCTGGTGCCCTGGGCGATGATCACCGTCGTCTCGGCGCAGCTGTGGTCCTACATCTTCAACGGGGTCTACGGCATCGCGAACTACCTGCTGGAGCTGATCGGGGTCATCTCCGAACCTGTGACGTTCCTCGCGAGTCCGGTGGGGGCGTTCGTCGCTCTTCTCGTCGCCGACACCTGGAAGACCGTGCCCTTCGTGGCGCTGATACTTTTCGGCGGACTGCGGTCGATCGACAAGGAACTGTATTCAGCCGCGAAACTCGACGGGGCAGGGCCGGCGCGAATACTCGGGCAGATCACCATCCCGCTCCTGCGTCAGTCGATCATCACCGCTGTCGTCTTTCGAGTGCTGCAGGCGTTCGGCCTGTTTGATCTGCCCTTCGTCCTCACCAACGGGGGTCCCGGCACCTCCACGCAGTCCATCGCGATGCTGGCCTACAACGCGCTTTTCCAGGACCTCAACATCGGGTACGGCGCGGCCATCGCCTTCCTGATGACGCTGACGGTTGCTCTGTTCGCAGTCGTCTTCCTTCGGGCTTTCAAGGTGGATGAGTCACATGGATAACACTGTTCGACGTACCCAGGCGAAGGCACGGCCGTCGCAGACCCGTCCCCGGCTGCGGGCCGCCGACATCATCGGGGCCCTCATCGGAGCTGTCTTCCTGGCACCCGTGGTGTGGCTGACGGTCTCGGCATTCAAGCCCGTGAGCGAACTCGGCGCCTATCCGCCGTCGCTCTTGCCGATCCCCCCGACCTTGGCGAACTTCCAAGCCGCGTTCGTCGACGGCGACTTCGGAGCCTTCCTCGCGAACAGCCTCATCGTCTCGGTGTTGAGCACGGTGATCGTCGTCTGCCTCGGGGTGCCGGCCGCCTACGGTCTGTCTCGCACGAACATCCGGGGCAGTGCCAGGATCCTGACCGGCCTGCTGATCATCTCCGTCTTCCCGATCGTCGCTGTCATCCCTCCGCTCTACGTGATCTTGCGGGAGATGGGCTGGCTCAACAGCTACCAAGCGCTGATCGTGCCGTACGTCGCCTTCGGGCTGCCTCTGGCTATCTGGGTCGTACGGAACTCCCTCCTGCCGATCTCACAACAGATGGAGGAGGCTGCGGAGGTCGACGGCGCGTCCACGGTCCGCACGATCGTGCAGATCATCGTGCCGCAGGCGTTGCCCGGCATCTTCGTCGCGGCGGTGCTGACGTTCGTGTCGTGCTGGCAGGAGTTCCTGATGGCCCTGAGCTTCAACGCGAATGCGCAGTACCAGACCGCGCCGGTCGGTATCGCGCTGTTCGGAGGGGCCTTCCAACTCCCCTTCGGCACGATCTTCGCGGCCTCGATCGTGGCGCTGTTCCCGGTCTTCCTGCTGGTGATCGCCCTGCGCAAGTGGGTCGTCGACGGACTGAGCACGGGCGCCGTCAAGGGATGAGTGTCCTCTTCATGTCGAGTCATCCGGACTCGGAAAGGAATCGATGATGCACGGAGTCGGAATCGTCGGCGTCTGGCATGTCCATGTCGCTGACTATGTGGGTGAGATCCTCGAACGGGACGACGCGAAGATCATCGGGGTGTGGGACGCGGATGCTGCGGCAGCCGCACGTTTCGCGGAGCCGCTCGGCCTGCCCGTCGTCCCCGACCTCGAGACACTTCTCCTCGACGATCGTGTCGACGTCATCGTGGTCGACACGGCGACGAGTGAACACGTCGAGATCATCTCCCGGGCCCTCGAGGCCGGGAAGCATGTCTTCACCGAGAAGGTGCTCGCCATTTCCACCGACGATGCCATCCACCTGGAGACGCTCGCCGAACGCTGTGATCGAGTTCTCCAGGTGTCTTTCCAGCGTCTCTCGGAGCCGTGGGTCCCCACGATGGGCGCCATCATCGATGCCGGCATCCTCGGCACCCTCACGTCCTCCCGGATCCGGTATCAGCATGCGGGTGCGGTCGAGGGATGGCTCCCCAGCGGATTCTTCTCCCCCTCGGAGGCCGGTGGGGGAGCGGTGATCGATTTGGGGGTTCATGGTCTGTACCTGAGCCAGTTGCTGCACGGCAGCTACCCCGAGACCGTGACCTGCAGGACTTCCGATCTCGCGGGAGTAGGCGTCGAGGACAACGCGGTGGTGATTCTCGAATACGCGGGAGGCGCCTTCAGCGTCCTGGAGACCAGTCTGTCCTCCGCCCCGAACGACGCGAGGTGGGTGGAGGTGCACGGAACACGGGGAACCGCGATGGTGGATTCTCGCGACGGAGGTGTGTACGTCAAGACCGGCGCTGAGGACTGGGTGCGCCATCGCATGCGGGAGCCGAAGGAATCACCGCTGTCGCACTTCTTCGCGGCGATCGACGACGGCGCGGGCTACGAATGGAACCGATCCGAGTCGATCAGGCTGGTGAGCCTGGTTTCGGCCGCCTACGACTCAGAGCGTGAACGGAGCACGGTAGGGGTGATCGACCCGGTCCCGCGATGAAGGCTGGGTGCCGCTCTTAGGACGAACTGGTCCGGCCGATAGACTTTCCAGTCAGTCAGACGGTGCCCAGGCAGCCATTCCCTCGGGCAACTCGGACTGGGAGGGACGACGACGTGCGAAGCCAGCGCAGGCCGCCGATTGCGAGCCGTGACCTCGTGTTGCGTCTCATCCGTGCCCACGGGGCGCTTAGCAGAGTGGAGCTGGCGGCGGCCACCGGTCTCACCGTCGCGGCGATGACCAACATCGCCCGGTCTCTCCTCCTCGACGGGCTCATCGAGGAGGCGGGAAGTTCGGGGAACACCGGGGGAAAGCCGCGGACCCTCCTCAGGATCCGCGGCGACCATGGTTACGCCCTGGGCGTGTCGGTGGACCTTCACCATGTGAGGCTGGCCATTCTCGACTTCGCCGGTCGCGTTCTCGGCACGATGACCCCGGATGGCCCGTTCCGCACGGTCGACGAACTCGCCTCGACGCTGTCGTCCGCGACGGCGGAGATCACAGCGCGGCACTCGATCGACCGCGATGATCTGCTCGGCGTAGGGGTAGCCGGCCCGGGTCCCCAAGACCGGTCTGTCTATGAGCGTCCTCCTGGCCCCTACGCCGACCAGTGGCTCGATGACTCGGTCCCGACCGTCATCGGGAACACGCTGAATCTGCCGGTGCTCATGCTGAACGACGCGAACGCGGTCGCGATGGGCGAGTACGGCCTCAGCCTGGACACGCGATCTTCCGGCAACTTCGCGTGCATCTACATGGGCGAATCCGGTGTGGGATCGGGAATCTTCCTCGATGGGCAGCTCGTGCTCGGGAGCAATTCGTTCGCAGGCGCCGTCGCCCACGTCTCCATGGACGTGAGCGGGCCGGTCTGCTTCTGCGGCAGCAGAGGATGCCTTGAGCTGTACGGTTCCCCGCGCGCCGTGATCGAGGCGGTTCGCAGGTATGACCAGGAGCAGCACGATCCTCTGATCGGGGTCAGCGAGAGCGGCCCGCTCGCTCCCTCGGACATGGAATTGGTCTACGCTGCGGCGAGGAGCGGGCACCCGTTCGCGGTCGAGCACGTTCTGACGGTCGCCGACTACATCGCCTCCGCCGCTGCGACGATGGCCACCATCCTGGACCTGGACCTGATAATCCTGGCCGGAGACACGTTCGCGGGAATGGAAGAGGTCTACCTCGAGTCCATGCAGAAGATGGCCGACCGGATCCGGCAGGCGGGAGTACGCAGCCCGTTCGCCGTGCGGCCCACCGGACTGGCTTCGGGCAACTACGCCCCTGCAGTCGGAGCGGGCCTGGCGGTTCTCGAGCTTCCCCATCTCGCCGAAGCAGGCAAAGACGAAGTGTCGGTCGCCCGCCCGTAGGCGCGTCTTCGGCGGACCTGCTGTCAGGCTGAGCTCTCGTTCGTCTCGCTGGCGACGGTACTCAATTCGAGGATTCGCGCTTCGAGTGCGCGCAGGAGGGGTCCGCGTCTCGCTGTCTTCAGCATCTCGGTGATGTACGACTGCGCGAGCCTTGTCGCCACCAGGCCGGCGTAACCGCTGTCTTCGATCTCGATGACGAGGTGACTGACGGCGTCGACGTCGTCGGCGACCATCGCCCGGAGAAGTCGTGCCGCCAGAAGTTCTGGTCCATCCATCTCGGATCGCTCCTTTCGATCGGGGATTCTAGAAGTCGATGCGGCGCTCCTCAAGGGTGCGATCACGCCCGGGACAGGGCGGGGCCTCCCGCGCATCCGGCCCGACGACGTTACGGTCGTCATCGAGACAGCAGCCGCGCTTGCACGTCTACATCTTCGTCATGGAGTCCATCACCTGGACGTCGGCTCGCACGCGCGCCACCTTCGGCACGAGTGCGCAAGAAGCCGCGGCGACGAAGGAGATGGCCTTCAATCAGGGCTTCTACAACCTCTTCCTGGCGATCGTCGCAGGCGTCAGCATCGTGCTGTCAGCCACCGGATCCACCGCGGTCGGCGCCGCACTGATCTTCGCCGGAGCCGGATCGATGGTCGCGGCCACACTCGTGCTGTTCGTCTCCAGCCCTGACAAGCGCAGCGCCGCGCTCAAGCAGGGCGTCATCCCGGCGTTCGCGGTCATCGCCCTGCTCGGCGCACTGCGCCGCTGAGTTCGAGCAGACGTTCTATGCTGGCCAAACCACGACCACCGAGCTGGCGGGAATCAAAGAGCGCGAGTCTCCACCAGACTCAGGGCGCTTCACTCGGGCGTTTGACCCCCATCGCGTTCACGTCCATCATGAACACGACCGTCGCATGCGCCGCGTGACGACACCCTGTCGGCTATCCGTGCAGCAGTCGCAGGGCAGCTCGGCAGGTGGCAGGAGGAAGGGCGTGAAGTGGAAGCGCCAGCGAGACGAAAGGATACAAAGATGACATCTGCGTCTCCGTCGCGGCCGCGCAGGCCGAACATCACCGACGTCGCCCAGGTTGCCGGTGTTTCCTACCAGACCGTTTCGAGGGTGCTGAACAACGCCCCGGATGTCAGTGACGCCACGCGTGAGCGGATCCAGCAGATCATCAGCGATCTCGGGTACCGCCGTAGCAGGACGGCCACCGCGCTGTCCACGCGCCGGTCGACCGCCATAGGCATCCTCGCCGACGGGTCACCTCGGTTCGGACCGGTGGGGACTCTCATGGCTCTGGAGAAGGTCGCGACGCAGAAGGGCTATTTCACGACGGTGGTCACCGCCGAGGAGCCCTACAGTACTTCGGTTCCGAAGGCGCTGGACATTCTCGACGAGATCGGGGTCGACGGCATCATCGTCATCGCGCCGCTGCTCTCCACGGCTGCCGAAGTTCTGAAGGCGGCGATCAATGTTCCGGTCGAGATGATCGCTGCCGGCGCCTCCTCGACGCCGAATCTCTTCACCTACTCGGAGGACCAGGAGCTGGGTGCGCGGATGGCCACCCAGCACCTCATCGATCTGGGTCATACGGATATTGCGCACTTCGCCGGGTCCATGGACTGGTTCGATGGCCGTGTACGCAAACGCGGTTGGAAGAGTGCGCTGCGTGATGCCGGCCTTGCACCCGGATTGTGCCTAGAAGGAGATTGGAGTGCGGCATGGGCCTACCGGACGGGTCTCCGGCTGGTCGAGGAGGGGACGGTTCCCAGCGCCGTCTTCGCCGCCAGTGACCACACCGCGCTCGGGCTCATCCGCGCCTTGTCGGAATCCGGGATTCGCGTTCCCGAAGATGTGAGCGTCGTGGGGTACGACGATGTGGAGGGTTCGGAGTTCTTCCTGCCGCCGCTCACGACGGTGCGGCAGGATTTCACTGCTCTGGCTCACGCGAGCATCGAGGTGCTGCTCGGTGCCATCGAAGGCCGCGACGTGGACCGCGCGCCGAGCAGGCCGGTGCTCGTGCCCCGCCATAGCGCGGCACGCGCACACCGCGGCTGAAGGTAGTCGCCGCCAGGACAGGTGTTGCTGAGGGCGGGTTTGGCGGTCGCGGGCTTCTTCGCGATGCAGGCGCGCTGATGCGGCGTCCTCGGGGAGTCGTGCTTCCTGATCACCAACTCCGGCCCATACAGCGGCGCCCGCGGCCTTCTCGCATCACCGGCTTCGCAGCGTCGCGCAGCGAGGCACTCGCATCGTCGCGATGCCATCCAACCTGAGGCAACGAACACTAGCACGCGGAGGAATTTGAAAAGCAAACTGGGGTCTTGACAAATACCTCCGTGATCGGTCACGATGATGCCCAACCCCTTCCGTGACCGATCACGGAACCTGCGATGGTAGCGAGCCGGGGCTTACAGAGAGGTAAGAATGGTGAAGCTTGCGTACGAGGCGAACGCGTGGGGAGGAGTCGTCGGGACTGCTGGCGCCGTCACCGATGTCGGCTCGGGGTTCTACGAGACGCCCGGAGACGTTCGTGAGACCTTGCGTGCGATCGCGTCGGCCGGCTATACCGGCGTTGAGCTGTTCGACGGCAATCTGCTGCCGTTCGAGGACTCGATGAGCGACTTTGTGGGGGCCGTGGAGGCCGCCGGGCTCGAGGTGGCGGGGGTGTACAGCGGCGGTCACCTGATCTACCCCGACGCGCACGAGGACGAGCTGGCGCGCTTCGATCGGTCGATTCGCCTCGCTGCGGCTGCGGGCGCGCGCCACTACGTTCTGGGCGGCGGGGCTGTGCGCTCCAGCGGCCGGCGGGCTGCGGACTTCGAGGTGGCGGGCGCATTTCTCGACACGGTCGCCGAGCGCGCGGAGGCGGCCGGGCTCATCGTCAGCTACCACCCGCATCTGGGGAGCCTGGCGCAGTCACCCGAGCAGATCGACGCTCTATTCACGGCGACCTCGATCGGTGTGTGCGCCGACGTCGCGCATATCGCCGCCGGCGGCGGCGACCCTGTCGACTTCATCACCCGCTACGCGGCGCGCCTGAAGTACGTCCACCTCAAAGACGTCGACTTGTCGAGCAACGCGTTCCTGCCGCTCGGGGCGGGCGATCTGGACCTCCGCCGCATCATCGACGCCGTTGCACTCGTCGGATACGACGACTGGATCACCGTCGAACTGGACGGTTATCCGGGAGATCAGGCCGCGGCCGCGGAGCGCAGCCGGCAGTTCCTCAACATCCACCAACCCGACTGACCCCACCCCGTCCCATCCAAAGGAGTATGAGAGATGAAATTTCGAGTAGCAATCGCGCTGACCGCCGCGATCGGTCTTGTCGCCCTGGCCGGCTGCACCCCCGCCGGCGAGCAGACCACGTCCGAGGTCGACCCGGAGATCGCAGCCGAGATCGACGCCGCGCTGGCAGACATCACCGGCCAGGTGCTCAGCACCGGCCCGAATGGCGAGGAGCCGCAGTCGGTCGATGCCACGAAGGTGACCGATGAGCAGGCGGCGGAGATCGCTGACCTCGGGCTGACGGCGGCGATCGTGATGCACTACGGCGGCAACGACTGGGCTAACGCGCAGATCGCCGGACTGAACGCCGAGTTCGAACGGCTCGGCATCGAGGTCATCGCGACCACCGACGCCGACTTCGACCCGGCAACGCAGGTCTCGCAGATCGAGACCGTCCTTACGCAGAACCCCGACATCATCGTCTCGATCCCCACGGACCCGGTTGCCACCGCCGCTGCCTACCGGAAGGCCGCAGACCAGGGCGTGAAGCTGGTGTTCATGGACAACGTTCCCGACGGGTTCCAGGCCGGGACCGACTACGTCTCCATGGTGTCAGCGGACAACTACGGCAACGGGGTCACTTCGGCATACCTGCTCGCCCGTTCGCTGGGTGGCGAGGGCAAGATCGGCATCATCTACCACGAAGCCGACTTCTTCGTGACGAAGCAGCGGTACGAGGGGTTCAAGGACACCATCACCGGGGAGTTCCCGGACATCGAGATCGTCCAGGAGCAGGGGATCGCCGGTCCGGACTTCGCCGGTGACGCGCAAGGGGTCGCCAACGCGATGCTCACCAAGAACGCCGACCTAGATGGCATCTGGGCCGTCTGGGATGTCCCAGCCGAGGGCGTTATGGCTGCGGCCCGGGAGACCGGTCGCACCGACATCAAGATCGCCACGGAGGATCTGGGCACGAACGTCGCCATCGCACTGGCCAAGAATCAGATGATCGTCGGACTGGGCGCTCAGCTACCCTACGACCAGGGCGTCGCCGAGGCAGACCTCGCCGCGTTGAGCATGCTGGGCCAGGAAGTCCCCGCGTACGTCGCTCTCAGCTCCCTGCCTGTCGACCACGACAACGTCCTCGAGGCGTGGAAGACCGTGTACCACACTGATCCGCCCGCATCGGTGTCGGACGCGTACGTCGACTGACCCCAAACCACCCGGGTGGAGTCGACACATCGGCTCCACCCGGCACAAGGCCCCCCAACCGCGCGGGACCCCGCGCTCGAAAGGAAATCATGCAAGACCTCAACATCGCCATGATCGGCGGCGGATTCATGGGCAAGGCGCACTCTCTCGCCTACGCGGCGATGCCGATGTTCTTCTGGCCTGCCCCTGCCCGTCCGGTGAAAAAGGTCGTCGTCGACGTCACCGATGAGCTCGCCCGCTCGGCTGCCGAGCGATACTCGTGGGAGTCGTCATCATCGTCGTGGCGCGATGTCATCGAGGATCCGTCCATCGACGTGATCGACATCGCGACCCCCAACAACCTGCACGCCGAGATCGCCATCGCAGCGGCCGAGGCCGGCAAGCACATCATCTGCGAGAAGCCGCTCGCCCCCACGGCCGAAGAGGCAGGTCGCATGTATGAGGCGGCGAAGAAGGCAGGCGTGGTCACCGCGGTCGCCTTCAACTACCGTCGCACTCCGGCGGTTGCGCTCGCCAAGAAGTACATCGAGGAGGGCGCCATCGGCGAGATCCTCAACTTCCGAGGAACATACCTGCAGGACTGGAGCGCCGACCCGAACTCCCCGCTGAGCTGGCGGTTCCAGAAGGACATCGCCGGCTCCGGTGCCGTCGGGGATATCGGCTCCCATGTCGTGGATCTCGCCCGCTACCTCGTCGGGGACATCTCCGAGGTCACGTCGCTGGTTTCCACGTTCATCACCGACCGCCCGTTGCAGTCCAGCGGGTTCGACTCCCTGGGCGGTTCCATGAAGGCCGACGGACCCCGCGGCGCAGTCGATGTCGATGACGAGGCGATGTCGCTGATCCGCTTCCGCAACGGCGCGGTGGGTTCGATCGAAGCCACGCGCAACGCGTGGGGGCGCAACAACTTCATCACGTTCGAGATCCACGGAACCGAAGGCTCCCTCTTCTTCAACTACGAGAACCGTGATGAGCTGCAGGTGGCCTTCAAGAACGACCCCGCCGACCGCCGCGGCTTCCGCACGGTGTACTCCGGTCCGAACACGCCCTACGGCGATTCGCTCTGGCCCATCCCGGCGCTGGGGGTCGGCTACGGCGAGACGAAGATCATCGAGGCGCATGACTTCTTGAAGGCCGTGGTCGAAGGCGGCACTGTCGAGCCCAACTTCGCTGACGGCTACCAGACCGCGCTCGTCGATGAGGCGATCCTGGAGTCCGGCCGCACAGGCCAGTGGGTCAAGGTGCCCGATGTCGTCGCCTAAAGCCCCTGGGATGGGGGAAGTGCTCCCCGTCGCCCCGGCGGTCCGTATGCGCCAGATCGTCAAGAACTTTGGTCCGGTCGAGGTGCTGAAGTCCGTGGATATGGACATCGTTGCGGGGGAGGTGCATGCCCTCGCCGGCGAGAACGGCGCCGGGAAGTCGACGCTCATGAAGGTGCTGCAGGGCGTGCATCCCATCACCTCGGGCACCATCGAGGTCGATGGCGAGCCCGTCGATATCCGCAGCACTGCCGACGCGGAGCGAGCGGGCATCGGCATGGTCTTCCAGGAGTTCAGCCTCATCCCCTCGATGACGGTGGCTCAGAACATCTTCCTCAACCGTGAGATCAAGGGTGTCGGGGGACTGATCGACGACCGCGCTGCCGAGCGGACAACGAAGGAGCTCTTCGACGAGCTCGGCGTCCGCATTGACCCCAGCGTCCGTGTGGAGGACCTCGGCACCGCGTACTGGCAGCTGGTCGAGATCGCGAAGGCGCTGGCAAAGAACGCCAACGTCCTCGTCATGGACGAGCCGACAGCCAGTCTCGCCAAGCACGAGGTGGAGAACCTCTTCGAGCTGATCCACACCTTGAAGAGTCGCGGGATCGCCATCGTCTACATCTCTCACCGGATGGACGAGATCCGCCGCGTGGCCGACCGCATCACCGTACTCCGCGATGGTCGGGTCGTACTCGCCTCTCCGGTGGCGGAACGAACTGCCGCTGAGATCATCGAGGCCATCATCGGCCGCCGGCTCGCGTCCGAACTCGTGTACCGGGACCGAGGCGTGGACCCCGCCGCCCCGGTCCTGCTGGAAGCCAACGACATCGCCAGCAGCAGCGTCCTCGAATCCGTGAGCCTGACCATCCGCGCGGGCGAGATCGTGGGTCTTGCCGGCCTGATGGGGAGCGGACGCACCGAGTTCGCACGCGTGGTTGCGGGATTGGATCGGCCTACCCAGGGGTCGCTGAGCATCGATGGGAAACCGGTCCGCTTTCCCGACCCTCTCGCTGCCCAGGGCGCCGGCGTGGCCCTGATCCCCGAAGACCGACGCGATCAGGGACTGGTTCTCGAGCACTCGGTGTCCGACAACCTCACGCTGCCCGTCCTTCACCGGGTGAAGTCTGGAGCGCTCCTATCCCCTCGGAAAGTGCGCGAGCTCACCGACCTGCTGGTCGCCCGCTTCGCTGTGAAAGTCGCCGATCCTTACGCGCCCGTCAATCGGCTCTCGGGCGGCAACCAGCAGAAGGTGGTCGTGGCCAAATGGGTCAACACCGACCCGCGCATCCTGGTCATGGACGAGCCTACGGCCGGCGTGGACATTGGAACCAAGACGGAGATCCTCGACATCGTGCGGGACTTCGCCTCACAGGGCAACGCTGTCCTGTTCATCTCATCCGAACTACCCGAACTTCTCGCGGTCGCCGACCGCATCGTCGTCATCCGTCAGGGACGGTCCTACCGCGAACTCGTCCGCGCCGACGTCGAGAGCGAAGAACAGCTTCAACTCATTATCCAAGGAGAGGCAGCATGAGCAGCCCTGCAACGGCCACACGGCCATCCCTTGTCTCCCGCGCCCTGACCCACCTGGACTGGCGGAGCAACATCATCTACATCGCCTTCGCGGTGGTGCTCATCCTGTTCGCCATCTTCCTGGGCAACGACGGCTTCCTCTCGCCGAACAACATGCTCAACATCGTGCGGCAGACCGCAACGATCTCGATCATGGCGGTCGCGATGACATTTGTGATCGCGACCGCGGAGATCGACCTGAGCGTCGGTTCTGTGGCAGGGCTCGCGTCAGTGGTCACCGCCATGACGACCGCCCAGTTCGGTCTGGTGCCCGGCATCATCGCCGGCCTGCTCGCCGGAGCCGCGATCGGAGCGGTCAACGGCGGACTCGTGGCGCTTCTGAAGATCCCGTCGTTCCTTGTCACTCTCGGCATGCTCGGCCTTGCTGCGGGTGTCGCGCAGTGGATCACAGCGTCCGCGCCGCAGCCGATCAGCGACCGTCTGTACGTGCTGATCTTCGGTGGCGGCGACTTCGGCCCGGTTCCCGGTCTGCTCGTCTGGACAGTCGTTGCGGTCGCCGTCGGGTGGCTCGTGATGAACCGGACCGGCTTCGGCCGGAAGGTGCTCGCCACCGGCGGAAACCCCACCGCCGCGGCGTACACCGGAATCAACACAGCCCGCATCAAGTTCACCGTGCTCCTGATCTCCGGAATCGCGGCCGCGGTTGCCGGAATGCTCTATGCCGGCCGGCTGGAGTCAGGGCGGTTCCAGTGGGGACAGGGTGACGAGCTCACCGTCATCGCCGCCGTTATCCTCGGCGGAACCAGCCTGTTTGGCGGACGGGGTGCCATCATCGGAACCCTGTTCGGCTCACTGTTCATGGGCCTGGTCAACAACGGCCTGATCCTGGCGGGTCTGGATGTGGCGCAGCAGCAGGTCGTGCGCGGCGCCATCATCATCGCGGCCGTCGCCCTGTCGAGGAAGAAGTGATGGCTCCCCGGCCGCTCAAGAGCGGCATCATCGGAACCGGCTTCATGGGTGGCGTCCACACCCGCGCAGTGCGCTCGGCGGGGGGTGAGGTGGTCGCCTACGCCGGCCGGGACGTCGAGCATACCCGGTCCGCGGCGGCGGCGGCGAACGTCCCCCTCGCGCTCACCCCCACCGAACTGGTGCGCCACCCAGACGTCGACATCGTCCACATCTGCACGCCTAACTCCCAGCACGTGGAACTCGCCTTCGCAGCCATTGCAGCCGGCAAGCACGTCGTGTGCGAGAAGCCGTTGGCCACGACGGGGGACGACGCACTGCGCCTGGAGAAGGCGGCCGAGGCCGCCGACGTGGTCCACGCGGTGCCCTTCGTCTATAGGTTCTACCCGACCGTCCGTGAGGCGAGGGCGCGCATCGCCGCCTCAGGCGAGCGGATCTGGCTCGCTCACGGGCACTACCTGCAGGACTGGCTGTCGGATCAGTCCGCATACAACTGGCGGGTAGAGGACGGGGAGTCGCGGGCCTTCGCCGATATTGGCGTCCACTGGTGCGACTTGTTCGAGTTCGTGACAGGGCATCGCATCGTCCGCCTGCTCGCACATCAGTCCCGGCTGCACGACACCCGTACATCGAACGGACGCGACGTGCCCGTCTCCACAGAAGACGGCACGACGATGATGTTCCAGACCGACCGCGGCGCCAACGGCACGGTCGCGATCTCCCAGGCCAGCCCCGGACGCAAGAACCGTCTCTGGCTGTCGGTGGACGGCGCCGACCACAGCTACACGTTCGACCAGGAGAACCCGAGCGAGCTGTGGGTCGGCTCCACCAACGAGGTGGTCCTGCTCCCGAAGGGGTATGAGACGCTCACCGCGGACGTCGCCTCCTCATACGTGACAGTCCCCTCGGGCCATCCGCAGGGCTACCAGGATTGCTTCAGCCTCTTCATGCGCGACGTTCATCGCACCATCGAGGGGAAGGCCGTCGACGCCCTCCCGACCTTTGCCGACGGTGCTCGCGCCGCCCGCCTCACGGACGCGGTGATAGCCTCCGCTCAGTCCGGCGGCTGGATCGATGTGGCTGCAGAACGCGATTCGGAATCGAGCGCATCGTGACGGGCTCCGCGCACCCGGTAACCCTGTTCACGGGACAGTGGGCGGATCTGCCGTTCGAGGAGGTCGCCCGGCTGGCGGCAGCGTGGGGATACGACGGACTGGAGATCGCGGCATCCGGCGATCATCTGGATCTCCAGCGCGCCGACGAGGACGACGCGTACGCCGCGTCGCGGCTGGAAATCCTGGAGCGTCACGGGCTGAAAGTGTTCGCGATCTCGAACCACCTCGCCGGTCAAGCGGTGTGCGATGCACCGATCGACTTCCGCCACCAGGCGATTCTCCGCGGCTACGTGTGGGGCGACGGCGACGCGGAAGGAGTGCGGCAGCGCGCCGCCGAGGACATGAAGCGGTCCGCGCGCGTGGCGAGAAAGCTTGGCATAGACACTGTCGTCGGGTTCACTGGTTCGTCGATCTGGCCGTACCTGGCGATGTTCCCGCCGGTGCCGGCAGAGGTCATCGAGGCCGGCTTCGAGGACTTCGCAGACAGGTGGAACCCGATCCTCGACGTGTTCGACGCGGAGGGGGTGCGGTTCGCCCACGAGGTGCACCCGAGTGAGATCGCGTACGACTACTGGTCCAGCGTACGAGCGCTGGAAGCGATCGGGCACCGGGAGGCGTTCGGGTTCAACTGGGATCCGTCGCACATGATGTGGCAGAACATCGACCCCGTCGGATTCATCTGGGACTTCCAAGACCGGATCTACCACGTGGACTGCAAGGACACCCGGATGCGGCCGCGCAACGGCCGCGCCGGGGTGCTGGGCTCGCACCTACCGTGGGGTGATCCCCGCCGCGGATGGGACTTCGTCTCGACCGGGCATGGCGACGTGCCCTGGGAGGACTCCTTCCGCGCCCTGGACGCGATCGGCTACACCGGCCCGATCTCGATCGAGTGGGAGGACGCTGGCATGGACCGACTTCACGGCGCCGCAGAAGCCGTGACGTTCGTGCGGTCGAAGCTCTGGACGCGCCCCACCGAATCCTTCGATGCGGCGTTCTCGAACCAGTAGGAGCGCCGGCGCGATCGTTGCAGAACTGGCTCCGTCAAGCCGACGTCGAGGAAGGCAACCGTCCCGGTTAGTTGGTCAGGTTGCGGAACCCGAGTGCGGAGCCGCGCAGGTGTTCGAGCCGTCCGTTGACCGCCTCGGTCGGCCCGTTGCTGGTGCCGGGTCGTTCGAAGTAGGCGAGCACGTCAGCGGCTCGCTTCTTCAGGGTCCGGCCCAGGGTGTGAGCTCGGTGAGCACCTTGGGGACGCCGGGTCAGCGGCTCGTTCGCCCAGTGGGCGCATCAAGCGGTAGACGTAAAGTCGACGTGATGAGGTCGTCGGTTCGATTCCGACAGGCTGTTCGGTTCTGGTGGTCGCGCGATGCGCTGGCCTCACGGCTCTGCCCGACACTGACGTCGCTCTCCTCTGCGACGGACCCCCTCGCCGGCTGAGCGCTGGCGGCCGGCATCCTGTCCGTGTGCCGATAGGCCTCGCACCGCTGGGCAACGCAGCATGGCGTTGCGTCGCGACCTGGCGACGGCTCGGCGGGGCGCGATCGTCTCGTGCGTTGGCGGACTACGGGAGCTTGGACGCGAGGACGTCGGCCGCCAGGATCTCGGGTGCTGCGCTGAGGAGGTGCTGGTTGGCCATCAGGGCTGCGACGATGGCGCCGTTGGCGTGGGCGTCGCGAGCGGCCTCGTCGGGGAATGCATCGAAGATCCAGAAGGTGTCGGCGTGGGTCCTGACCGCGAACCAGACAATCGTTCCTACTTCTTCGTTGGCGAGTGCGACAGCGCCGGCGAGCAGATCGGCGAGCGCGTCGTGCTGTCCATCGGCCGCGACGATCTTGGCGACGAAGGCATACGGAAGTGATGCGCGTGTGGACATGAGGGACTCTCCTAGGTGTCGAGGTTTCTTGGTGAAGCGAGTTCAGCGTATGACGAGCGAGGGCCGGTGGGGAGTGGCGTATACGGCAGTATTGCTATTGTTTGCGTCATGCGTATCGGACTGATCGCGATCGACGGCTGCTTCGGTTCGGCTATCGCGTCGATCATCGACATCGTGCGGGTGGCCGACGGTGCCCGCGGCGATGTCGACTCGCGGATCGACCCGATCGAACTCGCCATCCTCGGACCGAAACGGCGAGTGACGACGACGGCATCGATGACCCTGTCGGTGGACCACCCGCTGTCGGAGTCCGGAGAGTTCGACGTGGTCGTCGTCCCTGCGCTTGGGACCCTGACGGCCGCCGCTACCAACGACGTCCTCCAGAGCCGAGATGCTCGTTCGGTCATCGCCTCGCTCGGGCGCCTCGACGAGGCGACCACCCGGATCGCCGCGGCGTGCACCGGCGTGTTCGCTGTCGCCGAGACCGGACGGATGCATCATCGGCGCGCGACGACCAGCTGGTTCCTGGGGCCGGAGTTCCTGAAGCGCTATCCGACCGTCGCCCTCGATCTCGACACCATGGTCGTGGTCGACGGGAACCTCGTCACCGCCGGTGCCGCGTTCGCCCACATCGACCTCGCGCTCTCACTCGTGCGATCGATCAGCCCCGACCTGGCCCAACATGTCGCCAAGCTCCTCATCATCGACGAGCGCCCGTCGCAGGCGGCCTTCGTCGCCTACGAACATCTCCGGCACGAGGACCCGATCGTCGTTGAGTTCGAACGCTTCGTGCGCGCCCGCCTGGACGAACCGTTCAACGTCACCTTCGTCGCGCAGTCGCTCGGCACCAGCCGGCGCACCCTCGAACGTCGAATCCGTGCGGCGCTCAACCTCACTCCGCTCGGCTTCGTCCAACGGCTTCGCATCGAACGAGCTCGGCACCTCTCAGCAACCACGGACCTCACCTCCGCCGAGATCGCGCTACGGGTCGGCTACGCGAACGCCGAGACTCTGCGCTCCCTCCTGCGTAGGGAGCGACGCCGTTCTTGACCTATCGCAATGCCTGTAGCCGGTGTGCTAGTGCTCGACTGGAACCACCTCTCAGCACGTCGCGGCGACGCTCCCGCGTCGCCCCTGGACGACACACTCAGCGCGACCGCAGCACAGGCCATGTGACGTGTCCCGGCTTCGCGGACGGTCGGGGTTGGGTGGCTGTGATGTCGCTGCGTTCTCGTCGAGAGGATCAGCAGACCCGATCAGAGCCGATTGGGATAAGACGCGAAGGCGGTCAGGTCAGGGCGGCCGAAGCCGGCCGGCGGTGGGGCGTCGGTCACGTCGAGGTCTTTCGGATGGATGGCGTAGGAACCTCCATCGTCGGGAGATCTCGGCGTCTATCTGCGGACCGACGCGCCCGGCCGACCTACACCCTCATCTGGGAAGAGCCATCAACGCGCTGCATGACGCGCATCACGACGACCCGACGTTCGGATACCGATACCTCACCGACGAAGCCCGCCGCGCGACGGCATCTTCGCCCAGCGGCGCCGGGTCGGTCGTGAAGACCGTCACGTGGTGTGCGTCGCGGCGGCAGAGGGCTCGAGATCAGTCCTGATCTTCTGCACCAGTCGCGAGGCGATCGGCCTCAGCGCTGTCGACGAGGTCGTCGTTGACGTCGGGATCGAGTCGCACGCCGTCATCGTCTTCGTCGTCGATGACGATGTCGGGGTCCGTGGTTGTCGGCTCTTCGACGGGCTCGTCGCCGGTCGGCGGGACGAGGGGCGGTTGCGGATTCATGGCGGTCATCATCGCTCCTTCGAGATGGGTGCGGTCGACGCTAGTCGCGCGAACGTCCCATGCCCACGGGGTTGACGCGGCTTGACCGTGGAGGTAGCAGCGTGGGAGGTGGATGGCGACCGCTGTGGCACGGCAGGATTGGTGGAGTGACATCTCCTGCGCTCTCATCTGCGGCCATGCCCCTCGACATCGCGGCGGCGGATCGGATGTGGGACGACTACCGGCGGGCGCATCCTGACGCCGTCGCCGCGTCGCGTGAGTACAGCGTCGAGCATTTCGGCGACTCGCCGCGACTGGCGGATGAACTCCTCGATGCCGTGACGTCGGGGCGCAAGCGGGCCACCGCCGAGCTGGTCGCCGACTTCATCGCGCGCGGGGACGAGGTGCCGCGCGTCGGGTCGCATTGGATCGCGTGCGACAGCAGCGGGGCGCCGCGCGTTGTCATCCGCAGCGTGGAGCTGCGTATCGGCCCGTTCGCATCCGCCGACGTGGCCTTCGCCGCGGACGAGGGGGAGGATGACGGGACCCTCGCGTCGTGGCAGCGGGAGCATCGTCGCTACTGGGAGCGCACCGCGGCGGCGCGCGGCGCAGTGTGGTCGGAGTCTGACGAGATCGTCTTCGAGCGGTTCGCGGTCGTCTGGCCGCCCGAGCACGCGGACTGATGGTTCACGGTGGGGGAGCCGCCCACTGTCAGGTTGTTCCCTCGCGAGGGATGCGCACCGTCGGGGTAGGACCGGTTTGTCAACCCCGTCTCTTCCCCGCCCTCAAGTCCGTATCGTCTGCCGTGACGCGATCACCTGAGGAGACGTGATGCCCGATTCGAAGCACGATCCGCGCAAGAGTCACCATGACGGAGGGTTCCCCGAGCAGACACAGCAGCAACCGGGACTCACCGGGAGCACCCGGCCCACGCCGGACCACGGTGAGGATTCGTACCGCGGGAGTGGGCGCCTCGCAGACCGGCGCGCCCTCATCACGGGCGGCGACTCGGGTATCGGGCGAGCCGTCGCGATCGCATTCGCGCGCGAAGGAGCCGATGTCGCCATTGCGCATCTGCCCGAAGAACAGGCGGATGCCGATGCGACGCTCGAGCAGGTGAACGATGCCGGCCGTCGCGGCGTTTCACTTGCCGGCGACATTCGTGAAGAGGCTTTCGCCGATTCGATCGTCGACGCCACGGTCACCGCCTTCGGCGGCCTCGACATCCTGGTCTTGAACGCCGCGTATCAGAAGGATCGCGATGGTCTGGAGCGGCTTGAGACCGAGGAGATGGACCGCGTGTTCCGCACCAACCTCTCTGCCATGATGTTCACCGCTCGTGCGGCGATCCCGCATCTGAACCCGGGCGCGTCGATCATCGTCACGTCGTCGATTCAGGCGTTCAATCCGTCGCCCGGGTTGATCGACTATGCGATGACGAAGGCCGCGCAGGTCGCGTTCGTGAAGGCGCTCGCGCAGGATCTCGGTGCACGCGGCATCCGCGTCAATGCTGTGGCACCCGGCCCGATCTGGACGCCGCTGATCCCTGCCACGGGATGGGATGCCGAGCGGTTGGCCTCCTTCGGGCAGGACACGCCACTCGGCCGCGCGGGTCAACCCGCTGAGCTCGCCGGCGCGTACGTCTACCTCGCATCCGGTGATGCCTCATACGTGTCGGGCGCTGTCATCCCTGTCACAGGCGGCAAGGGACTGTAGGGGGCGCGCCAGTGTGCAGGTTGTCAACCGCCTTGCCATGGCGACATGCGCAGCGTTGAGTGAGGACCGAAGGGAGATCACGATGCCACGTGGACAGAACGCGTCACTGAAGGATCCGGAGCTGTATGAGGAGTTGCGGAAGGACGGCGCCTCCAAGGAGAAGGCAGCTCGCATCTCGAATGCGACGGGCGGCACGAAGTCGGGGCGCTCAGACATCGGCCGCAAGGGAGGGGAAGCCGGCAGCTACGACGACTGGACGGTGCCCGAACTCAGGAAGCGTGCGAAGGAACTGGGCCTCACGGGCTACTCGAAGCAGCGCAAGCAAGAGCTCATCCGTTCGCTTCGCAACCACTGAGACGCCTTGAACTCAGGTTCGGTATTCGTCCGTCAGCACCCGGTACACGGCGCGTTCGAACGACTCGAACGCCTCGTTCGCTGCGCGGTCGAAGAAGGGCAGCAGCTGCGTGGCCCAGACGCCCGCGATGCCGGATGCCGGGTCGATCCAGTAGTGCACGTTGCCCAAGCCGGCCCATGAGACCGACCCGGCGCGACGCCTGCCGGGCACGTCGGCCTCGACGCGCAGGAACGTCGTCGCCCACGATGTGGGGATTCCGGGAAAGAACTCCGCGCGATGCGTGAGTGCAGGAATCGCCGATTCGAGTGGGCGCATCGGGATGCCGGGGTCGCTGCGTGCGCGCCGGACTGTCTCGGCGGTGAGGACGCGACCGTGGGTGCCGTTGCCGTCGCCCGACCAGACCTGCAGCAGACGCAGGACATCGGCGACCGTGCCGAACAGGCCTTGCCCGCCCATGTCGAGTTCCGGGTCGCCGATCGCCGGTGGCGGCGTCGCGCGGATGCTGCCGTCACCCGTCCGTCGGTGCAGCGTGGCGAAGCGGGCGTGGGCCGAAGCCAGTCGGTCGACGTGCCGTACGTCCAGCGCTCGCCGGGATCGTGCAGCAACGGGGTGCGCAGGCTGTCGCGCAGGGGAGTGCTCGACGTGGGCCGGGCGCGGGCACGTGCGGCGACGCGCTCGTCGAACATGTCGTAACCGAAGCCGGCGGTGTGATGCAGCAGCATCCGCGACGTGATGCGCCGAGCGGGCGGCCTGGTGCGGGGTTCGTCGGGGTCGCCCGGGTCGACGCTCGTCCCGCCGCGCCGACGTGTACGTCGTCGGCGCCCTCCAGGAGGCCCGCGATGACGAACGGGATGCCGCGGTCGACAGCGCGCACGACGTGGGCGTCGACGACGTCTTGGAGCGACTTCATGAGACCTCTCATGTGCAGATCGAGCGTGCACCGAAGCCTGCGGAGCAGAATTCTCGGGGTCCAGATTCCCCGGAATTCCGCGGTTGTCGGCAGGGAAAGAGATCTTTTATCACACCAATCTCAAGATTCTCATTGACAACAAGATGAGAGGTCTCTCATTATTGGTGACGGACCGGCAGACCGTGCCTCACGCGGAACGTCGGACCTGGTTCACGTCGAGCGGTTACCCGACCAAGGTCCCCCCGGACACATCACCCGAGACGCTGCTTCGTCGTGCGCTGAACCCATCCATTCCTCCCCAAGGAGCTGCACACATGCGCGCCACTTTCCGTAACTACATGGACGCCGTCAAGGCCCGTCGCGAGGAGAACGGCGACGCCGGCTTCTCGCTCATCGAGCTCATCGTCGTCGTCGTCATCCTCGGCATCCTCGCCGCGGTCGCGATTCCCGTCTTCCTCGGCCTGCAGGGCCAGGCGGAGCAGACGGCGCAGGACGCTGTCGCCGCCAACGCGGCCAGCCAGGCTGCAGCAGCCTTCGCTCAGGACGATGAGTACGCGCCTGCGACCGACGACTTTGCCAACCTCGCCGCTGACACCTACACGATCACTCCATCCGGCGACTCGATCGACAACTTCTGCATCACGGTCTCCGACGGCGCCGAGGAGGATTCGGAGTCGGGACCCGGCTGCACCCTTCCGTAAGCCACGGCTTTCAGCGGAGCCGGTCCGACCCGAACGGACCGGCTCCGCTTCCTTCACATCCCGCCCGACACCTCACTCCCCTGGAGGTGCACGTGCAGAAGCGTGCCGGCGATGACGGCTTCAGCCTCGTCGAGGTCATCATCGCCATGTTTCTCTTGATGGTCATCGCGGTGGCCGTCCTGCCGCTCATGATCGGTGCGACGCGCGCGAGCGTCGTCAACCGCGACGTCGTGTCGGCGACGACTTTCGCGAACTCGCAGTTGGCCCCCATCAAGGCGGCGTTCCCGACCGAGTCGACGTCGCCCACGAGCTGCGCCGCGCTGCGGACCCGTGCCGTGCCCGCGGCGAGCGCGGTCTCCGACCCCGCAGGCACCGGTCACACCGCGACGGTCGCCGTCGCCTCGTGCCCGAGCGGGGCGGCGTCGTACCCGACGACGGTCGTCGTGACCGTGACCGTCCGCGCCGCCGACGGTGACGTGCTCGTCACGTTGCCCACCCGCATCCCGGTGGCGAGCGCATGAGCGTCGTCCCGCACGACGACGAGGGGCTGACGCTCGTCGAGCTCATCGTCGTGATCGTCGTCTCCGCGCTCTTTCTGGGGCTCCTCGCCCTGATGTTCATCAACGGCATCACCGCGCAGGAGCGCGCGACGGCACGTGATCACGCGACGGGGGAGTCCAACGTCGTGAGCGCCACCTTGATGTCTTCTGTGCGCAACGCAGAGGACTTCCGCATCAGCGGTTCGGGCACGCGGGTCGATGCACGCGTCGTGACGGCCGACGACAGTCTCGTGTGCCGCGCGTGGGCTGTCGTCGGCGGTGACCTCCGCTACCGGGAGTCGACGACACAGATCGGGGCCGTCACGACGGCTTGGACGACGATCGCCACCGATGCCGTCGGCACGCTCGGCAGCGGCGCCGCCTTCGAACTCGCAGGCGCGAAGAACCTTCGCATCGGCTTCGAGATCTCCACCGGCGACGAGACGGTCGCCTTCCGTGACGGTGTGGCCGCCCAAGCCGAGACACAAGGAACACTCACATGCTGGTGAACATCGTGCGACGCCTCCGCGCCGATGGCGACGGTGGATCCGCCCTCGTCTCCGTGCTCGTGATCATGCTCGTGCTGAGCATCGGCGCCCTCTCCCTCGCCGCGATCGTCACCAACACCTCGGGCGTCGTCGTCGACAGCCGCAGCACGGCGCAGTCCCGTGCCGCCGCCGACGCGGGCCTCGCCGACGTGGTCGCAGGCCTCAAGCGCGGCGACCTGTCGTGCCCCGCTTCCGGTGTGACGCTCTCAGACAGCGACATCACAGTCGACGGCTCCGGATCGCCGGCGTACGACTACGCGGTCACGTGCGGCGCCGGGTTCGCGACCATCACCTCGTACTCCGAGGTCGACGGTGCGCGGACCGGCGTGCAGGCCGTGTACAGCTACAGCGAGGCGCCGGAAGGCGTCGGCGACATGGTCTTCTTCGGCACCGGGAACGTCACCTTCACGCACGAGGTCGATACCGCCGCCACGGGGCGCCTGCTGAACATCGTGGTGCCGCAGGCCTCGTTCACCTGCCAGAACCACATCCCCGCGAACATCACCGCGCGCGGCGACATCTCCGCCAATGGCGGCTGCACGATCGACGGGGCTGCCACCTCGGCGGCAGGCGTGCTCGACATGTGCTGCGGCACCGACACGATCAAGGGGAACGTCACGACGGGCGGCACCGGCACGAGCACAGTGCGCGGCACCCTCGGCGGCAGCCTCCACACCAACGGACGCATCACCTTCGGATGGGAGGGGAAGTCCGTCGCGGGCTCGGTGACGGCGAACGGCAACGTCTCGCTCGGCAACGTCCGCATCCAGGGCACGCTCACCATGCCGACAGCCAGCACCCTCAACACCCAGAGCGGTGTCGTCTCGGGTGGCGTCGTCCGAACCGCGACGGTGGCGGGCCCTGTTGCGCCGACGCTGCCCAGCTGGTTCGAGTACAAGTTCGCTGCCGCCGACTGGCCGGGCTTCACGATCGTGACGCTCGCTGCCTCCGGGAGCGGACCTGGTACGTGCGGGTACTTCAACAGCAGCCCCGGAACAGGGTGGACATCGCTCGCGTCGTACGCGAGCCCGACGATCATCGATGCCCGCAATTGCGGCACGTTCAGCAGCAACAACGGATCGAACCCGAACATCGCGATCAAAACCAATATCGTGCTGCTCGCGAAGGGGTTCGACCTCACGACGCTGCAGGTCAGGGGCGCGACCGGGCTCTCCGCCAAGCCCAAGCTGTGGGTCATGACCGAAGACCCGACGCCCGGTGACAGCAAGCCCACGTGCGGCTCAGGCTACGGCGCGCTGAAGATCAACGGCACCGTCATCGCGACGAGTGTCAAGGCGATCGCGTACTCGCCGTGCAAGATCGACGTCGCCGGTGGCGCCGGCGGCATCGACGACCAGTGGAACGGCACCTTCTACGGCGGTGGATGGAACTACGGTGGCGGCCTCACATTCACCGCCGACCCGATCGGTGTGCCCGGCATGGGCATCGACGAGTCGACCGGCGGCGGCGCGGCGGGGCTGGGGACACTCATCTCGCAGCGTGACGTCGCTTGGGAGGATGTGGGATGAGCACTCTCCCTCCCGGACTCTTCACCTTCGCACTGGTGTTCGCCGGCATCCTGGGCCTCGTCATCGGCTCGTTCCTCAACGTCGTGATCTACCGCGTGCCGGCCGGCATTCCGCTCACGCGCGAAAGTCGCTGCCCGCAGTGCGACACCAAGGTGCGCGCCTGGCAGAACATCCCGGTGCTGTCGTGGCTGCTGCTTCGTGGCCGGTGCGCCGGGTGCAAGGCGCCCATCTCGCCCCGCTACCCGCTGGTCGAACTCGCGACAGGTATCGCCTTCGTCGGGGTCGCGTGGTGGAGCATCGACGCCTGGGCCGGCATCGGGCCGATCGGCGCGTATGCCCTCACCGTCGCCTACCTCTACCTCGCAGCGATCAGCATCGCGCTGGCCCTCATCGACCTCGACGTCCGTCGCCTGCCGAACGCGATCGTGCTGCCGGCGTACCCCGTCATGCTGGGGCTCTTCCTCATCGCCAGCTTGTGCTGCGCGCAGTGGGACGCCATGCTGCGCGCCGTCGTCGGCGGCGCCGCCCTCTACACGTTCTACCTGCTGCTGCGGCTCATCCGCCCCGGCGGCATGGGCGGCGGCGACGTGAAGCTCGCGGGCGTGCTCGGCATCGCGCTCGGCTGGATCGGCTGGGGCGCGCTCATCGTCGGCGCGTTCGCCGGCTTCCTCGTCGGCGGCATCGTCGGCATCGCGCTCATGATCGGCCGCCGCGCCGGTCGCAAGAGCGCCATCCCCTTCGGGCCGTGGATGCTCGTCGGGGCCTGGATCGGCATCTTCGCGGGGCAGGACGTCTCGCGCTGGTACCTCGGCCTGCTCGGCGCCGCCTGAGCAGCCACGGACACACAAGAAAGGAGGACGGGCATGGCAAACACGATCGTCGGCCTGGAGATCACGGAGGAAGGCGTCCGCGCCGCCGAAGTGACCACCGGCCGCACTCCCACCCTCGTGGCCTTCGGCTCCGTCCCACTCCCACCCGAAGCCGCGAAGGATTCCGAGGTCATCGACCGGGATGCCATCGTCCTCGCGCTGCGACAGCTGTGGTCGCGCGCGGGCTTCAAGAGCAAGCACGTCGTGCTGGGCATCGGCAGTCGCCGCATCCTGGTGCGTGAGTACACCACCGCCTCGATGCGACCCGACCTGCTGCGGCAAGCGCTGCCGTTCCAGGTGCAGGACCTGCTGCCGGTGCCCGCCGACCAGGCCGTGCTCGACTTCTACGCCGTCAGCGAGGAGGCCGGGCGGCTGAGCGGCCTGCTCGTCGCGGCCGTCGCCGAGACGGTCGACGACCTCGTCGCAACCGTCGGCAAGGCCAAACTCACCGTCGACACGGTCGACCTTGCGCCCTTCGGCCTCGCCCGCGCCGTCGCGCGCGTCGCTGCGGCCGGCGAGACCGTCGCCGCGTTGCACCTGGGCGACCACACGAGCTATGTCGTCGTGATCCGCGACGGCATCCCGCAGTTCGTGCGCATCATCCCCATCGACATCGCGACCGACGCGGTCCGCACCCGCGAGACCGTGCAAGCGGCGGCCGCCGCGGCCGAGGGCGCCCTGCAGGAGGTACCGGTCATCGAGGAGTTGCTCGAGACCGTGCCGCCGACCGAGGCGCCAGCCCGCCGCCTTCGCGCGGCGGCCCGGGGGACGGCCCGCCCGACGGTCATGTCGGCCTCGGCCATCGCCGATCTTGTGACCCGACTGTCGGGCACCCTGCGCTTCTACACCGACCGCGCGGGCGACCAGCCGATCACGCGCGTGCTGCTCAGCGGTGCGGGTGTCGCGGTGCCGGGGGTCGTCGAGGCGCTCGCGGGCGGCATCCCGATCCCGGTCGATGCGCTCGACGTCGCGCGCATCGTCAAGACCAAGGGCGCGCTCGACAACCGCGACGACGAGCTCAATGCTGTCACCACGGTCGGCCTCGCCCTCGGGGAGGTGCGCTGATGGCCACCGCCGCCGTCTTCTCGCTCGGGGCCGCGCCCCGCGTCAATCTCATGCCGCGCGCCGAGACCGCGCGCCGCGAGCGCGCTTCGCTGATCCGACGATGGATGTGGGGAATCGTGAGCGCGCTGCTCGTCGTCGCGCTCGCCGCGGCAGGCACCTTCTTCCTTCAGGTCACTGCCGCGATGCGGCTGGCTGAGGAGAACGCTCGCACGAACGCGCTGCTCACGCAGGTCGCCGCGCTCACCGACGTGCGAGCGAAGCTGGACTTGGAGGGCGAGCTCGCCGACTTCCGCACCGCCGCGATGGGAACCGATCTCACGTGGGCCCAGCTGCTCGCCACCGTCGACAACGCACTGCCCGAAGATGTCAGTGTCACGGGTTTCAGCCTCGCTCCCGGTGGGCTGGCGCAGGGCGATGATCCTGCCCTCGAGGTGGGAGCCACCGGCACGCTCACGCTGTCGAGTGCATCGCCGGCCGAGATCGTCCCACTCGTCCGCGAGCTGCGCGGCATCGAAAGCGTGCTCGAGGTCGACGGATGGCAGAGCACCGCCGACGACGAATCGTACGAGTACGAGCTGCGCATCAGCTTCGACCAGTCGGTCTACACCGGCGCCTACGCAGCGGAGGTCACGGAATGAACAGCACGAAGCAGCTCATCAATCTGGCCGGACTCGTGCTGGTCGTCGCCATCGTGGTGGCGGGCATCGCGCTGGTCGCACTCCCGATGTACTCCCAATCGCAGACGATCGACGGGCAGACGCGCACGGTCGCCCAGACGAACGTCGTCTACGAGACGCAGGTCGCGCAGTTGTCAGCGGCGAACGACCGCATCGACGAGATCGATGCGAATCTGGCGGAGTTGCGACGTGAGATCGCGACAGCACCGCAGCTGGACGACGTCTTCGAGCTGATCAACGCGGCCGCCGAACGCACTGACGTGATGATCGACAGTGTCGCGGTCGCCGACCCCGAGGACTTCATCGCACGCACCACCGTGGTCGAAGAAGCCGCCGCGACGGCGGTCGCCGCCGAGACCGACGGTGACGGGGCGGACTCGGGCGAAGCCGGTGCGGCCGAGCCGCAGGCCGCTGCGGACGGCCCGAGTCTGCAGCGTCAGGTCATCATCACGATCGACGTCAAGACCGAGGATCCCGAGGCCGCGGCCCGCTTCATCGACGACCTCGGGCGCGGACCGCGGCTGCTCGCACCCATCGACGGCACGTACGTCGGCGGCGAGACCCTCACCGCGACCGTGCTCGCCTTCATCCGGACGGAGGGCTGAGATGGCCATCGCGAACGCCGCCCTGGCATCCATGCTCGCCGTCGCGGGCCGCTCGCGCGCCTCCGACGTGCACCTGACCGCGGGGCACCCGCCGTTCATGCGCGTCGACGGCGACCTCGCGCTCATTCCCGGGCATGAAGAGCCCACCAGCACGAACTGGCTCGAATCCGCCCTCGGCGACATGCTGTCGGGGGAGCAGGTGGCCGAGTTCCGTCAGAAGGGCGAGGTCGACCTCTCGTTCGAAGTGCCCGACGTGGCCCGCTTCCGTGTGAACGTGTTCCGTCAGCTGGGAGCCGTCGCAGTCGCGCTGCGATTCATCCCCGACAAGACGAAGAGCATCGAAGAGCTCGGTGTGCCCAGCGTCGCGCAAGAGCTCGTGCTCAAGCCGCGCGGACTCGTGCTCGTGACCGGTCCGACCGGGTCCGGAAAGTCGACGACCCTGAGCGCCATGATCGACATCGTCAACCGCACGCTGCCGGCCCACATCGTCACGGTCGAAGACCCTGTCGAGTTCCGTCACACCAGCAAACGCGCACTCATCCACCAGCGCGAGATCGGCAGCGACACCGCGTCGTTCTCAGAGGCGCTGCGCCGGGTGCTGCGTCAGGACCCTGACATCATCCTCATCGGTGAGCTCCGCGATCCCGAATCGATCTCGACGGCACTCACGGCCGCCGAGACCGGACACCTCGTCCTGTCGACGCTGCACACGCAGAGCGCTGCGAAGTCGATCAACCGTATCGTCGACGCGTTCCCGCCCGCCCAGCAGCCGCAGGTGCGCACGCAGCTCGGCGACACACTGCAGGGCATCATCACCCAGACGCTGCTGCCGATGGCGCAGAGCGAGGGCCGGGCGATCGCCACCGAGGTGCTCGTGAACACCCCCGCCATCGCCAACCTCATCCGCGAGGGCGAAGTCAGCCAGATCTACTCGATGATCCAGGCCGGCGGCGGGCTCGGCATGCACACGCTCGATCAGGACCTCAAGCGGCTGGTCGGCAACGGCACGATCTCGATGGCCGTCGCGAAGTCGATCGCGAACGATCCTCGCTCGCTCGACGAGGTGCGGGTGCGGCCGGTCGACTTGGATGCCGATGCGTGGAGCGCGCACGGCGCCGAACGCCAAGACGTGGGATGGGGGCACTGATGCCGCTCATCGAGGAGTACACCTACCGTGCGGTCGACGCGACCGGCGGTGGGATCGTCAAGGGCACGATCGAAGCGAGCAGCGAGTCGGCCGTCGCCGGCAAGCTCCGCGCGCAGGGATTGACGCCGCTCGAGGTCGCGCTGACGAGCAAGACCGGGCTCAACCGTGAGATCTCGATCCCCGGCTTCGAGAAGGGCGTCAAGGCCGACACGTTGGCCGTGTTCGCCAAGCAGATGGCGGGCCTCATCAACGCAGGCCTGCCGCTCATGCGCACGCTGTCGATCCTCATCGAGCAGGCCGAAGACAAGAAGCTGCAGGCCGCGCTCGTGCAGGTGCACGCTGCGGTCGAGTCGGGTTCGGCGCTGTCGGCCGCGTTCGCGAAGCACCCGCGGGTGTTCCCGCCGCTCATGGTCAGCATGGTGCGCGTCGGTGAGACCGGCGGCTTTCTCGGGCAGTCGTTGACCTCGGTCGCGGCGACCTACAAGGGTGAGGCCGAACTCAACAACAAGATCAAATCGGCCACGACCTATCCGCTCATTGTGCTCGTGATCGCGATCATCGGCGTCATCGCGATGGTCACCTTCATCGTGCCGATCTTCGCGGGCATGTTCACCAACCTCGGGTCGGAGCTGCCGCTGCCGACGCAGATCCTGGTGACGCTGTCGAACAACATGGTGTGGATCCTGCCCGTGCTGATCCTCGTCGGCATCATCGGGTGGCTCTGGTGGGTGCGCAACAAGAACGAAGAGAACGTCCGCAAGGTCGTCGACCCGCTCAAGCTCAAGCTGCCGGTGTTCGGTCCGCTCTCGACCAAGATCGCGGTCGCCCGCTTCACCCGCGGCCTGTCGATGATGCTGAAGGCCGGTGTGCCGCTCGTGCAGGCGCTCGGTATCGTCGGCGAAGCGTCGAACAACTTCGCGGTCGAGCAGGCGGTGCGTGAGGTGCAGGAGTCGGTCAAGCAGGGCAAGTCGTTCTCGGCACCCCTCGCGAAGGCCGACGTGTTCCCCTCGATGGTGGCGCAGATGGCATCAGTCGGCGAGGAATCGGGCACACTGCCCGACATGCTCGCAAGCATCGCCGACTTCTACGAAGGTGAGGTCGAGACGGCGACCGAGCAGCTCACGGCGTCGATCGAACCCATCCTCATCGTCGGCATCGGCATTCTGATCGGCGGCATGGTCGTGTCGCTCTACATGCCGATCTTCTCGATCTACGGCGAACTGGGCAACCAGTAGTCGCCGTTCTCAGACGGCAGGGCGTGAGGCAGGGGAGGCCTTGCGCCCTGCTCCGTTTCAGGGGCTCGAAAGGGCACGTGACCAGGCGACTTCGCGCTGCAGGGTGTCGGCCAGGACGGATGCCAGGGCATCCCGATTCGCCGGCTCGAAGCCGAGCTGCAGCCAGAACGGGCCGGAGCGCCTACTGAACAGCCACGCCCGCTCACATGCCGGCCGTCGGCGCTCGCTTCGTAGCCTGTGGTTCTGGTGATGGCCCCGTGGTCGTCGCGTTCGATCCAGATGTACACGTCGCCGGCATCCAGTCCGCGCAGCCGCGGTGTCCCTCCCGGTGGTCGAGTGCCGCGGCTTCGCCGCGGTGTATCGAGACCCAAACCCAGACTGTGGAAAGTTTCGAAGCAATGTCGGAGGTGAGGCGTAGTGTTTCGAACATGAAGACGCCAGCCGAGCATCTGCAGACCGCGGTCGACGCGGCCCGTGAGCTGTGGCCGGCCGACGGTGTCGCCGGGCTCGAGGGAGCCCGGCTCGTCGAGCTCAACGATGCGCTCGCTCGGGTGCGCCGACTCACCGACGCGGCCGCTGTGCAGGTCGCGGCCGAGATCTCGCGCCAGTCGCGTCCCGAACTCGGAGCGGACTCGCTCGCGAAGCAGCACGGATTCCGGAACGCGAACACGCTGCTGGCGACGACCCTGGGCACCACGAACGGAGAAGCGGCCCGGCTGGTGCAGGTCGGTGACGCGACCGCACCCCGCATGCAGTTCAGTGGTGAGGCCGCGCCGGCGAAGCATCCGCACGTGGCTGCCGGTGTCGGGACTGGAGATCTCTCGAGTGCCGCGGCCGCCGCGATCGTCGCAGTGCTCGACCGGGTGGAGCCCCGCGCCGGCCGGGCTGCGGTCGACGACGCCGAGCGAGTGCTCGTGAAGCAGGCGCCCGGATTGTCGCTGGACCAGCTCAGCAAGATCCTGGTCCGAGTCGAAGCGCACCTCGACCCTGACGGGGTCGCGCCCCGCGAGGACGACCTGCGCGCTGGGCGCGTCTTGCGTATGCGAGAAGACCGTGACGGGATGCTGCACCTGCACGGCACCCTGGACCCCGAAGCAGCAGCCCCGGTCCGCGCCGCCATCGAAGGCTACGTCACCGCCGAACTCGCCGCCCAGCGGGACCGCGGCCACACCGCCGGTGACGCATCGACCGGCACCGCCGACCCCGTCGACCGGCCTCTCGACGATCTTCCCGACGCACCACACCGCACCATCCCACGCCTGCAAGCCGATGCGCTCGTGGCGCTCTGCGAACACCTCCTCGGCTGCGACCGACGCGACATGCCCCTCCAGGGCGCGACCGTCGTGGTGCGGGTCTCGCTCGACGACCTTCGAGACGGCACCGGCCACGCCAGTATCGACGGCACCGCCGCACCCGTCTCCATCAGCACCGTCCGTCGCATGGCCGCCGACAAAGGCATCATCCCCTGCGTCCTCGGCGGTGACAGCGAGATCCTCGACTGGGGCCGCCAGAAGCGCCTCTTCACGCCCGCACAACGCCTCGCCCTCATCGAACGAGACGGCGGCTGCGCCTTCTGCGGTGCGCCACCCGGGCACGCGAAGGTGCACCACATCCAATGGTGGGCCAGAGACCGCGGGAGAACCGACCTGTCCAATGGCGTCCTGCTCTGCACAAGCTGCCACCACCGCATCCACGACAACGGTTGGGACATCCGTATCGACGGTCCCGGCACGAACGCACGCGTCTGGTTCATCCCGCCGCCATGGGTCGACAGCACCCGCACCCCGAGACTCGGCGCCAGACACCGATTCGACTACGCCCCCGCCGCCGCGTGAACCGGCGCAGCCGCGGTGTATCGAGACCCGGCTGGCGCCCGGCTCAGACCGCGACGCGCAACACCTCTTCGATCGTGGTGATGCCCTGCGCGACCTTGCTGAAGCCGTCTTCTCGCAGCGGCACCATGCCTTCTTCGATCGCCTTCGTGCGCAGCTCGGTACCGGTCGCGTGCCCGACGACCATCTGCTCGAGCGATTCGGAGACCGTCATCACTTCGTGCAGTGCGACGCGCCCGCGGTACCCCGTGCCCGAGCAAGCCGAGCAGCCGACGGCGCGGTACAGCACAGGCGGGTCGAGCGGGTTGTGCGGAAAGCCGATGCTCTCGAGTACATCGGCCGACTCGACGTACGACTCACGGCACTTCAGGCACAGTCGACGCGAGAGGCGCTGGGCGACGACCGCCGACAGTGCCGTGCCGACGAGGAACGGCTCGCAGCCGATCTCGGTGAGCCGTGTCAGAGCGCTCGGTGCGTCGTTGGTGTGAAGCGTCGAGAGCACGAGGTGACCGGTGAGGGCGGCCTCGATGGAGATCGTCGCGGTCTCCTGGTCGCGGATCTCACCGACGAGCACGACGTCGGGGTCCGACCGCAGAATCGAGCGCAGTGCCGCCTGAAAGGTCATGCCGGCGCGGGCGTTCACCTGCACCTGGTTGATGCCCGCCATGCGGTACTCGACCGGGTCTTCGACCGTGATGACGTTGATGCGCGGGTTCGCGACCGTGTTCAGTGCCGTGTACAGCGTCGTCGACTTGCCCGACCCGGTGGGGCCGGTGACGAGCACCATGCCGTGCGGGCGGCTGATCGCGCCGCGGAACCGCTGCTCGTTGATGAGCGAGAAACGCAGGTCCTGCATCGTGAGCGACTGCGCCGAACTGTCGAGGATTCGCATGACGATCTTTTCGCCCCACACCGTCGGCAGCGTCGCGAGGCGCAGGTCGATCTGACGCCCGTCGTGCTGCACCGACAGGCGGCCGTCCTGCGGCTTGCGCTTCTCGGCGATGTCGACCGCGGCCATGATCTTCAGACGCGAGATGACGCCGTCCTGAATTGCACGGTCGGCGCGCTGCATCTCGTGCAGCACCCCGTCGATGCGGTACCGCACCGCGAGGTGCTTCTCGCCGGGTTCGATGTGGATGTCGCTGGCGCGGTCGCTGATGGCCTGCGAGATCAGCAGGTTCACGAAGCGGACGATGGGCGCGTCGTCTGCGGTGTCTTCGAGTGACTCGGTGGCGCCGGGGCCGGCGTCGGCTGCCGCGATCTCACCGATCTGCTCCGACAGGTCGCTCAACTCTTCGTCGGAGCGCAAGAAGCGAGCGAAGGCGGCCTCCAACGCATCGGCCGCGACGACAGCCGGACGCACGTTGAGTTCGGTTGCCGTCGCGACGTCGTCGAGCGCGATGATGTCGCTCGGGTCAACCATGCCGACCGTGATGCTGCGGCGGCCGCGTTCGATGGGAATGAGGCGGTACCGACGGCACAGATTCGCGGGCACGGCGCTGACGGTCTCGGCGCTCAGGGTGAGTGCGGTGAGGTCGACGAACGTGTAGCCGGTCTGCTCGGCGACGCCCTCGGCGATCTGCGACTCGGTGACGAGTTGCATCGCAAGCAGCTGCGCGCGCAACTCCGGGCCGTCGCCCACTTGAGCGACGGCATCCCACATGTCTTGAGCACGAACCGCGCCGGTGCGGATCAATGTCTCCGCGAGTCCCTTCACGGCATATCCTCTCCCCGTGGGTATCCTATTCCGCCGCGACCGGTGGGGGGAATGGGAAGCGCGAGATTGTTGAGGCTGATGTGAATAAAGGTGTTCTCGGATCCGTGGTCGCCTGGATGCTGCGTCGCAGCCTGGTCCGGGCCTATTTCCGCTACTCGATGAACAAGGGCCCGATGCTCGCCGACAGCGTCACCTACCGCACCCTGTTCAGCGTCTTCGCCGGTGTGCTGCTCGGCTTCTCGATCGCCGCGATCTGGCTGACCGGCAACCCCACTGCCTGGCAGGCGCTCGTCGCCGCCGTCGACAGCGCCGTCCCCGGTCTCGTCGGCGACGACGGCCTCATCGACACGTCCGAGATCGCACCGATGGCCGGGTTGACCATCGCCGGTGCCGTCTCACTCCTCGGCCTCATCGGCGCCGCGATCGGCGCGATCGGGTCGCTGCGCCTCGCGATGCGGCAGATCGCCGGCATCGTCGGCGACGACACCCTCTTCATCTGGGTGCTGCTGCGCAACCTGCTGCTCGCCGTCACCGTCGGGGCGGGGCTGCTCGCCTCGGCCGGCGCGACCATGCTCGGCACGGCTGGCCTCGACCTCGTCGCGGGATGGCTCGGTGTCGCCGGCGACGATCCGCTCGTGACGGTCGCCGGTCGCGCGCTGGCGATCGTGGTGACCTTCGTGCTGGATGCCGTCATCATCGCGGCGCTGTTCCGGGTGCTCTCCGGTGTGCGGGCGAAGCCGAAGGCGCTGTGGTCGGGTGCCCTTGTCGGCGCCGTCGGCCTCACGGTGCTGCAGCAGTTGTCGGGCCTGTTCGTGGGCGGAGCGACCTCGAATCCGCTGCTCGCCACGTTCGGATCGCTCATCGCACTGCTCCTCTGGCTCAACCTGTCCGCTCAGGTCATCCTGATCGCGACGGCCTTCATCGTCACGAAGGTCGCCGAAGACGCCGACCGCGTACGCGAAACGCACGGCTCGACCACGATCGCGCAGCTGCGCGTGCACCGGGCGGAGGATGCCGTGGTGGCCGCATCCGCCGAACTGCGCACGGCGCAGGCCGCTGCCCGCAGCGAGCGCGGCGACGCCTGACAGACCCGCCGAACGCGGCGCGCTCTGTGAATACTGCGCAACGACTTGCTGGGAACGGTCACAGTCTGGGCCCTCGGCGGGGTACGGTTCATTCTGTGCTCGACAACAACGCCCCCGCGCTGCACCCGACCGGCGCGACCCACCCGGCAGGCGCCACCCACCCGCTCGCGATCGCCCCGGTGACCTCGCCGCCGCGCACGGTCGACGGATTCGTGCGGCAATTCCTCGAGAACCTCAACCTGGTCCGTGGCGTCCCGCTCTCGGCATCCAGCGACAACGATCGCTATCAAGCGCTCGCGCACACCGTGCGCGACTACCTGATGGCGCGCTGGCTCGAAGACCTGCGTCGCCAGCGCGAGGCGCAGGGCAAGGGCGTTTGCTATCTCTCGGCCGAATATCTGCTCGGCCGACAGCTCGACAACAACCTGCTGGCGACCGGACTCACCGAAATCGCGACCGAGGCGATGGCCTCGTGCGGCATCGACATCGACGAGCTGCGCGGCCACGAGGTCGAACCCGGCCTCGGCAACGGCGGTCTCGGGCGACTGGCCGCGTGCTTCATCGACTCCCTCGCGACGATGGGCGTGCCCAACATCGGCTACGGCATTCGCTACGAGTACGGCATCTTCCGTCAGACCTTCGTCGACGGCCAGCAGGTCGAGCAGCCTGACGCGTGGCTCGCGCTCGGTTCGCCGTGGGAGTTCCCGCACCCCGAGGCCGCACAGACGGTCTCGTTCGGCGGACACACCGAGACCTACGACGATGCAGGCGTCACCCGCACGCGGTGGGTGCCGGGCTGGAACGTGCAGGCCCTGCCCTACAACTACATGGTTCCCGGCTATCACAACGGGCGCGTGAACACCCTGCGCCTGTGGAGCGCACGCGCGACCGACGCCTTCGACCTGCGCATCTTCAACTCGGGCGACTATGCCGAGGCGGTGCGTGCGCAGACCTTCGCCGAGAACATCTCCAAGGTGCTCTACCCCGAAGACTCCACGCCGCAGGGCAAGGAGCTGCGCCTGCAGCAGCAGTACTTCTTCGTCGCGGCATCCATCAAGGACTTCCTCGACACCGTGCTGCCGAAGGACTTCGACCTCACCCGACTGCCCGAGCGCGTCATCTTCCAGCTCAACGACACCCACCCCGTGATCGGCGTGCCCGAGCTCATGCGCGTGCTCGTCGACGAGCGCGGGCTCGAGTGGGATGCCGCGTGGGACATCACGCGCGAATGCTTCGCGTACACGTGCCACACGCTGCTGCCCGAAGCCCTCGAGGAATGGCCCGTCGACCTGCTCGGTCGGCTGCTGCCGCGGCACCTCGAGATCATCTACCGCATCAACGACGACTTCCTCGACGAGGTGCGTGCCCGCTACGGCGACGACGAGATGCGCATCCGCAACATGTCGATCATCGCCGAGCACCCCGAGCGCAGCGTCCGCATGGCGTACCTCGCCACCGTCGCCGGCGCGAAGGTGAACGGCGTCGCCGAGCTGCACTCGCAGCTGCTGCGCGAGAAGGTGCTGCCCGCCTTCAACGAGTTCTTCCCCGGCAAGTTCACGAACGTCACCAACGGCGTGACCCCGCGTCGTTTCGTGCGGCTCGCGAACCCCGAGCTGAGCGAGCTCATCACGAGCGCCCTCGGCACCGGCTGGCTCACCGACCTCGAGCGGCTGCGTGAGCTCGAGGTGTACGCCGAAGATCCCGACTTCCGCACGGCGTTCGGCGAGATCAAGGCCGACAACAAGCGCCGACTGTCGGCGGTGCTCGCGGCGCGCGACGGCGTCGAGGTCAGTGACGGGCACATGCTCGACGTCATGGTCAAGCGCCTCCACGAGTACAAGCGTCAGATGCTGAAACTGCTGCACATCGTGACGCAGTACGAGGCGATCATCTCGGGCAAGGTGGCCGCAGCCGACGTGCAGCCGCGCACCTTCATCTTCGGTGCGAAGGCGGCGCCTGGCTATGCGATGGCCAAGCGCATCATCCACCTCATCAACGCGGTCGGGCAGGTCGTCAACAACGACCCGCGCGTCGAGGGCCGACTGAAGGTGATCTTTCCGCCCAACTACAACGTCACCCTCGCCGAGCGCGTGATTCCCGCCGCCGACCTGTCGGAGCAGATCTCGCTTGCAGGCAAGGAGGCGTCCGGCACCGGCAACATGAAGTTCGCCCTCAACGGTGCGCTCACCATCGGCACCGACGACGGCGCGAACGTCGAGATCCGCGAGCTCGTCGGCGACGACAACTTCTTCCTGTTCGGCATGAGTGAGCCCGAAGTCGAGGCGCTGTGGGCGCGCGGTTACAAGCCGGCTGAGTTCTACCAGCGCGACCCGCAGCTGCGCAGCGCGATCGACCTGATCGCGTCGGGTGCGTTCTCGGGAGGCGACCGCTCGGTCTTCGAGCCCGTCGTGTCGAACCTGCTCTACGACGATCGCTTCATGGTGCTGGCCGACTACGCGACCTACATCGGGGCGCAGGCGAAGGTGGATGCCGCGTACGCCGATCAGGACGCCTGGACGCGTTCCGCGATCCTCAACGTCGCCCGCTGCGGATTCTTCTCGTCCGACCGGTCGATGCGCGACTACATCGACCGCATCTGGCACACCCCGCCCGTCCTCTGACCTAGGTGGTGGGTTGCCGCGCTCCGAGTCCTAACCCACTACACTGATGCCTCAAACTGGGGATCGAGGAGGTCGATGTTGGGGACACGACACGAGAGGCCGGACCGAGCACCGATTCTGGTCACGGGTGTCCCACGCTCCGGAACAACGTGGCTCGCACGGCTTCTCGCGCAGGGCAACGGCCTGGCGCTTGCAGGCCGGGAGCCCATGAATCCCAGGCGCGGCCAGTACGCGCTCGGGGGCACGCTGTCGGGCTGGGCCCGCGTCACAAACCCTACGCCCGCACAGCAGCGCGCGCTCGCACTGGCGTATAGAGGGCTCAACCCGCTGACCTACAGTCGCTACGGCCACCGGCAGTGGGCGGCGCCATGGCCTAGGACGCGCGTCGTGATCAAAGATCCGTTTGCCATGTTGTCCGTGCCGGCAGTGATGGCAGCGACCGGTGCGCGTGCCGTGCTGCTCTATCGTCATCCCGGTGCGGTGCTGGCCAGCTACCGACGGATGGGCTGGTCGCCGGATCTGGCTGAACTCCGCGCGGTGCTCGCCAGCGTTGACGGGAGTGGGCTTCCCGAGCTTCCCGAGCCGGGCGAGGCGAACGAGGTGGAAGCGATGTGTGCGTTCTGGTCGGTGTTGCATGCGCTGACATTGCGCGATGTCGTCTCCGACGGCGTCACCTCCGATGGTGTCCACATTGTGTCGCACCATGAATTGGCCAGTGGGGGTACTCCCGCGGGGCGCACACTTGCCAGCAGGCTCGGTATCGGGTGGAACAGTGCGATGGCGGGTGAGTTGTCGCGGGAGTCCTCCACGGCGGCGGTTGCGACACAGCTACACAATTTCGACAGGTCGCCGGCCGAGGTCGCGGACGCATGGCGGGCGAACGTCTCGACTGACGAGGTAGAGATCCTCGAGCGCGTCGCAAAGCCGGTCTGGGATCGGCTCGAGTCCGCGCGCACCCGGTTGGGTGCGCTGAGGGAGGGGTGACTGCTGTCTCGCGGCGGTTCCTAGCGCGCGTACCGCTCGACGAAGCGGCGCAGGATGCTGCCGGTGTGCGTCACGGGCAGGCGCCGCACCGCCTCGAGGGTGAGGTGCTTCTCGTCGGCCGCGAAGTAGCCGTAGTCGGCGTAGGCGTGGATGCGCGTCGTGATGCCCTCGACATCCAGCTCGGGGTGGAATTGGGTCGCGTACACGTGCTGCCCGACGCGGAACATCTGCACGGGGCACGCGGCCGACGTCGCGAGCAGGGTCGCGGTCGGCGGGAGCACCGTGACGGCCTCCTTATGGCCCACGAACGCCGTGAACTGGTCCGGGAGCCCGGCCAGCAGCGGGTCATCGGCGCCGACGACGGTGCGGCTGACCTCGACGACGCTGATCGGCTCGGCGTGGGTCCGGTCGATCACCGCGCCCTGGTGCACACCGAGGGTGCCTATGCCGTAGCAGGCGCCGAGGAATGGAAAGTCCTCGGCGACGACCCGGTCGAGCAGTGCGCCGAACTCGGCTTCGACCCGGTGCTGCACCGCCGACTTCTTCTCATCCGGGTCGGACGCGTTGAACGGTCCGCCGCCGACGAAGATGCCGGAGTAGTCGTCGAGGTCGATCTCGGGCATGGGCCCTGCCTCGAGCCGCACCCGCACGAGGTCGCGCCGGTCCAACCCGCTGTAGCGGAGGAACAGCTCGTACTCCTCGTCGGCGGGCACGTCTTCGGCGCGGGTGGCCAGCAACAGGAACGGTTTCATCGCGTTGAAGTCTAAGTCGCGCGGGCGGTGTCGCCGTCCGGTCGCGGATGACGTCGCGCGCAACGCCGCATAGGCTGGGGGCGACGACCGCACACCCCGCGGTCGCGACAAGGACGTCGCAGGGAGAACCCCATGTCCACATACGCCTGGATCGGACTCGGCCACATGGGCGGGCCGATGACCGCCAACCTCACCGCAGCAGGTCACACCGTGCGCGGTGTCGACCTCGATGCGTCAGCCCGCGAGGCCGCAGCGGCGCACGGTGTCGAGATCGTCGACTCGATCGCCGCAGCGCTCGACGGCGCCGACGTGTGCATCACGTCACTGCCGAGACCAGAGCATGTGCGCGGCGTCTACGGCGGCGACGAGGGAGTGTTCGCGCTGGCGGATGCCGGTACCCTCCTCATGGACACCTCGACGGTCGACGTCGAGACGTCGCGCTGGTGCCACCGCGAGGCCGAGGCCCGCGGCCTCGCCTTCGTCGACGCCCCGATCTCGGGCGGCACGGCGGGTGCCGCGGCGCACACGCTCACGTTCATGCTGGGCGGGCACCCCGACGACCTCGCCCGCGCGCGTGCGTTCGCAGCGCCCATGGCCGCGACGATCGTCGACTGCGGCGACGCCGGCAGCGGCATCGCCGCGAAGCTCGTGAACAACATGATGCTGTTCATCGGCGTCATGGCCGTCGCCGAGGGCTCGCAGCTGGCGGAGCAGCTCGGCCTCGACCCCGCGGTCATGTACCAGGTCGCCGGCGCCTCGTCCGGCTCGTCGTGGCCGCTGAAGACCTGGTATCCGGTGCCCGGTGTCGTCGACACTGCCGCCGCGAACCGCAACTTCGACGCCACGTTCTCGGTCGACCTCGCCTTCAAGGACTGCGCCCTGGCCGTCGACGCCGGGCACGCCACCGGCGTGCATGTGCCCGCCGCCGAGCTCGCCCTCGGACAACTGCAGCAGCTCGTCGACGAGGGCCTCGGCGGCAAGGACTGCACCCTCGTCACCCGTTTCGCCACCCCCGACGGCACCCTGCGCGGCTACGAACCGCCCGCCGTCTGATCCCACATCCCACAAGGAGCCCCGCATGAGCACGACAACGACATCCACCGCCACCAGCTACGCGCAGATCCCGCACGTCATCGGCGGCCGCAAGGTCGCCGCCGACGGCCGCACCGGCCCGGTCTACAATCCGGCGACGGGGGAGCAGACTGGCGAGGTCGCCCTGGCATCCGCGGCCGTCGTGGCCGAAACCGCCCGCATCGCGGCCGAGGCGCAGGTGGCGTGGCGCGAGACCGGCCTCGTCAAGCGGCAGGCGATCATGTTCAAGCTGCGCGAAGTGATCGCGAACCGCGCCGACGAGCTCGCCGCGATCATCACCGCCGAGCACGGCAAGACCCACGCCGACGCGCTCGGCGAGGTCGCACGCGGACTGGAGAACGTCGAGTTCTGCACGAGCCTCATGCACCACCTCAAGGGCGAGTACGCCGAGCAGGTCGCCAGCGGCGTCGACGTGCACCAGGTGCGCCAGCCGATCGGCGTCGTCGCCTGCATCACCCCGTTCAACTTCCCGGCGATGGTGCCGCTGTGGATGGTCACCACCGCGATCGCCGCCGGCAACGCCGCGATCCTCAAGCCCAGCGAGCGCGACCCTTCGGCCGCGGTGTGGCTTGCGGAGCGGTTCGCTGAGGCGGGCGTGCCCGACGGTATCCTCAACATCGTCCACGGCGACCGCGAGGCCGTGGACGCGATCCTCGACGACCCGACCATCCGCGCCGTCTCGTTCGTCGGCTCGACGCCGGTTGCGCAGCACATCTACACGCGGGCTGCGGCCAACGGCAAGCGCGTGCAGGCCCTCGGCGGGGCGAAGAACCACATGGTCGTGATGCCCGACGCCGATGTGGATGCCGCGGCCGACGCCGCCGTCTCGGCAGCGTACGGGTCGGCGGGGGAGCGGTGCATGGCGATCTCGGTCGCCGCTGTGGTCGGCGAGGTCGCCGACGAGTTCGTCGCGAAGGTCGCCGAGCGCCTCGGCGGACTGACCGTCGGCGACGGCGCCGACCCAGCCACCGACATGGGCCCGCTCATCACGCCCGACGCGCTCGACCGCGTCACCGGATTCGTCGCCGGGGCCGAAGGCGAGGGGGCGACACTCGTCGTCGACGGCCGCGAGGTCACGGTCGACGGCGGTGGCTTCTTCATCGGCCCGTCGCTCGTCGACCACGCCACGCCCGGCATGCGCGTCTACGACGAAGAGATCTTCGGCCCGGTGCTGTCGGTCGTGCGCGTCGCCGACTACGACGAGGCCGTCGCCCTCATCAACGCGAGCCGGTACGCCAACGGGGTCGCCGTGTTCACGCGCGACGGCGGCACGGCGCGGCAGTTCGAATTCGACATCGAGGTGGGCATGGTCGGCGTGAACGTGCCGATCCCGGTCCCGGTGGGTGCGTTCTCGTTCGGCGGGTGGAAGGACTCGCTGTTCGGCGACACCCACATGTACGGCCCGGAGGCGTTCCAGTTCTACACGCGCCGCAAGGTCGTCACGACACGGTGGCCCGACCCGAGTGAGAGTCAGATCAGCCTCGGTTTCCCGACGCACCACTGACACCGACGGCGGCGGCCTGTGGTCAGGGCTAGGCTCAGGGCAGGAGGTCGACCATGGCCATTGCACGACTGCTCGGAGGTCCGCTCGACGGACAGGTTCTGCCGCTGGAGGACCCTGACCTGGAGCGCTACATCGCGCCCTATGGTGAGGGCCAGCTCGTCTACGAGCGCGACGGTGCGCTCGAGCACACCGGCGAGCACGACGGACCCACCGAGGCGACGTTCCGCTACGTCGAGGCCACCGAAGACATCAACCCGGACCCCGACGGCCGCGACGAGTGACCGCTGACGCGGAGCATTCGCTCGAGATCGAGCGCAAGTACGACGTCGACGACACCACACCGCTGCCCGACTGGTCGGCGCTGCCCGGTGTCGCCGCCGTCGACGCCGCGGAGGCGCGGGCACTCGACGCCCGCTACCTCGACACGGCCGACGGTGCGCTGGCGGCGTCGCTGACGGCGCTGCGCCGCCGCACCGGCGGCCCGGACGAGGGCTGGCACATCAAGCGCTCCACCCCCGAGGGTAAGCACGAATCCCGTTGGGCGCTCGGCGCCGCCGACGACGACGAGGCGCCGGTGCCGCCGGATGCCGTGGTCGCAGCGCTCGCGCACGTCGCCGCACCGCCGTTCGACGTGCTCGCCCGCATCCGCAACGCCCGCACCGCCTACGCGCTGCGCGACGCGGCCGGGGGACTGGTCGCCGAGTTCGTCGATGACCGTGTCACCGCGACCGACGTGCGCCGCGGCGTCGAGACGTCGTGGCGCGAATGGGAGCTCGAGCTCGGCCCCGCCGCACCCGCGGACGATGCGTCCCGCGCTGCCCTTTTCGCCGCTGCCGACGAGCTCGTGGCATCCGCCGGCGGCCGCCCCGCGGCATCCGGTTCGAAGCTCGCCCGCGCCCTCGGCCGGTAGCCTGCGTTTCGTCTCGCTCGCTCCGCTCGCTCGCTCAACGACCGGTCGTTGAGCGAGCGCAGCGAGACGAAACGCACCCACAACGCACTGACGCCGCCCCCGGCTTCGTTCGGGGCGGCGTCAGCAGTGTGGTCCAGGGTAGCGGAAACTCACATATTGATCATGTGTCCCGCGAGGCCGTGGAAGGCCTCCTGCAGCGCCTCCGACAGCGTCGGGTGGGTGTGCACGTTGCGGGCGGCCTCGAGTGCGGTGAGGTCCCACTTCTGCGCGAGGGTCAGCTCGGGCAGCAGTTCCGACACGTCGGGGCCGATCATGTGGGCGCCCAGCAGCTCGAGGTGCTCGGCGTCGGCGATGACCTTGACGAAGCCGACCGGCTCGCCCAGGCCGTTGGCCTTGCCGTTGGCGCTGAAGGGGAACTTCGCGACCTTGATCTCGTGGCCCTCGTCGATCGCCTGCTGCTCGGTGAGGCCGAACGAGGCGACCTGCGGCGAGCAGAAGGTGGCGCGGGGCATCATGCGGTAGTCGCCCAGCGTCTGGGTCTCGGCCTTGCCGATGGTCTCGGCGGCGACGACGGCCTGCGCCTCTGCGACGTGCGCCAGCTGCAGCTTCGCGGTCACGTCGCCGATGGCGTAGATGCCCTCGACGTTCGTCCGCATGTGGTCGTCGATCTCGATGGCGCCGCGGTCGGTGAGCTTCACGCCGGTCGCCTCGAGGCCGAAGCCTTCGACGCGCGGGGCGAAGCCGATCGACATGAGCACCTTGTCGGCCTCGATCGATCCCTTTTCGCCGCTCGCGTTGTTCGAGTAGTTGACGGTGACCTTCTCGCCCGAGTCGATGACCTGCTCGACCTTGGTGCCGGTGAGGATCTCGACGCCATACTTCTTGTACTGGCGGGCGATCTCCTTCGACACGTCGGGGTCCTCGTTGGGGAGGGCACGGTCGAGGAACTCGATGATGGTGACCTTGACGCCGTAGTTGCTCAGCACGAAGCCGAACTCCATGCCGATGGCGCCGGCGCCGACGATGACGATCGATTCGGGCAGGTCGCGGGTGAGGATCTGCTCCTCGTAGGTGACGACGTTCTCGCTCAGCTCGACGCCGGGCAGCAGGCGCACGGTGGAGCCGGTCGCGATGATCGCGTTGTCGAAGGTGACCTCTTCGCTCGAGCCGTCGGCCTTGGCGACGGTGATCGCCTTCGGGCCGGTGAAGGTGCCACGACCCTCGTATTCGGTCACCTTGTTCTTCTTCATCAAGAAGTGGATGCCCTTGACGTGGGTGTCGGCGACCTTGCGGCTGCGGTCGAACGCCGCGCCGAAGTCGAACTGCACGTCACCGCGGATGCCGAACAGCTCCGCCTTGTGGTTGAAGGTGTGCGCCAGGTCAGCATTCTTGAGCAGCGCCTTGGAGGGGATGCAGCCGACGTTGAGGCAGACACCGCCCCAGTACTTCTCTTCGATGATGGCGGTGGACAGACCCAGCTGTGCGGAACGGACAGCCGCGACATAGCCGCCGGGGCCGGCACCGAGGATGACGACGTCGTAGTGAGGCATGCCTCCAGCCTAGTCCTCGTCGGGGGCCCGGTTCCGTCCGGTGAAGACGACGATCGCGACGATGACCGCGGCCAGCAGGACCACGCCGCCGAGCACGAGCAGCAGCGTCGGATCGAACGCGCCGCCCGCGCCGTCCGTGGCCGCTTCTTCTTGCGCGCACGGTGTCGCGTCAGGCTCGTCACCGATCGTGAAGGAGTACGACTCCGAGATGGGGTGGCCGTCGCTCGAGACCACGCGCCACGTGACGGTGACGGGGCCGTCGGCGGCGGCCGTGAGCGCCTGTGTCACCCGCACACCGTCGACCACGGGTTCACCGTCGGTGACATCGGCGCACGCCGCGTCGACGACCTGCACGACCGTGCTGCCCTCGTCGTCCAGCAGGATGCCGCTGAAGGTCAGCACGATCTCGCTCGGCGTCTCGGCGACCGTGCTGTCGGCGGCAGGGTCCGTCCCGATCAGCTCATCGTGTGCGAACGCCGGTGTCGAGACCGAGACGAAGCCTGCGACGAGCAGCACGGCAAGGGAGGCCAGCACGCCTCGGCGGCGCGTGTGAATTCCTGATGACATCACCCGATCCAGCCTACCGAGGCCTGTCGCAACGGCCGCCCGAGGCCTAGCATGGCGACACGCGGGCGACCCGCCCGTCACCGACTGCGGAAGAAGGTCACGCGATGGACGCCATGATGATGAACGCCATGTCGAAGGACATGACGGTGATGGACGGCATGCCGGCGATGGACGAGGCGATGATGCAGACCATGCAGGCCTGCATGGACGCGTGTGCCGCGTGCGAGCAGGCGTGCACGATCTGCTCTGTGCAGATGATGGACGGTCACGGTATGGACTGCGCCCCGGCGTGCATGAACTGCGCCGACATGTGCCACGCCATGATGCGCACCATGATGCGGATGCAGGGCATGACGATGACCGCGATGACGGCGATGCTCGACGCCTGCATCGAGATGTGTCGCATGTGCATGGACGCGTGTGCGTCGCACGCCGACATGAGCCCCGTGTGCAAGATGTGCGCAGACGCCTGTCAGGCGTGCATCGACGCGTGCATGGCCATGAAGGGCGCGATGGCTGCGGCCTGACGCGCGAGCGCGGTGGTCGTCAGTCGATGACGGCGACGTTGAAGGTGCGCGTGCCGACCGAGACCGCGTGATAGCGCGGGTGGTACGCGACCGGCTCACCTGCGGCGACGTGCGCGGCGGCCGCGCCGTTCCAGACGTGGATGCGGTCACCGTCGAGCGTGTGCAGTTCGAGCGAGCCGTCGTGTCCGGGCGTCGCGATCGCGTCGACCCACTCGGAGGGCGTCGCAGCGATCAGCCGCGCCTGGATGAGGTGCACGGCGTGTCCGGGTGCGAACGACGAGCACGCGCTGCCGTGCACGCACATGCAGAGCGCGTCCTGACGCACCGGTGCGGGCGTGAGGCGATTCTGCGGCGTGGACACGGTGTGCTCCTGTCGGTTTCGGACGAACAGCGCCAGGCTAGGCGAGCCGATGCCGACACCGCGATCTCGTCGACACACAGGGTCACAGAAGTCGCCGCCGCCGGGTTCCGATTGCGATGTCGTCGGGCCGGTTCGATCAGTTAGGGTGATGTGGGAGGAGGCCACAGTGGAGGACAACGGTCGACGTGACGGCGAGGTCCGTCCGGATACGACACAGACGTTCGGGCACGACTCCGACCTGTCGTTCGTCCCGTTCGGGAGCGAACTGAGCGCAGTCGAGGCGGAGGCGATTTCAGCCCTGCCGACGCGATCGGCGCTGTTGCTGGTCCGCTCCGGGCCCACGGCGGGCGCGCGCTACCTGCTCGACACCGATGTGACGACCGTCGGCCGTCACCCCGAAGCCGACATCTTCTTCGACGATGTGACGGTCTCGCGCCGACACGCAGAGATCACCCGCACCGGCAACGTCTTCGAAATGGTCGATCAGCGCTCACTCAACGGCACGTATGTCAACGGCGAGCGGGTCGACCGCGCCGTGCTCGTCGACGGTGCCGAGGTGCGCATCGGCAAGTTCCGTCTGAACTTCTTCGTCTCGCCCCTCGACCGCAACCAGGTGACCGGCGCGTGACGCCCGCGGCATCACCCCGTGGTCGCTCGTCGGCCGCGGGTTACCTGAGCATCGGTCAGGTCTTGGCGCGCCTGACGCCCGAGTTCCCCTCGCTGACCTCCAGCAAGCTGCGCTTTCTCGAGGTGCAGGGCATCGTGACGCCGATGCGCACGGAGTCGGGCTACCGAAAGTTCTCCTCGGCCGACGTCGCACGGGTGCGCACCGCGCTCACCCTGCAGCGCGACCACTACCTGCCGCTCGCGCGCATCCGCGAGTACCTCGACGAGCACGGCGCCGACGGCGCGTCGGCGGCGGCTGTGCCGACGTCGATCGTGCAGACCGTGCGACGGTATCGCCGTGACGAGCTCACCAAGGCCGCTGACGCGAAGCCGTCGCTGCTGGGCGATGCCGTCTCGGCGGGCCTGCTGCCCGCAGCCGAGACATACGACGAGCGTGCGCTCGCGATGCTGCGTTCGCTCGCGGCGCTCGATGCCCATGGCATCCAGCCGCGCCACCTGCGCGGCGTTCGCCAGGCGGTCGAGCGCGAGATGGCGCTGATCGAAAGCGCCCTGGCGCCGCTGCTGCGTCGCACCGACTCGGGCGCTCGCGGCCGCGCAGGCGAGATCGCCGGCGAGCTCTCCCGTCGCGTCGACGAACTGCGCGCGGGCTTCGTGCAGGCGGCTTTGGAGCGGTTGGCCCCCTGATCTCGGCCGGCTCGATGCCGGTGCGACGCGACACGCCGACACCGCACGAGCCGATGTCGTTGCCGGAGGTCTCCGACTGCTCTAGCGTTGGAAGGACCCGATCTCACATGCAGGAGGCGAAGATGACGGCGCAGGACGCTCAAGGCGACCCGCAGTTCTCTGAGGCGCTCCTGTTCACGGACGGGCTTCCGCAGCGCGACGACGAGGTGGGCTACCGCGGTGCCGAAGCGGCACGAGCGGCAGGCATCACCTACCGCCAGCTCGACTACTGGGCACGCACCGAGTTGGTCGAGCCGACCGTTCGCGGGGCGAGCGGTTCAGGATCGCAGCGTCTCTACGGATTCCGCGACATCCTCGTGCTGAAGCTCGTGAAGCGTCTGCTCGACACCGGAATCTCGTTGCAGCAGATCCGTGTCGCCGTCGAGCAGCTGCGCGCCTCCGGCATCCGCGATCTCGCCGGCACGACGCTCATGAGCGATGGTGCGTCGGTCTACCTGTGCACGTCGAACGATGAGGTCATCGACCTGGTCAGCCGTGGGCAGGGCGTGTTCGGCATCGCCGTCGGCAAGGTGCTGCGCGAGGTCGAGACGACCCTCGTCGAGTTCGACGCGCAGGCGCCCGACGCCATGGACGAGCTGGCCGCTCGCCGCGCCGCGCGCACCGCCTGAGGCTCGGGCCTCGATACACCGCGGCTTCGCCGCGGCACTCGCCCACCGGGGTCAGGCGCGGGCTTCGCCGGCGACCGGGATGCGGCCGGTGCGCATGATGCGATCCAGCAGCGCGTCGAAGTCGCGCGCGAGCTCCTGAGCGGAGTCTCCGGGCCAGATGTGCAGCGGCTTGGCAGCGCCCTGCGCCTGCTGCAGCGACGTGCGCTCCGGCAGCTGCGGCGACAGCACGAGCGGGCCGAACATGTCGCGCAGTTCCTTGATGCGGAACTGGTGCTCGATCGACTGCGGGCGCACGCGGTTCACGACGATGCCCAGCGGCTGCAGGCGGGGGGAGAGGCCTCGGCGGATCTCCTCGATCGCGCGCAGCGCGCGGTCCGCGGCCGCGACCGAGAACAGTCCCGGTTCGGTGACGACGACGACACGGTCGGATGCCGCCCACGCGGTGCGCGTGAGGGCGTTCAGTGACGGGGCGCAGTCGATGAGCACAAGGTCGTACTCGGACTCGATCGTCGCGAGTGCCTCTTCGAGCTTCCAGACGTCGCGCACGCTCGGGTGCGGGCCGTCGAAATTGATGGCGGACGGGCTGCCGATCAGCACGTCGATCGTGCCGGGGTGGACCTTCGCCCACCCGCTGGAGGTGATCGCCTGACGGACGACCTTCTCCTTCGGATTCGCCAGCACGTCGGCGATGTTGAGGCGACCGGCAACTTGGATGTCCATGCCCGTCGACACGTCGGACTGCGGGTCGAGGTCGACGACGAGTGTCCGCACTCCACGGGAGAACGCCGCGGAGGCGAGGCCCAGAGTGACGGTCGTCTTGCCGACACCGCCCTTCAGAGAGCTGACCGAGAGTACGTGCACGAGGCACTACGTTACCGTCCCCTAGGCTGAGAGGACACTCAGGCACTCGCGGTGTCCCACTTGCAGTGTCGAGGACGCACGCCGTCACCCGAATCCGAGAGGTGAGCATGTTCCGCAAGATCCTGGTCGCGAACCGCGGCGAGATCGCAATCCGCGCCTTCCGAGCCGCCTATGAGCTCGGTGCGCGAACCGTCGCGGTGTACCCGTTCGAGGACCGCGGCTCGCTGCACCGGCAGAAGGCCGACGAAGCCTACGAGATCGGCGAGAAGGGGCACCCGGTTCGGGCCTACCTCGACGTCGCCGAGATCGTGCGGGTCGCGAAGGAATCCGGGGCGGATGCCATCTACCCCGGGTACGGGTTCCTCTCCGAGAATCCTGACCTCGCCGCCCAGGCCGCGGCGGCGGGCATCACCTTCATCGGCCCGCCCGCTCGCGCACTCGAGATGGCGGGTAATAAGGTCACAGCGAAGGAGCACGCCATCGCGGCCGGCGTTCCGGTGCTGCGCTCAACGCCGGCATCCGACGACGTCGACGCCCTCATCGGACAAGCCGACGACATCGGGTTCCCCATCTTCGTGAAGGCCGTCGCCGGCGGTGGCGGCCGAGGCATGCGACGTGTCGAGACGCCGGCAGAGCTCGCGCCCGCGCTGGCCGAGGCGATGCGCGAGGCCGGCAGCGCGTTCGGTGACGCGCGCGTGTTCCTCGAGCAGGCTGTGCAGCGGCCGCGGCACGTCGAGGTGCAGATCCTCGCCGACAAGACGGGCCACACGGTGCACCTGTTCGAGCGCGACTGTTCGGTGCAGCGACGCCACCAGAAGGTGATTGAGATCGCTCCGGCACCGAACCTCGACGACGAGGTCCGCAAGGCGCTTCACCGGCACGCGGTGGCGTTCGCCGAGTCGATCGGCTACGAGAACGCCGGCACGGTCGAGTTCTTGCTCGAGACCGCTGGGCCACGCACCGGCGAGGTCGTGTTCATTGAGATGAACCCCCGCATCCAGGTGGAGCACACGGTCACCGAGGAGGTCACCGACGTCGACCTCGTGCAGTCGCAGATGCGGATCGCCGCCGGCGCCACGCTCGACGAGCTCGGCCTGCGCCAGGAGGACATCCACCTGCGCGGCGCCGCCCTGCAGTGCCGCATCACCACCGAGGACCCCTCGCAGGGCTTCCGACCCGACACCGGGCGCATCACGACGTACCGGTCGCCCGGCGGCGCCGGCATCCGTCTCGACGGCGGCACGACAGCGGCCGGCTCGCAGATCAGCCCGCACTTCGATTCGATGCTCGCCAAGCTCACGTGCCGCGGTCGCGACTTCCCGGCCGCGGTCGCGCGCGCGCGCCGTGCCCTGGCCGAGTTCCGCATCCGCGGCGTCTCGACCAACATCCCGTTCCTGCGCGCCGTGCTCGACGACGACGCGTTCGGCGCCGGCGATGTGAGCACGTCGTTCATCGACGAGCGCCCAGAACTGCTCACGAGCCACCCGTCGCGTGACCGGGCGACCAAGCTGCTCAACTGGCTCGCCGACGTCACGGTGAACCGCCCCTACGGCGAGAAGCCGCTGTCGGTGTCGCCGGGCAGCAAGCTGCCGGCGATCGACTTGGCGGCGGAGCCTCCCGCAGGCGCCCTCGCCCGCCTGCGCGAACTGGGCCCCGAGGGGTTCGCGAAGTCGCTGCGTGAGCAGTCGGCACTCGCCGTCACCGAAACGACCTACCGCGACGCCCATCAGTCGCTGCTCGCGACCCGCGTGCGCACGCGTGACCTCGTCCGCGTCGGTCCGCACGTCTCACGCATGACGCCGCAGCTGCTCTCGGTCGAGGCATGGGGCGGTGCGACCTACGACGTGGCGCTGCGGTTCCTGGCCGAAGACCCGTGGGAGCGTCTCGCAGCCCTGCGGACGGCGATGCCGAACATCCCGATCCAGATGCTCCTGCGCGGCCGCAACACCGTGGGCTACACGCCGCGCCCCGTCGAGGTGACCGACGCGTTCGTCACCGAAGCTGCAGCCACCGGTGTCGACATCTTCCGCATCTTCGACGCGCTCAACGACGTCTCGCAGATGCGTCCCGCGATCGACGCGGTGCGCGCGACCGGCACCTCGGTCGCCGAAGTGGCCATGTGCTACACGTCGGATCTGCTCGACCCGAACGAGCAGCTGTACACGCTCGACTACTACCTGCGCATGGCCGAGCAGATCGTCGAGGCGGGGGCCCACATTCTCGCCATCAAGGACATGGCGGGCCTCGTGCGTCCCGCAGCGGCCGCGAAGCTCGTCACGGCCCTGCGTGAGAACTTCGACCTGCCGGTGCACCTGCACACGCACGACACCGCAGGCGGCCAGCTCGCGACGCTGCTCGCCGCGAGTGCCGCCGGTGTGGATGCCGTCGACGCCGCAGCCGCGCCGATGTCGGGCACCACCAGCCAGCCGTCCCTGACGGCGCTGGTGGCTGCCCTCGCGCACACCGATCGCGACACGGGGCTCGACCTGCAGTCCGTCAGCGACCTCGAGCCGTACTGGGAGGGCGTGCGCCAGCTGTACCGTCCCTTCGAGTCGGGTCTTCCCGCGCCGACCGGGCGCGTGTACCACCACGAGATCCCCGGCGGGCAGCTGTCGAACCTGCGCCAGCAGGCGATCGCGCTGGGCCTTGCGGACGACTTCGAGCTCATCGAAGACATGTACGCCGCGGCCGACCGCATCCTCGGTCGCATCCCGAAGGTCACGCCGTCCTCGAAAGTCGTCGGCGACCTCGCCCTCGCGCTCGTCGCGGTGCGAGCCGACCCTGCCGATTTCGAACAGAACCCGCAGAACTACGACATCCCAGACTCGGTCGTGGGATTCATGGCGGGCGAGCTGGGCGACCTGCCGGGCGGCTGGCCGGAGCCGTTCCGCAGCAAGGTGCTCGCGGGTCGTTCGGTCTCGATCGACATCCCGCCGCTGACCGACGACGAGCGCACCGGGCTCGCCGGCGACGCGGCTTCGCGCCGTCAAACGCTGAACCGGCTCATGTTCCCGGCACCGGCGCGAGAGTTCGAGAAGACGCGCGCGACGTACGGCGACCTGTCGACGCTCGGCACGCCCGACTACCTCTACGGGCTCAAGCCGGGGGAGGAGCACGTCGCCGAGATCGATCCCGGCGTGCAGCTCTACGTCGGTCTCGAAGCCATCGGCGAGGCGGATGCGAAGGGCATCCGCACCGTCATGACCACGCTCAACGGACAGTTGCGCCCGGTCTTCGTGCGAGACCGCAGCATCGCGGTGGAGACGAAGGCGGCGGAGAAGGCCGACACGTCGAAGCCGGGGCAGGTCGCGGCGCCGTTCTCGGGCGCGGTGACGCTCAAGGCTGCCGAGGGCGACAAGGTCAAGGCGGGTCAGCCGGTCGCGTCGATCGAAGCCATGAAGATGGAGGCGGCGATCACCGCACCCGTCGACGGCGTCGTGGAGCGGCTGGTGATCAGCGGGACGGCTCCGGTGGAAGCCGGTGACCTTTTGCTGGTCATTCGACCCGCCGAGTAGTCTGGAGCGTCGGACTCCCATCCGGGAACCGCTGGGCCGCGACGAACTGGGGCCGCGCCAGCGCGAGTCCGAGACAGACGTGGAGTGAGTGCAGTGATGTCCGACCGCAACGAGAACGCAGACGACGACCTCGAGAACGGGGTGCTCGACAGCGCCGGCAGCATCGATACGACGGGCATCGGCATCGTCGACGGCTCGACAGCGCAGGTCGATGTCGCCCTGCCCGTGCTGCACGACGAAGACGACGACTATGTCGACGACGTCGCCGAGGGCGAGGCGATCGACGCCGACGCGTTCGAGGAGGCCTCGCGGGCTCTTGCCGCGGGCGAAGCGGCCGGAGACGTCGTCGACGTCGAGCCCGAGCCGGCGCCCGATCCCGCGCCCGCACGGGTGCCCGCCGAGCCTGCGGCGACCGAGACGACGGCCGTCGCCATCCCGCACGAGCGGGTTCGTCCGCGCACCTCCGAGGTGCCGCTGCACTCGCGTCGGCTCGGTGATTTCGAGGCTGACCGAGAGACCAGCGACCTGCTGACGGCCGACCGCCTGCTCGACCCCGCCCGCGTCGTGCGCCCCGAGCCGGAGGGACCGTTCCAGCACTTCCTGTACACGATCTCGGGTCACCGCATCAACCTCGGCGACGGCAAGCGGGCGCGCGCCCGCAAGGACCTCGATCGGCGCATCGCGGCGCCGCTGCACGGTGGCGCGAAGTTCGTGCCGGTGCTCTCCCGCAAGGGCGGCGTCGGCAAGACGACGGTCACGACACTGCTCGGCATGGCCCTCGCCGATGCGCGCGACGACCGTGTCATCGCGATGGATGCCAATCCCGATCGCGGCACGCTGTCGGAGCGCGTCGGGCGCTCCAGCGGCAAGACCGTCCGTGACCTGGTGCGCTCTGCAGACCGCATCCGCGGGTTCAACGACATCTCGGCGATCGTCGCGCGCGACGAAACGCGCTTGGACGTGCTCGCGTCCGACAGTGACCCGCACGTGTCCGAGGCCTTCAGCGACGACGACTACCGACGCGTCGCCGAGATCGCGGCCCACTATTACTCCGTCGTGCTCACCGACACCGGCACCGGCATCGTGCACTCGGTGATGGGGGCGACGCTCGAGGCCGCCGACCAGCTCATCATCGTCGCAGGGCTGAGCGTCGACGAGGCGCGCCTCGCGTCCGAGACCCTGACGTGGCTGGAGTCCAACGGCTTCGCCGAGCAGGTACGCGGCGCGATCGTCGTACTCAACACGTCCCGCCCCGGCGCACAGTTGGTGCGCGCGAGCGAGCTGGAGGCGCATTTCACGACGCGCGTTCGTGCCGTTGTGCGCGTGCCGTACGACGCGCACATCGCCGCGGGCTCGGCAGTCTCGTTCCGCGACCTCCAGCCCGAGACCCGTCAGGCAGCGCGCGAGCTCGCCGCGACGGTGGTCGAAGGCCTGCGCGCCCTGAACCCGGTCGCCTGATGCCGGTCCGCCCCATTCGCCTGTACGGCGACCCGGTGCTTCGTGCGCCGAGCGCACCCATCGAGACCATCGACGACGGCATCCGAGCGCTCGTGCGCGACCTGCTCGACACGGTCGCAGAACCCGGGCGTGCCGGCGTCGCGGCGCCGCAGATCGGTGTCGGGCTGCGCGCGTTCAGCTACAACGTCGACGGCGAGATCGGCTACGTGCTCAATCCCGTGCTCGTCGAGGTCTCGGGCGAGGCGATGCCCACGGGTGAGGGATGCCTGTCGGTTCCCGGGCTCTGGCACGACGCTGTGCGGCATCCGCACGCGAAGGTCGTCGGCGTCGACCTCGACGGCCAGGAGGTCGTGCTCGAAGGCGATGGGCTGTTCGCCCAGGCGCTGCAGCATGAGACCGACCACCTCGACGGCATGGTCTATCTGCAGCGACTCACGCCCGAAGAGCGCCGCGTCGCGATGCGTGAAGTGCGCGAGTCGGACTGGTTCTGACGGGTCTCGATACACCCGCGGGTCTCGATACACCCGCGCTGCGCGCGGGCACTCGACCACCGGAAGCGACTGACCTCGGTGGTTGAGTGCCGCGGCGCAGCCGCGGTGTATCGAAACCTAGCCGCCGAGGGCGACGTTGGTGGTCGAGACCGGTACGTCGTAGATCTCGTCGATCGCGCCCTGGAAGTCCTTCAGGATGATGTTGCGCTTGATGCTCATCTTCGGGGTGAGGTGGCCGCTGGCCTCGGTCCACTCCGTGTCGAGGATCGTGAACTTGCGGATCGACTCGGCGCGCGAGACGCCCTTGTTGGCGCGGTCGACGGCGGTCTGCACCTCGGCGCGCACCTTGTCGTTGTTCGCCGCGTCGGTCAGCGACATGTTCTCGGGCAGGCCGTTGTTGGCCAGCCACGTCGGGAGCATCTCGGGGTCGAGGGTGACGAGTGCGGAGATGAACGGCTTCTGGTCGCCGACGACGACGACCTGACCGACGATCGGGTTGGCGCGGATGGGGTCTTCGAGCGCCGCGGGTGCGACGTTCTTGCCGCCCGCCGTGACGATGATCTCCTTCTTGCGACCCGTGATGGTCAAGAAGCCCTCGGCGTCGAACGAGCCGATGTCGCCGGTCTTGAACCAGCCGTCGTGGAAGGCCTCGGCGGTGGCCTCGGGGTTCTTCCAGTACTCCTTGAAGACGTTGATGCCCTTGACCTCGATCTCGCCGTCATCGGCCAGGCGCAGACCGACACCCGGGAGCGCGGGGCCGACGGTGCCGATCTTCGACTTGTTGGCGAGGTTCACCGTTGCGGGAGCGGTCGTCTCGGTCAGGCCGTAGCCCTCGAGGATGACGACGCCGAGGCTGTGGAAGAAGTGGCCGAGGCGTGCGCCGAGCGGTGCCGAGCCCGAGACCGCGTAGCGGACGTTGCCGCCCATGGCCTCGCGCAGCTTGCTGTAGACGAGCTTGTCGAACACCTTGAACTTCAGGTTCGTGAGGAATCCAGGCTTCGTGCCCTCTTCGAGCGCCTTCGAGTGCTCGATCGCCGTTGCGGCGGCGGCGCGGAAGATCTTGCCCTTGCCGCCCGCTTCAGCCTTCTGCTCGGCGGAGTTGTAGACCTTTTCGAACACGCGCGGGACGGCGAGCAGGAACGTGGGCTTGAACGAGCCGAGTGCGGGCAGCAGCTGCTTCGTGTCGGGCTGGTGGCCGGTGCGCACACCCGCGTGGATGGCGAGGATCGAGATGAAGCGGGCGAACACGTGCGCCGTCGTGATGAACAGCAGAGTCGAGGCACCCGGCATGCTCACGACCTCGTCGAGCGCCTTCGCGGAGTTGCGGGAGAGCTCGACGAAGTTGCTGTGCGTGAGCACGCATCCCTTCGGGCGTCCGGTCGAGCCGGACGTGTAGATGAGGGTGGCGATGTCCGAGCCCACCGCGATGTTGCGGCGACGCTCGATCTCTTCGTCGGTGACGTCGGCGCCCTTGGCACGCAGTGCGTCGAGGTCGCCCGACTGCATCGTCCAGGCCTCGCGGATGAGCGGCAGTTCGCCACGCACTTCGTCGACGCGGGCGGCATGCTCCGCCGATTCGGAGATGACGGCGATCGCGCCCGAGTCCGACAGGATCCAGTGGATCTGCGACGCGGAGCTCGTCTCGTACACCGGCACCATGACAGCGCCCGCGAAGAAGAGGGCGAAGTCGACGAGGGTCCAGTCGTAGGTCGTGCGGGCGATGAAGGCGACCTTGTCGCCGGGCTCGATGCCGGCGGCCGCGAAGCCCTTCGCGAGGGCGATCACTTCGGTCTGGAAGTCGGCGGCGGTGATGTCGCGCCAGCCGTCGCCGTCGGGCACACCGAACAGGGCGAGGGAGGGCGTCGCTTTCACGCGCTCGACGAGGAGGTCGGTCACGTTCGCCTCCGGGTCGGCGGGAACGATCGCGGGGACTTCGAACTGGGCGGCGCTCATGGGCGGCAACTCCTTCGGTACCGGTGCGGCGTCGGGATTGACGGGTTGGGATCGAGTGTAGACCGATGCGGAACCGAGTCCACAGTTCTGCGACGCACCCGTCCCGCGCAATAGACTTCACCGATGCCTGCGTGCCGTGCGCAGCTGAGGGGAGTGGCGTGCTCAACGTCGGAATCGACATCGGTGGAACCAAGATCGCAGGCGGCGTCGTCGCCGAAGACGGAACCATCGTCGAACAGACACGGGTGGCGACGCCCACCGATGCGAGCGAGCTCGCCGACACCGTCGCAGCCATGGTCGCCGACCTGGCGTCGCGCCACGAGGTGCACGCCGTCGGTGTCGCCGCGGCCGGCTTCATCGACGCCGCCCGCGCCGTCATCCTGCACGCGCCGAACATCGACTGGACCAACGAACCGCTGCGCGACGAACTCGAACGTCGCATCGGTCGCCCCGTGACGCTCGAGAACGACGCGAACGCGGCGGGATGGGCCGAGTACCGCTTCGGCGCAGGACGCGGTTCGCGCAACATGGTCATGCTGACCCTCGGCACGGGTGTCGGGGGAGCCGTCGTCACCGACGGTGAACTGCTCGTCGGCGGCAACGGCATCGGCGCTGAACTCGGGCACATCCGGTTCGTGCGCGGCGGCCGTCGCTGCGGCTGCGGACAGTACGGCTGCCTCGAGCAGTACGCGTCGGGCCGGGCCCTGCAGGTCGAAGCCGAGCAGATCGCCGCGACCGGCGGCATCGGTGCCGCACTGGATGCCGCCCGAAGCGAAGACGGTCGCATCCACGGCCCCGCCATCTCTCAGCTCGTGCTGGCCGATGACCCGGGCGCGCTCGAAGCGCTCGGCAAGGTCGCCACCGCGCTCGGTGAATCGTGCGGTGAGTTCCAGGCGATCCTCGACCCCGAACTGTTCGTCATCGGCGGCGGTGTCGCTGCCCTCGGCGATCGCCTGCTCGATCCCGTCAAGGCGGCCTACTCGACGTCGGTCCCCGGCTATGGCGAGCGTCCTGTGGCGACCTTCGCCATCGCCGAGCTCGTCAACGATGCCGGGCTCATCGGCGTCGCCGACCTCGCCGGAGGACGCGTCTGACGATGTTCTACTGGATCATGAAGTACATCGTCATCGGGCCCGTCCTGAAGGCGATCTTCCGGCCCTGGATCGTGGGGCGAAACAACGTGCCCGCGACCGGGGCCGCGATCCTGGCATCCAACCATCTGTCGGTGAGCGACTCCATCTTCCTGCCGCTGATGATCGACCGCCCGATGTCGTTCCTCGCCAAGAGCGACTACTTCACGGGCACGGGCATCAAGGGCTGGGCGACGCGAGTCTTCATGAAGGCGACGGGCCAGATTCCGATCGACCGCACCGGGGGCAGGGCATCGGAGGCGTCGCTGAACACCGGTCTGCAGGTGCTCGGCCGCGGTGACCTGCTCGGCATCTACCCCGAGGGCACCCGCAGCCCCGACGGCAAGCTGTACCGCGGACGCACGGGGCTCGCGCGCATGGCGCTCGAGGCGCACGTGCCCGTCATCCCCGTCGTGATGGTCGACACCGGCAAGATCATGCCCATCGGCCGCAGCATCCCGCGGGTCGGCAGGGTCGGCATGGTCATCGGCGAACCGCTCGACTTCTCGCGCTTTCAGGGCATGGAAGGCGACCGCTACATCCTGCGCTCGGTCACCGACGAGATCATGGTCGCCCTGCAGCGTCTGGGGGAGCAGGAGTACGACGACGTGTACGCGTCGACCGTCAAGGACCGCAAGCCCGCTTGAGTCGCCGTCATCCGGTCCGGGGCATCGGTTCGCGCGACTAGACTTGCCGGGTGCCGACCCCTCTCGACCTCGATTCGTGGCGTGCGCTTCCCATCAAGCAGCAGCCCTCCTGGACCGACCTCGACGCCGTAGCGGCTGTCTCCTCTGAGATCGCCTCGCTGCCGCCGCTGGTCTTCGCCGGCGAGGTCGACATGCTGCGCGACCGCCTGGCCCGTGCCGCGAGCGGCAACGCGTTCCTGCTGCAGGGCGGCGACTGCGCCGAGACGTTCGCCGGCGCCACCGCCGAGCAGATCCGCAACCGCATCAAGACGGTGCTGCAGATGGCGGTCGTCCTGACCTATGGCGCGTCGATGCCGGTCGTGAAGATGGGCCGCATGGCGGGCCAGTTCGCCAAGCCCCGTTCGTCCGACACGGAGACGCGTGGCGACGTGACGCTGCCGGCGTACCGCGGCGACATCGTCAACGGCTACGACTTCACCGAAGCGTCGCGCGCGGCCGACCCGCAGCGCCTGCTGAAGGGGTACCACACCGCGGCGTCGACGCTGAACCTCATCCGTGCGTTCACGCAGGGTGGGTTCGCCGACCTGCGCGAGGTGCACTCGTGGAACAAGGGCTTCGCGGGCAACCCCGCCAACGCCCGCTACGAGCGCCTCGCGACCGAGATCGACCGGGCCATCAAGTTCATGGAGGCCGCCGGCGCCAACTTCGACGAGCTGCGCGGCGTCGAGTTCTACACCGGCCACGAGGGTCTGCTCATGGACTATGAGCGCCCGATGACGCGCATCGACTCGCGCACGGCCACGCCGTACAACACGTCGGCGCACTTCCTGTGGATCGGGGAGCGCACCCGCGAGCTCGACGGTGCGCACGTCGACTACTTCTCGAAGATCCGCAACCCCATCGGGGTGAAGCTCGGTCCGTCCACGACGCCCGAGACGGCGCTGGCGCTGATCGACAAGCTCGACCCCGAGCGCGAGCCCGGCCGCCTGACGTTCATCACGCGCATGGGTGCCGGCAAGATCCGCGACGCACTGCCGCCGCTGCTGCAGGCCGTGAAGGATGCCGGCGCGACGCCGCTGTGGGTCACCGACCCCATGCACGGCAACGGCATCACGACGCCCAACGGCTACAAGACCCGTCGTTTCGACGACGTCGTCGACGAGGTGCGCGGCTTCTTCGAGGCCCACCGCGCCGTCGGCACGTTCCCCGGCGGCATCCACGTCGAGCTGACCGGAGACGACGTCACGGAGTGTCTGGGCGGCTCGGAGCAGATCGACGAGAACACCCTCGCGACCCGCTACGAGAGCCTCTGCGACCCGCGGCTGAACCACATGCAGAGCCTCGAGCTCGCATTCCTCGTCGCCGAAGAGCTCGAAAAGCTCTGACGCCCCGCGCCGGGGGTTTCGATACACCCGCGCTGCGCGCGGACACGCAACCGCCGGAGACGTCCCGCGGCGGATCCCGGTGGTCGAGTGCCGCGGCAACGCCGCGGTGTATCGAGACCGGTCAGAGCGATCCGGTGATCTCGATATTCACCGTCGTGCCGTGGGGCTGCCAGTCGCCGCCGCCTGGGTTCTGGCCCGTCACCTCGGTGAACTCATCGAGGAGTGCGTCCCAGAACGGCGCGTAAGAGAATGCGAAGCCAGCACCATCGAGCGTTGCCTTCGCTTCGTCGCGGGTCATGCCGACGACGTTCGGGATCTCGAAGAGCTGCGGCCCTTTGGAGATCACGAGGGTGACGGTGTCGCCCGGGCGGAAGTTGCCGCCGCCGTCGCGTTCGAGCATGCGGATGACGCGGCCCTGCTCGACCTCGCTGCTGTACTCCTCGGTGGTGGCGACCACCAGGTCGACACCCTCGAGCGTGCTCGTCGCACTGTCGACGGACTCACCGACGACGTCGGGGACGGGGCCGAGTGACAGGCGCAACTGCGCGGTCGAGCCCTGCAGCACGGTGCAGCCCTCGGTGCACTGAACCGGCTCTTCCCCTTCGGCCTGCGTCACATACACGCGCACGACGATGCCGTCGTCGAAGTCGGTGAAGTAGGTGGGCCGATCGACGACTTCGATATTGACGTCGGCGAGGGCCTGCGTGGCCTCGTCCTCAGTCATGCCCTGCATCTTGGGCAGGTCGGCCGATGCCGGGCCCAGCGAGACGATCACCTCGACCGAGCTGTCCTTCTCGACGCGGGTACCCGCTCCGGGGTCGGTGCCGATGACCTCGCCCTGCGGCACCTCGAGGCTGTAATCCTCGCCGGGCGCGGCTCGGAGCGACAGGGCTGAAAGCTCAGCGGCCGCCTCGTCGTAGGTCCCACCCGAGATGCTCGGCACCGCGATGAGTGAGCCGGGACCCGAGCCGAACCACCAGCCGGCGCCGCCGGAAGCGGTCGCCAGCAACAGCACGAGCAGCAGCAGCCAGCCGCCCTTGATCGCGCTGCGGCGGGTGCGAGCGCGCAGGCGCGTCGCGTTGTCGGCGGCCGGGGTGACGGTCGGGGCGGTGAACGTGCCGGGCAGCACCTTGGTGAGCTCGCCAGAATCGACGCCGTCGTCGACTGCGATCACGCCCGTGCCGACGGCGGCCGTGCGCACGACCTGCGGGAACACGCCGAGCTGCTTCTCGATCTCGCGCAGGCGGTCGAGCATGGCCTTCGCGTCCACGGGGCGCTCATCGGGTTCGCGCTCGGTGGCCCAGAGCACGAGCTCGTCGAGCGGCTCGGGGACGCCGGGGTTCTTCGCCGACGGGCGGGGGACCGAGTCCGTCGCGTGCTGGTAGGCGATCTGCATCGGCTGCTCGCCCTTGTAGGGCTGCTCGCCGACGAGCATCTCGTACAGCATGATGCCGAGCGCGTAGATGTCGCTGCGCGCATCCGCGGTGCCCCGGGTGACGAGTTCGGGGGCCAGATACGCGATGGTGCCGAGCAGCATCTGCCCGGTCGCCGTGTTCGCGCTCGTTGCGCGCGCCAGACCGAAGTCGCCGATCTTGATGCGGCCGTCTTCGGCGAGCAGCACGTTCTCGGGTTTGACGTCGCGGTGAACGATCCCGGCGCGGTGTGCGGCGGCGAGACCGGAGAGGACGGCATCCATGATCGTGATCGTCTGCGGGATCGACAGGCGACGCTGTTCGCGCAGCAGTTCTCGCATGGTGATGCCGGGCAGGTACTCCATGACGAGATACGCCATCTCGCCGTCCTGGCCCTGGTCGAACACGTTCACAACGTGCGGGTCGGCCAGGCGTGCCGCAGCGCGCGCCTCTTGGATGAAGCGCCCCTGAAAGACGGTGTCGTCGGAGAGGTGGCCGTGCATCACCTTGAGGGCCACGCGACGCTCGAGGCGAAGGTCGGTGGCCACGTATACGGTGGCCATGCCGCCGCGGGCAATGCGAGCACGCACGCGGTACCGACCGTCGACCAGACGGCCGATCAGCGGGTCGGTCTGCTGGCTCGTGCTCACGTGGAGATTCTACGGAGCGAGGGCCCCGACCCCGGGCAGCGGCTCACCCCTGCTCGCGGATCAGCCCAGGGCTGCGAGCCAGGAGTACGCCTTCTTCTCCCACTGGCCGTAGCGGTCGGGGTAGGCAGACACCTGCACCGCCTGGGCGGCGTCGGTGAAGTCCATCGACTGCCAGCCGGGGATGTCGAGCAGCCCGCGCGTGCGGTCGCCGTTGGGATCGTACGGGCCGCCGTAGAACGCTGCGGCCGCGCGGTGCGGATCCTGCACCTGTGCGTCGGTTCCCCAGCCCGCGCTCGGGCGCTGCTGGAAGAGTCCGAGCGAGTCACGGTCGCCCCAGTCGAGGTTGCGCATCCATGACTCGACCATCGCGGTGGCCAGGGCGATCGCGATGCCACGGTCCGAGACGCCGCGGTCGCGGCCCGCCTGGATGATGATCTGCGCGTTGCGGGTCTGCTCGGCGTCGAGGCCGGTCGCGTTCTTCGCGGGGATCGTGAGCTTCTGGCCGGGATAGATGATCGACGACGGCTGCAGGTCGTTGGCCGCGAGCAGGGTCGAGACGGCGATGCCGTTGGCGTTCGCGATGGCCCACATGGTGTCGCCGGCCTGCACGGTGTGCGTGCGCTTGGCGCTCGACGACGCCGCGGGTGCGGACGGTGCCGTCGACGACGCCGGCGTGGAGGTCGACGCGCCCGACACGGAGCCGGGGATGCTGAGCTTCTGGCCCGGGTGGATGAGCGACGAGGATGTCAGCTTGTTCGCCGACCGCAGTGCGGAGAGGGACACCTTCTTCTTCTGCGCGATCGCCCACAGCGTGTCACCCGAGCGCACCGTGTACGTCGAGGTGGATGCCGCAGGCGCCGTCTTCGAGGTCGTCGAAGCGCTCGTCGTCGAGCCGGTCGCCGACAGCCGCAGCTTCTGGCCGGGGAAGATCGTCGAGCTCCAACCGAGGTCGTTCCACGCGAGGACGTCTGCCGTGCGCAGGCCGTAGCGCGCCGCGATGCTGCTGACCGTGTCACCGGCGGCGACCGTGTGGGAGCGGGCGGCGGGCGCGGTCGCCGCGGCGCGAACGGTGGTGACGACCGGGGTGCGGGTCGCCGCGAGCGGCTGGATGCCGGGGCGCACCGACTCCCGCGGTGCCGCCTCTGCGGCCGGTGCGACCGTGAGTGACAGGGCGATGGACCCGACCACGGCGGCAGGCGCATAGGCGCGGATCCGGGTGGCGGATGTGGCAGCGGTGTGCTGACGGCTCAAGAGCGTCCCCCTCGTTTCGACCTCCGCCACCGTGTCACGGAAGTAAACAGGTGTCAACTGATGATAAAGGAGTGACGAATGAGACTTGTGTCATGTGGCCGCCCTGCGTCGTCGGGTTCTGAGCGGCCGTGCACGGGTGACATCATGGGAGCGTGACGAAGACTGCAACGGACTGGCTCACCCTCGCCGATGTCGTGGAGCGCACGGGGGAGTCCCTCGGGCGTGTGCGGCGTCTCCTTGACGAGCGCCAGCTCATCGGATCACGACGCAACGGCCCGTTCCAGATTCCGGCGGTCTTCCTCGTCGAGGACCACCCCCTCGGATCGCTGCGCGGCACCGTCATCGTGCTGCAAGACGCAGGATTCAGCGATGACGAAGCCATCGACTGGCTGCTCACGCCCGAGGAGTCCATCGGGCTCGCGCCGATCGAGGCGCTGCTGGCTGGACGCAAGAGCGAAGTCCGACGCGTCGCGCAGGCGCTCGCCTGACGCGTCTGCGCACCAGCGACGGCTCGCGACTAGGCCGCGCGCTTCGTCGCCGCCAGCGCCAGGTCTCGCAGGCGACCGACAGCCGAGGAGCCCAGCGGTGCGCCGCGCAGCGCGCGGTCGGCTTCGAGGGAGTACTCGGCGATGTGCGACTCGACCCGTGCGAGGGCGCCGGTGTCGATGATCGTCTGCTGCAGTGACGCGATCTGGCCGGCATCGAGCGCGGGGTCGCCGAGCAGTTCGTCGAGTACGCGCCGCGGGCCGGAGGGCAGTGCCTCGCGCGCGTACGCGATGAGCAGGGTGCGCTTTCCTTCGCGAAGGTCGTCGCCGCTGGGCTTGCCGGTGACCGCTTCGTCGCCGAACACCCCGAGCACGTCGTCGCGTAGCTGGAAGGCGAGGCCGATGGGGTGGCCGAACGCCGACAGTGCGTCGTGCTGTGCCGGCGTGGCACCGGCCAGTGCCGCACCGATCAGCAGCGGCTGCTGCACGCTGTACCGCGCGGACTTCAGTGAGGCGATGCGCAGCGCGCGCGCAGCCTGCTCGGCGTCGTCGGCGGTGAGGTAGGCGGCCTCCTCGGCGATGTCCAAGAACTGCCCCACCGTCACGTCGCGGCGCATGACGCCGTACGCGGTGCGGGCATCGGCGGCATACGTCGCGTCGCGCAGACCCTCTTCGAGCAGGTCGTCGCTCCACGCGACGAGCAGGTCGCCGAGCAGAACGGATGCCGCCCGTCCGAACGCCTCGGCATCGCCCGCCCATCCGGCGGCACGGTGAGCCGCCTCGAGTCGGCGGTGCGCGGAGGGGCGCCCGCGGCGGGTGTCGGAGTTGTCGATGAGATCGTCGTGGACGAGCGCGGCGGCCTGGAAGATCTCGAGCGCGGATGCCGCCGTCACGACGCTGTCGTCGGGAGTCGTGCCGCGCGCGGAATGCTCGGCGACGCTCTGCCACCCGGTGATGCAGAAGCGTGCGCGCAGCCGCTTGCCGCCCTGCAGGCAGGCGACTGCGTCGGCGACGAGTCCGGCCGCTTCGGCGCCCATGCCGGCGACGGCATCCGCCTGGGCTGAGGTGAACCTCTCCAGTCGCTGAGAAACGGCCTCGATCGGGTCTGCAGAGGGGGTCACGGGCCTAGCCTAGTTCTCGTACGCACGCGTACAATGAAGGACCGAACCACCGCCGACGAGGGGGCAAGCATGCCGCTGTCAGAACAGGAACAGCGTCTGCTCGACGAGATGGAACGCCATCTCATGCGCAATGACGCCGATGTCGTGAGTGCGCCCCGCGAAGGGCAGTCGCTCAGCTACCGCAACATCGTCTACGGCACGATCCTCGTCCTCGCCGGCATCGCCGGGCTGATCGTCGGCGTCTCGACGAGTCTGATCATCGTCGGCGTGCTCGCGTTCGTCGTGATGGTCGCGGGTGTCGTGCTCGCCGTCACGCCGACCAAGGGCGTCTCGGGCAGGGCGCGAGCGGCGTCGACGCCCACCCGCAAGACCGCTCCACCTTCCTCCACCTCGTTCATGGATCGCATGAACGATCGCTGGGACAAGCGCCAAGACGGGCGCTGACGCACCAGCGCTCCGCAGCCTTCCAGGGCACCGACCTCCGGGTCGGTGCCTTTTTTTCGTGCCCTGGGGGAGACCGGCCCAGAAATCGATAGTGAAGTGGAGGAAAGTGGAGTAAAGTGGCGACATCCTGAATCGGCCGGACGGGAAATGGGGTGGTGGGTCCGATGCTGTTGGGCACGCACACTCCCAAGCTCGACGACAAGGGCCGCGTCATCCTCCCGTCGAAGTTCCGCGACGACCTCGGCTCGAGCGTCGTCGTCACGCGCGGTCAGGACCGCTGCCTGTTCCTCTTCAGCGAGAAGGAGTTCGAGCGCCAGTACGAGAAGATCCGCGAAGCGCCGCTGACCAACAAGAACGCCCGCGGCTTTCAGCGCATGTTCCTGGCCGGGGCGAGCGCGGAGAAGACCGACAGCCAGAACCGCATCACCATTCCGCCCCACCTGCGCACGTACGCGAGCCTCGAGCGCGAACTCATCGTCACCGGAGTCGGCGACCACGCCGAGATCTGGAACGCCGACGCGTGGAACGCCTACGCCGCCGGACACGAAGACGTCTACTCCGACATGGAGGAGGAGGTGATCCCCGGCCTGTTCTGATCCTCGGCCGTGACTCCCAGCCGCACGCCCTGACACACTTCCCCGGTGCCAGGTCGGAGCGGATGGGGATCAGGGTCCCGGATCCCAAGCCCCGCTCATCATGAACCTCCGCGACATCCACACCCCCGTGCTGCTCGACCGCTGCGTCGAGCTGCTGGCGCCTGCGCTCACCCGCCCCGGCGCCGTGCTCGTCGACGCCACCGAAGGCATGGGCGGGCACTCCGAGGCGCTCCTGGAGCGTTTCGCCGACATCCACCTGATCGGGCTCGACCGCGACACCGACGCACTGCGCATCGCGGGGGAGCGGCTCGCCCGGTTCAGTGACCGCGTCACACTCGTGCACACCGTCTACGACGGCATCGACGCAGCCGTTCGCAGCACCGGTCGCGACAAGGTCGACGGCATCCTCTTCGACCTCGGCGTCTCATCACTGCAGCTCGACGAGGCCGAACGCGGATTCGCCTATTCGCAGGACGCGCCGCTGGACATGCGGATGGATCAGACCGCCGGCGTCACGGCGGCCGACATCCTCGCCACCTACGGCGAGGGCGACCTGCGGCGCATCTTCGAGCGATACGGCGAAGAGAAGCTCGCGGGGCGATACGCCCGCGCGATCCTCGAGGCCCGACGCAGCGAGCCGATCACACGGTCGGCGCGCCTCGTCGAGGTGCTCGTCGCCGCAACGCCGGCCGCCGTGCAGCGCGAGCGCAGCGGACACCCCGCCAAGCGCGTCTTCCAAGCGCTGCGCATCGAGGTCAATGCCGAACTGGCCGCCCTCGAAGACGCGATGCCCGCGGCGATGGGGTTGCTGCCCGTCGGCGGCCGCATCGTCGTCATGAGCTACCAGTCGCTCGAAGACCGGCTCGTCAAGCGGCTGTTCGCCGACGCGTCCGCATCGACCGCACCCGCCGGACTCCCGGTGGAGCTGCCGGAACACGCACCGCGCTTCCGGCTGCTGACCAAGGGGGCCGAACTGGCCTCCGAAGAAGAACGCGCGCGCAACCCGCGCGCCACACCCGTGCGGCTGCGTGCCGCCGAGCGGCTGAGGGAGACGGCATGAGCGCCACCGCGTGGAACACCATCCCGGCACGTCCCGGTCGCACGACCGACGTCGACCCCCGGCGCGGTCTGCGCGCCGTCGACCAGCCCGCGCGCGCTCGACGACCGCGACTGCTGTACGGCGTGATCGCGGTCTGCGGTGCGGTCGCGATCGGCGCAGCCCAGATGGGCCTGTCGATCCTCACGACGCAGAGCTCGTACGAGCTCGCCGCGCTGTCCTCGCAGCAGCGCGACCTCGACTGGCAGAAGCAGATGCTCGCCGATGAGGTCGCCGGTCTCAGTTCGCCGCAGTACCTCGCCGCCAACGCGTCGGCCCTCGGCATGGTGACGGGTCAGACACCGAACTACCTGCGCCTGAGCGACGGCGAGATCATCGGTGCCGGAGAAGCGGCATCCGGCTCGTCGGCCGTCAACGCGCTCAACAAGGCGGCCGTCGGCAACGCGCTCATCGCCGGTGTGCCGTTGGTCACCGACCCGAGCGCCAGCCTCGACGGTGCCGCGACCGTTGATGAGAGTCTCCTGACCAATACGGCGACACCCCCGCCGATCAGCGAGGGTCTTCCGACTCCCGACACACACTGAGAAGCATGACGACACGAGCAACCCGAAGCCAGCGTCGTCGAACGGTCGTCGCCCTGGCCGTCGTCCTCGTGGTGCTTGCCGCATTCGTCATCCGCCTCGTCGACATCCAGGTCGTCAACGCGAACGACCACATCTCCGACGCGCGCGCGATCGCGACCGAGAAGGTCGCCGAGCTCAACGGCACCCGAGGCGAGATCGTCGACACGACCGGATCGGTGCTCGCGACGAGCACGATGCTCTACGACGTGCAGGTCGACCCGCTGCTGGCCGCTGACGGCGTCGCGGTCACCGACGAGGACGGGGTCGCCGTCACCGGTGACGACGGGCAGCCGCTGCGCACGACCTGGAGCGAGGTGGCGACGCAGATCGCGGAGGTCACCGAGCAGAGCCCTCACGACGTCGAGGCGATCGTCACCGATGCCCTGGCAGAAGACGCCGCCTCGCGCTTCGCGTACATCAAGCGGTACGTCTCCACGGAGCAGTACCGGGCACTGGCTGAGCTCGACCTGCCGTTCCTCACGTTCCCGGAACACCCGTCCCGCACGTATCCGTCGGGCGCGGTCGCGGGGAACATCATCGGCTTCACCGGATCCGACGGGGACGCACTGGAGGGCCTCGAGGCGCTTCAGAACGACTGTCTCGCCGCGACCGACGGTCAAGTCACCTACCAGCGCGGTGCCGACGGTGTCATCATCCCCGGAACCGAGCAGACCACGGCGGCCGTCGACGGCGGCACGCTACAGCTCACCATCGACGCAGACCTGCAGTGGTACATGCAGCAGCTCATCGCCGAAGAGACGCAACGGCTCAACGCGGAGTGGGGCGGGATCGTCGTGCTCGAAGTCGCGACCGGAAAGATCCGCGCCCTCGCCGAAGCACCCACCGTCGACCCCAACGACGTCGGCGCCTCCGACCCCGAAGACCGCGCGTCGCGTCTGCTGCGCTACTCGTACGAACCGGGCTCGACGTTCAAGCCCGTCACGGCCGCCACCGCGATCGAACAGGCTGGGCTCACACCGAACTCGACCGTCGTCGCCCCCGACCGCATCGAGTTCCCCAACGGCGCCGTGATCAACGACTCCGAGAAGCACGCGACGCAGAACATGACCCTCACCGGGGGCCTCGTGAACTCGTCCAACACGGCGATGTCGCAGTTCGGCGCGCTCGTCGACCCCGAGACGCGCCTCGAGTACCTGCAGAAGTTCGGCGTCGGTGAGGGCACCGAGCTCGACTGGTCGGGCGAGCCCGACGGCACGTACATCCCGACCGACCAGTGGGACAACCAGACGTACTACACGACCACGTTCGGCCAGGCCTTCACGGTCACGGTGCCCCAAGTCGCGAGCGTCTACCAGACGATCGCGAACGGCGGCGTGCGCATGCCGCTGTCACTCGTCGAGTCGTGCACCAAGCCCGACGGGACGGTCGTCGAGATGGATGCCGGCGAACCCGAGCGCGTCATCGAGGAGGACACGGCCGAGACGGTGAGCCTCATGCTCGAGAACGTGTTCACGCAGGGCACGCTCGCCGAAGACATCGCGATCGACGGCTACCGGATGGCGGGCAAGACCGGAACGGCGCAGGTCTCCGACGGCAACGGCGGATACAAGAACGGTCTCTACTTCACGTCGCTGGTCGGCTACGCCCCCGCAGATGATCCGCAGTATGTTGTTCTGACGGTCTTCGACGAGCCCCGAAAGGTGCGGATGTCGTCGGCGAACCGCTCGGCGTTCAAGAAGGCCATGACGCAGGTGCTCAAGCACTACCGCATCATGCCGTCCGACTCCGAGACCCCGCTGCTCCCGGTGACCCGGTGAGCGAGAACGAGATGACGCGCGGGCACGCGCGAGAGGTATCCGCAGCATGATCCGCATGACGCTGGCCGAGGTGGCGCACGCCGTCGGCGGCACGCTCCACACCGCAGGCGAAGACACCGCCGAAACGGTCGTCGACGGCACCGTCGACACCGACTCCCGCGAGATCGGACCCGGCGACATCTTCGCCGCCAAGCCCGGAGAAGTCACCGACGGACACCGCTTCGTCCCCGACGTCGCCGCGGCCGGCGCGACGTTGGCGCTCGTCGAACGCGCGGTCGATGCGCCGATCAGCCAGATCGTCGTCGCCGACGTCGTCGCCGCTCTCGCCGACCTCGCGCGCGAGGTCGTGGGGAGGGTTCGTGCCCACGGCCGCCTCAAAATCGTCGGCATCACCGGATCCAACGGCAAGACGACCACCAAGAACCTGCTCGCGCGCATCCTGCAGGACGAAGGCGAGACCGTCGCGCCGCGGGCGTCGTACAACAACGAGGTCGGCGCGCCACTGACGATGCTGCGCGTGACCGACGACACCCGCTACCTGGTGAGTGAGTTCGGTGCCGCGGGCCCCGGACAGATCGCACGCCTCGCGGGCCTCGTCACACCCGACGTGGGGGTCGTGCTGATGGTCGGGCTCGCCCACGCGGGCGGGTTCGGCGGCGTCGAGGCGACCCTCAAGGCCAAGACCGAACTCGTCGAGGCGGTCCGCCCGGGCGGTGTCGCCGTACTCAACGCCGATGACCCGCGGGTCGCGACGATGGCCGCCGTCGCCGAAGCGCGCGGCGTCTCGGTCCGCTGGTTCGGCCGCGGCACCGCTGCCGAGGTGCGCGGAGACGATGTCGCGGTCACGGATGCCGGCACGACCGCGACCGTCGTCACGACCGAGGAGACCCTGCCGCTGCGACTGCGCGTGCTGGGCGAGCATCACGTCATGAACGCCCTCGCGGCGCTGACGGCGGCGCAGGTGCTCGGCGTGCCGCTCGCCGACGGCATCGCCCGATTGGAGACCGTCGAGATCGCCGAGCGGTGGCGCATGCAGCCGCTCGGGTCCGACCGCATCCGCATCATCAACGACGCGTACAACGCGAGCCCCGACTCGATGGCTGCGGCCCTTCGCACCCTCGCTCAGATCACCGGCCCCGGCCAGCGCAAGGTCGCCGTCCTCGGCGCGATGAGCGAACTGGGTGAGTATGCGGGGGAGGAGCACGATCGTGTCGGGCTGCTCGCCGTGCGTCTGAGGATCGAGCGGATCGTCGTCGTCGGCACCGAGGCGCGCCGGTTGTTCCTCGCTGCCGTCGGCGAAGGATCGTGGGACGGTGAGGCCGTCTTCTTCACGACGGCCGACGAGGCCTACGACTACCTTGTGGGCGAACTCCGCGACGGTGACCGTGTGCTCGTGAAGTCCTCCAACAGTGCCGGCCTCCGGCATCTGGGCGATCGTCTGGGAGAATCGTTCTCGTGAGATCACTCCTTGCCGCCGCGACGATCTCGCTCGCCTTCACCCTGTTCCTCACACCGCTGTTCATCCGGCTGTTCGAGAAGCTCGGCTGGGGGCAGGTCATCCGCACGCCCGAAGACCCCGCCAACCCGTCGCACGGCGCGAAGCGCGGCACGCCCACGATGGGCGGGCTCGTCTTCATCGCAGGAGCGATCACCGGCTATCTCGTCGGCACGTTCACGGGCGGGTCGCCCCCCACGATCTCCGGCATCCTCGTCATCTGGATGATGGTCGGCCTTGGCGCGATCGGCTTCATCGACGACTTCATGAAGGTGCGCCAGCAGCGCAGCCTCGGGCTGTCGGGGTGGCGCAAGATCGTCGGCCAGATCATCGTCGCGGTGCCCTTCGGCATCGTCGCGCTCAACTTTCCCAACGCGGTCGGAGAAACCCCCGGTTCGCCGTACATCTCGCTGTTCCGCGACATCTCCGCTCTGAGCTTCATGGCGCTGGGCGCCGTCGTCGGATGGATCCTCTACCTCGTGTGGACGTCCTTCCTCACCGTCGCCTGGTCGAACTCGACCAACGTGACCGACGGCCTGGACGGCCTCGCGACCGGCGCCGGCATCTTCACGATCTCCGCGTACAGCCTCGTCACGTTCTGGCAGTTCCAACAGCGGTGCACGAGCGGCGCGCTCGTGACGGCCTACCAGGCCGCCTGCTACGACACGCGCGACCCGATGGACCTCACGATCATCGCCGCTTCGTTCGTGGGCGCACTCGTCGGGTTCCTGTGGTGGAATGCGCCGAAGGCGAAGATCTTCATGGGCGACACCGGATCCATGGCCATCGGCGGCGTCATCGCCGCGATGTCGATCCTCTCGCGCACCGAGGTGCTCGCCGTCATCATCGCCGGCATCTTCATCATCGGGCCCGGGTCGGTGCTGCTGCAGCGCTACTACTTCAAGGCGACCGGCGGAAAGCGGCTGTTCCTCATGACGCCGTTCCACCACCACCTCGAGATGCGCGGCTGGCCCGAGGTCTCGATCGTCGTGCGCATGTGGATCATCGCGGGCATGCTCGCCGTCACCGGCGTCGGGCTGTTCTACGTGGCCTGGCTGGCGGCGCTGTGACCGGCGACGCGGGTGCGTCGCGCCTGGACGCCCTGACGAGTTGGCACAGCGACTGGAAGGGCCTGCGCGTCGTCGTGCTCGGCCTGTCCATGACCGGATTCTCGGTCGCCGACACGCTCGCCGAACTCGGCGCCGACGTGTTGGTGGCGACCGAGCGTGCCGACGAGGAGTACGCGACGCTCATCCCGGTCATCGGCGCGCGACTGCACGCGGGACCGCTCGACGCGGTACCGGATGCCGTCTCGGCCCACGACCCCGAGGTGATCATCGCGTCGCCCGGGTTCGCGCCGCATCATCCAGTGATCGCCTGGGCGAGGGAGCGCGGCATCCCGCTGTGGGGCGACATCGAACTCGCCTGGCGTGTGCGCGACAAGGTCGTGCGCGCTGACGGCACGCCTGCCGACTGGGTGCTCATCACCGGGACGAACGGCAAGACGACCACCACGAACCTGACAGCGTCCATGCTGGTCGCGGGCGGCCTGCGTGCAGCCCCCTGCGGCAACATCGGCGTTCCCGTGCTCGACGCCGTGCGCGACCCCGCCGGGTTCGACGTGCTCGTCGTCGAACTGTCGAGCCACCAGCTCTGGTACCTGAGCCTGCAGACCGGCCCCGAACCGCTCTCGCCCCACGCGAGTGTGTGCCTCAACCTCGCCGACGACCACCTGCAGTGGCACGGGTCGTTCCAGGCCTATCGGGATGCCAAGGCGTTCGTCTACAACCAGACCCGCGTCGCGTGCGTCTACAACAAGGCCGACGCCGCCACGCGCGAGATGGTCGAAGACGCCGACGTCGTCGAGGGGTGCCGGGCGATCGGCTTCGACCTCGGCACGCCAGGCCCGAGCGACCTGGGTGTCGTCGACGGCATCCTCGTCGACCGCGCATTCCACCCCGACCGCCACACGAGCGCGCTCGAGCTGTGCACCGCTGCCGACCTCGCCCAGCGGGGACTGGGCGCACCGCACATCGTGGCGAACATCCTGGCAGCCTCGGCCCTCGCCCGGTCGCTGGGCGTCGAGCCCATTGCGATCCGCGACGCCCTGCGCACCTTCCGACTCGACCCGCACCGCATCGAGGTCGTCGCCGTCGCGGGCGGCGTCACCTGGATCAACGATTCCAAGGCGACGAACCCGCACGCCGCGTCGTCGTCGCTGGTCGCGAACCCCGGCGCCGTCTGGGTCGTCGGCGGACTGCTGAAAGGCGTCGACGTGACCGACCTCGTCGCCGCACGCGGCGGCAGTGCCAAGGCGGTGATCGTGATCGGCGTCGACCGCACCGAGATCACGGCGGCGTTCGCGCGACACGCGCCGGCGGTGCCGCTGTTCGAGGTCGACGCGGCTGAAACTGAAGACGTCATGACACGGGTCGTCGAACTGGCGGCACAGGTCGCCGGCGATGGGGACACCGTGCTCCTGGCACCGGCGGCTGCATCGTTCGACCAGTTCGCGTCCTACACGGATCGCGGAGACAGGTTCGCAGCGGCCGTGAAGGAATGGATCGGCCGCACGCAGTAGCCGACGGAGAGGGCGGGAGGCGCCGGTGACGACGACACACGACCGCTCGCGCCCGACGGTTGCGCCCACCGCCATCTCCGACGCCTCGCGCGGGTTCACGGCGCGCGTGTCGCTCGGCCGCGTCCTGGCGCCGGTGCCGAGCGAGTTCCTGCTGATCGCGTCGACCGCGCTCATCCTCACCATCTTCGGACTCGTCATGGTGCTCTCCGCCACGATGGCGACGTCGCTCGCCGCGGGAGAGAGCCCGTTCGAGGTCGTCTTCAAGCAGGGCGTCTTCGCGCTCCTCGGCGTCCCGCTGATGTTCATCCTCAGCCGCATGCCGATCAGGTTCTGGAAGCGCGTCTCCTGGCTCGCGCTCATCGGCGGCGTCGCGCTGCAGCTGCTGGTGTTCGTTCCCGGCCTCGGGCAGGAGGCGAACGACGGCAACCGCAACTGGATCTCGATCGCCGGCATGCAGGCCCAGCCGTCAGAGTTCCTGAAGCTCGCGTTCGCGCTGTGGCTCGGCTACGTGCTCTACCGCAAGCAGACACTGCTGGGCGACTGGCGGCACGTGTTCATTCCCGTCGTCCCCGTCGGCCTCCTCGTCATCGGCTCGGTGCTCGCCGGACAGGACCTCGGCACAGCGATGATCCTCGTGCTGATCATGCTCGGCGCGCTGTTCTTCTCCGGCGTCAAGCTGCGCATCTTCGTGATTCCGCTCATCGCGGCAGTCGTCGCGGTCGCGGTGCTGGCCGTCACGAGCCCGAACCGCATGGCGCGCATCATGAGCTTCCTCGACGCCGACTGCCTCGCCGACTACGCCGATAAGTGCTACCAGCCGCTGCACGGCATCTGGGGCCTCGCCGGCGGCGGCATCTTCGGGCTCGGGCTCGGCAACTCGCGTGAGAAGTACTCGTGGCTGCCCGCGGCCGCACACGACTACATCTTCGCGATCGTCGGTGAAGAGCTCGGACTGATCGGCTGCGTTGTCGTGCTGGGGCTGTTCACGCTGTACGCCGTGGGTGCCTTCCACGTCATCCGCAAGACGCCAGACCCCTTCGTGCGCATCGTGGCCGGTGGCATCACGGTCTGGATCGTCGGGCAGGCACTCATCAACATCGGCGTCGTGCTGCGGGTGTTCCCCGTGCTCGGTGTGCCGCTGCCGTTCATGTCGCAGGGAGGCACCTCGCTGCTCTCGGTGCTGCTGGCCACCGGCGTGCTGCTGTCGCTCGCACGCTCACTGCCGCCGCGCACCGCGCCCGCGCCGGTCCGCCCCGAGCGGCCGGCGCGCGCCCGGTAGTCTCGATCCGGTGACGACGTACCTCCTCGCTGGCGGTGGCACCGCCGGGCATGTGAACCCGTTGCTGGCCGTCGCCGATGGACTGCGCGACCGCGATCCGGATGCCGACGTGCTCGTCCTCGGCACGCGCGAGGGCCTCGAGGCGCGACTGGTGCCCGCCCGCGGGTACGAGTTGCTGTTCGTCGACAAGGTGCCGTTCCCGCGCCGTCCGAACGGCGACGCCGCGCGCTTTCCGCTGCGCTTTGCCCGCGCGATCTCTCAGGTGCGCGCACACATCCGCGAACACGGCGTCGACGTCGTCGTCGGATTCGGCGGCTACGCCTCCGCGCCCGCGTATGTCGCGGCCCGGCGCGAAAAGGTGCCGTTCGTCGTGCACGAGGCCAACGCGAAGCCCGGCCTCGCGAACATCCTCGGGGCGCGCTGGGCCGCGGCATCCGGTGTCGCATTCGAGGGCACGCCGCTCAAGGGTGCGGCCGTCGTGGGGATGCCGCTTCGCCGCGAAGTCGTCGACCTCGACGCTGCGGCGCTGCGGGCCGAGGCGGCGGCCGCGTTCGGTCTCGACCCCGCGCGCCCCGTCCTCCTGGTGTTCGGCGGGTCGCTCGGCGCGCGACGCCTCAACGAAGCGCTCGCGGGCTCGTGGCGCGACGTCGTGGCGGCGGGGTGGCAGGTCCTGCATGCCGTCGGCGGCAACAACGACCTGCCGGCGTCCGCCGACGGCTACGTCGCCGTGCCGTACCTCGACCGCATGGAGTTGGCCTTCGCCCTGGCCGATGTCATCGTCTCGCGCTCGGGTGCCGCGACCGTGAGTGAGATCAGCGCCCTCGGCATTCCGGCCGTGTACGTGCCGTATGCGGTCGGCAACGGCGAGCAGGCGTTGAACGCCCGCTCGGCGGTTGCGGCGGGCGCGGCCCGGATCATCCCCGACGCGGAGTTCACCACCGAACGGGTGCGATCGGAGGTCGTGCCGCTGCTGGCCGATGCCGCAGCGCTCGGCAGGATGCGCGAGGCGGCGGCATCCGTCGGCACGCGCACCGGCACCGAGAACGTCATCGCGCTCATCGACACCGCGCTCGCGCGCGACTGACACGTCCCGCGCGCGGGTCGCTCAGCCCATGTGCGTGCGCGCGACCTAGACTTGTCGGGCCATGATCAGACCCGACCTCAGCACTCCCGTTCCCGAGCACATCGGCGCCGCCCACTTCATCGGGATCGGCGGTTCGGGCATGTCCGGTCTCGCCGGCATGTTCCTCGATCGCGGCATCCGCGTGTCGGGTTCGGACCGCGCCGACAGTGCCGCGATGCGCCGGGTCGAGGAGCGGGGCGCGACGGTGCACGTCGGGCATGACGCCGCGAATCTGCCCGCAGAGGTGGATGCCGTGGTCTTCACGGGCGCGATCTGGCCCGAGAACCCGGAGTATCTGCTGGCGATCGAGCGCGGCATCCCGGTCATCCATCGGTCGCAGGCATTGTCCTGGCTGATCGGCGGACGCCGTCTCGTCTCGGTCGCCGGTGCCCACGGCAAGACGACGTCGACGGGAATGATCGTCACGGCGCTGCGCGCGCTCGGCACCGAGCCCACGTTCGTCAATGGCGGCGTGATCGCCGACCTCGGTGTCTCGAGCGGCACCGGATCGAACGAGGTCTTCGTCATCGAGGCCGACGAGTCCGACGGCACCTTCTTGCTGTACGACACGTCGATCGCCCTGATCACGAATGTCGACCCCGATCACCTCGACCACTGGAAGTCGCGCGAGGCGTTCTACGACGGCTTCCGCACCTTCGCAGGGGGCGCTCGTGAAGCCGTCGTGATCTCGTCCGACGACCCCGGCGCGCGCGTCGTCGCCGAGGGGCTCGCCCACGAGCACGTGCTCAGCTTCGGCGAAGCAGCCGACGCCGACCTCCGCGTCACCGACATCGTCACCGAGGGGCCGGTGTCGTTCTCGCTCACGCACCGCGGCGAGACCGTTGCGGGACGCCTTGCCGTCCCCGGCGCGCACAACGCGATCAACGCGGCGGGAGCGGTCGGCGTGCTGCTCACGCTCGGGTACGACCTCGAGGGCGCTGTCCGCGCCGTCGAGGGCTTCGGCGGCACAGTCCGCCGGTTCGAGCTGCACGGCGTCGAGCGCGGTGTGAGCGTGTTCGACGACTACGCGCACCACCCGACCGAGGTCGCAGCGGCCCTCGCTGCGGCGCGCACCGTCGTGGGCGACGGGCGCATCATCGCGCTGCACCAGCCCCACACCTACTCGCGCACGCAGGAGATGTTCCGCGAGTTCGCCGAGGTCCTCGAGTCGCACGCCGACCACACCGTCGTGCTCGATGTGTACGGGGCACGTGAAGACCCGATTCCGGGTGTGACGGGCGAGCTCGTGAGCGGCGCGTTCGCGGACCCCGATCACGTGCACTTCGTCGCGGATTGGCAGGCTGCAGCCGACTACACCGCCTCGGTCGCCCGTGACGGCGACTACATCATCACCCTCGGCTGCGGCAACGTCTACCAGATCATCCCGCAGGTGCTGCAGGCGCTCGCAGGCGAGCAGGACTGAGTCCCGTGCGCCGGCCGAGCCCGCTGCCGCCTCCGGCCGAGTCTTCGGGTCGGGGCGGCGAAGACACCGAGGTCGACGACGTCGCCTCGCGCGTCGCGCCCCCGTGGCTGAAGTACCAGGCGCCGGCGCCAGATGAGCGGCCGGCCGACGAGGCCGCGCATGACGACGACCTGGCCGATGTGCTCCCGCTCGAATCGTCGCCGCGCGCGTCGACTGCGGAGCCGTCGACGTCGCCTGATGGGGCCGCGGGCGAGCTGCCAGGGGACGGCTTCGGCATCCGCGAGGTCTGGGCTGCCGCTCGGGCCCGCCGCCGTGCACTGCGGGCCGAGGTTCGTCGTTTCACGGCGCGCCAGCGACGACGCCGCAATCTGTGGATCGGCGCGGGCGTTGCGATCGTCGCGCTCGTGCTCGGCACGATCGGCGCTGCCTACAGTCCGCTGTTCGCCGTCGAGCGGGTGCGTGTGGTCGGGGCCGACGGCCTGGATGCCGCTGCCGTCGAGCAGGCGCTCGCAGGGCAGTTGGGCACGCCGCTGCCGCTGGTCGACTCGGGCGCCGTCAAAGATGTGCTGGTCGGGTTTCCACTCGTCGAGTCGTACACGCTCGAAGCGCGACCGCCGCACGAACTCGTGGTGCGCATCGTGGAGCGGACGCCGATCGGCGTGATCGAATCGTCGTCGGGCTCTACGCTCGTCGACGCTGCGGGCGTCGCGCTCTCGACGGCCGCGGAGGCGCCGGAAGGATACCCGACGCTCGACATCACCGGCGGCGTCGGCTCGAATGCCTTCCGCGCAGTCGGGCGCGTGTTCCGGTCGCTGCCGGTCGACATCCGCGAACAGGTCACCGCGATCACCGCGACGACACCCAACGACGTGACCCTGACCCTGGGTGAGACCGATACCGACATCGTGTGGGGCAATGCCGACGATTCGGCGGACAAGGCCCTGGCGCTCGAGAAGATCATGCAGGCGATCCCGCCTGCCGAGGTCTCCGTCTACGACGTCTCGTCGCCGAACGCCGTCGTCGTCTCCTGACGCCGGTCCGCGCGACGATTCCGGCGACACGATTCGCGACACGCCCACGGCATGGCGGGCATGGCGGATGCTGCCGCTTACCTTCGGGAGTGGGAATTGCATACCGGGCAATTCTTTAAACCTCTACTTGAGGTTCAAGGTTTAAACATCGTGGTTCGGGACGATACGGAGGCCGGCATGAGCCAGAACCAGAACTACCTCGCAGTGATCAAGGTGGTCGGCGTGGGCGGAGGCGGCGTCAACGCCGTCAACCGCATGATCGAACTGGGGCTGCGGGGTGTCGAGTTCATCGCGGTGAACACCGACGCCCAGGCGCTCCTGATGAGCGACGCGGACGTCAAGCTCGACGTGGGCCGTGAGCTCACGCGCGGGCTCGGCGCAGGCGCCGACCCGGAGGTCGGCCGTCGTGCCGCCGAAGACCACGCCGAAGAGATCGAGGAGGCGCTCGCGGGCGCCGACATGGTCTTCGTCACGGCCGGTGAGGGCGGCGGCACGGGCACCGGCGGTGCCCCCGTGGTCGCGCGGATCGCGAAGTCGATCGGTGCCCTGACCATCGGTGTCGTCACGAAGCCCTTCTCGTTCGAGGGGCGTCGCCGCCAGAGCCAGGCGGAGGCCGGCGTCGCCAAGCTCAAGGAAGAGGTCGACACCCTCATCGTGGTGCCCAACGACCGCCTCCTCGAGATCAGCGACCGCGGCATCTCGATGGTCGAGGCCTTCGCCACGGCAGACCAGGTGCTGCTGGCAGGTGTCCAGGGCATCACCGACCTCATCACGACGCCGGGTCTCATCAACCTCGACTTCGCCGACGTCAAGTCGGTCATGCAGGGTGCGGGCTCCGCGCTTATGGGCATCGGTTCCGCTCGCGGTGCCGACCGCGCGATCAAGGCCGCCGAGCTGGCGGTCGAATCGCCCCTGCTCGAAGCCTCGATCGAAGGCGCGCACGGCGTGCTGCTGTCGATCCAGGGTGGATCGAACCTCGGCATCTTCGAGATCAACGACGCCGCGCAGCTGGTGAAGGAGGCGGCGCACCCCGAGGCGAACATCATCTTCGGTACCGTCATCGACGACACGCTCGGCGACGAGGTGCGCGTGACGGTCATCGCCGCCGGGTTCGACGGCGGCGAGCCGCAGGTCAAGGTCGAGCCCATGCTCGCGAGCCGTCCTGCCACGCCCGTGCTGCCCTCGCTGCCCGCCGACGAGGCTGCTCGCGAGCGTGAGCCCGTCGAGGTCAAGGAGTCGGTGTCGGTCACCGCGGCGACCGAGTCCTACGACTCGGCGTTCGGCGACGACGACCTCGACATCCCCGACTTCCTCAAGTAGTCCGGTCAGGAGCGCTCAGTTGGGCCTCGCCGAGCGTCTCTCCGACGTCGACGCCCGCATCGCCGACGCGGTGCGGGCGTCGCGTCGCGCGCCCGAAGAGGTCACCCGGATCGTGGTGACGAAGTTCCATCCCGCGAGCATCGTCACCGACCTGCACGCACTCGGTGTGCGCGACGTCGGTGAGAACCGGCAGCAGGAGCTGCGGGCCAAGCGCGAGTCGCTGGCACCCTTGGAGGGGCTCCGCTGGCACTACATCGGGCAGGCGCAGACGAACAAGGCCCGCCACATCAGGCAGGATGCCGATGCTGTCCATTCGGTGGACCGCGTCCGCATCGCCGACGCCCTCGAGCGTGCCGGTGACGGTGCGCCCGTGCTCGACGTCCTGCTGCAGGTCAATCTCACGGACGACGAGCAGCGTGGCGGCGTCAGTCCCGCCGATGTCGAGCAACTCGCGACGCACGTCGCGGGGGAGTGCCCGACGTTGCGTCTGCGCGGTGTGATGGCCGTCGCGCCGCTCGACGAATCGCCGGCCTCGGCCTTCGCGCGTCTGGCGGATTGCGCCGCCACGGTGCGGGGGATCGTCCCCGGCGCCACCTGGATCTCCGCCGGAATGACCGGCGACTTCGCCGAGGCGATCGCGGCAGGTGCGACACACCTGCGGATCGGCTCGGCAATCACGGGTCCGCGCCCGATGCGCGGTTAACCTCGAAACGACACGAGCAAACGGAGGATGCGATGTCGAACCCGCTCAAGAAGACCATGGTCTACCTCGGCCTCGCTGATGAGGAAGAGGCGTACGAGACGCCCGCCGAGCAGACGCCCGCGCGCCGCGAGCGCCCCGTAGAGAAGGCCGCACCCGTGACCCCCATCCATCGTCCCGCCGTCGTCCGCCAGCCCAGCGCCGGCACCGTCAGCGAGATCGTCACGGTGCACCCGAAGCAGTACCGCGACGCGCAGATCATCGCCGAGAACTTCCGCGACGGCATCCCCGTGATCATCAACCTCTCGCAGATGAGCGACGCCGACGCGCGCCGCCTCATCGATTTCGCGAGCGGTCTGTCCCTCGGCCTGTACGGCCGCATCGAGCGGGTCACCAGCAAGGTCTTCCTGCTGTCGCCCGAGAACGTCGCCGTCTCCGGCGATGGAGCCGTCGCGCAGGCTGACCCCGAGGCGACGCCGTTCCCGCAGTAACCCGTGGCCATCCTGCAGACCGTCGCGGCGATCGCGAACGCCCTGCTGCTGATCTATGTGCTGCTGCTGCTCGCCCGGTTGATCCTGGAGTACATCCCCATGTTCAACCGCGAGTGGCGGCCGCGCGGGTTCGGCCTGGTCGCAGCCGAGATCGTGTACACGGTGACGGATCCTCCGATCAAATTCTTCCGTCGCCTCATCCCTCCGTTGCGCATCGGGCCGGTCGCCCTCGACCTGGGGTTTCCCCTCACGATGCTGCTGTGCTTCGTGCTGCTGTCGGTCGCGCGCACGATCATGCTGCTGTGACGCTCGCCTCGCGACCCTGACATCCGCCGACTATGCTGAGTGCCTACGGCCCGGCAACAGCGGGTCGCCACAATGGCCCGCGTCGTAAGCCCCGAAAGAGGACAACACCATGGCTTTGACCCCCGAAGACGTCGTCACCAAGCAGTTCCAGCACGTTCGCTTCAAGGAGGGGTTCGACCCGGACGAGGTCGACGACTTCCTGGACGAGATCGTCGTCGAGTGGCGCAAGACCATCGCTGAGAACGAGGAGCTGAAGGCGAAGCTCGCAGCCTACGAGTCGGGCGAGACCCCGGTCGCGGCCGCCGAACCCGTCGAGACGCCCGCGACCGAGACCGTCGAGGCCGTCGAGGTCGTCGAAGAGGTTCCGGCGCCCGTCGCCGCCGTCGAGGCTCCGGCCGTCGAGGCTCCCACCGCCGACGCACCGCCCGCTGCCGCATCGGCCGGAATCATCGAGCTGGCCCAGCGCCTCCACGACGAGCACGTCGCAGAGGGCAAGGCGATCAAGGACAAGCTCATCTCCGAGGCGGAGTCGAAGGCGGCGGCGATCGTTGCCGAGGCCGAAGGCCGCGCCCGCGACGAGCTTTCGCGGCTGGAGAGCGACCGTTCCACCCTCGAGACCCGCATCAGCGAGCTGCGCACCTTCGAGCGTGACTACCGCGCGCAGCTGCGCACGTTCATCGAGGACAAGCTGAAGGACCTCGACGTCGCGGGCACCTCGTCGGGCGCGACGCCGGTCTCGGCTTCCTGACACCGGGACGTTGACGCGCCCCCTGCGTTCTGCGGCGGCCGGCGCCATCATCGCGATCCTCGCGGTGCTGGTGCTGGCCGCCGATCAGTTCACGAAGTTCCTCGCCCTCGAACACCTGCCGCTGCGACAGTCGGTTCCCGTCATCGACGGCGTGCTCGAGTGGTATCTGACGTTCAACCCCGGCGCCGCCTTCTCCTTCGGTGAGGGTGTCACCTGGGTCTTCACGATCGTCCTGGCAGCCGCTGCGACCACGATCGTGGTGATCGCCTTCCGCGGCGTGCGGTCGCGGCTGTGGGCGGTCGCGCTCGGGCTGCTGCTGGGCGGCATCCTCGGCAACCTCACCGACCGACTGCTCCGCGACCCGGGTGCGTTGCAGGGGCACGTGGTCGACTTCATCAACACGCCCTGGATGTGGCTGTGGTTCAACCCGGCGATCTACAACATCGCCGACATCTTCATCGTGTCGATGATGATCTCGGTCGCGCTGCTCGTGCTGGTGGGGCTGCGACTGGACGGCACGCGCGAGCGACGCGATGACGGGCGGAGCGGCTCGGATGCCGAGGCCACCGCAACCGCCGAGCCCGAGGACCGCTGACGTGGACTCGCGAAGCCTTCCCGTCCCCGACGGCCTCGACGGCATCCGCGTCGACGCTGCGCTCGCCAAGATGCTGGGGTTCTCGCGAACCTTCGCGGCCGACGTCGCCGAGGCAGGCGGCGTGCGGGTCGACGGTCGAGTGCTCGCCAAGTCCGACAAACTGCGCGGTGGCGCGTGGCTCGAGGTCGAGTGGGAGGCCAAGCGGGAGCCTGAAGTGATTCCCGTCGCGGTGCCCGACCTCGGCATCGTGCACGAAGACGACGACATCGTCGTCGTTGACAAGCCGTCGGGGGTCGCCGCGCATCCGTCGCTCGGTTGGGAGGGCCCGACCGTTCTCGGTGCGCTCGCTGCGGCGGGATTCCGCATTGCGACGACCGGCGCCCCGGAGCGGCAGGGGGTCGTGCACCGGCTCGATGTCGGCACGAGCGGACTCATGGTCGTCGCGAAGAGCGAGCGCGCCTACACGGCGCTCAAGCGCGCGTTCAAGGAGCGTGAGGTCGACAAGATCTACCACGCGGTCGTGCAGGGGCATCCGGATCCGCTCGCCGGCACGATCGATGCGCCGATCGGGCGGCATCCCTCCCACTCGTGGAAGTTCGCCGTCACACCCGACGGCAAGGACTCCGTGACCCACTACGAGACGCTCGAAGCGTTCCCGGGCGCGTCGCTGCTGGAGATCCATCTCGAGACCGGACGCACCCACCAGATCCGGGTGCACATGGCGGCGCATCGGCATCCCTGCGTCGGTGATCCGCTGTACGGCGCCGATCCGACGCTCTCGGCACGTCTCGGCCTCATCCGGCAGTGGCTGCACGCGCATGAGCTCTCCTTCGCGCACCCCGTCACGACCGACTGGGTCACGTTCCGCTCCGAGTACCCGACCGATCTCGCGCACGCGCTCGAGGTGCTGCGCGCTTCGTAGGACACCGGTCGCCGAGCGAGCGAGCGCGACGAAACGCTCCGGGTGTCGCAGGCCCGTGGCACACTCGCGACATGGCCATCGACGTCCGTCCCGCGACATCCTTCGATGACATCGCCACGATGGTCGGCCCGAAGCAGCCCACCTCGAACGTCTGCTGGTGTCTGAGCTACCGCATCCCCGGCAAGGAGAACCTCGCGCTGCAGCGTGAGGCGCGAGGGGAGAAGGTGCGTGAGCTGCTCGAGACGGCAGGGCCGCCGGGCGTGCTCGCGTACGACGGCGACGAGGTGGTCGGCTGGGCAGCCGTGCACCCGCGCGAGGACACGACCTTCGCGACGAACCGCAAGATCCCGCACATCGGTGACGATGACACCGGCGTCTGGAGCGTGTGGTGCATCCGGGTGCGACCGGGGCACCGCGGCGAGGGCATCTCGCATGCGCTCCTCGAGGGGGCGGTCGCCTTCGCGAAGAAGTCCGGTGCACGCGCGATCGAGGGGTATCCCGTCGACAACGCGGGCGAGAAGGTCGACCTCACGATGGCGTACGTCGGTACCCGCGGACTGTTCGAGAAGGCCGGCTTCAAGCAGGCGGCCGACACCACGTCCGTGCTGAACGGGTTTTCGCGTGTGCTGATGCGATTGGAGCTCGCATGACCGACTTCAGCGCCCTGCTGACGGCGCGATTGCGCGCCGCGAACGGACTGTACCTCGACCTCATCGACGTCCTCACACCCGACCTGCTCACCGCGCGGCTGCCCGGCGTGCGGTCGGCTCCGATCTGGAACCAGTTCTGGTGCGTCGTCGGCGCCCGTGAGAGCTACGTGCGGTGGTCGCGGGCCGGTGCGTGGCAGGGATTTGCGTGCTCGCTGGAGCGCATCGAGGAGCCGGGCGAGATCCGAAGCGCCCTCGCGCGCTCGATGGACGAGGCGACCGCCTGGCTCCGTGGCCTCGCGCCCGACGACGAGGCGGGATGGGGCATCGCCGTCCACCTGCTCGAGCACGAGACGCAGCACCACGGTCAGCTCATCCGGTACCTCTACGGTGTGCCGCTGCCGATGCCGCAGTCCTGGATCGACGCCTACGCGCTCGACACGTGAGCGCGCTCAGCGCCCGCCGGCGAAGGTCGCGGGATCGTCCTCGGCGATGGCGAGGGCGATCTTGCGCACCGTCTCCTGCGCGACATCGGTGAGCTCGCCGAGGCCGTACCAGCCGACCTCGGTGAGTTCGCCGTCGACGGGGTGCGGGTCGCCCGAGACCCAGTCGCAGCGGAACACGAGGTCGAGATAGTCGACCTGGTCGCCGTTCGCGTAGGTCACGCGCGGCACTTGCTGCACGAGCGCCAATCGGGTCGCCTTCACGACGACGCCGGCCTCTTCGGCGCACTCCCGCACGGCGGCATCCGCCGGCTCTTCGCCGGGGTCGACGATGCCCGACACCGGCGCCCACGCCCCGTTGTCGGCGCGGCGCCCGAGCAGCAGCTTCTCGTCCTTGAACACGATCGCGGTGACGCCCACGAGGGGGAGCGGTGCGGTGCCGATCTTCTCGCGCAGCGCCAGGACGAACTCGGGTGTGGCCATGCACTCAGCCTAGATCCGCGAACCTTCACGTTCGACTCGAAGGTGAAGTGGATGCCGTCGAAGCCCGCCTCGGACGCCTGTCGATGTCGGAGCCCTTCGTAGACTCGAACCCGTGGCATCCGACTCCTTCGTACACCTGCACGTGCACAGCGAGTACTCGATGCTCGACGGTGCCGCCAAGATCGGCGCGATGACCCAGGCGGCCGCCGAGTACGGCATGCCGGCGATCGCGGTGACCGACCACGGCAACACGTTCGCGGCGTTCGAGTTCTACAACGCCGCCAACAACGCGGGTGTCAAGCCGATCATCGGACTCGAGGCGTACGTCACACCCGGCACGCATCGCAGCGACAAGTCCCGGGTCGCATGGGGCACGCCCGAGCAGAAGAGCGACGACGTGTCGGGGTCGGGCGCCTATACCCACATGACGATGTGGAGCCAGACCACCGAAGGCATGCACAACCTCTTCCGGCTCAGCTCGCTGTCGTCGATGGAGGGCTACTACTTCAAGCCGCGCATGGACCGTGAGCTGCTGCAGACCTACGGCAAGGGGCTCATCGCCACGACCGGGTGTCCGTCGGGCGAGGTGCAGACCAGGCTCCGGCTCGGCCAGTACGATGCGGCGCGCGCAGCGGCTGCGGAGTTCCAGGACATCTTCGGCAAGGAGAACTACTTCGCCGAGATCATGGACCACGGTCTGTCGATCGAGCGCCGGGTGATGACCGACCTGCTGCGGCTGTCGAAAGATCTGCAGATTCCGCTGGTCGCGACCAACGACTCGCACTACACGCACCAGCACGAGGCCGACGCGCACGCCGCGCTGCTGTGCGTGCAGTCCGGGTCGACGCTCGACGACCCGAACCGCTTCAAATTCGACGGCGACGGGTACTACGTCAAGACGGCGCAGGAGATGCGCCAGATCTTCAAGGACCACCCCGAGGCGTGCGACAACACGCTGCTGATCGCCGAACGCTGCCAGGTCGAGTTCAACACGGCCGCCAACTACATGCCGCGCTTCCCGGTGCCCGACGGCGAGACCGAAGACAGCTGGCTCGTGAAGGAGGTCGAGGCAGGACTGCACTACCGGTACCCCGGCGGCATCCCCGACAAGGTGCGCAAGCAGGCGGAGTACGAGACCGGCATCATCCTGCAGATGGGGTTCCCGGGCTACTTCCTCGTCGTCGCCGACTTCATCAACTGGGCCAAGGACAACGGCATCCGCGTAGGCCCCGGCCGTGGTTCGGGTGCCGGTTCCATGGTCGCCTACGCGATGCGGATCACCGACCTCGACCCGCTCGAGCACGGCCTCATCTTCGAGCGCTTCCTCAACCCCGACCGTGTCTCCATGCCCGACTTCGACGTCGACTTCGACGACCGTCGCCGCGGTGAGGTGATCGACTACGTCACCGAGAAGTACGGCTCGGAGCGCGTCGCGCAGATCGTCACGTACGGCACGATCAAGTCGAAGCAGGCGCTGAAAGATGCCGGGCGCGTCCTCGGCTTCCCGTTCAGCATGGGGGAGAAGCTCACCAAGGCGATGCCGCCGGCCGTCATGGGCAAGGACATGCCGCTGTCGGGCATGTACGACAAGGAGCACGCGCGCTTCAAAGAGGCGAGCGAGTTCCGTGCCCTCATCGACACCGACCCCGAGTGCAAGACCGTCTTCGACCGGGCGTTGGGACTGGAGGGCCTCAAGCGCCAGTGGGGTGTGCACGCCGCCGGCGTCATCATGTCGTCCGAGCCCCTGCTCGACATCATCCCGATCATGCGCCGCGAGCAGGACGGCCAGATCGTCACGCAGTTCGACTACCCGTCGTGCGAGGCGCTCGGGCTCATCAAGATGGACTTCCTGGGGCTGCGAAACCTCACGATCATCTCCGACGCGCTCGACAACATCCGCATGAACCGCGGCGAGGAACTCGACCTCGAGCACCTCGAACTCGACGACCGTGCCGCGTACGACCTGCTCGCCCGCGGTGACACGCTCGGCGTGTTCCAGCTCGACGGCGGTCCGATGCGATCGCTGCTGCGCCTCATGAAGCCCGACAACTTCGAAGACGTCTCGGCCGTCATCGCGCTGTACCGCCCCGGCCCGATGGGTGCGAACTCGCACATCAACTACGCGCTGCGCAAGAACGGCCAGCAGGACGTCACGCCGATCCACCCCGAGCTCGAGGAGCCGTTGCGCGAGATCCTCGACATCAGCTACGGCCTGATCATCTATCAAGAGCAGGTCATGGCGATCGCGCAGAAGGTGGCGGGGTTCTCGCTCGGTCAAGCAGACATCCTGCGCCGCGCGATGGGCAAGAAGAAGAAGTCGGAGCTCGACAAGCAGTACGAGGGCTTCGCGGGCGGTATGAAGGAGCGGGGCTACGGCGAGGCCGCGATCAAGGCGCTGTGGGACATCCTGCTGCCGTTCTCCGACTACGCGTTCAACAAAGCGCACTCCGCCGCATACGGCCTCGTGTCGTACTGGACGGCGTATCTGAAGGCGCACTATCCGGCCGAGTACATGGCGGCGCTGCTGACGAGTGTCGGCGACTCGAAAGACAAGATGGCGGTCTATCTCAACGAGTGCCGCCGCATGGGCATCAAGGTGCTGCCGCCGGATGTGAGGGAGTCGATCCGGTACTTCGCCGCCGTCGGCGAAGACATCCGCTTCGGCCTCGGCGCGGTTCGCAACGTCGGCACGAACGTCGTCGACGGGATCGTCGCCGCCCGTGAAGGCACGACCTTCGCGTCGTTCCACGACTTCCTGGGCAAGGTGCCGCTGCACGTCGCCAACAAGCGCACCGTCGAATCGCTCATCAAAGCGGGCGCGTTCGACTCGATGGGCGACACCCGACGGGCGCTGCTCGAAGTGCACGAGTCGGCGACCGAGGCCGCCGTCGACCGCAAGCGCAACGAGGCGCAGGGGGCGATCGGCTTCGACTTCGACAGCCTGTACGACGAGGCCGAAGAGGTCGTGCCCGCCAAGGTGCCGGCGCGCCCGGAGTGGACCAAGAAGGACAAGCTCGCCTTCGAACGCGAGATGCTCGGCCTGTACGTGTCGGACCACCCGCTGGCGGGGCTCGAGATCCCGCTCGCCAAGCACGCGTCGACGTCGATTCACGACCTCCTGGCCTCCGAAGACGTGCAGGACGGCGATCAGGTCACCGTGGCGGGGCTCGTCACGAGCGTGCAGCACCGCGTCGCCAAGCAGAGCGGCAACCCGTACGGCATGATCACCGTCGAGGACTTCGACGGCGAGGTGACGATCATGTTCATGGGCAAGACGTACACCGAGTTCCAGTCGATGCTCGTGGCCGACTCGATCCTCGTGGTACGAGGCCGCGTCTCGCGTCGCGATGACGGGCTCAATCTGCACGGGCAGACGGCCTTCGCGCCGGACCTCGGAGCCGTCGACGCGTCCGGCCCGCTCGTGCTGCTGCTGCCCGAGCATCGCGCGACCGAGTCGACGATCGAACAGCTCGCGGCGGTGCTGAACCGGCACAGCGGCAGCACCGAGGTGACCCTGAAACTGCATCGCGGCGGCACCGCGAAGGTGTTCGAGGTGCCGCGACCGGTCACGGTCACCGCCGACCTGTACGGCGAACTGAAGGGGCTGCTCGGCCCGCAGTGTCTGGGTTGACGCCCGCAACGAGCGACAAAGGTGCGGCGGGTAGGATCGCACATCAGCCACCGCTGGAAGGACCCATCGTGACCGACGACAAGACGACCCCCGACACCCCCGAAGATGCGCACGCACTCGGCGATGAGACGAGGGCGATCGTCACGCCCGAGCAGTCCACGATCGAGGGCCAGCCGGCCGCCGTGACCGCCTCGGAGCCGTCGGCTCCGGACGAGGTGGCCGACGTTGCCGCTGAAGACCCGCGCGCATCGGTCGCGGCGGACGAGCCCGTCGCTGTGGACGAACCGGATGCCGTCGTTGAGGATGCCGCCGCGCAGTACGGCATCGGTCCGTTCAGCGTCCGCGAGGTCGCGATCGGCGCCGTCTGGGTGGTGGCGTTCGTCGTCTCGTTCTTCCCGATCTACGGCCTGTTCGGCGAGGGCGGCACCTCTGTCTGGGCGCGCGGCATCGACTGGATGCTCACCATCGGCGCGCCGACGGTCGCGGTCTTCCTGCTCGCGCTGCGCCGCCTCTCTCCGCAGGGCATCCGACGTGTCGGGTCGCTCGGCATCGACCAGTTCGCATCCGTCGCCTTCAGCATCGCGTCGATCCTGTGGCTCGGGTTGCTCGTCGGCTCGTTCGTGACGGTCGGCGGGCGCTCCGTGATCCTCGCGACCTGGGTCGTGTGGGTCGAGTTCATCCTGATGCTCGCCGGCGTCATGCTGACCGTCTTCGCATCGCTGTTCCCGACCATCCGAGAAGACTTCCAGCACCGCACCGAGACGGTTGCGCACCGAAGCGCTCGCCCCGCGCGCCCGGTCGTCGCGCGCCCGACACCCGAGCCCGCCGCTCCGGCCGCTGCGACCACCATCGCAGAACCCGTCGTCGAACAGGCCGCGCAGGAGCCGGCGAGGGTCGCCGCGAGCCAGGCGTTCTGGGCGCTGGCACCGGAGGAGCGGACCGTCGTCGACGAGCAGGGCGCACCCCTGTTCACCATCGGGCCGCTCGCCTGGGCGCTCGTGATCGAGGAGCGCGGCGACGTATTCGTCGTGCGCCACGAGGACGGCCGGATCGGCTACCTGCACGACACGAGCGACGTCACCCGCGGCTGACGCGGTCGGCGCTGCCGATACCCTGGAAGCATGCTCCGCACGATCGACCTGAGGGGTCGTACCCTCAGCGCATCCGACCTGCTCGACGCCGTCCCGCGCGCCACCGCCGCGCGCGACGAGGCGCTGCACACGGCGGCGCGCATCGTGCATGACGTCGCCGAGCGGGGCGAGGCGTCACTGCGCGAGCAGGCGTCGCAGTTCGACGGCGTCGACGGGCACGACATCCGAGTGCCGCAGCACCACATCGACGAGGCCATTGCTGGCCTCGACGCAGACGTCCGCGCCGCGCTCGACGAAGCGATCCGCCGGGTTCGCATCGCGTCGGCCGCGCAGGTGCCGCCGCCGGTGCGCACCGAACTCGCGCCCGGCGCCGTCGTCGAGCAGGTGTGGCGTCCGGTGCAGCGCGTCGGTGTCTACGTGCCCGGCGGCAAGGCCGCCTATCCGTCGAGCGTCGTCATGAACGTCGTGCCCGCACAGGTCGCGGGCGTCGAGCAGGTTGCGCTGGCCTCACCGCCGCAACGCGATCACGACGGCCGGGTGCACCCGGTCATCCTGGCGGCGGCCGGGCTGCTCGGCGTCACCGAGGTCTACGCGATGGGCGGTGCGGGGGCCATCGGCGCCTACGCCTACGGCGTTCCGGGGCTGGGCCTTGACCGGGTCGACGTGATCTCGGGGCCGGGCAACAACTTCGTCGCCCTCGCCAAGCGCGTGGTCGCCGGTATGGTCGGCACCGATTCCGAGGCCGGCGCCACCGAGATCCTCATCGTCGCCGACGACTCGGCGCAACCGGCGCTCGTCGCCGCCGATCTGATCAGCCAGGCCGAGCACGACGAGCAGGCATCCGCCGTGCTCGTCACACCTTCGGTGGCCCTTGCCGACCGAGTGCTCGCCGAGATCGACGCGCGCGCGGGCGGCACGCTGCACGCCGACCGCATCGCGCAGGCGCTCGCGGGTCCGCAGTCGGCGATCGTCCTCGTCGACGACCTCGCGGCAGCGACGGCTTTCAGCAATGTGTACGCACCCGAGCACCTCGAACTGCACCTCACCGACCCGCGCGTCGACGACTTCGTCAACGCGGGCGCCGTCTTCGTGGGTGACCACGCGCCCGTCAGCCTCGGCGACTACCTCGCCGGCAGCAACCACGTGCTGCCCACCGGGGGACAGGCGCGCTACGCATCGGGGCTGTCGGCATCGACGTTCCTGCGTCCGCAGCAGGTCATCCGCTACGACCGCGCCGCGCTCGAGGCCGTCAAGGACGACATCGTCGCGCTCGCGACCGCGGAGGTGCTGCCCGCCCACGGCGAAGCGGTCACCGCGCGGTTCGAGGCGTAGGCTGGAGCGTCATGCACTGCCCCTTCTGCCGCCATTCCGACTCGCGCGTCATCGATTCGCGCACGAGTGACGACGGACTGAGCATTCGCCGCCGCAGGCAGTGTCCGGAGTGCGGCGGACGCTTCTCGACGATCGAGACGGCCAGCCTCAACGTCATCAAGCGTTCCGGCGTGATCGAGCCGTTCAGTCGCGAGAAGGTCATGTCGGGCGTCCGCAAGGCGTGTCAGGGGCGGCCGGTCACCGAGGGAGACCTCGCCGTGCTCGCCCAGGCGGTCGAAGAGGCCGTGCGGCAGACCGGATCGTCGCAGATCGACACGAACGAGATCGGCCTGGCCATCCTCCGTCCGCTGCGCCAGCTCGACGAGATCGCCTACCTGCGGTTCGCGAGCGTCTACCAGGCGTTCGAGACGCTCGACGATTTCGAGGCGTCGATCGCGCAGCTGCGTGCCGACCAGGAAGCGCGCACCGCGGCATCCGAGTGACCGCCGTGTGACGCTCGCGGCTCGGTACGGGTGTCGGGGCGCTCTACGCTGGAAGCGATGTACGACTTCGTCTTCCGCACCCTCTTCACCCGCATGGACCCCGAGACGGCCCACCACCTCGTGATGCGCGTCATCCGTGTGCTCGGTGTGCGCCCGATCGCGCCGATCGTCCGCGCCGTCACGCGACCGGATCCTCGGCTGCGCACCCGCGCGCTGGGCATCGAGTTCGACTCGCCGTTCGGTGTGGCGGCCGGGTTCGACAAGGATGCCGTCGGCGCCGCCGGACTGCACGCGCTCGGGTTCGGGCACGTCGAGGTCGGCACCGTCACCGCCATCCCGCAGGACGGCAACCCCCGACCGCGGCTGTTCCGCCTCGTCCCCGACCGGGCGATCATCAACCGGATGGGCTTCAACAACAAGGGAGCGTATGCCGCGGCATCCCGCCTCGCGCGGCTTCGCCGCCGTCGGTCGCGCCCCGTGCTGGGTGCGAACATCGGCAAGAGCCGAATCGTGGACGTCGCCGAGGCCACCGCGGACTACGTGACGAGCGCGAAGCTCGTGGCCCCCGTCGCCGACTACCTCGTCGTCAACGTCTCCTCGCCCAACACGCCGGGCCTGCGCGGACTGCAGGCCGTCGAGACGTTGCGCCCCCTGCTCGAGGCTGTGCGTGAGGCCGCGGGCGCCACGCCGCTGCTCGTGAAGATCGCCCCCGACCTGCCCGACGACGAGGTGTCGGCCATTGCGGCGCTCGCGGTCGACGCCGGCCTGGCCGGACTCATCGCCACGAACACGACGATCTCGCGCGAGGGGCTTCGAACCGACGCGGCCGTCGTCGAGGCTGCCGGGGCCGGTGGACTGTCCGGCGCACCGTTGAAGTCGCGGGCGCTCGAGGTGCTCCGCATCGTTCGTGCCTCGGTGCCCGACGGGTTCTGCGTCATCGCGGCGGGCGGTGTGGAGACCGCCGCCGACGTGCGCGAGCGCCTGGAGGCCGGCGCCGACCTCGTGCAGGGCTACTCCGCGTTCATCTATCGCGGTCCGCTCTGGGCGCGCCAGATCAACCGCGGGCTCGCCCGCGGAGCGTGATCCCCGGTCAGATCGGGCGACCGCCGCGGCGGACCTGCGGCTTCGGCAGGCGCATGAAGCGCATCTGGATGCTGCGCATCGCGGCGTACCAGCCGAGACCCTTCTCGACCCGCGTCTCGCCGAACTGCTCGCGGGCGGCCTTCTTGACGCGAACGCTCGTGATGATCATGTCGCCGATGACGAACAGGATGTACACCCACAGGCCGACGAACGCATAGAAGGTGACGGCGGTGTTCGGCACGAGGCTCAGCAGAATGACGACCACCATGAGCGGCATGACGAGCTCGCCCAGGTGCCATCCGCCGTCGACGAAGTCGCGCACGAACCGACGCTGCGGACCCTTGTCGCGCAGGGGCAGATAGCGCTCCTCGCCTGCCGCCATGCCGATGCGGGCCTTCTCGCGCTGCGCCGCGAGTTCGCTGCGCGCGCGCTTGCGCGCTTCCTTCGAGTCGCCCACGAGCGGACGCTTGCGAGCTGCCTCCTGCTCGGCGCGGGTCGGCGTCGGGCGGTTCTTTCCGGGCCCCGACGGCTGCTCGGCAGCAGCGTCGGGTGTGGAGGCGGCGGGGGTCTTGGCCACAGCGAGGTCCTCGGTTCGGGGATGGAGGTGCCACATAAGATTACCCGCATGAGCTCCGACCTGTCCCGCCCTGATGCCGTCCGTGAAGCCGCCCATGCCGCGGTCCCTGCCGCGCTGGCCGACCTCGGCACGTTGGTGCGCATCCCTTCGATCGCGTTCCCTGGCTTCGAACGGGCCGAGGTCGAGCGAAGCGCGGAGGCCGTGAAGGCCCTCGCAGAGGGGCTCGGCATCTTCGACCGCGTCGAGATCCGCACGGCCGCGACGTCGACGGGGGAGCAGGGCATGCCCGCCGTCCTCGCCACCCGCGCGGCCCGGAACGGCAAGCCCACCATCCTCCTGTACGCCCACCACGACGTGCAGCCGGTCGGTGACGAGTCGCTGTGGGAGTCGGCGCCCTTCGAGCCGACCGTGCGCGGCGGGCGCCTCTACGGGCGCGGTGCCGCCGACGACAAGGCCGGCATCATGGCGCATATCGGCTCGCTGCGGGCGGTCGTCGATGCCGTCGGCACCGACTTCGACCTCGGCGTCAACCTCTTCATCGAAGGCGAGGAGGAGGCAGGCTCGGCGTCCTTCGCACGGTTCCTCTCCGACAACGCGGACGCATTGCGTGCCGATGTCATCGTCGTGGCCGACTCGGGCAATTGGGATGCCGTGACCCCTGCGTTGACGGTGTCGCTGCGCGGGAACGCCAGGTTCACCATGAGCGTCACGACCCTCGAGCACGCCTCGCATTCCGGCATGTTCGGCGGTGCCGTCCCCGATGCCATGCTCGCGACCACGAAACTGCTCGCGACGCTGTGGGACGACGACGGTGCACCCGCGGTGAAGGGGCTGACCGAGCGCGATGCGCAGACTCCCGAGTACTCCGAGGAGACGCTTCGCAGCGAAGCGGGTCTGCCCGACGGTGTCAGCCCCGTCGGTCGCGGCACGATCCTCAGCCGCATCTGGAACAAGCCCTCGATCACGGTCACCGGCATCGACGCGCCCAGCGTCAAGAACGCGTCGAACACGCTCAGCCCGTCCGTCTCCGTGGTCATCAGCGCCCGTGTCGCCCCTGGCCAGTCGGCACAGGAGGCCTACGAGGCGATCGAGGCCCACTTGCGCGCGCACACTCCCTTCGGCGCACAGCTCGATTTCCATGACATCGAGACCGGCGACGCGTTCCTCGTCGACACGAGCGGCTGGGCGGTGTCCGAGGCCCGCGGCGCGCTCGCATCCGGGTACGGCGTCGAGCCGGTGGACATCGGTGTCGGCGGATCGATTCCCTTCATCGCCGACCTGGTTCGCGAGTTCCCCGAGGCGCAGATCCTCGTCACCGGCGTCGAGGACCCGCACGCGCGCGCGCACAGCCCGAACGAGTCGCTGCACCTCGACACCTTCCGCAATGCACTCGTGTCGGAGGCGCTGCTGCTGGAGCGACTCGACGCGCGGACGCGCTGAGCGCGGCCTGACCAGGTCGGGGGCGGCGTAGAATCGAGGCATCCTGCCGCCCCGGCTCCTGCAGAGCACCGGCGGCCCGAAACACGGGGAGGGTCCATGACCGATATCGCCAACGCCGAGACCACCGCGCCCGCCCACGGCGTCGCGCTCACCGACGACGCGGCCGCCAAGGTCAAGAGCCTGCTCGCCCAGGAGAACCGCGACGACCTGCGTCTGCGCGTCGCCGTGCAGCCCGGCGGCTGCTCCGGCCTCATCTATCAGCTCTACTTCGACGAGCGCTTCCTCGACGGCGACAAGGCCGTCGACTTCGACGGCGTCGAGGTGATCGTCGACGACATGTCGGTGCCCTATCTGGACGGCGCCACGATCGACTTCAAGGACACCATCTCGGAGCAGGGGTTCACGATCGACAACCCCAACGCGGCGGGCAGCTGCGCCTGCGGCGACAGCTTCCACTGATCGGGCCGGCACCCCTCCGAGAGTCGGGGACATCCTGGAGGGATGGCCTGAATCGGGTGAGAGGTTGCCCTAGACTGGCTTGAGTTCGACCTTCATGACCCCGAAAGGTGCACTGTGCGCGTCAAACGCCGTCTCCGCTGGGCCGTTATCCCGATCGGGATCGCCACCGCCGTCACACTGGCGGCGTGCACCCCGACCGAGCTGAACGGCTACCTCCCCGGCTTCACGGAGGATGGGACGCAGGCCACCGACAAGACCGAAATGGTGTCGGGGCTGTGGGTCAACTCGTGGATCGTGCTGCTCATCGTGGGCCTCATCACATGGGGCCTCATGGGCTTCGCTGCCATCGCCTACCGTCGCCGCAAGGGGCAGACGGGTCTGCCGGTGCAGATGCGCTACAACATGCCGATCGAGATCTTCTACACGATCGTGCCCCTCATCCTCATCGTCGGCTTCTTCGCCTTCACGGCGCGCGACCAGGCGATCCTGGAGACGCAGTACGAAGACCCCGACGTGTGCATCACCGCGATCGGCAAGCAGTGGGCGTGGGACTTCCAGTACACCGACAGTGACTGTGAGCAGGCAGACGACGCCGTCTGGACGATGGGTGTGCAGGCGCAGACCGACGAACGCGGTGACATCACCAGCGAGCTGCCCACGCTCGTGCTGCCGGTCGACAAGGAAGTGAAGATCAAGCTCGTCTCGCGAGACGTGATCCATTCCTTCTGGATCATCGACTTCCTGTACAAGAAGGACATGTACATCGGCAAGGACAACTACTGGTCCTTCACGCCGACCCGCGAGGGCACGTATGCCGGCAAGTGCGCCGAGCTGTGTGGCCAGTACCACTCGATGATGCTGTTCAACGTCGAGGTCGTCTCGGACGCCGAGTACCAGGACTATCTCGAGTCGCTGCGCGCTGCCGGACAGATCGGCGACATCAACGACGCGTATGACCGGCTGCAGAACCTGCCCGGCACCGGAGCGTCCACCGAATCCGAGGGAGATCAATGATGGCCACGACGGTTCCGCTGCAGGAGGACTCGCACGCGCGTCCGACGACCCTGCCGCCGCGTCAGGCCGCTCTGCTCAGCGCATCGCGTGTCGAGCAGAAGGGCAACATCGTCGTCAAGTGGCTGACCTCCACCGACCACAAGACGATCGGGTACATGTACCTCATCGCGTCGGTGCTCTTCTTCCTGCTCGGCGGCGTCATGGCGCTCATCATCCGCGCCGAGCTGTTCGAGCCGGGCATGCAGGTCGTCCCGACCAAGGAGCAGTACAACCAGCTGTTCACGATGCACGGCACGATCATGCTGCTGATGTTCGCGACACCGTTGTTCGCAGGATTCGCGAACGCGATCCTGCCGCTGCAGATCGGTGCGCCTGACGTCGCGTTCCCGCGCCTGAACGCCTTCGCGCTGTGGCTGTTCATCTTCGGCTCGCTCATCGCCGTCGGCGGCTTCCTGACCCCGCAGGGCGCGGCGGCCTTCGGCTGGTTCGCGTATCAGCCGCTCGCCAACGCGAGCTTCTCGCCCGGTGCCGGTGGCAACCTGTGGATGCTGGGCCTCGGTATGAGCGGTTTCGGCACGATCCTCGGTGCCGTGAACTTCATCACGACGATCATCACGATGCGTGCCCCCGGCATGACCATGTGGCGTCTGCCGATCTTCTCCTGGAACACGCTGGTCACCAGCATCCTGATCCTGATGGCCTTCCCGATCCTCGCCGCGGCGATCCTCGCCGCCGCCGCCGACCGTGTCCTGGGCGCGCACATCTACGATCCCGCCAACGGTGGCGTGCTCCTGTGGCAGCACCTGTTCTGGTTCTTCGGTCACCCCGAGGTGTACATCATCGCGCTGCCGTTCTTCGGCATCGTCTCGGAGATCTTCCCCGTCTTCAGCCGCAAACCGATCTTCGGGTACAAGACGCTCGTCTACGCGACGATCGCGATCGCCGCGCTGTCGGTGTCGGTGTGGGCTCACCACATGTACGTCACCGGTGCCGTCTTGCTGCCGTTCTTCTCACTCATGACGATGTTGATCGCCGTGCCGACGGGCGTGAAGATCTTCAACTGGATCGGCACGATGTGGCGGGGCTCTGTGACGTTCGAGACGCCGATGGTGTTCTCGCTCGGATTCCTCGTCTCGTTCGTCTTCGGTGGTCTGACGGGTGTCATCCTGGCGTCGCCGCCGCTGGACTTCGCGGTCTCGGACTCGTACTTCGTCGTCGCGCACTTCCACTACGTCGTGTTCGGTACCGTCGTGTTCGCCATGTTCGCGGGCTTCTACTTCTGGTGGCCCAAGTGGACCGGCAAGATGCTCAACGAGCGCCTCGGCATGGTGCACTTCTGGCTGCTGTTCATCGGCTTCCACATGACCTTCCTCATCCAGCACTGGCTGGGTGTGGACGGCATGGTCCGCCGCTACGCGGACTACTCCGCCGCTGACGGCTGGACGTGGCAGAACCAGGTCTCGACGATCGGCGCGATCATCCTCGGTGCCTCGATGATCCCGTTCTTCCTGAACGTGTGGATCACGGCTCGCAACGCACCGAAGGTGACCGTCAATGACCCGTGGGGGTACGGTGCATCGCTCGAGTGGGCCACGTCGTGCCCGCCGCCGCGCCACAACTTCACGTCCATCCCGCGCATCCGCAGCGAGCGTCCCGCGTTTGACTTGAATCACCCCGAGGCCGGCATCCCGGTCGGGGTCGGACCGGCGAAGGACGCTCCCGACGCCCCGGTCGTCGATCTTGCCGGCGGAGAGGTCAAGTAAGTGAAGACCAACATCAACCTCTGGTGGCTGCTGGCAGGGTTCTTCCTGCTCATGACCCTGGTGTACACGGTCTGGAACGTGATCGAGCACTCCGCGCTCCCGTGGTACAACGCCATCGAATGGGTCGGCTCGACCGCGTTGCTGTTCACCACCGCGATGTCTGTCATGATCGCGTTCTACGTCGACCGCGTGCACAAGGCGCAGGGCGGCGAGCTCCCCGAAGACGTCCTCACCGCCGACATCGACGACGGCGACCCCGAGATGGGCGAGTTCAGCCCCTGGTCGTGGTGGCCCCTCGTGCTCGCGTTCTCGGCGGCACTGGCAATTCTCGGCCTCGCCGTTGGACAGTTCCTGCTGCCGATCGGATTCGCGGTGTTCATCGTCGCGATCGTCGGCTGGGTCTACGAGTACTACCGCGGGTACTTCGCGCGCTGATCGATGGCCCTGCGCCTGCTGGCCGGCGTCTGCTCTGACGTCGGCGCGTTCCGAGACGTCAACCAGGACGCCGCGTTCGCGGCGCCGTGGGGCGGGGGTGTCGCCGACGGTGTCGGGGGCGGCCCGGCCGGCGACCTGGCGTCGGCTGCGCTTGTGCACCGCCTCGTGGCAGGTGGCGCGGAATGCGCCGACCCGGACGAGCTCGCCTCCCGCATCCGGATCGCGAACTGGGATCTGGCACAGCACGTCCGCAGGGATCCCGCACTGCGCGGCATGGCGACGACGTTCACCGGGGTGTGGTTCGACCGCTCGGGAGCGTTGCTGCTCGCACACACCGGCGACTCCCGCGCCTACCTGCTTCGTGACGGCCAACTCTCACGACAGACGCGAGACGACTCGTTCGTGCAGGCACTGGTCGATCAGGGTCTCATGACCGAAGCGGATGCTGCCGTGCACCCACGGCGCAACATCATCACGGCGTCGTTGCGCGGCGATGCGCTCGACCGTGTCAGCGTATCGCGGCGCGTCCCGGTGGTCGGGGACCGGTGGTTGCTGTGCTCAGACGGCATCAGCGACTACGTGCCCCACGACTTGCTGACCGCAGTGCTGGCGTCTGCAGGCACCGCGCAGGAGGCTGCTGAGCTCATCGTCGGCACGGCGCTGGAGGCAGCGACCCGAGACAACGCCACCGCGGTCGTCTGCGACGTCGTGGAGGTCGCGTCACCGGCGCCGTTCCGCGCGGACGACCTGCGATTCGCCGGCGCGGCGCTGGCCCGGTTCCACGAGGATCTCGAGGGGTTGACCTCGGCATCCTGAGCCGCATCGCGGTATTGGGATCCCGAGCCGGTTCGCGGGCACTGGGCGATCAGGCCCGCACGTGCATGACGAGTGGATCGAACGTGCGGGGGACCGGGCCGTCGACGTTCTCGGTCGGCTGCCCTTCACGCACCCAGTATTCGTACCCGCCGATCATCTCGCGGACGTCGTAGCCGAGCTTCGCGAACTCCACCGCGCCCTTCGCGCCCGCATTGCAGCCAGGGCTCCAGCAGTACACGACCACCGGCGTGTCCGTGGGGATCTCCTGCGGTGCGCGCGTGGCGATGTCGCGGTACGGCATGTGGACGGCCCCAGCGACGTGCCCCTGCTCCCACGCCTCGACGCTTCGCACGTCGACGAGGACGAACACCTCGCCGGCCTTCTGGGCGGCGTAGACGTCTGAGGCGTCGGTCTCGAAGCGGAGTTTGGCGGAGTAGTACGCGAGTGCATCGGTCATGACATCGACGCTACGCGAACGCAGAAGCGGCGAGGGAGACCTGAACGGTCACTCCTCGCCGCTTCTCTGCCAGCGACGGCTCGCTACTTCTTCTTGCCGCCCTTGTCGTCCTCGTCGGGGACGATCACGTTCGAGGGGCGGTTCGCCGTCTCGGTGTTGTGGCCGTCGTCGATGGGGTGGTGCGGGGCGTCCGGAACTCCGGCGCGCTCGTGCATGCCCTGGATCTCGGCATCTTCTTCAGCCGCGATGTGCTCGAGCGTGTGGTGCTGGTGCGCACGCGCGGCCTCGAGTTCGGTCTGGGTAAGGGGAGAGAGACGGTCCTCGAAGAACCAGCGCGACAGGGACGCACGCAGGTTCTCGTGCCACGGGATGCGGCCCTTGTCGTTGGGGCGCACCACGAGCGGGGCGTTGGTCTCGTAGTCGACCAGCTTGACGAGTTCATACTCGTCGACCGGCTGGTGCACCTCGATGTACTCGCCACCGGGCAGACGCACGATGCGGCCGGACTCGTAGCCGTGCAGCGCGATCTCGCGGTCCTTCTTCTGCAGCGCGATCGCGATGCGCTTGGTGACGAAGTACGCGATGATCGGGCCGACGATCAGCATCGCCTGCAGGCTGTGGATGACGCCCTCCATCGTGACCTGGAAGTGGGTCGCGATGATGTCCGACGAGGCTGCCGCCCAGAGCACGGCGTAGAAGGTGACGCCGGCCGCGCCGATGGCGGTGCGGGTCGGGGCGTTGCGGGGACGCTGCGCCAGGTGGTGCTCGCGCTTGTCGCCGGTGATCCACGCCTCGATGAAGGGGTAGAGCATGACGAGCACGATGAACAGGCCGAGGCCTCCCAGCGGCACGAGGATGTTGAACGACCAGGTGTGGTCGAACAGCACGAACTCCCAGTGCGGCGGCACGAGGCGCAGCGCGCCGTCGGCGAAGCCGATGTACCAGTCGGGCTGCGTGCCCGCCGAGACCGGCGACGGGTCGTAGGGGCCGTAGTTCCAGATCGGGTTGATCGTGAACAGCGAGGCGATCAGCACGATCACGCCGAAGGTGATGAAGAAGAAGCCACCCATCTTCGACATGTAGACCGGCATCATCGGGTAGCCCACCACGTTGTCGTTCGAGCGGCCGGGGCCGGCGAACTGGGTGTGCTTGTTGACGATCATGAGCATGAGGTGCACGGCTAGCAGCGCGACGAGGATCGCCGGCAGCAGCAGGATGTGCAGCGTGTACAGACGTCCGACGATCTCCGTGCCGGGGAACTCGCCGCCGAACAGCAGGAACGAGATCCACGTGCCGACCAGCGGGATGCCCTTGACCATGCCGTCGATGATGCGCAGGCCGTTGCCCGAGAGCAGGTCGTCGGGCAGCGAGTAGCCGGTGAAGCCCTCGGCCATCGCCAGGATGAACAGGATGAAGCCGATCACCCAGTTCAGCTCGCGGGGCTTGCGGAAGGCGCCGGTGAAGAACACGCGCAGCATGTGCACGCCGATGCCGGCGACGAACACGAGCGCCGCCCAGTGGTGGATCTGGCGCACCAGCAGGCCGCCGCGGATGTCGAACGAGATCCGCAGCGTCGACTCGAGGGCAGCCGACATCTCGACGCCGACCAACGGCGTGTACGCGCCCTCGTAGTGGGTCTCGACCATCGACGCCTGGAAGAAGAAGGTCAGGAAGGTGCCCGACAGCAGCACCACCACGAAGCTCCACAGCGCGATCTCGCCGAGCATGAACGACCAGTGGTCGGGGAAGATCTTACGCCCGAGCTCCTTGACCAGGCCCGAGATGCTGGTGCGCTCGTCGATGTAGTTCGCGGCGCCGGCGACGAAGCGCCCGCCCAGGGGCTTGTCGTTGCCGGGCTTCGCGTCGCGGGTGGTGTCCGCACCCTTATCGGTGACAGTCGCGGTGCTCAATGACGCTCCCAGAAGCTCGGGCCGACAGGTTCGGTGAAGTCGCTCTGCGCGATGAGGTAGCCCTCGTCGTCGACGGTGATCGGCAGCTGCGGCAGCGGACGCGCGGCCGGGCCGAAGATCACCGCGGCGCCGCGCTCGACGTCGAACTGCGACTGGTGGCAGGGGCAGAGCAGGTGGTGGGTCTGCTGCTCGTACAGCGCGACGGGGCACCCGACGTGCGTGCAGACCTTCGAGTAGGCCACGATGCCGTCGTACGACCAGCTCTTGCGGTCCTCTTCCTCCTGCAGCTGCTCGGGGAGCAGACGCATGAGCAGGACGATGGCCTTGGCCTTCTCCTCGAGGTAGCCGTCGTGGTGGCTCAGCTCGGCGAGGGGCTCGGGGATGACGTGCACCGCGGAACCGAGGGTCAGGTCGGCGGCGCGGATCGGCTCGCCGCTCGGATCGTGCGCCAGGCGCATCCCCTTCTCCCACATGGTGTGGCTGAGCAGGTAGACCGGGTCGCCCGCGTGCGGGTGGTCGGGGCTGCTCTGCGGCGCCAGGCCGCGGAAGAGGGTGATGCCGGGCAGGATCGAGGCGACCAGCGCGGCGATGAGCGAACCGCGGATGGCGGTGCGGCGGCCGAAGCCGGACTCCTCGTTCGCGTCGCGGAACGCCTGGACGGCTCCCTCACGCGTGGTGTCGCGCCCGCGCGTCGCGTGACGCGGCTCGATGAACTCCTTGTCGCTCATCACGGCCTTCGACCAGTGGATCGCGCCGACGCCGAGGGCGAACAGGGCGAGGGCGATCCCCAGACCGATGAAGAGGTTGTTGTGCCGGATGTCGACGATCTGGCCGCTCTCGATGGGGAACAGCATGTAGGCGGCGATCGCCCAGATGCTGCCGGCCAGCGACAGGTAGAACAGCGTGTAGACGGTGCGCACAGCGCGCGCCATGGCGGCCGGGTCCTTGTCGACGATGCGCTCCCGGTGGGGCGGGAGGCCCGGGTTCTGCACGGGGTCCGGCACGGCGACCGCGAGCCCGGGGGAGGGCTTCCACGAAGCCCTCTCGTGCTCGAGCGCGTTCTCCTCGTGTGCCATGGTGCTCCTTGCCTTGCGTCTTACGTCAGTGTGCGATCAGTTGGACTTCGCCGTGATCCACACGGTGAGGCCGATGAGCGATCCGATGCCGAAGATCCAGATGAACAGACCCTCCGAGACGGGGCCCAGCGAGCCGAGCGAGAAGCCGCCGGCAGACTCGTTCTCCTGGATCCACATCAGCGAGGAGATGATGTTGCGCTTCTCCTCGGTGGTGAGGGTCATGTCGTTGAAGACCGGCATGTTCTGCGGGCCGGTGACCATCGCCGCGTAGATGTGCAGCGGGCTGGTCTCGGTCAGTGCGGGGGCGTACTTGCCCTCGGTGAGCGCACCACCTGCGGCGGCCACGTTGTGGCACATGGCGCAGTTGATGCGGAACAGTTCGGCGCCCTCGGCGACGTCACCACCACCGTCGAGGATCTCGTCGGAGGGGTAGCTGGGGCCGGGGGAGGTCTCCTGCACCCAGGCGGCGATCGCTTCGATCTGCTCCTGGGTGAACTGGACGGGCTTGATCGGCGCCTGCGGACCCTGCATCTGCAGCGGCATGCGGCCGGTCGCCATCTGGAACTCGACCGACAACTCGCCGACGCCGTACAGCGACGGGCCGTCGTTCGTGCCCTCGAGGTTCAGCCCGTGACAGGTGGCGCAGTTGGCCTGAAAGAGCTTCTTGCCGTCTTCGACGGTGAGGCTCGAGGTGGCCGTGGTCGACGTGTCGGATGCCGCCATTGCGGCCGACGCTCCGGCGTAGACGCCGCCGGTGACCAGCAGTCCGATACCGATCAGGGCGGCGGCGGCCCACTTGCTGCGACGGCCGGCCTGTCGGCGTGCGGTCTTCGATGCCATGGAAGTGCTCAGCTCCGCTCTGATTACTTGACGAAGTAGATGACGACGAACAGGACGATCCAGACCACGTCGACGAAGTGCCAGTAATACGACACGACGATCGAGGACGTCATCTCCTTGCGTCCGAAGTTCTTGACGGCGTATGCGCGCCCGATCACGAGCAGGAAGGCGATGAGCCCGCCCGTCACGTGCAGGGCGTGGAAGCCGGTGGTGATGTAGAACGCCGACGCGTACGAGTCCGCGCTGATCGGCATGCCTTCGGCGACGAGCGTCGCGTACTCCCACACCTGACCCGAGACGAACACCGCGCCCATGACGAAGGTGAGCAGGAACCACTCGACCATGCCCCACTGGCGGAACTGCCAGATCGAGCCCTTGCGGTACGGCTGCAGGCGCTCGGCGGCGAAGACGCCGGCCTGCGCGGTGAACGACGAGAGCACCAGGATGCCGGTGTTGATCGCCGCGAACGGGATGTTCAGGAGTTCGGTGCGGTCGGCCCACAATTCAGGCGACGCGTTGCGCAGCGTGAAGTAGATGGCGAACAGGCCGGCGAAGAACATGACTTCGCTGCCCAGCCACACGATCGTGCCGACGGCGACCGGGTCGGGCCGCTTGACGGAACGCAAAGCCTGGGGATAGGTCGCAGGAGAGGTCGTCACGCACCCCATTATGGCTGATTTCGTCGCTCGGTTTTCGCATCCCTGAAGGTGATTCCCCTCCGAAGGGAGGTTAGGGCAACCTAAGAGGCAGCCGAGAATCCCGTCGGAGAGTGCCGATAGGATCGCCAGCATGGCTGAGCTGTTCTCCTGGCCCGGAATCCTTCAGAATCTCCTCGACCGGCGCGACCTCAGCGTCTCCGAGGCGACCTGGGCGATGCGGCGCATCATGTCGGGCGATGCGACCCCCTCGCAATTGGCGGGATTCCTCGTCGCACTGCGGGCCAAGGGGGAGACAGTCGACGAGATCGTGGGGTTCCGTGATGCGATCCTCGAAGCCGCCGTTCCGCTCCCTGTCCCCGCCGCGGTGCTCGACATCGTCGGCACCGGTGGCGACCGCTTCGGCACCGTGAACATCTCGTCGATGGCATCCATCGTCGCGTCGGCCACCGGCATCCCCGTCGTGAAGCACGGCAACAAGGCGGCCAGTTCGAAGTCGGGATCGTCGGATGTGCTGGCGGCGCTCGGCGTCGACCTCACGCTGTCCGGCGAGCGCGTGGCCGAGGTGCTGGCCGAAGCAGGGATCACCTTCGCGTTCGCGTCGGCCTTCCACCCCGGGTTCCGCCACGCCGGAGCGACCCGCGGCGAACTCGGCATTCCGACGGTGTTCAACTTCCTCGGACCGCTGTGCAACCCGGCGCGCGCCGAAGCGAACGCCGTCGGTGTCGCAAGCCTGGACCGTGTGCCGCTCATCACGGGCGTCTTCCGGACGCGAGGCGCAACGGCGCTCGTGTTCCGCGGCGACGACGGCCTCGACGAATTGACCACGACGGGGCACAGCAGGCTGTGGGAAGTGAGTCGGGGCGACGTGCACGAGCACGACATCGACCCCCGGGATCTCGGCATCCCGTTGGCTGAGATCGGTGACCTGCTCGGCGGCGACGCCGACCACAACGCCGCGGTCGTTCGTCGCGTGCTCGACGGCGAGGCGGGTCCCGTGCGCGACATCGTGCTGCTCAACGCCGCAGCCGGCATCGTCGCGTACCGGCTCTTCCAGGACGGCGCGGAGATGACCCGTCCGATGCTCGACCGGCTCGCTGAGGCGCGCGACGCCGCTGCGAGCGCGATCGACTCGGGCGCGGCTGCGGCGAAGCTCGACGCGTGGGTGGGCGCCACCGCCCGCTGATCCGGTCGCGCGCACCTCGCCTGAGTCGGGGCGCCGCCGTAGGGTCGACCCATGGATCCCCACGCCGCCCTCGTCGAGATCGCGACCCTGCTCGAACGGGAGCGCGCGTCGCGCTACCGCTCCAAGGCCTTCCGGGCCGCAGCTGACGCGATCGCGGGACTCGACGAAACCCATCTGCGCGACACGCCGGCGCTGCGTCGACTGAAAGGCGTCGGCGACTCGACGCTTGCGGTCATCCAGCAAGCCCTCGCCGGCGGGGTGCCCTCCTACCTCGCGGAGCTGCGTGGATCCGGCGAGTCGGTTGCACCCTCGGCGCTGCGCGGACTGCTGCGCGGCGACCTCCACGCGCACTCGGAGTGGTCGGACGGACTCACCTCGATCGACCTGATGGTCGACGCAGCCAAGGCGCTGGGGCACGAGTATCAGGCCCTCACCGACCATTCGCCGCGGCTGACGGTCGCGCGCGGGCTGTCTGCGGAGCGTCTGCGTGCGCAGCTGGACGTCGTCCGTGGCTTCCGCGACGACCACTTCACGCTGCTGACCGGCATCGAGGTCGACATCCTCGAAGACGGCTCGCTCGATCAGGAGGACGCCCTGCTCGGCGAGCTCGACGTCGTCGTCGCTTCGGCGCATTCGAAGCTGAGGATGGAGCGGGCGCCGATGACCCGCCGCCTCGTCGCAGCCGTCTCGAACCCGAGCGTGGATGTGCTCGGTCACGTCACCGGCCGGCTCGTCCAGGGTGAGCGCGGCACGCGACCGCAGTCCGAATTCGATCCGCAGGCCGTGTTCGCCGCATGCGCCGAGCACGGCGTGGCGGTCGAGATCAATTCGCGTCCCGAGCGACAGGACCCGCCCGACGAGCTCATCGCGATCGCCCTCGCAGAGGGATGCCTGTTCGCGATCGACTCCGATGCGCACGCGCCGGGGCAGCTCGCACTGCTCGATCACGGCGCGGCGCGCGCTGAAGCCGCCGGCATCCCGCCGGAGCGGATCGTCACGACGTGGCCGCTCGACCGCCTGCTGGCCTGGACCCGCGGCTGACGGCGGTCACACGCGCGCGCTGATCGCCTCCGCCGCGCGGGTCGCCGATGAGCCCAGCGACCACGCGGCCGCAAGGGCCTCGACCGCAGCCGGATCCGGCGCGGTCAGGCGGGTGTCGGGGGTGCCGAGATCGAGGTCGCGCACGACTTCGACGACCTTGGGTGCGACCGCGATGTAGTCGGCGGCGCCGAGCACCTTCGCGCGCACACCGGCGGACATGCCCTCGCCACGCTCTGCGGCCGCCACGATGCCCGCGAGGTCGCCGTGAGCGGCGAGCAGGGTCGCTGCGGTCTTCTCGCCCACGCCGGGCACGCCAGGCAGCCCGTCGGACGGGTCGCCGCGCAACGCCGCGAAGTCGGCGTACTGCGTGGGAAGGATCTTGTACTTCTCGACGACAACGGCGTCGGTGAGCAGTTCGAGATTGCTCATGCCGCGCCCGGTGTAGATGACCCGCACCCCGGTCGCGTCGTCGACGAGCTGGAAGAGGTCGCGGTCGCCGGTGACCACGTCAACCGGAATGGCCGCCTGCGTGGCGAGGCTGCCGATGATGTCGTCGGCTTCGTGTGCGGCGCGTCCGACGATGGGGATGCCGAGCACTTCGAGCGCCTCGCGGATCACCGGGATCTGCACCTCGAGCGGATCGGGCACTTCTTCCACGTCGGGTCCCGTCTCGACGACCTCGGCGACCCGGTGCGCCTTGTAGCTGGGGATGAGGTCGACACGCCACTGTGGCCGCCAATCGTCGTCCCAACACGCGACGACGTGCGTCGGCTCGAAGGTGGCGACGAGCTTCGCGATCATGTCGAGCAGGCCGCGCACCGCGTTGACGGGTCGCCCGTCGGGTGCTTTGACGGTATCGGGCACACCGTAGAACGCGCGAAAGTAGAGGCTGGCGGTGTCGAGGAGCATGAGTCGGTCGGCCACGGCACTCATCCTGGCACGCACGCGCGCTCCTTCGGCCCGGCTACACGGCAGCCGAGCGGCTGGGCCTTCTCGAAGCGATCCTCGCGCACGGCGGTGCGCGTCAGCCCAGTGCCCCGGGTCGCGTGGGGCCCCGTGTCGCGCGGCACAATGGACGCATGTCGTTCGGAGCCGCCGCATCCCGCCGAGGGCGCCGTCCCGCACCGGGAGCTGCCTGTCCGTGTGGATCGGACGCTGCGTTCGACGTCTGCTGCGGTCCCGTCCTCGACGGGCGTGTCGCGGCGACCGCCGAGGCGCTGATGCGTTCGCGGTACACGGCGTTCTCGCTCGGCGATGCTGCGCACCTCGAGGCCACCTGGTTCCCTGCGAACCGGCCGAAAGACCTCGTCCTCGACGGCGCGCACCACTGGGACGGACTGGAGATCTCATCCGTCAGCGGTGGCGGACCGGGGGATGCGACGGGCACCGTGACCTTCCGTGCGCGCTGGCACGACCTCGCGACCGGGGAGCGCGGCGTGCTGGATGAACGGAGCTTGTTCCTGCATCGCGCCGGTCGCTGGTGGTACGTCGCGCCCGCCGCCGAGTGAGGTCATTCGTCAGGGACGAATCGCGGGCCCAGGTGGCCGTCGCGCTCGACCGTCTCGTTCCACAGGGTCAGCGGGCGCACCCAGAGGCCGCCCTCGCCGTACAGCGCCCGGTACACGACCATCGCGTCTTCCGACTCGCTGTGCCTGGCGATGCCGACCACCTCGTAGCGTCCGCCCTTGAAGTGGCGGTAGATGCCCGGGGCGGGTTCATCGGTCATGGACTCACCGTACCGCCGCGCGATCCCGCGTTCTGATAACCTGGAGTGTCACTCGCGTGGCTCAATCGCCGTGCGTCCGTGACGAGCAATCCATCCACTTCGCTTCATCCGAGGCATCCGTTCGTCTTCGAGCGGTTCGGACGAGGCCCGAGTATCCAACCCAACAAGGACAACCCACTACATGACTACCGCAACGACCGCCCCGGCCACCAAGCAGGTCGCCATCAACGACATCGGATCTGCTGAGGACTTCCTGGCCGCGGTCGAGAAGACCCTGAAGTTCTTCAACGACGGAGACCTCATCGAAGGCACCGTCGTGAAGATCGACCGCGACGAGGTCCTCCTCGACGTCGGCTACAAGACCGAGGGTGTCATCCCCTCGCGTGAGCTCTCCATCAAGCACGACGTCGACCCGAACGAGGTCGTCAAGGTCGGCGACGAGGTCGAAGCCCTCGTTCTCCAGAAGGAGGACAAGGAAGGCCGTCTCATCCTGTCCAAGAAGCGCGCCCAGTACGAGCGCGCCTGGGGCGACGTCGAGAAGATCAAGGAGAACGACGGTGTCGTGACCGGTTCGGTCATCGAGGTCGTCAAGGGTGGACTCATCGTCGACATCGGCCTGCGCGGCTTCCTGCCCGCATCGCTCATCGAGCTGCGCCGCGTCCGCGACCTCACGCCGTACCTCGGCCAGGAGCTCGAAGCGAAGATCCTCGAACTCGACAAGAACCGCAACAACGTGGTGCTCTCGCGCCGCGCGCTGCTCGAGCAGACCCAGTCGGAGTCGCGCTCGAACTTCCTCAACAACCTGCACAAGGGTCAGGTCCGCAAGGGCACCGTCTCGTCGATCGTCAACTTCGGTGCGTTCGTCGACCTCGGTGGCGTCGATGGTCTCGTCCACGTGTCGGAGCTCTCGTGGAAGCACATCGAGCACGCATCCGAGGTCGTCGAGGTCGGGCAGGAGGTCACCGTCGAGATCCTCGAGGTCGACCTGGACCGCGAGCGCGTCTCGCTGTCGCTGAAGGCGACCCAGGAGGACCCGTGGCAGGTCTTCGCCCGTACGCACGCGATCGGTCAGGTCGCACCGGGCAAGGTCACCAAGCTCGTTCCGTTCGGTGCGTTCGTGCGCGTCGCAGACGGCATCGAGGGCCTCGTGCACATCTCCGAGCTGTCGGGCAAGCACGTCGAGCTCGCTGAGCAGGTCGTGTCGGTCGGCGAAGAGGTCTTCGTCAAGATCATCGACATCGACCTCGAGCGTCGCCGCATCTCGCTGTCGCTGAAGCAGGCCAACGAGTCGGTCGACCCCTACGGCACCGAGTTCGACCCGGCCCTCTACGGCATGGCGACCGAGTACGACGAGAACGGCGAGTACAAGTACCCCGAGGGCTTCGACCCCGAGTCGGGTGCTTGGAAGGACGGCTTCGACGAGCAGCGTCTGGCCTGGGAAGCCGAGTACGCGGCCGCGCAGGCTCGCTGGGAGGCCCACAAGGCTCAGGTCGCCAAGGCGATCGAGGCCGAGGCAGCCGCTCCCGCCGACCTGGGTGGTTCGTCGTTCACGTCCGACGCCCAGGGTGGCGCCGGCACGCTGGCCGACGACGAGGCTCTCGCCGCGCTGCGCGAGAAGCTGTCGGGCCGCTGAGCTCGCGAGCAATCGCCGCGTCACTGATTCACAGCTGACCGCTCACAGGGGTCGGGACCTTCGGGTTCCGGCCCCTGTGGCGTTCCCGGCGAGCGTCGCCGTGTGACAGGCTGGGCGCATGCCGCTTGTCGCACTGACCGGGGGGATCGCGTCGGGAAAGTCCACGATCGCCCACCGCCTCGCAGAGTACGGTGCCGTCGTCATCGACGCCGATCAGATCGTGCGCGACGTGCAGTCGCCTGGCGGGCCGGTGCTCGCCGAGATCGCCGAGCGATTCGGTGACGCGGTTCTCCGCGAAGACGGCAGTCTTGACCGTGCCGCGCTCGGAGCGCTCGTCTTCGGCGACGGGGATCGCCTGGCGCAGCTGAATGCGATCGTGCACCCGGCGGTTCGGGCCGAGTCGCAGCGGCGCTTCACCGCAGCCTTGGAAGCGGACGCCGACGCCGTCGTCGTCTACGACGTGCCCCTGCTCGTCGAAGCCCGCGTCGACGACCCATGGGATCTCATCGTCGTCGCACACGCACCGGCCGAGCTGCGCGCGCGCAGGCTGGTCGAGTTGCGCGGGCTGACCGAAGCAGCGGCGGCGGCGCGTCTGGCCTCGCAGACCCACGACGCGCAGCGGCTCGCGGTGGCCGACGTGGTGATCGACACTTCCGGTGATCTCGACGAGACGTTGGCGCAGACCGACGCGCTGTGGCGTCGCCTGGTCGCCCCGGGCGTCGTCGCCGACTGACTCAGGTCGTCGCGCGGGCCGCCGCCTTCGCGGCGCGACGTTCGGCCACGATGCGTCGGCGTCGTCGCAGCAACAGCACCGCGGCCACGACGAGTCCGACCAGCAGGATGCCGGCGACGACCGGCACCAGGATCGCGGTTGCCACCAGTGCGAACGCCGAGACGTCCTCGGCCGCGCTGATCGCCGGCGCCGCGAGGCCCGCGGTCGCGACGTTCGCCACCGGGCGCACGGTCGCTTTGACGGCGTGGACGGCGAGCGCGATCACGACGCCGACGACGATCGGCACCCAGCCGCCGTCGGCGAACAGGGTCGACGGGTCTTCGACTCGGACGGTCTCCGAGCTCGCGCCCGCGCCGAAGACGATGCCGCCCGCCGCGGGGCGGATGACCGTCTGGATCACGTCGTTGACGGAGTCGACGGCCGGGATCTTGTCGGCGACGATCTCGAGCACGAGAAGGATGCCGGTGATCCACAGTGCGATGTCGCTCGAGAGCCACGTCCATCCCGCGGGCAGGTCGACCACGCCCAGGAAGCGATCCGCGAGGCCGAGCAGGAACAGTGGCATCCAGGCGTTGAGGCCTGCCGCGGCGGCGAGTCCCGATCCGACGAGGAATTCCATGGCGCCCAGACTACGGTGCACCCGACCGCTGCGCCCTTGGCGGCGCTCGACCGCCCTGATGTCGTATGCCCCGCCTACGCTGGATGCATGCAGACCACGCGATCCGTGCGACCATTCGAGGTCATCAGCGAATATGCGCCCAGCGGCGACCAACCGCAGGCGATCGCAGACCTCGCGGCACGCATCAACGCCGGCGAGACCGATGTCGTGCTGCTGGGTGCGACGGGAACCGGAAAGTCGGCGACGACGGCATGGCTCGTCGAGCAGGTGCAGCGGCCGACCCTCGTGCTCGCCCACAACAAGACGCTCGCGGCGCAGTTGGCGAACGAGTTCCGCGACCTGATGCCCAACAACGCGGTCGAGTACTTCGTCAGCTACTACGACTACTACCAGCCCGAGGCATATGTGCCGCAGACGGACACCTTCATCGAGAAGGATTCGTCGGTCAACGCCGAGGTCGAGCGGCTCCGGCACTCCACGACGAACTCGCTCCTCAGCCGCCGCGACGTGGTCGTGGTCTCGACCGTCTCATGCATCTACGGGCTCGGCGCGCCCGAAGAGTACCTGCGGGCGATGGTGGCACTGCAGGTGGGGGAGCGGTACGACCGCGACGCGCTGATCCGCAAGTTCATCGCGATGCAGTACAACCGCAACGACGTCGACTTCTCGCGCGGCAACTTCCGGGTCCGCGGCGACACGATCGAGATCATCCCCGTCTATGAGGAGTATGCGGTCCGCATCGAGTTGTTCGGCGACGAGATCGAAGCGCTGTACATGCTGCATCCCCTCACGGGCGATGTCGTGCAGAAGCTCGACAGCGTGCCGATCTTCCCCGCATCCCACTATGTCGCGGGGACGGACACGGTGCAGCGGGCGATCGGCACGATCGAGACCGAACTCGCCGAGCGGCTCAAAGAACTCGAGGGGCAGGGGAAGCTGCTCGAGGCGCAGCGACTGCGTATGCGCACCACGTTCGACCTCGAGATGCTGCAGCAGCTCGGGTTCTGCTCGGGTATCGAGAACTACTCACGGCACCTCGACGGCCGCCAGGCGGGCGAGCCCCCGCACACACTGCTCGACTTCTTCCCCGACGACTTCCTGCTCGTCATCGACGAATCGCACGTCACCGTTCCGCAGATCGGTGCCATGTATGAGGGGGATGCATCCCGCAAGCGCACACTCGTCGACCATGGGTTCCGGCTGCCGAGCGCGATGGACAACCGTCCGCTCCGCTTCGACGAGTTCAAGCAGCGCATCGGGCAGACCGTCTACCTGTCGGCGACGCCTGGTCGCTACGAGATGGGCATCGCAGACGGCGTCGTCGAGCAGATCATCCGTCCCACCGGACTGGTCGACCCGCACATCATCGTCAAGCCGTCGAAGGGACAGATCGACGACCTGTTGGAAGAGATCCGCGTGCGCGTCGAGCGCGACGAGCGCGTCCTCGTGACGACCCTCACCAAGAAGATGGCGGAAGAGCTCACCGACTTCCTCGGTGAGCACGGCGTCCGGGTGCGCTACCTGCATTCCGATGTCGATACCCTTCGTCGCGTCGAACTGCTCACCGAGCTTCGCCAGGGCGTCTACGACGTGCTGGTCGGCATCAACCTGCTCCGCGAGGGACTCGACCTGCCCGAGGTGTCGCTCGTCGCGATCCTCGATGCCGACAAAGAAGGATTCCTGCGCTCGGGCACCTCGCTCATCCAGACGATCGGCCGTGCCGCCCGAAACGTCTCCGGCGAAGTCCACATGTATGCCGACACCATGACCGACTCCATGCGTGCCGCGATCGACGAGACCGAGCGGCGGCGTGAAAAGCAGATCGCCTACAACCTCGAGCATGGGATCGATCCGCAGCCGCTGCGCAAGAAGATCGCCGACATCACGGATGCGTTGGCGCGCGAAGCGAGCGACACCGCCGACCTGCTGTCGAAGAAGAACAAGAGCGGAAAGGGTAAGAGCCCCACGCCGCAGCTGCGACGCGAAGGCATCGCGGCCGAAGGCGCCAATCAGCTGGAAGCGACGATCGAAGACCTCTCGAAGCAGATGCTCTCGGCCGCGGCGGAGTTGAAGTTCGAGCTTGCAGCACGACTGCGAGACGAGGTGCAGGACCTGAAGAAGGAGCTGCGAGCGATGGAGCGTGCCGGACATGCCTGAGTCGGACGAGGAGGGCGCACAGCCCGCGATGGAGCAGTCGGCGCTCAGGCTCGACGCGGGTTGACGCGGCCAGGCATCAGGGGCAGTGCAGGAGCGGCTTCGGGCCGCTGCGGTCGACGGTGTGCGCCGACATCGGCGCACCGCACAGCGGGCACGCCCGTCCAGCTCGTTCGGGTTCGGGTTCGGTGTCGTAGGGGCCGACCGAGGCCGGCCCTGCCACGCGGATGAGCCGGGTGTTGAGGTAGGCGTACCAGCCGCCGGCTTCGCGCACGCGCTGTCGGAGCGGTGCGCGGTCATTGTGTGCCATGATCATTAGTGTACTAAGGAATGGGGGAGGACGGATGTCGAGCGACGAAGACCTGCTCAAGCTCGAGAGCCAACTGTGCTTCGCGATCGTGACGGCCGCGCGCAACGTGGTCTCGATCTACCGACCCGTGCTCGAGCCCCTCGGGCTCACACATCCGCAGTACCTCGTCATGCTCGCACTCTGGGAGCAGGCGCCGCGTTCGCTGTCAGAACTCGCCGACGAACTGGCGATGGAGCCGGCCACACTCTCGCCGCTCGTCAAACGACTCGAAGCGCAGGGGCGAGTCGTGCGCGCCCGCCGGGCCGACGACGAGCGCGTGCTCGACATCGGCTTGACCGACACCGGCCGCGCGCTGCGTGCACAGGCGGTCGCGGTGCCGGCGCAGATCATGGCGCGCGTCGGAATGGACCTCGGTCAGATCGAGGCCGTACGCGACGGGCTCGCACCGTTCGCGGGTCGCCGCTCGGGAGCGTGACTGCGCCGCTCGAGGGGTGCGCACCACCCGCGCGGAGCCGATGTCGGAGGGGCGACCTAGACTTGTCGGGTGCCCATCGTCCCTGTCGCCACGCCTTCGAAACTCAGCGTCCGCGGTGCCCGCGTCCACAACCTCAAGAACGTGGATCTCGACATTCCGCGCGACTCGCTCGTCGTGTTCACGGGCCTGTCGGGGTCCGGAAAGTCGAGCCTCGCGTTCGACACGATCTTCGCCGAAGGGCAGCGCAGGTACGTCGAGTCGCTGAGCGCCTACGCCCGCCAGTTCCTCGGTCAGGTCGACCGTCCCGACGTCGACTTCATCGAGGGACTGAGCCCCGCCGTCTCGATCGACCAGAAGTCGACCAACCGCAACCCCCGGTCCACCGTCGGCACGATCACTGAGATCCACGACTACATGCGTCTGCTGTGGGCGCGGATCGGCGTGCCCCACTGCCCCGAGTGCGGTGAGCAGATCCAGCGGCAGACCGTGCAGCAGATCGCCGACCAGCTCGCCGACCTGCCCGAGCGCACCCGCTACCAGATCGTCGCGCCCGTCGTGACACAGAAGAAGGGGGAGTTCGTCGACCTCTTCAAGGAGCTCTCGGCGAAGGGGTACGCACGTGCCGTCGTCGACGGTGACCTGATCCAGCTCGCCGAGCCCCCGACCCTGAAGAAGAGCTACAAGCACGACATCGCGGTCGTCGTCGACCGGCTCGTCGCGGCACCCGGCATGCTCTCGCGCATCACCGACTCCGTCGAGACGGCGCTGGGCCTCGCGGGCGGCATCCTGCAGGTCAATTTCGTCGACGAAGAGGGCGATGCCGCGTGGCAGAGCTTCTCCGAGAAGCTCGCCTGCCCCAACAACCACCCGCTGCAGCTGACCGAGATCGAACCGCGCACGTTCTCGTTCAACGCCCCCTTCGGTGCATGCCCGGCCTGTTCCGGCCTCGGCACACGCATGTCGGTCGACACCGAGTTGATGATCGGCGACGACGAACTGTCCATCAACGACGGTGTGCTGCTGCCGTGGACGACGCAGGGCAAGGGACTCTATCAGTACTACGAACGACTGCTGCAGGGGTTGGCCGACGACCTCGGCTTCTCGCTCGACACCCCCTGGCGCGACCTGCCCGACGACATCCAGAACGCCGTCCTGCGCGGCGAGAACTACAAGGTCACCGTCCGCTGGAAGAACAAGTACGGCCGTGAGATGCGGTATTCGTCCGGGTTCGAAGGCGTCGTGCCCTACATCGAGCGTCAGTACCTGCAGGCCGAGACCGACACGCAGCGCCAGCGCTGGGCCGAATATCTGCGCGAGGTGCCGTGTCCCGTCTGCGACGGCGCACGACTCAAGCCAGAAGTGCTCGCCGTGCTCGTCCACGGCAAGTCGATCGCCGACGCCTCGAGACTGAGCCTCGGTGAGGCGCAGCAGTACTTCGCGAAGCTCGAACTCACCGAACGCGAGGCGAGGATCGCCGCGGCAGTGCTCCGCGAGATCCGCGCGCGACTGGACTTCCTCATCCAAGTCGGTCTCAACTACCTGAGCCTCGGCCGTGCGGCCGCCACACTGTCGGGCGGCGAGGCGCAGCGCATCCGCCTCGCGACCCAGATCGGGTCGGGATTGACCGGGGTGCTCTATGTGCTCGACGAACCGTCGATCGGGCTGCACCAGCGCGACAACCGGCGCCTCATCGAGACGCTGCTCAAGCTCAAGAGCCTCGGCAACACGCTCATCGTCGTCGAACACGACGAAGAGACGATCCAGGCTGCCGACTGGATCGTCGACATCGGGCCGCGCGCCGGTGTCGACGGCGGTGGTGTCGTGCACTCCGGCCCGTTCGACGCGCTGCTGAGCGACGAGAACTCGCTGACCGGCGACTATCTCTCGGGGCGCAGGGCGATCGCGACGCCGAAGAAGCGCCGCAAGATCGACAAGAAGCGCATGGTCAGCGTCGTCGGCGCGCGCGAGAACAACCTCAAGAACGTGACCGCCGACTTCCCCCTCGGGGTGCTCACCGCCGTCACCGGCGTGAGCGGGTCGGGTAAGTCGTCGCTGGTCAACGGCATCCTCTACGAAGTGCTCGCCACGCGCCTCAACGGTGCCCGACGGGTCGCCGGCAAGCACACGCGGGTGACCGGCCTCGACAACCTCGACAAGGTCGTGCACGTCGACCAGGCGCCGATCGGCCGCACACCGCGATCGAACCCCGCCACCTACACGGGCGTGTTCGACCGCATCCGCACCCTCTTCAGCGAGACGCCCGAGGCGAAAGCGCGCGGCTACCAGCCGGGGCGGTTCAGCTTCAACGTCAAGGGCGGTCGCTGTGAAGCGTGCTCGGGTGACGGCACGATCAAGATCGAGATGAACTTCTTGCCCGACGTCTACGTCGACTGCGAGGTGTGCCACGGCAAGCGGTACAACCGCGACACCCTCTCCGTGCACTACAAGGGCAAGAACATCGCTGAGGTCCTCGAGATGCCGATCGCCGAGGCGGCCGACTTCTTCGAGCCGATCCAGGCCATCCACCGGTACCTGCGCACCCTCGTCGACGTCGGTCTCGGCTACGTGCGGCTCGGGCAGTCGGCGACGACGCTCTCAGGTGGCGAGGCGCAGCGCGTGAAGCTCGCGACCGAGCTGCAGCGGCGTTCGAACGGCCGCAGCATCTACGTGCTCGACGAGCCGACGACCGGGTTGCACTTCGAAGACGTGCAGCGACTGCTCGAAGTCCTGAACGGCCTGGTCGACAAGGGCAACACGGTCATCGTCATCGAGCACAACCTCGACGTCATCAAGTCATCGGACTGGATCATCGACCTCGGACCGGAGGGCGGCTCCGGCGGTGGCGAGATCGTCGCGACCGGCACGCCAGAACAGGTCGCCCGCGTCGAGGGCAGCCACACTGCGACCTTCCTCGCTGAGATCCTCGAAGGAGCGACCCCGGCGCGCAAGGCGGGCTGACGTGGCCTCGCAACTGCCGTACAAGCCGAAGCCGGGGGAGATCCCGACCAACCCAGGGGTCTACCGCTTCCGGGATGTCGATGGCCGGGTGCTCTACGTCGGCAAGGCGAAGAACCTCCGGTCGCGACTGTCGAACTACTTCGCGCCGCTGCACACCCTGCATGAGCGCACGCGGCGCATGGTCACGACGGCGGCATCCGTCGAATGGACCGTGGTCGCCACCGACGTGGACTCGCTGCAGCTCGAGTACATGTGGATCCAGGAGTTCTCGCCGCCGTTCAACGTGCGCTACAAAGACGACAAGTCCTACCCGTACATGGCGATCACGCTCGGCGATGAAGCCCCGCGCGTCATCGTGACGCGTAACAAGCGCATCCGCGGAGCGAAGTACTTCGGCCCGTACCCGAAGGTGTGGGCGGTGCACGACACGATCGACCTCATGATCAAGGTGTTCCCGATCCGCACCTGCAGTGACTCGTCGTACAAGAAGGCGATGGCCACCGGACGCCCGTGCTTCCCGGGGCAGATCGGACGTTGCGGCGGGCCGTGTTCGATGAAGGTGACGGTCGAGGAGCACCGGGCGATCGTCGACGACTTCGTCGCGTTCATGGCCGGTGGCGACCAGCGCTTCGCGCGCGACCTGACGAAGCGAATGAACGAGTCGTCGGCGGCCATGGACTACGAGTCGGCCGCGATGTACCGCGACAAGCTCCAGGCCATCGATGCCGTGCTCAGCCGCAGTGCACTCGTGCTCGCCGAAGACACGGATGCCGACCTGTTCGGCATCGCCGAAGACGAACTGTCGGCGGCAGTGCAGCACTTCGTCGTGCGGGGCGGCCGCGTGCGAGGCGTGCGGGCGACGACGATCGACAAGGAGCTCGACATCTCCGGCGCCGAACTTGTCGATCAGGTGCTGCAGCGCACCTACGGCGACGCAGACGCGGCCGATATCCCGCGCCGGGTGCTCGTGCCCGCGCTGCCCGACGACGCCGACGAGCTCGCCCAGTGGCTGCGAGACCGCAGAGGTCGACCCGTCGAGATCCAGGTCGCTCAGCGGGGCAAGAAGGCTGAACTCATGAAGACGGCGCACCTGAACGCCCAACAAGCGCTCATGCTCCACAAGACGCGCCGCACCAGCGACTACACGGCGCGGACCCAGGCCCTGAACGACCTGCAGGAGGCCCTCGGACTCGACGAGGCGCCACTTCGCATCGAGTGCTTCGACGTGTCGCACCTGTCCGGCACGAATGTCGTCGCGTCGATGGTCGTCTTCGAAGACGGACTGCCCCGCAAGGACCAGTACCGCTCGTTCGGCGTCGCCGAGACGACCGATGACACCGATTCGATGTACCAGGTGCTCACCCGTCGGCTCGCCTACCTCGATCGGCCCGACGAGGAGACCGACGGTGCGGGCATCGCCGACCCGCTCGCAGACGGCGGTGAAGCGCCCGTGGTCACCGATCGCCGCAAGCCGCGGTTCGCGTACCGGCCACAGTTGCTCGTCGTCGACGGCGGTCGCCCGCAGGTGGAGGCCGCGGCGCGTGCCCTGGCCGATGCCGGGCACACCGAGATCGCCTTGTGCGGCATCGCGAAGCGGCTCGAAGAGGTGTGGCTTCCGGGCGACGAGTATCCGGTGATCCTGCCGCGCACGTCAGAAGCGCTGTACCTGCTGCAGCGCCTGCGCGACGAGGCGCATCGGTTCGCCATCACGCACCAGCGCAAGAAACGCAAGCGCGATATCTCGTCGGTGCTCGCCGAGATCCCGGGTCTCGGACCATCGCGCATCAAGGCGCTGCTACGGCATTTCGGATCGGTCGCGAAGCTCAAGAACGCCGACGAGTCGCAGATCGCCGAAGTGCCCGGTATCGGACCGGCCCTCGCGGCGACGGTGCGGGAGCGACTCGCCGCACGGGACGCCGTCGCCAGTCGATAGGCTGGAGCGGCGAGGACGGGGAGGATCTGTGAACGACCAGAAGCCGACCGGTGAGGTACTCATCGTGACCGGCATGTCGGGTGCCGGCCGCACCACGGCAGCGAACGCGCTCGAGGACCTCGGATGGTACGTCGTCGACAATCTGCCGCCGCAGATGCTCGGTCCCCTGCTCGAGCTGACGGAGCTCGCGGCCGGCGCGCTCCCGAAGATCGCCGCGGTCGTCGATGTGCGTGGGCGCGACCTGTTCGGGCAGCTCCCGGCCGTGACCCGATCGCTGCGCGACGCCCGCACGCTGCGCACCTTGTTCCTCGATGCGTCGGACGATGTGCTGGTGCGACGATTCGAGTCGGTGCGCAGGCCGCACCCCTTGCAAGGGGACGGCACGATCATCGACGGCATCGAGCGGGAACGCGAACGCGTGTCAGCCGTTCGCGAGAGCGCCGATGTCGTGATCGACACGAGCACGCTCAACATCCACCAACTCGCCAACCGCATCGTCGATGAGTTCAGCGAGAGCGGCGCGGCGCGCCACACCCTCACCGTCATGAGCTTCGGCTTCAAGTACGGCCTGCCCACCGACGTCGATCTCGTCGCAGACATGCGCTTCCTGCCGAATCCGTTTTGGATTCCCGAACTGAAGGCGCTGACGGGGGAGGACCCGGAGGTGCGGGAGTACGTGCTCACGCGGCCCGGGGCGGTGGAGTTCATCGACGCGTATGCGAAGGCGCTCGAGCCGGTGCTCGCGGGGTACCAGCGCGAGAACAAGCGGCATTCCGTCGTCGCTGTCGGGTGCACGGGCGGCAAGCATCGGTCGGTCGTGACAGTCCGTGAACTGGCGGATCGACTGTCGGGGACGTCCGGAGTAGAGGTGAAGGTGAAACATCGCGACCTCGGTCGCGAGTAGGCTGGAACATCGTCCCTCCACCGAGGGCCCGATCTCGACCCCCCCTGAATCGCAGAAGGATCGCCGTGCCGCTGACCGCTGACGTGAAGACCGAATTGGCGGCCGTCCGCGACCCTCGTCCCACCGCTCGCGTGGCTGAGCTCACCGCGGTCCTCCGCTTCGCCGGCGGACTGCACTCGATCGCCGGACGTGTCGCGGTCGAGGCCGAGGTCGACAGCGACGTGCTGGCCCGCCGGGTGGCCCGGGACCTCATGGAGATCTACGGCGTGCGTCCCGAGCTGGCGCGCGTGCAGGCGTCGGGTGGACGCGCAGGCGGCCACTTCGCCGTCCGCGTGATCGACGGCGGTGAGACGCTCGCCCGTCAGACGGGGCTGCTCGACCAGCGTCGACGTCCCGTGCGCGGCCTGCCGAACCGGCTGACGACCGGAAACCGGGGCGACCTGGCTGCGATCTGGCGTGGTGCATTCCTCGCCGCGGGTTCGCTGAGCGAGCCGGGTCGATCTGCCGCGCTCGAGATCTCCTGCCCGTCCGCCGAAGCGGGCATGGCGCTCGTCGGCGCGGCGCACCGCCTCGGGATCTCCGCGAAGGCTCGTGAGGTGCGTGGCGTGCCCCGCGTCGTCGTGCGCGACGGCGAAGCCATCCGCCAGACGCTCGCCGAGATGGGAGCTGCGAAGACCGCGTCGGCGTGGGAGGAGATGCGCCAGCGCCGCGAAGTGCGCGCCGGGGTGAACCGTCTGGTGAACTTCGACGACGCGAACCTGCGCCGTTCGGCGCAGGCGGCCGTCGCCGCGTGCGCACGCGTGGAGCGCGCACTCGAGATCCTCGGCGACGAGGTGCCCGACCACCTCAAGCAGGCCGGCGACCTCCGTCTGGCACACCGTGATGCAAGCCTCGATGAGCTCGGGCACCACGCCGACCCGCCACTGACGAAGGATGCCGTCGCGGGGCGCATCCGTCGCCTGCTGGCCATGGCCGACAAGAAGGCTGCCGCCGAGGGCCTGCCAGATACCGAATCGGCAGTGCCCGCCGGACTCGAGGACTGACTCGTCACACCGCGTTACCTGCGGGAAGCTTCCCCGTGCGGCTCGCGTTGCCAGTCAATAGGATGGGATCTGTCCGTCCCCGCACGCACCGTGTGCGGCCTTGACAGGAAGTGAGAACATGGCGACCTATACGCTGCCCGACCTCCCCTACGATTTCGCGGCCCTCGAGCCCCACATCTCGGGCAAGATCATGGAGCTGCACCACGACAAGCACCACCAGGCGTACGTGACGGGTGCGAACACCGCCCTCGACCAGCTCGCCGAGGCGCGCGAGAGCGGCAACCTCGCGAACGTCAACAAGCTCGAGAAGGACCTCGCGTTCAACCTCGGCGGCCACGTCAACCACTCGATCTTCTGGACCAACCTGGCCCCGGCGAACGACGGTGGCGGCGGTGAGCCCGAGGGCGAGCTGCGTGCAGCCATCGACGAGTTCTTCGGCGGGTTCGACAAGTTCCAGGCGCACTTCACCGCCACGGCCATGGGCATTCAGGGTTCCGGTTGGTCGGTCCTCAGCTGGGACTCGATCGGACAGCGTCTGATCATCCAGCAGCTGTTCGACCAGCAGGCCAACGCCGCGCAGGGCACCGTCCCGCTGTTCCAGCTCGACATGTGGGAGCACGCCTTCTACCTCGACTACCTCAACGTGAAGGCCGACTACGTCAAGGCGGCGTGGAACATCGCCAACTGGCAGAACGTCGCTCAGCGCTTCGAAACAGCCCGCGAGAAGACGGCGGGTCTGCTGTAGGGTGACACACAGGTGAGGATGCCGGGTTCCTCCTCGGCGACGGGGCGGGAGTCGGCATCCTCCTCTTTTCACGCACACCGCGTGCGGGTGCGCATCGCAGCGATCGCACCCACGCAAACCAGAAATACGGGAGACAACGTGTCTGTCAAGATCGGAATCAACGGCTTCGGCCGCATCGGACGTAACTTCCTCCGCGCGGCGCTTGAGCAGGGCGCGGACCTCGACATCGTCGCGGTGAACGACCTCACCGACAACAAGACCCTCGCCCACCTGCTCAAGTACGACTCCGTCGGTGGCGTGCTCGCCGCCGACGTCAGCTACGACGACGACAGCATCACGGTCAACGGCAAGGAGATCAAGGCGTTCGCCGAGCGCGACCCCGCCAACCTGCCCTGGGGTGAGCTGGGCGTGGACATCGTGATCGAGTCGACCGGCTTCTTCACCAAGGCCGACCTCGCGAAGAAGCACATCGAGGCGGGCGCCAAGAAGGTCGTCATCTCGGCACCCGGCACGGGCGTCGACGGCACGTTCGTCATGGGTGTGAACGAAGACACCTACGACTCGGCCACGCAGCACATCATCTCGAACGCGTCGTGCACGACGAACTGCCTCGCGCCCCTCGCGAAGGTGTTCAACGATGCCTTCGGCATCGACCGAGGCTTCATGATGACCGCGCACGCGTACACCGCGGACCAGAACCTGCAGGACGGGCCGCACGGCGACCTGCGCCGTGCACGTGCGGCCGCGATCAACATCGTGCCCGCCTCGACCGGTGCTGCGAAGGCGATCGGCGAAGTGCTGCCCGAGCTCAACGGCAAGCTGTCGGGCTCCTCCTACCGCGTTCCGGTCCCGACCGGCTCGATCGTGGACCTGACGCTCATCACCGAGCGTGACGACCTGACCGTCGACGAGGTCAACGCGGCCTACGAGGCGGCAGCCGCGGACGGTCGTCTTGCCGGCTACCTGCAGTACAACGCCGACCAGATCGTCTCGAGCGACATCGTGCACAACCCGCACTCGTCGATCTTCGACTCGACGCTGACCAACGTCAGCGGCAACCTCGTCAAGGTGTCGAGCTGGTACGACAACGAGTGGGGCTACTCGAACCGTCTGGTCGACCTCACCGAGCTGGTCGCCGAAAAGCTCTGACGATCATGGCTCTGCGCACCCTCGAATCGTTGGGTTCGCTGGCCGGAAAGCGTGTCATCGTCCGTGTCGACTTCAACGTCCCCCTGCGGGATGGAGTCATCACGGACGATGGCCGCGTCCGGGCGGCGCTTCCCACGCTGAATCACCTCATCAATCAGGGTGCGCGGGTCATCGCCTGCTCGCACCTGGGCCGTCCCGACGGCGCTCCCGACGACAAGTACAGCCTCGCCCCTGTGGCGCAGCGTCTGTCGGAGCTGCTGGGCAAGCCCGTCGCGTTCGCGCGTGACACCGTGGGCGCCTCGGCGACCGACGCGGTCGCAGCGCTCGAAGACGGCGACGTCGCAGTCATCGAGAACCTCCGTTTCAACGCGGGCGAAACCGCGAAGGACGACGCCGCTCGTCGTGCGTTCGCCGAGGAGCTCGCGCAGCTCGGAGACGTGCTCGTCTCGGACGGCTTCGGCGTCGTGCACCGCAAGCAGGCGTCGGTCTACGACCTCGCTGAGCTGCTGTCGTCGGCCGCGGGGCTGCTCATCGAGAAGGAGGTCGACGTGCTCGACCGCCTGACCGAGAAGCCCGAGCGTCCCTACGCCGTCGTGCTCGGCGGATCGAAGGTGAGCGACAAGCTGGGTGTCATCGAGCACCTCCTGCCGCGCGCCGACAAGATCCTCGTCGGCGGCGGCATGCTGTTCACGTTCCTCGCCGCGCAGGGCCAGAAGGTCGGCACGTCGCTGCTCGAGGCCGACCAGATCGACACCGTCAAGGGGTATATCGCGACGGCCGCCGAGCGCGGGGTCGAGCTGATCCTCCCCGTGGACGCCGTCATGGCATCCGGGTTCGCGGCCGACGCCGACCACGTCGTCGCGGCTTCGGACGCACTGGAGGACACCCCCTTCGGTGCCGGCGGCATGGGCCTGGACATCGGGCCCGAGACGTCGAAGATCTTCGCCGACGCGATCGCCTCGTCGAAGACGGTGTTCTGGAACGGCCCGATGGGCGTCTTCGAGATGCCGGCGTTCGCCGCCGGCACGAAGGCCGTCGCGCAGGCACTCACCGAGGTCGACGGACTGTCTGTCGTCGGCGGTGGCGACTCGGCTGCGGCCGTTCGACAGCTGGGCTTCGCAGACGACCGGTTCGGGCACATCTCGACCGGTGGTGGCGCGAGCCTGGAATTCCTGGAGGGCAAGAAGCTCCCCGGGCTGGAGATCTTGGGATGGGAGGGCTGATGGCGCGCACACCGCTCATCGCCGGCAACTGGAAGATGAACCTCGACCACCTGCAGGCGGTCGCGTTCGTGCAGAAGCTGCACTGGACGCTGAAGGATGCCAAGCACGAGGACGGATCCGTCGAGGTCGCCGTCTTCCCGCCGTTCACCGACATCCGTACGGTGCAGACGCTGCTCGATGCCGACAAGATCCCGTTCGCGCTGGGCGCGCAGGATCTGTCGGCACAGGACAGCGGTGCCTACACGGGTGAGGTCTCGGGCGCGTTCCTCAGCAAGCTCGACTGCGGCTACGTCATCATCGGTCACTCCGAGCGTCGTCAGTACCACGGTGAGACCGACGAGGTCGTCGCGGCGAAGGTGCAGGCCGCGCTGCGGCACGGCATCGTGCCGGTGATCTGCGTGGGTGAGACGCTGGAGCAGCGTGAGGAGTCCGGTCCCACCGCCGTATCCGTCGAGCAGCTGCGGGTCGCACTCGCGGGTCTGCCCGCCGACGCCGATGTCGTCATCGCGTACGAGCCGGTCTGGGCGATCGGCACCGGCCAGGTCGCCTCGCCCGAGCAGGCTGAAGAGGTCTGCGGCGCGCTGCGCGCCGTGATCGGCGAGGTGCTCGGCGCCGATGCGGCCGAGCGCACCCGCATCCTCTACGGCGGCTCGGTCAAGGCCGCCAACATCGCCGCCTTCATGCGCGAGCCCGACGTGGACGGTGCGCTCGTGGGTGGTGCGAGCCTGCTCGTCGACGAGTTCGCGGCGATCATCCGCTACCAGAAGCACGTCGGGGTCTGACCTCGTTCCTCGCTCGGCGGCCGGTCGACGGTCGCCGAGCGAGGATGCCCGGTATACTCGACCCTTGTGCGCCCCGACGGGGCACCCGAAAGGCTTTCAACGACTGTGGACATTCTCGAGTTCGTGCTCCAGGTGCTGCTGGGCATCACCAGCCTCCTGCTGACCCTCCTGATCCTCCTGCACAAGGGCCGCGGTGGCGGTCTGTCCGACATGTTCGGCGGTGGCATGAGCTCCGCCATGGGCTCGTCGGGTCTCGCGGAACGCAACCTCAACCGGTTCACCGTCGTGCTCGCACTCGTCTGGTTCGTCGCGATCGTCGCGCTGGGCCTCATCACGAAGTTCCAGGGGATCTGATGGCTGCCGGAGGAAACGCGATCCGAGGCACCCGTGTCGGTGCCGGCCCGATGGGCGAACAGGACCACGGGCACCACGCCGACCGCGTCGCCGTGTCGTACTGGGATGCGCTCGGCAACGAGACCGTGCGGTACTTCGCCGCCGGCATCCCCGACGAAGAGATCCCCGAGACGATCGACTCGCCGCACTCCGGTCTCCCCGCGGGTCGCGACAAGGCCAACCCTCCCGCCGTCGCGAAGACGGAGCCCTACAAGACGCACCTCGCCTACGTGAAGGAGCGTCGCACCGACGAGGAAGCCGCCGAGCTCCTCGACGACGCGTTGCGTCAACTGCGCGAGCGCCGCGGCCAGGGCTGAGCCCCGCCGCACGCGGAGTTCGCGACAGACTGCGGCGTTGCGGCCGCGGCCCGCGCGGAGTCAGTAGTCCTGGTCGATGAGTTCGTCTGGCACTTCGCTGGCGGCAGCCTCGTCGACGAACAGGATCGTGCGTTTGCGGCCCTTGGCGCCCGCTGCGGGCACCTGGTCGTAGCTCGCACCGGCGAGCACGAGGCCGAGAGCCGAGGCCTTGTCGGTGCCGCTGAGCACCATCCAGACGCGCTTGGACGCGTTGATCACCGGGCGGGTGAGGCTCACGCGCTCCGGCGGCGGCTTGGGGGAGTCGCGCACGGCGACGGCCGCGCGATCGGTGATCTGGATCTCGCCGCGATCGGGGAACAGCGACGCGATGTGGCCGTCGGGTCCGACACCGAGAAAGCACACGTCGAACGCCGGCCACGACTGCTCACCCGAGCCGAATCGCGCCAGCTCGGCGGCGTACTGCTCGGCCGCCTCATCGAGGGTGACACCGTCGTCCGAGGCTGCCATCGTGTGCACGTTGGCCTCGGGGATGTCGATGTGGTCGAGCAGTCCGCGCCGGGCGCCGGTCTCGTTGCGTTCGGCGTCGCCGCGCGGCAGGAACCGCTCGTCACCCCACCACACATGCACGCGCGACCAGTCAAGGCCCGCGCGGGCTTCGCTGCGACCGGCGGCTTCGAGCACGGCCGTACCGCTCGTACCGCCGGTCAGGGCGACGTGGACGGTCTTGCCGTCGGCGAGACGCTTGGCGACCCGGTCCAGGAACCGCTCGGCAACGGCATCCGCCATCGACTGCTTGTCGGGGCTGATGACGACCCGCTTCTCCGTCCAGAACTCGGCCACAGTTGCTCCTAGGTCGTGGGCGGGCCGAGCAGTTCCCAACCCTCCGTGATCACTCGACCATACAGGAGGTCCGGATCCAGTCTGCGCAGCTCCTCCGCGAGGCATTCGCGCAGCGACCGACGCGGCAGCACGATGTCGTGCGAGGGCTGGCCCGGCTGAGTGAGCGTCGCGTCGATGTCGTTGCTGCGCTCGAGGTGCACCTCACCCGATGCGCGCGTCAGGATGACCTTCTGGATGCCGTGATCCCACTCCTGCTTCGGTGCGTAGCGCCACACGACGGGCACGTCGAGCTTGAGGCGCAACCAGGCAGCGAGCAGTCCCGTCGAGGGCGAACTGCCGGCGCCGACCACCTCGACGCCGGTGACCTCTTCGTACGGAGGCTGGTCGAGCACGGCGGCCAACTGTTCGCGCCAGTGCGTGAGTCGCGTCCAGGCGAGGTCGGTGTCTCCCGGCTGGTAGCGGGGGCCGAGGGCCGCGAGTCGGTTGCTCACGAACGGCTTCGTCGACGCATCCGTGATGCGCCGCTGGGCCATGCGGCCGATCTCGGACTGAGCCGGCTCTGCCGGCGGATCCTCCGGCCACCACGCCACGACCGGCGCATCGGGCAGCAGCAGCCCCGTGATGAGGCTTTCCTCGTTCTCGGCGGCGGCACCGTAGGCACGCAGCACGATCACTTCGCTCGCGCCGGCGTCGCCACCGACGCGGATCTCCGCGTCGAGCAGCGGCGCGTCGCCGTCGGGATAGGTCTCGAGCACGATGACGCGCATCGGGTGCTCACGAGACGCGTCGTTCGCCGCGTCGATCGCGGCTTCGTCCACGCGCCCCTTGGAGCGGATGACGAGGGTCAGCACGCGGCCGAGGGCCACCGCGCCGCCCTCTTCGCGCACGCTCACGAGGGAGCGTGCGATCTTCGACACAGTGGTGTCGGGCAGGTCGACGATCACGGGCGCCTCCAGACGCGGCCGTCACGGGCCAGAAGTTCATCGGCGGACGAAGGACCCCACGAACCGGGGGAGTACTGCTCGAGCGGACCGCCCTCTGCGGCCCAGAACTGCTCGATCGGGTCGAGGATCTTCCACGAGAGCTCGACCTCTTCGTGCCGCGGGAACAGCGGCGGGTCGCCGAGCAGCACATCGAGGATGAGACGCTCGTATGCCTCGGGGCTCGACTCGGTGAAGGCGTGGCCGTACCCGAAGTCCATCGTGACGTCGCGCACCTCGGTGGTCGCGCCCGGCACCTTCGACCCGAACCGGATTGTGACGCCCTCGTCGGGCTGCACGCGGATCACGAGCGCGTTCTGGCCGAGTTCGCGGGTCTGGTTCCGCAGGAAGAGGTGCTGCGGTGCGCGCTTGAAGACGACCGCGATCTCGGTGACGCGTCGCCCGAGGCGCTTGCCGGTGCGCAGGTAGAACGGGACGCCCGCCCAGCGGCGCGTCGCGATCTCGAGCTTGACCGCGGCGTACGTCTCGGTCGTCGACTCGGGGTTCATGCCGTCTTCGTCGAGGAAGCCGGTGACCTTCTCGCCGCCCTGCATGCCGCCGGCGTACTGGCCGCGGGCCGTCGCGTTCGCGAGGTCGTCGGGCACGTGGACGGCGGCCAGCACCTTCTCCTTCTCGGCGCGGAGGTCCTTCGCATCCAGCGAGATCGGCTCCTCCATCGCCGTGAGGGCGAGTAGCTGCAGCAGGTGATTCTGGATGACGTCGCGGGCGGCGCCGATACCGTCGTAGTATCCGGCCCGGCCGCCGACGCCGATGTCTTCGGCCATCGTGATCTGCACGTGGTCGACGTAGTTCGCGTTCCAGATCGGCTCGTACAGCTCGTTGGCGAAGCGCAGCGCGAGGATATTCTGCACCGTCTCCTTGCCGAGGTAGTGGTCGATGCGGAAGATCGAGTCGGCCGGGAACGCGACCTCGAGCGCCGCGTTCAGCTCACGCGCGGTCTGCAGGTCGCTGCCGAACGGCTTCTCGATCACGACGCGGCGCCAGCTGTCGTCGTCCTTCTCGTCGACGAGCCCGGAGTCCTTGAGCTGACGGGCGACGATCGGGAAGTCCTTGGGCGGGATCGACAGGTAGAACGCGTGGTTGCCCATCGTGCCGCGCTCCGTGTCGAGGCGTTCGACGGTCTGACGCAGGCGTGCGAACGCGTCGGGGTCACCGAACTCGCCCGAGACGAAGCGGATGCCCTGCAGCAGCTGCTTCCACGTCTCTTCGCGGAACGGGGTGCGCGCGTGCTGGCGGACGGCGTCGTGGACGACCTTCGCGAAGTCCTGGTCCTCCCAGTCGCGTCGGGCAAAGCCCACCAGCGCGAAGCCGGGTGGCAGCAGGCCACGGTTGGCCAGGTCGTACACGGCCGGCATGAGCTTCTTGCGGGACAGGTCGCCGGTGACGCCGAAGATCACGAGGGCGCTGGGCCCTGCGATCCTGTTCAGGCGCCGGTCTTCTGGGTCGCGCAGCGGGTTCTGGCCGCGCGAGATCTCGGCAGTCATCGGGGGAGTGGCTCCTCTGGTGGGGCGGGACTACTGTGCTGCTTCGAACAGCGAGAGCACGTCGGCCTGCCGGTCGGTCAGCGTCAGGGTGACGACGGGGCGGCCGTGTGCGGCGAGCACCTGGGCGTCGCCTGCGGCCTGGGCGCGGATGAGCTCACCGAAGGTGAACGGGCGCCCCGGGATCTCGAGGTCGACCTCGGTCGACTCGAGGATCTGCACGAACACGCCTTCTGCGGGCCCGCCCTTGTGGTACTGGCCGGTCGAGTGCAGGAAGCGCGGGCCCCATCCGAACGTCGTCGGGCGACCGGAATCGGCGGCGACCAGTTCGCGGAGTCCCGCCAGCTGCGGCAGTTCGTTGCGGTCGACGTAGGCCTGCAGGGCGACGTAGCCGGTGTCGGTGAGCTGCGCCCAAAGCGCATCGAAGACCGATTCGATCGTGCCGCCGGCCGCCAGTGCGGGGTCGGTCACGCGGACCTCGATCCCGTCCTGCACGAAGGCGGGGGCGCCGAGTTCGGGTCGGGCCTCGAGCAGGCCGCGTGCGGCATCCTTTGCCGATTCCACATCGGGCTGGTCGAACGGGTTGATGCCGAGCATCCGACCCGCGATCGCGGTCGCATACTCCCACACGACGAACTGCGCACCGAGCGAACCGCTCACCAGCACTTCGTCGGGGTGCTGCTCGATGAGCTGGAAGTGCACGGCGTCGTCGACGATGCGCACGATCTGCACGTCGGTCTGGGGGCGGTCGGCCTCGGGCGAGACCGGCAGCAGCACGACCGGCAGGATGCCGGTGCCGCCCTTGCCGGTGGACTCGGCCACCAGCTGCTCGATCCAGTCGGGCAGCCCCTCGATGTGGGTGCCGTCGGTGATGAGTCCGAGCTTGTCGCGTCGAGGGTCGCCACCGGCGATCGCCGCGGCCAAGACGATGGCGGGATTGCGGGGGTCGTCGATCGCGACCTCGAGCATCGTCGCTTCGGCTTCGTCGAGCAGTTCGGCGATGTCGACACCCGCGAGGCCCGTCGGCACGAGGCCGAACGCGGTGAGCGCCGAGTAGCGTCCGCCGACCGTCGGGTCGGCGTGGAAGACGCGATAGCCGGCCTCCTGCGAAGCGACATCGAGCGGCGATCCGGGATCGGTGACGACGATGATGCGTTCGGCGGGGTCGATCCCGAGGTCGCGCCAAGCCGCCTCGAAGGCGCGCTTGGCGGAGTCGGTCTCGACCGTCGATCCGGACTTGGAGGCGACGACGAGAACCGTCTCACGCAGTCCGGCGTCGGCGTCGCCGTCGATCGCGGCGAGCACCTGCCCGGGCGCGGTCGAATCGAGGATCACGAGCGGCACGCCGGCCGTCTGCGCGATGACCTCGGGTGCGAGCGAGGAGCCGCCCATGCCCGCCAGCACCACGCGTGTGATGCCGGCGGCCGCGAGCTCGGCGCGCAGTGCCGTGATCTGTGCGACCAGCGGTCGCGACACCGAGACGGCCTCGACCCAGCCGAGGCGCTTTGCCGCCTCCGGCTCGGCCTCGGGGCCCCACAGGCCCGCGTCACCCGCCGTCAGGCTGCTGGCGACGAGGCTGTCGACGAGCGTCGGAACCGTGTGACGGACGACGTCGGCGATGTGCCCCGAGACGTGGATCTCGAAACTCACCGGGATGCCTCGGGAGCGGCGGCAAGCGCCTCGGTCACGGTGTTCTGCAGGTCGTGCCACGAGACGATGAACTTCTCGACGCCTTCGTCTTCGAGCACCTGGGTGACGTCGGCGAAGTCGACGCCGACGTCGGCGAGTCCGTCGATGACGGCGTGCGCGTCTGCGTAGTTGCCGGTGATGGTGTCGCCGGTGACGACGCCGTGGTCGAAGGTGGCCTCGAGGGTCTTCTCGGGCATCGTGTTGACGGTGCCCGGCGCGACGAGTTCGGTGACGTAGAGGGTGTCGGGCAGAGCCGGGTCCTTGACGCCGGTCGAGGCCCACAGCGGGCGCTGGACGTTGGCGCCGGCGCCGGTGAGGGCAGTGGCGCGGTCGCTGCCGAACGCCTGCTCGAACAGCTCGTACGCGAGACGCGCGTTGGCGACGCCGGCCTTGCTCTTCAGCGCCGCGGCCGCCTCGGTGCCGATCGCGGCGAGGCGCTTGTCGACCTCGGTGTCCACGCGCGACACGAAGAACGATGCGACCGAGTGGATGCCGGAGAGGTCGATGCCGGCATCCTTCGCCTGCTCGAGTCCGGCGAGGTAGGCCTCGATGACCTCGGCGTAGCGCTCAAGCGAGAAGATGAGGGTGACGTTGACCGAGATCCCCGCGCCGATGACTGCGGTGATGGCGGGCAGGCCCGCCTTGGTCGCCGGGATCTTGATGAGCGCGTTGGGGCGGTCGACGGTCGCCCACAGCTTCTTCGCCTCTTCGACGGTCGCGTCGGTGTCGTGCGCGAGGTCGGGGGAGACTTCGATCGACACGCGGCCGTCGAGACCGTTCGTGGCGTCGAACACCGGGCGGAACACGTCGGCCGCTGCGGCGACGTCTTCGGTGGTGAGGGCGAAGATCGCGGCATCCGCGTCGGCGCCGGTTGCGGCGAGCTTGGCGATCTCGCCCGCGTAGTCGGCGCTGCCACCGCCGATGGCGGCCTGGAAGATCGACGGGTTCGTTGTCACACCGGTGACGTTGCGGGTCGCGATGAGGTCGGCGAGGTTGCCGGTCGTGATCCGCGAGCGCGAGAGGTCGTCGAGCCAGATGCTGACGCCCGCTTCGGAGAGGGCGTGGGTCGGGGTGGTCATGCGTTCTCCTTGACGGTTGCGCGAGCCGCTTCCACGACCGCGTCGGCGGTGACGCCGAACTTCTCGAACAGGGTCTTGTAATCGGCCGAGGCGCCGAAGTGGTCGATGCCGACGCTGCGGCCGGTGTCGCCCACGATCGTGCGCCACAGCGGTGTCGCGGCGGCCTCGACCGAGACGCGCGCCTTCACGGCGGACGGCAGGACTGCTTCGCGGTAGTCGGCGTCCTGCTCGGCGAACCACTCGAGCGACGGCGCCGACACGACGCGCGCGTTGACGCCCTCGGCGGCGAGCGTCTCGCGGGCGGCGACGGCCAGCTGCACCTCGGAGCCGGTCGCCACGATGATCACGTCGGGCGTGCCGCCGGGGGCTTCGGCGAGCACGTAGGCGCCCTTCGCGGTGCCGTCGGCCGAGGCGAACACGTCGCCCGACGCTGCGCCGTCGCCGCGCTCGAACACGGGGATGTTCTGGCGGGTGAGCGCGATGCCGGCGGGGCCCGCCTGGCGGCGGAGGATCTCGAGCCACGCGTGCGCGGTCTCGTTCGCGTCCGCGGGCCGCACGACCGTGAAGTTCGGAATGAGGCGCAGCGACGCGAGCTGCTCGATCGGCTGGTGGGTCGGCCCGTCCTCGCCGAGGGCCACCGAGTCGTGCGTCCAGACGTAGATGCTCGGGATGTTCATGAGGGCGGCCAGACGGACCGCGGGGCGCATGTAGTCGCTGAAGATCAGGAAGGTGCCGCCGAACGCGCGCGTCTTGCCGTGCAGCACGATGCCGTTGACGATCGCACCCATCGCGTGCTCGCGGATGCCGAAGTGCAGGACGCGGCCGTAGGGGTCACCCGACCATTCCTCGGTCGACCAGTCGGCGGGGATGAAGCTCTTCGCGCTCTTGATGGTCGTGAGGTTCGATTCGGCGAGGTCGGCCGAGCCGCCCCACAGCTCGGGCATGACCTCGGCGATGGCGTTGATGACCTGGCCCGATGCGGCGCGTGTCGAGACGTCCTTGCCGGACTGGAACACCGGCAGCGCGTCTTCGATGCCGTCCGGCAGCGCGCCGGACTCGAGGCGGTCGAGCAGCTGCTTGCGCTCGGGGTTCGCCGCCGCCCACGCGTCGAACGACTCCTGCCATGCGGCGCGCTGCGATGCGGCGCGCTCGGCGAGTCCGCGGGTGTGCGCGAGGACGTCGTCGGGCACCTGGAAGGTCTGCTCGGGGTCCCAGCCCAGCACCGACTTCGTCGCCGCGAGCTCTTCCGCGCCGAGCGCGGAGCCGTGGATCTTGCCGGTGTTCTGCTTGCTGGGCGCGGGCCAGCCGATGATCGTCTTCAAGACGATGAGCGACGGCTTCGAGGTCTCCGCCTTGGCCGCTTCGAGGGCCGCGAAGAGCTCGAGTGCGTCTTCGCTGTACTCGCCGGTGCGCTTCCAGTCGACGGTCTGCACGTGCCAGCCGTAGGCCTCGTAGCGCGCCGCGACGTCTTCCGTGAACGCGACGTCGGTGTCGTCCTCGATCGAGATCTGGTTCGCGTCGTAGATCGCGATGAGGTTGCCGAGCTGCTGGTGCCCGGCGAGGCTCGAGGCCTCGCTCGTGACGCCCTCCTGCAGGTCGCCGTCCGAGGCGATCACGAAGACGTGGTGGTCGAACGGGCTCTGCCCGGGCGCCGCCTCGGGATCGAACAGGCCGCGCTCGTAGCGTGCCGCGTACGCGAAGCCCACCGAGGACGCCAGGCCCTGCCCGAGCGGGCCCGTGGTGATCTCGACGCCCTTGGTGTGGCCGTACTCGGGGTGGCCGGGCGTCAGCGAGCCCCAGGTGCGAAGCGCCTTGAGGTCGTCGAGCTCGAGGCCGAATCCGCCGAGGTACAGCTGGACGTACTGCGTGAGCGACGAGTGCCCGGCCGAGAGGATGAAGCGGTCACGGCCGAGCCAGTCGGTGTCGGCCGGGTCGTGGCGCATGACCTTCTGGTACAGCAGATACGCAGCGGGCGCGAGGCTCATTGCAGTGCCGGGGTGGCCGTTGCCGACCTTCTCGACGGCATCCGCCGCCAACACCCGCGCGGTGTCCACCGCGCGCCGATCGATCTCTTCCCATGCCAGCTCTGACACCTGGTCGCCTTTCGTCGGGGGAGCGCCTCACAGTCGAGCCGAACCGCGGCCATCGGGACCGAGACCCACGGTGTGCGGCGCTGGGCGCGCGTGTGGGTTCAGCATATCGAAGGGGGGTGCGGGCCAGACGGCCGGAAGCTGTTGTGTGACGCAGTCTTGCTGAATGCCCGGTCGCCGATGTGTCGCCATCGTGACGCGTGGGAGTCTATTCGCTCACCGCTGCCTTTCGGCGGGTGTGAGGCGCCGGAAGGGCGCGGGCGGTGGCATAGACTGGCGGAGGAATCTCGGCGGCGATAGTGGGGGCGATGGACATCACGATGACGCGCGGTACCGCGGCACCCGTGAACCGCGGCTCGATCGGCCGCACGATTCGTGCGTATGTGACGTTGACCAAGCCCCGCGTGCTCGAGCTGCTGCTGGTGACCACCGTCCCGGTCATGCTGCTCGCCGAGGGCGGGATGCCGTCGCTGTGGCTCGTGCTGGCGACCGTCATCGGTGGTTCGTTGAGCGCGGGGTCTGCGGCGACGTTCAACATGTACATCGACCGTGATATCGACGCGCACATGCAGCGCACCGAGAACCGCCCGCTCGTGACGGGTGAGGTGTCGCCGCGCGGCGCGCTCGTGTTCGCGTGGGTCCTCGCCGTCGCCTCCACGGTGTGGCTGGCTGCCACCACGAACTGGTTGGCCGCGGCCCTCAGCGTCACCGCGATCTTCTTCTACGTCGTGATCTACACGATCATCCTCAAGCGCCGCACCGAGCAGAACATCGTGTGGGGCGGCATCGCGGGCTGCTTCCCGGTGCTCATCGGCTGGACCGCCGTCACGGGGTCGCTCTCGTGGACGCCGTTCATCCTGTTCTTGCTCGTGTTCCTGTGGACGCCACCGCACTACTGGCCGCTGTCGATGAAGTACAAGGCCGACTACGACGAGGCCGACGTGCCGATGCTGGGCGCGACCCGCAACGGCTCACAGGTGGGCCTGCAGGTCATCTTGTACGCGTGGGCGACCGTCGCGTCGTCGCTGCTGCTCATCCCGGTCGCGCCGATGGGGCTCGTCTACACGGTGTCGGCGGTCGTGTTCGGGGGCTGGTTCATCTACGAGTCGCACGTGCTCTACACCCGCGCCGTGCGCGGTGAGCAGATGAAGCCGATGCGCGTGTTCCACGCATCCATCACCTACCTGACGCTGCTGTTCGTGGCGATCGCGGTCGATCCGCTGCTGCCGATCTGATCTCGCGGCCCCGCGCGCAGCGCGCGGCAGGCCCGGCCGCCGCGACGCCCGGCACACCTTCGGAGTTCTGCAGTTCCTCGGACACTTTGACGTCCGCGCGTCCGAAGTTGTCGTGATCTCCGTAATTGCGCCCGCCCTCGTTGCCTCCTCCACAGGGCAGGCTGGATGCCACACCTTCCACAGATCGCGACGATCCCTTCTCCGGGCTGACGCCTCCCGGCCAGGCTGGGCACATGACTGAGGTTCGCCGCATCGACCTGCTGGCCGCCGTCGCTGCCCGAGACGGGGTCGCGCGGGCGTCGTCGCTGTCTCGCGCCGGCCACTCCCGGCATCGCATCGCGCAGGCAATCGAGGCAGGGGATCTCGTCCGGGTTCGCCGCGACTGGGTGGCGGCACCGGATGCGGATGCCGAACTGATCGCCGCGGCCCGCGCGGGGGTGGTGCTGTCCTGCATCACGTGGGCGCGACGGGCGGGGCTCTGAGTGTTGGCCGAAGATCGCTGCCACGTCGCCGCGGATCCGGGGGCTGCGGGAGGCAAGCCGCCCGCGGCGAAGGTCCACTGGTCCAAGCCGCTCGCGCTCCGGCATCCTGATGCCCTCGTCGACGCTGCGCCCAATGCGCTCGTCCTCCTGGCCAGGTGCCAGCCGTTCGAGGCGGCGCTCGCGGCGTGGGACTCGGCGGTGCGCAAAGGGATTGCGGTCCCCGATCAATTCGCGCGTCTGCCGTTGCCGCCCGCTGCGCGAGACGTCCTGGCATCCGTCTCGTCCTTCGCGGACTCGGGACTCGAGACGATCTTCCGCGTGCGATTGCGATGGATGCGGGTGCGCATCCTCACGCAGATCTGGATCGCCGGCCGTCCCGTGGACTTCTTGATCGGCGAGCGACTCGTGGTGCAACTCGACGGCGGTCACCATGTCGATGCGCAGCGCGCGGGCGACATCGCGCACGACGCGCAGCTGAAGCTGCTGGGCTATCACGTGATGCGCTTCACGTACGCGCAGATCATCGGTGATTGGCCGGCCGTGCAGGACACCATCATGCGAGCGGTTGCGCAGCGTCTCCATCTCGCCGCGTGATGCGGCACAACTGCGGAGATCTGCACGTCTGCGGAACGAACCGGGCGAGGGGCTCCGAAGTTGTGCAGATCTCCGCAGTTCGCAGGTCAGCGGGCGGCTGCCGGCTCGGCGGTGCGCTCGTCGGCGTCAGCGCTCGCATCCGCCTCGGCGGCAGCTTCGGCGTTCGCCTGGTAGCCCAGGTCCGAACGGTAGCCGTTGTCGTCGCTCGTCGCCTCCTCGGCAGTCGGCTCCTCGTCGACGTCGTCGGCCCACGCGGGCGGTTCGACGACGGCCGGTGCTGCGGCGGGCACGAGCGCGCGTGCGGCGCCGAGGGTCAGCGCCAGCAGCAGGCCGATGGCGCCGGCACCGATCAGCACGGTGCCGAGGACTGCCCACATCTGCCCCACGTACACGTCGACAGTGGTCGCCGTGCCGTCGGTGAGTCCCACCGTCATCGTGCCGAGCTTGTCGATCAGCAGCGACGCGCCGCCGGCTGCGCTCGCGAGCGAGGCGACGATCAGCAGCCAGTAGGGGATGCTCGTAGTGAGTCGTTTGCGCATGGTGCTCCTTCCGGGGTGGCATGCCGCAATGGCGGCACGGCCCCACTGTCGCGCGGCAACCCGTGCGGGAGCGATGCGGACCCTATGCGTCGCCTGTGCGCGACCCGACGACCAGCGGTTCGGTTGCTTCGGCGGTTGCGAAGGTCGCGACGGGCGCCTTGAGATGCATGACGACGGCGGTCATCGCGGCGACGAGGGTGACCGCGAGCACCATGTGGATGTTGACGAGCGCGATCGGCAGTCCGGTGCGGGCCTGCCACAGGCCGACGGCGATCTGCACGAGCTCGACACCGAGTAGCAGCAGCGTCCAGCGGCGAAGCCCGAGGTGCGCCGGTGTGCGCCATGCGCCCACGACGAGCGCGATGGTCAACGCGACGGTGACGTACGCGGGCCAACTGTGCACGTGCTGCCAGAAGACGGGGTCGAGTCCGTTGCGGGCTGCGGCTTCATCGCCGGCATGGGGGCCGGCGCCGGTGAGCAGGATACCGACGACAACCGTCACGAAGACCGCCGCGCTCGTGATGTGGGTGAGGATCGCGAACGGCTTCGCCACTGCACGTCGCCGGGGACCCGGCTCCGCATACACGCGCGCCACGAGCACGGCGGCGAGCGCGACGAGGCCCGCCGAGATGAGGAAGTGCACGCCGACCACGCTCGGGTGCAGGTGCACCCAGACGGTGATGCCGCCGACGACGGCCTGCAGGATGATGCCCAGACCGATTGCGAACGAGATGCGCGCGAGGTCGACCCGACGCGGACGCACGCGCAGCACGGAGAGGTACATGAGCAGTGCGACGACGATGAGGACACCCGTGAGGGTGCGGTTGCCGAATTCGATCAGGCCGTGGATGCCGAGCTCTTTCGTGGGGACGAGTGAGTCGGCGGTGCAGTACGGCCAGGTCTCGCACCCCATCCCGGAGCCGGTGAGTCGCACGAGACCGCCCGTGCCCACGATGCCGATGTTGACCACGAGCGACAGCCATGCCATGGCGCGCACCCAGCGGGTGATCGTCGTCGGCATGAGGAATGCGCGCACGGGATGGGCGGCCGGGTCTTCGGGCATGGGGATGTCGCCTCCAGCGGACAGCGCGGGGTGTGGGTCGGTCACAGGCGCGCCCGGTGGGGCCGGTGCCTGTAGACTTGCGGGGTGGAGACGCAGGGCGTCAGTCCAACGTCCCCCCAAAAGTCTAAGCGTCGCCGCAGTCCGTAGGCGACGGCACAGGAACGGCCCTGGAAGCGGCATCCCACCCCCCGCATACTCCCGAGGGGAAGGGAATGCCGGGACGGATGACACCGTTGCGGCCTTGAAGGAGGAAAGCCATGTCGGATGTGCTCATCGACCGACCGGAACTCGACGGTCTGGGGGTGTACGAGTTCGGTTGGCACGACCCCGATGCCGCCGGTGCGAGCGCGAAGCGAGGGCTCAGTGAAGCCGTCGTGCGCGACATCTCCGCACTGAAGGCCGAGCCCGAGTGGATGCTGAAGACCCGTCTCAAGGGACTCCAGCTGTTCGGCCGCAAGCCGATGCCCACGTGGGGCGCCGATCTGTCGGACATCGACTTCGACAACATCAAGTACTTCGTGCGCTCGACCGAGAAGCAGGCGCAGTCGTGGGAGGACCTCCCCGAAGACATCCGCAACACGTACGAGAAGCTCGGCATCCCCGAGGCGGAGCGCCAGCGGCTCGTCGCCGGCGTTGCCGCGCAGTACGAGTCGGAGGTCGTCTACCACCAGATCCGCGAGGACCTGGAGGAGCAGGGTGTCATCTTCATGGACACCGACACGGCGCTGCGCGAGCACCCCGAGTTCTTCGAGGAGTACTTCGGCACCGTCATTCCGGCCGGCGACAACAAGTTCGCGGCGCTGAACACCGCCGTCTGGTCGGGTGGCTCGTTCGTGTACGTGCCGAAGGGCGTGCACGTCGAGATCCCGCTGCAGGCTTACTTCCGCATCAACACGGAGAACATGGGCCAGTTCGAGCGGACCCTGATCATCGCCGACGAAGACAGCTACGTGCACTACATCGAGGGCTGCACGGCGCCGATCTACAAGAGCGACTCGCTGCACTCGGCCGTCGTCGAGATCATCGTGAAGAAGAACGCCCGCGTTCGCTACACGACGATCCAGAACTGGTCGAACAACGTCTACAACCTCGTCACCAAGCGCGCCGTCGCCCACGAGGGCGCGACGATGGAATGGGTCGACGGCAACATCGGCTCCAAGGTGACGATGAAGTACCCGTCGATCTTCCTCATGGGCGAGCACGCCAAGGGTGAGACGCTTTCGGTCGCCTTCGCGGGCCCCGGCCAGCACCAGGACGCCGGCGCGAAGATGATCCACATGGCGCCGTACACGCAGTCCTCGATCGTCTCCAAGTCGATCGCACGCGGCGGCGGCCGTGCCGGCTACCGCGGTGAAGTGCGGGTGGATGCCAATGCGCACCACTCCGCGAACACCGTGCGCTGTGATGCGCTGCTGGTCGACACGATCTCGCGATCCGACACCTATCCCGCGATCGACATCCGCGTCGACGACGTACAGCTCGGCCACGAGGCCACGGTCTCGAAGGTCAGCGAAGAGCAGCTGTTCTACCTCATGAGCCGCGGACTTCCCGAGGACGAGGCGATGGCGATGATCGTCCGCGGCTTCATCGAGCCGATCGCGCGCGAACTGCCCATGGAGTACGCCCTCGAACTCAACAAGCTCATCGAGATGGGCATGGAAGGATCCGTCGGCTGATGACGACAGCGACCCAGGCCCCCGCATCCGCGAAGGGCCACATCGACCCTGCCGCCGCGTTCGTGCCGGTCCAGACCCGCTCCGAGCGGCCGACGTCGTTCGACGTCGCCGACTTCGGCGTCCCGACCGGGCGCGAGGTGAACTGGAAGCACACGCCGATCGACCGCGTCCGGCCGCTGCTGGTCGACGAGCCCGGCGCCCACGGCGTCGTCGCCGTCGAGGTCAGCGCCCCCGCGGGCGTCGAGCAGCGCCGGCTCGCCGTCGGCGAGGCGCCCCGCGGCGAGGTGTTCCGCCCCGAGGACGTCGCGGCCGCGATCGCGTGGACGCAGGAGGCCGACGCGCCTCTCATCCGCATCCCGGCGGGCGTCGAGCTCGATAAGCCGATCGTCGTCCGCCTGACCGGAACCGGCGGCGTCGCCCACGCGCACGTCGTCATCGAGGCGCAGGCGCACGCCCGCGGGACGGTCGTCCTCCGCCACGAGGGCACCGCCCAGCAGGCGCAGAACGTCGAGATCATCGCCCGCGACGGCTCGGCCCTCACCGTCATCTCGCTGCAGCGCTGGGACGACGACGCGGTGCACCTCGCGTCGCACCAGGCGCGCGTCGACCGCGACGCGTCGCTCACCCACATCGTCGTCACCCTCGGCGGCGGCGTCGTGCGGGTGAACCCGTCGGTCGAACTCGCCGGCGCCGGCTCCGAGGGGAAGCTCTTCGGTCTGTCGTTCGCCGACGCCGGGCAGCACTTCGAGAGCCAGGTGTACCTCCACCACAAGGGCCCGCACACCACCGGTGACGTGCTCTACAAGGGGGCGCTGCAGGGGGAGAGCGCTCGCAGCGTGTGGATCGGCGACGTGCTCATCGGCCCCGATGCCGTCGCGACCGACTCGTACGAGGCCAACCGCAACCTGGTGCTGACCGACGGCGCTCGCGCGGACTCGATCCCGAACCTCGAGATCCAGACCGGTGACATCCAGGGTGCCGGGCACGCCAGCGCGACCGGCCGCTTCGACGACGAACAGCTCTTCTATCTGCAGGCCCGCGGCATCGCCGAAGACGAGGCCCGCCGCATGGTCGTCCTCGGCTTCCTCAGCGAGATCGTGCAGAAGATCGGCATCCCCGACCTCGAGGAAGAGCTGACCACGGCGATCATCGCCGAACTGGCCGAAGGGGCCTCCGCGTGAGCGCGCAAAAGGTGCTCAGCCTCAGCGAGCTGACGCAGGACACTGCGGTGCGTGTCGAGGTTGACGGTGTGCCGATGGCCGTCGTGCTCGACGGCAACGGCGAGGTGCACGCCATCGGTGACCTGTGCACCCACGGCGACATCTCACTCTCCGACGGGTTCGTCGAGGGTGAGACGTTGGAATGCTGGGCGCACGGCTCTGCCTTCTCGCTGCGCACCGGACGCCCACTCAACCTGCCGGCCTACGAGCCGGTGCCCGTTTATGTCGTCACGATCGACGGGGACGATGTGCTCATCGACCCGACCGTGACCAAAGAAGTGAACTGACGAAGGAAAGACGCACACATGGCTGTTCTGGAGATCCGCGACCTGCACGTCACGGTCGAGACCGAGGCGGGGGAGACCCCCATCCTCAACGGTGTGACCCTCACCATCAGTACCGGGCAGACGCACGCGATCATGGGCCCCAACGGCTCGGGCAAGTCGACGCTCGCCTACACGATCGCCGGTCACCCGAAGTACACGGTCACGAGCGGTTCTATCACGCTCGATGGTGAAGACGTGCTCGAGATGTCGGTCGACGAGCGTGCCCGCGCGGGCCTGTTCCTCGCGATGCAGTATCCGGTCGAGATCCCGGGCGTCACAGTGACCAACTTCCTGCGCACCGCGAAGACCGCCATCGACGGCGAGGCCCCCGGCATCCGCACCTGGACCAAGGATGTCAAGGGCGCGATGGCGAACCTGCGCATGGACGGCAAGTTCGCCCAGCGCAACGTCAACGAGGGCTTCTCGGGCGGCGAGAAGAAGCGTCACGAGATCCTGCAACTCGAGCTGCTCAAGCCGGCCATTGCAGTCCTCGACGAGACCGACTCCGGTCTTGACGTCGACGCGCTGAAGATCGTCTCGGAGGGCGTGAACCGCGCGAAGGCCGAGACCGACCTTGGCGTGCTGCTCATCACGCACTACACGCGCATCCTTCGCTACATCAAGCCCGACTTCGTGCACGTCATGGTCGCGGGGCGCATCGCGGAAGAGGGCGGCCCCGAGTTGGCGGATCGCCTCGAGAACGAGGGCTACGACCGCTACCTCGTGGCGGCCGAGCCGGCTGCCGACGCCGAGGTCTAGGATCGACGCATGACCGCGACCCTCACACCCGAGAAGTACGACGAGGTCACCGAGGCCCTCAAGGACGTCATGGATCCCGAGCTCGGGATCAACGTGGTCGATCTCGGTCTCATCTATGACCTCAGCTGGGATGAGGAGAACGACGCGCTCGTCATCCACATGACCCTGACGTCGGCCGGCTGCCCGCTGACCGACGTGCTCGAGGAGCAGACGGCGCAGTCCCTGGACGAGGTCGTCGACCGGTTCCGCATCAACTGGGTGTGGATGCCGCCGTGGGGCCCCGAGCGGATCACCGACGACGGGCGCGACATGATGCGCGCGCTCGGCTTCGCCATTTGACGCGACCCGGAGCAATGCCGCACGGCGGCGTTGATGCGGGTCGAGTCAAGGTTGAGCGAGCGCAGCGAGTCGAAACCCCGCCGCCGTGACGGCGCGTGTCGGCTTCACGCCGTGCGTGCGCTGCCGTCGGTAGGCTCGAACGGTGAGCATCGCACCACTCGACGCCCTTCCGCTGGAGACGCTTCGGCGCCGTTCGAGCACGAAGTGGCGCACCTACCCCGAGCACGTCATCCCGATGTTCGTCGCTGAGACGGACTTTCCGCTCGCACCGCCGATCACGGCCGCGTTGCGTGAGGCCGTCGAGATCGGCGATACGGGGTACACGCCGCCCGAGCCGGGGCTGCGCGCCGGATTCGTCGAGTTCGCGAAGCGGCGCTTCGGCTGGGAGCTCGAGCCCCGTCGCGTGCGCAGCACGGGTGACGTCATGATGGGCGTCGTCGAACTACTGCGGGCGACGATCGCGCCGGGTGACCGGGTCATCATCACGCCGCCCGTGTATCCGCCGTTCTCGATGTGCATTCCCGAGGCCGGCGGCGTCGTGGAGTCGGTGCCGCTCGTCGACACCGGCGAGTCGTGGCAGCTCGACCTCGACGGCATCGAAGCGGCACTGGCGGCAGGGGCGCGCGCTGTGCTGCTGTGCAATCCGCACAACCCCACCGGCACCGCGCACTCCCGCGAGTCGCTCGCTCGACTCGCGGCGATTGCGAAGGCGCACGACGCGGTCATCGTCAGCGACGAGATCCACGCGCCGCTCGTGCACCCCGGCACGGTGTTCACGCCGTTCCTCACGGCGTCGCCGGATGCCGCGGCTGTCGGGTATGCGGTGACGAGCGCTTCGAAGGCGTTCAACCTGGCCGGGCTCAAGTGCGCCCTGATGGTGACGGCGGATGACCGCACCACGGCGGTCGTGGAGGGGCTCGACCCGGAGGTGGAGTGGCGAACCGGGCTGTTCGGGGCGTTGGCCGGTGTGGCCGCGTTCGACGAGGCCTCCGACGCGTGGCTCGACGCGCTGCTCGCGACCCTCGACGGCAACCGCCGACTGCTCGCGGACCTGCTCGCCGAGCACCTGCCGCTCGCGCGCTACCGCATGCCCGACGCCGGCTTCCTCGCGTGGATCGATCTGTCGGCGTACGGATGGGGAGATGACCCCGCGGAGTCGATCCTGCGTGGCGCGGACGTCGCGCTGCACCACGGCCCGCACTTCGGTGATGAGGGGCGAGGGTACGTGCGCCTGAACTTCGGATGCGACAGCGACCTCGTGAGGGAGGCCGTGCAGCGGATCGGCTCGCTCGCCCGCTCGTGACCATCGCACCGACCGGAGTCTGGCGCCCGCCCTTCGGTTGGGTGACCGCCGGCGCGGTCGCCATGGTGTTCCTCGCAGCGACGCAAGCCCTCGCGGTCACGACCGTCATGCCGGCCGTGAGCGAAGAGCTCGACGGTGCCGGGCTGTACGCCGTTGCCTTCTCGGGTGTGCTCGCGGCGAGCGTGGTCGGCATGGTCGTGGTCGGCGTGTGGTGCGACCGCGCAGAGCCGGCACATGCCCTGACGCTCTCGGTCGCCCTCTTCGTCTTGGGGCTCGTCGTCGCCGGGGCCGCTCCAGACATGACCACGCTCGTGGTGGGCCGGCTCATCCAGGGGCTCGGAACCGGTGGGCAGACCGTCGCCCTGTATGTCGTCGTCGCACGGGTGTACCCGTCCGAACTGCACGGCAGGGTGATGGCGGCGTTCTCAGCAGCCTGGGTCGTGCCCTCGCTCGTCGGCCCTGCGGTGGCGGGAGCGGTCACCGAGTATCTGCACTGGCGCTGGGTGTTCTTCGGCGTCGCCGCGCTCGCGGTCATCGCGTTCACGATCGTGTATCTGCGGCTGCACGGCACCCCGCTGCGGGCCTCCGAGGTCGACACCGGCCCGTACGCCGTGCGGGTGTTGTGCTCGGTGGTGGTCGCGGTCGGTGCTGTCGGGCTGAGCCTCGCAGGCGAGTTCGGTGCGCTCGCGCCGCTCGTCGCCGGAGCCTCGCTGGTGATCGTGGTCATCGCCGTCCGGCCGCTGCTGCCACCGGGAACGCTGACGGTGCGACGGGGCCTGCCGAGTGTCGTCCTGATGCGCGCGCTCATCGCCGGCGCCCTGTTCGGTGCCGAGATCTACGTGCCGTACCTGCTGGTGGACCGATACGGGTTCAGTACGACCTTCGCCGGTTTCGGGCTCACGGCCGCGGCGCTGCTGTGGGCGGCAGGCGCTGAGGTGCAGGGGCGGTTCGGCGATCATCTCGGCAGCACTCGGATCGCCGTCATAGGCGTGTCGTTGTTGACTGCGGCCACGGTGCTGGCGTTCATCACCGCAGCGCTGGGTCTGCCCCCGGCCGTCGTGATCGGCGGCTGGTCGCTCGCCGGCGCGGGAATGGGCCTCATGTACCCGCGGCTGACGGTGCTGACCCTCGCGTACTCGACACCGCAGAATCAGGGGTTCAACTCCGCAGCGCTGTCGATCAGCGACGCGGCGGGCGCCGCCGCCGCGATCGCCGCGATGGGTGTCGCCTTCGTCGCCCTCACCGGTTCTGGGGCGGCGTTCCCGGCCGTCTTCCTGCTCGCCGCGGCGCTCGCGCTGCTCGCGCTCGTGCCGGGGCTCCGCCTCAGCCGGGTGAGCGGCTGACGCTCAGGCGTTCTCGGCGCGGCCCAGTCGCCAGTAGCCCATGAACGCGACGGCGCGTCGGTCGACGCCGAGCTCGGACACCAGGTGGCGGCGCAGCGCCTTGATCGCCCCCGCCTCGCCGGCGAGCCACGAATACAGCGGTGCGCTCTTGAGTGCGGCGCCGCCCTTCGCGGTGCGCGGCACCTCCCACAGGATGCCCTCGTCGATGTCGACTTCTTCGACGTCCGCGCCGCGACCGGCCGGCGCGAGGGATGCCGCGGCATCCTGCACGGCCGACACGAGGTGCCGGTGGCGGTCGGCGTCGTCGACGCGCGCGGCGACACGGAACTCGAATCCGGGATGGCGCGGCAGATAGCCGGCGTCATCGATGTGCGGCACTTCGAGCACGACCACGCCGCGCGCGTCGGCGGGCAGCTGCTCGAGGATGACCGCGATCGCCGGCGCCGCGGTCTCGTCACCGGCCAACAGGATCTGCTCGGAGCGCGCCGGCGGCACGAAATCGATGCCGTAGCTCACGCCGGTGTGCGCCGTCGTGGGCGCCCAGATCAGCAACTCGTCACCGATCGCGGCACGCTCGATCCATGCCGACGCCGGGCCGAGCACATCATGCGAGACCATGTCGATGTCGACTTCGCCCACGTCGTGGCGCACGGCGCGGGTTGTGTAGGTGCGGAACGGCGGGCGCGCGGCGTCCGGCAGCTCACGCCACGCGGTGTACCAGTCGTCGTCGGTGGGCATCGCGTCGACGCCGACCGATGAGGTCGGGAAGACGACCTTGATGCGCTGATCGAATCCGGGGTCGCCGAACTCGTGCAGGTCATCACCGGTGAATGTGAAGCGGCGGAAGCTCGGGGTGAGGTCGGTGATGGCGCTCACGCGGGCACGGAAGAATCCGCTCGTGCGGACGGCGGTTTCGGTCATCGCGGGTCCTCCTGGAGGGCGTCGGTGGAGTCGGCCGGGTCGCTCGGTTCGGGGGTCGGGAGCACCCGGTGGCGGCCTCGCGGCAGCACCAGTGGCGTGCCCGAGACGGGGTCGGTGATCACATGGCACTCGAGGGCGAACACATCGCGGATCAGTGCGGCATCCATGACGTCGGCCGGGGCGCCCTGCGCGACGATGCGGCCCTGGCGGAGCGCGACGATGTGGTCGGCGTAGCGGGCGGCGAGATTCATGTCGTGCAGCACCATCACGACGGTCGTGCCGCGGTCTTGGTTGAGGTCGCGGATGAGGTCGAGCACCTCCACTTGGTGCGACACGTCGAGGAACGTCGTCGGCTCGTCCAATAACAGGATGTCGGTCTCCTGCGCGAGTGCCATCGCTATCCAGACCCGCTGGCGCTGGCCGCCGGACAGTTCGTCGACGGGACGGTCTGCGAGTTCGGTCGTGCCGGTCGCTGCCAGCGACTGCGTGACGACCTCGTAGTCGTGTTCGCTCCACCGGGCCAGCAGCTTCTGATGCGGGTGGCGGCCGCGACCGACGAGATCTGCCACCGCAATCCCTTCCGGGGCGACCGGAGACTGCGGAAGCAGCCCCAGCATCCGCGCCACCTCCTTCGACGGGCGACTGTGCAGGTCTTTGCCGTCAAGGATGATCCGCCCTCCCTGGGCGGGGATCAGACGGGCCAGCGCACGCAGCAGTGTGGATTTTCCGCAGCCATTGGCGCCGATGATCGCTGTGACGGCACCGGGAGCGACAGCGAGATCGAGGGTGTCGACGACGGTGCGGTCACCGTACGCAAGGGTCAGCTGTTCTGCGAGCAGCGAGCGGGAGTCGGTCATAGCGATCCTCCGGTGCGGTTCGTTCTGATCAACAGCGCGATCAGGTAGGGGGCGCCGAGGATGCCGGTGATGACACCCACGGGGTAGACGGTGGGCAAGGCGTACTGCCCGACGAGATCCGCGGCGAGGACCAGGACGGCCCCGACCAGACCTGCGGGCACGAGCGGGGAGCTGCCGGCACCGACCAGGCGCGCGGCGATGGGGCCGGCCATGAACGCGACGAAGGCGATCGGGCCGGCAGCCGCGGTGGCGAAGGCGAGGAGCGCCACTGCGCCGAGAATGAGCGCGAGTCGGGTGCGGTCGACCTTCACGCCGAGCGCTGCCGCAACGTCGTCGCCGATGCGCAGCGCGTGCAGACTGCGGGACTGCAGTGCGAGCAGCGGCACCAGCACGACGGCGGCGAGGGCGAGCGGCGTGAGTGATTCCGCGGATGCGCTGTTGAGGCTGCCGGTGAGCCAGCGCATCGCGGACTGCAGATCCCACGCGGCGGCGCGGGAGAGCGCATAGGTGACGATCGACTGCAGCATCGCGGCCAGGCCGATGCCGATCAGGATGAGTCGGGTTCCCGCGAATCCCCCTCGGATCGACAGGAGGTAGATCGCAAGCGCTGTGGCCAGGGCACCGCCCAGCGCCAGTGCGGACAGTGCGAGCCCGCTGACGGAGAAGAACACGATGCCGATGACGGCCGCAGCACTCGCGCCGAAGCTGACTCCGATGATGTCGGGGGAGGCGAGCGGGTTGCGCAGCAGCGTCTGGAAGGTCGCCCCTGCCATTCCGAATGCGACACCGACCAGGACCGCCATCGCTGCTCGCGGCAGGCGGCGGTCCGCGATGGAGAACGACGCGCCAGGCACCTGCTCGCCCAGCAGCACTCTGATGATGACATCGGGCCCGTAGAAGGTCGATCCGACCATGATGCTCGTGGCGAACAGCGCGGCGACGACTGCGGCCAGGACGATGACCACGACCGTCCGGCGGCGCGCGCGGCGACGGCGACCGGCGATGACGGCCTGGACGTCGGGAGCAGTGGAGCTGACGGCGGTCACAGTTCACGCACCCGCTGGCGTCGGACGATCCAGATGAAGAACGGCGCGCCGATGAGCGCCGCGACGATCCCGACCTCGACGTCGGCAGAGGGCAGCACGAGGCGGCCGATCACGTCGGCGATCACGAGCAGTCCGGCACCGGCGATGGCCGATGCCGGCAGCAGCCAGCGGTGGTCGGTGCCGATCGTGAGGCGGCACACGTGCGGCACGATAAGCCCGATGAAAGCGATGGGTCCGGCGATTGCGGTCGCCGCGCCGCACAGGATCACGGCGCCGATCGTGGCGACGACACGGGTGCGCCCGACGTGCTCGCCGAGGCTCGCGGCGAGGTCGTCGCCGAGCGCGAGGGAGTTCATCCCGCGGGCCATCGCGAACACGACGAGCGCTCCGACCACGAGAACCGGAGTGAGCAGGCTGATGCGATCCCACGTGGCTCCGCCGACGCCGCCGATCTGCCAGAAGCGGAACTGCTCGAGCAGGTCGACGCGGGGGAGGAGGACGGCGCTGATAAGGGATTGCAGCGCGGCGGTGGTCGCGGCCCCCGCCAATGCGAGTTTGAGGGGTGTGGCCCCGCCGCTGCCGAGCGAACCGACACTGTAGACGAAGACCGCGGTGACGGCCGCGCCCGCGATTGCGACGACCATCGTCGGGTACGCGCCGCTCAGCCCGAAGAAGGCCAAGCTGCCGACCACAGCCAGGGAGGCGCCACTGGTGATGCCGAAGATGCCGGGGTCGGCGAGCGGGTTCCGCGTGACCGCCTGGAAGGTGGTGCCAGCAAGCCCCAGCGCCGCTCCGACGAGCAGTCCGAGCGCTGTACGCGGGATGCGGGCGGCGACGGCGGCTTCAGAGATGCCGCTCGTGTCTCCGGAGAGCCCGCGGAGGATCTCCTCGAAGGTGACGTCGCGCACGCCGAACGCGAACGACGCGAGACACGCGGCCGCGACGACCACCAGGGCCGCCGCGAGCCACGCGAGACGCACCGCTGCCGGACGCTTCAATGCCGCACGTGCGGCATCGGCATCCGGCAGCGGTGCGCGGAGCGTGGTCTCGCTCAATCGGTGCCGTCGAGCGCACCGGCCAGCAGCGCAAAGTAGTCGTCGATCGCCCACTCGATGGACAGCGGCGACGGGTTGGCGGAAGCGGCGAGCGGCGTGCTGTTCTCGAGGATGGCGATGCGTCCCTCGGCGACCGCGGGGATCTTCGAGAGCAGCGGGTCGGCCTGCATCGTTGCGATGAGTGTGCCCTCGGGGTCGCCGTAGGTGACGAAGATGTCGACATCGTCGAAACGGTCGGCCTGCTCAGTGCTCACGCTGACGTAGAACGCCTCCGTGGCGGCGGATTCCTCTTCCACGATCGCGGGGAGCGGCATGCCGAGGTCTGCGAGGAAACCGGGACGGGTGTCGTGGCTCGTGTAGAAATCGATCTTGCTGAGATCGGTCTCGTCGATCCACGAGAACATCGCGGTCGATTCTGCGAGTTCTGGCTGTGCGGCCAGCGCGGTGTCCACGACCTCTTCCAGGTGGGTGACGAGCTCTTCGCCTTCATCGGCCAGCCCCATCGCGGTGGCGTTGATGCGGATCATGTCCTGGTAGGACGTGCCCCACGCGACATCGGGGTACGCGACGACCGGCGCGATCTTCGACAGGGTGTCGTAGTCCTCCTGCGTGAGCCCCGAGTAGGCGGCGAGGATGACGTCGGGCTGCGTGTCGGCGATCTGGTCGAACGGCAGGCCGTCGGTCTCGTCGAAGAGCACGGGCGTCTCGGCACCCAGCTCCTCGAGCTTGTCCTCGACCCAGGGCAGGACGCCGTCGCCGTCGTCGTCACCCCAGGTCGCCTTGCTCATGCCGACCGGGACCACGCCGAGCGCGAGCGGGACTTCGTGGTTGCCCCATGCGACGGTGGCGACGCGTCCGGGCTGGCTGGTGATCTCGGTCTCGCCATAGGCGTGCTCGATCGTGATCGGGAAGGTCGCGTCCGAGGCGGGCGCGTCGGTGGTGTCGTCGGTGGCGGCGGGCGTCGAGGTGGCGCAGCCGGCCAGGAGCAGCAGGAGCGAGGCCGCGGCGAGGCCAGCGGCGAGGCGAGTGCGGGGCACGGGTTCTCCAAAGGGGATTTGCTAAGGGTCGCCTAACCTTACCTCTCGGGGTCGTGCGTGCAAATTCTCGCGTCACATTTCGGCGGGGTGCCGCAGCGCGTCGCAAATTGCCTGGCGCGCGCCCTCCCGGCCGGGAGTATCGTCGCACGGACAGCAGAACCGGAACACCGCAGAGGAGCGCGCCATGGCACGGGATACGACATCGAGGGTCAATCCGAGAGTGATCGGGATCGCCGCAGCCGCGGCGCTCGGCGGATTCTTGTTCGGGTTCGACACGGCGGTCATCAACGGTGCCGTCGACGCGCTCGCCGGTGAGTTCGCGTTGGATGCCGCACTGAAGGGCTTCTCGGTCTCCTCCGCACTGCTGGGCTGCGCCGTCGGCGCGTGGTTCGCCGGACAGCTCGCCAACCGGTGGGGGCGCATCCCCGTGATGCTCGTGGCGGCGGCGCTCTTCCTCATCTCGGCGATCGGTTCCGGACTCGCGATCGGCGTCGTCGACCTGATCGTGTGGCGTGTGGTCGGCGGCTTGGGTGTCGGTGCGGCATCCGTCATCGTCCCCGCCTATATCGCCGAGGTGTCGCCGGCCCGGGTGCGGGGCATGCTCGGGTCGATGCAGCAGCTCGCGATCGTGACGGGCATCTTCGCGGCGCTGTTGTCGAACGCGCTCCTGGCAGGGATCTCCGGCGGTGCCGCAGAAGTCCTGTGGTGGGGGCTGCCGGCATGGCGGTGGATGTTCATGCTCGAGGCGATCCCCGCGCTCGTGTACGGGTTGATGGCGCTGCGGCTGCCGGAGTCACCGCGATTCCTCGTCGCGCGCGGCGATGTCGACAAGGCCTCGCAGGTGCTGCTCGATTTCAGCGGCGAACCCGACGTGAATCTGCGGATCGAGCAGATCCGCGTCTCGCTGGAGCGCGAGGACCGCGAGTCGCTGAAAGACCTGCGGGGGCACGTGCTCGGACTCAAGCCCATCGTGTGGGTCGGCATCCTGCTGTCGGTGTTCCAACAGTTCGTCGGCATCAACGTGATCTTCTACTACTCGACGACGCTGTGGCGTTCGGTGGGCTTCGACGAGTCCGCCGCGCTGCTGACGAGCGTCATCACCTCGATCACCAACATCGTCGTGACGATCGTTGCGATTCTGCTCGTCGATCGGATCGGGCGGCGCATCATGCTGCTGGTCGGGTCGGTCGTCATGGCGGTCTCCCTCGGCACGATGGCGCTCGCGTTCTCGTTCGCCGAACTCGTCACCGAGGACGGTGTGACCTCCGCAACGCTCGAGGCCCCGTGGTCGGTCATCGCGCTCATCGCCGCGAACCTGTTCGTCGTCGGATTCGGTGCCACCTGGGGGCCGCTGGTCTGGGTGCTGCTGGGGGAGATGTTCCCCAACCGCATCCGTGCCAGCGCGCTCGCCGTCGCGGCCGCGGCGCAATGGATCGCGAACTTCGCCATCTCGACGACGTTCCCGGTCTTCAGCGACATCAGCCTCACCTTCGCATACGGCTTCTACGCGTTCTTCGCGGCCCTGTCGTTCTTCTTCGTGCTGTGGAAGGTGCCCGAGACGAAGGGCGTCGAGTTGGAGGACATGACCGACGAGGTGCCGCACCGCGAGCGCAAGCGCGGGTAGGCGCTCGCCGGCGTCTGGAAGGTCACGCAGGCCGGGCGGGCTGCGGGCCGGTAGACTCGGATGCTGGCCGGTCGGCCGCATCCCAACTCTGAACGAACGGACGTCTGCTGTGCTCGCCGTGCACGACCTCGAGATCCGCGTGGGCGCACGCGTGCTCATGTCGGAGGTATCGTTCCGCGTCTCACCAGGCGACAAGATCGGGCTCGTCGGACGCAACGGCGCCGGCAAGACCACCCTCACCAAGGTGCTCGCCGGTGACCTGCTGCCCAGCGAGGGCGGCGTCGACCGTTCTGGAGAACTCGGCTACCTCCCGCAGGATCCTCGTTCGGGCGACCCCGAGATGCTCGCACGCACCCGCATCCTGGATGCCAGGGGCCTGGGCACGCTCGCCCTACAGATGCACGAGGCGTCGCACCAGATGGGTGACGATGACGCCGATGTCGCGGCGAAGGCCATGCGCCGCTACGGCAACCTGACCGAGCGGTTCGAAGCACTCGGCGGGTACGCGGCCGAAGCCGAAGCCGCCTCGATCGCGCACAACCTCTCGCTGCCCGACCGCATCCTCGACCAGCCGCTGAAAACCCTCTCCGGCGGTCAGCGCCGCCGCATCGAACTGGCCCGCATCCTGTTCTCGGACGCGCAGACGATGATCCTCGACGAGCCCACCAACCACCTCGACGCCGACAGCGTCGTGTGGCTGCGCGAGTTCCTCAAGGGCTACAAGGGCGGGCTCATCGTCATCAGCCACGATGTCGAGCTCGTGGGCGAAACGGTCAACCGCGTCTTCTACCTCGACGCGAACCGCCAGGTCATCGACGTCTACAACATGAACTGGAAGAACTACCTGCGTCAGCGGGTGGCCGATGAGGAGCGCCGCAAGAAGGAGCGCGCCAACATCGAGAAGAAGGCGACGGCCCTGCAGCTGCAGGCCGCCCGCTTCGGTGCGAAGGCCTCGAAGGCCGCCGCCGCGCACCAGATGGTCGCCCGCGCCGAGAAGATGCTCTCCGGGCTGGAGGACGTGCGTCAGGAGGACCGCGTCGCCAAACTCCGCTTCCCCAAGCCCGCGGCGTGCGGCAAGACGCCGCTCATGGCCTCCGGCCTGTCGAAGTCGTACGGGTCGCTGGAGATCTTCACCGACGTCGACCTTGCGATCGACCGCGGCTCGAAGGTCGTCGTCCTCGGCCTCAACGGCGCCGGAAAGACGACGCTCCTGCGCATCCTCGCGGGCGTCGACAAGGCCGACACCGGGATCATCGAGCCCGGTCACGGCCTGAAGATCGGGTACTACGCGCAGGAGCACGAGAACCTCGACGTCAGCCGGTCCGTGCTCGACAACATGATGTCGGCCGCGCCCGACATCAACGCGACCGAGGCGCGAAAGGTGCTCGGCTCGTTCCTGTTCACGGGCGACGACGTCCTCAAGCCCGCGGGCGTGTTGTCGGGCGGCGAGAAGACGCGCTTGTCACTCGCAACCCTCGTCGTGTCGTCGGCCAACATGCTGCTGCTCGACGAGCCGACCAACAACCTCGACCCGGCATCCCGCGAAGAGATCCTCGGTGCCCTCGCGCACTACGAAGGCGCCGTCGTGCTCGTCTCGCACGACGAGGGCGCCGTCGAGGCGCTCAACCCCGAGCGGGTGCTCATCCTGCCCGACGGTGTCGAAGACATCTGGGGGCGCGACTACATCGACCTGATCACTCTCGCGTGACGCGGTCAGGCACGCTGGCCTGAACCGTCACCGGACGCTGTCGAGCAGCTCATCCTCTTCCTGCATGTCGCGATCTCGGCGGCGCTTGGGTTCGCTCGGAGCGCGGCCCTCGGCCTCTTCGCGGCGGTGCCGACGTTCGGTGCGGATCATGTACCAGACGAACCCGAATCCCATGACGGCGAACAGGATCCACTGGATCGCATACGACAAGTGTGAACCGGGGTCATCCGACGGGCGGTCCAGCGCCTGCGGGCGCTCGGCAGGTGCCGGCTGTTCCGCGACCATCAACCCGTACAGCCCCGTCAGGGTCGTCGGCTCCTCGATGGTCTCGGCGATGGTCGGCACGTGGATCGTCGGAACCTGTCCGTCGGGCGCCGATCGGCCCGAGGACGGCAACGGCTCCGTCTCACGCAGCCGCACGACGACCGTCGTGGTGCCCTCGGGGGCTGCCGGGATCACATCCGGTTCAGGCTGCTCCTTGCCGGGAGCCACCCAACCCCGGTCGACGATCACGACGCGGCCGTCTTCGAGACGGAACGGCACGAGCACCTCGAAGGCGCTCGTGCCACCGTGCGGGCGGTTGCGCACGAGCAGTTGGTCGGCGTGGAGGTAGGTGCCGACGAGCTCGACCTGGCGCCATTCGTCTTCGGGGCTGAGCGCCCCGTCTGCCGTCACGAGCTCATCGAGCGGGGCGGCATCGGCGTCGTAGTTCGCGGCGATGAGCGCAAGTTCGGCATTGCGTTCGGCTGACCGTGAGAACTGCCAATTCGACAAGAACCCGCACGCGACCGCGAACACGATCGCGAATGCGACGTACCCGGCCCACCGGGCGATGCGATTGCCGCTCACGAGGCGGCCGCCGGATCGAACGGTTCGACCGTGACGGGAAAGTCCCGTGCGGCCAGGTAGTCGCGCAGATAGTCGACGTGCGCATCGCAGGCCGTCCAGATCTTGCGGCGATCGGCGCTGTGGATGCGAGGGTTGCGCCACACCACCTGCCACGTCGCGATGTCACGGCATCCGGCGCGCGAGCAGACGACACCGGTCATGCGTCGCCCTGCCGCGGTGCGTCGGGTGTTTCGGGCGCGGGACGCGACTGCGATTCCGGCTTCGTCTCGGTGATGCGGATGACGGATTCTGGCTCGGGTGCGTCGGCGGGGGGCGCGGATGCCTCGATCTCACGCCCTGGGGGGACTGCCCGCACCGGGCGCGAATCGGACCCGACGTTGGCGACGACGACGGCGATGTAGGGGAGCAGGATGGCGCCGACCGCGAGGATGCCGGTGTGCCAGCCATACGGGGTGATGACGACCATGAGCACGAAACAGCCGACGCGCACGCTCATCATGATGAAGTACTTCGTCATGCGCGCGTGCGCGTCGTCCCGCGGTGCGCGGGGAATCGAGGTCGCCGACTGCGGCGAGGAGGAGTGCTTCACGGTCACTCCAGCCTACGCTCGCAGGCGGCTCACGTCGGCGTCAGTAGCTGTACGAGCCCGAGCCCTGCGACACGGCCCATGCCATGAGCGAGAACCAGGCGATGATGCCGATGACCTGCAGCCCGATGCCGACCCAGCCGACGATGACACCGGCGAGGGCCATGCCGCGGCCGTTCTCACCCGTGCGCTTGATCTGACCGAGGGAGATGTGCCCCATGATGGCGCCGGCGATCGGGCCGATGACGGGCAGGATCAGGACGAACCCGACGATCGATGCGATCATCGAGACGATGGCGAGCACGTTCGTCTTCGGGCCGCTCTGGTACGCGCCGTACGCGCCGGGTGCTGCACCGTAGGCGGGCGCGGCGCCGTAGGCGGGTGCCGCCTGCGGGTACCCGGGCGCCTGGTACGACGGCGGGGTCGCTGCGGGTGCGGCCGAGCCGGGGTATGCCGGAGCGGCGTACCCCGGGGCGGCGGGTGCTGCCGGCGGTGCGGGCGGCATCACGCCGGAATCCGCGGCGGGCTGAGAGTCGGGCGTTCCCGACGGGGTGGTGTTCGGATCGCTCATGAGCGTCCCCCTTTCCAAACTCGTATGACGCCAGCCTATCGTCGGTGCGCTCGGCGACCCGACTAGGCTGAACGGGTTCTCAGCACGTCATTCGAGGAGTTCCACCATGTCCAGTGATCGCGTCGTCCTCGTCACCGGCGGCAACCGCGGCATCGGCCGTGCCATCGCGGAGCGCTTCGTCGCAGCCGGGTACCGCGTCGCCGTGACCGCCCGCTCCGGTGAGGGCCCCGAGGGCACCCTGACGGTTCGAGCCGACGTGACCGACGCGGCATCGCTCGACGTGGCCTTCACCGAAGTCGAGCAGCAACTCGGTGCGCCAACGATCGTCGTGGCCAACGCAGGCATCACGAAAGACACCCTGCTGCTGCGCATGACGGAGGAGGACTTCGACTCGGTCGTCTCGACGAACCTCGGCGGCACGTTCCGCGTCGTCAAGCGTGCCTCGAAGGGCATGCTCAAGGCCAAGTGGGGTCGCGTCATCCTCATCTCGAGCGTCGTCGGCCTCTACGGCTCTGCGGGGCAGATCAATTACTCGTCCTCGAAGGCGGCGCTCGTCGGGTTCGCACGCTCGCTCACGCGTGAACTCGGCGGCCGCGGCATCACGGCGAATGTGGTGGCGCCCGGTTTCATCGAGACCGACATGACCGCTGAGCTTCCCGAAGCGACGCAGGCCGACTACAAGAAGAACATTCCGGCGGGCCGTTTCGCGACGGCAGACGAGGTCGCCGGAGTCGTGACCTGGCTCGCGGGTGAGGATGCCGCGTACATCTCCGGCGCCGTCATCCCGGTCGACGGCGGCCTCGGCATGGGGCACTGAGCGCGCGTTTCGTCTCGCTACGCTCGCTCAACGACCGGGGAACGCTCGGTCATCGACCGGTGCGCGCCACCGCGTCGTTGAGAGGCGTCGGATCAGGGGAGGAGCGGGATCACTTCTGCCAAGTCGATCGGGCCGATCACCACGTCTGCCTGCGCACGCACCGCCGGCTTCGCGTTGAACGCGATGCCGAGGCCGGCCGCAGCCATCATGCGAAGGTCGTTCGCGCCGTCGCCGATCGCGATCGTGCGCGCGATCGGCACACCGTTCGCGCCCGCCCACTCGCGGAGCGCCGCTGCTTTGCCCTCGGCATCCACGATCGGTCCGTCGACGACGCCCGTCAGGATGCCGCCGGCGACCGCAAGTCGGTTCGCGCGCCACACGTCGATGCCGAGATCGGGGGCGACGGTGTCGAGGATCTCGTGGAAGCCGCCGGAAACGACTGCTGCGACGCCGCCGCGCGCATGGATCGCCTCGATGAGCTCGCGCACGCCCGGGGTCGGTTCGATCCGGGAACGGACCCGCTCGAACGCTGAGACCGGCACCCCGGCGAGCGCCTCGACACGCGAACGCAGACTCGTCGCGAAATCGACCTCGCCGCGCATCGCGGCTTCGGTGGCCGCAGCCACCTCGGCGCCGCGGCCCGCCTCGTCGGCGATCAGTTCGATGACCTCGTTGCGGATGAGCGTGGAATCGGCGTCGAACACGACGAGAAAGCGGGCGTCAGGCACCCCACCACGCTAGCGTGCCGCTCAGGCGGTGACGTGCACGCCCTTCGCCACCACCGTGATGCCGGTGTCGGTCACCGTGAACCCCCGTGCGAGGTCGCGCTCACGGTCGACACCGACCGTCGCGCCCGGTTCGAGCGTGACGTTCTTGTCGAGGATGGCCCGATGCACTCGGGCACCCGCGCCGACGTTGACGTAGTCGAACAGTACGGAGTCGGTGATCGTCGATCCGCCGCCCGACAGCGTCCACGGCCCGACCACGCTGCGTTCCAGGTGCGTGCCCGACAGCACAGAGCCGAGCGAGACGATCGAGTCGATCGCGTTGCCCATGCGGCCCACGCCGTCGCGCACGAACTTCGCGGGCGGCGAGTTGACGGCCTGCGAGTGGATCGGCCAGTCCATGTTGTACAGGTTGAAGATGGGCAGCGTCGAGATGAGGTCCATGTGGGCGTCGAAGAACGACTCGATCGTGCCCACGTCGCGCCAGTAGTCCTTGTCGCGCGCGGTCGATCCCGGCACGTCGTTCGCCTTGAAGTCGTAGACGGCCGCTTCGCCGCGGTTCACGAAATAGGGAATGATGTCGCCGCCCATGTCGTGGTTGCTCGCTGGCAGTTCGCCGTCGGATTCCACCGCTTCGATGAGGGCATCGGTGTTGAAGATGTAGTTGCCCATCGACGCGAGCACTTCGTTCGGGTTGTCGGGCAGTCCTGTCGGGTTCTGCGGCTTCTCAAGGAACTCGCGGATCGACGTGCCGTCTTCGGGGTCGACGTCGATGACGCCGAACTGGTTCGCGAGTCCGATCGGCTGACGGATGCCGGCGACGGTCGCACGTGCGCCCGATTCGATGTGGGCCTGCAGCATCTGGTCGAAGTCCATGCGGTAGACGTGATCGGCGCCGATCACCATCACGATGTCGGGCTTCTCGTCGTGGATCAGGTTGAGGGACTGCAGGATCGCATCGGCCGAACCCGAGAACCATCGCTTTCCCAGTCGCTGCTGCGCCGGTACCGACGCGACGTACGAGTTCAGCAGCGCCGACATACGCCAGGTCTGCGAGACGTGACGGTCGAGGCTGTGCGACTTGTACTGCGTGAGCACGACGATCTGGCGAAGACCCGAATTGATCAGGTTCGATATCGCGAAGTCGATCAGCCGATACTGCCCGCCGAACGGCACTGCAGGTTTGGCCCGATCGACCGTGAGGGGCATGAGTCGCTTGCCCTCGCCGCCGGCGAGGATGATTCCGAAGACCTTCGGGGCTGGCATGTTCCCCACACTAGGCCCCGATCCGTCGTCTGTACTAGGTTTCGAACCATGCGAGTGGACATCGTCACCAAGGAATATCCGCCGGAGATCTACGGGGGAGCGGGCGTGCACGCCACCGAGCTCGTGAAGGCGCTCCGGGAGCGCATCGAGGTGCAGGTCCGCGCTTTCGGCGCTGGGCGTGACGAGGCCGATACAGCGTCGTACGGCGTGCCCGCCGAGCTGTCGACGGCGAATGCCGCCATCCAGACCCTCGGCACAGACCTCGAGATCGTCGGTGACGTCGCCGGCGCCGACGTTGTGCATTCGCACACCTGGTACGCCAACTTCGCAGGGCACCTTGCGGGGCTCCTCCACGGCATCCCGCACGTCGTGACAGCCCATTCGCTCGAGCCGTTGCGGCCGTGGAAGGCCGAGCAGCTCGGCGGCGGCTACGCCGTCTCGAGCTACATCGAGAAGACCGCGTATGAAGGCGCCGCAGCGGTCGTCGCCGTCAGCGAGGGGATGCGGAAGGACATCCTGCGCAGCTATCCCTCCCTCGACCCCGACAAGGTGCGGGTCATCTACAACGGCATCGACATCGACTCGTGGCGCCCCGTCGACGACCCTGCCCTGCTCGCCGCCCACGGCATCGACCCCACCCGGCCCTCGGTCGTGTTCGTGGGTCGCATCACGCGGCAGAAGGGGCTGCCGTACTTCTTGCGTGCTGCCGAACTGCTGCCGCCTGAGGTGCAGATCGTGCTGTGCGCGGGCGCGCCCGACACTCCGCAGATCATGGCCGAGGTGCAAGAGCTCGTGCGCGGGCTGCAGCGCCAGCGCGAGGGCGTCGTGTGGATCGAGGAGTTCTTGCAGCGCGATCAGCTGTGCGCGATCCTCACGGCTGCGACGACGTTCGTGTGCCCCTCGATCTACGAGCCGCTCGGCATCGTGAACCTCGAGGCCATGGCGTGCGGTGCGGCCGTCGTGGGCACCGCCACGGGTGGCATTCCCGAAGTCGTCGTCGACGGCGTCACGGGGCGCCTCGTGCCCATCGAGCAAGTGCAGGACGGCACCGGCACCCCCACCGACCCTGACCGATTCGTCGCCGATCTCGCCGCGACGCTCACCGAGGTCGTCGCCGATCCGGACCGTGCCCGCGCCTACGGCGAGGCCGGGCGCGAGCGGGCGGCACAGGCGTTCAGTTGGGCGGCGATCGCCGACGCCACGGTGCAGCTCTACCGCGAGGTGACCGGCAACTGACCTCGCCCTGCAGATAGGCTGGACGACATGCCGCAGGTCCTCGAGTTCGCCGACGTCGTCGTCCGCCGCAACGCCCGCAACATCGTCGATGAGGTCTCGTGGACCGTCAGCGACGATCAGCGCTGGGTCATCCTGGGGCCCAACGGAGCGGGAAAGACCACCGTGCTGCAGCTCGCGGCCACGCTGATGCACCCGACCTCGGGGATCGTCGGCATCCTCGATGAGGTCATGGGGCACACCGACGTGTTCGAGCTGCGCCCGCGCATCGGCTTCGCCTCGTCCGCGATGGCCAAACGCGTGCCGCAGGACGAGACCGTGCTCGATGTCGTGCTGACGGCCGCGTACTCGGTGCTCGGCCGTTGGAACGAGGACTACGAGTCCATCGACGAGCGCCGCGCGCGTCGCGTGCTGGCCGAATGGCACCTCGACGATCTTGCAGATCGCACGTTCGGGACCCTGTCGGACGGTGAGCAGAAGCGTGTGCAGATCGCGCGCGCCGTCATGACCGACCCCGAAGTGCTGCTGCTCGACGAGCCCACCGCGAGCCTCGACCTCGGTGCCCGCGAGCAGCTGCTCTCGCTCCTCGGCGGCTACGCACAGGAGCCGACGACGCCGGCGATGATCATGGTCACCCACCACGTCGAAGAGATCCCCGTCGGCTTCACCCACGTGCTGCTGCTGCGCGACGGCAAGGTCGTCGCGCAGGGGCCGATCGCCGAGACCCTGACGGCAGAGGCGCTCACCGAGACCTTCGGGGTGCCGATCGCACTCAGCGAAGACGGCGGCCGCTTCGCCGCGCGTGCCGCCTCCTGACGAGGTTTCCGACTGCCCCGCGAGCCTGATAGAATCGCTCTTTGGTGCGCTCCGCACCGCAGACTTCAATCCCTCCTGGCAAAAACCAGGGCATCAGGCGAAGGACCATCATGCGAACTGACATCCACCCCGAGTACAACGCGGTCGTCTTCCGCGACCTCGGCTCCGGCGAGACCTTCCTGACCCGGTCGACGGTCACCAGCGAGAAGACGATCGAGCTCGACGGCGTCACCTACCCCGTCATCGACGTCGAGATCTCATCGGCTTCGCACCCGTTCTACACGGGCAAGCAGCGCATCATGGACTCGGCCGGTCGCGTCGAGAAGTTCAACCAGCGCTTCAAGAACTTCGGCAGCAAGTAAGCAGCCGTCCTCGAAGGCCCCGCTCCGGCGGGGCCTTCGTCGTCCCCACGCGTGCGACGTGCGATGCTGGGCGCGTGGGTGAGAACGAACTGCAGGCGCTCCGGGCCCGTGCGTACGGTCCTGGCGGTGCGCCACTGACGGATGCCGACGTCGAACGCCTCGCCCGACTCGAGCGTTCGCGCGGAGGCGAGGGGCCTCGTCCGCTGCCGGCGACGGCGAATGACGCGACCTCACGTGACGATGGGTCGCGCGAGCCCACTGCGCCGACCCCGGCGGGCGAGTCGGCCGCGCGAAACCGCACGGTGACACGCGTCGCGCTCATCACGCTCGCGGCGCTCGTGCCGGCCGCGGCCCTCGGCGGCTACTTCCTCGGCGCGTTCGTCCAGCCACAGGCCTCGGATGCCGCACCTACGCCGACGATCACGTACGACACGTCGACGTCGAACAGCGAGGGCGCGCTGCTGCAGACGTCCGGCAGTTCGGGCGCCGCGACGGCGGCCAGCGAGGACCGTCTCCTCGATGCGCAGCCGGGATGGGATGACGCGCCGCGACTCCTCGCCGCGACCGGTGAAACCGTCGTGTGGGCGGGGACGAAGGCTCGTGGTGCGCAGACGTGCCTCGCGATCGATGTCCGTGAGGCTGGTCCGATGATCGTGTGCGGCGCGACCGACGAGGTCGAGGAGAACGGGCTGAGCGCGGAGTTCAGCATAGCCCCGGTCGTCGTCGTGTCGGACGAAGTGGAATCGGAGACGGAGGGGGCTGAGACGGAGTACATCGTCGATGAGGCTGACGGTCCGTGGGCCGCGGTCTCGGTCTTCGCGAATCCATACACGGGCGTCATGTCGATCTCCGTCGAGGACGCCGACGAACCTCTGCAATGACGGGTGTCAGCGGATCGGCCAGCTGCCGTCCACGGTGTCATCGGGATCGAGCCGACCGACGCTGATGAAGTACTCGGTGAGGCTTGCGGCCTGCGCGCGTGCCCAGCCGATCTGGCGGGTGTGCAGCTCGTGCGCGGTGGGCGGCACCGGAAAGCGCGCGGCGATCGCCTGCGCCACCCGACCGGCGGCGATCGCGTCGGCAGACGCGTCGTGCGCGCCGTCCAGCGCGACCGCGTAATGCGCCGCGACCACCTCGAGGGTGCGCTTGCCGCGCCGGTAGCGATCGAATGCCTTGTCCATGACGAGCGGGTCGATCACCGGCGACGGATCCGCGATCGGGGTCACACCGTGCCGCAACGCCTCGTACTTGAGCAACGAGAAGTCGTACGGGGCGTTGTATGCCACGACCGGGATGCCGGCGTCGAACAGCTGCTCGAGCGCCTGGACGACTTCGGCGACGACGTCCGCCGCGGGACGGCCATGCTCGCGGGCGTGCGCGGTGGTGATGCCGTGCACGGCGGTGGCGCCCTCGGGGATCTCGACGCCGGGGTCGGCGAGCCAGTCGCCCGTGCGGTGGATGACGCCACCAGTGCCGAGCAGTCCGACGTGCGCCGTCACGATGCGATCCGTCGTCACGTCGATGCCGGTGGTCTCGAGGTCGAAGACGCCGACGACGCGCGACCACGCCGGTGCCTCGGGGTGCCAGAGCGGCAGCGTCTCGGCGACCCACGTGTCCATGCCTTCGACGTTATGCGGGGCCGCCGACATCACGGCCGAGGCCACGCCGTGCTCGTACACTCGAAGGGTGACCGCGCCGAACCCGTATGCAGGACTGCTCGAGGCGATCCCCGTCGTCCGTCGTGAGGTCGAGGTGTTCGGATCGACGACGGCGTACTGGGTCTACGGCGACGACGACGCCGAGCAGACCGTGCTGGCGGTGCACGGCTTCCGCGGTGAGCACCACGGCCTCGAGCCGGTCGTCGCGCACCTCGACGGCATCCGCATCATCTCGCCCGATCTTCCCGGATTCGGTGAGACCCCGCCGCTGCCTGGCACGCGCCACACTGTGCAGGCGTACGCCGACTGGCTCACCGCGTTCGCCGCAGCGGTCGCCCCCGGCGCCGACATACTCGGGCACTCGTTCGGCTCGATCGTCGTTTCGGCCGCGGTCGCCGCAGGGCTGCCCGCTCCTCGCGTCGTGCTCGTCAATCCCATCGGCGCGCCGGCGCTCGAGGGACCGCGCGGCATCCTCACGCGCCTCGCCGTCTTCTACTACTGGGCTGGTGCGCGGCTGCCGCGTCGACTCGGCGACGCGCTGCTGCGCAGCCGACTCATCGTGCGCGTCATGAGCGTGTCGATGGCGAAGACGCGTGACCGCGATCTTCGTGCGTTCATCCACGACCAGCACGACACCTACTTCTCGCGCTTCGCCGACCGCGACGTGCTGCACGACGCGTTCGTGGCGTCGGTGTCGAACGACGTGCGCGCCTTCGCTCCGCAGATCGCGCAGCCGACGCTGCTCGTGGCCGCCGAGAAGGACGACATCACCCCCATCGAGGCCGAGCGTCACCTGCAGACGCTCTTTCCCGACGCCGAGCTCGTCGAGATCGCAGGCGTCGGTCACCTGATCCACTACGAGACGCCACAGCCGGCGGCGACCGCGATCAGGCGGTTTCTTCGGACTTCCGCTTCCGATAGGCGATGACGTTCATGCGATTGCCGCAGTTGCCGGTGTCGCAGTAGCGCTTCGATCCGTTCTTGGAGAAGTCGACGTAGACGGCTCCGCAGTCGTCTGCCTCACAGCGACGCACGCGGTCCCACGCGTCTGCGCGGATGACGTCGACGAACGCCATCGCGGCCTCCACGAGGATGCGCATCGACAGGTCGGCCTCGCTGTCGGTCGCGTGGATGTGCCAGTCGTAGTCGTCGTGGATGACCAGCTGGGGGAGTGCTTCGCCGTCGCGCAGCATCGTGTTGACGAGCGGGACCGCATCGTCGCGCTCGACGTCCCACAGCTGCCGCAGGCGCACCCGAATCTCGCGGACGGCGGCGACTTCGGCGTCGTCCCGGCGCATGCGACCGGTGTACGGGAACTCCTGCAGCCAGGCCTGGAGATCGGCGGGAGAGGCCATGCCGTCGGCCCCGTCGAAGTCGATGCCGGGGAGGGTGTTCACGAGCGAGGCGGCGGCACGCAGCGAGAGCTCCGTGTCACGACCGAAAACCATATTGACTCCTGACGGTGGCGGGCAGTACTCTCAGCTTAGCTGTCACGAGTGTATGCATACTTGACTCCTGACAGATCATCCCCTGAGCAGCACTCGAGCACGAGGACCGCCGATGTCGCACACCGCCGCCATCCCGACCATCGCCGCGCCCGTCTCCCGCGTCGCGACGGCGGGAATCGTGATGGCGGTCGTCTCCGCGTTCGCGTTCGCATCGAGCGGCCCGCTCGTGAAGCCGCTGCTGGAAGCCGGGTGGTCACTGTCGGCCGTGCTCACGGTACGCATGGGCCTGTCGGGGCTCATCCTTTCACCGGCGCTCGTGCGAGCCGCGATCCGGCAGCGCGGGTTCCTGCGCCGTCACTGGCTCGCCCTCCTCGCGTTCGGGCTCATCCCGGTGGCCGGTTGCCAGCTCTTCTTCTTCTCGGCGATGCAGCGGATGCCGGTGGCTGTCGCGCTGCTCATCCAGTACCTCGCGCCGGTGTTCCTCGTCGCGTTCGTGTGGATGCGCACCAGACGCGTGCCGTCGCGGCTCGTGCTCGGTGGCTCGGGCATCGCTGTCGCCGGTCTCGTCCTCGTCGTCGACATCGGCGGTGCGCGGTTCGACCTGTTGGGGACGCTGCTGGCCCTGGCTGCGGCGTTGTGCGTGTGCGTCTACTTCGTCATGTCGGAGCGGACAGGTGACACGCTGCCGCCGCTCGCCCTCGCCGCCGGCGGCCTGCTGGTCGGCGCCGCGACGATGGCACTGCTCGGCGCTACCGGCATCATCCCGTTCGTCGTCCTCGACACGACGGTCACGTTCCAGGGCGCGACCGTCCCGGCATGGCTGCCGCTGGTATGGGTCGGCGCCGTCGGCACGACGCTCGGCTACGCGCTGGGGGTCATGGCGGTGCCCCGGATCGGCTCACGCCTCGCGTCGTTCATCGGCCTGAGCGAAGTGCTGTTCGCGCTGCTGTTCGGCTGGCTGCTGCTGGCTGAGACGCCGGCGCCGATTCAGGCGGTCGGTGGTGCGCTCATCCTCGCGGGTGTGCTGCTGATCCGTCGTGATGCGGACCGGCCGATCACCGCTCCCGTCGAGCCTCTTCCAGGAGCGGTCGCACCCGATATCCGATGACTTCGCCCATCACGAGCGACGTCTCGGTGCGCTCGACGCCGTCGATCGAGAGGATGCGGGCGTCGATGTCGAACAGGTGCTTCGTGTCGCGCGCCGCGACGCGCACCATCAGGTCGACCTGACCGCTGAGTCCGTGCGCCTGGACGACTTCGGGAACCCGGGAGAGCTCTTCGGTGATGCGGGGGAGGTCGGCCTGGCGCACGAGGACGGCGATCATCGCCTCGATCGGGTAGCCCAGCGCCTGCGGCGCCATCGCCCGCTCGAACGACAGGAAGACTCCGGAGCGCTCGAGCTTGCCCATGCGTGCCTGCACCGTGTTGCGCGACATGCCGAGGCGTTCGGCGAGTGCGACGACGGTCGCGCGTGGGTCATCGGCGAGCGCGTTCAGCAGTTCGAGATCGACGTGATCAAGGGGGCCCATAGTGCGAAACATTAGCACGGTGATTCGGGCTGATCTGCGCAACATGCTCAAGACGACCTCGAATGCTTGAGCGAGGTGCGACACGCGCGTAGCCTCGTGGCATCCCGGCGACGATGCCGGGTGCACGGAGCCGGCCCCGATCATCCACAAGACGACGGGCCGCGATCTGGAGGGACGACGATGACGCACACCCTGACCCCGGCCGCCGATCAGGCGACCGACATCGATGACCTCGCCCGGCTGCTGACGCCGGACGGCGAGCGGATTTCAGACCCCGACCTCGACCGCTGGATCGAGGGGATCGATGCCGACACGCTGCGCGGCCTGTACCGCGACATGGCGATCGCCCGGCGTGCCGACGCGGAGGGCATCGCGCTGCAGCGCCAGGGCCAGCTCGGCCTCTGGGCGCCGGCACAGGGGCAGGAAGCCGTGCAGATCGGCACCGCCCGCGCCTGCCGCGACGACGACTTCCTCTTCCCCAGCTACCGAGAGGTGGGGGTCGTCATCACGCGCGGCGCGAAACCCGCCGACACCGTGATGGCGTGGCGCGGCGAAGAACTGTCGACCTACGACCCGTACGACCTCAACATGGCCGGGATGCAGATCATCATCGGCGCGCAGTCGCTGCACGCGACCGGCTACGCCATGGGCATCCAGCGTGACGGCGGCGACCAGGTCGCGGTCGCCTACTTCGGCGACGGCGCGACCAGCCAGGGCGATGTCAACGAGGCGATGGTGTTCTCATCGTCGTTCCGCAGCCCCGTCGTGTTCGTCTGCTCGAACAACCAGTGGGCGATCTCGGAGCCGGTCACCGTGCAGGCCAAGTTCCCGATCGCCGGCCGGGCGCCCGGCTTCGGCATCCCGAGTCTGCGCGTCGACGGCAACGACGTGCTGGCGTGCCTGGCGGCGATGCGCTGGGCCCTCGACAACGCACGCCGTGGGCGCGGACCGGTCTTCATCGAAGCCGTCACCTACCGCATGGGACCCCACACCACGTCGGATGACCCCACCCGCTACCGCTCCAAGGACGAGGTCGAGTCGTGGAAGCGCCGCGACCCCATCACGCGCCTCGAGGCCTACCTGCGCGCGCAGGAGCTGCTCGACGACGACTTCGTCGCGCAGGTGCAGGCCGATGCCGACCGCTACACCGCGGGCATGCGCGAGGCGGCGCTCGGCGCGGTGACACGCGCGCCGCTCACCGTGCTCGACAACGTCTACGCCGAGCCGCACCGCGGGCTGGACGAGCAGCGCACCCGGTTCGCGGCGTACCTCGACGGGTTCGAGGCGGCGTCATGAGCACGATGACGATGGGTAAGGCGCTCGGCGCGGGACTGCACCGGGCGATGGCCGATGACGACAAGGTGCTCGTCATGGGGGAGGACATCGGCAAGCTCGGCGGCGTCTTCCGCATCACCGACGGCCTGCTCGACACGTACGGCGCGCAGCGGGTCATCGACACGCCGCTGGCCGAATCAGGCATCGTGGGCACGGCAGTCGGACTCGCGTACCGCGGGTTCCGGCCGGTCGTCGAGATCCAGTTCGACGGGTTCGTGTACCCGGCTTTCGACCAGATCGTCTGCCAGGTCGCGAAGCTGCATTACCGCACCCGCGGCAACGTGAAGATGCCGATCACGATCCGCATCCCGTGGGCAGGTGGCGTCGGCGCGGCTGAGCACCACTCCGAATCGCCCGAGGCCTACTTCGTGCACACCGCCGGGCTGCGGGTCGTGGCGGTCTCCAACCCGCAGGACGCCTACACGATGCTGCGCCAGGCGATCGCGTGCGACGACCCGGTGGTCTTCTTCGAACCCAAGCGGCTGTACCACTCGAAGGGTGAGGTGGACCTCGACGTCGACATCGCCGACGCGCCGCCGATGGGCCTTGCCCGCGTCGCCCGCGAGGGCACCGATGTGACGCTGCTGACCTACGGCGCACAGGTCGGGGTCGCGCTGGATGCCGCGACGGCAGCCGAGGACGACGGCATCTCGATCGAGGTCGTCGACCTCCGCTCGCTGTCGCCGGTCGACTACGACACCGTCACCGCGTCGGTCCGCAAGACCGGGCGCGTCGTCGTGACCCACGAGGCCGCCCGCGAGGCCGGTGTCGGCGCTGAACTCGTCTCGAGCATCACCGAGAAGTGCTTCTACCACCTCGAGTCGCCTCCCGAGCGCGTCACCGGGCACGACATCCCGTATCCGCCGGCGAAGCTCGAAAAGCACCACCTGCCCGACCTCGACCGCATCCTGGATGCCGTCGACCGGGTCATGGATCGCCCGCACAGCCTGTCGGGGGTGGACCTGTGATCGTCGAGTTCCGCCTGCCCGACCTTGGTGAGGGTCTTCCCGAGGCAGAGATCGTGCAATGGATGGTCGCCGAGGGCGACACCGTCACCCTGAACCAGACCATCGCCGAGGTCGAGACCGCCAAGGCCATCGTCGAGCTGCCTTCTCCGCACGCGGGAACCGTGTCGAAGCTGCGTCACGCGGCCGGTGATGTCGTCGAGGTCGGCGACGTGCTGATCGCTTTCGACGTCGCAGGTGAGGCGGGGCCCGAGGATGCGCCGGCAGTCGACGCCGCCGGCGCGGTGGCCCCCGAGGAGACTGAGGACGAAGAGAAGGCGCAGCCGAACCTCGTCGGCTACGGGGCGGCGCCCCGTGCTGCCGGCCGGCCGCAGCGTCGCGCGCGGCAAGGTGCGCGTGCGCCCGTATCCGACACGGCCGTCCTCGAAGCGGCACCGCACGACGCGGTCGCGCCCGCAGTCGCAGACGATGGGAGGTTCGAGCGTCCGCGTTCGACGCCGCCGGTCCGAAAGCTCGCGAAAGACCTCGGCGTCGACATTTCGCTCGTCGAGCCGACCGGCCCGACCGGGCTCGTCACGCGCGACGACGTCGAGTCGTACGCGCAGCGGGTGGGGGCGGCGCCCCGCCCCGAAGCGCCCGCAACGGACCGCCCTGCCGCGCCGACCACGGTGCCTGTCGCCGGGGAGCGCGAGACCCGCATTCCGATCCGCGGGGTCCGCAAGCACACCGCGGACGCGATGGTGCGCAGTGCCTTCACCGCGCCGCACGTGACGACGTTCCACACGGTCGACGTCACCGCGACGATGGAGCTCGTCGAGGAGCTGCGTGCGGATCGACGGCTCGAAGGCCACCGGATCGGCGTGATGGCCGTCGTCGCGAAGGCGGTCTGCGGCGCGCTGCTGCGGCATCCCGAGCTCAATTCTCGCTGGGATGACGCGGCCGGCGAGATCGTGCAGCACCGCTTCGTGAACCTCGGCATCGCTGCGGCCACCGATCGTGGCCTCGTCGTGCCGAACGTGAAGGATGCCGACGCGATGACGCTCGTCGAACTCGCCGACGCCCTCGGAGCCCTCGCCGCCACCGCTCGCGCGGGCAAGGCGTCGATGGCGGACCTCACCGGCGGCACGTTCTCGATCACGAACTTCGGTGTCTTCGGCATCGACTCGGGCACGCCGATCCTGAACCCGGGGGAGGCCGGCATTCTCGGCCTCGGCGGCGTGAACCGTAGGCCCTGGGAGTACCGCGGCGAGCTGGCCCTGCGCCAGGTGATGACCCTCAGCCTGTCGTTCGACCACCGCCTGGTCGACGGCGAGCAGGGCGCAAAGTTCCTGCGCGACGTTTCCGATGTGCTCGAGCAGCCAGGGCGGGCGATGCTTCTGCGCTGACGGTCTCTCGGTCGTTGAGCGAGGAGCGCAGCGACGTGACGAAACGTCAGGTCGTCCCGACCCACTCGTGAGCACTGAGCGCAGCCGTGAGACGAGGCATCAGGCGGCGTCCGGGAGTGTCAGCGTGTAGCGGGCGCGTCCGGCGCGTCGTGGGGTTTGGGT